>CAVOTZ010000041.1:0-118374 GCA_963699465.1 uncultured Alphaproteobacteria bacterium
AGAATGCGCCTTCCAGGCAATGCTGCTGCGATATGATCGGCCGTCAACCGCGCTTCGCTTCGTCGACAAAACCCGGGAAATCATGCGGGGGGCCTCGCTTGAGATGGCGCGACGACTGTTCGCCATTGCAATCAATAGCCTCTGTGGTTTCACAACCACGTTAATTTTGATCTCCGTGCTAATACGGATGACGCGGTAGTTCACTGCGCTGGTGGTTAAACGATAGCGTAACGAAAAACGGCGGGGTTGCCCCCGCCGTCTTGTGTCAGTTCGCCGCGATTAACGGAGCAGCTGCAGCACGCTCTGCTGCGACTGGTTGGCGAGCGCGAGCGCGGACACCGCGATCGACTGGCGGGTCGACAGCGCCTGGCTGTTGGCCGCTTCCTCGTTGGTGTCGGCCAGCGTCAGGTTCGAGGCGCCGGTCTGCAGCACGTTGATCAGGTTCTTGGAGAAGTCCTGACGGATCTGCACGATCGAGAGGTTCGAACCGAGGTTCGAGGCTTCCGAGCGCAGCGTGGTCGAGACGGTGGAGAGCGAGGTCAGCACCTTGTTCGCCGAGTTCGAGTCGAGGAAGTCGGTACCGGAGGTCAGGGTCGAAAGACCGAGGCCCGCAGTGTTGAAGGTGACGCCCTGGATCGCCAGCGTGGACTTGCCGGTTTCGTCGAAGGTCAGGTTCAGCGTATCGCCCTCGAGCAGGTTGATGCCGTTGAACGAGGAGTCCTGCGAGGTGGTGTCGATCTGCTGCAGGATGTTGTTGTACTGGGAGATCAGCCCGGCACGGGTGGCCTGCGCGTTCGGATCGGCCACCGGGGCCAGCGCCGTCAGGCCGTTGAAGGCCTGGCCGGCCACCGTGGCGGTGCCGGTGATCGCACCGATCGTCGACGAAGCCGCGTTGTTGCTCGTCGTGAGGGTGATGACACCGGTCGGGTCGATGGTCGCCTGCAGATTGTTGCTGGCCAACGCGCTGTTGAGCTGGTTCAGCGACGACACCTGGCCTGCGCCGGTGCCGAAGGTGATGCTGGTTGCCGTCCCGCCGCCGGTGGCGCCGATCAGCAATGTCTTGCCGGTCAGTGTCTGCGACGTGCCGGTGGCCGCCTGGGTGACCCCGCCGGTGAGGCCGAGCGCCGTCAATGCAGCCGAGTCGCTTGAGGAGATGGTCAGATTGGCGTTGTCGGTACCGGTATGGAGTATGATCGCGCCGCCGCTGACCGACGAGGCCGTGCCGCTGCCGGTGGCGGTATCGATCGCCGCGAGCAGGCTGGCGACGGTGCCACCGGTCGAGATCTGGTTGGCGCCAGCGGTGCCGGTGACAAAGGTCAGCGTCTTGCCGTCAACCGTCAGCGTATCGCCGGCGGTGAAGCCGGCGCTCAGCGCGCCGACCGAGGACGAGTTGGTGCCTGACAGCAGCGTGGTGCCGACCAGCGCGGCGGTGGAGGTGGCGCCGCCGGTGCGGGCCGCGGTGACACCGCCGGTGAGGCCGAGTCCCGTCAGCGCGTTGCCGCTGCCGGTGATCGTCAGGTTGCTGGTGAGGCCGGTCTGCAGCACCAGCTTGCCGCCGGTGATCGACGATGCCGTGGCGGAGCCGGTGATGGCGTCGATATCGCTCAGGACGGTCCCGACCGAAGCGGTCGAGCCGCTGCCGATACCGATGGTGAAGCCACTAGCCGCCGAACCGGTCGAGCTCGTGGTCGCGGTCGAGAAGGTGATGGTCTTGCCGTTGACGACCAGCGTGGATCCATCAGTGATGCTGCCGGCGGCCAGGTCGTTCGAGGTGCTGCTGGCGGTACCGACGAGCAGCGTACCGGAGCTGATCGCAACAGAGCTGGCGAGGTCGTCGTTGTTGACCACGGCGCCGGTGGAGCTGACGTTGACGAAGGCCGCGGTGATGGTGCCGGTGGCGGTCGCACCCGCGAAGGTCGCGTCGGTGTAGCCGGTGCCGGTGCCGAGCAGGTTGTTGGCGTTGGCGCCGGAAATCGCCGTGGTCGAGACGCTGGACTTGGCCGAGTAGCCGACCGGGGTCTGCAACACCTGGTTGGCGACCGACTGGGCGCTGGAAACCAGGCTCTGCAGCGAGGTGATGCCGGTGTTGGCGGCCTGCAGCACCTGCACGCCGTTGCCGATACCGTCAAGCAAATTGGAGATGTCGCTGGCGCGGTTGTTGAGCGCGGCCGAGGTGAAGTAGCTGGTCGGGTTGTCCAGCGCGGAGTTGACCTTGTTGCCGGTGGCGAGGTCGTTCTGCGTGGTGGCGAGCAGCGAAGCGGTGGATTGCAGCGAGAGCAGGTTCTGGCGAACCGACGCGGAGAGAACAATACCTGACATAACTCTTTACCCTTCTGGATTTGGACACTATTGACGCAACGCCATTTTTCATTTGGCGTCATGGCCACACTGTCCTCCCAGCGCTACCCGTTCGTTAAGCTGCGCCCCCGTACAACTACCGGAACAGGGCGAATTAAGCGCTTCACACAATTCATGGTTAAGAATTTACTTGCGGCTTCCGGCACCGACCGCGATTGCGGCGATCGCATATTGTGACCGGCGCGCTGACGCGAATTTTTCCGGCGGCGATGCTGTGCCGCCCGATCGGTGCAAGCGGCAAATGCCTCCGTGAAACCTGCTTCAACGAAAGCCATCCAGGAGAAATTGTCCTTGAGATCGATAGCTATCCTGCCGGGACGGCTTCGGCGAACTGCGGCTCGGCAAGCGCGAGACATTCGTTGACCGTCATGAGCAGCGCTGCCGGCGTGAACGGCTTGCGCAGGCAGCGCGTGGCGCCGAGCTCGATCGCCATCCGCAGGAAATCGGGCGCCGGCGAATTGACATTGGCGAACGCGTAACCCGACATCGCGATCAGCGGAACGGCCGGCGCCCGCTCATGGAATATCCGGATCGACTCGAAGCCGCGCATGTGCGGCATGAAGATATCGACGATCATCAGGTCGAAAGCGAGCGCTTCCAGAATGCGCAGCCCGGATGCTCCGCCGTCGGCGCCCGTGACCCGGAAATTGTGCCGCTCGAGACAGACCTCGATCGTTGCTCGGATCAGCGGATCGTCGTCGACGACGAGAACATGCGGTATGCCGGCCTGCCGCGGTCGAGCGTCCTTCGATGGCCCGCGGGCCGTTGGATCATATTGCAAGCGAACCCCCCGTTGTTGTTTGGGCCCGAGCCGAACCCCGTTCGTGCTCTCGGATCTCCTGACTTATTGGAATGCAGATCGGGAAAGGCGTAACCGGAAATGGCGGTCAGCTGCGCTGCAAGGTCGCTGTGTCGCTGTGACGTACAAGCCAAGCCGGCAAGCCAGGTTGCCTCACAAGGCGGATATGCGGATCGTCGCTGGCTGTCGTAATCCGGCGCATGACGGGCCCCAGCCGTCTGCTACGCGTTGCACAAACGCCTGCATTGATCGCGTTATAGGTTCAGCCCGCGAATCAGCGCTGTTCTGGCGATGATTGTCCTGGCTCCGCGGACAGTCCACCCGGAAACGGGTATAGGAACATTTTGCAACTCTCTGACTTGGTGCTTGCTGCGCGACAGTGTTGGAAGGATTGCAACATGCGTGATCGATCCGCCCTCCGGGCGCGCTTCAAGATGACAACGCCCCGCTCGGGCTTCCGCCTGGTCATACCGGATCCGGCGCCGATGGCGCGGCGTCCGCTTAATCATCTGTTGCAGTCGCTATCCACTGACGATTTCGATGCGTTGCAACCGCATTTGCAACCCTTCGAATTGGTAAGGGAAACTGTCCTGGTTGAAGCCGGCGTCCCCCTGACGCATGTATATTTGCCGGAGAGCGGCATCATCTCGATCGTCATTCGGCTGTCGGAAGGACAGAGAATTGAACTGGCGATGACCGGCCGCGACAGCATCATCGGCGCCGCGGCTGCATTCGGCGAGGCCGTATCGTTGAGCGAAGCGTCAGTGCTGCTGCCGGGCAGGGCCTTGATGGTCGATGTCGCGAGTTTTCGCAGCGTCGCTGACGGTAGCGCGGCCGTTCGCGCGCTGCTCGCACGTCATGAACAGGTGCTGCTGGCGCAAGTCCAGCAATGCGCGGCATGCAACGCCTCTCACCCGGTCGAGGCACGCCTGGCTCGCTGGCTGCTGCGCGCGCACGAGCTGTGCGACGACCAGACCTTGCCGCTGACCCAGGAGCTGCTGGCACAAATGATCGGCGTACAACGCAACGCGGTGTCGCTGGTCGCACATACGCTGCAGCAGGCCGGCATTATCCGCTACAGCCGCGGTCACATCGAAATTAATGACCTGGAAGGTTTGGCGCTGACATCGTGCGAATGCCATCGCGTCGTCGAGGCGCTGCGGGACCGTTTGCTGGGCTCGCAAACTCGCAGTCCAATGTTAGCGGCCAAATGACCGCGACTTGAGTTCAGGATCAATCGCGTATCATGATTCGGCAACCACATCGACGTTGCGAACTCGTTGACTGATTATCCTTGCCAACGATCCGCGCCGCGCTAACGTGCGAAAGCGCTAGCGTCCGAGTGAGACCGTTGTGCTCCCTTGCTACAGGAGACTGCCTTGGACTCGGCTCCTCGTTCATCGGCTGGTCGTCCACCCAACGGATTTTTGTCGGCGCTGAATGCGGATGATTTCGAGTTGATCCGCCCGCACCTGCGAACGGTCGATCTGTCGCAAGAACTCGTGCTGGTCGAGGTCGACGATACGCTCAAGCGCGCTTATCTGCCGCATGGCGGGGTTATCTCCCTTATCGTGAAGCTGGCGCGCGGCGAGCAAATCCAGGTTGCGATGATCGGCCGCGACAGCATCTTCGGCACATTTTCCGCGCTCGGAGATCCAACCGCGTTGAACAGCGCGGTGGTGCTGATTGCCGGAGTTGCATCGGCGCTCGACGTCGACCGGCTGCGCGCCGCCGCCGACCAGAGCTCCACCTTCCGCGCCGTGCTGATGCGGCACGGGCTGGCGGTATACGCGCAAATCCAGCAGACCGTCGCATGCAACGCCTCGCACACCGTCGAATCCAGACTGGCGCGATGCCTGTTGCAAACCCGCGACCTCGCCGGCAGCGACAAACTGCTGCTCACCCAGGAATCGATGGCGCAGATGATCGGCGCGCGCCGCAACAGCGTGTCGCTGGTGGCCAATATGCTGCAGCAGGCCAATTTCATTCACTACAGCCGGGGGCACATCGAGCTCAACGATCCCGACGCTCTCGGCCGGACCGCGTGCGAGTGCTACGCGACGGTCAAGGCGCAGTACAACAGGCTGCTTCGGCCGCGCTGCGAATATTCGCCGGCGCGTTGAGCGCATTCGATCGCCCGCACGTATGCGTTGTGACTTCGCCAGACGACGCGCGCCGTTACGCCGCGCGCGGCGATCTCGTCGGGACGATCGGCTTTTCGGCCGGGTCCGTACAACTACGGGCCTTCCGCGCCTTCCCGTCAGGGCGGCAGTTAACTGGCTGTTCAACGACCCCTGCTACTGGTCAGGGTGCTGACGGGCGCAGATTCGAAAAACATCGAAATTTTGTCGCTGCTCCGAATATTTCACCCGTGCTCGGCTGATTGCGTACTGTGCGGAGTGTTAGGTCATGGCTTTCGATTTATCGATGCAGATCCTGGTGGTGGACGATTACAACACCATGATCCGGATCATCCGGAATCTGCTCAAGCAGATCGGATTTGAAAACGTCGACGACGCCAGCGACGGATCGGCCGCGCTTGCCAAGATGCAGGGCAAGAAATACGGGCTGGTGATCTCCGACTGGAATATGGAACCGATGACCGGTTACGACCTGCTGAAGGAAGTCCGGGCCAGCCCCGAATTGTCGCAAACGCCCTTCATCATGATAACCGCGGAATCGAAGACCGAAAACGTCATCGCCGCGAAGAAGGCCGGCGTGAGCAATTACATCGTCAAGCCGTTCAATGCCGCCACCCTGAAGACCAAGATGGAAGCGGTGTTCCCGGACTAGAGCCTTTCTGATAGAATCAGAACCGAAGGTCCAGATTGCTGTTTTGACGCGTTTTCTTCCCGCGAACCGGTATCCGCCCACGGATCAAGTCCGGGGCATGCTTCGCTCGAAACCGCTATAGACCACGCGGCACGGCGACCGTTACCTCCTGAACGAACCGTCAGGCGACCGCGCGTTAGCGTTGCCGCGCCGGACGTCAATGTATACCGCGCGGCGGGCCCTGCTGGCCGGCAAGGTCCTCTCGAATTTCGGCCAGTCCGCCCGTATCAGGCCAAGGCCAGCCGGCGAAGCCGCGTCATCCAATCGTCGCCGCTGGAACGCGCCCCGGCCGCTGCCGAGTGATCGGCATCATCGCCCCGCCAAGACGGCCATCGCATCCATTGCCGGCCCAGCCGGCATCCGCGGCAGTACTTCTACGGCCATGTTTTTTCACACATGACTAATCTTAAATAGCGAGAGTGGCGTGAGCACCGGAGGGTATCCATGTTTACGTTTGAGACGGACAACCAGAAGGAAGTCCGTCGTTTCCGCATCGCGCAATTCAACGGTAGAACAGCAACCGTCACCTCGAACGGGTCGACGATAACGGGACATGTCCGTTCGGTCCTGGAATCCAAATCGAGCGTTCCGACGCGATGGAGCATCACGCTGATTCCGGCCGAACCCAAGGTGTCGCCCGTCGCGCTGCGGCCTGCGCCGCGTGTTCCGATGTATGCGGAAGATCTCTTCTGAGCGCCCTGGCGTTTTGGAGCGATGCGGACTTGATCCGTGGGCGGGTCCGGTTCGCGTCAAGAAAACGCGGCAAAACGGCAAACACAGCCCGGTTCTGATTTAATCGGAACCGATAGGGCTCTGGCGCCGGTGGCCGACGCCGCCGGCACCGCCGTTACACGGGATCCCGATGCAACAGGGCCTTGCGGACGAGGTCCGCGGTATTGCGCGCGCCGAGCTTTCGCATCGCCTCGGCCCGGTGGCTTTCGAACGTTCGCGGACTGATGCCCATCCGCAAGGCGCCCAGCTTGTTGGAATAGCCTTCGCTGATGAAGTCCAGCACCTCCCGCTCGCGTTTGGTCAGCGGCTTCTGGCCGGGATCGGAGGCAAACATCGCGGTCGCCGTGCGGCCGGCGTCTCTGGCGTGGCCGGCTGGCGTTCCGGATTCGGCCGCGCCGCGCGGCTTGAGAGAGCCATCCAGCGGATTCGCAATCTGCCTGACCAGCGCGCAGACGCGCTCGGTCTGCTGCAACGCGTTTTCCACCACCTGCTGCAGGTAAGCCCGGTTTCCGCCGGCCTCGCCAAACTGACGGCTGTGTTCCTTGATCTCGCCGATATAGATCAGGAGCGCGGTCAACGGCCCGTTGAGCTGGCGGACCACGGCGGCACTCGCGTCATCGCTCAGCCGCGCCTGGGCCGCCGCCAGGCGAAGAATTTCAAATTCCTCGTCGCGCGACGGGATGTGTTCGATCCACTTCGAAAGCGGCAAATCAGCGACCCGTTTGCCTTGCTGCGACATAATATTGGTCTAACAGGGCAGCGGCGGATCATGGTTAATTTTGGACCCAGTAGGACTACGGGGATTTTAAATAATGTGGCTGAAATAAGGTATTTTAATACCAAATGCGCGACTAAAGTGGCGCCGAACGCGGCAGCAACCGGTCAAACACCGTAGTTTCACGGATCAAAACGGGCACTAAACCTGAACGTGCATATCCGTATTTCTACCCCTTTCTTTACTTTCGGATGACCCATCGCCAGCCCGGACGGGCTCGCTTTTTGTCCCGGCCGCCGCTGGCGAAACCGTAGCCCGCAGGGCTCTCCTGCGCCGCTCCGGCCGTGAGAAAATCAGCCTGTCTTTAGTCGGGGGGTGGAACCCGGACCCAAGACCGCAAGTTTGTTCGACAATAACACTTGATCGGCCTTTGGGGGCGCCGCCGGAGGAACTCCTGATGGCAATATCCAATACCAATCCCGCTCCCCTAAGCTCGTCCGAACATCAGCTTCAATTGCGGCGCGCTGTAATCGCATCCACCATCGGGACCGCGATCGAGTGGTACGACTTTTTCCTCTACAGCACCGTCACCGGGCTCGTGTTTGCCAAGCTGTTCTTCCCGCATTCCGATCCCTGGGTCGGAACGCTCGAGGCGTTCGCCATTTACGCGGTCGGCTTCATCGCCCGTCCGGTGGGAGCCGCGATCTTCGGACATTATGGCGACCGCATCGGCCGCAAGTCGACCTTGATCGCAACGCTGTTGTTGATGGGACTGGCGACCGCAGCGGTGGCAGTTGTACCGACTTACGAACATATCGGCATCTGGGGCGCCGTCATTCTCACCGTGTTGCGCTTCATTCAGGGCGTCGGCGTCGGCGGCGAATGGGGCGGCTCGGTGCTGATGTCGATGGAATGGGCGCGCAATGATCGCTCGCGCGGGCTTGTCGCTTCATGGCCACAGTTCGGCGTGCCGTGCGGGCTGTTCCTCGCCAACCTCGTGGTGCTTGCCTTCAGCCAGATGTCCGGCGAGCAGTTTCTGGCCTGGGGCTGGCGTATCCCGTTCGCGCTCAGCCTCGTGCTGGTCGCGGTCGGCCTCTACATCCGGCTTGGCATCATGGAAACGCCGGTGTTCGCCAAACTGCTGGCCGAGCGCAAGGTTGACCGCACCCCGATGCTGACCGTGATCCGGCAATATCCGAAGGAGATTCTGCTCTCGGCGCTCGCCCGCATGGCCGAACAGGCGCCGTTTTATATTTTTACCGCCTTCGTATTCTCCTACGGCATCGGCACGCTGCACGTCTCCCGCAACTTCCTGCTGACCGCGGTGCTTGCCGCCTCGATATTGTCGTTCGTCTCGATTCCCGTGTTCGGCCATCTGTCCGACCAGATCGGGCGCAAGAACATGTACATGATCGGCGCGGCGGCGACCGGCGTGTTCGGCTTCATCTATTTTGCGATGCTCAACACCGGCTCCGAAGCGCTGATCTTCGCCGCCGTGATCCTCTCGCTGATTCCGCACGACATGCTGTATGGCCCGCAGGCCGCGCTGATCGCCGAAAGCTTCACCGGGCGGCTGCGCTACAGCGGCTCCTCGCTCGGCTACCAGCTCGCCTCGATCATCGCCGGCGGCCCGGCGCCGCTGATCGCGACCTGGCTGTTCGGCACCTACCAGTCGTCTTACGCGATCGCGATCTACATCGCGCTCTGCGCCGTGATCACGCTGGTCGCCACTGCATTGATGACCGACTATACCGGGAAGGATATTTCCGGCGAATACCAGCCGCGGGGATATCAGGCCGAAGCGGGATCCTGATCTTCGCGCATGAAAAAACCCGCCGGTTTGACCGGCGGGCCTGATCTCAAGTCGTTAGCATGTTGACGCGTTTTCTTTACGCGAACCGCATTCCACTTCGCTCGAAAACGCTATGGAAGCGCGACCGATCCGAAATCCCGGTACATCCGCGGGAAATCTCGAGATCGGAGTTGGCTCAGACGGCGCGGAGGTTTTCCGCGCTGGTCTTGCCGCGCATGCTGTCGACCTTCGCTTCGAACGAAAGCTTCTGGCCTTCATTGAGCGAACCCATGCCGGCGCGTTCGACGGCGCTGATATGGACGAACACGTCGTTGCCGCCGTCGTCGGGCTGAATGAAGCCGAAGCCCTTGGTCGCGTTGAACCACTTAACTGTTCCGGTAGCCATTTTAACTTCTCCAAGATGCGCAAATGCGCTGTCAGGCCCGCGCGACCTTCGCGCAGGCATACATCCGATTTCAGCGATGTCTTGGGGAGGGGAGCCGGTTCGGCGCGATCAACAAGCAAATCGATTGTTCGAATGAGGGGCGTGTACGCTATCTCGACCGATATAGCAAGCGACAAGCCGGTTCCACCGGCCTGCCTGACCAAAGCCCATGGGAGCAGGGCTGACAGCCAGCAGAGATCGAGAACGGCGAATCCGATCAATCCAGCCGGCGGATCTGTTCCTCGGTCACCACACGCTCGACATTGCCGGCCTTGCTCTTGATGCGGTAACGCGGGCGGCCATCGGACTCGATCGGCATGCGGGTGATGATTGTATAGACGTTTTGTTCCCGGGTCCCGGTGCGGCCCTGCGGGCCCTGCGGTTGATGGTGAACGTCTTCATTAATCGCGAAATTATGGGCCATCGCCTGTCTTTCTGTTCTAGCGGGCTTTTAGGTAGAATGGCGTCCAAAGGCAACAAAACTTGCTGGTTAATGCCCGGCGGAAGCCCCGAAAGTGACGAAAAGGCTAACGCCGGCCGGCCAACCGGCCTCCGCAAATGTGGCCTTCGCCGCCACCCAGGCCTGCCCGGCTTGGGTTGCAAGCCCGACCGGCATATACCGCTTGGGGCATCCGATAACGGAATACCCGCGCCAGGACGGGCAGTCGATCCGCAGCCACGATGCGCGATCCTCTCGCCTCGCAACCGCAGAACGGCGCTGGGGGGATCGCCGACCGAAGCGGCGCCGATCGCGCTTCAGACGCCTATCGTCAAATCATGTAGTGCCCGCCATTGACGTGGATCACCTGCCCCGAGATGAAGCCGCCGGCATTGCTCGACAGCAGCGCGCAGGCAGCAGCGATTTCGTCGATTTCGCCGAAGCGCGCCAGCGGAATCTCGCTCAGGATCTTGTCGCGCGCCTGATGCACATATTGCGACCAGTCGCGCACGGTATCGATCGCGCCGGGCGCCACCGTATTTCCGGTGATGCCGTCCGGGCCGAACTCGCGCGCGATCGCTTTGGCGAGACCATGCAGCCCGGCCTTGGCCGCGACGTTCGGCGCGCGATGGGTGACATGGCCCCAAAAGCCGTCGAAGCCGGAGATTACGATGATGCGGCCCCATTTTTTCGGCTGCATCAGCGGAATGGCATGGCGGGACAGATAGAACGCCGAGGAGAGATTGGTGCGGATCACCTCGTCCCATTCGTCGGGCGTGATTTCCAGCAGCGCGCGATAGCGCCGGATGCCGACGTTCGAGACCAGGATGTCGAGGCCGCCGAACGCGGCAACCGTGCCGTCGACCAGCCGCTTGACGTCGTCGTCGCGCGCGACGTCCGCCTTGATCGCGACCGCCTCGCCGCCCCGGTCGCGGATACCGGCCGCCACCGCCTCGATGGCGTCGACGTCGGCATGGCCGTTGACCACGACTTTGGCGCCGAGCGCCGCAAAACTCTCCGCGATCGATTTGCCGATATTGCGGCCCGATCCGGTCACCAGCGCGACCTTGCCGTCGAGTCGAAAACTATCCGTCGTAATCATGGGGCGTATTCCCGCTTCTTGTGGCTGCATGGTTTGGCATGCGGCAGCGATCCTCGTCCAATTCGGCGGACTTGAACAGATCGCACAACAGGCGGCGCGGGCCTGCGCGGCCCGCGTTATGTTGCGGCGTCAGAAATCAGGCGGCGATATTCTCGACCGGCGAGAACGACAGACCGAGACTCTCCGCGACGGCCTTGTTGGTCAGCCTGCCGCGATGGACATTGAGGCCCGCCCGCAGATGCGGATTGGCCATCACGGCCGCAAAGCCCTTGCTGGCCAGCGCGAGGCCGAACGGCAGCGTGGCGTTGTTCAGCGCTTCGCTCGACGTCAGCGGAACGGCGCCGGGCATGTTGGCAACGCAGTAGTGGATGACGCCATCGACCACATAGGTCGGGTCGGCATGGGTGGTGGCATGCGAGGTCTCGAAGCAACCGCCCTGATCGATCGCGACGTCGACGATGACCGAGCCCTTGCGCATCGAGCTCAGCATGCCGCGCTTGACCAGTTTCGGTGCGCTCGCACCCGGCACCAGCACGGCTCCGATCACGACGTCGGCGGCAAATACCTCACTTTCGACGGCTTCGATGGTCGAGAACCGGGTCCGCACCCGGCCCTCGAACAACTCATCGAGTTGCCGAAGCCGCGGCAGCGAACGATCGAGGATCGTTACCTCGGCGCCGAGGCCGACCGCCATGCGCGCCGCATGGGTGCCGACCACGCCGCCGCCGATCACGACGATTTTGGCCGGCTGCACGCCGGGAACGCCGCCGATCAGAAGGCCCCGCCCGCCATTTTGCCGCTGCAACGCGGTGCCCGCCGCCTCGATCGCCAGGCGGCCCGCGACCTCGCTCATCGGCGCCAGCAGTGGCAGGCCGCCATGCTCGTCGGTCACGGTTTCGTAGGCGATCGCGGTGCAGCCCGACTTGATCAGGCCCTTTGTCTGTTCGGGATCGGGGGCGAGATGCAGATAGGTGAACAGCAACTGGCCTTCGCGCAATTGCGCCCATTCGACCGGCTGCGGCTCCTTGACCTTGACGATCATCTCGCTCGACGCAAACACTTCCCTGGAAGTGTCCGCGATGTCGGCGCCTGCCTTCCGATAGATGTCGTCGGAGGCGCCAATGCCTTCGCCGGCATTGGTTTCGACCAGCACCTTGTGTCCCGCGGCGACATATTCGCGGACCGCGCCCGGGGTCAGGCCAACGCGATATTCATGCGTCTTGATTTCCTTGGGTACTCCGATGCGCATGGCCGTTGGCTCCCTTGAGTTGATCGAGTCAACGTCTATCATCGACCGCCCTTTGCTTTCCGGCGAACTCGGGACGAAATGACCATCGCGACGCCGGAACCGGGCGTCAAAGGCCGAATTGGCGCGCGAATCGAAACACTGCGGCTTTTCGCGGCCGAATCGCTGCCCGCATCATTGAATGGTGAGATTGATCGAGCGCACGACCTTCGCCCATCGTTCGGTATCTTCCACGATGAATGGCCGAATTCCGCCGGGCTCATCGGCATCGGAATTCCACCGAGTTCGGCAAAGCGCTGCTTGATCGCCGGGTCGGACAGCCCGGCATTGATCACTTCGTTCAGCCTGGCGATGATCGGCGCCGGCGTGCCTTTCGGCGCCGATATCCCGAACCAGCTGCTGACGTCATAGCCCGGCACCGTCTCATCCAGCGCTGGGACATCGGGCAGGACCGCGGCGCGTTGTTTGGTGGTGATCGCGAGCGGACGCAGGCCCGTGGAAATTCCCGTGAGCGCGGTCGTTAGCGTGGCAAAATACAGCTGGACCTCGCCGCCCAGCACCGCTGCGACCGCCGGCGCCCCGCCGCGGTAGGGCACGTGCACCATGTCGACGCCGGTCATGATCTTGAACAGTTCGGCGGCGAGATGCTGTGAAGAGCCGATGCCCGGCGAAGCAAAATTGATCTTGCCGGGGTTCGCCCTGGCGTAATCGATGAATTCGCCAACCGACTTCACCGGTAACGACGGCGTCACCAGCATGACATCCGGCAGCCGCAGCATGCCGGCGACCGGCGCGGTATCGCGAATGAAGTTGAACGTCAGATCGTGGTAGATCGAGGCATTGATGGCGCTGCCCGACGCGCAATACAGCAGCGTGTAGCCATCCGGCGTGGCCCGAATGGCTTCCTCGGCCGCGATATTGCCGCCTGCCCCGGTCCGGTTCTCGACAAAGAAGGACTGGCCGAGATGCTCCGACATCCATTTTCCGATCAGGCGCGAAGTCACGTCCGCGGCGCCGCCGGCTGCCAGCCCGACCAGCATGCGCACCGGTCGCGCGGGATATTCCTCCGCAGCTGCCGCGTGCGAAAAGTCAGGCAGCAGCAGGCCCGACGCCGCGCCAAGCAACGTTCGTCGTGAGAGGTTCATCGAATTCGCGACCATCGGCTTGTTCTCTCGGCAGCAGCGGCGAGTGCCAGAGCCTCGCACGGCGCAGACGGAGGGCGCAATATCAACAGGACGTGTTGGGCTTGGCGCGGGATTCCGATAGGCTGCAGGTCGAAACCGACCTTGTCATTTTCCTCGATCACCGGACACCGCATCTTGTCACTCGATCGCAAAGACATCGCCATTCTCGCGGAACTCACCGAGAATGCGCGTGCCAGCCACGCCGAGCTTTCCAACCGGGTCGGCCTGTCGAGCACGGCGCTGGCGCGGCGTCAGAAGACGCTGGAAGACAGCGGCTACATCAAGGGCTACCAGGCAACGCTCGACCTCGCCCATTTCGGCCTCGGCACCACGGTTCTGGTCAGGATCGCGCTGGAAAGCCAGAGCGACGACGCGCTGAAGAAATTCGAGGCGGAAGTGACAAAATGCCCTTCCGTGGTCCGATGCTTCCTGATGTCGGGCACCGACGATTACATCCTGATCGTGATGGCGCGCGACATCGAGGATTTCGAGCGGATTCATCGCACCGAGCTTTCCCGGCTGCCGCGGGTGGCACGGGTGCAGTCGAGCTTTGCCTTGCGCGAGATCGTCAACCGCGCGGTGCCCAATGTCGTATTTGGCGACCTGCGCCGATAACACGGCGTCGAATTCAGCGGACGCCGAGCGCCCGCTTCAGCTTCAACACCGCGCTATCAGGCGTCGTCACGACCGGGCGTCCGGTCGCACGCGCCACCAGTTCCGCCGTCGGCGCCATGCTGTATTGCGCCAGCGCGATCAGGTCGCAGCCTCGCAAGTCCTTTGACGCCTCCGTCACCAGCCGATCATGCTCGGCGCGGTCGCCGCGATCGAGCGCGGCCATGGCGCCTTCGGCGAGCTTTGGCACCAGTTCGACCGAGCGTGGAAACTCCGGCGGCATCGAAACCAGCGTCGGCGGGAATGACGAGAGCAGGCCGATCTTGCGGCCTTTGCCCGCGGCTTCCTCGATCATCGCCTCATTGGGCTTCAGCACCGGCATCGGCGCCTGCTCGCGCGCCACCGCCTCGATGCAGGAGCCGAACGCCGAACAGGTGAACAGGATCGCGTCCGCCCCGGTGCTGGCAGCGTAGCGCCCGATCTTCGAAAAGCGCTCGGTCATCGCATCGGTGATGCGGCCGTCCCGCGCCAGATCGGCCGACAGGCTGTCATCGAGCAGGTTCATCAGGTGTGCATCCGGCCAAAGTTTTGTGAATGCCGCCTCGATCGGCACGATCGAGTGCTTTAAGGCATGGACGAGGGCAATGCGCATCGAAAACCGACCGGTTGTGAGCGACGGAGCGGCGCCGTTTGTATCATCCAGCCAGGCTGTCGCAAGCCTTATGGCACGCGCACGGTTCTGATAAAATCAGAACCGAAGGTCTAGCTTCTTGTTTGACGCGTTTTCTTCACGCGAACCGGTATCCACTTCGCGCTATTAGCGAACGATGTTGAACAGGCGTTCCCAGCGCAGCGACCACGGCCAGAGCCATATCTGCCAGGGATGCGCATCGTCACGTACCGAGAAGAAGATGATCTCGGCCTGGCCGATCAGGTTCTCGAACGGGACGTAACCGACCCCACCAGCCGACGGCGGAATTCGGCTGTCGAGCGAATTGTCGCGATTGTCGCCCATCATGAAATAATGATCCGGCGGCACGGTATAGACCTGCGTGGTGTCGACGTCGGAATGCTCGATGCGGTCGAGGGTGTAATAGCTGACGCCGTTGGGCAAGGTCTCGTGCCAGCGCTTGACGCGGATCGGCTGAAAACCTTCGCGATCGATGTAGTCGTCCGCTCGCTCGCGCTGGACCGCGACGCCATTGATATACAGCAACCCGTCAAGCATCTGAATCTTGTCGCCGGGCAGGCCGATCACGCGCTTGATGTAGTCGATCGAGTTGTCCCGCGGCAGCCGGAACACCACGACGTCGCCGCGCTTCGGTTGCGACCCAAGGATGCGTCCCGAGAACAGCGGCGGCGAGAACGGCAGTGAAAAATGCGTGTAGCCGTAGCTGAACTTCGAGACGAACAAATAGTCGCCGACCAGCAGCGTCGCTTCCATCGAACCCGAGGGAATGCTGAAGGTCTGGAACAGGAAGGTGCGAATGACCAGTGCAATGACCAGCGCCTGCACGATCACCCACGAACTTTCCGCGAAACTGCCGCGTTGCTTTGCTGCCTTGGCCTGGCTCATTGGGGAAGTCCGTGTTTGGCGATGAATCGAACGGGCTGGTGGCGATCGGAACAAGAGGGATGTTCTGCTTGCCGGGGATCGACGGCCATTTCGGCGTTGGGTTTTGCGCCACAGTCGGGCCGTTTGGCCAGATCGTTGGCATGGGCGAGCGCCAGCGCAACGGACAGCAGCATGCCGGCCGCCAGAAGCGGGCGCGACAGCAGGCGTCCGCAGAATCGCAGCACGACAACAAGCTGCGCCGTGTAACTCGTCGTGACGCAGCCGATGGCCCAGCGCAGCGCCGCGCGATCGTCGTCGATATAATCCAGTTCGCGCCGCATCGCTTCGGCCCAGGGTGATCGTGCCGATCGTGCGCGGGGCAGAACCCGCGACCCATGTTGGGCGAGCAACACGGCGATCCGCCGCCACCGTCCCGGCATCGCACTCATGCCAAAGCTCCTGATGTATTGGCTCCCGAGGTATCGCCCATCGCGGTCGCCCCTTCGCGGGCTTGCTCACGCGCCAACGCCAACCCGGATGACGTCAGCCGGTAAATGTGGCGGGGCGGAAGCCCCGGACGTTCCGGTTCCTGCCAGCGCGATTCCATCAAGCCCTGCTCGCTCAGCCGCATCAGCAAGGGATAGAGCGTGCCCGACTTCAGCCCGGTCTCCTTGGAGAGGTCGTAGCCGTGGAACCAGGTCTGGGCGCGGTCGAGGAAGGTCGCCAACAGGGCCCGGGTCTGGCGGGAATTGTTCGGTTTTCGTGGCATTCCTCATATTCCATATATGTAGAGTTTCTGTCAAGCCCGAGCGCTGGGCCGGTATTCAGCCGGTGCCGTGGCGCGCGTTCAGCCGTTCAGAAATTGCTCCCAGTCGCGGGCGCGAATCCGGTCTTCCAATTGCCGGTCCAGCTTGTCGAGGCTCTGCCGAAGCGTCGAGAGTTCGCCCGGATCGAGCGTTGCCGTGAGTTCGCGCTCGACCCGGACCATGAACTTGTCGATATCCCGGTAGATCTTGCGTCCCTCAGCCGTGAGGCTGAGGCTGGCGCGGCGGCGGTCGATTTTGTCGGCATCCCGGCGGATCAGCCCCCGCCGCACCAACAGATCGATCGCTCGCGCGATCTTGAACGCGTCCGACGACGTCAAGGACGCGAGCTGCTTTGCCGTCAGGGGTTGATAGCGGGCAATTACCGCCAGGCAGCGCCAGGCCGGCTGCGAGAGATTGTGACGGCTGGCATACATAGGCGCAACGAAATTGCCGAGCCGCGTCGCAACAAGACCGAAACGGTAGCCGATCCAGTTCTCGAGCGGAATTGAAGCTGTCTTCTTGGTCAAAGGTGGCGTCCCCCCGAAATCGGCCGACCTATAGTGACAACAGCCACAACGCTCAAGATAAACCGCCACTTGCGCAACTTTCGGATTGTTGACCGCATTGCGAATTATTTGCATTATGCAATCAAACAGCGGCCGTCACGCGAAACGGTGGGTGCCGCCAAACAACAATGGGAGGACCGCGATGTCCAAAGCGAGCGATGGCCACGATCTGACACGGGTTGGCCCCGGCACGGTCATGGGCGAAATGATGCGGCAATACTGGATTCCCGCCGCCGCTTCCTCCGAATTGAAAATAGATGGTGACCCGATGCGGCTGATGCTGCTCGGCGAGGCCCTGATCGCGTTCCGCGACAGTTCCGGCCGGGTCGGCGTGCTCGATCATCAATGTCCGCATCGCTGCGCCTCGCTGTTCCTCGGCCGCAACGAGGAAAACGGCATCCGCTGCGTCTATCACGGCTGGAAGTTCGACGTCGACGGCAAGTGTCTGGAAATGCCGAACGTGCCACCGCCGCAGGATTTCAAGGAGAAGGTGCGCGCCAAGAGCTACCGGGTCAAAGAGTGCGCGGGACTGATCTGGGTTTACATGGGCGCGCGCGCCGAAGCGCCGCCGATGCCGATGCTGGAAGCGTTGTTTGTCCCCGAGCAGGATTTAAACGTCAGCCTGTTGATGCGGGAAAGCAACTGGCTGCAGGGCCTCGAAGGCGACATCGACACCTCGCATTTCGGCTTCCTGCATGCCGGCTCGGTGAAGGCCGAGGATTTCGAGGAAGGCCATCCGGCGCGTCATACCGTTTCCAACCGCGCGCCCGAATACAAGGTCGACGAAACCGAATGGGGCACGATGTACGGCGCCTTCAGGCCGGATTCCAACGGCAAGATGCATTGGCGCATGGCGCATTTCTGCCTGCCGTTCTGGACCCAGACGCCGAACGCCGACTTCGCCGACCATGTCGTGGCGAAGGCCTGGGTGCCGATGGATGACACCCACACCATGCTGATCTCGATCTTCGGCGGCCGCGCCCGCGGCGCGACCTACTCGTCGCTGAAACTGAAATCGGGAGGCACCTCGATCCCCGGCGCGGCGCCGCTCGACATGCAGCCCAACAGCACCGACTGGTTCGGCCGCTGGCGCGCGGTGCAGAATCCCGCCAACGATTGGCAGATCGACCGCGAAGCGCAGCGCACCAACGTCAGCTATTCCGGCATTCGCAACATCGTGATGCAGGATCAGGCCGTGACCGAAAGCATGGGGCCGATCGTTGACCACACCAAGGAGCACTCTGGCGCCGAGCGACGTCATGATCGCGCGCACGCGGCGAAGGCTGCTCAACGTGGCGCGCGGTTTCGCGGATGACGGCACGGTGCCTCCCGGCGTCGACGACACCGAAATCTTCTGGAAGGCGCGGGCCGGCTCGTTCTACGCGGATGCGACCATCGACTGGCTTGACGCCTATCGGGAGCAACTGAAGACTGCCGTCCGCTGGCCAGCACCAGGACAGCAAGCCGCGGAGTAACCGGCGGAGTAAAATAATGTCTTCAGGCGCAGGAAACGGCAGCCCCGGCATCACCCGCCGCTCGGCCCTGCTTGGGCTGGCGGCAGGTTCGGCCATGTTGTCGGCGTCCGATCTGGCGCGCGCGGAGGATGGCTGGGACAAGATCGTCGCCGAGGCGAAGAGGGAAGGCCACGTGGTGCTGTACAGCGCCTTCGTCGGCATGGCCGCGCATCAGACTCTGAAAAGGGATTTTGAAGCCAATTACGGCATCACGGTCGAGATCCTCGAAGCCCGCGCCAGCGAAATCCGCGAGCGCATCCGTATCGAACAGGTCGCCGGCCGCTTCACCGCCGACGTGTCGGAAAACGGCCGCACCACGACGACGCTGCAGATCGAACAGGATCACGTGTTCGACCCGTTCGGGCCGCTGCCCAGCCTCGGCCATCTCAAGCCGGAATTCCGCGCCGACGAGATCCGGCTTCCCGCCTTTGCGATCGCCTACGGCATTCTCGCCAACACCCGGCTGGTAAAACCCGAAGACGAGCCGAAGAGCTGGATGGATCTGACCGATCCGCGCTGGAAGGGCAAAATCCTGGCCGACGATCTGCGCGCGCTCGGCGGCGGCGGCGTGCTGTTCTATGTCCTGGAAGAGCATCTCGGGCAGGAGTTTCATGAGAAGCTCGCTAAACAGGATCTGAAATTCAGCCGCGAAATCCCGGCGAACGAGCGTCGCGTCGCGCGCGGCGAATATCCGCTTTACATCCCCGTCAGCCTCACATCGATATCGGAGTTGAAGGGGCTGCCGGTCAAATATTTGGTGCCAAGCGAAGGCCTGCCCTATGTGGGTTACGATTTCGCACTGCTCAAGCACGCGCCGCATCCGAACGCCGCGCGGCTGCTGATGGAATATTGCATCGGCGAGAGGATGCAGCAGATCTACGCCGATCTCGGCCTGCTGCCGACCATCACCGGCGTGGTATCCAAGCTCGACCCCGAGATCGCAAAGCTCGAACAGTCGAAACTTCTCGGCACCACCGACGCGGCGAAGATGGATAAAACGCTCGCGCTCGCGAAACAGATCTACCCGTGAACCGGCGATCGCGGCGGCGCGCCGGTTGATGCCGGCGGTTCGACCCGGGAGGTCCGATACCCGCTCGAACCTTCGATCGGGGCAACAATAATTGGGGAGGATGGAATCTTGCTGATGGCCATCAAGAGACTTGCGCTGATCGCCCTGTTCGCAACGGCCGCCGTCCCGGCCTCGGCGCAGGACGCGTCCTGGGATGCCGTGGTCGCGGCGGCGAAGCAGGAGGGCAAGCTCGTCCTCTACAACATGTCGGCGGGCGCGCCCTACTTCCAGGCGGTGGTAAAATCGTTCGAGCAGAAATACGGCATTTCAGTCGACAGCCTCGATTTGCGCGCCAGCGAACTCGTCGAGCGCATCCGGACCGAGCAATCGGCCGGACGCTTTCTCGGCGATACCGAAATGGTGTCGACCACCATGATCGAGGAGCAGCTCAAAAACGGCGATTTCATCCAGAAACTGCCACAGGTCCCCAATGCCGCGAACATCCGCGCGCCGTTCAAGGCCAGCGAATACAGCGTGCCCGCCTATGTCCAGCCGATGGGCATCCTGATCAACACGCAGGCTGGTCAAGGACGCCGACATCCCGACCAGTTGGGGCGACCTCACCGACCCCAAATGGAAGGGCAAGATGCTGTCGGACGACATGCGTCCGCTCGGCAGCGGCAATACCGAGTTCGCGATCCTCGAACACGTGATGGGGCACGAGTTCAACGAGAAGCTCGCCGAGCAGAAGCCGGTGTTCAGCCGCGACATGCGCAACGACGCCCGCCGGATCGCGCGCGGCGAATACCCGCTCTACATCACCCAGGTGTTCGCGCTGGCCTCCGACCTCAAGGGTCTGCCGGTCAAGGTGGTGATCCCCAGGGAGGGCGCGCCCTACGCGTCGATGGAGATGGCGATGCTGAAGAACGCGCCGCATCCGAACGCGGCGCGGCTGTTCATGCAGCATTTCCTCAGCGTCGATTCGCAGCTCGCTTACGCCAATGGCTGGATGTTGCCGGTGGTGCAGGCGGCGGCCGACAAGGCCGATCCGGACGCGCAGCCGTTTGCCAATGCCAAACTGATCGGCCCAGCGAAATTGTCCGAACGTCCTGACATGATGGCGCTTGCGCGCAAACTCTATCCCTGAGACATCAGCGGGATGACCCTGTCGGCCGACAACCGCGTATCGGAGCTCGTGACCACGCCGCGGCCGTCGCGCCGCGCCGCGTGGTGGCCACAGCTCGCTGGGACGCCGGCCGGTCGCTTCATCGGCCTGACGCTGCTGGCGCTGCTGCTCGCGTTTCTCACGGTCTACCCGCTGTCGATGCTGCTCTATGGCAGCCTGCATTCGACGCCGCCGGGCGCCGCCGGCGTGTTCAATCTCGACGGCTATCGCGACATCTTCACGCAGCGCAATCTGCTGGTGCTGCTCAACACCATCGGCATCTCGCTGGCCAAGACCGCCCCGTCGGTGATCCTCGCCGTGTTCCTGGCCTGGATCCTGGCGCGCACCGACACGCCGTTTCGCGGCTCGCTCGAAGTGCTGGTGACGCTGCCGTTCTTCATCCCGCCGATCCTGACCGCGATGGCCTGGGGCATGCTCGGCAATCCGCAGGTCGGCCTGCTCAACCAGCTGTTCCAGTGGATCACCGGCTCGACGGCCTCGCCGATCAACGTCTATTCCTATGGCGGCGTGGTCTGGCACATGATGCAATATTCGGTGCCGTTCCTGTTCCTGTTGATCGTCGATGCCTTTCGCGCGATGGACCCGAGCCTCGAGGAGGCCGCGCGAATGTGCGGCGCCAATCGACTTCGCACCTTCTTCACCGTGACCCTAAAGCTGATGCTGCCGGCGCTGACCGGCGCCACCATCCTCAGCTTTATGCGCGGCATCGAGAATTTTGAATCGCCGCTGTTCTTCGGCTCGCCGGCCGGCATCCACGTCATCACCACCGACATCTACGATTCGATCAACCAGCGCTCGCCGCCGCAATATCAATACGCCACCGCGATCAGTTTTGTCATCATGGCGCTGATGTTCCTGATCATCCTCCTGCAATGGGGTCTGTTGCGCGGGCGCAGCTTTCAGACCGTGACCGGCAAGGGCTATTCGCCGGCGGTGATGAAGCTCGGCAAATGGCGCTGGGCGACGTTTGCGTTCTGCGTGCTGTTCTTCTTCGTCACCGTGGTGCTGCCGGTCGGCCAGCTGCTGATCGGATCGTTCTTCAAGTTCTTCGGCTTCTACGATTGGGACATGCTGACGCTCGACCATTATCGCGAAGTGGCCGGCAGCAGCGAGTTCTGGCACGGTTTTGGCAACACCATGCTGCTCGGCTTCATGGGCGCGACCCTGACCATGGGGCTCGGCGGCATCGTCGCCTACATCTCGGTGCGGACCAAATGGCGCGGCCGGCGCCTGATCGACGCGATGGCGTGGCTGCCCTGGATGATGCCGGGCATCGTGCTCGGCGTCGGCTTTCTCTGGGGTTTTGCCTTGTTGCCGCACGCGATCCCGATCTACGGCACGATCTGGGCGCTGCTGCTGGCTTACATCTCGCTCGGCACGCCGCTGTCGGTGCGGGTGATGTCGAGCGCCTATGCGCAATTGTCGTTCGATCTCGAGGAATGCTCGCGCGTGCATGGCGCGAACTGGCTGCAGACCATGCGGCACATCATGATCGCGCTGGTGTGGCCGTCCTTTGCGGTGGGCTGGGTGCTGGTGTTCTTCGGCATCATGCGCGAGCTCAGCGCGTCGGTGCTGCTTTACTCGGTCAATTCCGAGGTGCTGTCGGTGGTGCTGTTAAAACTGTGGGCCAATGGCAGCGCCGAGCAGGTCAGCGTGATCGGATTGTTGATGATGGCCATGGTGATCGTGTTCAGGTGGGTGCAGTTGCGCGTGATCCGCAGATGGGTCGGCGCGCTGTGATGCGCGATGAGTCCAGCTTCGTGTCCCGGGCGCGGTGCAGCGCTCCTTCAGCGCTGCTCCGCAGAACCGGGACCCACCCATCGGCAGGACAGTTGGGCCCCGGATCAGCAGCGCACCACGCCGAAGACGGCGCGCTGCGCAGCATCCGGGGAACGAGCGCCTTAACGTAACCATACCCCAGGGGATCGGGTGTTCGATGTCTGACGTTGTGCTTGAAAAGGTGAGCCGGCATTTCGGTGATTTTATCGCCGTCAACGACGTCGATCTGCGCGTCGCGCAAGGCGAATTCGTCACGCTGCTCGGGCCGTCCGGCTGCGGCAAGACCACCACCTTGCGCATGGTGGCGGGGCTGGAGCAAAACACCGGCGGCCGTATCAGCATCGACAACGAGATCGTCAGCGATGCGGCCTCGCGGTTGTTCGTGCCGTCGGAGCGGCGACGTCTGGGCATGGTGTTCCAGTCCTACGCGATCTGGCCGCACATGACGGTGTTCGAAAACGTCGCCTATCCCTTGCGCGTGCGCCGCCGCCCCGCCGACGAAATCCGCGACCGCGTGATGAAAACGTTGCGCCTCGTCGAAATGGAGAGCTTTGCCGAGCGCCCCGCGCCGGCGCTGTCCGGCGGCCAGCAACAGCGCGTCGCGATCGCCCGCGCGCTGGTGTTCGAACCAAAGGTGCTGCTGCTCGACGAGCCCTTGAGCAACCTCGACGCCAAGCTGCGGCTGCAGATGGGCGACGAGTTTCGCGCGATCCAGAAGCGGCTCGGCATGACCACGCTCTATGTCACGCACGATCAGTCCGAGGCGATGGCGCTGTCCGACCGCGTGGTGGTGATGGACCGCGGCCGGATTCAGCAGATCGGCGCGCCCGAGGAAATCTACCGCTATCCCGCCAACCGCACCGTCGCCGGATTTTTCGGCACGCCGAATTTGCTGGCCGCCAATGTCGAGGCGTGCACGCGCGTTGACGGCGGCCGGGTGCGGCTCGACGTCGCCGGGCCCGGCTGGCGCGGCCGCTGCGAGGCGGCGACCGAGGTGCCGGCCGGGCGCGCCGTCACCGTGATGGTGCGGCCGGAGGATATCCGCATCTCGTCCGGCGCCGGTGATGACGGCCTGCGCTGGTCCGGCCGGATCGCGCACACGATTTTTCGCGGCGCGACGCGCTCGATCTTCGTGGAGACCGAACAGGGCCGGCTCAACGTCGACGCGCCCGCGTTCGGCGGCTATGCCGTCGGCGACACCGTCACCGTCACCGTGCCGCAAAGCGCGGCCTGGGCCGTGGTGGATCAGGGCGAGGCGGTTGGGTGATGCTGCGCGCGCAGTTATCGCGCGTCGCCACGACGATTTCTGACTCGATTATCAAACAGCCAATCCACACCGTCATTGCGAGCGCCAGCGAAGCAATCCAGTGCCGCAAGCGAAGCCTGGATTGCTTCGTCGCAAGTGCTCCTCGCAATGACGGCGAGGCATACTTCCGCATTCTCGCGACACACTGCGTCCGAGGTTTGCAATTTCGTTGGCCCTCAAAAGCAAGAGGGCGCACGCGACCCTCAAGAGAGGGCGCGGGGAAGGCCGGGTGCGCGCTGCACCCGCGGTCTCGTGTGCAATTGATGCACAAGGAAGTGCGCACACGAGCATACAGGTTCAGCGGAAACACTCCGGCCTTCCCTGCGCAATGGTTTTAACGCTTAGAGGCGAAAAAGGGATTAGCGGACCGCCATGTACGTCGTTGGCCAACTTCAGCTTCTCTTGTCGCGGCCGACGATGTCGCCTCCGGCAGTAGGCCCGCTCTGGTCCAGTACCGAACTTCCACCACTCGCGCGATTTGTCTTCGTGAATCGGTAAGTAACAAACGACCCCGCTAACCCGCCGCCTGCTAGGCCGGTCAGAAAACTCCAAATCTCAGCCGCATGTTGCGCGATGAAATCGCCCACTAGCTTACCCCCCGGCAGTCGTCGACAGAATGGTCATTCGAAAGAAGAAACGCAAGCCAGAGTTGTGCCGCAACCCTCGTACACAAGTATAATTTATCGCTGGGCTGCTTTGCCAGCGCCGACCCTGTCGAATTCTTCAATTGTTTCAACTATGGCGGAGAGCGAGAGCCTCGCACCCCGACAGACTTGCACCTATGCCGCACGTCGAGTGCAGTGCATTCGCCCCCTCTTCCACCTCACCGGCCGCCATGATGGGGATTTGGGCCACCGCAGCCGGCGGATTCTCCACGCGAGCACCGCTCGCCCGACGCCCCCGCGCCCTCAGCAGCCCTTGCAGATGGTTTTCAGCCGCTGGTCCAGCAGGTGGTCGTAATCCTGCACGTTCGGCTCGAAGGCTTTGGCGTCGAAGCGCCCACCGCGCCCGCCATGGCCGACGGGCAGCGGCAGACCCTGCACCAGCTGCATGGTCGACGCCGCGGCCTTGTGGAGGTCGGCGTCGAAGCCCTTGAAGGCATCGGAGTTCTTCCAGGCCTGCGCCTGTTCGGCGTCCGCGAACTGGATCATCACGACGTGCTCGGGCGCGGGCCCGTCCCACGCCGGCGGCTTTTCCGCATCGACGGAAAGGCGTCCGCCGAACGAAGCCACCGCAGTGGTCATGTCCCCGATCGCCTTCTTGAAGGCATCGGCATCGGACACCGACGCAACCGTGATCAGCACAAAGGCGGGCGCCGTCATGCGGTCGCCCCGGGCCGGCCTGCCGCCGCCATGAAAGCCGAAGCCGCCCATGCCGTGGCCGCCGCCCCTCGCGGTCGCGGGCGCGGTCCAGGCGAGAGCGATCATCGCGCCGCAGGCCGCGGCCCTGAGCCACCGATCGATCGAGGGGGCGAACCTCCTCACGCGCGCGACAAAAAGGCTGGTCGCCATGTTCGATTCCTTCCGCTCCTGCCGGGCCAGGCCACGGAAGACCAACGCCAAAACGGCGCGCGGCGACAACTCACCTTCTCGTGCGCGAATGGCGGTGATCCGGACCGCGGTCGGGAGCGCGAAGCGGCGGCGTTCAACCGCGATATTGCAACGGATAAAACTGGCGGAGAGGGAGGGATTCGAACCCCCGATAGGCTTGCACCTATGCCGCATTTCGAGTGCGGTGCATTCGACCACTCTGCCACCTCTCCAGGCGCCATGATCGGTGATTTGTCACCGCGGTCGGGGCGAGTTCTAGGCGAGGACGGCGGGCCAGACAAGGCGCAGGGGGCGCAAATTCGGCTTGATCACGGGCAAAGCGGGGCGGAATCAGCTTCGGGAAAAGGTGGGACCGCCAGACGCGATAAAAACCGGCGGTCCCGTGTCGCTTCATTGAAATTCTGGCCGGGAAGTGCGGCTTCGCGGGCCAGCTGGAGCGACGCTGGCCACGGTAGCGATCCGCCGTGGGATCGGCAACGCGATCCCGGTCTTAACCTAACCGATCAAGGTTACCTGCGCCCTGCTCCGGCAAGCGACCCGCAGACCTCTCGAAGCGGGAAGGCCCGCCGCTCAATCCTTGGCTTCTTTCCTTCTCTTTCCTTGTCGTCCTTCTCGTCCTTGTTCCTTGTGTCCTTCTTGTCGTCCTTGTCCTTGCCGTTGTCTTTCTTGCGGTTGGTGAAGCGCGCATTGCCCAAGTCCGGTGCCGATGGTCAGCACGCCCCAGCGCTCGACGTCCTGCATGAACGGCACTTCGGAGAGGCCCTGCGCCACGCCGTCATTGTGCATCAGCACCGCGGTGTCGTGATCGCCGATCTGCGGGATCGCCTCGACCAGGCTCGCCGGCAGATTGAACTTGCTGCTCTCCCAATTGCCCGGCAGGTTCTGCGCGCCCTTCTCGATCGAGCCGTCCGTCATTGATCACGCCGGGACAGGCGATGCCGATGAACGGCGCGAGCTTCAGTCCTTCGGCATCGGCCTCCGCGATCAGGTCCTTCAGCATCTTCACCAGCCGCTTCACCGCGCCCTCGCGGGTCGGCTCGTCGTCGGCATGGCGCCACAGCTCGGACTTCCAGACCGCGGCCTTCGACAGATCGGGCGCCTTTTTCCAGCGGGTCTCGACCACGCCGCAGCGGATATTGGTGCCGCCGATATCGACCGCGAGGATGCTGTCATGGGCCTCGAAAATCCACGACGGCGCCAGATGCAGGCAGCCGATCAGGCCCGGCATCATCGGGATGAAAGCGGATCGGCACCAGGTCGACCTTGAAGCCTTCGGCCTTGAGCAGGATGTCGGTGCGCGCGATCGCGAGTTCGCCGACCCGGCTCTGCCGGAAGCCGCCGCCGACCACGATGCGTTCGGTATCGGCCCAGGCCTTGGTCTTGAGAAAGCGCTGGGTGACATAGGCCAGTTCCTGGGCGAATTCCTCGATCGCGCCGTGCACCAGCGCCGCGGCGCTGATGTCGTCGCCGACCAGCGCCTCGTCGAGCGTGCTCTTGCTGATGGCTTCGGCGGATTTGTTGCCGAGCGGATCGTCGCCGTTCTTCTTCAGCGGCTTGCGCAGGGTTCCAGGATCTTGCGGAACGCGCCCTTGCTGGCGCGGTCGCCGAGAAAGCCGTCCTCGTCCTTCAGCTCGATATTGAAGCTGTCCACGTCCACCGACGGCAGCCGGGCGGCGCCGTGCCTGGCGATGCCGGTGGTCGTCAATGATGTCTTCAGCCATTTTTGCCCTTGTCCCATGCCGGAATGCGGTGACAACGGCCGGGGAACCCGTTGGTTTCATCGGCGCGGATTGCGCCGGGCCGGCCTCCGGCCGGGCAGGCCAAAAATGCCGCGAAATCCGCTGGTATTTGGCCGGTTTTCGGCCGCTTTACCTTGACTCGCGGCGGCCAGCGGCTATAAGTCCGGCCATCCGGCGCGGGATTTTCTCGCGCCGTTTGTTTTTGCGCGGCTCCAGGGGATCGTTTCCCGATCGCGCGAAACGCTGACTGTTCGCGCAATGAACCCATAACGACTGAAGAAAAAGCCGGCCCGGACCTGTCCGAGGCCGGGATCGAACACGAAGGAATTAAACGATGTTCGCAGTCATCAAAACCGGCGGCCGGCAATACCGCGTCGTTCCGGATGATGTGCTCGAGATTGGCAAGATCGCCGGCGATGTCGGAACGATCGTGCAGCTTGGCGAAGTTTTGCTGGTCGGCGGCGAACTCGCCGGTGCTGGGCGCGCCCACGGTGGCGGGCGCCTCCGTTGCGGCCGAAGTGCTGCAGCACAAGCGCGGCCCCAAGGTGATTTCGTTCAAGAAGCGCCGCCGCAAGAATTCGACGCCGCAAGCGCGGCTATCGCGACGAGATCACGGTGCTGCGCATCACCGAGATCCTGACCAACGACAACAAGCCGACCGTCGGCCCGCGCCCGAAGCGCGAGAAGCCGGTTGTGGCTGCGCCGGTCGAGGGCGCGACGACGAGGCGCCGACAGACCGCAAAGAAAAAGGCGCCGGCCAAGAAGGCCGCGCCAAGGCAGCGGCCAAGGCCGCGCGCCAAGCCCGATGCCAAGAAGCCCGGCGAAAAGCGCCAAAAAGTGACGCTCGATAAAATGTGAAGCGATAAAAAATGAAGCGTGACAAAAAGTGAAATGATTCCGTCAAGGAATTGATCTAGAGACTTAGATAGAAGTTGGAGACGGGCCATGGCTCACAAAAAAGCAGGCGGTTCATCGCGTAACGGTCGTGATTCGGCGGGCAAGCGGCTCGGAATCAAGACCTATGGCGGCGAGCACGTGATTCCCGGCAACATCATCGCGCGCCAGCGCGGCACCACCTGGCATCCCGGCCTTAATGTCGGCATGGGCACTGACCATACTTTGTTCGCCAAGGTCGAAGGCCATGTCGAGTTTCGTGCAAAAGCCAACGGCCGCACTTTCATATCGGTGGTTCCGATGACGGAAGCCGCGGCCGAGTAACGGTGGACACCATAAGTCCGCCGGGTCCTGTTGAACCGGCGGAGCTCCTGAGGGCTCTAAAGGGGAGGCGGGAAACCGGCCTCCCTTTTTATTGGTGCGTCGTTCGATCGACACGCATTTCAGGAGCCCGACATGCTGCAGGACATCCCGACCCCGACATTGCGCGAGGCGAGTAGCTGCGTCCTCGAGACCGAACGGCTGATGCTGCGCCGGCCGACGCTCGCGGACGTAAAAGCGATCGCGCGTCTCGCCAATGACCGCCGCATCGCGGAAAATACCCGCCGCCTGCCGCATCCCTATCTGCAGGACCATGCCGTGGAGTTCGTCCGCGCGATGGCCGATCGATCGCGCGAGACCGTGTTCCTGATCGAAAACAATCACGCGCCGATCGGCATGGTCGGCGTCGACTGGCGCGCAGCCGGACGCGCCGGAACTCGGCTACTGGCTCGGCGTCGAGCATTGGGGCCAGGGTTTTGGCACCGAGGCCGCGCGCGCGGTGATCGATTTCACCTTCGAGGAATTCGACGTCGAGCAGCTGATCTCCGGCGCGCGGGTGGCCAATCCGTCGTCGCGCAACATTCTGGAGAAATGCGGCTTCCAGTGGAGCGGCGTCGAACTGCATCGCTTCGAGGCGCTGGGATCCTCGACCCCGGTCGATTGCTTCAGGCTGTCGCGCGGCGTCTGGTCGTCGCTGAAGAACTGGAACAGCTCGACGAGGCACGCGCGGTGAGCGCTCGATCGACATCGTCACCCACCCGGTCGCATCGTCCCCGTAGGTGCGGGCCCATGACGCCCGAAGGATGGCCGCCGGACGGTACGCCACGCATCATCCTTCGAGGCTCGCCGAGTTGGCTCGCACCTCAGGATGACGTTTCCGTTGTTGAGGCCTCACGCCGGCGGACTGACCACCGTCTCCCGCGCCCCAGATCGCGCTCGCGCAGGAAGATGTAGAGCCCGGCGCCGATGATGATCGCGGCGCCCGCGATCGTCGCCATCGACGGCACGTCGCCGAACACGGCGTAGCCGAACATCACGGCCCAGACGATCATCGAATATTGATACGGCACCACGACGCTGGCCGGGCGCCAGTTTCAGCGAGCGATTGACGCACAACAGCGCGCTCACCGAAATGCAGCCGGCCACGGCGAACAGAGCCGAGGCTGCCGAGACCCGGCGTGACCCAGCCGAACGGCGACAGCAGCGCACCAAGCAGGAAGGTGCCGACGAATTGCGACGATGCCAGCACGATATCCGGCGTCGCGCGCAGCGAGCCGGGTGATCAGCATCAACACCGCAAACGACAGTGCTGCCGCCGAGCGCGATCATCGCCGGCCAGCTCACGGTCTGCGACGACGGCCGCAGCGCGATCAGCACGCCGCAGAAGCCGATCAGGACCGCGCTCCAGCGCCGCCAGCCGACGTGCTCGCGCAGCACGATCGCCGACAGCGCGGTGACGAAGATCGGGCAGGCCAGATAATAGGTGATGACGTCGGCGAGCGGCAGATAGACGGTGGCGAGAAAGAACGCCGCGACCTCCAGGGTCGAGAGCATCACCCGCAGCAACTGCAGCCACGGCCGCTCCAGCGCGCAGAATTCCGGCGCGCTGCCGCCAAATCATCGGCGACAGCACGACCAGCGCCGCGCACGCCCGCAGCCACAGCAATTGCCCGACCGAATAGGTCGCGACCATGAACTTTGCCGAGCGCGTCGCCGAACGAGAACATGAAGATCGACAGCAGCATCAATCCGATGCCGGCGAGGCGCGCGGAGCGTTCGTCGAATGCGGTCGAGATTCTTGCGAGTAGCAGGTACATGCATTGCCATCGTCATGGCCGGGCATCGTCCCGGCCATCCACGTCATGTTGACCGCAGCGCCGTTTTAAAGACGTGGATGCCCGGGACAAGCCCGGGCATGACGGGATCGCACGGCAATTGCTGCGGCAGGATGCGGTACTGCGATAACCGCTAGGACCGCTCGACAATCTCTCGCAGGACATCCGCCATGACCGAGTTCGATCCCGCCACCGCACCGCATGGTGCCGCGAGCAACGCTGGTTCGAGGATTTCGTGCTCGGCGAGCGCTTCGTGATTCCGAGCCGCACCATGACAGCGGCGGTGTTCGCGGCGTTCCAGACCGCGAGCGGCGACACCCATCCGGTGCATTACGACGTCGAATATTGCCGCGCCCGCGGCATGCCGCACCTGCTGCGCGCATGGTTTCCAGACCCTGATCCACACCGCGCCCGGCGCGGGCTGTTCCCCTATCTGGTGGAGGAATCGCTGGTCGGCTTTCTCGAACAGTCGAGCCGGTTCCTGAAACCGGTCTTCGCCGACGACACGATCTATCCGGCGCTCGAGGTGACGGAGCTGGCGCCCGGCCGCAGCACCGGCGCGGTGAGCCTGCGCAGCACCGTGTTCAACCAGCGCCGCGAGCTGGTGCTGGAAGGGATGCAGAAATTCCTGATCCGCGCGGCGGCCGGCCAAACCTTAACGCGCCCGCGCAAAAAGCCCCGAAAATTAAGGCTTTTCGGCAAGTTCTGATAGCTTCAAGGTTGCCGCATCAGCCCCCCTGCCCTATCTCTGTTTGACGCGTTTTCTTCACGCGAACCGGTGTCCACTTCGCTCGAAAACGCTACGGTAAACCCCATGAAATTTCTGGACGAGGCAAAGGTCTTTATCCGCTCCGGCGACGGCGGCAACGGCTGCGTGGCGTTCCGCCGCGAGAAGTATATCGAGTTCGGCGGACCCAGCGGCGGCAATGGCGGCCGCGGCGGCGATGTCGTGATCGAAGTGGTCGACGGCTTGAACACGCTGATCGACTATCGCTACCAGCAGCATTTCAAGGCGCAGAAGGGCACCAATGGCATGGGCAAGGACCGCCATGGCGCCAACGGCAAGCCGATCGTGCTCAAGGTGCCGGTCGGCACCCAGATCTTCGACGAGGATCGCGAAACGCTGATCCACGATTTCACCACGCTCGGCGAAAAATTCGTGCTCGCCGAAGGCGGCAATGGCGGCTTCGGCAACGCGCATTTCAAGATCCTCCACCAACCGCGCGCCGCGCAACGCCAATCCCGGCCAGGAAGGCGAGGAGCGCTGGATCTGGCTGCGGCTGAAACTGATCGCGGACGCCGGCCTGGTCGGCCTGCCCAATGCCGGCAAGTCGACCTTCCTCTCCGTCGTCAGCGCCGCGAAGCCGAAGATCGCCGATTATCCCTTCACGACGCTGCATCCGCAGCTCGGCGTGGTCGATGTCGACGGCCGCGAATTCGTGCTGGCGGATATTCCGGGCCTGATCGAGGGCGCGCATGAAGGCGCCGGCCTCGGCGACCGTTTTCTCGGCCATGTCGAGCGCTGCCGCGTGCTGCTGCATCTGGTGGACGCGACCTGCGAACATGCAGGGAAGGCCTACAAGACGGTGCGCACCGAGCTCGACGCCTATGAGGGGCAGCTCGCCGACAAGATCGAAATCGTGGCGCTGAACAAGATCGACGCCGTGACGCCGGATGACCTGAAGAAGCAAAAGGACCGGCTGAAGCGCGCGGCGAAAAAGACGCCGCTGCTGATGTCGGGCGTATCAGGCGCAGGCGTCAAAGAGGCGCTGCGGGCGCTGGCCGAGGTGATCGGCGAAGCGCCGGTGTCGGTCAAGGCCAAGGGTGCGGCGCAGAGCGAGCCGTGGGCGCCGTCGACGCCGCAAGGCTGATTCGAGATCGGCTGACGTGCTTCAAGGCTGACTTGAACGCCGACTTGCATTACAAACCGGCCGTTGAACGACCCACAGCATTCCTTAGAAATCACGAGGGAGATGTCGATGATCGGCTATGTCACATTGGGCACCAGGGACCTGAAGAAATCCGCGGCTTTTTACGACAAGATCGCCGCCGAAATGGGGATCGGACGCTTCATGGAATCCGATACTTTCGTAGCCTGGGGATCGGCTGACGGTGGCGCGGGTCTGGGCGTGACCGCACCGTTCGACGGCAAGCCGATGACGGTCGGCAACGGCGTGATGGTCGCACTTGCCGCCAAGGACAGGGCCCAGGTCGACCGCATCTACCAGCTCGCGCTCTCGCTCGGCGGCACCGACGAAGGTCCTCCCGGTCCGCGTGGCGAAGGCGGATTTTACGCCGCCTATTTCCGGGATCTCGACGGCAACAAGCTCAACGCCTTCGTGATGGGTTGAGCATCTCGAACATTTGCTAAAAGCTTCGCCATGGCCCGCCCTTCCTTAAAAAAATTCCGCCGCATCGTCGTCAAGGTCGGCTCCTCGCTGCTGATCGATTCCGACGCCGGCGAGGTGCGGGAATCGTGGCTCACCGCGCTCGCCGATGATCTGGCAAAATTACACAAGGAAGGCCGCGAACTCCTGATCGTGTCGTCCGGCTCGATCGCATTGGGCCGCAGCAAACTGAAACTGCCGCGCGGCACCCTGAAGCTCGAGGAAAGCCAGGCGGCCGCCGCGGTGGGACAGATCGCGCTGGCGCGGATCTGGTCGGAGGTGCTGGGACATCACGGCATCGGCGCCGGCCAGATCCTGGTGACCTTGCAGGACACCGAGGAGCGCCGCCGCTATCTCAATGCGCGCTCGACCATCGCAAAACTGCTGGAATGGCGCGCGGTGCCGGTGATCAACGAGAACGACACGGTCGCCACCAATGAAATCCGCTACGGCGACAATGACCGCCTCGCCGCCCGCGTCGCCACCATGACCAGCGCCGACCTCCTGATCCTGCTGTCGGACATCGACGGCCTCTACGATGCGCCGCCTGGCCGCAATCCCGATGCAAAACTGATTCCGATCGTGGAGTCCGTCACCTCGGATATCGAGGCGATGGCGGGCGCCGCGGAATCGGAATTGTCGCGCGGCGGCATGCCCACCAAGATCGAGGCCGCAAAAATCGCCACCACCGCCGGCACCCACATGCTGATCGCGTCCGGCAAGATCGAGCATCCGCTGCAGGCGATCGCCGACGGCGGCCGCTGCACCTGGTTTCTGACCCCGGCCAATCCCGTCACCGCGCGAAAGCGCTGGATCGCGGGCTCGCTGGAGCCAAAGGGCACCTTGACCATCGACGCCGGCGCGGTGACCGCTTTGCGCGCCGGCAAAAGCCTGCTGCCGGCCGGCGTGATCCGGATCGACGGGCAATTCGCCCGCGGCGATGCCGTGGTGGTGCGCGGCCCCGACACCCATGAGATCGGCCGCGGCCTGGTCGCCTACGACGCCGAGGAGGCCGACAAGATCAAGGGCCGCTCCTCGCCTGACGTGATGGCGATCCTCGGCATCAGCGGCCGGGCCGAAATGATCCATCGCGACGACCTCGTGGTGGGCGGCCCGCGCTCGGCGGATCCCGCCTGATTCCAGGCACTCGGCGGCGCCGGCCGGCGGCACGCGCGAACGCCGAAATTAAATCTGTTACTTCGGATTGATAGACAACGGCCAGACCTGTTGCATCGATCGGGAGGGCCGTAAAAGTGTCGCGTCAGTATGTTTCATGCCTGTTAGCTGTCGGGCTTTTTTCGGTGGCTGCGCTGTTGTCTCCGGCCGCGGTCGCCCAAAGGCTGCCCGCCGAGACGTCCCACGCGCTTCCTTCCTATGCCGATCTGGACGCGCTGTTGGCGGCCCGGAGCTGGAACAGGCTGGGCGACGCTTTATCGCAACCCGGTACCATCGAAGACGCCTGGAAAAGACTGAACTGGCTGAAGACCCGGGTCGAAAACGGCGCAGGCTTCTTTGTCTCGATCCTGTATGCCCGGGATTTGTGGGCGATCGGAAATCTTCAAAAAGTAGACAATCCGGCCCTCGACCTGCGCGAATCCGCGGCGGTGATCTCGCTCTACACCTATGAGCTGATCCTGATCGACGGCTCGAAATGCGAAGACCGCAGCGCCCCGGGCAATCATCTGGCGCAGCTGTTCAAGAGCAGGGCGACAGCTTTGGCTTTTCTAAAGCAGCAACCGCCCGAGCTGAAATCGAAAATGGTCGATCTTGCCATTGGACTTGAGCAGAAGACCGCGCCGCTACGCGCCGACGATGACCTGATCTGCCGCGGCGGGATGGCTCAAATGAAGGCCGGCCTCGATCGCCATCTGCAGCAGCAGGCCCCGACCCCCGATGGCCAAATCGGCAACACCGTCGCGGTGGCGCCTCCGCTGGACTGGTCCCCGAAGCTCGTTTCGCCGGATATCTATCGCCCGATACAGGACAAGACCCGGGTGGAGATGCGCCAAAACCTGCTTAGACTTGTCGAGCAGCCCTCTTAGAGCGTCTTCGAGCGAGGCACGCCCTCGGACTTGATCCGTGGGTGGATACCGGTTCGCGTGGTGGGCGGCTCGCGCCAGCCCGACCCAACCTGAGCGTCATCGCATATCGTCTCCGTCGATGTCCTGCCGGCCGTGAAGCACGCGAACAACTTCGATACCGTCGGATAGCGGAAGATAGAAGACGATGTAGTTTCCGACGGGGAAGCTGCGAATCTTGGGTGCAAGATTATCGCGCGCGCGACCCGCCAACGGGTTCGCCGCCAACATGTCAAACGCCGCTTCGATACGAACAAGCAGCGCGTCCGCAGCCCTTATGTTATCGTGTGCAATGAAAATCCCAGATCAAGGTCAAATCAAACTCGGCCTGAGGACTCTTGCGCGGCCTATTTGCCATTCTTGGCCGCAAGACGCTTGCGCCCCTCAGCCTTGATCCGGATAAACATGTCGCCGACGTCTTCGGCCGGGCCGCTATCAAGCCCCTTCTGAATCTCGGCGCGTAGCGCCTCAAGCTTGGCCTTGCGGGTCTCCTCGCGCTCCTCGACCAGCCGCAAGCCTTCCCGAATAACCTCGCTGGCGGTGCTGTAACGACCACCTTCGATCAGGCTTTCGATCACCTCCTCGAAGTGTCTGCCGATACTGTAACTTGTCGCCATGTCTCGCTCCCAAAGTATCACAAAGTAATATTTAATGATATTCGAAGGCGACGCAAGTCGGAGCCAGCCCGTTGTTCGGATCTTCGACTGGGCCATTGGCCGACCGTCAGCCATGCCGCCGCGGCACCCTGGCGGGCGTGGATTTCCATGCGATTTCCATGCTACGAAATGGTCTTAATTGACGCTGGGACCGATATGAGCAAGCGGCTGAAGGCCATCGACGGAGACGCCGATCTGCCGGCCCTGATGGAAGGGCTGGCCGCGCAGGCGCGCGCCGCCGCGCGGGTCCTCGCCCTCGCCTCGCCGCAGCAGAAAAACCGCGCGCTCGATGCGATGGAGCGCGCGATCCGCAGCCATGCCGCCGCGATCCTCGCCGCCAATGCCGAGGACGTCGCGGAAGTTCGCAGCACTGGCGCGACCTCCGCCTTCATCGACCGGCTGACGCTGACGCAGGCGCGCATCGACGCGATGGCCGACGGCATCGGGACCGTGCGCGACATCGCCGATCCCGTGGGCGTCGTGACCGAGAGCTGGCAGCGGCCGAACGGCATGACCATCGAGCGCGTCCGCGTGCCGCTCGGCGTGGTCGCGGTGATCTTCGAAAGCCGTCCCAATGTCGCGGCCGACGCCGGCGTGCTGTGCCTGAAATCGGGCAATGCCGTGATCCTGCGCGGCGGCTCCGACAGTTTCCGCTCCTGCCGCGCGATCCATGCCTGCCTGGTGCAGGGACTGCGCGAGGCTGGTTTGCCCGAGGCCGCGATCACGCTGGTGCCGACCCGCGACCGCGCGGCGGTGGGCCTGCTGTTGACCGGATTGAACGGCGGCGTCGACGTCATCGTGCCGCGCGGCGGCAAGAGCCTGGTGGCCCGCGTCGAGGCGGAAGCGCGCGTGCCGGTGTTCGCGCATCTCGAAGGCGTCAACCACGTCTATGTCGATCACGCCGCCAATCTGGAGATGGCGAAGTCGATCGTGCTGAACGCCAAGATGCGCCGCCCCGGCGTCTGCGGCGCCGCCGAGACCCTGCTGGTCGATCGCGCGGGCGCCGCGACCAGCCTCAAGCCGCTGGTCGAGATGCTGATCGACGCCGGCTGCGAAGTGCGCGGCGACGCCGCCGTGCAGCTGGTCGATGCGCGGGTGAAGCCGGCCACCGAACGAGGACTGGGATACCGAATATGAGGACGCCATCATCACCGCGAAGGTGGTCGACGGCGTCGATGAGGCGATCGCGCATATTCACGACCACGGCTCGCACCACACCGATGCGATCGTGACCGAAGACGAAAACGCCGCGCGTAAATTCCTCAACGAGGTCAATTCGGCGATCGTGCTGCACAACGCCTCGACCCAGTTCGCCGATGGCGGCGAATTCGGCTTCGGCGCGGAAATCGGCATCGCCACCGGCAAATTTCACGCCCGCGGGCCGGTCGGCGCCGAACAGCTGACCAGCTTCAAATACCGCGTCCACGGCACCGGACAGACCCGGCCGTGAGCATCACGAGGCGTTTTCAAGCAAAGCATGCCCGGACTCGATCCGCGGATGCAAGCCGGTTGGCGTGAAGAAAACGCGTCACACAACATGATTTCGCGGATGCAGTGGATTCCTTGAAAGCAGCGCCAGTTGCGTCGCGTCCCGTTGCGCAAGGGATTCCGCTCTATGCCCAGGGCATGCGTATCGGCCTGCTCGGCGGCTCGTTCAATCCGCCGCATGCCGCGCATCGCGCCATCAGCCTGTTCGCGATCAAGCGGCTGAAGCTCGACCGGGTGTGGTGGCTGGTGACGCCGGGCAATCCGCTGAAGGACCACGGCGGCCTGCACGATCTCGACGAGCGCGCCGAGGCGGCGCGCCGGATGGCCAACGATCCGCGCATCGATGTCAGTTGTCTCGAAGCTGTCATTGGCACCAGGTACACTGTCGACACGATTACATATCTGCGCCGCCGCGCCTCCGGCTTGCGCCTGGTCTGGATCATGGGCGCTGACAATCTCGCGCAATTCCATCGCTGGCAAAACTGGCGGCGCATCGCCTCCGAGGTGCCGATCGCGGTGATCGACCGTCCGCCGCAAAGCTTTCGCGCGCTGGCCGCGCCCGCGGCGCAGGCGCTGGCGCGCTACCGCCTGCCCGAGAACAGGGCCGGCCAGCTGGCCGACCAGCGGGCGCCGGCCTGGGTCGTTCCTGACCGGCATGAAGCTCAATCTGTCGTCGACCGGGCTGCGGAACCCGGACGGCAGCTGGAGGACAAAGTGACGCAATCAAGGTTACTGGATATTGAAACCATTAACCCCACATGCGTAGTATAGTCGGCGGGCGCCGGATTCGGCGTTCGCGATACAGTGAAAGGAATGGTCCCTGGCCACATCTGTATTGTCCAAGTCTGTTTCACCCAAGTCTGGATCCACCAAGTCTGCCAAAACTGCGGTCAAGTCCAAGACGGGTAAAACATCGACAAAAGCTGCGGCCTTGAAGGCGCAACCTGACGCCGACAAGACCCTGAACATGATCCTCTCCCGCCTCGACGACATGAAGGCGGAAGAAACGGTCACCATCGACCTCCGCGGCAAATCAGCATTTTCCGACTACATGGTCGTCACCACGGGACGGGCCAACCGGCACGTCGGCGCGATCGCGGAAAATGTCGCCAAGGGTCTCAAGGAAACCGGCATCAAAGCATCCACGTCGAGGGCTTGCCCAATTGCGACTGGGTGCTGATCGATTCCGGCGACGTGATCGTGCACGTCTTCCGGCCCGAGGTGCGCGAATTCTACAATCTGGAAAGATTGTGGACGCAGGGTCCGACGGCGGCGAAGGCGATCTGAGCGGGTCGAGGCCGATGCGAATCGGCCGCGACGCAGTGCTAGCGTGCGCGCGCATGGCTGCCGAACCGCTTCGCGGCAGTCTGCGGAAAGACATCGACCGGATTGTCGATGCGCCTCGTCGTCGTTTCGATCGGCCGGCTGAAGCAGGGCCCGGAGCGGGAGCTGGCCGAGCGCTATCGCGAGCGCTTCGACGACATCGGCCGCAAGCTCGGCTTTCGCGGCCTCGACATCCATGAAATTCCCGAAAGCCGCGCCCGCGACGCAGCCACCCGGATGGCGAGGAAGCCGCGGCGATCTCGGCGGCGATCCCCGAAAAATCGATCCTGGTGGCGCTGGACGAGCGCGGCGACAATCTCGACAGCGCGCGCGTTTTGCCCGGCATCTCGGCCGCTGGCGGGACGAATCCGTCGCCAAGACTATTTTCGCGATCGGCGGCGCGGACGGACTTTCGCCCGATTTGCGGCGCAAGGCAAAGCTCAGGCATGGCGTTCGGCTCCGCGACCTGGCCGCATCAAATGGTTCGCGTCATGCTTCTGGAACAGGTTTATCGGGCCGCGACCATTTTGGCCGGCCACCCCTATCACCGCGCGTGAGCCTAGCGCCCGCGACCAACGACGAAAGCACTGATTCGAATTCGATGCAGCCAGATCCGGACACTCGATTCGCGCCTCGACACCGCCCGTCGCGGTCAGCTTCGCGGTCTGCGAATTCCGCTTTCGATCGCCTTGTTGTCCGCGGGCTTTGCCGGCATCACGCCATTGGCCGCGACGGCGCAGGTCCAGACGCCGGTCGCAACCGCGACGCCGGCGCCGGCATCCAGTCCCTCGCCCGACGCCATCAAGCAGCGCGAGCAGGAACTCGAAGCCGCCCGCGCCGCAGCAAAAGAGTGCCGCTGACGCTGCAGGAGAAGCTGAAGGCCGACATCGCGGCGATCGGACAGGACCGCAGCAAGCTCAATCAGCAACTGATCGACATCGCCGCCCAGGTGCGCGGCGTCGAGACCAGGATCGGCGATGCCGAGGCGCGGCTGCGGCCGCTCGATACCCGCGAGCAGCAGATTCGCGGCTCGCTGGATTCGCGCCGCTCCGAGATCGTCGAGGTGCTGGCCGCGCTTGCAACGCGCCGGACGGCGCACGCCGCCGGCCTTGCTGGTGCGGCCCGAAGACGCGCTGCAATCGCTGCGCACCGCGATGCTGCTCGGATCGGTGGTGCCCGAGCTGCGCGCACGCGCGCAGAAACTGGCCGGCGACCTCGGCGAACTGGTCGCGCTGCGCAAGACCATCGCCACCGAGCGCGACCGGCTGGCGGCCGACCGCGACAAGCTCAAGGACGACCAGACCCGGCTCGCGGCCCTGATCGACGAGCGGCAGCGGCAGCAGAGTTCGGTCGAAAAGGACATGGACGGCGGAAGGCGCGCGCGCCATCGTGCTGTCCAGGCAGGTCGACAGCCTGCAGGGCCTGATCGCCAAAATGGAGCAGGATTTGAAGAGCGGCTGCGAAAGCGGCCGCGACCGCCAGCCTGCAAGGCGCGCCCGGCCACCCTCAACGGCAAGCCCAATCTGGGGGCGCTGAAGGACCCATCCCGGATCAGCCCCGCCATTGCCTTTGCCTCCGCCAAGGGTTTGTTCGCTTTGCCGGTTAACGGCACCAAGATTCGCGATTTTGGCGGTTCCGATGGCGCAGGTGGCGTCGAAAAAGGCATTTCCTTGGCAACCCGAGCCGGCGCCCAGGTCACAACCCCGTGTGATGGCTGGGTTGTTTACGCGGGTCCGTTTCGCAGCTACGGACAACTCTTGATCCTCAATGCCGGGGGCGGGTATCATGTCCTGATCGCCGGGATGGAGCGCATTTCGGTTAACATCGGCCAGTTTGTACTTACGGGGGAGCCGGTTGCGACCATGGGGACGACCTCCCAGGTCGCGTCCATTTTCGCGGCCAGCGCGAGTCAGCCCGTGCTCTATATCGAGTTCCGTAAGGACGGCACTCCAATCGATCCAGGTCCATGGTGGGCCGCAAATGAAGGCGAAAAGGTTCGCGGATGATGCGCAAGACTTCTTTGGTTCTCCTCAGCGCCGCCGCCGGCGCGGCCGTGATGCTGTTCGTGACCCAGCCCCGTTCGGTGTTCATGGGATCGAGCGCGCGCGCCGCGACCTCGGACACCTATCGCCAGCTCAATCTGTTCGGCGACGTGTTCGAACGCGTCCGCAGCGACTATGTCGAGAAGCCCGACGACAGCAAGCTGGTCGAATCCGCCATCAGCGGCATGCTGACCGGCCTCGATCCGCATTCCAGCTACATGGACGCCAAGAGCTTCCGCGACATGCAGGTGCAGACCCGCGGCGAGTTCGGCGGGCTCGGCATCGAAGTCACGATGGAAGACGGCCTGATCAAGGTGGTCTCGCCGATCGACGACACGCCGGCCTCGAAGGCCGGCATCATGGCCAACGACATCATCACCAATCTCGACGACGAAGCGGTGCAGGGTCTCACCCTCAACCAGGCGGTCGAGAAGATGCGCGGGCCCGGTCAACACCAAGATCAAGCTGAAGATCGTCCGCAAGGGCCAGGACAATCCGATCGACGTCACGCTGGTGCGCGACAACATCCGCGTCCGCTCGGTGCGCGCCCATGTCGAGGCCGACGATATCGGCTATATCCGCATCACCACCTTCAACGAGCAGACCACCGAGGGCCTGAAAAGGAAATCGCCAACCTGCAGACCCAGATCGGCGACAAGCTGAAGGGCTATCATCATCGACCTGCGCAACAATCCCGGCGGCTTGCTGGAAGAGGCCGTGACGGTGTCCGACGCCTTCCTCGAGCGCGGCGAGATCGTCTCCACCCGCGGCCGCAACGCCGAGGAAACCCAGCGCCGCGCCGCCCATCCGGGCGACCTGACCAAGGGCAAGCCGGTGATCGTGCTGATCAACGGCGGCTCGGCATCGGCTTCGGAAATCGTCGCCGGCGCGCTGCAGGACCACAAGCGCGCGACGCTGGTCGGCACCCGCTCGTTCGGCAAGGGTTCGGTGCAGACCATCATTCCGCTCGGCTCCGGCAACGGCGCGCTGCGGCTGACCACGGCGCGCTACTACACGCCGTCGGGCAAATCGATCCAGGCCAAGGGCATCGTTCCCGACATCGAGGTGGTGCAGGACGTGCCGGACGAGTCTGAAGTGGCGAACCGACACCAAGGGCGAGGCTTCGCTGCGCGGCCATCTCAAGGTGCCGAGGGCGAAGAGAAGACCGGCTCGCAATCCTACATCCCGCCGGACGCCAAGGACGACAAGGCGCTGAAGATGGCCGACGACCTGCTGCACGGCGTCAAGGTCAATCCGAGCCCCGCCGCCAACGGCGACAAGGCTGCCAACGACAAGGCCGCGAACGACAACACGCCCGACAAGCCGGCCGCCAAGGAAGCCAATTAGAGTAAGCCAATTCAAGTAAGCCAACTGATCGCTTCCACCGGATAGATCATCGTTGAAAAAGGGCGGTCCTCGGGCCGCCCTTTTTGCTGCGCGGGTTCCCACCCGGTTGGTCCTTGCTGGCCGATCCCGACAGCGCCGCAAGCCCGTAAAGCAGCGGTCCAAAGCCGAATTGCCGGGGTCCAGCTTTTTGTTTTGACGCGTTTTCTTCACGCGAACCGGCCTCCACTTCGCTCGAAAACGCTATGGCGCCGTGCCGCCGAATGGGCCGGCCGTGGTATCTTCAGGCGGTCTGATTCGGAAGAGGTCCAGGGAGACCATGGCAGAGACGGCCGACGATCTGAGCGCACCGCTTGGACAGAATACCGCGCGCGCCAAGCGCCGGTTTCGGCTGCCTTTTACCGGCATGCAGGCGCTTGCGGTGCTGCTGGGCCTGTTGCTGGTGACCTTCGCGGGCTTTGCGCTCTTCAACTCCAATCCGCTCGGCGGCGAACCGATCGTACGCATCGCGCTGCCGCAAGCCACCCCGGGCGAAAAGTCCGCATCCGCCGCCCCCGCGATTTCCGAACCGATGGCCAGGTCGGCAACGAAGCAGGCCGCGATCGGCGAACAGAAGGCCGGCGAGCAGAAGACCGTGACCATCATCGACGGCTCCAGCGGCAAGCATCAGGAGGTGCCGATCGGCGGCGCCGTCGACGGCCCCGACAAGGCCGAGACTGCCGCCCCCGCCATGATGGCCGGGATCGATCCGCAGGCTGCTGGAAAAATCCCGCTACGGCATGATCCCGGTGATCGCCGACGGCCTGAAGCCGTTCACGGCCTACGCGGCCGAGGCCGATCGCGCCAGGGCCGCCAAGATGCCGGTCGTCGCCATCGTGGTCGGCGGCCTCGGCGTCGGCGCGGCCAAGACCACCGACGCCATCATGAAACTGCCGCCCGCGGTGACCCTGGCGTTCACGCCCTACGGTTCGGATCCCGGCCAAGCTCGCGGAACGGGCGCGGGCGCAGCATCACGAGATCCTGCTGCAGATTCCGATGGAGCCGTTCGACTATCCCGACAACGATCCCGGCCCGCAGACCCTGCTGACGACGCTCGACGCCGAACAGAATCTCGACCGCATGTACTGGCATCTCAGCCGCTTCCAGGGCTATGCGGGAATCGCCAATTTCATGGGCGGCCGCTTCGTGGTCGCCGATTCGGTCATGCAGCCGATCGTGCGCGAGGCCGCCAAGCGCGGGCTCGGCTATTTCGACGACGGATCGTCGCCGCGCAGCGTCGCCGGCTCGCGCTGGCGGCGGCGCAGGCGATGCCGTTCGCCAAGGGCCGACGTCACCATCGATACGGTGCCGACCGCGCTGGAAATCGACCATGCGCTGGCCAATCTCGAAAACCTGGCGAAAGAGCGCGGAACCGCCGTCGGCATCGCCTCGGCATTGCCGGTTTCGATCGAGCGGATTGCCGTCTGGGCCAGGACGCTGGAAAGCCATGGCATCATGCTGGTGCCATTGACAACCGCGATGCTGAAATCAAAATCAAGCTAGGGATGATCCAAAACAGCGCGACGGCGGCCCGGCCGCCATCGCGCCCGCCGGACCGGCCCTGCAAGCGGCGGTAAAAGGCTCTGACGCAATGGCGCGTTACGAAGACCTGCCCTATCGAACCTGCGTCGGCATGATGCTGATCAACGCCGCCGGGCTGGTCTTCATCGGCCGCCGCGCCGGCGGCATCGAACATGTCGACGATTCCCATGTCTGGCAGATGCCGCAAGGCGGCGTCGATCCCGGCGAGGACACCTGGGAAGCCGCCAAGCGCGAACTCTACGAGGAAACCAGCGTGCGCTCGGTCGAGAAGCTCGGCGAGGTCGCGGACTGGCTGACCTATGACATCCCGCGCACCGTCGCCGGGCGCGCCTGGAAGGGCCGCTATCGCGGCCAGCGGCAAAAATGGTTCGCGGTTCGCTTCACCGGCAACGACGAAGAAATCAATGTCGCCAGCCCCGGCGGCGGCCACAAGGCGGAGTTCATCAGCTGGCGCTGGGAGCCGATGAAGAATCTTCCCGATCTGATCGTGCCGTTCAAGCGGCCGGTCTATGAGCGCGTGGTGAAGGAATTTTCCAAGCTCGCCGGCGATTGACGCGCGAGCCAATATCGATGGCCGAGACAAAACCCTATCGCCCCAATGTCGGCGTCGCATTGTTCAACGCCGCCGGACAGGTGCTGATCGGCCGGCGGTTCAAGGACGACGGGCCGGAAATCATGCTGCCGGGGCTGGAATGGCAGATGCCGCAAGGCGGCATCGACGCCGACGAAAATCCGCGCGATGCCGTGATGCGCGAACTCTGGGAAGAGACCGGCGCGAAAGCGCCGACTATCTCGCCGAAACCGATTGGCTGACGTACGAATTTCCGGCCTATTCCGGCCCGCCGTCGCACCGTCTGGCAAAGTTCCGCGGCCAGCGCCAGAAATGGTTCGCGCTGCGTTTCACCGGCCGCGACGACGAGATCGATCCGCTGTGCCGCGCAACGGCCAGCCGGCGGAATTCGACCAATGGCGCTGGGAGCGGCTCGACCGCGTCGCCGATCTGGTGGTGCCGTTCCGGCGCGAGGTGTATCGCGCCGTCGCGCGAGAATTTGACCGGTTCGCGCGCTAGCTGGAAGCGAAAACCGCGTCAGTTCTGGACCCTAACGGATTTTGCCATGTGTCCGCACACAGGCATCCATCACCTCAATGGTGCGCCGGGATGAGAACACTTTCCGATGTGGACGTTCCGGCCACGGTGCCGGCCGCCCGTGTCTCCTGACGACCGTGTGATGGCACCACTCAATTAAAGCCTCGCCTCCAGCGGGTGGGGGGCCGCGATCTTTCGCCTCGGCCGAATTGGCCAACAGAAGAAAGAGACAACAAACCAGCAATCGTCGCATTTTAACCTCCCCCATCGAGGCCAACCTGCCCGCACCGTGCTCTAACGGATTTCGCCGTGCGACTGCACGCAGGCATCAATCATCCCAACGGCGTGCCAGGCATTCATCGATACCTGGTGTGGACGATCCGGCGTCGGTGTGGGCCACCCATGTCCGATGATGACCGTTTGGCGGCACCATCGATATAACGCCTCGCCCCCAGCGGGCGGGGGAGCGCCAGGGGCATAAAGATCGCGCTGGCGATATACAAATCGTATTGCCCGGCTATGGGCCCTGACCATTCGTGAATGTTTGCCCCCCGCCGGGCCTGTCCCGGCGTCCCCGCCAGCCAATTGACGCCCGGTCTGCGGGGCTTGCTCATTGGCAAGTATCGGCGATGCAACGAAAGTCAGCAGCGAAACCGCCGCCGCGACGGCGGTGAGGAAAGCCTGGCGCACCTTTTGATCCCCCGGCAAGGTCGATACAAGCAAAGATTGCCACAGGTCCCGGCATCCCGTGAAGGGGTATTTCGCTTGCCATTTAAAGACCGATCGGTCTATAATTGTGCGATGCGACACCAAACCCCCGTGCGGTCGCCTCGCGGCCGCCCCCGAAGTTTCGACACCGACGCCGCGGTCGAACGCGCGATGGGCGTGTTCTGGTCGCGCGGCTATCACGCCACGGCGCTGCCGGATCTGCTTCGTGCCACCAAACTCTCGCGTGGCAGCCTTTATGCCGCGTTCGGCGACAAGCACTCGCTGTTCTTGCGGGCGCTGGATCGCTACGCGGCCGATGCCCTGACCCGGATGGATGGCGAACTCGCTGCGCCCCGAGAGCCGGTCGACGGCCTGCGGGCTTACCTTGCCGGCTACGTTGACCGCACCAGCGCCGCCAACGGTCGGCGCGGATGTCTGCTGGTGGCCACCGCCATGGAAATGGCCGGCCGCGATGCTGAAATCGATCGTCGCATCGCGGGCTTTTTCAAAGCCATGGAAGCCAGGGTGGCGGACGCTTTTTCCCGCGCGAAGGCGGCCGGCCAATTGGCCGATGGGGTCGAGCCTTCGAGTGCCGCCCGGATTCTCGTCTGTTTCGTCGAGGGGCTGCGCGTGGTCGGCAAAACGGCGCCGACACGGGTCGCGTCGCAAGCCACCGCCGACGCGCTTCTCGACCGCTTCATCAGGTAGAGCAAGCCATAACAGGTAGAACAAGCCATGGACGCCTCCGCTGTCAGCGCGTCGATATCTGGACCGAATGGTCTTGAAAGGAACAATGCGATGTCTGCCCTCCAGATCGTCTGCGCGGTGGCCGTCCCCTTGCTCTGGGGTTATCAGTTCGTGGCCATCAAGGTGGGCGTGATGGAGTTTCCGCCTCTCTTCTTCCTCGGACTGCGCTTCCTGGCCATCGCGCTCTTGCTTATTCCGTTCGTCAAAAGGCCGACACGTCAACAGCTCGGCCCGATCGCGGCGATTTCGGTTTTCCTGGGTGGACTGAACTTCGGGCTGTTCTATGTTGGCTTGGGGCTCGGCTCGGGAAGCCTGTCGGCCGTCGCCTATCAACTCGCTCCGCCCTTCACCGTCCTGTTGGCCTGGCCGCTGCTGGCGGAGAGGCCATCGCTCACGACGTCCGCCGGCGTGGTGCTTGCATTCGTCGGCGTGGTCGTGTTGGCGGCCGGGCCTGGCCTGTCGGCCAACGCGCTGCCGTTGCTGCTGGTGGTCGGGGCAGCCTTTGCGTTCGCGGTGTCGAACGTGCTGACCAAGCGCTACGGCCCTTTTGATCCGCTGATGTTGATGGGGTGGTTTTCGTTGCTGACGGTGCCGCAGGTCCTATTGATGTCGTTGCTGCTCGAACATGGGCAAGCGGCGAGCCTGGTCACGGCGGATCGGCGTGGCTGGCTGGCGCTGGCCTACACCATTTTCATCGGAGGAATTGTCGGCTTCGGCCTTTGGTTCTGGCTGATCGCCCGTTGCTCCATGGACCGCGTCGCACCCTTCGGCCTGCTGCTTCCGGTGTTCGCGCTGGTTTCGAGCGTGTTGTTCCTTGGCGACCGCATCACCGCAAAGCTGATTGTCGGCGGGCTGCTCGCGATCTCCGGCGTCGCCATTACACAGATAAGATCGACCGCGCGACCCATTTGAGCGTGGCCGCGTGGTGGCGAACTCACGCGCTAGAGCTTCGGTTCTGATAGAATCAGAACCGAAGCTCTAGATTCTTGTTTGACGCGTTTTCTTCACGCGAACCGGTATCCACTTCGCTCGAAAACGCCCTAATTCGGCTCGACCGTATACGGTCCGATCGCGATGATGTGGCAATTGCCGTCGTGTCTGGTGCAATCGGCGAGCGCGCCGTTGACCGCATCCTGTTCGCTGGCGGCCTTCAGCGCCAGCCCCGGATGGCCGGCTGAACCGATCGCGACCGCGGTCCACCCCGTCGATGCCTCCGCGAGCTGACGCATCACGTCGTCGCGGGCGTCGCTGGCAATCGCGGAATTGTCGGAGGGGTGGAACATGCCGGTGGCTTTCATGATGGTCGGCACCGGGACCACGAACGAATCGTCGACCGCCACGATCCGGCAGGGAACACCCGCCAGCGCGCCGCAGGTCTCCAGCGCTCGGCGCACCACTTCCGGCGACGCTGGCGCCGTCGGTGTAGAAGATGTCATTGCCGCCCGGCCCCATCGCAATCGCCTTGGGCTTCTTGCCGGGCACATAGCTGCTCTCCAGCCGGCCGCGCGCCTGGTCGCGCATGAACGGCATCGCGGCCGGCGCGAACGGCTTTTCGATCGAGGGATCGCGCCTGATCCACGGCAGAGGCGGCAGCGGCGGCCGGCCATGCGGATAGACCACCGAATTGCCGACGGCATAGATTTCGCACTTGCGCGGCGAGTGAATGGCGTCGGCGCGCTTCTGGCACTGGTCGAGCGCAGCACTTTTGGCGGCGTCTTCGCTGGCCGCGCTGGCCATCCCGATCAAGCCGTTGGTATTCAGAGCCAGCGCCTTGGGCTCTCCCGCGGCGGCATATTCGTTGGCCAGCACGGCGCGGGTCCGGTCCTGAACGAACGGCACCAGATCGGCTGAAAACCGCTCGCCGGTCGGAAGCGCGGGCGACGACACCGAAGGCGCCACCGCCGCCGCGGCGGTCTCCGGTGTGACCGGAGGCGCGACCGAAACAGCCGATGGCCTTGGCGCCGGCGCGGCGTTGCTGGCCTGCGCAGGCTCGCGGGATTTTTCGTGTAGCTCGAGCTTGGTGAAGTAGAGAAAGCCGATCACGCCGATCGCGGCCAGGCACACCACCGCGACCGCGACCGGCCACATCCAGTGCGGACCGGCCGCGGCGGGACGCGGTGGCAGCGGCTTTTTGAATTGCGGCGTCGCGTAGCTGCCGTCCTCGCGGCGCATCGCCACCATGAAGGCATGCACCGGCGTCGGGATGTTCTTCACTTCCTGTGCGCCGATGTCGGAGAACTGCACCGATAATTTGTTGGCGACCTGTTCATGCACCGCGCGCGAAATGCAGATGCCGCCGACTTCGGCCAGTCCTTCGAGACGCGCCGCGATGTTGACGCCGTCGCCGAGCAAATCGCCATCGCGCTCGACCACGTCGCCGATGGTGATGCCGATCCGAAAACTCATCTGCCGGCTGGGCGGATACGCCATGTTGCGGGTGCGCAGGCTTTCCTGGATGTCGATCGCGCAGCGCACCGCCTCGACCGCGCTGGGGAATTCCGCCAGCACCGCATCTCCCGCGGTGTTGAAGATGCGGCCGCCGGCCTTGGCGATGAAATCATCGGTGACGGCGCGATAGGAGGCCAGACGCCGCAGCGTCTCTTCTTCGTCCTCGGCCACCAGCCTGCTGTAACCGGCAATATCGGCAGCAAAAATCGCCGCTATCTTGCGCTTCATGAAGGCTCAGGCCTCACGCCAACGATCGGGCCCGCAGAATGCCGCCGGACGAGCTGCGGCGCAACCGGGTTCAGCCGGCCGCGAGGCATTGGCTGCGGATGTCCGTTGATGCAGGTTCAGCGCGAAAAACCGGCGCGACAGAGCGCGCGGCGCGGCGCGCGCGTTGATCGTATCCCGGACGCGGTGCGGCGCTCTGCAAGTGCCGCGTCCGCAGATCGCGCGATCGACCGACGCGCGATGAACCGCGGATCAGCAGCGCACCACGCCGCAAGCGTTCGGCGTGTATGCCATAGCGCGTTGAAAAGACGCGCTTGTGAACGCGCTTAAGGATTCCGGTGAACGATACTGCTCAGCCGATCGATTAATGCATCGCCGTCGAATTGATCTCGTGCTGGATGCTCTTGAAATGGTCGAGCCGCTCGATCGCGTGATCGAGCTCGGAGCCTTCCTTTTCGGCGAGCTTGGCTTCCATGCCGGAGATCTGCTCGGCGAAAGCCTGCTTGTCCAGCTCCTGGATCGAGGTCGCGACATCCGCCAGCACCGTGAGGCCCTTGTCGGAGACTTCGGCAAGGCCGCCGAGCACGATGATCTTCTGCTGCGTGCCGCCCGACGTCACGATCAGAATCCCGGGCCGGATCGCAGCCACCACCGGCGCATGGCCGGCGAGCACGCCGAAATCGCCCTCGACGCCGGGAACGTCGACCTGATCGACTTCGCCCGAGAAGGCGAGCTTTTCCGGGGAGACGAGATCGAAGTGGAAGGTGGCCATCGGGAAGATACCTGCTTCGATCTGGCATCACGTTGCGTGGCGAGTGGCCGACATAGCGGCCATGGCGAGTATGGAACAATCACCCTGCGAGGCTCCCTCATTCGCCACTCCCATCGCTAATCGGCGCAAAATTCGCTATTCGTCAATTAAGCCGCTTCGGCCGCGAGCTTCTTGCCCTTCTCGACGGCTTCTTCGATGGTGCCGACCATGTAGAAGGCGGCTTCCGGCAGATGGTCGTACTTGCCTTCGCAGAGTCCGCGGAAACCCTTGATGGTGTCGGCGAGGTCGACGAACTTGCCCGGCGATCCCGTGAAGATTTCGGCGACGTGGAACGGCTGCGACAGGAAGCGCTCGATCTTGCGGGCGCGGGCGACGGCGATCTTGTCTTCTTCGGACAATTCATCCATGCCGAGAATGGCGATGATGTCCTGCAGCGACTTGTAGCGCTGCAGCACCTGCTGGACCATGCGCGCGGTCTGGTAGTGCTCCTCGCCGACGATCAGCGGCGACAGCATGCGCGAGGTCGAGTTCGAGCGGATCCACCGCGGGATAGATGCCCTTTTCCGAGATCGCGCGGTTCAGCACCGTGGTGGCGTCCAAATGCGCGAACGAGGTCGCGGGCGCCGGGTCGGTCAAGTCGTCGGCCGGCACGTAGATCGCCTGCACCGAGGTGATCGAACCCTTGTGCGTGGTGGTGATGCGCTCCTGCAGCGCGCCCATGTCGGTGGCGAGCGTCGGCTGATAGCCCACCGCCGAAGGAATACGGCCGAGCAGCGCCGACACTTCGGAGCCTGCCTGGGTGAAGCGGAAGATGTTGTCGATGAAGAACAGCACGTCCTGGCCCTGGTCGCGGAAATGCTCGGCGACCGTCAGACCGGACAGCGCCACGCGCATGCGGGCGCCGGGCGGCTCGTTCATCTGGCCGAACACCAGCGCGCATTTCGATTTGACGCTCGGATCGGGATTGTGCGGATCGGCATTGACCTTGGATTCGATGAACTCGTGATAGAGGTCGTTGCCTTCGCGGGTACGCTCGCCGACGCCGGCGAACACCGAATAACCGCCATGCGCCTTGGCGACGTTGTTGATCAGCTCCTGAATCAGCACGGTCTTGCCGACGCCGGCGCCGCCGAACAGGCCGATCTTGCCGCCCTTGGCGTAGGGCGCCAGCAGGTCGACGACCTTGATGCCGGTGACGAGAATTTCGGCTTCGGTGGCCTGGTCGGTATAGGTCGGCGCCTCGGCTGATGGATCGCGACGCGTGCCGGACGAAGCAATCGGACCGGCTTCATCGATCGGCTCGCCGATCACGTTCATGATGCGGCCGAGCGTGCCGTCGCCGACCGGAACGCGGATCGGCGCGCCGGTGTCGGTGACTTCCTGGCCGCGGACCAGGCCTTCGGTGGTGTCCATCGCGATGGTGCGCACCGTGGATTCGCCGAGATGCTGCGCCACTTCGAGCACCAGGCGGTTACCGCCGTTCTTGGTTTCGATCGCGTTCAGAATGGCCGGCAGATGGCCTTCGAACTGCACGTCGACGACGGCGCCGATGACCTGGGTGATGCGTCCGGTCTGGTTTGCGGGTGCGGCCATAAAACTCTCTCCTTCGAATTCTGTCTCTGGAAGTCCGTCAGTCCATTGCGCGAACGGCTAGAGCGCCTCGGCGCCGGAGATGATTTCGATCAGCTCCTTGGTGATCATGGCCTGACGGGTTCGGTTGTAGATCAGGGTCTGCTTGCGGATCATGTCGCCGGCGTTGCGGGTGGCGTTGTCCATCGCGCTCATCTGCGCGCCGTAGAACGAGGCGTTGTTTTCCAGCAGCGCGCGGAAGATCTGCACCGCCAGATTGCGCGGCAGCAGGCGCGTCAGGATCTCGTCTTCTTCCGGCTCGTATTCGTAGGAGGTCGCCGGGACCGGCATTGGCGCTCTTGGCTTCGACCACCAGCGGAATGATCTGCTGCGCGGTCGGGATCTGCGCGATCACGGATTTGAAGCGCGAATAGAACAGCGTGCAGACGTCGAACTCGCCGGCATTGAAGCGCGCCATAACCTTCTTGGCGATGTCCTCGGCATTGCCGAAGCCGAGCTGGCGCACCGCGCGCAGGTCGAGATGCTCGACGATCTGCCTGTCGAAGTTTCGGCGCAGCTGCTCATAGCCCTTGCGGCCGACGCAGAAGAACTTGACCTCTTTGCCCTGGTTGATCAGCGCCAGCGCGCGCTCGCGGGCGAGCCGCACGATCGAGGAGTTGAAGGCGCCCGACAGGCCGCGCTCGCCGGTGCAGACCAGCAGCAGGTGCACCTGATCCTTGCCGGTGCCGGCCAGCAGCACCGGCGCGCCGGGCGAACCCGCGGCCGCCGTTGCGATGTTGGAAATCACGGCGTCCATCTTTTCGGCGTAGGGCCGCGCCGCTTCGGCGGCGGTCTGCGCCCGGCGCAGTTTCGACGCCGCGACCATCTGCATGGCCTTGGTGATCTTCTGCGTCGCCTTGGTGGAGGCGATGCGGACCCGCATGTCTTTTAGTGAAGCCATTTCCTAGTTCACCCCGGCGGCCTGATCGTCGATCCGGCCACGAACCCTTTTTTCGTCATGCCCGGCCTTGTGCCGGGCAGCCGCGTCCTTGATTTATGACCCACGCACCAAAGCGTGGAAGAACTTAAGCCAGCGTCTTGGCTGAAAGCCTCGACCACCGCCTTCAGCTTGCCGGCGGTGTCGTCGCTCAGATCGCGGCTGTCGCGGATGGCGTTGAGAATCTCGACGTTCTTGCCGCGCAGCAGCGACAAAAGGCCGTCCTCGAAGGCACGCACCTTGTTGAGCGGAAGCGCGTCGAGATAGCCGTTGGTGCCGGCCTAGATCACGCAAACCTGCTCTTCCATCTTCAGCGGCGAGAATTGCGGCTGCTTCAGGAGTTCGGTGAGGCGCGAGCCGCGGTTGAGCAGGCGCTGGGTCGAGGCGTCGAGGTCGGAACCGAACTGCGCGAACGCCGCCATTTCGCGGTACTGCGCCAGTTCGCCCTTGATCTTGCCGGCGACCTTCTTCATCGCCTTGGTCTGCGCCGACGATCCGACGCGCGACACCGACAGACCGACGTTCACCGCCGGGCGGATGCCCTGGAAGAACAGGTCGGTTTCCAGGAAGATCTGGCCGTCGGTAATCGAGATCACGTTGGTCGGGATGTAGGCCGAGACGTCGTTGGCCTGGGTTTCGATGACCGGCAGCGCGGTCAGCGAGCCCGAGCCCTGATCCTTGTTGAGCTTGGCGGCGCGCTCGAGCAGGCGGGAATGCAGATAGAACACGTCGCCGGGATAGGCTTCGCGGCCCGGCGGGCGGCGCAGCAGCAGCGACATCTGGCGATAGGCCACCGCCTGCTTCGACAAATCGTCATAGATGATGACGGCGTGCATGCCGTTGTCGCGGAAATATTCGCCCATGGTGCAGCCGGTGAACGGCGCGATGTACTGCATCGGCGCCGGATCGGACGCGGTGGCGGCGACGATGATGGAATATTCCAGCGCGCCCTGCTCTTCGAGCACCTTGACGAACTGGGCGACGGTCGAGCGCTTCTGGCCGATCGCGACATAGACGCAATACAGCTTGATGTTCTCGTCCGGCTGCGCGTTGAGCGGCTTCTGGTTCAGAATGGTGTCGAGCGCGATCGCGGTCTTGCCGGTCTGGCGGTCGCCGATGATCAATTCGCGCTGGCCGCGGCCGACCGGGATCAGCGCGTCGATCGACTTCAGGCCGGTCGCCATCGGCTCGTTGACCGATTTGCGCGGAATGATGCCGGGCGCCTTGACGTCGACGCGCATGCGCTTGTCGGCCTGGATCGGGCCCTTGCCGTCGATCGGATTGCCGAGCGCATCGACCACGCGGCCGAGCAGGCCCTTGCCGACCGGGGTGTCGACGATGGCGCGGGTGCGCTTGACGGTCTGGCCTTCCTTGATCTCGCGGTCGGCGCCGAAGATCACGATGCCGACGTTGTCGGTTTCGAGGTTCAGCGCCATGCCGCGGGTGCCGTTCTCGAACTCGACCATTTCGCCGGCCTGGACGTTGTCGAGGCCGTAGACGCGGGCGATGCCGTCGCCGACGGACAGCACCTGTCCGACTTCGGAAACCTCAGCCTCCTGGCCGAAATTCTTGATCTGGTCCTTGAGGATCGCGGAAATTTCCGCGGCGCGGATATCCATCAGCCTGCCTCTTTCATCGCGTTCTTGATCGAATTGAGTTTGGTGCGAAGCGAACTATCCACCATGCGGCTGCCGAGCTTGACCACGAGGCCGCCGATGATGGAGGGGTCCACATTCACGTTGAGCGCAACGTCCTTGCCCGTCACTGATTTCAGCGCGGTCTTCAGAGCGTCGAGATTCTTGTCACTGAGCGTTTCGGCGACCGTCACATCGGCGGTGGCCTCGCCCTTGAATTTGGCGACCAGGGCGCGGAAGGCGCGGATCACGTCGGCGACCGCGAACAGCCGCCGGTTGGCGGTGAGCACTCTCAGGAAGTTGGCGGCGATGCCGGAAATAGCCGGCCTTGTCGAGCACGGCGGCCAGCGCCTTCGACTGCACATCCGCCGAAAACACCGGGCTGCGCACCAGGCGCTTCAAATCTTCGCTGTCGGCGAGCATCGCGGCAAAGCGATCGAGATCGGCCTTTACCGCGTCGACGGATTTCTCGTCGCGCGCCAATTCGAACAACGCCGTCGCATAACGGCCGGACACACCTGATACGGACGGATCTTCTGCAGCCACAAGCGCGCTCTTTTTAGCTGTCAAATTCGCAAGGCAAAAACCGTCGCCACGCTGCGGCGCCGCATCCAAGCCCTTGGAATTCAAGCGGGACTTCGATTTTCGACCGACACGAGCGGTGCCGGGACCGTTAAAATCGCGGCTTTGCTAACATAGCGAGAGCGCAGGTGCAACATGACGCGGGCCTCTCGCGATGCCCTGTCGCACCGGCCTCAACAGCGATTTTTCGCGGCCTGAAAATCCACCGCGAGCGAGCCGCCACCATCGCGGCGGCCGGCAACGGCGACCGGTCGAATCGGCGGTCCCCGGAACCGGCATTCGTTCCCTCGCTCAGCGCATGCCCCCATGACGAACGGGCCGGAACGGCCGCAACCCGCCGGAGTCATTCGGGCGGCGCATTACTTGAACAAATCTCGCACAATCGACAGTAGACTTACGATAACAGTAAATCCAAGTATTGAATTGGTTAAAAATGGTTAACGACCAAGATTACGGAACATTGTTCGATTACTTAACATCCGTCACAAGATGTGTCAGGCGGATACAAACCAACTCTACTGCCCAATTCACGCCTTATTCGGTCATCAAACGCCGACCCACGTCAACTGGAGCGGGGGTTCCACTTGCCATATATGTGGCAATACTATCTTGAGGGACAACTATATGATCGTATCCAAAAAGTCAGCACAGGGAACTGGAACCCGGTCACGCACGGCGCTCGCTGTTTTCGCCGCAACTGTCGTGTTCGGAGGGGGTATCTCTGAAGCCTCCGCCCGGCCCCGGCATCACCACCACGCCTGGCACCACCACCATCATCACGCCAGCGCGGGCTCCGAGACCGCCACCGGTTCGGCGGCAGGCGCTTCCTGGCGCGACGCCAACGCTTCCATGGGCCCGACGTCGGGCTCCGGACGCAGCTTCTCGGGCATGGCCTCCTATTACGGCAACGAAGTCCGGCAGCCGGACCGCTTCGGGCCAGCGCATGAACCAGAACGCCATGACCTGCGCCCACCGCTCGCTGCCGTTCGGCACCAGGCTGCGCGTCACCCATGGCGGCCGAAGCGTCATCGTGACCGTCAACGACCGCGGCCCGTTCGTCCGCGGCCGCGTGCTCGACCTCTCGACCGGCGCCGCGCGCGCCATCGGCCTGACCAGCGCCGGCGTCGGCCGCGTCACCGCCGAGGTCGTCTCCTAACGGCGTCTTCAGCGCCGCTTCCGTCCCCAAAGTTCGGTGAGCGTTGCGTGGCGTAACCGCCGCAGGGTTTCCTGCGCGTTCAAAGAAAAGCCTGCCGTCGCCAATGACGGCAGGCTTTTTTATTGGTGACGTCGAATTACAAAAAGCTCTGCGGATCGACATCGACTTCGAGCTTGAGGTTGCCTTTGGTCTTGGGCGCGGCCGCGAGCCATTCGCGCAGGTACTCGGAGACGTCGACATTGCGCAGCGCTTTTACCAGTAGCCGGAAGCGATAGCGGCCCTTGATGACCGCGAGCGGCGCTTCGGCGGGGCCGAGCACCTGGATGCGCTCGTCGATCGGCGCGATCGCGGCGAGCTTGCGCGCAAAGCCTTCGGCGGTCGGCCGGTCGCCGGCGGAAATGATCAGGCTCGCCAGCCGGCCGAACGGCGGATAGCCGGCGCGCTCGCGCGATTCGATCTCGCTGGCATAAAACGCCTCGCGGTCGCAGGCCACCAGCGCCTTCATCACGGGATGATCGGGCTGGTGGGTCTGCAGATAGCCGACGCCGCGGCCCTGCTCGCGCCCGGCGCGGCCGATCACCTGATTCAGCAGTTGGAAGGTGCGCTCGGCGGCGCGCGGATCGCCGTTGCTGAGGCCGAGATCCGCATCGACCACGCCGACCAGATTGAGCCGCGGGAAATTATGCCCCTTCGCCACCAGTTGGGTGCCGATGATGATGTCGACGCGGCCTTCGGCGATCTCGTTCAGTTCCGAGCGCATGGTCTCGATCGAGGTGATCAAATCGCTCGACAGCACCATGGTGCGCGCGTCCGGAAACAGCGCCGCCGCCTCTTCCTGCAGGCGCTCGACGCCGGGGCCGACCGCGACCAGCGTCTCCTCGGCGTGCGCAATGCGGGCATGTATGCGGGCGCGGCATCGAGAAGCCGCAATGATGGCACACCAGCCGCTGGCGAAACCGGTGATCGACCAGCCAGGCATCGCAGATGGTGCAGGCGAAGCGATGCCCGCAGGCCCGGCACAGGGTCAGCGGCGCGTAGCCGCGGCGGTTGAGGAACAGCAGCGCCTGCTCGCGCCGTTCGATCGCGGTTCTGATCTCGCTCGGCCAGTCGCGGCGAAATGAAACGGCCGCGCGCCGGCGGCTCGCGCCGCATGTCGATCGCCTCGATATGCGGCATGTGCTGGCCGCCGAACCGCGACGGCAGCGCCACGCGCTGGTAACGGCCCTTGCGCGCATTGACCTCGCTCTCGATCGACGGCGTCGCGGAGGCCAGCATCGACCGGGATTTTGGCGATATGCGCCGCGCACCACCGCCATGTCGCGGGCATGGTAATGCGCGCCTTCGTCCTGCTTGTAGGCCTGGTCGTGCTCCTCATCGACGACGATCGAGACCGAGATTGGCATAGGGCATGAACAGCGCCGAGCGCGCGCCGACAATGACCGGCGCCGCGCCCGACGGCAATCGCCGCCCAGTTGCGCGCGCGGGTGCGCGGCGTCAGTTCGGAATGCCACTCCAGCGGCCGCACGCCAAAACGGTTGGCGAAGCGATCGAGGAACTGGCCGGTCAGCGCGATCTCCGGCATCAGGATCAGCGACTGTTTGCCGCGGCGGATGGTTTCCGCGATCGCCTCGAAATAAACTTCGGTCTTGCCCGAGCCGGTGACGCCGTCGAGCAGCGCGGTGTGAAAGCTGCCGTTGGCGGCGAGCGCCCGCATCGCGTCGACCGCGGTGCGCTGCTGCCTGGAAAACTCCGGCTGCGCAAACGACGGATCCGGCGCGGGCGGCGGCGGAGGCGGCGGCATCGGCCTCGGTTTCCAGCGTGCCTTCGTCGACCAGCCCGTCGATCACGCCGGTGGAGACGCCGGCTTCGCGCGCCGCGTCCGACTTGCCGTGCAGCAGGCCGTCGGACAGGCAGTCGATCACGCCGCCGCCGCGCCGGCGTCATGCGCCGCGGCGGCTCGCCGATCAGCCGCACGCCGACCCGCGTCCGCTCGGGGCCGAGATTGTCGCCCATCCGCAAGCACATGCGCAGCACCATGCCGCGCGCCGACAAGGTGTAGTTCGCGACCCAGTCGACCAGCGAACGCAGCTCCTGCGTCAACGGCGGCACGTCGAGCTTTTCGCCGACATCCTTCAGCCGGTTGTGCAGCCGCGGATCGGGCTTTGCGTTCTCCGCCCACACCACCGCGACCACCTCGCGCGGCCCGAGCGGCACGCAGACGACGTCGCCGCGGCTTGAGCTCCATGCCGCGCGGCACCCGGTAGGAATAGGCCTGATTGAGCGCAACCGGCACCAGCACATCGACGACGCGCGTCGATGAGGCGGCAGGCGGTGTGGCGCGAATCGTATCGTCCATGGAGAATCAGGCCCAAAAGGCGGAAAGCGCGGCTAACTTAAGACCGCGCGGCGGCCGGGGCCAGCCTCGGGCGCGCGAAGTTTGCCCACCTTAGCGAACGGTAAACGAAACAGATGCGATATAATCGGCGAGAATCACGCCGAAGTCAGTTCCATGGCCCGCACCGAAACCAAAGCCGAATCGACCGCGGCCGTTCAGCCGATCGAACTCGCCTGCGCCGACGCGACCGCTGTCGCTGCAGATGACGCGCTGGCTGTCGCATCTGCGCGCCGAACGGCGGCTGTCGCCGAAGACGCTGGAAGCCTACACGCGCGACCTGCGCCAATGCCTCAGCTTTCTCGGCGAGCATTGGGGCGCGCAGGTGACGCTGAAGCGCTTTGCCGCGCTGGAGGCCACCGACATCCGCGCCTTCATGGCGATGCGGCGCGCCGACGAGATCGGCGGACGCTCGCTGGCAAGGTCGCTGGCCGGCCTGCGCTCGTTCGCGCGCTTTCTCGAGCGCGAAGGCAAGGGCAAGGTCGGCGCGCTCTCCGCGATCCGCGCGCCCAAGATCGGCAAGAGCCTGCCGAAACCGATCCAGATGGCGGCGGCAAAACGCCTCACCGATGCCGACGAACGCGCCGGCGAAGACCGCGATCCCTGGATCTGGGCGCGCGATGCCGCCGTGATGGCGCTGTTGTACGGATCCGGCCTGCGCATCTCCGAAGCGCTCGGCTTGAAACGCCGCGAGATCCCGAAGCCCGGTGAAGGCGACGTGCTGGTCGTGACCGGCAAGGGCAACAAGACCCGCATGGTGCCGGTGCTGCAGAACGTGCTGGCGCTGGTGCAGGACTATGTCGCGATGTGCCCGCACCCGCTACCGCCGGAGGGGCCGATGTTTGTCGGCGCGCGCGGCGGCCCGCTCAAGGCGCGCATCATCCAGCTTACGATGGAGCGGATGCGCGGCGTGCTCGGCCTGCCCGACAGCGCCACGCCGCATGCATTGAGACATTCCTTTGCAACGCATCTGTTGAGCCGCGGCGGCGACCTGCGCGCGATCCAGGAATTGCTCGGCCACGCCTCGCTCTCCACCACGCAGATCTATACCGGCATCGACAGCGAGCGCCTGCTCGAAGTCTATCGCACCGCGCATCCGCGCGCGTAAAAACTCCCTCTTATCAACGTCACAGTCGCCGCATCAGCGCGCTTGCCCCTTGCGCGCCGCGCGCCGTTCGGTCAATCCTCACGGCATCAGGCAGGGAGGATATCATGAGCGCACATGAGAGCATGGAGCAGGCGGACCAGGCCAAGGAAGCCTCGCAGCGAGAACCGCAATATCGCGCTGTTGATCGCGATCATCGCGTTGTGCCTGGCGTTGTCGGAGACGCTGGGCAAGGGCGCGCAGACCGAATCGATCGCCAAGAATGTCGAGGCCTCGAACCTGTGGGCGTTCTTCCAGGCCAAGAGCATCCGCCGCACCACGGTGCAGACCGCGGCCGAACAGGCCAAGCTCGGCCTCGGCGCCACCACCGACGACGCCACCAAGGCCGCGGTGCAGAAGCAGATCGAGGACTGGCAGAAGACCGCTCAGCGCTACCGCTCCGAGCCCGAGACCAAGGAAGGCACCGAGCAACTGGCCGAACGCGCCAAGGTCGCCGAAGAAGAGCGCGACCTCGCCGAGGCAAAATACCATCATTATGAACTGGCGTCGGCCGCGTTCCAGATCGGCATCGTGCTGGCGTCGGCCACCATCATCACCAGCATCATGGCGCTGGCCGGAATATCGGGCCTGCTGACGCTGGTCGGCATCGGCTTCACCGCGCTCGGCCTGTTCATGCCGCATCTGCTGCATTTGCCGTAAGGACATAAGTGTCGAGGCGGCGCTTACTTCACCTCTCCCATAGGGAGAGGTCGCGCCGCAGGCGCGGGTGAGGGGCTGCGGCCTGTCGATGAGCTAAAACCCCTCACCCGAATTGCTTCGCAATTCGACCTCTCCCTATGGGAGAGGTGCGACAAACATCGGCGCTGTGTTTTTTGAAATTATCGAAACGCCAATGGCTCCCCTCTCCCCTTGTGGGAGAGGGTGCCGAAGCGAAGCGGAGGCGGGAGAGGGGTCGCCGCAGAACGAGAGTCAGGGCCCCCTCTCCCGTCTCGCATCAAGAGATGCGAGCCACCCTCTCCCACGGGGGGAGAGGGGAAGAAAAAAGCCTCACCGGATATTTTTGCGAGCGTAACTCCGCGCGCTACCTTGCCTCGTGCACGCTTTTGCGGAAGCGCTGGATCAGGCGCAGCATGCGCGACGACCAGCCTTCGCCGTTGCCGCGCAGCATGTCGAGGATGCGAAGCTTGACCGGCTCGACCAGCGCCAGCGCCTTGGCGCGCAGCGCCAGCACGAATTCATAGAGTTTTTCGAACCACGCCATCTCCAGAAGCTTCGGCCGCGTCACGTCGAACACGAACGCGGCGACGCCGACGCCGAGGAATTTGGCGAACACGATGGTGACGATGGCGCTCATCCAGTATTCGTGGGTGAGCAGCCAGAACCCGACCAGTTTTAACGGGAACAGCGGAATCACCGGCACGATGAACACGATCAAGGTCATCGCCGGCGACAGGGTGTCGACGCGCTCGGCAAGCCAGGTCTTGAATGTGCGCAGCGGCAGTGCCGCGACGGCGGCCGCCACGATCGGCTCGAGGTGATCCCACAGCCACGCCTCGATCAAAAAGATGATCGCGAGCAATATCCAGAGCGGCTGAAGCAGGCGGCGCATGATGTCATCCCGGCCCGGCGCGAGCCGGACGTAGGGATCACATATGGATCGCGCGCTTGCCGACTGCAAGCGCGGCTTCCTTTACCGCTTCGGAACGGGTCGGATGGGCGTGGCAGGTCCGCGCCAGATCCTCGGCCGAACCGCCGAATTCCATCAGCACGGCGGCTTCGTGAATCATTTCACCGGCTTCGCGGCCGACGATGTGCACGCCAAGCACCCGATCGGTCTTCGCATCTGCGAGAACCTTTACAAAACCTTCCGTGGTCTGGTTGACCTTGGAGCGGCCATTGGCGGTAAACGGAAATTTGCCGACGGTATAAGCGATGCCGGCCTGCTTCAGCTCCTCCTCGGTCTTGCCGACCGAGGAAACTTCCGGCGTGGTATACACAACACCTGGGATAACGTCGTAATTCACATGGCCGGCCTGGCCGGCGAGAATCTCCGCCGCCGCGACGCCTTCGTCCTCCGCCTTGTGCGCCAGCATCGGTCCGGCGACGACGTCGCCGATGGCGTAGACGCCCTTCACGCTGGTCGCGAAATGCGAATCAATCTGCACCCGGCCGCGATTGTCGAGCGCGACGCCGGCTTCCTTCAGGCCGAGGCCCTCGGTGTAGGCGACGCGGCCGATGCAGACCAGCACCACGTCGGCTTCCAGCGTTTCCGATGGCCCGCCCGCGGCCGGCTCGATGGTCGCTTTGAGCGTGCTGCCCGAGGTATCGACGCTGGAAACTTTGGCGCCGAGCTTGAACGCAAAACCCTGCTTTTCCAAAATGCGCTGAAACTGTTTTGCCACCTCGCCGTCCATGCCGGGCAGGATGCGGTCGAGGAATTCAACCACGGTGACTTTGGCGCCGAGCCGGTGCCAGACCGAACCGAGCTCGAGCCCGATCACGCCGGCGCCGACGATCAGAAGATTAGCCGGCACCTTGTCGAGCGACAGCGCGCCGGTCGACGACACGATGCGCTTCTCGTCGATCTCGATGCCCTTGAGCCGCGCGATGTCGGATCCGGTGGCGATCACGATGTTTTTGGTCTCGACGGTCTGGGCCTTGCCGTCGGCGCCCGTGACTTCAACCTTGCCGGTGCCGAGGATTTTTCCCTTGCCGAAGATGACGTCGATCTTGTTCTTCTTCATCAGGAACTCGACGCCCTTGACGTTGCCGTCGATGCCCTGCTGCTTGAAATTCATCATCGAGGGCAGATCGAGTTTCGGCGCGGAAACGCTGACGCCCATCTTGGCAAAGGAATGCCCGGCCTCCTCGAACATTTCGGAAGCGTACAACAGCGCCTTTGACGGCATGCAGCCGACATTGAGGCAGGTGCCGCCGAGCGTGGCGTTCTTCTCCACCACGGCGACCTTCATGCCGAGCTGCGCGGCGCGGATGGCGCAGACATAGCCGCCCGGGCCGGTGCCGATGACAACGAGATCGTAGCTAGCCATGATGGAAATCCTGTAGCTGGATTATGTGACAGGGTATTGGCGGTTCAGCGCCCGCCCGAGACGTCGATCGTCGTGCTGGTCACGTAGGAGGCCTCGTCCGACATCAGCCAGACGATCGCGTTGGCAATTTCGTCCGCCTGTCCGACGCGCTTCATCGGCACCATGTGGGCCAGACGATGGGCGCGGTCGGGCTCGCCGCCGGAAGCGTGAATGTCGGTGTCGATCAGGCCGGGCCGGATGCCGGCGACGCGAATGCCTTCGCCGGCGACTTCCTGGCCAAGTCCAGGGTGAAGGAATCGATCGCGCCTTTCGACGCGGCGTAATCGACATAGGTGTTGGCCGAACCGAGCTTGGCCGCGACCGATGAAATATTGATGATGACGCCGCCCTTGCCGCCATGCTTGGTCGACATCCGCTTCACCGCCTCGCGCGCGCACAAGATGCTGCCGGTGACGTTGACCGCCATCACGCGCTGGATGCGCTCGGCCGACATCTCGTCGACGCGGACGCCGCTCTTGCCGACAATGCCGCCATTGTTGACCAGCGCGCCGAGCGTGCCGAACTTGTCGGCGGCGGCGAACATCGCGAGGATATCGCTTTCGCTGCCGACGTCGCATTTGACCGCGATCGCCTTGCCGTTCTTGCCTTCGATCGCGGCGACGACCTCGTCGGCTGCTGCTTTGTTGCTGGCATAGCCGACAACACGCGAAAACCGCGCGCCGCGACCGCAAGCGCGGCGGCACGGCCGATGCCGCGGCTGCCGCCGGTGATGATGACTACCTTGTCGGTCAAAGCCCCGCTCCCCGAAATGAACTAACGATCATGCAGGAAATTGCATGCAGGAAATTCTCGCCCGTCAGAGATCCAGCACCAGCCGCGCCGGATCCTCCAGGCTCTCCTTGACCCGCACCAGGAAGGTGACCGCTTCCTTGCCGTCGATCACGCGATGATCGTAGGACAACGCCAGATACATCATCGGGCGAATCTCGACCTTGCCGCCGATCGCGACCGGACGATCCTGGATCTTGTGCATGCCGAGGATGGCGGATTGCGGCGCGTTCAGGATCGGCGTCGACATCAGCGAGCCGTAGATGCCGCCATTGGTGATCGTAAAAGTGCCGCCCTGCATCTCATCGATCTTGAGCTGGCCGTCGCGCGCGCGGCGGCCGAAATCGGCGATGCTCTTTTCGATGTCGGCGATCGACTTCTGGTCGCAGTCGCGCACCACCGGAACCACCAGGCCCTTGTCGGTGCCGACGGCGACGCCGATGTGATAGTAGTTCTTGTAGATCAAATCGGTGCCGTCGATCTCGGCGTTGGCCGCCGGGATGTCCTTCAGCGCCTGCACGCAGGCCTTGGTGAAGAAGCCCATGAAGCCGAGCTTGCTGCCGTGCTTCTTCTCGAACACGTCCTTGTACTGCGCCCGCATCGCCATGATGTGGCTCATGTCGACCTCGTTGAAGGTCGTCAGCATCGCGGCGGTGTTTTGCACATCCTTCAGCCGGCGCGCGATGGTCTGGCGCAGCCGCGTCATCTTCACGCGCTCCTCGCGCGCGGCATCGTCGGCCGGCGACGGCGCGCGGACCTGCATCGCGGCGGCGGGCTGATTGACCGGGGTCGGCGCCGACGCGGCCTTCTCGATTGCCGCCAGCATGTCGCCCTTGGTGACGCGGCCGTCCTTGCCGGAGCCGGGCACGGTGGCGGCGTCGATGCCGCTCTCGGCCGAGATCTTGCGCACCGACGGCGCCAGCGGCGCATCGGCCGACGGCGTTTTGGGCGGGGCAGCGACCGGCGCAGGCGCGGCGGCGGCCGGAGGCGGCGGCGGAGCAGCAGCCTTGGCAGGCGCCGCGGCGGGCTTGGCAGCAGCAGCTCCGCCTTCATTGATCAGGCCGAGCAGGGCGCCGACCGCGACGGTCTCGCCGTCCTTGGCGGCGATCTCGCCGAGCGTGCCGGCGGAAGGCGCCGGGACCTCGATCGTGACCTTGTCGGTCTCGAGCTCGACCAGGGGCTCGTCGACGGCAACCGCATCGCCGGCCTTCTTGAACCAGCGGCCGATGGTGGCCTCGGTCACGGATTCGCCGAGCGTCGGAACGCGAATTTCAGTCATGGGTCTGTTTCCTCTTTGCGTCATGGCCGGGCTAGCGCCGCCGACGCCTTCAATCCGATTTTAGAAATCAGGCGCCGTGCCCGAGACCGCTCCCCGGCACGGCGTTTTGTCCAAATGTCAGTTCAGCGCGTCATCCAGCAGCGCCTTGAGCTGCGCCAGATGCTTCGACATCAACCCGGTTGCGGTGGCCGCTGCCGCGGCACGCCCGGCATAGCGCGGACGCTTGTTCGGCGCGTTGATCTGGTTCAGCACCCATTCGAGATAAGGTTCGATGAAATGCCACGCGCCCATGTTGCGCGGCTCTTCCTGGCACCACACCACTTCGGCGCCCTTGAACCGGCCAAGCTCCGCCACCAGCGCCTTCAGCGGCACCGGATAAAGCTGCTCGACCCGCATCAGATAGACGTCGTCGATGCCGCGCTTCTCGCGCTCCTCGTAGAGATCGTAATAGACCTTGCCCGAGCACAGCACGATGCGGCGGATCTTGTTATCCGGCACCAGCTTGATCTTCTCGTCCGGCAGCATCTGCGCGTCGTCGTAGAGGATGCGGTGGAAGGTGGTGTTCTCGCCCATCTCGTCGAGCCGCGACACCGCCCGCTTGTGCCGCAGCAGCGACTTCGGCGTCATCAGGATCAGCGGCTTGCGGATTTCGCGGTGCAACTGGCGCCGCAGCACGTGGAAGAAGTTCGCCGGCGTGGTGGGATACACCACCTGCATGTTGTCTTCGGCGCACATCTGCAGATAACGCTCGAGCCGGGCGGAGGAATGCTCCGGCCCCTGCCCTTCATAGCCGTGCGGCAGCATGCAGACGAGGCCGGACATGCGCAGCCATTTGCGTTCGCCCGACGAGATGAACTGGTCGAACAGCACCTGGGCGCCGTTGGCGAAATCGCCGAACTGCGCTTCCCAGATCGCCAGCGCGTTGGGTTCGGCGAGCGAATAGCCGTATTCGAAGCCGAGCACGGCCTCTTCCGACAATAGCGAGTTGATGACCTCGTAATGGCCCTGGTCGCCGCCGAGATGATTGAACGGCGTGTAACGGCTCTCGTCTTCCTGGTCGATCAGCACCGAATGGCGCTGCGAGAAGGTGCCGCGCTCGCTGTCCTGGCCGGACAGCCGGACGTGATGGCCTTCCTGCAGCAGCGTGCAGAACGCCAGCCCCTCGCCGGTCGCCCAGTCGATCCCGATACCGCTGTCGATCGCCTTGGCGCGATTTTCCAGAAAACGCTGCACCGTGCGATGGGCCCGAAAACCATCGGGCACCTTGGTGATCTTGCGGCCGATCTCCTTGAGCACCGCGATGTCGACGCCGGTGACGCCGCGGCGCGGGTCTTCCTCGGCATCGGCGGATTTGAAGCCGGCCCATTTGCCGTCGAGCCAGTCGGCCTTGTTGGGCTTGTAGCCGGAGCCGGCCTCGAGTTCGGCATCGAGCCGCGCGCGCCAGTCGGCCTTGGCCTTTTCGACCTCGCCTTCGGTCATCACGCCGTCGGCGACCAGCCGCTTGGAATAGATCTCGACCGTGCCGGGATGCGAAGCGATCTTCTTGTACATCACCGGCTGGGTGAACATCGGCTCGTCGCCTTCGTTATGGCCATGCCTGCGGTAGCAGAACATGTCGATCACAACGGGCTTGTGGAATTTCTGCCGGAACTCGATCGCGACCTTGGCCGCGAACACCACGGCTTCCGGATCGTCGCCGTTGACGTGGAAGATCGGCGCATCGATCATCTTGGCCACATCGGACGGATAGGGCGACGACCGCGAATAGCGCGGATAAGTCGTAAAACCGATCTGGTTGTTGACGATGAAGTGCAGCGAACCGCCGGTGCGGTAGCCCTTCAGATCCGACAGTCCGAAACATTCCGCCACCACGCCCTGGCCCGCGAATGCGGCGTCGCCATGCATCAACAGCGGCAGCACCGAAATGCGCTGGTCCGGCGGATCGCCGTGCTGGTCCTGCTTGGCGCGCACCTTGCCGAGCACCACGGGATCGACGATCTCCAGATGCGACGGGTTGGCGGTCAGCGACAGATGAATCCGGTTGTTGTCGAACTCGCGGTCCGACGAGGCGCCGAGATGGTATTTGACGTCGCCGGAGCCTTCGACCGCGTCGGGGTTGGCGGAGCCGCCCTTGAACTCATGGAACAGCGCGCGGTGCGGCTTCGCCATCACCTGGGTCAGCACGTTGAGGCGGCCGCGATGCGGCATGCCGATCACGATCTCCTTCACGCCGAGATTGCCGCCGCGCTTGATGATCTGTTCCAGCGCCGGAATCAGCGACTCCGCGCCGTCGAGCCCGAAACGCTTGGTGCCGGTGAATTTGAGATCGCAGAACTTCTCGAAACCCTCGGCTTCGATCAGCTTGTTGAGGATCGCGCGCCGGCCCTCGCGGGTGAAGCTGATCTCCTTGTCCGGGCCCTCGATGCGTTCCTGGATCCAGCTCTTCTGCGCGGCGTTGGTGATGTGCATGAACTCGACGCCGAGCGTCTGGCAGTAGGTCCGCTCGCAGATCGCGACGATCTCGCGCAGGGTCGCGTATTCGAGGCCGAGCACGTGGTCGAGGAAGATCTTGCGGTCGAAATCGCCATCGACAAAGCCGTAGGAGCGCGGATCGAGCTCCTCGCGGTCGCGCGCCGGCTCGATGCCGAGCGGATCGAGCTTGGCGTGGAAATGACCGCGCATGCGGTAGGCCCGGATCAGCATCAGCGCACGCACCGAATCGCGCGTGGCCTGATGGACGTCGGCGGCCGAAATCTCGGCGCCCTTGGTTTGCGCCTTGGCGGCCAGCTTGGTGCCGACGGCCTTCTCGATCTGCACCCAGTTGCCGTCGAGCGCGGAGGTCAGGTCGTCCTTTGGCGCCAACGGCCAGTTGTCGCGGCCCCAGGAAGCGCCTTCGGCGTTCTTGCGGACGTCGGAGGGGGCGTCTTTCAGGCTCTTGAAGAATTCCTGCCACTCGGCATCGACCGAGCCGGGGTCCTGTTCAAAGCGGGCGTAGAGATCGTCGATATAGGCCGCATTGGTGCCCTGCAAAAAAGAAGAGAGGGCAAATGCTGCATTTGCGTCCTGGCGAGACATGCTTGCATCCTGGTGATTTCAATTCGCGCATGGAAAACGGCGCTCAAGGCCTAATCCGCGAGGCGGATCGGCGTGATGAGCGCTTTTAACCTATATGGCGCGAATGTTCTCGCCGAAAAGAACCAAGGACTGAATTAACCTTTCAATTTTTCGACAAGGGTCTTTCCGAGCCGCGCGGGCGACGGCGAAACGGCAATTCCGGCCGATTCCATCGCCGCGGTCTTGGATCCGGCGTCGCCCTTGCCGCCGGAGATGATCGCGCCGGCATGGCCCATGCGGCGGCCGGGAGGGGCGGTGACGCCGGCGATAAAGCCGACCATCGGCTTCTTGCGGCCGCGCTTGGCCTCGTCTTTCAGGAACTGGGCGGCGTCTTCCTCGGCCGAACCGCCGATTTCGCCGATCATCACGATCGAGGTGGTCTTGGGATCGGCCAGAAACATCTCCAGCATGTCGATGAATTCGGTGCCCTTGACCGGGTCGCCGCCGATGCCGACCGCGGTGGTCTGGCCGAGGCCTTCCTGGGTGGTCTGGAACACCGCCTCATAGGTCAGCGTCCCCGAGCGCGAGACGATGCCGACATTGCCGGGCTTGAAGATGTTGGCCGGCATGATGCCGATCTTGCATTCGCCGGCGGTCATCACGCCCGGGCAGTTCGGCCCGATCAGCCGCGACTTCGATCCCGACAGCGCGCGCTTGACCCTGACCATGTCGAGCACCGGAATGCCCTCGGTGATGCAGACGATCAGCGGGATTTCCGCATCGATGGCTTCGCAGATCGCGTCCGCCGCGCCCGGCGGCGGCACGTAGATCACCGAAGCATCGGCGCCGGTCTTTTCGCGCGCCTCGGAGACGGTGTCGAACACCGGCAGATTGAGATGTGTCGAGCCGCCTTTGCCGGGCGACGTGCCGCCGACCATCTTGGTGCCATAGGCGATCGCCGCCTCGGAATGAAACGTGCCGTTCTTTCCGGTGAAACCCTGGCAGATGACTTTGGTATTCTTGTCGATCAGGATGGGCATGGGACTGCTTTCAAGAGACGGCCAAACTTCGGGTTAATGGACACGCCGATACACGCCGGTGAGCACGTCGGCCCATCCTTCCGCGTCGGGCGAGAACTGGATTTTCATGCTGTAGCTGTCGGCATCGAGCACTTCATAGACATGGCGCGCGTTGCCGCGCAGCGAGCCGCGCACCAGGATCAATGACTTGCCGCTCCAGCCGCCGGAGGCCGGCGACGGCGGGTAATAGCCGAGCGAATCGTGCCAGAACAATTTGTAGAGCCGGTCCTCGCGGTCGTAGGTGAAGACGCCGTGGGTCGCGAAGGTTTCCTGGCCGTCGCGGCTCTGGACCGTGTCCTGGATCAGATAGAAGCCGTTGAGATCGATGCGGGCCGAGACCTTCGATGTCGCGGGGCCGCCCGAGGTCCAGCGCGACGGATACACCATCTCCTCGCCGCTCCACTCGCCGGCGAACACCGCGAGCTTGCGATGTTCCTCCAGCGGCACCGGCGCGGCGAGATGGTCCGCGGCCATCGGCTCAGCCTCCCTTGACGGCCTTGACGATCTTCTGCGCGGCGTCGTCGAGATCGTCGGCCGACAGCACGTTGAGGCCGGATTCGCGGATGATCTTCTTGCCGGCGTCGACATTGGTGCCTTCGAGCCGCACCACCAGCGGCACTTTCAGGCCGGCTTCCTTCACCGCGGCGACCACGCCCTCGGCGATGACGTCGCATTTCATGATGCCGCCGAAGATGTTGACCAGGATGCCCTTCACGTTGGGATCGGCGGTGATGATCTTGAACGCGGCGGTGACCCGCTCCTTGGTGGCGCTGCCGCCGACATCGAGGAAGTTGGCCGGCGCCATGCCGTAGAGCTTGATGATGTCCATGGTCGCCATCGCAAGGCCGGCGCCGTTGACCATGCAGCCGATATTGCCGTCGAGCGCGACGTAGTTCAGTTCGTATTTCGACGCTTCGATCTCCTTGGCGTCTTCCTCGGTCTCGTCGCGCAGCGCCAGCACTTCGGGATGGCGAAACAGCGCGTTGTCGTCGAACGACACCTTGGCGTCGAGCACGCGCACCTGGCCCTGTTTTGTCACCACCAGCGGATTGATCTCGAGCATCGCCATGTCCTTGGCGATGAACGCCGCATAGAGCTGGCTGACGAGCTTTTCGGTCTGCTTGGCGAGGTCGCCGGTTAGTCCCAGCGCCTTTGCGACCTTGCGGCCGTGATGGGCCATGATGCCGGTGGCGGGATCGATCGAGAAATTGAGGATCTTCTCCGGGCTGTTGTGCGCGACGTCCTCGATATTGACGCCGCCTTCGGTCGAGACCACGAACGACACTTCCGAGGTTTCGCGGTTGACCAGCATCGACAGATAAAACTCCTTGTCGATGTCGGAGCCGTCCTCGATGTAGAGCCGGTTGACCTGCTTGCCGTGCGGCCCGGTCTGCACCGTGACGAGCGTCGCGCCCAGCATCTGCTTGGCGAATTCGTTGACCTCGGCGATCGATTTGGCGATCCGCACGCCGCCCTTGTCGCCGGCGGAGGCTTCCTTGAACTTGCCCTTGCCGCGGCCGCCGGCGTGGATCTGGCTCTTCACCACCCAGATCGGGCCGGGCAGCGTCTTGGCGGCGACATCGGAATCCGATGCCCGCAGCACCGGGACGCCCTTGGAAATCGGCACCCCGAATTCGTGCAGCAGCGCCTTGGCCTGGTATTCATGGATATTCATCTGGACGCTGCCCTCTCGCGCGGTGAATTCGTAAAGTTCACTTCCGTTCACTCTGGTATACTATATACCACCGCAAAGGCAACCCTGACCGCCGAATCGCGTTGCAGTTCATTGCCTTAGCGCCGATCACCCCGGCCGGTTACTTGCCCAGCAGATCAGGCGCGATTTTCTTGCAGGCATCGACCAGGCCCTGCACCGCGCCGACCGACTTGTCGAACGCCTCACGGTCCTTGCCGGTCAGCTCGATCTCGACAATGCGCTCGACGCCCTTGGAACCGATCACGGTCGGCACGCCGACATACATGTCCTTTACGCCGTATTCGCCGTTGAGATAGGCCGCGCAGGGCAGCACGCGCTTCTTGTCGCGCAGGTAGCTCTCGGCCATCGCGATCGCGGAGGCCGCCGGCGCATAGAACGCCGAGCCGGTCTTCAGGAGATTGACGATTTCGGCGCCGCCATTGCGGGTGCGGTCGACGATCTCGTCGATCCGGGCCTGCGAGGTCCAGCCCATCTTGACGAGGTCAGGCAGCGGAATGCCGGCCACCGTGGAATAGCGCACCAGCGGCACCATGGTGTCGCCGTGGCCGCCGAGCACGAAGGCGGTGACGTCCTCGACCGACACGTTGAATTCGTCGGCGAGGAAATAGCGGAAGCGCGAGGAATCCAGCACGCCGGCCATGCCCACCACCTTCTTGTGCGGCATGCCCGAGGCCTTCTGCAGCGCCCACACCATCGCATCCAGCGGGTTGGTGATGCAGATGACGAAGGCGTCGGGCGCGTATTTCTTGATGCCGGCGCCGACCTGTTCCATCACCTTGAGATTGATGCTCAGGAGATCGTCGCGGCTCATGCCGGGCTTGCGCGGCACGCCGGCGGTGACGATGCAGACCTTGGCGCCGTCGAGCGCGTCATAGGAATTGGCGCCGGTAAAATTGGCATCAAAACCGTCGACCGGGGAGGACTGCGCGATATCGAGCGATTTGCCCTGCGGCACGCCCTCCGCGATGTCGAACATCACGACATCGCCGAGCTCCTTCAGGCCGATGAGGTGAGCCAGCGTTCCGCCGATCTGACCGGAGCCAATCAAGGCAATCTTGTCGCGCGCCATGGGAAATCTGTCCTTTGAACAGTCAAGCAGGAGGGTGAAAGGAAGCTTGTTCGCTGTTATCCCTTTCGACTGCCACGTTCAAGTCGGGGCCATGCTCAATTGTCGGTCCTGCCTTGATTTCGATCAGGGTCAGGTCTCCACCAGCCCGGTCGAGGAGCCGGAGGCCGCCGAGTCCTTGTGGCCGTGCGGCAGCGCCAGATAGGACTCCGAACTCATCTCGATCAGCCGCGACGAGGTGCGCTTGAATTCGTTGGCTTCATGGCCCTCGGTCGCGACATAGAGCGAGACCGGGTCGGCCGCGGCCGAGGCCATCAGCTTCACGGCATTGTCATACAACGTATCGATCAGCGCGATGAAGCGCTTGGCGGCGTTGCGCTCGGGGTAGTCCATGACAGGAATACAGTCGATCAAGAGCGTATGATAATCATGCGCCAGCCGCAGATAGTCCGACGCCGCCAACGGCTTTTCGCAGATATCCGCGAACGAAAACCGCGCCACGCCATGCGCCGAACACGGCACGCGCAGCACCCGGCCCTTGATCGAAATATCGCGCGCCTTGCAGGGCGCGTTGCCGGTCATCCTGCCCCAGGCCTTGTCGAGCGCCGCATCGGCCTCGCGATCCGCCGGCACCAGCCACATCTTGACGCCGGCGAGTTTCTCCAGCCGGAAGTCGGTGCGCGCATCGAGCCGCAGCACCTCCATATGGTCGGAGATCTGCGCGATAAAGGGCAGGAACAGCGCGCGGTTCAGCCCGCCCTTGTAGAGATCGTCAGGCGCGACGTTGGAGGTCGCGACCACCACGGTGCCGAGCTCGAACAGTTTCGTGAACAGCCGGCCGAGGATCATCGCATCCGCGATGTCGGTGACGTGGAATTCATCGAAGCACAAAAGCCAGGCCTGGTCGAAGATCGACTGCGCGGTCAGTCCGATCACGTCGCCATCGGCCATCTCGCCACGCGCGATGTTCTGCCGGAATCCGTAGATGCGCTCGTGCACCTCGGCCATGAATTCGTGGAAATGGGCGCGGCGCTTGTGCTCGACCGTCGACTGCTGGAAGAACAGGTCCATCAGCATGGTCTTGCCGCGTCCGACCTCGCCATGGATGTAGAGGCCGCGCGGCGGCCCTCCATTCTTGTCGGCGAACAGCCGGCCCAGCAGGCCCTGCTTGCGCACCGGCTTGTAATTCGAAAGCCTGGCCTCCAGATCGGCGAATGCCTCGGCGGCGGCGGCCTGCGCCGCGTCAGGCTCGATCGCGCCGGAGGATACCAGCTGTTCGTAGTGGGTGCGGAAGGATGAGGGCGGCGTGGGCGGCATCGCCTATCTTTCGGCCCTACGCCAACGAAAATTGCAAGCCGGGATTTGGTGCAAGCGGGTATGCCAAAACCCCTCGACTCGCGGGAACGACTTGCCTCACGCGCTCAGCGCGTAGGAATCCTCGACCACATAGGGGCCGCCGCCGGTGGAGGCCCGCGACGAGAACAGCACGAAGCGCGAGGCGGTGAACACCCGGGTCGGGAAATAGCCGCGCACCGACAGATAGTCCGCGACATCCTGGTTGGAGGCGTCGCGCAGCCGCGCCAGCGTCACGTGCGGGGTGAATTTGCGGCCCTCCGGATCGAGCCCGATCCGCTGCATCAGCCGCTCCAGTTCGGCCTGCAGCTCGATCAGCGGCCGGCTCGGCACCACGGAGGCCACCACCGCGCGCGGCTTCTTGCCGCCAAAACTCGACAGACCCTGCAGCGCCACCTCGAACGGCTTGCGGTTGATCCGAAACAGCATCGAGGCGATTTCGTTGGCGTAGATGCCGTCGATATCGCCGATGAAGCGCAGGGTGACGTGGTAATTTTCGGGATCGATCCAGCGGGCGCCGGGAAGGCCGCCGCGCAAATTGGAAAGCGTCTGGCCAATCTCGGCCGGGATTTCCAGTCCGGTAAACAAACGCGGCATCGCATGACTCCCGATGCTGAAGCGTACCCCCGAAAACGGCGAGCCGTTGTCGGGAAGCGCACGCCTTGGAAACAAACCCGGCGACGACGAATCACCGATACTGATTTTTACCGTAGTTATGTGACTCTGCGAAGGATGCGTTGCCTGACCAGTGAAAAACCCTGGGCTTAAGGTTATCGCTGCCCGTTTTTCAACTGCGTTGCCCAGCGATCGTACCGAGAAATGCCTCCACACTGGGCAGGATATTTTTAACGATTACGTCGACGCCCTCGGGGGTCGGGTGCATGCCGTCGGCCTGGTTCAGCCGGGCATCGGCCGCGACGCCGTCGAGGAAAAACGGATAGAGCGGCACGCCGAACGATTTTGCCAAATCAGGATAGATGGCGTTGAATTTCGCCGCGTAGTCGCTGCCGTAATTCGGCGGCGCCAGCATCCCGCACAACAGCACCGCGATCTTGCGCGCCTTCAGCCGCGTCAGGATATCCGACAGCGCGTCGCGGGTGACTTTTGGGTCCAGCCCGCGCAAGGCGTCGTTGGCGCCGAGTTCGAGGATCACCGCATCGGTTCCATCGGGCACCGACCAGTCGAGCCGGTCGCGACCGCCGGAGCTGGTGTCGCCGGAGACCCCGGCATTGCTGATATCGACCGCTATCCCTTTGGCTTGCAGAGCTTTTTGTAGCCGCTCGGGGAACGCGGCGGAGGCCTGCAGGCCAAGCCCCGCGCTCAGCGAATCACCCAGCACGACCATCTTGATCGGCCTTGCGGCCCGCGGCGCCGGTGCCTGCGCCAGGGCCATCGGCGCCGTCATCAAAGCGACCATCAACACAAGTATGTGCACGAACAGACCGATCCCGCCCTCGACCCGAGCCGCGGAAGTGCCATATGACCGGACCATGGACAGTCTCATCGAACCCTCGTCATTGGCCGGCCTGGAGCCGGACACCATCACCATCTCCAACGTCAATCTCTCGCTGGGCACCGGCGCGGCACGCGTTCATATCCTGAAAGATATCAGCCTCAATGTGGCCTCGGGTGAAGCGATCGGCCTGATCGGGCCGTCAGGCTCCGGAAAATCCACGCTGCTGATGGTGATGGCGGGGCTGGAGCGTCCTGACAGCGGAGAGGTGGTGGTCAACGGTACGGCGTTCAATGCCCTCGACGAGGACGCCCTGGCACGCTTTCGCGGTCGTCAGGTCGGCATCGTGTTCCAGTCGTTTCATCTGATCCCGACCATGACCGCGCTGGAAAACGTCGCGGTCCCGCTCGAACTCGCCGGCAATCCCGATGCGTCTTCGCGCGCCGCGCAGGAATTGGCGTCCGTCGGCCTCGGCGACCGCCTGCACCATTATCCCACGCAATTGTCCGGCGGCGAGCAGCAACGCGTCGCGCTGGCGCGCGCGCTGGCGCCGGATCCCGCTATTCTCGTGGCGGATGAGCCGACCGGCAATCTCGACGAGGCTACCGGCAAGCAGATCGTCGATCTCTTGTTCACCAAGCATGCCGAACGCGGCATGACGCTGGTGCTGGTGACCCATGACACCGCGCTGGCGCAACGCTGCGATCGCGTCATTCGGCTGCGCTCGGGCCGCATCGACAGCGCGGGCGCCGACCGCAAAGCGGCTTCATGACCATTGCCGCCGAGCCCGTTCGCGCCGATCGCGGCGCATCGCTGGCGCTGCGCTACGCCTTGCGCGAGCTGCGCAGCGGACTGCGCGGCTTCTACGTATTCATCGCCTGCATTGCGCTCGGCGTGATGGCGATATCAGGCGTCGGCTCGGTCGCCGCCAGCCTCGGCGAGGGATTGGCGCGCGAGGGCCGCACGCTGCTCGGAGGCGACGTCGCTTTTTCCTTGATCCAGCGCGAAGCCAAGCCCGACGAAGTGGCCTTTCTCCGCTCCCGCGGGCAAGTCTCCGTTGCGACAACTTTGCGGGCGATGGCCCGCACCGGCGACGGGCGACTGGCCCTGGTCGAGATCAAGGCCGTGGACGGGCAATATCCGATGCTGGGTGAACTCACGCTCGATCCGAAGCGGCCGATCGCCAGATGTCCTGGCCGAACGCGACGGCGCGTTCGGCGCCGCCGTTGACCAGACCTTGCTGGCGAGGCTGGACTTGAAACTCGGCGATCGCGTTAGCGTCGGCAGCGTGACGTTTCAGTTGCGCAGCGTCGTCGATAGCGAGCCGGACCGGCTGGCCGGCGGTCTCGGCTTCGGCCCGCGGTTCCTGATCAGCGAAGCGGCGCTGCGCGCTACCGGATTGTTGCAGCCCGGCAGCCTGGTGCGCTGGATCTATCGGCTGAAACTGCCGGACAATGCCGCAAGCGATGCGGCGACCTCGGCGTTGATCGACGAGGTGCGAACCGCATTGCCGGAAGCCGGCTGGGAAATCCGCTCGCGCAGCAATGCCTCGCCGCAGCTTGAGCGCACCATCAGCCGCTTCACCCAGTTCCTCACGCTGGTGGGCCTTGCCGCGTTACTGGTCGGCGGCGTCGGCGTCGCCAACGCGGTCAAAAGCCATATCGACCGCCGCCGCGACGTGATCGCCGCCTTCAAGGCGCTCGGCGCCACCGGCCGCGACGTGTTCGCGATCTACCTCACGCAAGTGACCGTGCTCGCCGTGATCGGTTCGGTGATCGGATTGGCAATCGGCGCGGCGCTGCCTTTCATCATCGTGGGCCTGTTCGGCAAGTTGCTGCCGCTGCCGGTGGTGCCGGCGCTGCATCCCGGCGATCTCTTGCTTTCCTTTGTCTATGGCTTGCTCACCGCGCTTGCTTTCGGGCTCTGGCCGCTCGGCCGCGTCCACGACGTGCCGGTGGCGGCCCTGTTTCGTGAAACCGTGACCGGCGAGGGACAGCGCCCGCGCTGGCGCTACCTCGCGCTGATGGCGATCGTGATCGCACTGTTGATCGCGGTCGCGGTCGGGCTTGCCTATGACAAGCGGGTCGCCGCCGTGTTCGTGGTGGCCTCGATGCTGGTGTTCGCGGTGCTGCGCGGCATCGCCGCTATGCTGATGGCGCTGGCGCGCCGCCTGCCGAGAAGCCGCATCACCATGCTGCGGCTGGCGATCGCCAATATCTACCGGCCTGGCGCCTTGACGCCCTCGGTGGTGATGTCGCTGGGGTTGGGACTGGCGGTTCTGGTCACGATCACCCAGATCGACGGCAATTTGCGCCGGCAGTTCATGGCGGCGCTGCCGGAACGCGCGCCGTCGTTTTATTTCATCGACATTCCGACCAATGACGCCGATCGCTTCGGCGAATTCCTTAAAGCAACCGCGCCGCAATCGACGGTCGAGGACGTGCCGATGCTGCGCGGCCGCATCGTCGCCGCGCGCGGCATCAAGGCGGAGGACCTCAAGCGCGTCCAGCCGACTCCGAATGGGTGCTGCAGAGCGACCGCGGCCTGACCTATACCGGCGAGATCCCGAAGGGATCGAAAATCGTCGAGGGCAAATGGTGGGGCGCCGACTATAGCGGCCCGCCGCTGGTCTCGATCGAGAAGAAGATCGCCGACGGGCTCAGGCTCAAATCGGCGACCAGATCGTCGTCAACGTGCTCGGCCGCGATATCACCGCCACCATCGGCAACATGCGCACCGTGGACTGGCAGAGCCTCGGCATCAATTTCGTGCTGGTGTTCTCGCCCAACGCCTTCAAGGGCGCCCCGCACACCCATATCGCGACCCTGACCGAGACCCATCCGGACCCTCGCGGCGACGCCCGGATCATCAAATCGGTGGCCGACGCCTTTCCGATGGTGACCAGCGTGCGGGTCCGCGAGGCGCTGGAGACCATCGGCACCGTGGTCACCAATCTGGTGCTGGCGATCCGCGGCGCCAGCGCGGTCACCTTGATCTCGGCCATTCTGGTGCTGGGCGGCGCGCTCGCCGCCGGCCACCGCCACCGGGTCTACGATGCCGTCATTCTCAAGACCCTTGGCGCCACCCGCGCGCGGCTGCTCGGCGCCTATGCGCTGGAATATCTGATGATCGGCTTCGCCACTGCGGTTTTCGGCGTGATCTCCGGCTCCATCGCCGCCTGGCTGATCGTGACCCGGCTGATGACGCTGAGCTTCGTCTGGCAGGCCGGCAGCGCCGCGGGCGTGGTGGCGGCGGCGCTGATCGTCACGGTGGGGCTGGGACTCGCCGGCACGCTGCTGGCGCTGAACCAGAAGCCGGCCACGGTGCTGCGGAATTTGTGACAAATTGTACCGGCGACGGCCGGCGTAGCTATTTAGCCCGGTATCTTACTCGCAGCTTACAGGTGGAGCGACATTCAGCCGCGCATGGAAGCTTGCGGCGAATGTGCTAGTTTCCCACATACAGCCTGGGCCAGACGCCGGTTTGATGACACAAAATTAATGTCAGCAACCGGCGGTATCTGGGATAGATTTCTGAACCGGCGCCGCAAACCCCTTGCGCTCCGCCGGACAACCAACGGGAATTCGACCATGTCGGACCTAGACCGCAACTACGCTTCTCCTTTCGGCCGGGCCGCCGGGCGCGCTGACGCCGCGACCGTCGATGCCGGTCTGCGCGCCTACATGCTGCGCATCTACAATTACATGACGCATCGGCCTGGCCATCACCGGCCTCGCCGCGCTCGGCGTCTATATGGCGGCCGTTGACCGACGGCTCCGTCGGCGGATGCCATCCGTATCGGCAAGCTTTATCTGACGCCGTTCGGCTACGCGATGTTCGTCAGCCCGCTGAAATGGCTGTTCATGCTGGCGCCGCTCGGCAATGGTGTTCGCGATCTCGGCCGGCATCAACCGGCTCAAGCCGGCGACGACCCAGATGCTGTTCTGGCTGTTCTCGGCGCTGATGGGCGTTTCGCTGTCGTCGATCTTCCTGGTGTATACCCACACCTCGATCGTGCGGGTGTTCTTCATCACCGCGGCATCGTTCGGCGCGCTCAGCCTCTACGGCTACACCACCAAGCGTGACATGACCGGCATGGGCTCGTTCCTGATCATGGGCCTGTTCGGCATCATCATCGCGAGCGTGGTCAACATCTTCCTTGCCAGCTCGATGCTGCAGTTCATGGTTTCGGTGATCGGCGTGCTGGTGTTCGCGGGCCTCACCGCCTGGGATACCCAGCGGCTGAAGAACGACTACATCTACGGCTATGCCTCGCAGGGCGGTGACGTGGCGGAACGCGCGGCGATCACCGGGCGCGCTGTCGCTGTATTTGAACTTCATCAACCTGTTCACGCTGCTGCTGCAATTGCTCGGCCAGCGCGACTGACAGACCTCCGCTTGCTGCGGAAACCATCCAAGCCCCGGCCTCGCGGCCGGGGCTTTTCTTTTTGGGCCAGCGTTTTACTTTTGCGAAAAAAATTCTAGTCTTGCGGTCATGAGTACACCGGTCATCAGGCCCGCGACCGCGGCCGATCTGTCCCACCATTACCGAGATCTACGATCACGCCGTGCGCTTTGGCACCGCGACCTTCGAGATGACCCCCCCGATCTCGCCGAGATGACGCGGCGCTTCCGCGCCCTGATCGACGGCGGCTTTCCCGTATTTCGTGGCCGAGGTCGACGGCCGCGTCATCGGCTATGCCTATGCCGGACCGTACCGGCCGCGGCCGGCCTATCGCTTCACGGTCGAAAACTCGGTCTATCTGCAGCCGGCGATCCACCGGCGCGGGATCGGCCTGCAATTGCTGCAGCGGCTGATCGCGGAATCCGAGCGGCGCGGCTACCGGCAGATGATCGCCGTGATCGGCGATTCCGCCAACGCCGGATCGATCGGCGTGCATGCCAGATGCGGGTTCCAGATGATCGGGACCCATCCCAATGTCGGCTTCAAATTCGGCCGCTGGCTCGACACCGTGATGATGCAGCTTCCGCTCGGCGATGGCGGCAACACGGTGCCGAAAAGCTGATTGAACCGTGCCAGATAGCTCAGCCTCATGGTGAGGAGGCGCTCTTGCGCCGTCTCGAACCATGGCTACACGTGCAGTCATCCTTCGAGACGGCGCTTCGCGCCTCCTCAGGATGAGGTCGTGCCCTACACCACCGCCAGCTTGCGGTCGATCACCAGCAGCACGCGGTCGAGTTCATGGCCGCGGCGCAGGATCAGCCCGGTCGCCGAGATCACGCTGTACATGCCCTGCTTGCGCGCCAGCCGCGGATCTTTTTCGATGCGATAAATCGGCACTTCGGAGGCGCGGCGAAACACCGAGAACACGGCGCGATCCCTGAGGAAATCGATGGCGTAGTCGCGCCACTCGCCGTCGGCGACCATGCGTCCGTATAAATTCAGAATCCGATTAAGTTCGAGACGATTGAACGTCACCCGGTTTGGCAACGTTCCCGCAGCGGCATTACGCGCCGCCGCGCGGTTCTCGCTTGGATCGGTATCCTCCGACATTGAACTCATGCGCCATCTCCTGTCACCCGATTGACATGATTGCGCTGCCCGGCCCGCACTGCAAGCGCGATATTTGGCTGAAACCGGCTTCGGAACGCGACGTAATGTCCCCACGGATTTCCCACGAGCGGAAACATGCCGTCACGGGATCGTTAGCGGAATCATAATACCGCCCCACTTCCGCCAAGCGACCGCCCCGCTGGGTTGCGACAAGATAATCCTGCGTTGGCCCGGTCCTTTCGGCGCCGGATTCCTCAGCCCCCAGCCCCCCGGGGTCGTCGGGATCGGGCCTGTTCGCAGGATAGTTTATCCCCATACTGGGCCAACGAAAGTTGGTCCTTTTTCTTTTTGGGTTGTCGGATTTTCGGGACGCTTGTCGCCGGGCTCGCGCGAGCGATGCCCGCCATCGCGCTAGAGCCTTTTCGGTTCTGATAGAATCAGAACCGAAGGTCTAGATTCTTGTTTTGACGCGTTTTCTTCACGCGAACCGGTACCCACTTCGCTCGAAAACGCTATAATTCCGGAACACACCTGTCCGGCGTGAGCCCGGGAATGACGAATGGGATCAATTCGAAAAGGTCAGTGCAGCAGCGTGTAGGCCGCGCCGAGCATCGGGCCGGGCTTGTCGCGATTGCCGTCCTGGACATACACCGCCGCGGCATCGACGCCGTCGCGCGAGATGTTCTCCAGCGGCACCGTCCAACTGCCGGGACTGCCGTTCCAGTCGCCGACCTTGAGCAGGTTACGCACGACATTGTAGTAGGTGATTTCGCGGCCGCGATTTTCGCCGCGCCCGATCGAGATCGGCACCGCTTTCGAGATCGAGCAGATCCAGACTTCGCCGTGCATCGCGGCGGGACCGCTTGCTGGAAGCCGCCACCGAAACATTGATCTGCCTGCCGGTCAGCGTCATCGAAACCGGCACCGACATCACGCCGTCGGTCTTCTCGGTTTCCCCGATCGCGCCTTCGATGCCGACGCGATCGCTGCCGATCACGTGCGCCGAGCCGTTGACGACGGCTTGCGGCGTATAGACGTCGCGATCGCCGCGCACATGCGAATAGGCTTTCTGGCGGGCGCTGAAGCGCGAATCGGCCAGCGTGTCCTTCCAGCCGAGATAGTCCCAGTAATCGATCGGCATGCTTAACGCGATGATCGACGGATCCTTGGCCAGTTCGCCGATGATCTTGTCGGCGGGCGGGCACGACGAGCAGCCTTGCGAGGTGAACAGCTCCACCACCGCGCGCGGATCGGCATGGGCCGGGCGGATGATCGGCAACGATCGCGCACAGGCCCAAGCGCACCCGACCATCGCGAAATACAATTATAGGCCATCATCGCTGTCATACTGGAAAGTCGTTACACGCTGGAAACCGGGATAGTCCCGCGCCGACCGTTAACTGATTTACCCTGCGGCGCCGGATCGACACCAGCCTTCCAACGCAAGAAGGCGGCCCTTTCATAGGCCGCCTCCGCTCTCACCCGCTACTCACTTCGCAGTGAGCCATCGATCACAATTCGCATCACGCCGCCAGCTTGCGCAGCACATACTGCAGAATGCCGCCGTTGCGATAATATTCGAGTTCGTCGAGCGTATCGATCCGGCACAGCAGCGAGATGCGCTGCAACGCGCCGTCGCCGGACACGATCTCCGCCGTCAGCTTCTGGCGCGGCTTCAGATCGCCCTGCAACCCGCGTATCGTTACCGTCTCGTCGCCCTTCAGCCCGATCGACTGCCAGGACGCGCCGTCCTCGAAGGTCAGCGGCAGCACGCCCATGCCGACCAGGTTGGAGCGATGGATGCGCTCGAAGCTCTGGCAGATCACGGCGCGGACGCCGAGCAGCCGGGTTCCCTTCGCGGCCCAGTCGCGCGACGAGCCGTTGCCGTATTCGGCGCCGGCGAAAACCACCAGCGGCACCTTCTCGGCCTGATACTTCATCGCGGCGTCGTAGATCGACATCTGCTCGCCGTCGGGCCAATGCTTGGTCAGGCCGCCTTCGGGGATGTTGCCGTCGGCGCCCTTCAGCATGAAGTTCTTGATGCGGATGTTGGCGAAGGTGCCGCGCATCATGACTTCATGATTGCCGCGCCGCGTGCCGTATTGGTTGAAGTCGGCCGGGCGCACCTGATGCTCCGACAGATATTTTCCGGCGGGCGAGGTCAGCTTGATCGAGCCGGCCGGCGAGATGTGGTCGGTGGTGATCTTGTCGCCGAACATCGCCAGGATCCGCGCATCGACGACGTCGACGATCGGCTCCGGCTCCTTCTTCATGCCTTCGAAATAAGGCGGGTTCTGCACATAGGTCGAGCTCATGTTCCAGCGATAGGTTTCGCTCTCGACGGTCTTGATCTTGCGCCAGTTGGTGTCGCCCTTGAACACGTCGGCATAGCGCTTCTTGAAGATCGCCGCGGTCACGAACTTCTTCATGAACGCGTTGATCTCCTTGGTGGTCGGCCAGATGTCCTTCAGATAGACCGGCTTGCCGTCCTTGCCGTTGCCGATCGGCTCGACCGCGAGATCCTTGGTCACCGTTCCGGCCAGCGCATAGGCCACCACCAGCGGCGGCGAGGCCAGATAATTGGCCTGCACGTCCGGGCTGACGCGGCCTTCGAAGTTGCGGTTGCCCGACAGCACCGCCGCGGCGATGATGCCGTTGTCGTTGATCGACTTCGAAATCTCCTCCGGCAGCGGACCCGGAATTGCCGATGCAGGTGGTGCAGCCGAAGCCGACCAGGTTGAAGCCGACCTTGTCGAGATCGAGCTGCAGTCCGGAATTGGCGAGATATTCCGCGACCACCTGGCTGCCCGGCGCCAGCGAGGTCTTGACCCAGGGCTTTGCGGTGAGGCCCTTGGCGGCGGCGTTGCGCGCCAGCAAGCCCGGCGCCGATCAGCACGCTCGGATTGGAGGTGTTGGTGCAGGAGGTGATCGCCGCGATCACCACGTCGCCATGGCCGAGATCGAAATTGCGATTCTCGACCGCGATAGCGCTTGGCGGCTTCGGCGGCCTTCTTGTATTCGCTGGCCATCGCGGCGGCGAAACCCTCCGCGACCGCCGGCAGCGCGACGCGGCCCTCGGGACGCTTCGGGCCGGCCATCGACGGCACCACGTCGGCGAGATCGAGCGTCAGCGTTTCGGTGAACACCGGATCGGGCGATTTGGCGGTGCGGAACAGGCCCTGCGCCTTGGCATAGGCGGTGACCAGCGCGACGCGGTCGGCCTTGCGGCCCGAGGTCTTGAGATAATCGATGGTCTCGGCGTCGACCGGGAAGAAGCCGCAGGTGGCGCCATATTCCGGCGCCATGTTGCCGATGGTCGCCTTGTCGGCGACCGAGAGATGATCCAGGCCGGGGCCGAAGAATTCCACGAACTTGCCGACCACGCCCTGCTTGCGCAGCATCTGGGTCACGGTCAGCACCAGATCGGTGGCGGTGACGCCTTCCTTCAGCTGGCCCTTGAGCTTGAAGCCGACCACTTCCGGCAGCAGCATCGACAGCGGCTGGCCGAGCATCGCGGCTTCCGCCTCGATGCCGCCGACGCCCCAGCCGAGCACGGCAAGGCCGTTGACCATGGTGGTGTGCGAATCGGTGCCGACCAGCGAATCGGGATAGGCGACCTCGAAGGTGCCGGTCTTCTTGCCGACCGTCATCTTCTCCTTGCGGGTCCACACCGTCTGGGCGAGGTATTCGAGATTGACCTGATGGCAGATGCCGGTGCCGGGCGGCACCACGGAGAAATTCGAAAACGCCTTCTGGCCCCATTTCAGGAATTCGTAGCGCTCCTGGTTCTGCTTGTATTCCTCGACCACGTTCTTGCCGAAAGCCTTGTTGTCGCCGAAGAAGTTCACGATCACCGAGTGGTCGATCACGAGATCGACCGGCACCAGCGGATTGATCTTTTCGGCGTCGCCGCCGAGCGCCTGCATGGCGTTGCGCATCGCGGCCAGATCGACCACCGCCGGCACGCCGGTGAAATCCTGCATCAGCACCCGCGCCGGGCGGAACGCGATTTCATGCTCGAGCTTGCGCTTCTTCAGCCATTTCGCGACCGCCACGATGTCGGCTTTCTTGACGGTGCGGTCGTCCTCGTTGCGCAGCAGGTTTTCCAGCAGCACCTTCATCGAATAGGGCAGCCTGGAAATTCCCTTCAGACCGTTCTTCTCGGCGGCGGGCAGGCTGTAATAGACGTAGGTCTTGGCGCCGACCTTGAGGGTCTTCTGGCATTTGAAGCTGTCGAGCGAGGTCATGTGAGGCAATCCCAATTTCATCGTTATACCCGGCAAGGGTATCAAGGCACCGTGCAGCGAGGGCGTAAGAGCCTGATGGCTTGCAGCGCGCGGATCGTGTGCTGCATCAAGTTCCGGCTTATAGAACTTTATCTTTCCAGTGGCACCGCCACACCGACAATCGCTGCCGCAGCAATGCAGCACCCACAAATTCTGCTGCGCTACCCACAGGATTCCAGAGGGCTGTGAAAGGGCAACATGCGGCTCTCGGGACGCGGCGTCAGATGCGTGCGGGGCGGCCGGGAGGTGTTCTCCGGCCTCGATTTTGAGTCGCCTCCGGCGAGGCGCTGGCCGTCACCGGCCGCCAACGGATCCGGCAAGACCTCGCTGCTGCGGCTGATCGCCGGGCTTGCTGACGCTGGCCGGCGGCTCGATCGATCTCGAGGGCGGCGAGGGCGAACTGACGCTGGCCCGAACAGGCCCATTATCTCGGCCACCGCGACGCGCATGAAGCCGGCGCTTGAGCGTGCTGGAAAATCTGGCGTTCTGGCGGGATTTTCTCGGCGGCGAGGCGTTCGATGCCGGGCAAAGCCTCGCCGCGGTCGGGCTCGATCATGCCGCCGCATCTGCCGGCGGCCTATCTGTCGGCCGGACAGCGGCGACGGCTGTCGATCGCCCGGCTGCTGGCGGTGCGGCGGCCGATCTGGCTGCTGGACGAGCCGACCTCGGCGCTCGATACCGCCGGCCAGAGCCTGTTTGCCGACGCTGATGCGCGACCATCTGGCGCGCGGCGGCCTGATCATCGCCGCCACCCATGCGCCGCTCGGGATTGCAGGCCGGGAATTGCGGATCGGGGAGGGCCGTGAACGCTGACGACTCGCCGTGCGCGATCCGCGTCCGCCGCCCCCTCCCCTGCAGAGGGGGAGGGGAGTAGATGGCGCTTCGATCAAAGGTGCCGATCTTCGCGACGATGTAAGCGAAGGTGAGCGATCGTGCACTTGCGATGGCGCGCTTTCTCTCTCCCCAGCCCTCCCTTGCAGGGGGAGGGGTCGGCCGGGTGGGGGTCTACGCGGCACTGCGTTCAATTCAAAACCCCGGCGAGTGCCGCCCATGACCGCGCTCGCCGCACTGATCAGGCGCGACCTCCGCATCGCGCTGCGCGTCGGCGGCGGCGCGCTGATCGGCGTGCTGTTCTTCCTCACCGTGGTGGTGCTGATGCCGTTCGCGGTCGGCCCCGATCTCGCGCTGCTGACGCGGCTCGGGCCCGGCGATCCTCTGGCTCGGCGCGCTGCTCGCCAGCCTGCTCACGCTCGACCGGCTGTTCATGGCCGATCACGAGGACGGCTCGCTCGACCTGATCGCGATGAGCCGGACGCCGCTGGAACTGAGCTGCGCGGCCAAGGCGCTGGCGCATTGGCTGGCCGCCGGCATTGCCGCTGGTCATCGCCACGCCGGTGCTCGGGCCTGCTGCTGAATCTCGATGCGGCGTCGACCTCGGCGGTGGCGCTGACGCTGCTGGCGGGCACGCCGGCGCTGACCTTTACCGGCATGATCGGCGCGGCGCTGGCGGTGACGCTGCATCGCGGCGGGCTGTTGCTGGCGGTGCTGGTGCTGCCGCTGTCGATCCCGGTGCTGATTTTCGGCGTCGCCGCCTCGGAGGCCGCGATATCAGGACCGTTGGCGTTCGGCACGCCGTTTTCGATCCTGTGCGCGCTGTCGCTGATCAGTTTTGTGATCGGGCCGTTCGCCGCCGCCGCCAGCCTGCGCCACGGGCTGGACTGATGGATGAGCCGATCAACGATATTGCACGTCGAAACTCACTTGCGGACCGCCGCGAACCGTCAGGCCGCATTGCCTGCAACAGCGACGACTGATTATCAGGATGCCATGACGCTGATCGATCTCGCCAATCCCGACCCGGTTCCTGTCGCTGACGGCGCGCGCTGTTGCCGTGGCTTGCGGCCGCGACCGCGATCGGTGCTGCTGCTGATCGGCCTTTATCAGTCGGTCGATGGCGCCCGACGACTACCAGCAGGGCGCCACCGTCAAGATCATGTTCATCCACGTGCCCAATGCGTGGCTGTCGATGTTCGTCTGGGGCGTGATGAGCGTCGCGGCGCTGGGCACGCTGGTGTGGCGGCATCCGCTGGCGGACGTCGCCGCCAAGGCCGCCGCCCCGATCGGCGCGGCGTTCACCTTTCTCGCGCTGGTCACGGGCTCGCTGTGGGGCCGGCCGATGTGGGGCACCTATTGGGAATGGGATGCGCGGCTGACCTCGGTGCTGATCCTGTTCCTGATGTATCTCGGCCTGATCGCGCTGTGGCGCGCGGTGGAAGATCCCTCGCGCGCCGCGCGCGCCGCGGCGATCCTGACGCTGGTCGGCGCCATCAACCTGCCGATCATCAAATTCTCGGTGGACTGGTGGAACACGCTGCATCAGCCGGCCTCGGTGTTCCGGATGGGCGGCCCGACGCTCGACCGCGCCTTCCTGATTCCGCTGCTGGTGATGGCGGTGGCGTTTTCGCTGTTGTTCGTCACGCTGCATCTGGCGGCGATGCGCAACGAGATCCTGCGCCGCCGGGTGCGCAGCTTGCAGATGATGCAAGCCAGCCAGCAGCGCGGCGTGAAGCCGATGTCGCTCGGTCCCTACGCCGCCTTCATCGTGACCTCCTATGCTGCTGGTCGCCGCGGTGGTGCTGATCCTGATCGCCTGGATCGCGATCGATTATCGCCGCCAGAAGCAGCGCCTGCGCGAGCTCGAAGCCAGCGGCGTCGTCAGGCGCTCCGGGCGCAGCGCGACGGACATCCAGCATGAGCGGAGACGACATGAGCGATCTCAACACCACTGACACGCCGCCGCCGGCGCCGCATCCTGGCTGATGGCGCTGCCGCTGGTCGGCTTCGCCGCGCTCGGCCGCGCTGTTCTGGTTCGGCTTGCGCGCCGGCGATCCGTCGAAAATCCCCTCCGCCCTGATCGGCCAGCCGGCGCCGCAAACCGCGCTGCCGCCGCTGCGACGGCCTCGTCGATCGACGGCGCGCCGGTGCCCGGGCTCGATCCCGCGGTGTTCAAGGGCAAGGTCAGCGTCGTCAATGTCTGGGCCTCCTGGTGCGTGCCCTGCCACGACGAGGCGCCGCTGCTGACGCAGCTCGGCCAGGACAAGCGGCTGCAACTGGTCGGCATCAACTACAAGGACGCGCCCGACAACGCCCGCCGCTTCCTCGGCCGCTACGGCAATCCGTTCGGCATCGTCGGCGTCGACGGCAATGGCCGCGCCGCGATCGAATGGGGCGTCTATGGCGTGCCCGAAACCTTCATCGTCGGGCGCGACGGCACCATCGTCTACAAGACTGGTCGGCCCGGTCACGCCGGACAATATCGACACCGTGCTCAAGGCCGAGATCGACAAGGCGCTCGGCGCTGGGTCCTGATTCAATTCGTCATTGCGAGCGCAAGCGAAGCAATCCAGAGGCCACACATGGAGCCCTGGATTGCTTCATCGCAAGAGCTCCTCGCAACGACGATCAACCCTTGCTCACGTCCCCCGCTTCGGCCTCGCTGGCCTCCAGCGATCGCCGGCTCCAGGTGATAGCGCTTGATCAGCGGCATCTGCGTCATGGCAAACATCATGGTCAGCGGGATCACGCCGAACGCCTTGAAGGCGACCCAGAAATCGGTGGTCTGGGTGCGCCAGACGATTTCGTTGAGGATCGCCATCGCGAGGAAGAACAGCGCCCAGCGCAGGGTCAGGCTGCGCCAGCCCTGCGGGGTCAGGTTGAACATCTGGTCGAACATGACCGCGATAAAGGAGCGGCCGAACAGCAGGCCGCCGCCGAGCACCGCGGCGAACAGGCCGTAGATGATGGTCGGCTTGACCTTGATGAAGGTCTCGTCGTGCAGCACCAGCGTCAGCGTGCCGAACACGATGACGATCACGCCGGTGACCAGCGCCATGATCGGCACATGCCGCGTCACCACATAGGACGCGATCATCGCCGCGATCACCGCCACCATGAACGCGCCGGTCGCCACGAACAGATGGAATTTGGCGTTGGCGATGAAGAACACCACCAGCGGGCCGAGTTCGGTGGCGAGCTTGAACAGCGGATGCGGCGTGGGCTTTGTCCATCATTGGTCCTTAAACTATTCGATGCCGGCGATCGCCTGCGCGAAATCGCGCGCGGTGAACGGCGCGAGATCGTCGATGCCCTCGCCGACGCCGATGAAATGCACCGGCAGTTTGTGCTTTTCCGCCAGCGCCACCAGGATGCCGCCGCGCGCGGTGCCGTCGAGCTTGGTCATGACGAGGCCGGTGACCCCGGCGGTACGCTGAAACGCCTCGACCTGCGACAGCGCGTTCTGCCCCACCGTGGCGTCGAGCACCAGCAGCACCGCATGCGGCGCCGAGGCATCGACCTTCCTGATGACGCGAACGACCTTTTCCAGCTCGTTCATCAGCTCGGCCTTGTTCTGCAGCCGGCCGGCGGTGTCGATCAGCAGCACGTCGAGCTTGCCGCTCGCGCGCCGCGGTCAGCGCATTGAAGGCAAGGCTGGCGGAATCCGAGCCCTGCGCCGCCGCGATGACCGGCGATTTGGTGCGCTCGCCCCAGATCTTGAGCTGCTCGATCGCGGCGGCGCGAAAGGTGTCGCCGGCCGCCAGCATCACCTTGCGGCCCTCGGCGGCGAGTTTGGCGGCCAGCTTGCCGATGGTGGTGGTCTTGCCGGAGCCGTTGACGCCGACCACCAGGATCACGAACGGCTTTTGCGCCGCGTCGATCACCAGCGGCTTCGCGACCGGCGCCAGCACCTTCTCGACCTCGGTCGCGACCACGGCTTTGACGTCATCCGCCGAGATCGCCTTGTCGTAGCGGCCGACGCCGACCGCGGCGGCGATCCGCGCCGCGACCTCGGTGCCGAGATCGGCGCGCAGCAGCACGTCCTCGATGTCCTCGAGCATCGCGCGGTCGAGCTTGCGCTTGGTGACGAGATCGGCGACCGCCGATGCCGAGCGAACTCGAGGTGCGCTTCAGCCCGCTGGACAGCCGCCGCCACCAGCTCAATTTGGTCGTTTCCGGTTGTGGTATCGCTCATGCCGGGGGTGTGTTAGCGGTTTCGCGCCATGAAGCGAAAGTCACGACCAACGCCTTGATGTTCCCGAACTGACCGGCCGAAGAGATCCAGGCCCGCGTGCTCCATCGCGACGGGCTGATGCTGGTGATCGACAAGCCGGCCGGGCTGCCGGTGCATCGCGGCCCCAAGGGCGGCGCCAATCTGGAAACCTCGTTCGACGCGCTGCGATTTGGCCTGCCGCGGCCGCCGGTGCTGGCTCACCGGCTCGACCGCGATACCTCCGGCTGCCTCGTGCTCGGCCGCCATCGCAAGGCCACCGCCTCGCTCGGGCCTGCTGTTCAAGCATGGCAAGATTTCCAAGACCTATTGGGCGGTGGTCGAGGGCGGCCCGGCCGAGGACGAAGGCACCATCGACATGCCGCTCGGCCGGCTCAACGCCGAACGCGGCTGGTGGCAGAAGCCCGATCCGGAAGGGCAGCCGGCCGTCACCAACTGGAAGGTGCTGGGCCGCGGCGAGGGCCTCGCCTGGCTCGCGCTGGAGCCGGTCACCGGCCGCACCCATCAATTGCGGGTGCATGCGTCCGCGATGGGCTGGCCGATCGTCGGCGACAACATCTACGGCAACGGCCCGCGTTTCGGCGAGCCGACGCTGCATCTGCATTCCCGCGAGATCGTGATCCCGATCTCTAGGAACAAGGACCCGGTCAGCGTGACCGCGCCGGCGCCCGCGCATCTGCACGAGCGGCTGCGGGCGTGCGGCTGGAATGGCGAGTAGTTCTACCGACCCGGCGCGGCATCGATCGCGGAGGCGATCGTTAAACTTTTACGGAACATTCAGCTGTTGGCCTTACACAGAAGTGTTGGTCCAGAACAGTCCCCAACGCGAGCTCAGGATGAGCGATGTTGAATGCCGAACAATCGATCGTCGATGAAGTCGAACAGGCGATCCATCTCGGCTCCGCGGAAAAGAGCCTGGAGACGGTCAAGCGTGTGACCGAGCTGTTTCTGGCCTCGGCCGGCAGCTTCAACAGCGAACAGATCGAGCTGTTCGACAGCGTGCTCGAACGCCTGATCAGGACCATCGAGATCAGGGCGATCGCTGATGTCAGCGCCCGGATCGCGCTGGCGGAAACCAGCCTGCAACTGGCCGGCATCGCGCAGGCGCCGCCGACCGTCATCCGCCGCCTGGCGCGCAACGACGAGATCACGGTCGCGGGCCCGGTGCTGACGGAATCGTCGCGCCTGAGCGCGGAAGACCTGGTCGAGATCGCCAAGACCAAGAGCGAGCAGCATCTGCTGGCGATTTCCGGCCGCTGGTGGCTGACCGAAATTGTTACCGACGCGCTGCTGGCGCGGCACTATCCCTCCGTCAGCCGCCGGCTCGTCAAGAATCCGGGCGCGCGGGTGTCGGCCAGCGGATTTGCCGTCGTGGTGGCGCAAGCCGAATCCGACCCTGAACTCGCCGTCGACACCGGCATCCGCGTCGATCTTCCAACCGAACTGCGTACCCAATTGCTGCGCAACGCGACCGACGCGGTGCGAGACCGGCTGCTGTCGCGCGCGCCGCCGCACATGTTCGAGGAAATCCGTAATTCGATCGCAAAAATCTCGGCCAACGTCGAGCGCCAGATGGCGGCACCGCGCGACTTTACCGCGGCCAAACATTTCGTGTCGCAGCTCAACTCCAGCGGCAAACTCAATGAGGCCACCTTGTTCGCCTTTGCCAAGGCGCGGAAATATGAAGAGACCGTCGCAGCCCTCGCGCTGCTGTCGAAATCGTCGATCGAGGTGATTCGCCCACTGATGCAAAGCCTGCGCGACGATGGCCTGCTGATCCCCTGCAGGGCCGCGGGACTGAACTGGGAGATCACCAGCGCGATCCTGGACTGCCGCTATTCGACGGGATCGATGGCGCCGCACGAGTTGGCCAAGGCCAAGGCACAATTCGCCAAGATCAACCTGGAAAATGCCCAGCGTATGCTGAAATTCTGGCAGGTCCGAACGGTGGCGCCAACGAAGTTGAATTAACCCGCGCCCGCTTCCCCTCTCCCTTGTGGGAGAGGGTGGTCGAATGAGCGCAGCGAATTCGAGACGGAGAGGGGGTGCTGACTTCGTCTTGCGGCACCCCTCTTCCGGCGCTTCGCGCCTGAATTGAGCAAGGTAAGGCCCGCTCACACCGTCAATCGCGCGCCGTCGTTTCCGCTGATCGTCAAGCGTCCGCACCGCGCCCGGCGTCTCGCCCGTCGATCGCCACCGGAATGAAATGTTCGGTGCGGCCCTGGCGTCGGCGCTTTCGATCAGCACCTGCGCGCGTGGCCCGATCTCCGATGCGAGCCGCCGCTGCAACGCGGCCTCGCCGATCGCGCGCAAGCGCCTGGCCCGCTGCCTTGATCGCGTCGCCCGCGACCTGCGGCATCCGCGCCGCCGGCGTGCCCGGCCGCTTCGAATAGGGAAACACATGCAGGAAGGTGAGGCCGCATTCTTCCACCAGATCCTGCGAGCGCGCGAACATCTCCTCGGTTTCGGTCGGAAAGCCCGCGATGATGTCGGCGCCGAGCGCGATGTCGGGCCGCAGCCGCCGCACCTGCGCGCAGAACTCGATCGCATCCGGCGCGCGAATGCCGCCGCTTCATCCGCTTCAGGATCAGGTCGTCGCCGGACTGCAGCGACAGATGCAGATGCGGCATCAGCCGCTCGTCGTCGGCGATCACGTCGAGCAGATCGCGGTCGACCTCGATCTGGTCGATCGAGGAAATCCGCAGCCGCTTCAGTTCCGGCACATGCCGCAGGATCTGCTTGGTCAGCTGGCCGAGCTTCGGCGCGCCCGGCAGATCGGCGCCGTAGCTGGTGAGATCGACGCCGGTCAGCACGATCTCGGCATGGCCGCGCTCGACCAGCGCGCGGACCTGATCGACCACCGCGCCCATCGGCACCGAGCGCGAATTGCCGCGGCCATAGGGGATGATGCAGAAGGTGCAGCGATGGTCGCAGCCGTTCTGCACCTGCACGAAGACCCGCGGCAGGCCGTTCTGAAATCCCTCCAGCAGATGCGGCGCCATCTCCCTGCACCGCCATGATGTCGGCCACCGCGATCTTTTCGCTGTCGTCGATGCCGAAGGTCGGCGCGCGTCAGCGCCATGCGGCGCTGCGCCAGGCCTCGGCCGCGCATCTTGTCGTCATTGCCGACGACGCGATCGACCTCGGCCATGCCGGCGAACATCTCGGGCTGGGTCTGCGCCGCGCAGCCGGTGACGACGATCCGCGCGCCCGGCCGCTCGCGCTTCAGCCGGCGGATCGATTGCCGCGCCTGCGCCACGGCTTCGTTGGTGACCGCGCAGCTGTTGATGACGATGGTGTCGGAAAGCCCGGCGCGCTCCGCCTCGCGGGCGATCACCTCGGATTCGAAGGCGTTGAGGCGGCAGCCGAAGGTGACGACATCGACGCTCATGTCTCAGGCGACCGAGGCAAACAGCGCCGGATCGAACCGGCCTTCATACTCGAAGGTCGCGGTGCCCGTCATCAGCACATGGTCGTCGCGCTCGCGCCATTCGATCCGAGTTCGCCGCCGGGCAGCGATGATCTGCACGATGCGATTGGCCCGCTTCAGCCGCGCCGCCGCCACCGCGGTGGCGCAGGCCGCCGAGCCGCAGGCCTTGGTCAGCCCGGCGCCGCGCTCCCAGGTGCGGATCGTGATGTGGTCGCGATCGACGATATGCGCGAGCGTGATGTTGGCGCGCTCGCGGAAAGATCGGATGATTTTCCAGTAGCGGCCCGAAGCGGGCGAGATCGTAGGCGTTGACGTCGTCGACCCAGAAGATCGCGTGCGGATTGCCCATGCTGACCACCGACGGCGTGTGCAGCAGCGGCGCGTCGATCGGGCCGATCTGCAGCTCGATCGTAGCGGGTGTCGCGAAACTCCTCGGCCAGCGGAATATCCTTCCAGCCGAATTTCGGCGGCGCCCATGTCGACGGTGTAGAGATCGGCCGACGGGCCCCTGCCAGCAATTCAACAGCCCGGCCCGGGTCTCGAAGGTCACGGCTGCGTCTGGCCGGTCTGCTCGAACAGCCGGCGCGCCACGCAGCGCATGCCGTTGCCGCAGGCGCCGGCTTCGGAGCCGTCATTGTTGTAGATGCGGATGAAGGCCTCGGTGCCCGGCAAGCCGCGGCGGCTGCAGCACCATCAGCTGGTCGTAGGGCACCCCGGCCGGCGAGGCGACCGCGCGCGCCTCCTCGGCCGTGACGGCGGCGGGCTTGTCGCGCAGATCGACCACGACGATCTCGTTGCCGATGCCGTTCATCTTGGCAAATGCGTGGTTGGCGAGCGCGCTCATGGAATTTCCCGATTTCTGCCCGCCTTATATGGCCAATGGCGGCGGATTGGCCAGTGCGGCGACCTGCGCGGCCCCCCGCAGCGAGGCGCATGACATATCTGTCATGGGACGAAAGCCGGGCTGGCGTGTTAGAAATGGCAGGTCTTCGCGCCAGCGGACCGGGACAAGCCGCGCGAGACGTGACCGCCATCACGGGCATGGAGAATACCGAATGAATTGCCTCCGCTGTTTCCGCCTTGCCATGGTCGCGCTGGTCCCGGTGGCCGCGATTTCGCTGGGCCTCGCACGGCGCTGGCGTCAATCGGCCCGGCACTGGCGCAGTCGCCGCCCGCGGCAGCCGCGCCGGCGCCCGCCGCATCGGCAGCCCCGACCCCGGCACCGGCCGCCACGCCGATGCCCACCGCCCGCCGAGCCTCACCGGCCGCTAGCCGCGGCGGCGGCCACGGCGCCGCCGCCGCGCCGTAGCCCCGGTCCAGACCGCCGATCCGTTCGGCGAGGAAATCACGCTGGCGCCGAAAACGGTCGTCATCGCTCAAGGGCACGCGCCAATTGGGATTCGGCGTTCGACACCCTGATCGATTCGTTCAAGACGCTGTCGGCCCTGCTCGACAAGCAGGGCATCAAGCGCGCCGGCAATCCGATGATCGTCTACACCTCCACCGACGATACCGGCTTCACCTATCTGGCGGAAATTCCGGTCGATCAGGAACCGAAGAACCTCGGCCAAGGACATGAGCATCGGCAAATCGCCCGACGGCAAGGCGCTGAAATTCGTCCATCGCGGTTCCTACGACAATATGGACAACACCTATGAGGCCATCACCAATCACCTCGACGACAAGAAGCTCGAGGCCAAGGACACCTTCATCGAGGAATACATCACCGATCCCCTGAAGACCGCAGGAGGACAAGCTGGTGATCAACGTCTATGTGCCGCTGAAATGAGGCCGATCGACGCATCGCGCGCTCTCGTCGCCCTGGCGGCGAGCCGTGCTGCTCGCCGCGCCCGCGCTGGGCGCAGACCGCTGCCGCCGGCGACGATTTCGGTCACCGGCGAGGCCACCATCTCGGTGCCGCCCGATCTGGCGCAGATCGAGGCCGGCGTCACCTCGGAGGCCAAGACCGCGCGCGAGGCCTCCGAGGCCAACAACGCGACCATGGGCAAGGTGCTGCTGGCGCTGAAGGCCGCCGGCATCGACGAAAAGGATATCCAGACCTCGCGGCTGTCGCTGCAGCCGCAAAGCGCGCCGAACCGCCACCGGGCCTCCCGCCATCGTCGGCTACCGCGCCAGCAACCGCGTGACGGTCCGGCTGCGCGACGTCACCAAGGTCGCCGAGCATGATCGACATGCTGGTCGGCGCCGGCGCCAACGACATCGGCGGCATCAATTTCATGGTGTCGCAGGCCTCGAAGCTGCTCGACGAGGCCCGCGAGCAGGCGATCGCCGACGCCCGCCGCAAGGCCGAGATCTATGCCAAGGCCGCCGGCGTCACGCTCGGCGCACCGCTCAGCATCTCGGAGGGAGGCTCGCCCGGCCCGATGCCTTTCCGCAAGATGGCCGGCGCCGATGGCCGCGGCGACGCCGGTGGCGCAGGGCGAAGAGACGCTTCGGGTCACGGTGAGCGTGTCCTGGGCGATCAAGCCGGCGGCCGTAATACTCAGCGCGTCCCACGTCGCCGAGACCGCATCCTGAGTGACGCGGCGTCTGCGCCGCGTCTCGAGCGCTTTGCTGTCAGCATCGCGGCCCATGGATCAGCAGCGCACGCCGCGCGCTCCTGCGCCATGGGACACGAGCTTCGGATCTAAATCTCCACCACCTGCCCCGGCTTCAGCGCCACAAACCGCTCGCGCGGAATCTTCGCTTCGATCGAGCGCCGCACGAGCGCGATGACCGGCGCGTCGATCGCCTCGTCGGTCAGCTGAAAGGTGCCGTGATGATGCGCCAGCGCCTGCTGCGCGCCGCAATCGGCCAGCGCCTTCACGGCGTCCGACGGGTTCATGTGCTGGTCCTGCATGAACCAGCGCGGCTCATAGGCGCCGATCGGCAGGATCGCCAGCCGCAGCGGACCATGCGCCTCGGCGACGCGGCGGAAATGCTTGCCCTCGCCATAGCCGGAATCGCAGACGATGTAGATCTTGCCCGCCGGCGTCTCCAGCACAAAACTCGCCCACAGCGCCTTGTTGCGGTCGAACAGTCCGCGCGCCGACCAGTGCCGCGTCGGCACCAGCGTCACCGCGACGCTGTTGCCGAGTTCGACGCGGTCGTGCCAGTCGAACGCCTCGGCGCTGATCGCGCTGTCGGCGCGCGCATGGTGATGTCGTTGCCGAGCGGCGTGATCACGCGCGGCGAGAATTTCGCCGGCAGCTTCGACAGCGTCGCGACGTCGAGATGGTCGTAATGGCCGTGCGACACCAGCACGATGTCGATCGTGGGCAGCGCGTCGAACGCAATGCCGGGATCGTTGTGACGCTTCGGTCCGGCGAAGCGACAGCGGCGAGGCGCGCTCCGACCAGACGGGATCGACCAGGATGTTCAGCCCTGCGGTCTGGATCAGCCAGCTGGCGTGGCCGACAAAGGACAACCGCACCTTGTCGCCGGTCGACCCGCGGCGGCGGCGTGTCGGCATGCGGGCTTGGCGCCCAGTCGGGCCAGGCCTGCCGCTGCCGGCCACCGCCGAACTGCCAGCGCAGCACCTCACGCAGCGATTTCGGCGGCGACGCCGTCGGGATCGAAGAAATGCGTGCCGTCGAAATGATCGGAGACCGGCCCGGCATAGGTTTTCATGCGATAAATCCAGGCAGACGGCGCACCCACGGCCACGCAAAGGCCGGCAAGCCATCCAAGACTTTCGTCGGGTGACGGGCAAGGGGCGGGATCACGATGGGCGGGAACAGGTGAGAAGCATTGAACGCTTATATGGCGTCGCCGAGCCCCGGATGGAACATGCGGCGGGATGCTCGCAACGATCGGGCGCCGGAAAGCTTCAGCTGCAGAAAAGGTCAATCCTTCCAATATCTTGGTTGATCAAATCAGCCCCTTTCCGCTGAGCTTTCTTGACTTTGCGGCGCGGTCGGGGTTTAACCGCGCGCAATTCTCGAAAAGACGTTCTTTTCGACCCGCCGCCCGGCCCTTGAGGCCGGAGGCCAACGCCCGACAGCGCGATGCGCCCTCGGGCGCAAAAGTGTTTGGTTTGAGGCCTCATCCTGAGGAGCCGCGAAGCGGCGTCTCGAAGGATGGGGGTTACGGCAGTATCTCCACCCTTCGAGACGCGGGCTGACGCCCGCTCCTCAGGGTGAGGCAACAGGAAAACGGCATTGTTCGACAATCTGTCGGAAAAGCTTGGTGGCATTCTCGATCGGCTGACGCGGCGCGGCGCGCTGACGGAAGCCGACGTCGATGCCGCGATGCGCGAGGTGCGCCGCGCGCTGCTCGAGGCCGACGTCTCGCTCGACGTGGTGCGCGAGCTTCACCGAAAAGGTCCGCGAACAGGCGATCGGCGCCACCGTGGTCAAGTCGGTGACCCCCGGCCAGATGGTGGTGAAGATCGTTCACGACGAACTGATCGCCACGCTCGGCTCCGACGGCCAGACCATCGACCTCAACGCGGTGCCGCCGGTCGCGATCATGATGGTCGGCCTGCAGGGCTCCGGCAAAACCACCACCACCGCCAAGCTGGCGCGCCGCCTGACCCAGCGCGACAAGCGCAAGGTGCTGATGGCCTCGCTCGACGTCTACCGCCCGGCGGCGATGGAGCAGCTCGCGGTGCTCGGCCGCGATCTCGATATCCAGACGCTGCCGATCGTCGCCGGCCAGAAGCCGGCGCAGATCGCGCGCCGCGCGCTGGAAGCCGGCAAGCTCGGCGGCTACGACGTGGTGCTGCTCGACACCGCCGGCCGCACCACGCTCGACGAAGAGATGATGGCGGAAGCCGCCGAGATCAAATCGACGGCCAATCCGCATGAAGTGCTGCTGGTCGCGGATTCGCTGACCGGCCAGGACGCGGTCAATCTGGCGCGCGCGTTCGACCAGCGCGTCGGCCTCACCGGCATCGTGCTGACGCGGGTCGACGGCGACGGCCGCGGCGGCGCGGCGCTGTCGATGCGCGCGGTCACCGGCAAGCCGATCAAGCTGATCGGCACCGGCGAAAAGACCGACGCGCTGGAGGATTTCCATCCCAGCCGGATCGCCGGCCGCATTCTCGGCATGGGCGACGTGGTGTCGCTGGTGGAGAAGCGCCGCCGCCAATATCGACGCCGAAAAGGCCGCGCGCGTCGCCGAGAAGATGCGCAAGGGCCAGTTCGACCTCTCCGACATGCGCGAGCAGCTGCTGCAGATGGCCAACATGGGCGGCATCAGCGGGCTGATGGGCATGATGCCCGGCATCGCCAAGATGAAGAACCAGATCGCCGCCGCCGGGCTCGACGACAAGATCCTCAAGCGCCAGGTCGCGGTGATCGATTCGATGACGCGGCAGGAGCGCAAGAACCCCGACATCCTCAAGGCCAGCCGCAAGAAGCGCATCGCGCCGGCGCCGGCCTCAAGGTCGAGGAAGTCAACAAGCTGCTGAAGATGCACCGCAACATGGCCGACATGATGAAGGCCATGGGATCGGGCAAGCGCGGCCCGATGGCCGGGCATCGCGCAGGCGATGGGATTTGCGGCGGCGGCATGCCGTCGCCGGAGCAGATCAAGGCGCTGGCCGGAAAAGATGCCCGGCGGCGCCGCGCCGGGCGGCCTGCCGAGCCTGCCAAAGGATCTTCCGGCCGGCCTTCGTTCCGGCCTGCCCAATCTGCCCGGGCTGACGGGCCTCAGCGGCAAGCCGACCCTGCCCGGCCTCGGCGGCTTTCCCGGATCGGGGAAGAAGAAATGACCTCATTCGTCATTGCGGAGCGCACGCGAAGCAATCCAGGTCGCCGCGAGAAACGACTGGATTGCTTCGTCGCTTCGCTCCTCGCAATGACGCTTCGAAATCTCATCGCTTACATCTTTTTAAACACTCACAGGAGAACCAAATGTCAGTCGTTATCCGCCTCGCCCGCGCCGGCACCAAGAAGCGTCCGGTCTATCACGTCGTCGTCGCCGACTCGCGCTTTCCGCGCGACGGCCGCTTCATCGAGCGGCTCGGCCATTTCAATCCGCTGCTGCCGAAGGACAATGAGGCCCGGCTGAAGCTCGACATGGACAAGGTCAAGGCCTGGCTCGCCAAGGGCGCGCAGCCGTCGGACCGCGTCTCCCGCTTCCTCGATGCCGCCGGCGTCGTCAAGCGCGCCGCGCGCAACAATCCGGAAAAGGCCGTGCCGCGCAAGGAGCGCAAGGCCAACGCCGAAGCCGCCGCCAAGACCGCGTAAGCGATAAGCGGCGAGCGGCGGTGGCCGCGCCGATTTGCGTCGCCCGGATCGGCGCCGCGCATGGCGTGCGCGGCGCGGTGAAGCTGTGGACCTTCACCGAGGATCCGCTGGCGGTGAAGCGTTACGGCCCGCTCTCGACCAAGGACGGCGCGCGCCAATTCGAGGTGGCGCACGCCCGCGAGGCCAAGGGCCATCTGGTGGCGACGCTGAAAGGCATCGCCACCCGCGAGGACGCCGAGCGGCTCAACGGCCTCGAGCTCTATGTCGCGCGCGAAAAACTGCCCGCGACCGACGACGATGAATATTACCACGCCGACCTGATCGGGCTCGCCGCGGTCACCACGGCGGACGAGCCGCTCGGCCGCGTCATCGCGATCCATAATTTCGGCGCCGGCGACATCATCGAGATCGCGCCACCGCAGGGCGCGACCTTGCTGCTGCCCTTCACCAACGCCGTGGTGCCACCGTCGATCTCGCCGCCGGCCGCGTGGTGATCGAATTGCCGCCGGAAATCGACGGCGACGGTTAAAAAATCCGTCAACGACGACTGATTGAGTCCGCAGAAATGATCCTCAAAATCTACTTGCGTTGAAATTATTCATGGGGCACGCTTGGGTTGCCTCATCCGTTCTCCGTCGAATCAATTTCAGCCTTGGAATGAAAAAATGCTGCGTTGCGCCATCGCTGCGGCTCTCGGCTTGTTGGCGACCTCGAATCCGCTCTTTGCCGAAACAGCGCCTGGCGATTCGGCTCCCGCGACAGAAGCACCGAGCGCCGTGGAGGCAATGGAAGACCCTCAAATTGGCGATCACTGGACTTACGAACTGCGTGACGAGATCACCGGCGAGATCAAGTCTACCCTTACCAATACGGTCACTGATGTTTCTGCAAATGACATCAGCATCAAGCTCGCGCAGCTTGGCACGGCGAACCTCGGCTATCTGACGTTTGATCGATCCTGGAACGCGACGAGCAACGGCGTCTGGCGATATACGCCAAACGACGGCACCGGCATTCGCGCTCCACTCGCGGTAGGAAAGACGTGGCCGATAAAAACAGCTGATTTCAACAGTACTTCCGGCGCCAGCCTCAAACGCTCCGGCACATCGAAGGTCACCGCCAAGGAAACCATAACGACCCGGGCCGGTACGTTCGATACCTTCAAGATCGAAACGTCCTACACCGGACAAAACAGCCGCGATCCGACAAAAAAATGGGAGATCGAACAGCAGACCTGGTACGCGCCCGCAATTGATCACTGGGTGAAGCGGTCGTTCGTGTCGACGGTCGGAAGGACGCGTTCGCGAAAGGAATACGGTCGAGCTTGTGGAATACGGCCGCCGCTAGCCGATCGATGATGCGATAGCGGACCGTCGATGCGGAATAAGGATGCACACGAATGTTTCGGCAGGCTACAGCTTGGCGCACTTCTGTTACTGACCGGCGCCGTTTGGGCGCAGCAATCGTCCATCGCCAGGCGATTCGCCAAATTCCCCGGCGGCCGCGCCGACCGAAGTCCGCGAAAGCCGTCATCCCGATGGAGGAGCCGCAGCCCGGCGATCACTGGACCTACGATTTGCACGACGAGATTACCGGAGCGATCACCGCGACCCGGGAGAACGCAGTTACCGAGGTGACGCCGACCGAAATCAGCGTGCGGTTCAAGAACCATCGGCACCAACAACGAGGGTTTCGGCGTCTATGACCGATCGTGGAATATGGTCGAGGACCGTCCCTGGAAATACTCACCCAATGACGGCAGCCGGCATCCAATCGCCGCTCGCGGTCGGCAAGACGTGGCCGGTGAAAACCAACAACATCAACAGCGCCAACGGCAATATCTGGAAACGATCGGGGACGTCGAAGGTCGTCGGACGAGGAAAGCGTCACCACCAGGGCCGGCACCTTCGATACGTTCAAGATCGAAACCAAGTTTACGGCAAAGAACGTCAATAACCCGACCCTCAAAAATGAGGTCACATCGCTGACGTGGTATGCGCCAGCGATCGATCATTGGGTCAAGCGGAGCTTTGTTTTGCAGGGCCGAACAAGCATCTGCAAATCAGCAATTTGCTTGAGCTCGTTGAATATGGCCGCAAGCAGTAACGACCCGGCGTGCGGACTGATCTTCAACCGGTCCTGCGGCCCTGCTGTTCGAGCCAGTCGCAGAATACCGCGCTGTGCGGATCGTTGCCGCGGGCTTCCGGGCAGGTAGGCAAAGTAACTCCGGGCCGGCAGGCTGATTTTCGGAAACGGTGCTACCAGCCGCCCCGCCGCGAGATCGTCGGCAATCAGCGCCGTCGGTCCCATCGCCACGCCGAGCCCGTCGAGCGCCGCCTGAATCGTCAAATAGAAATGATCGAATGTCAGCGAAGCCGCCGGCTCCAGCGCGGATTGCCCCGCCTCGGTCAGCCAGTCGCGCCATAGTCGCGGCATCGATGTCACATGCAGCAACGTGTGCTTTGCCAAGTCCGAGACATCAGTCAGAGGCAGTTGCGCGAGCAGAGCCGGGCTTGCGACCGGCAACCGTCGTTCCGACACCAGGAAGCGCGACGAAAATCCGTGGAAAGTGTCCGGCCCGCCACGGATCACCACGTCGAACGGCTCAGGCAATGCATCGACCGGATCGTTCGATGTGGCCAGCCGCACTTCGATATCGGGATGTTCGGCGCGAAATCGGCTCATGCGCGGCAACAGCCAGCGCAGGCTGAAGGTCGCCAGCGCGTTGACGCGCAACACGGCCGCCGGCGGATCGCCGCGCCGCTCCCGATGCTGCTGCACGGCAGCCGAAATCCGGTCGAGCGCGGGACCAAACTCTGCCAACAACGCCGCACCCGCCGGCGTGAGCACCACCCGCCGCACCGATCGCCGAAATAGCGATGGCGTACCGAGCCATTCCTCCAGCAGCCGGACCTGCTGGCTGACCGCCCCGTGGGTCACGCTCAGTTCAGCCGCCGCCTCCTTGAAACTGCCGAGACGAGCGGCTGCCTCGAAAGCGCGGACCGCATTGAGCGGCGGCAGGCTGCGACGCGCGACGAACATGACTTTCTCGTAGGAGATTTCCTAACGCATGGTCCGATTATTACTGATTTGTGACAAGGCCAGTAGCGCTGCATACTGACGGTAACGAGCTTGCCTAACGGTGTTTTCTACGATGTTGACTTCGCCACCTGCAACCCTGCCTTTAGATTTTCTGTCATGAGTCAGGTCCCATCCATCGACGGGACAGAGGCCATGTCTGCGCCTGCGGCAAAGGCGGTCGATATCCGTCGGCGCGACCGCAGCCGGGCGGCGCGCACGCTCACCTTGACCGGCCTGAACCACGCGCTCCACGACGGCTATACCGACCTGATCTATGTGCTGCTGCCGATCTGGCAGACCGAGTTCGCGTTGAGCTACGGGCTGCTGGCTCTCCTGCGCGGGCTCTACGCCGGCGCCATGGCCGGGCTGCAAATCCCCGTCGGCCGCCTCGCCGAGCGGATCGACGGCAAGACCATCCTGGTGCTCGGCACCGCGCTGGCGGCACTCGGCTATGTCCTCGCCGGGCTGTCCGGCGGCGTGATCGGCCTCGGTTCGGCGCTGGCGCTGTCCGGCGCCGGGTCGAGCACCCAGCATCCGATCGCGTCGGCTGCCGTGTCGCGGGCCTATGGCAACGCGGCACGGGGGCCGCTCGGCATCTATAATTTTACCGGCGATCTGGGCAAGGCCGCCATCCCTGCATCGCTGTCGGTGTTGCTGCTGATCATGTCGTGGCGGCACGCGCTGCTGGTGCTGGCATCGGTGGGCATGTTGGTGGCGATCTGCGTCGCGGTGCTGATGCCCGCGGTCGGCAAGGGGCCCGCGAGCCAAGCGGTCACCTCATCCCACCCGGCGCATGCCGGCCGGGGCGGCTTCCACTGGTTGCTCGGGATCGGAATTCTCGACACCGCCGTCAGGATGGGCTTCCTCACATTCCTGCCGTTTCTGCTGCGCGACAAAGGGGCGTCGCTTCCGACCAACGGTTTTGCCTTGGCCATGGTCTTCATCGGCGGCGCGGCCGGCAAGTTCACCTGCGGCTGGCTGGGCGCACGGATCGGCACGGTACGCACCGTGCTTGTTACCGAAGGCGGAACCGCGGCGATGATCCTTGCGGTGATGGCATTGCCGCTCGCGCCGGCCATGATGCTGCTGCCGCTGCTCGGCGTGATGCTCAACGGCACATCCTCCGCGCTCTATGGCACCGTGCCCGAACTCGCGCCGCCTCACCTCACCGAACGCGCCTTCGCGCTGTTCTATACAGGCACGATTGGATCGGGCGCGATCGCGCCGGTGCTGTACGGCCTGCTCGGCGATGCCCTCGGCCCGACCATGGCGACCGCGGCGACCGCCGCCACGGCACTCGCAATATGTCCGCTTGCACTGGCGCTCGCCCCGCATCTGTCCGACCAAGCCGACGCGCGTCGCGCCGGCATCTGAGCGCACGCGCTTCAGCGCTTCCGTCGTGGAGGGCCTCGACCTCGCCATCGTGGTGCCGTAACGAAAAAAGCGATGACTTCCATTTCGACCATCTGGCGCGCCACCGTTCTGACCCTGTTCCCCGAAATGTTCCCGGGGCCGCTGGGCGTCAGCCTGGCCGGCAAGGCGCTGGCCTCGGGGCTGTGGGCGCTGGAGGCGCGCGATATCAGGGATTCCGCCACCGACCGCCATCGCAGCGTCGACGATACGCCGGCCGGCGGCGGCCCGGGCATGGTGCTGCGGGCCGACGTGCTGGCGGCGGCGATCGATGCCGCCGATGCGGCTCCAGGCGCGCCAAAAGGCCGCCCGCGCCTGCTGATGAGCCCGCGGGGTCGGCCATTGACCCAGTCCGGGGTGACGGCGCTCGCCGCCGGACCCGGCCCCCTGATCGTCTGCGGGCGATTTGAGGGCATCGACCAGCGGGTGATCGAGGCCCGCGGCCTGGAGGAGGTTTCGATCGGCGATTACGTGCTGTCGGGCGGCGAAATCGCCGCGATGGCGCTGATCGATGCCTGCGTCCGGCTGTTGCCCGGGGTGATGGGCAAGCTGGCCTCGGGGACCGAGGAGAGCTTTTCGGAGGGACTACTGGAATACCCGCAATATACCCGCCCGCAGGCCTTCGAGGGCCGCCAGATCCCCGAAATCCTGACCTCCGGCGACCATGCCAAGGTGGCGGCCTGGCGCCAGGCCGAGGCCGAGGCCCTGACCCGGCAGAGGCGGCCGGATCTGTGGGCGAACAGGGCAGATCCGAAGGCCAGCCAAATCCGGCCAAAAAGCACGACAGACGGGTGACAACGGCCCGCCTTTGCCGTATAGCAGCGCCAAATCCGCGCAATGGCAGGATAGATGGACGTTCGCGCAGCCCGCGTTGACTGGCTGGGCGCGCCGCCGATGGAGAATTCTGCAATGAACCTTATTCAAGAGCTCGAAAAAGAGCAGTTCGAGAAACTGTCCGCCGCGCAGGGCGATTCCGGATTTCGGACCCGGCGACACCGTGATCGTCAACGTCAAGGTGGTCGAAGGCGACCGCTCGCGCGTGCAGGCCTATGAAGGCGTCTGCATCGGCCGCTCCGGCGGCGGCCTCAACGAGAGCTTCACGGTCCGCAAGATTTCCTACGGCGAAGGCGTCGAGCGCGTGTTCCCGGTGATGTCGCCGATGATCGACTCGATCAAGGTGGTGCGCCGCGGCAAGGTGCGCCGCGCCAAGCTGTATTACCTGCGCAACCTGCGCGGCAAGTCGGCCCGCATCGTCGAGAAGACGGATCGCGCCACCGATCGACCAAGGCCGCCGTCGGCGAGTAATCGCTGCGCGCCGCATCGTCTGGCATTTCGAAACGGCCCGGCTCACGCCGGGCCGTTTTCGTTTGCGCGAGGCCTGACGCCGGCGTCGCGCAGTGACGGTGGCGATAAACGCATATCGCGCCTGCGATACGTCCTGTGCTATAAGGCTGGAATGGTTCCGGATCAGACCAGTATGGCTTGCAAGCGCGTCGAACGCGTCGTGATCGACGATCGCAGCCGGCTGCCCGGACGCTTCTTCGGCCGCTTCACGACGTCGGCGACGTCGGAGCTTGGCCGCCCGCTTTAGAGCTGCGGCTGGTTTCTCCGTTTCGAGCGCGCCTTCGCGCTTCTGCCCAATCAAAATAATCCTTTGGAGGCTGACGCTCATGTCCACAACCCGACCACGCTGTACGACAAGATCTGGAACGACCATCTGGTGCACGAAGCCGATGACGGCACCTGCCTGCTCTATATCGACCGCCATCTGGTGCACGAGGTGACCTCGCCGCAGGCCTTCGAGGGCCTGCGCGCCACCGGCCGCAAGGTGCACGCGCCGGAGAAGACGCTGGCCGTGGTCGATCACAACATCCCGACCACCGACCGCTCCAAACCCAATCCGGATCCGGAAAGCATCGAGCAGATGCGGGTGATGGCCGAGAACGCCAGGGAATTCGGCATCGAATATTTCAACGAGATCGACAAGCGCCAGGGCATCGTCCATGTCATCGGCCCCGAGCAGGGCTTTACGCTGCCCGGCACCACCATCGTCTGCGGCGACAGCCACACCTCGACCCATGGCGCGTTCGGCGCGCTGGCGCACGGCATCGGCACCTCCGAGGTCGAGCATGTGCTGGCGACGCAGACGCTGATCCAGAAAAAGGCCAAGAACATGCGCGCCGTCGTCGACGGCGTAGCTGCCCGACGGCGTCACCGGCAAGGACATCATCCTGGCCATCATCGGCGAGATCGGCACCGCCGGCGGCACCGGCTATGTGCTGGAATATGCCGGCGACGCGATCCGCGCGCTGTCAGATGGAAGGCCGCATGACGGTCTGCAACATGTCGATCGAGGGCGGCGCCCGCGCCGGCCTGGTCGCGCCGGACGAGAAGGCGTTCGAATACCTGAAGGGCCGTCCGAAATCGCCGAAGGGCGAGGCCTGGGACGCCGCGATGCGCTACTGGGAAACGCTGCGCTCCGACGACGGCGCGCATTTCGATCACGAGATCCGGCTCGACGCCGCAAAACTGCCGCCGATCGTGACCTGGGGCACCTCGCCGGAGGACGTGGTCTCGGTCACCGGCGTGGTGCCCGATCCCGACAAGATCGCGGACGAGGCCAAGCGGCTCTCCAAGCATCGCGCGCTGAACTACATGGGGCTGACGGCCGGCACCAAGATCACCGACATCAAGCTCGACCGCGTCTTCATCGGCTCCTGCACCAACGGCCGCATCGAGGATCTGCGCGCGGCGGCCAAGGTCGTCGAAGGCAAGACCGTCAACGGTCAATGTCAACGCCATGATCGTGCCGGGCTCCGGCCTGGTGAAGGACGCAGGCGGAAGCCGAAGGCCTCGACAAGATCTTCATCAAGGCCGGCTTCGAATGGCGCGAGCCGGGCTGCTCGATGTGCCTGGCGATGAATCCCGACAAGCTGTCGCCGGAGGAGCGCTGCGCCTCGACCTCGAACCGCAATTTCGAGGGCCGCCAGGGTTTTAAGGGCCGCACCCATCTGGTGTCGCCGGCGATGGCGGCCGCCGCCGCGATCGCCGGGCACTTTGTCGACGTCAGGGAGTGGAGGTAAGTCCGCCGCTTGCGTCGAGGTCGAGCCAATTCGGAAACGCCTCGTTAACGAGCGAGGCGCAGACTGGCTTTTTGCGGAGAGCACTCTTTCGCAAGGGAGCCAGCCGTGGGCGAGAAGCCGAATTCGTCGATATGATCAGCGAGGCGACGCGGCAGTCGCGGCGCCGGGCCACGACCGTTCTGATCGAACCCGAGGTCAAGGAACGGTCGCGGATGGGCCATTGGCCGTCCAACCGGATGGAGCAGTGGCGGCTGGAGAACCTGACGCCCTGGAAGCTGAAGTCCTGGAAGTTCAAGAATTGGGACTGAGCGCCGTTTTAGCAATCACCACGGGTCAAATCCGATCCCGAAGGGAAACGGCGCCGGCAGCGCATAGGGGTACGGCCGATAATAGACCGGCCTGTCCGCGTAATATCCGTCGTCGCCGCGCGCGATGGCGTCATCATGACGCCGGTCATGGCGGCGTACGCCGATATCGGTTGCTTTGCCGACCTGATGTTTTGGCGGCGTGGCCTGCGATGATGTCTCGGCGGCATTGACGACAGCCGAAGCGTCGCAGATCGCGAACAATGCCAGCAACGCCGCGCCGATCGAGCGCATCTTGAACAGGCTTGTCATCCCCTCCCCACCGAACGACCGGCCTAGCCGGGACGCCAGTAGCAGTTCATCCGCGGCATGATCACGGTGCCGCTCGGCCGGTATTCCTGGACATAGGTCGCGGTGCAATCCCGCACCGCGTTCGGGCCGGGATAGTAGCGGGGATAGACGCCGTCGGGCTCGCCCTGGTAGCGCGGATAAATCCGCAACCGTTTCAGCGGCCGGCGGGGCCGGTCCTGCACCGCAGGCCCGTCGGCGGGCGCGGCCTGCGCGACCCGCATCCCCGACGGCGCGGTTTGCGCCATGGCGCCGGCCGCCGGCACCAGGAGCGCGCCTGCAAATGCCAGACATATCGCCGCAATTGTGATCCGCATCGCAACACCCACCCGGACTTTCGAAACTGGTCTTGGTTCTAGCATCTCAGTCGGCCGATTGCAGCTAGCTCTGTTGCCCGATCCGGGAGCTGGAGCCGCCGATGTGGATTTCCGCCAAGGCGCCGTCGCTGGCCGACATGGAAGCCATGGCGCACGAGGTTTTCGAGCGCCTGCCGGCCGAATTTCGCGCGCTGTGCGAGGGCGTCATCATCCGGGTCGACGATTTCCCGACCGAGGAGGTGCTCGACGAGATGCAGGCCGAGAGCGAATTCGACCTGCTCGGCCTGTTCCAGGGCATCGGCCTGCCGTTCCGCAGCAACGACGACATCGCACGGCTGCCCAACATGGTCTGGCTCTACCGCCGCCCGATCCTGGACTACTGGGCCGAACACGACGAGGCGCTGGGCCACATCGTCCGCCATGTGCTGATCCACGAAATCGGCCATCATTTTGGCCTGTCCGACGACGACATGGCGGCGATCGAGGCCCAGCGACGAGTCGAGCCGATTAGCCCTTTGATGCCGGCTTTGTTCGCGATAAACTGCGGCCCGAAACGTTTCGCCAATTCCGAACCGAGAAGTGCGACCGATGGACAAGTTCACCACGCTGGAAGGCGTCGCGGCGCCGCTGAAGATCATCAATGTCGACACCGACATGGTCATCCCGAAGCAGTACCTCAAGACCATCAAGCGCACCGGCCTCGGCAAGGGGCTGTTCTCGGAACAGCGCTACAAGGACGACGGCAGCGAGAACCCGGATTTCATCCTCAACAAGCCGGCCTATCGCAACGCCAAGATCCTGGTCGCCGGCGACAATTTCGGCTGCGGCTCGAGCCGCGAGCACGCGCCCTGGGCGCTGCTCGATTTCGGCATCCGCTGCGTGATCTCGACCTCGTTCGGCGACATTTTCTACAACAACTGCTTCAAGAACGGCATCCTGCCGATCCGCGTCAGCCAGGACGACCTCGACAAGCTGTTCGACGACGCCGAGCGCGGCGCCAACGCGACCCTGACCATCGACCTGCGCCAAGCAGGAAATCCGCGGGCCCGACGGCGGCACCGTGAAATTCGAGATCGATCCGTTCCGCAAGCACTGCCTGCTCAACGGCCTCGACGACATCGGGCTCACGATGGAGAAGAAGGCCTCGATCGACAGCCTACGAGGCCAAGGCCAGGACCGCGCGCGCCTGGGCCTGATCTTTAACGCATTTTTCATTTGACGCGTTTTCTTCACGCGAACCGGCCTCCACTTCGCTCGAAAACGCTATGGAGCTGACCCGCGCATGCGGCCGGACGTCGTCACCTTCTGGCATGGCCCGCTCGATCGGCTGCGGCAGCTCTGCCTGAGATCGCAGGTCGCCGCCGGCCATCAGGTCACCGTCTACAGTTTCGAGCCGCTGCCGGGCTTGCCCGACGGCGTCGGCAATGCCGAGGCCGAGGCGATCCTGCCGCATGCGTTTTCCGAACGGCTGCGGCCGCCGCAGCCGGACGGATCCTGGCGCGACTGGACCACGCTGCAGTTTTCCGATTTTTTCCGGATGCGGCTGATGGCGACGGCGAGCTGCCGGCGCTGTGGCTCGACGCCGACGTGCTGCTGCTCAAACCGGTCGAGATCGATCCGACAAAACCTTATTTCGCCTGGGAGCGGCCGCGCCAGCTCGGCAATTCGGTGCTGTATCTGCCGCCCGACGATCCGATCGTATCGGCGTTCGCAGGCTTGATGAAGCAGGACGAGTTGACGCCGGACTGGCTGGCGCTGCGCCACCGCCTGACTTTCAGCTTGCGCAAACTGCGCGGCGGATCGAACCGGCTCTCCGACATCCGCGTCGCGATCTTCGGCCCCGCCGCGCTGACCGCGCTGGCGCGCCGCGCCGGTGAACTGCGCCATGCCTTGCCGAAGAAATCGTTCTATGCCGTGCATGCCGAACCGAAACTGTTTTTCGAGCATTCGGATTTTTCCGCGCTGATCGCCGATCCCGAAATCATCGGCCTCCACATCTCGCCGAAAGGCCGCGGCGGTGAAGCACCGATCCCCGGCAGTCTGTATGCATGGGCGACGGAGCGATTTGGTTAAACATCTCGTCGTCGCTGCGAACGCAGGGACCCATCACCCGTGGCATTAGTTTGAATAGGTCGCGTCGACCCCACTGCTCAAGATGAGAGGACATGGCGTATGGGTTCCCCGCGTTCGCAAGGACGACGTGAGTCCGCGTTCTCGCGACGGCCTGCGTCCGAGGCTTGCAAATTAACTCCACCCCCAAAAATAAAGAGGGTGCAGGGAAGACCGGGTGCACGCCGCACCCGCGGTCTCGTGTGCAATGTGCATCACAAGAAATGCGCACACGAGCATACAGGTTCGGCGGAGGCAGTCCGGCCTTCCCTGCGCAATGGCTCTACGACATATATCGTGCTCTCCCTGGTGAATCGGAGCCTCTTGCCACCATCGCCCCCGGGAGGCGCTAGCCTCTCGAGGACTTGACGCCAGCATTCCGGGCGTCAGGACCACACGACTTAGCCGTGCGCGCAGTATCACTCCTCCAGTGACACGACGCGCCCATCGCTCCCCGCGCCCCACGTTTCGTGACGGTCGACACGCCCCTCTTGCGGGCACGGGATGCACCATAAAAGCCGGTGATTTGGGTCTGGGGTCAAGCACGATTCTATAAATCAGAAACGAGGTTTTCCTCCCCTCCCCCTTGCGGGGAGGGTCGGGGGTGGGGGTGCCACAGCGGAACCCGTGCTTGGAGACCCCCACCCCTAACCCCTCGAGAGCGAGCTTCGCTCGCCTCGGACCCCGCAAGGGGGAGGGGAAACGCAAGCGCCTAACTCCCCAGCATTGCGATCGCGTCGGCGATCGCGATGGTGCGCTTGGCCATCTCGGCGTGCAGCCGCTCCACCATCTGGCCGTCGAGCTGGATCGCGCCTCGCGAGGCGTTTTCCGGCCGCTCGAACGCGGCGATGATCTTGCGGGCTTCGGCGACTTCTTCCGCCGGCGGCGTGAAGATCGCGTTGCAGGCCTCGATCTGGCCGGGATGGATCAGCGTCTTGCCGTCAAAGCCGAGATCGCGGCGCCTGGGTGCATTCCTGCGCCAAAGCCGTCGAAATTGCTGAAATCGCTGTAGGGCCCGTCGAGAATTTCGAGGCCATGGGCGCGGGTCGCCAGGATGCAATGGGTGATCATCGGGAGCATCGCGGCGCGGCCCGGCTGCATCCGGATCCGGGTCTCGCGCGCGATGTCGTTCGGGCCCGAACACAAAGCCGGCAAGCCGCGTTTTGGGATCGCGCGAGGCGGCCGCGAGCTCGTCGGCATCGCAGCACCGCGCGCGCGGTCTCGATCATCGCCCAGACCTTGATCGATGGGTCCGCGTCGATCGCGGCCAGACGATCGCCGATCGCCTTCAAATCCTCTGTCGCTCGAAACCTTGGGCACCAGGATGCCGTCGGGCCGCGCCTTGCCGGCCATCGCGACGTCGTCGGTCGAACCATGGCGTATCGAGCTGTTGGACGCGGATCCAGACCTCGCGCTTGCCAAACCCCTTGGCCGCGATCGCCTGCGCGATCTGGTCGCGCGCCAGCGCCTTGGCGTCCGGCGCCACGGAATCCTCGAGATCGAGGATCAGCCGTCGGCCGGCAGATTGCGGGCTTTTTCCAGGGCCCGCGCGTTCGATCCCGGCATGAACAGCAGGCTGCGGCGCGGACGGATCATGGGCGGTTCCCTTGATGTTTTCGAACCTGACGCGATATCATCTTGAAGCCGGGCCCGAAAGACTTGTTCCATCCCTCACCCTATGGTTAGCCATGGTCATGACATCGTTCCCGCAATCTCTGCTCGACGGCTACAAAACCTTCACCTCGCAGCGGCTGCCGACCGAGCAGTCGCGCTACCGCGAATTGTCCGACGCGCGGCCAGTCCCCCGAAGTGATGGTGATCGGCTGCTGCGATTCCCGGGTCTCGCCGGAGGTGATCTTCGACGCCGGTCCCGGCGAATTGTTCGTGGTGCGCAACATCGCCAATCTGGTGCCGGTCTATCAGCCCGACGGCAACGCCCATGGCGTCTCGGCCGCGCTGGAATTCGCGGTCTACGTGCTGCGCGTCAAACACATCGTCGTGCTCGGCCACGCGCAATGCGGCGGCATCCGCGCCTTCGTCGACAAGGCGCGCCGCTGTCGCCCGGCGATTTCATCGGCAAGTGGATGTCGATGTTCGTCAAGCCCGGCGAAAAGGTCGAGCAGCGCGACCATGAGAGCATGCAGGATTTCGTCGACGCGGATCGAGAAGGCCGCGGTGTTCCGCAGCCTGGAAAACCTGATGACGTTTCCGTTCGTGCGAACTGCCGTCGAGCGCGGCGAGCATGGTGCTGCACGGCGCCTATTTCGGCGTCGCCGAGGGCTCGCTGTTCGTGCTCGATCCGGTGGCGAAGGAATTCAGCAGGGCGAATGGCGAGAAGAGGCGAATGGCGAATAGCGAGTGGCGAATAGGGAAGAGCGATCAGCATTTGCTTTTTCCCGATTCGCTACTCGCCATTCGCAATTCGCCCCTTGCCATTCGCTACTCGCCACTTCCATGATCGCTGCTCCAGCGGTCCGACATCGCCAGCAGCAGCGCCGAGATCACGAACACCAGATGCACCGCGACCAGCCAGGTCATCTTGCGTGGCGTCGAAATTGGCGTCGATGTTCAGGAACGCCTCCAGCACCTGGATCGCCGAGATCGCGACGATCGAGGCGAGCAATTTTTGCTTGAGCCCGGCAAAATCGATCTTGGTGATCCAGATCCGGCCAGTTCGGATGGCCCCGACGGGTCGATCCGCGAGACGAAATTCTCGTAGCCGGAAAACACCACGATCAGGATCAGATTGCCGACCAGCGTGACGTCGATCAGGCTGAGCACGTCCAGAATGATCTCGGCCTCGCTTGGCGCCGGGCGCGTGCAGGATGAACTCGCCCAGCATGCGCATGAATTTGAGCAGCAGCACCGCGAGGCGACGACCAGGCCGAGATAGAACGGCGCCAGCAGCCAGCGGCTGTTGAACAGCACATATTCGAAGCCGCGCTCGACGCGTTCGAGCGTGGGATTTGGCGAAGGCAGCCGGCTGCTCGGTCATCAACTCCGGCTCCCCCGCCCGATCGCTCGTTACGCCGCTTTCTTCTTGGCGCTGATCAGCTTGCGGTTGATCAGGCATTCGGCGATCTGGATCGCGTTCAGCGCCGCGCCCTTGCGCAGATTGTCCGACACGCACCACAGCACGAGGCCGTTCTCCACCGTCGCGTCCTCGCGGATGCGGCTGATATAGGTGGCGTCCTCGCCGGCCGCCTCATAGGGCGTGACGTAGCCGCCGGGTTCGTGCTTGTCGATCACCAGGCAGCCCGGCGCGTTGCGCAGGATGTCGCGCGCCTCGTCGGCGGAGATCGGATTCTCGAACTCGATGTTGACGGATTCGGAATGGCCGACGAACACCGGCACCCGCACGCAGGTCGCGGTCAGCTTGATTTTGGGATCAAGAATCTTCTTGGTCTCCATCATCATCTTCCACTCTTCCTTGGTGTAGCCGTCCTCCATGAACACGTCGATCTCGGGGATCACGTTGAAGGCGATACGCTTGGGGAATTTCTTGTTGACCAGTTCGCTGTTGGTGTAGACCGCCTTGGTCTGCGAAAACAGCTCGTCCATCGCGTCCTTGCCGGCGCCCGACACCGACTGATAGGTCGAGACCACCACGCGCTTGATCACGGCCTTGTCGTGCAGCGGCTTCAGCGCCACCACCAGCTGCGCGGTCGAGCAGTTCGGATTGGCGATGATGTTCTTCTTGGCGAAGCCCGCGACCGCGTCGGCATTGACCTCGGGCACGATCAGCGGCACGTCCGGATCCATCCGCCACGCCGACGAATTGTCGATCACGACCGCGCCGGCGGCGCCGATCTTCGGCGACCATTCCTTCGACACCGCGCCGCCCGCCGACATCAGGCAGATATCGACGTCGGAGAAATCGTAGTGCTCGAGCGCCTTGCACTTTCAGGGTGCGGTCGCCATAGGACACCTCGACGCCCATGCTGCGGCGCGAGGCCAGCGCCACCACCTCGTCCGCCGGGAATTTGCGTTCGTCGAGAATGTCGAGCATTTCCCGCCCGACATTGCCGGTCGCTCCGACCACCGCGACTTTGTAACCCATCGTTCACTCTCCGAAGAAAAATGCCTCTGCCCCCTCGCGCAGCGGAAAGAGAAGAGGCAGCGCTTCTATGCGAGAACCGCCCTCAAGACAACGTTAGACCAGTGAGTCTCGGGGCACGTGGGCGTTTGATGCGATCGTTCTGGGCCACCCGTGCCAATTCCCAATTTCAGTCCGATCCGGCTGGATCCACCCGGCGCTGAGCAGTTTTGCCGACGAATGCCGCGGCACGCTGGCGCGCCTGTTTGCCTATGTGGGGGTTCTGGCGCTGCTTGCCATCGTCGGCATCCATTTGTGGGACCAGCTGCCGGACCTGCGAGCCTTGAGCCGGCGGCCCCGCTGGGCTGGAGCACGGCCACCCGCTCGTCCCCGGCCTTCGCCGTCAGCCAGCTCGAATTTGCTGGAAAAACAGAGACTTACGAGATCCTCCGGCATCCCGAAAGGCGGCCGCAAGGACATCATTCGCTGGGTCGTGCGCCAGGCGAAAAGCCGGCGGCCGAGCTGGAAATCTACCGGCCCGGCGGCGAATTGAGCCAGTCCGGAGCCCGCGACGCCGGATATCGCCGCGCGGATGAACCGCGAGCGGCCAGTGAACTGGAGGCCGCGGGCGTGATCGACAGCAAATTCGGCCCGGTCGCGCTGCTTCGCGTGGCCGGCCGTGCCGAGCGAGGCGTCCACCTGCCTCGGCTTCATCAAAAACCTCGACAATCCGACGTTGCGGATGTCCGGCTGGACCTGCCAGGGCGACACGCTGCCGGCCCGGCGCGCCGCGATCGGCTGCATGCTCAATCGGTTGACGCTGCTCTCCGCCGGAAACGAGCCGAAACTGGCCGAATTGTTCGCCCACGCCGAACTCAGGCGCGGCGGCTGCGCCGCCCGGCCGCCTCGGCGAGACTGGGTCACCGACGCCGAAAACCCCCGGCTGCGCGGCGCGCTCTGACCGGCGCTCGCCGGACCGGGACATGCCGGTTTAAGGCGCTGGTTTTCATGCAACTTTTCGACCGGCGCAGCATTATTGTGATGCAGTGTGGCCCGATTGACCTTGTGGCGCGATGCCCCTGGCCGCTAAAATGACGCCAGACAAGATGACTTGCAGATCGGACATGGCCCAGCGCCTGACCAAGAGGACCTGATGACCTCGAAATTCCCTGCCGCGAGCAAGCTCGCGGCTGTTGCTTGCCGCCTCCGCCATTGCGTGTCGGCTTGATCGCGGCACCGGCCAGCGCGCAGTCGACCCAGCCGCAGCCCAAAGCCAAGCGCCCGCCGCCGCAACAGCAATACGACCGGGACGGCCGGCCCTATTACGGCAATCGCGGCCCGAACCAAGTCTATCAGCAGGGACCGCATACGCGCATCTACGTCACCACGCGCTCCTGGCTCGATGCCGGCACCGAAGTGCTGCCCGGCGACCGCAAATTCCAGGACTACGCCTTCCCGCCGGAGCTCGGCTATCCGTCGTTCGCGCGCGAGAACAACAACCGCCCGATCGATCGCCAGCCGCTGAACCCGCCGTCGGACATGGGCGGCTATCCCACGGGTTTTCCGCTATATTGAGCGGAGAGCGATACCAAACTGTGTCGTCATGGCCGGGCTTGTCCCGGCCATCTACGTCTTAGCGGGCCAAAGAAAGAAAGACGTGGATGCCCGGGACAAGCCCGGGCATGACGACGATTGCGATAGCAACGCTTACGCGTGCAGCGCCTGCAATTCCTTCAGCACCGCTTCGCCCATCTGGGTGGTGCTTACCGCCGTGGTGCCTTCCGACTTGATGTCGGCGGTGCGCAGGCCTTTTGCCAGCACGGCGGCGATGGCCGCATCGAGTCTGTCGGCGAGCGCGCCCATGTCGAAGGAATAGCGCAGCGCCATGCCGAACGACGCCAGCATCGCGATCGGGTTGGCGAGGCCTTTTCCGGCGATATCCGGCGCCGAGCCGTGCACCGGCTCGAACAGCGAGCGGCGCTTTTTGGTCTTGGCATCGATCTCGCCGAGCGAGGCCGACGGCAGCATGCCGAGCGATCCCGTCAGCATCGCCGCGATATCGGACAGCATGTCGCCGAACAGATTGTCGGTGACGATGACGTCGAACTGCTTCGGCGCCTTCACCAGATTCATGCCGCCGGAATCGGCGAGCTGATGCTCGAGCGTGACGTCCTTGTATTCGCGGGCGTGAACCTGCGTCACCACCTCGTTCCACAGCACGCCGGATTTCATCACGTTGCGCTTTTCCATCGAGGTCAGCTTGTTGCGGCGCTTGCGCGCCAGATCGAACGCGACGCGGGCGATGCGCTCGATCTCGTAGGTGTCGTAGACCTGGGTATCGATGGCGCGCTTCTGGCCGTTGCCGAGATCGGTGATGGTTTTCGGCTCGCCGAAATAAACCCCGCCGGTCAGTTCGCGCACGATCATGATGTCGAGGCCCTCGACCACCTCGCGCTTCAGGCTGGAGGCATCGGCCAGCGCCGGATAGCACACCGCCGGGCGCAGATTGGCGAACAGGCCGAGATCCTTGCGCAGCCGCAACAGCCCGGCTTCGGGCCGCGCCTCATAGGGCACGCTGTCCCATTTCGGGCCGCCGACCGCGCCGAAGATCACGGCGTCGGCGGCCTTCGCCTGCGCCATGGTGGCGTCGGTGATCGCTGACCTTGTGCGCGTCATAGGCCGACCCGCCGACCAGCCCCTGCTCGGTCTCGAAATGCGCGATGCCCTGCGCGTTGAGCCAGTCGATCAGGCGCTTCACCTCCGCCATCACTTCGGGGCCGATGCCGTCGCCGGGGAGAAGCAGCAGTTTATGGGTCGCCATGGGGTCGTTCCTCAATTCAGTCGTCATGACCGGCCTTGTGCCGGGCATCCACGTCTTTTGCTTTGCCGCGGATCAAGACGTGGATGGCCGGACAAGCCCGGCCATGACGGAAACATCTGTAACCGCGCGCGGAGTGCTAGAGCGGCATTGCGCGGATGGCAAGACACCATTGCCGCTCGCAGCCCTGTGCAAGCCGGCCCGGCTCTGCCACAATGGGCCTGCCGGAGTACCCTTGTTGCCAATCGCCCGATCCACCGCCGCCGCCTGCGCATCCCGCGCGGCTGATCCTGATTCTGTCGCTGACGCCGACCGTCGGCCTCGGCATCGGCCGCTTCGCCTATTCGCTGGTGCTGCCGGACATGCGCGACGCGCTGGGCTGGTCGTATTCCGCGGCCGGCTTCATGAACACCGTCAACGCCGCGGGCTATCTCGCCGGCGCGCTGGTCGCGGCCGCGACTGATCAGGCGCTTCGGGCTGGCCGCGGCGCTGCGCTGGGGAACGCTGGCCTGCGTGCTGTCGCTGGCGCTGTGCGCGCTGTCGGGCAATTTCGTCGGTGCTGAGTTTCGCGCGGCTGCTGGTCGGGCGTCGGCGCCGCGGTCGGTTTCGTCGCCGGCGGCGCGCTGGCGGCGACGATCGCGCAATCGCGGCCGGAGCGGGCGAATTTCCTGCTCAGCCTGTTCTATGCCGGGCCCGGGCTCGGCATCGCTGTCGTCGGGCCTGATCGCGCCGTTCGTGCTGCAGGCGTTCGGGCCGGGATCGTGGTGGATCGTGTGGTGGGCGATGACGCTGCTGTCGATCGCGCTGACCTTGCCGCTGCTGCTGGCGCCGTTCGACGCCGGCGCCGGCATCGCCGACACCGCGCCGGCGCAAACATTCGCGATCAGGCCGGTGCTGATCTATCTCGCCGGCTATTTCCTGTTCGGCGCCGGCTACATCGCCTACATGACCTTCATGATCGCCTATGTGCGCGACGCCGGCGGCGGCGCCGCGGCGCAGAGCGCGTTCTGGTGCCTGATCGGGCTCAGCGCGTTCGTGACGCCATGGGTGTGGCGCCGGCGTGCTGGCGCGCGACAGTGGCGGCTCTCAGCACCGCGATCATCCTCGGCGGTCAATGCGATCGGCGCGGCGCTGCCGCTGTTCGGTCACTCCGCGCTGCTGCTGGCGTTATCGGCGCTGGTGTTCGGGGTGGCGTTCTTTGCCGTGGTCGGCTCGACCACCGCCTTCGTGCGCTTCAATTACCCGCCGGCGGCCTGGCCGACCGCGATCGCGGCGCATGACCATCGCCTTCGGCATCGGCCAGACGCTGGGACCGATCGCGACCGGCGCCATCACCGATGCGTTCGGCAGCCTGTCCTATGCGCTGAACGCCGGCGCGCGATGCTGGCGATCGGCGCGGTGGCGGCGGCGTTTCAGCGGAGGTTGGCGAATGGCGAGTAGCCGACATGGCGAGTCGCGAGAGAGAAACGCATCTACTCGCTATTCGCGTACTCGCGCTATTGCGCCCTCTTCAACTCCCGCTGAACGAATTGTAGCCCTGGTCTTCCCAGTAGCCGCCCTTGTAGTCGTTGGTGACTTCCATCGACAGCACGTATTTCGGATTCTTGAAGCCGAGCTTGGTCGGCACCCGGATCTTCATCGGATAGCCATAGGCCCGCGGCAGGATCTCGTCGGCGAATTTGAACGTCATCTGGGTCTGCGGGTGCAGCGCCGTCTCCATGTCGAGCGGCGAGTTGTAGCCGTCCTTGTCGGCGCACTGGAACCAGACAATATTTGGCGCGGGTGTCGGCGCCGATCAGCTTCAGGAAATCGCGCAGCGGCGTGCCGGTCCAGCTGCCGATCGCGCTCCAGCCCTCGACGCAGATATGGCGGGTGACCTGCTTGACCTGCGGCAACTTGTAGAGCTCGTCCAGCGTCCAGGATTTCTTGTTGTCGACGAGGCCGCGCACCTCGAGCTTCCAGTCCTTGCCGTCGACCTCGGGCGCGTCGTCGAGATCGTAATAGGCGTTGAACGGAAACGGTTTTGTGATGGCGCTTTCCGGAAAGGTCGGCGCCAGCGCATCGGGATTGAAGATCAGCGCCTGCACGGCGTCGTTGAACTTCGAGATCCGCGTCAGCATGTCGTCGGCCGAAAAACTGTCCGACACGTCGCAGCCGGTCAGCAGCGTCAGCGCGCCGAGGCTGGCGCCGCCGGCGATGAAGCGCCGCCGCGCCAGGTCCGGCATCACCTTCAGCGCGTCCTTGACCAGAAGCTGCTTGTCGACGCCGGGAATCAAAAGCGAGCGCATGCGGCCCATGATCGTTCTCCTCGAAGTTTATCAGCGGCCGATGATCATGGCGCGCAGGCTTTTCGGCACCAGCAGCGCCAGCGCGACATGCACCACCAGGAAGGCGACGATCGCCGCCATGCAGACGAAGTGGACATAACGCGCGGTGTCATAGCCGCCGAACAAGCGCGGTCAGATATTGCAGCTGCACCGGCTTCCAGATCGAAAGCCCCGACAGCACGATGACGATGCCGACCATGATGATGCCGGCGTAGAGCAGCTTCTGCACGTTGATTGTACTCGGGTCAGATCGTCATGCGACAGCTTGCCGGTCAGCGCCGCCCTGGCGTCGGCGATCACGCCCGATGGCGTGATCGGCAGCAGCTTTCTGGCGGAAGCGGCCGGTGGCAAAGCCGAGCGTGAGATAGACCAGGCCGTTGACCATCAACAGCCACATCGCCGCGAAATGCCAGAGCAGCGCGCCGCCGAGCCAGCCGCCCAGCGTGATGCGAGTGCGAAAAGCTGAACTCGAACAGCGGCGAGGCGTTGTAGATCTGCCATCCCGAGGTGATCATCAGCAAGATCGCCACCGCGTTG
>CAVOTZ010000042.1:0-33025 GCA_963699465.1 uncultured Alphaproteobacteria bacterium
TGCACCAGCGTGCCCCAGCGGCTTTGAACGGTCGGCTTGAGCGCCTGGTTCTGCGCCGGCCCTCGAACTCAGCTAGCGGGCTGCGCTCGCTCCCCGGGCACCGCGAGCGAGCCCGACCAAATCCACAACAGCCATGCTTTCCCTCCAGAACCGCGTGTCCCGACGGATCGCGACAAGGCGAGATTCGCCGGGAAGGCTAAAGATCTGCCAAAGAACCCCGCGCCGCCCACCAACCATCGAAGGCCGCAGGCCAATGTCCTCGCCTCGTTGCCGGGGTCGATAGTGGCGAGGTTCATGCCGCGGGGGAACCAGAACCCCCATTGCCGGTTGAGGTTCTCGATCCGGCCGCGTTGCCATCGGGAATGCGGTCACAGAGCCGGCGTCGAGGCCCTGGGCGGGCCAGGCTGGCCCGGAGCCGCAGGATCAGATCGATCGTGTCAGCGGGGCTACCGTTGGGGGCTGGCGTGCGGGGCTCGGGATCGCGGCTCGAACACCACCTCGCCCTCGGCCCGGCAGCGGGCCACGAGTTTGTAGACCCAGGACCGGGCGACCCCGTAGGTAGAGGCGACCTCGCTGGGCGATACGTCCTTCGGTGACAACGGCGGTGATGACCAGGCGGGCTCTCGACACCACCGGAGCGTTGACCGGTTGTCGTCGATGACACGCGACATCTGCGTCCTCTATGTCGAGAGACAACACACCATCACCTCCACAAACCTGTTGTGTTTCTACAGCACCTGTCGGGTTACTGGACGGCCACACCGTCGAGAACGACATCGATGGTGAAGCGGAACCACTCGTCGCCATCGCCAGAGACCATCTGGGCGGCGTGAGCGCTGAGCAACGGGAACCGGTCAGGGGGGAAGCCGGCGAACGTAGGGGCAGGAGCTGGTCGACGTGCTCGTAGCGGTTCGCCGCCGTGTTGCCCAGGCTTGAATAGCCGGTGCCGAAATCGTCCATCGAGATCCGCACGCCGAGCGCGCGCAGCGCATGCAAGGTGGCCAGCACCTCGCTGCTCTTTTCCAGCAGCAGGGTTTCGGTGATCTCCAGTTCCAGCCTTCGCGCCGGCAGGCCGGATCGCTTCAGCGACTCCATCACCTGCGACAACAGATTGCCGGCGCGGAATTGCAGCGGCGACAGGTTGACCGCGACCCGCACGTCGTCGGGCCACAGCGCGGCGTCCATGCAGGCGCGGTGCAGCATCAGGCCGCCGAGCGCATTGATCAGGCCGGTTTCCTCGGCGACGGGAATGAAGTCGGCCGGCGAGATCATGCCCCGCTCGGGATGCGGCCAGCGCACCAGCGCCTCAAAGCCGGTGATGCGCCCGGTGGCAAGGTCGACCAGCGGCTGGTAATACGGCCGCAGCACGTCGTTCTGGATCGCGTCGCGCAGATCGGTCTCGATCTTGCGGCGGCTCTGGGCGCGGGCGTCCATTCCGGATTCGAAAAAGCTGAAGGTGCCGCGGGAGTCGTTCTTGGCCCGGGTCAGCGCCATGTCGGCGTGTTTCAAAAGCTTTTCGGCATCGTCGCCGTCGCCCGGCGCCATGGCGATGCCGAGGCTGGCGCCGACCACGACCGAATGCCCGTCGAGCAGATAGGGTTCGCCGACCGCCTCCAGCAGGCGCTTTGCCAGCAGCACGGCGTCTTCAGGCCGCGTCATGCCGTTCTGCACCACCACGAATTCGTCGGAGTTGAGCCGCGCGAGCGTATCTTCCTCGCGCAAGGTGGACCGCAGCCGCTTGGCGACGCCGCGCAACAGCTTGTCGCCGACGCCGTGGCCCAACGTGTCGTTGACGGCCTTGAAATTATCGAGGCCGAGCACCAGTACGCCGACCTTGTCGGTGCTGCGCCTTGTATGCATCAACAATTCGTCCATCTGCTGACGCAGCAGCGCGCGGTTCGGCAGTCCGGTCAGGCCGTCATGCTGCGCCATGAAAGCGAGCCGCGCCTCGGCGCGCTTGCGCTCGGTGATGTCCATCAGCGCCAGCAGCACCGACGGCCGGTCGCCGTACATCAGTTGGCGCGAATAGATCGCCAGATCGATCAGCGCGCCGTCCGCTCTGACATGCTTCCAGGTGCGCGCCGTCAACTCGTCGCTGGAATGGTCGCCGGCCCAAGGCGGCTCGGAATCGAAGGCCTGGACATTGCCGATGGTGAGTTTCTCGAACTCGGCGCGGGTATAGCCGTAATGTTCGACCGCGGCGTCGTTGACGCCGAGGATGCGCTCGTCGTCGAGTGCGCAGACGATCATCGGAACCGGGTTGCTGTCGAACAACAGCCGGAACGAGGCCTCGCGCTGCTTCAATTCGGTGATGTCAACGCGCAGGCCGACGATGCCGCCGTCCTCGGTCAGCCGCTCCTCGATCAGGATGCAGCGGCCGTCGGCCAATAGCTGCTCATGGCGCTCGCCGGGCTGGTAGAGTTTCGCGATCCGTTCGGCGATCCACTCTTCTTCGCGGCCGACGGCTTCCGGATAGTCGCCGCGCTCGACGCCGACGCGAATGGTGTCCTGCAGCCGCGCGCCGGGCTGGAACAGGTCCGAGCTGCGGCTGTAGATTTCAGAATATTTCTTGTTCCAGAGAACATAGCGCCCGTCGGCGTCGAGAAACACGACGCCCTGCGGCAGGATGTCGATCGCCTGGCGCAACCGCTCGTGGGACTTGCGCGCCTGTTCGACCGCGCTCTCGGCTTCCGCACGCATCCGCGCGACCTCAGCAATGTCGGTGCGAAGGTGTTGGCGAAGCTTCGGGCTGGGCTTGGCCGGCCGCACAGCAACGCGGGGCCGCCTCACCACCTTCCGGGTTTTCTTGATTATCTTGGGCCGGTTCATCGGCGTTTGCGCCTTGTTCGCCTTCTGCGTGGCTATCCTTCTCCGATAAGTGTCTGAAAAATTGGTATCTTCTAACCGCGTGCCGAAGCGGATGACGGTGTTCCCGGTGCCCGTTTGCGAGGCGAATTCGCCCTGGCTACGCAGCATTAAGCATCGCGATAGGCCAGCTTGCGAACGCTACCGGCAAAATCCGCCGCTGTGTGATGACGGACGGATGACACACGCCGCGATTGCACAACGAATGAGCGAAATGTCCGTTGCACGCATGAAGACGCTCAATACGCGACAGGGTTATCGGTCGGTTAATAACCGGCGTCTCGCCGCGCCAATTTCCACTGCCACAGGTTACCCCCGTCTCGGCTGCGTCGCCGTCAGCGCACGCACTCGACGAATTGATGGTGCAGATCAAGCAATTGCGATTGGTGCGGATATTACAGGATGCTGTTTCCACGCTGGCTTCTCGCTATAGAATGCTCCGATGAACCTTCGTCTGATTCTGATCCCCCTGCTCGCCTCAGCCGTCGTCGCCAGCGCCACACTTGCGCGGGCCCAGGACAAGGGCAGCGTCGATCCGCAACCGCTGCCGCCGCTGGCCAACCCCAACGATCCCAAGATCGGCGCCAAGCAGTTGTTCGGCCGCAAGCTGCTGCCGGCTTCGATGCCGACGCGCGTGATCGGCTTCTACGCCAAGGGCTGCATCGCCGGCGCCGAGGCGCTGCCGATCAATGGCGACACCTGGCAGGTGATGCGATTGTCGCGCAATCGCAACTGGGGCCATCCCGACCTGGTTGCGCTCTTGGAGCGGCTGTCGGCCAAGGCGCACAAGGACGGCTGGCGCGGCCTTCTCGTCGGCGACATGTCGCAGCCGCGCGGCGGCCCGATGATCACAGGACATGCCAGCCATCAGGTCGGGCTCGACGCCGACGTCTGGCTGACGCCGATGCCGGACCATCGACTGTCGCGCGAAGAACGCGAGGACACCTCCGCCGTGATGATCGTGCGGCCCGATCGGCTCGACGTCGATTCCCATGTCTGGACGCCGGCTCATCTCGCCGTGATCCGCGACGCCGCGCTGGAGCCGCGGGTGCAACGCATCTTCGTCAATCCGGCGATCAAGAAGGCGCTGTGCCGCGAGGCCAAGGGCGATCGCGGCTGGCTCTCCAAGGTGCGGCCGTTTTGGGGCCACGACTATCACTTCCACATCCGCCTCTCTTGCCCGGAAGGCAGCAAGCAATGCCAGTCGCAGCCGGCGCCGAGCACCAGCGAGGGCTGCGCGGCTTCCGATTTCGCCTATTGGTTCAAGGATTCGGTGCTGCATCCGAAGCCGCCGAAAGAGCCGCCGAAGCCCAGCCGCGGCCTGACGCTGGCGCAGTTGCCGCCCGATTGCCGCGAGGTGCTGGCAGCGCCGGATGCCAGGCAATAGCATTTCGAGCGCCGACTATCCCGCAGACCCGAAATAAGTTAGAGTGAGCCCGTCGTGGCGCCGTAAGCGCGCGACCCCCGCGGGACGATGGTTCCGGTCCGAGCACCTTTAACCAGTCAGCGACGCGCGACGTTGTCGCGCGTGACTTTAACCTGTGAGGATCCACGATGCGCATCAGTGCACGCAACCAGATCAAGGGTACTGTCGTCGAAGTCAAGAAAGGCGCGACCACCTCGCATGTCCGCGTCGACATCGGCAACGGCCAGATCGTGACGTCCTCGATCACCAACGAGGCGGTCGATGAACTGGGCATCAAGGCCAAGGGTCACGTCACCGTGGTGGTGAAGGCTTCCGACGTCATGATCGCGGTGGACTGATCATCATGCGCAACGCTCTGCTCACGACCTGTTTGTTGCTCACTGCCGCTCCCGCATACGCTGCGGAAGAGCCGAGCGGCTGCGACAAGTTCAAATGGCCGATCGAGCACGAGCGCGCCGCCCTCACCGCGCCGGATCGCATCAAACTCGGCTCCGGCGCCGAACTCGCGGCCATTCCCGCGACCGGCATGACCTTCGCGCTGGTTGCACCAGCGGATGCCAGGCTGCCGAGCCCGCCCGAGCGCGCCCCCAAGGACGGCACTTTCGCCGGCTTCGCCAATTTCAAGGCCCCGGCGAAAGCCGGCATTTACACCATCAGCCTGTCGGCCGGCGCCTGGGTCGACGTGGTGCAGGACGGACATGCCCTGAAGCCGAAGGGTTTTAGCGGCGCCACCGACTGCGATGGTATCCGCAAGACCATGAAGTACGAGATCTCCGCGAGCCCCTTCGTGCTGCAGATATCAGGCGCGCGGGACAATGCCCTGTCCGTCGCGATCCTGCCGTCGGAATAGACGAAGGAAGCCTTTTACCAATCCGTTCAGCCTGTTATGGTTTCAGCCAGCGATGTCCCGCCCGGCCGTAAGCCCAGGGGGAACCGCGGAACGGTGCTTCCGCCTGTCGTGATCATTCGTCCCAACGCCCGATTTGCGCGCGCCGCCGGCGCATGCGCATCGGTACGGAGCGCGCCCAATGCATCGTCTTGCCCGAATTTTTCTCCTCGCCTTCACTGTCCTGTTCGGATCGGCGGTCTCGCCAGCGATGCCACAGGACAGGAGCCTCACGGTGTTCGCCGCCGCCTCGATGAAGAACGCGCTCGACGACGTCGACGCCGCCTACACCGCCAAGACCGGCGTCAAGATTTCGGCAAGCTATGCCGCGAGCTCGGCATTGGCAAAACAGATCGAACAGGGCGCGCCGGCCGATATTTTCGTTTCCGCCGATACCGACTGGATGGACTATGCTACGGCCAAGAAAAACATCGACGTGCCGAGCCGGGTCGACCTGCTCGGCAACAGCATCGTGCTGATCGCCCCGAAGGATTCCAAGATCGAGAACGTCACGATCGCGCAGGGTTTTGACCTGGCAAAACTCGCCGGCGACGGCAAGATCGCGACCGGCGACGTCAAGGCGGTGCCGGTCGGCAAATACGCGCAGGCGGCGCTGGAGAAGCTCGGCGCCTGGCAGGCCGCCGCGCCGAAATTCGCGATGGCCGAGAGCGTACGCGCGGCACTGGCGCTGGTGGCCCGCGGCGAGGCGGTGCTCGGCATCGTCTATTCGACCGACGCCAAGGTCGAGCCCGGCGTCAAAATCGTCGGCACCTTCCCCGCGGATTCGCATCCGCCGATCATCTATCCGGTCGCGGCAACATCGACCGCGAAGCCGGACGCCGCCTCCTATCTCGCGTTCCTGAAGACGGCGGCCGCCAAGGCGATCTTCGAGAAATACGGTTTCAGGTTCCTGATCACCCCGACGACGTAAACGCGTGTTCGATATCTCGCCGACGGAATGGACCGCGATCCTGCTCTCGCTGCGGGTCGCCACCGTCGCTACGCTAATCGCGACACCGATCGGGATCGGCGTCGCCTGGCTGTTGGCGCGGCGCGATTTCTGGGGCAAGGCGCTGGTCGATGCGCTGATCTATCTGCCGCTGGTGCTGCCGCCGGTGGTCACCGGCTATCTGCTGCTTTTGACCTTCGGCAAGCGCGGCTTTGTTGGCGCGTGGCTGTCGGACCATCTCGGCATCGTGTTCGCGTTCCGCTGGACCGGGGCTGCGCTTGCCTGCGGCGTGATGTCGTTTCCGCTCTTGGTGCGGCCGATACGTTTATCGATCGAGGCGGTCGACCGCAGGCTGGAGCAGGCCGCGGCCACGCTGGGCGCCGCGCCTTGGCGGGTGTTCCTCACCGTAACGCTGCCGCTGGCGCTGCCGGGCGTGCTGGCCGGCATGGTGCTCGGCTTCGCCAAAGCGATCGGCGAGTTCGGCGCCACCATTACCTTCGTGTCGAACATTCCCGGCGAGACCCAGACCATTTCGTCGGCGATCTATTCGCTGATCCAGACGCCGGACGGCGACACCGCGGCGCTGCGGCTGGTGGTGGTGTCGATCTTGATCGCGACCGCGGCGCTAATGGCGTCGGAACTGTTTGCGCGCCGCGCCACGCAACGTCTGCATGGGAACTGACCATGCTGCGGGTCGACATCGCCAAGACACTCGGTGAGTTCACGCTGGAGGCTTCGTTCACCAGCGAGGGCCGGGTTACCGGTCTGTTCGGCGCCTCCGGCGCCGGCAAGACCTCGCTGATCAACATCATCGCCGGCCTCTTAAAACCCGATCGCGGAATCGTGACGCTGGACGGCGAAACACTGGACGATACCACGGTCGGCGTCCATGTGCCTCCGCATCACCGCCGCATCGGTTACGTGTTCCAGGACGCGCGGCTATTTCCGCATCTCAACGTGCGGCAGAATCTGGACTACGGCCGGCGCATGAACCGCTTGCCGGAGGATCCAGCGCAGCGCCGGCGCGTGGTCGACCTGCTCGACATCGGCGCGCTGCTTGATCGCCGTCCCGGAAAACTCTCCGGCGGCGAGCGCCAGCGCGTCGCCTTCGGCCGCGCGCTGCTGTCAAAACCGCGATTGCTGCTGCTGGACGAGCCGCTCGGCGCCCTCGACGAGGACCGCAAGCGGGAAATCCTGCCCTATCTGGTGCGGCTGCGCGACGAGGCCGGCATTCCCATGGTCTATGTCAGCCACGACGCCGCCGAGCTGCGGCAACTCGCGACCCAGATCGTGATGCTCAAGCGCGGCCACATCACCGCGTTCGGCGGCGTCAAGGTGCTGACGGCGTAGGTTCGTGTGGCGCGTCTTCCGTTTCGATTTCAAACAGAGCTATTTTGATGGCTCGGCGCGTTGCCGCCCCAGAGCCAGCCGCTAACGGCCACAGCGATAGCCATTCCGAGCAATTGCGCGGCAATGAATGCCGCCACACCCGACGGCGCGATCCCCGCAAAACTGTTCGACAGCGAACGCGCGACCGTCACGGCCGGATTGGCAAAGGAGGTGGACGCCGTGAACCAGTAGGCCGAAATGATGTAGAGGCCAACCGCGTACGGCATTGCGGCCGGTGTCCGGGCGGTACAACCAAATATCGTGAGCATCAGGCCAAACGTCGCAATGCCCTCCGCGAACAGTTGTCCGGCGCCCGAGCGCTGCGTCGTCGCGAATTGCCACAGCGGAAGTTCGAACATCAGATGCGCGGCCCAGACGCCCGCTACGCCGCCGGCGATTTGGGCGGCGACATAGGCCGCCGCGATCCGCCATGGCAGTTCGCGCCGCCAGGCGAAGGCCAGGCTCACGGCCGGATTGAAATGCGCGCCGGACAGCGGCCCGAAAATCAGGATCGAGCACGACCAGAATGGCGCCGGTCGGGATCGTGTTGCAGAGCAGGGCCAGCGCGATATTTCCGCCCGCCAGCTTCTCGGCCATGATGCCGGAGCCGACCACCGCCGCCAGCAAAAATGCCGTGCCGAGCCACTCGGCGAAGAGCCGCCGTCCGAGCGACGCTTGCATCAGGCCGCGCCTTTGGCGCAGGTGTCGATCACGCCTTCACCGTCTTCCTTGACGAATTCGCGCTGCTGGATCGGAAGCAGGTCGAGCACGGCTTTCGATGGGCGGCAAAGCCGCACCCCGAGCGGCGTCACCACGATCGGCCGGTTGATCAGGATCGGGTGCGCCATCATGGCGTCGAGCAAGGCCGCGTCGCTCAACGTCGGCTCCGCCAGCCGAAGCTCCGCGTAGGGTGTGCCCTTTTCCCGCAGCAGGTCGCGCGCGGTGACGTTCATCCGTGCGATCAAACGTTGCAGCATTTGCCTTGAGGGCGGGGTCTTCAGATATTCGACGACATGGGGCTCGACCCCGGCGTTGCGGATCAATCCAAGCGTATTGCGCGACGTGCCGCAGTCGGGATTATGGTAGATCACGACGTCCATCAGCAGCACGCCGTGGTCTTGGCAGGGGTTTTAGGCAGGGGTTTCGGCAGGGGTCTTGGCCGGCCTGGTTTCCGGTACGCAGCAGGCGCCTTGCTTCTCATGCGCGACGCGGGCGACGTTCTCGCCCGAGCCGTCGCCATAAACGATGCTGTCACCCGTGGTGTGAAAGGTCTCCCACGAGATCCCGGCCGGATCGTCGATCCAGGATTTTTCCGATTTGGCGTAGCAGCAGGCCGTCTCGCCCTGCTCGATGATATGGCCGCCCGCCTGGCGCAGCCGGCCATACACCTCCAGCAGCTCATCGGCGTTTTCCACCTGAATGCCGAGATGATCGAGGCCGGGCTCGCGGCCGCGGGTGGAAATGGCAAAGTTCACCCGCGGATCTTCCAGCATCCACTTGGCATAGTCAGGCTTCACGACGGCCGGCTTCGCCGCAAACAGCGCCGAGTAGAAGCCGATGGAGTGCGGGATATCCTCGACAGAGACGTGGACGTGAAGGCGCTTCATGAGCGGAGTCCCCAGGCTGTGATGCGCTTGCGCGCGGGCTTGCGTTGCGCCACCGGCACGGCTTCGACCACCGGTGCGGATTCGGCCAGCGGTGCGGATTCGGCCAGCGGCGCGCATTGAACGCCGCCGCAATAGAATAGCTAACGTCAAGAGATTTTCGATATCTGCTGGAGCGTTTCGAAGGCCGGAGCCGGATGCGCCGGTTCACCTGACTAACGGGCATCGAGCTCTGCGAGCGTTCTGGCCAATGCCGCCCGCACGGAAGGCACCTGACCGGCAAGCGTGACCGCCACATTCCTCAGATGCTGCCCGGCCCTCGACTTGATGGTCGCGATCCTGGTCAATCTGTCGGTCATCCGGACAACGTCGCTGGCGATGCGATGCCGCTCAGACACCCAGGTCTGCAGCCGGGTCTCGTCACCGTCCGCAAGCGTCCGCGCCAGTGCGTCACCGAGCGAGATGCCGTCCTGTATTCCGGTGTTCATGCCCTGCCCGCCCGCGGGGCTATGGACGTGCGCGGCATCACCACAGAGCAAGGTCCGGCCCTTGCGCAGGTGTTCCGCCACGCGATGGTGGATGTGAAACCGGGAGTTCCAAACCACATCCCGAATTCGGGCTGGATTGATCGCCGGACCACGCTGATCCAGCAACGCCTGAATGTATTCTGCCGACGGCAAGTCCGGTGCCTGGTCGACAGTTGCGACGATCCGAAAATGATCGTCGGGAAGCGGAGCGACCACCACAAGGCCCTCGGCAGCGTAGAACAGCGTTACTTCCTGCCGGCTCAGTGGCCAGTCCATACGAACGTCAGCCAGTACGAAACTCTGCTGATATGCCGCGCCGGCGAATTCGATCCCGGACATCTCGCGAACCGTACTGTGCATGCCGTCACAGCCGACCAGCCATTTCGCGGCGATCGCCTGCACGGCTCCGCCGATTTCGACCTTTGCCTCGATCGACGCGCCCGATGGCCCACAGCTGACCAGCCGGCACGGCCGCACGACGTCGCCGCCGGATTTCCGCAGATGGCCAAGCAAGGTTCGCTCGATCTTGTCTTGCGAGCACATCAAGGTGAATGGATACGGGCTGTCGATTTCCGCGAAATCGATCGTGATCAATGTGCGATCCCGGTCACGAATACGAAAGATCGGTACCTTTATCCCGAGCGCCAACAGATCGGCGGTTTCGCCGAGCGGCTCCAGCACTTCGAGCGTCCGGGCATGCACGACGCAGGCACGCGATGTGTTTGCCCCGGCTGGCTGCTGATCAATGATCACAGCATCGATCCCGCGGCGCGCCAGTTCGGCCGCCAGCGCAAGACCTGTCGGTCCGGCGCCAACGATGAGAATTTCGGTATTGGTTTTCAGTGTTTGCATGTTGATCTCCAGCGATTCATTCTCCCCATGCCCACCCGCAGCCGGCCAGGGTGACCGTCAGCACAGCTTTTTCCGATGCCCGCTGATCTCCTAGGCGATTGCGCTCGCCAGCTCCTCGACAATGGTTCGCGCGGCCGCGACCGCGTTCACCAAGCCAACGGCTTCCCCCGCATAAAGCGCCATCGCACCGGCATCGCCGACGACCTCGCGCGTGGGCGACGCAAAATGGTAGCGCGGGATTCCGGTTCCGTCGGCGCGTGTTGCCACGATCTCGCCTTCGCCAGGGCGATGCGGCGAAAGCGGACGTCCGGCCGCTTCCCAGCCTGTCGTGGTGGCGTTCTTCAGGCTGCGTAGCGGAGCATTGGGCCAGCCGATGTCGAAAAGCTCGGAGTAAAGCGTATCCGCACCCGAGGACGCCAGAACGCGGGCGAGATATTCGGGATGAATATTGGCCTCCCGCGCGGCAAGAAACCGCGTGCCGACCCAGACCCCGGCGGCGCCGAGATCGATGGCGGCTTTGACGCCCCTCCGATCCGCGATGCCGCCGCCGGCCAGAACGGGCAGCGGCGTCACCGCATCGACCACCTGCGGAACCAGAAGTCATCGTACCGAGACTGCCGCGGACGTGGCCGCCGGCTTCTACACCCTGCGCGACGACGAGATCGAATCCGGCGTCGGCGGCTCGCTTCGCATCGTCAACCGACCCGACCACCTGTATGGCAACCGCGCCGGCAGTTTTCACGCGGCCGAGGTGGGGCGCGCCATCACCCCAGAAGAAGGAAATAACGGGTACGCCATATTCGAGCGCGATGCCGAGACGCTCGTCGATCGGGAAATCGAGCACGAAATTGGCGCCGTATGGCCGATTGGTCAGCGACCGCATCGTTTGCAACAGTCCACGAAGCTGATCCGGGCTCCGCCAGGTGCAAGCGAGATGACCTACGCCGCCGGCTTCTGCCACCGCGGCGGCCAGTTCCGCCGACGCAATGGCGCCGATCGGTGCCTGGAACACCGGGCTTCGGACGCCGAGGCGCTGGAAGATTCGGGATAAAGGCATGAGAGCCTCCTTTGCTAAATTCGGATGCGGGCCTTCAAATATTGAAATGCCATCGCGCTCAGAGCCCCAGCCATGGCGCAAGATCCCTCAGGCTGCCGAGAAACGCGCTGTCCGGCCATCGTTCGAAGTCGCTTCGCACGGCGGCCCCGGTAAGGACGGCGGCGAACGGAATTCCAGCCGCCACGGCCGCTTCAGCATCCACCGGGTGGTCGCCGACATAGAGGCTGTCGCCGGGTCGCATGCCGAGCCGATCAACGGCCTTCACCAGACCTTCCGGATCAGGCTTGTGGCGCATCACGTCCTCACCACCAACAATGACGTCGAAGGCTTCCGACAGCCCCTGGCGAGCCAGGATGGTTTCGATCCGGTACCTGAATTTCGTTGAAACGATGCCGGCCTTGATGCCAGCCGATTTCAGTCGATCGAGGGTCTCGGCCACTTCCGGAAATACCGAGGTCAACTCAGCCATTCTCAGATCCGCCCGCTTGACGAAATGGGCTGAAAAGTCCCGGGCGAGGTCCGGCTCGGTCAAGCCCGTCAGGCTCGCCAGCGTGGCTGCAAGACTAAATCCGATGGTGGCGCGAATCGCTTCCGGCTCAGCGCGTGGCAGCGCCATCGCGCCAAGGGCGTAATTGACGCACTCGACCGCGCCCAATGTCGAATCGGCAAGGGTGAGATCGAAATCGAAGAGAACGGCGCGCGCTTTCCTCACGGGACAACTCCATCCGTCAACGGATGCACATCGAAAACTGATTGGCGGCCCTTAAGCCGACACCGCAAGACCGCGCCCGACATCCTCGCCGGACGCACTAGTCCTTTTCAGGGTGCTTCTTGAGCTCCTTTGCCCAACCTTCCGCCCATGCCGAGATCGGCTCGAAGGCCCGGTACAGACCGTGGCCGAGCGCCGTCAACTGATAGCCCTCGGTCGAGAGTTCCACGAGGCGCGCGTCGCGCAATTCCTTCACCCGCCTGTTGAGCAGAGAGGGCGAGACCGCACCGCAGGCTGCCTGCAATGGCCGGAATTTCAGCGCGCCGTGTCGCAGCTCCCAGACGACACGCAGCAGCCCGCGGCGTGACGCGAGGTCCAGCAGCGCCATCACCGGTCGCCCGGTCTCGGAGCCGCGGACTTTTTTTCCGGGTAGCGGCGTGCCCTTGGCGATGACCCCGCTTTTCCCCGGCATCGCTAGCTCCGTTCCGCCGCGGCCGGAAAACGCGCGCCCTTGGCCTCAAGGGGCAGATCAAGCGCGTTCGCGACGTAGGAAACGGTTCGATAGAATCCGCAAAGCATCAGGATCTCCAGGATCTGCGCGTCATCATAATGCACCCGAAGACGGTCGAATTCTGCCTGATCCAGCGTCGCCCTGTCATGCAGGGCATCGACGGTCGCGATCAACACACGCTCGGCATCGCTCCAGCAGGGTGCGTCCGATTTTGCGGTGCGCGTCGCGCTGATCTGTTCTTCCGTCAATTTCGCATGCTCCGCAAAGACCGCGACGTGAACGCCCCACTCATATTCGCAGTTCGTCAAGGCGGTTGTGCGATCGATCACGATTTCACGGTCTCGCAGCGGAAGTGGACCGCGTTCCAGCAGCGAACCGCCCCGGAATTTTGCCCAGGCTCGCTCGCTGACCGCGACGGTCCTGAACAGCAGCAGGGGTTCATTGCCCTTCATGACCGCATCGAAGGTGTCCTGGACATGGCGGGCGTAAGGCGGTTCGAGCGGCTTGATCCGGGGCATCACTGGCAGTCCTCTTGCTACATTATCGGTAGCAACGCTACCAATTCGGAAGCACGAGTCAAGTTACCGTTTTGGGCCAAAAGTTCCCTGTTCGATCGCCTGGTCTCAAATCGTCGCCCGCCCAGCAAAGAGCGATTGCCTGCCAATCAGGCACGCAAAAAAGCTTCGGCCGGAGGAACTCTTAAGTACTCGTTAAACAGGTGAGTACCATGATCGAATTGTCGCAGTGCGCAGAGCTCACGCTCAGCGCCGCGTTCAAAGTCCGCTTTTTAGGCCAACAATTTTTTTGAAACCAGCAATGACATGCCCCTGACGGCATGAAGCGATTATGCCAGAACCGCAATCCATCATCGGAGAACTCGAGGAAGCCGTCAGGAACGGCTCCTCGGCAAAACGCGTCAGCACCCTGCGGCAGGTCACCGACCTGTTTTTGCACGACGGCGAGCGCCTGAGCGAAGAGCAAATCAAGGTGTTCGACGACGTCCTCTGCCACCTGGTCGCCCGCGTCGAAACCCGGGTCAAGGCCGAGCTCGGCGCACGGCTGGCCCCGCTGCACTACGCGCCGCAGGGCGTGACCGAGCAACTCGCATGGGACGATGAAATCGCGGTGGCCGGCCCCGTGCTGGCCAACTCGCCGCGTCTGACGACCGGCACCCTGGTCGAGATCGCCAAGGCCAAGGGCCAGGACCATCTGCTCGCCATTTCGGGTCGGACCAACCTGCCGGAGGCGGTCACCGACGTGATCGTCGATCGCGGTGAACGAAAGGTCATTCGCAGGCTCGCCGACAACGCCAGCGCACGCTTTTCCGATACCGGCTACAAGCGGATGGTCGCGCACGCCGAAGCCGATGACGAACTCACCGAGATACTCGGGCTGCGGCTCGACCTTCCGCTCAATTTTCTCCGCGACCTGTTGCAGCGCGCCACCGAGGCGGTGCGCGCCAGGCTGGCGCAGCTTGCGCCGCCCGAACTGCAGCAGGAGATCCAGCGCGTCCTGAAGACCATCGCCAATATGGCGCGAGGGGAGTCCGCGTCGGCGCGCGATTTCAGCCGGGCCGAAGCCGTCGTCAGGCGAATGAAGGGATTGAACGAACTCAACGACAGCGCGATCACCGGATTTGCCGAAGCCAAGAGGTTCGACGAGATAGCCGCCTCGCTTGGCATTCTCAACAACAGCGCGCCGACCGACATGATGGCAAAGCTGCTGGAAGGGCTGCGCGCCGATCTCATCCTGATCCCCTGCAAATCTGCCGGGCTGGGCTGGAAGACGGTCGAGGCGATCCTGACCAATCGGCCGGTCAAGCACCGCATCGACGAAGCGTCGCTGAAGCAGGCCGCGAAAGATTACGGCAAACTGTCCCGGGAAACCGCCGAGCGGACCCTGCGTTTCTGGCAGCTCCACGCCAAGGTCGAGTAATCGACTAAATCCCCGCGACCGACGCCCATATCTCCGACAGCTTGCGCTTGAACGCGGCGGCGCGCGTTTCGGGCGGGGCTTCGTCCTCTTCTTCCGGCAGGCGGAGGCCGACCACATTGACGCGGCCACCGCCGATGCTGCGCGCGACCAGAACGATAGGATCGAGAACGAGTTCGGCGCCTTCCTTGGGCGCGTGGTCGAGATGGATGTCGAAATAATCCGACAGCGTCAGCCGGGCCTGCTCTTCGTCCACACTGACGCCATAGACTTCGGCCAGTTCGCCGAGCGTGTGTTCGCCCGACACGGTGAAGTCGCCGAGCAGATGCGGGTCCGGCGCTGAACTCGGCAGCATGTCGACAAAGAAACGATCGAGCGCCTCGGCCTTTTCCGGCGGCGCCAGCAGATAGATGTAGTCGCCGGCGGCGACCGGATCGGCTTCGGCGGGCGAGAGAATCCGCTGGTCGCGAATTACCAGGGTCGGCTTCGACCAGGACGGGATCAGCCCGCGGCGCAGGTACAGGCTTTTCGGCCGCACCGGATAGCCGACCAGCTGCTGCTCGAGCTGGCCGGGCAAATCAAGCTCGACGCGCCGCGGCCCGCGCTCGGCGCGCGGTAGTGCGACGTGCAGCCGCCGCGCCGCCGCCGCCAGCGTCCAGCCCTGCAGCAGCAGCGAGATGATGACGACGACAAAAGCGACGTCGAAATAGAGATAGGCTTTTGAAAGGCCGACCAGCATCGGAATCGAGGCCAGGAAGATCGCGACCGCGCCGCGCAGGCCGGTCCAGGCGATGAAGGCCTTTTCCCGCCAGTTGAAGCGAAACGGTGCCAGGCACAGGAACACCGCGAGCGGCCGCGCCACCAGCATCAGCACAAGCGCCACCACCACCGCCGGCAGCACGCTGCCGAGCAGCCGCTGCGGCGATACCAGGAGGCCGAGCAGCACGAACATCACGATCTGCGCCAGCCAGGTCGCGGCATCGAGAAACGTCACCACCGAATTATGCGCCCTCGTCGGCCGGTTGCCGATGATGATGCCGGCGAGATAGACCGCGAGAAATCCCGAGGCATGCGCGATCTGCGCGCCGCCGAAGATCACCAGCGCCGCTGTCGTGACGAACGGCGCATGCAGGCCCTGCGGCAGCGCCACGCGGTTGAGCGCCAGCACCACGAGCCGGCCGCCGACCATCCCGACGATGGCCCCTAACACCGCCTCCTGGGCGAATTCACGCAGCACATGCCAGACCGAGCTCTCGCCGCTCGAGATCAACTCCACCAGCATCAGCGTCAGAAACACCGCGAACGGATCGTTGGTGCCGGATTCGACTTCCAGCGTCGCGCCGACGCGCGGGCGCAACCGAAGCCCCTGCGCATGCACCAGCAGAAATACCGCCGCCGCATCGGTCGACGCCACCACCGCGCCGACCAGCAGCGCCTCGGTCCAGTTGAGGTCGAGCGCATATTTGGCGACCGGCGCCGTGATCAGCGCCGTCAGCAGCACGCCGACGGTGGCCAGCACCATCGAGGGCGCCAGCACCGCGCGGATGCTCTGAAACCGTGTTCGCAAGCCGCCGTCGAACAGGATCAGCGCGAGCGCCACCGAGCCAACCAGATAGGTTGTCCGCACGTCATCAAAGCTGAGCTGGCCGGGGCCGGCATCGCCGGCCACCATGCCGATCACCAGGAACACCAGCAGCAAGGGCGCGCCGAAGCGCAGCGCGAGCAGGCTCGACAGGATGCCGGCCATGACCAGAACGGCGCCGAGAAGGATGGCTATGCTGACCGAGTCGAGGGAGGCCATGCGCGCTCGCAATTCACCGCAGCAAATATCTGCAACTGCATGTCTATCGTCGCTGCCGTGGGAGGCCAAGGCCGTTTGTAGTGGCGGCGACAATGTGCCCGGAAACCTCACACCACGCGTCACGGCCGGGCTTGTCCCGGCCATCCACGTCTTTCTTGCTCGAACTCCCCAAAAGACGTAGATGCCCGGGACAAGCCCGGGCATGACGAGGGAGACATGGAGGCCGCTTTTGCGACCAGATTCTGAGGTCATGATGGCATCAAGCCTTCTTGTGTGGGAATCTGGCGGTCATTCGAATCAAGTTGAGCCTTGGGACGAGACGCTGACCATGGACATGAAAGACATCCTTGATCTCTTGCATTCCGCCGCACGTTCGGTCGGCGCGGAGGTCACATCGCCATGGTTTTACCTGCAGCTCGGCCTGGTGATGGCCGGCGCCGGGATCGCCTTTGCGACCGGCACCGCGATCCGCTCAAAGATCAAACCCGACACGCTTGCGACAAGTTGGCCGGCGCCGCTGCGCATGATGCTGCTTGTGCTGGTCAGCCATTCCTCGACCGCGGTGTTCGCGGTGCTGATGCGGATCGCACGGATGGTGATGCATGAACTGACCTGGCCGAGCCGCAGCTACCTGCTGTCGATCTCCGCCAAGCTGGCTTTGGCATGGCTGGTGATCCGGTTGTTGACCTCGGTGATCCGCAACGAGTTCTTTGTCCGCCTGGTATCGTTGTCGGCGTGGCTGGTGGCGGCGCTGAGCATCGTCGGCCAGCTCGATCCGACCATCGATGCGCTCGACTCCGTCTCGGTGATGGTCGGCGGCTTAAGGCTGACGCCGCTGCTGCTGATAAAACTCGCCGTGCTGCTGTCGGTGGCGCTGTGGGTGACCAATATCGCGAGCAATTTCGCCGAAAGCCGCATCGTCAGCTCCGGCGACCTGACGCCGTCGATCCAGGTGCTGCTGGTCAAGATCATCCGGCTGGCGCTGATGGCGTTCGCGGTGGCGGCCACGATGAGCGCGGTCGGCATCGATCTCTCTGCGCTGGCGATCTTCTCCGGCGCGGCCGGCGTCGGCATCGGTTTCGGGCTGCAGAAGATCATCGCCAATTTCATCAGCGGCATCATTCTTCTGGCCGACAAATCGGTGAAGCCCGGCGACCTCGTCACGATCGGCGATAGTTCGGGCCGGATCAGCGCGATGAAGACGCGCTACATTTCGGTCGCTGCCGGCGACGGCCGCGAATTCCTGATCCCGAACGAAGATCTGGTGACGCAGAAGGTCACCAACTGGACCTACACCGACAAGAACACGCTGGTGAAGGTCAGTTTCGGCACCAATTACGACGCCGACCCGCGGCTGGTGTGCAAGCTGGCGGCCGACATCGCAGCCGCCCACCCCCGCGCCACCAGGGGCAAACCGCCGAACTGCATCCTGACCGAGTTCGCCGAGGCCGGGATGAAATTCGCGCTGACCTTCTGGATTCCCGACCCCGATGGCATGGACAATGTGAAGAGCGACGTGATGCTGGCGCTGTGGGAGGCGTTCAAGCGCGAGGGTATCCGCGTGCCCTATCCGGTGCGCGAAATCCGCGTCCGCGGCGGCGCGCTGCCGGTCGAGAATACCGTGGTCGAGGTTCCCGGTTGATGGCCGCGGGACCGGCGGAATTGACCCGAAGGCGGCCACATCAGCACCTGGGACAGGCGCCACCCGCGTCAACGGCTGCTTGCACCCGGCGCGCCAGCCATTAAATTAGGCTTGCAAATCAGCGCTCCCGTCACTCTCCCCGAGCACCTCCCTAACCCCTGCCGCCACAGCATGATCCGCCCAAAGAAGACCCTCACATGAGCTATGTCGAAGCCTCCGATGTCTCCCTGCGCAAGACCGGGCAGATCAAGCTGCACGGCGCAAGCGGTTTTGCCGGCATGCGCAAGGCCGGCGCGTTGGTCGCCAAATGCCTTGATGAACTGACCGACCTGGTCAAACCGGGGGTGATGACCTCGGCGATCGACGAATTCGTGCGCGATTTTGCCTTCAGCCATGGCGCCTATCCGGCGACGCTGATGTATCGCGGCTATCGCTACTCGACCTGCACCTCGATCAACCACGTGGTCTGCCACGGCATGCCCGGCGACAAGGTGTTGAAGGAGGGCGACATCGTCAATGTCGACGTTACCTTCATCGTCGAGGGCTGGTACGGCGATTCCAGCCGGATGTATGCGATCGGCCCGATCGCCCGCAAGGCGGAGCGACTGGTCGAAGTGACCTATGAGGCGATGATGCGCGGCATCGCCGCGGTAAAACCCGGCGCCACCACGGGCGATATCGGCCACGCCATCCAGAGTTTTGTCGAGCCGCAGGGCATGAGCGTGGTGCGCGATTTCTGCGGCCATGGCCTTGGCCGCCTGTTCCATGACGAGCCCAACATCATCCATATCGGCCGGCCCGGCGAAGGCGTGACCCTGAAACCCGGCATGTTCTTCACCATCGAACCGATGATCAATCTCGGCAAGCCGCACGTCAAAATCCTGTCCGACGGCTGGACCGCGGTGACCCGCGACCGGTCGCTGTCGGCGCAGTTCGAGCATTCGGTTGGCGTCACCGCCACCGGCGTCGAGATTTTTACACTCTCGGAACGCCACGGCGAAAAGCCGATCGCCGCGGGCTGATTGCCTCGGTCGTATGCCGTAGCCCGCATGAGCTCTTGCGACATGCGGGACGGGCGTTAGACCCGGATATCGCAAGAGCTCATCCGGGCTACATTCCCAACGCACTTCCCGGTTGCAAAACTCGCGCGGCGCGGCATGCTGGCCGCCGATGGCCACCAAATCCAGTGAAACCACGCCGCCCGAGCCCGCCGAGACGCCGCATTATCACGGCCATCGCGAGCGGCTGCGCGAGCGATTCTACAATGTGGGCCCCGACGCGCTGAGCGATTACGAACTGCTGGAAATGGCCCTGTACCCGGCCATTCCCCGGCGCGACACCAAGCCATTGGCAAAACTGCTGTTGAAAAAATTCGGCTCCTTTGCCGAAGTGGTGCATGCGCCCGAAGCCCGCCTGCGCGAAGTCACCGGGATCAAGGACGCCTCGATCAATCAGCTCAAGCTGCTCGCCGCCGCCGCAAGCCGGATCGCCAAGGGCGAGATCAAACGCAGCATCGCGCTGTCGTCCTGGAACGACGTGATCGACTATTGCCGCACCGGCATGGCGTTCGCCGACAAGGAGCAATTCCGCATCCTGTTCCTCGACAAGCGCAACCAATTGATCGCGGACGAGGTACAGCAGACCGGCACTGTCGACCACACGCCGGTTTACCCGCGCGAGGTGATCAAGCGCGCGCTGGAATTATCGGCCACCGCGATCATCCTGGTGCACAACCACCCCTCCGGCGATCCGACGCCGTCGCAGGCCGACATCCACATGACCAAGGCGATCGTCGATATCGCACAACCGCTGGGGATTGCCGTGCACGACCATATTATTGTGGGCAAAAACGGCCATGCGAGTTTGAAGGGGATGAAGCTGATCTAGCGGCGCCGAGTGTGAAGCGCTGCGGGCTTCTTCGCTCCATGGCGTGAGCGCGGCGCTGGCCGAGCGACCGTATCGATTCGCCCGTTGCGAAAAATCAGATCGGCCTCGTCAGCCTTGCTGCGACAATCGGCCATTTTCGGATTCCGCCGCTAACTATGCGTCGGCCAGTGCCGTTCGCGGAACCAGCTGCGATAGCCCGTTGCCATCTTGTCGCGCTGGGCCTGCGGCGCGTGCCGCTTGCAGGTCGAGGCTTCCTCGCTGCCCTCGGGCGCGGCCCAGCGCAGCTCGGCGCAGTCGTTCGGGTTGTAGGCCATCTCGAAATCGGCGATCCGGTCGAGCACGTCCTTGAGCGACAGCGTCCATTGCGAACCGTCGCTGCGGGTATAGGCGAATTTGCGCTGGCCAAGCTCGGAGGCGAGCACGCCCTGCAATTCGCGCTTGACGTCGTCGACGCTCTTGCCGCCGAGCGCGTAACGATCCGAGCGCCGCGCAAAGCGCTCGGGGAAATTCCGCACCACGTCGATCGCGATCAACAGCCGGAAATCGCGCGCCGGCGTCGAATAGTCCTCCCAGGCGCCGGTGGTCTCGAAGATCGACGGGCCGTCCGGCATCGCGGTGGTGGCCGGCGTTTTATCCTGGTATTTTCGCCCGTTCTCGACCGAGGTAACCCGCACCTTGACCTGCTCATAGAGGCTGGCGATGGCGTCGCTCATCGCCTTCACCGGATCGAGCGGCTCGGGCGACATCACGTCGTCCATCCGGTCATAAAAATCCTCGGCATTCATTTGCGACTGGTCGAGCGAGAAATCGCCATATTGCGGATCCTTGGCGATCTCGGCGTTGGTCAGCCGCCGCAGCGGGCTGCCCTTGCCGCCGACAATGGGGCGAAAACGCTTGAAGCCGGGGCTGCCGAGCGCCGGATCGTGGACAAACAGGAAGTTGCCGCGCCAGAAACGCTTGCGGGTGATCGAGCCATCGGGCTCGGCATCGACCGCGAGATAGACTCCGGGCTTGCCGTCCTGCTCCGGCACCAGATGCACCAGCATCAGCACGTGACCATAGGGGTCGGCATAGATGGTTCCGGGGCGCAGCGCCTTCCGGGTCAGGGGGACGGTGTAGAAATCGGTGTTGTCGTCGGCGGCCACGACCCGCACCGCGCCGCTATGGACGACGTCGCCGACGTCACGCAGGTATTCCGCGAAATTGGTCGGCGGCTTGGGCGGCTTCGGTTTTGCCTTTTGCGCCTCCGGCGGCGTGGCCGATGGCGCATCGGCCGGCGGCTGCGAGCGCGGGAAGATGCCGAGGATCTTTGGGGCCGGTTCGGGCGGCGGCGGCGCCGCAGTGGCCGCCGCATTGGCATCCACCTGCTCCGGTGGCGGCGCGGGACGCGTCACCTCGGGATGGTCGATGTCGAACCATTGATAGCATTTCGGCGGATGCCCACCCATGCCGCGCGAGCAATTCGAATAGGCAAACGGCAGCCCCATCTTGAAGGCGAAATAGGCGCGCAGGAAATAGACGAAATCGGCGCAATCCGGCTTGCCGGTGGCGACATTATCCTCGCCGCGGCCGAGATAATTGTAGAGGAAATTGCGCGACTGGTCGCGCAGCACCTCGCTCCACACCTTCCACGACAGATCCTGGTCGGGCGGCGCGTCGAACAGCTTTTCGATCCACGCCGAGAACAGCGCTTCGGTCGTGCTGTTCCAGCCTGCCCTCACCTGCCAGATTTTTCCCGGCGGCGCGGTGATGGCGGCGGGCTTGCGCGCCTCCACAACGATTTCGCGACTGACCGGACTGCATCCACTTGAGGCCGAAAGCGTCGCCTGCCATTTTCCGGCGGCGGGCTTTGCCACTTCGGCGAACCAGAAATACGGCTCGGAGCCGCGGCGATCCGGCGCGGTCGCGGCCACGCTGCCATCCGGCGCGACCAGCGACAGCGCGCCATCGACCGGCTTTTCGGAGACCACCATCACGCGCAGCGGCGCGCCGGTCCACGGTCCGGCCGGCGACGGCAACACCGTCAGATCGGTCGCTTCGGCACAATTGGCCGCGCGCGCCGGAGATTGCGCGACTGAGACAAGCAATGCCGCGGTGACGGCGGCAAACCAGCGTGCGCGAAGCATGTGAACGACACTTTCCTGCAGAGTTTCGGCCGCTATCAGCCCACCGGGATGGCCGGGGGAGGATATCGAATTAGCGGTCATCCGTCAGCAGGTTTGAGCGCGGCCTGGAACCGCGGGCTGCGAGCCGGGGAGCTGAGGTGTGCGGCGCGATAGGCCACCCCTGCCTAGCCGGCTCTCGCCCGGCCCGGCGCGCCGGAGGGCGGAATGGTCCGGACAAAAGCCGGCCGCGCGGCGTGCCGCTCATAATAGGCGGCGAGATGGCTGGTGGCGGCGAGGATCTCGGCGCCTTCCGGCGCTTGCCGGAACCGATACAGGATCGGCAACAAATTGATGTCGGCGAAGCTGAAGTGATCGCCGACCAGATAGCCTGACGCCGCGACCGCTCTGTCGAGCACCGCGATCTGCTCGCGCACCGCCGGCAGCAGCGCGTCGATCGCGGCGCGGTCGGGCTTTCCGTCCGCGCCTTTCGGGACGATATAGGCGTAGAGATAGCTGCGGATCAGGATGCGATCGACTGAGGTGTTGACCAGCGAGACCCATTGCTCGGCAAGTGCGGCGGCATAGGGATCGGACGGCAGCAATTGCGGGCCGGCAAAGCTGCGATCGAGATAGGTCGCGATCGCCTTGGATTCGAACAGTTCGAGGGCGCCGTGACGCAGCACGGGCATCTTGCCGAGCGGGTGAATGGCGCGCAGTTCCGGCGCGCCCAACGCCGTTTCCGTCAGCCGGTAGCCGATGCCTTTCTCCTCGCAGACCACCCGCACCGCCCAGGTGTAGGTCGATCGCGCGGAGCCGATGATTTCGGGCATCGTGGTTTCGGGCGCAGACATGGCCTATCTCCCCGCAGCTTCGGCCGCGACGTCGGCCAGCTGGCCGAGCGCCGCCGACCAGCCGTTATTGTGACGGTCGCGCGCGTGACCGTGCCCTCGAAGCGCTTGGTGCACCAGCACCAGCCTCGTGCCGCCGGGCACGGCCTCGAAATTCACGGTGACCTCGGTCTCGTGGCCGCGCGCCCCACCCTCGCCGTCCCAGGCCCAGCTGAAGGCGAGCCGGCGCGGCGGCTCGACAATGCGATAGACGCCGCTCATCGACGGCCCGGCGCCGTCGGGACCGTGCAGACCGACGCGCCAGCGGCCGCCCGGCATGGTCTCCAGCGCCTCGACCGGGGCGCTAAAACCGTCCGGTGCCCACCATTTTATCAGCTGCGCGGGATCGACCCAGAGCGCGAAAAGCGTCTCCGGGGGGACCGCGATGATCCGCTCGAGCCGCAGCGTGGTGTCGTTGGCTTCGATATCGGTCATGATTTTTTCCGCTTCGGGGTTTGCGCGGCGGCGAGCGCCTCGAGCCGGTCCAGCGCCGCGCTCCAGTGCTTGCGCTGCCGCGAGATCCAGCTCTCGATCGGGAGCAGCGCATCGGCACGCACCCGCACGTAGCGCCATTGCCGCTCGACCCGGCGCTCGATCAGCCCGGCGCGCTCCAGCACCTGCAGATGCCGCGAGATCGCCGGCGTGCTGATGTCAAAGGGCGCGGCGACGTCGCCGACGCTGAGTTCGCCGACGCCAATAGCCGTTCGACAATGGCGCGCCGGGTCGGATCGGCCAGCGCACCGAAGATATCGTCGAGCGGCGGGGTCCGCGCGGCCATGGCAGCGTCCTTATTTAATGTATGTGTTAATTAACAGATCGGTTTTATTTGGTCAAGCCGCGAGCGGCTCGCCTGCCCGGTTCGTCCGTCACGCGTTGTCGGTTATCGGGCGGTTGCGATCCGCCGTGCGTTTCAGATTGCGGCGATCAGCGATCCCGAGCACGCCATGGCCGTAGAGTTCCGCAACGAGACCGACAATCGGACGATGGTCTGGGCAGACCGATCGCCCGCACCTGCGTTGGGCCCGGTCGCAATCCGCGCGCGACGCCTTGCGCGGGCTCGACGACGCGACACTCAAGGACATCGGTCTCAGGCGCGGCGACATTCACCGGGTTGTGGCGGAGATGAGCCGAAGGCCAACACATTATGTTGCACCTCCGGCTCGGCGGCGACCATCCAGATGCACGACCCAGCCCATCACCGCCCCGCTGAAGTGACAGTTGAGATCGAAAGTTTGCGATTGAAGCCAATCTATAGGCTCTCCATTTCCCCAAGCTCGGACAGGGCGTCTTCAACCAACCGGATCATGCGCGAGCGCAACATGCGAAAATTAAAGAACCCGACAAGCAGAAACATCAGCGCGGTAATTCCAATAAAAAGCCCCGGCGGCGGCGAGCCGGCGCCGGACGGCAAGTTTGCCGAAAACACGCTATAGGCCGCCCACAGGAACGCGATCGTCACGACCGGAAACCCCGATGAGAAACGAATGGTATATTCGCGAATCGCCCTTCCGCTCTCGTCGGCATTCAGTGTCGCCACCACAAACGGTATTTGGACAAGATTGAAGCCCCGCGGACGAAGCCAAATCGTCCGGGATTCCCGGTCCCAAAAAATCAAACTGTTGCGCAACTTGATATTGTTTCCGGATTCAAGATTTTCCGGAATCGCGCAATCCTGCACCACAACGGTCTTGAGTTCGAAGTAGCTCCTCAGATAAGGCCGGTACAATACGTAGATCGCAATGAAGTCCAAGACATACAGCACGAGAAAGAGATTTCCGTACCGGGGCACATTGATGGCTGGCCTCGTGCCGACGACATGCTGAATGTCTTGAGTTGCCGGGAAAACGCTTTTGATCGTCGCGTTATCTGGCGGATTCCCCTTAAAATCCCTGATCTCGAGGCGCAGGATGGCCCCGTCGGTTCGATCGTAACAAATACGGACGTACGAATTGCCATCGATCGGGCCGCCGTGAGACGAGGTATTGTTGAAGCCATCGGTAATGATGAAGTCGGAGTATCTGAACGGTACGCCGGCCACGGAGAAAAATTCCTGCGCATGCCCCGCGTAAGGCATGGGGACGAAGTGTTCGACCGGGCCTTCAACGGAATTGCAACGCCCCTCCACCACCAGCGCTCTGTGGCGCAGGTACGCGGAATATGTCGTGAAGAAAGCAATGGCCGTCCATATGACGGCAAATCCGACAAAAACGTAGGGAAAGGATTTCTGTAATCCCGATTGCAGGTTCAAATAGGGAATGCCTACGGCCCTTATGAGATTTGGAAATACCAAGATAAACAAACCGATCACCACGAACAGCAGGCCGAAAGCCGGAAATGTCCAATCTCTGAAGCCGGAGTCTTGAACATCGAATATTTTGACGAGGCGGCCTGCGGCCTGCTCGGCGCTGTCCGCTTGCTTCAACAAAGCCTGCCCCTGGACGACGCGGAAGTCGGCAGCCGGCACGGTCGATGCATAGATTTGAAGCGACTCCTGCAGAACCCGCTGCGCGTCGGGATATCGATGCTCGCCGAGATAGATCCGGCCGAGATTGTTGAGGCCTCCGGCAATGCCCTGGTCATTGGGTGGCAGCAATGCGCGGCGTAGCACGACCGGCTGTTCAACAATCGCTTGAGCCTCGTTGTAGCGGCCCTGTTCGCGCAGCGCAGCGCCGATATCGCCCATGAGATAGGCAACCGGCAGACTTTTCTCTCCATGGCTCTCACATCGATATCGAGCGCTTTCCGGAAGAGCGCCTCGGCCTCGACCGTTTTTCTACGGTTGAAATTCAGTGCACCGAGCCATCTGATGGCCTCGGCGATCTTGGGATCATCAGGCCCCAACGACCGCTGGCGGATCGAAAGCGCGCGGTTAAGCAGCGCCTCGGCTTCGGGGGACCGTCCGTTACCCCATATTTCCATTGCTTTCTTGAAGTCCTGATCCCCCTCGGCCAACGAGCCAGAGTCCTGACCAAAGCCTGCCGTCGGCGCTGCCGCGCAGCTGGCCATCCACAAGGACAGGCAAAGAAGAAAACGAGCGATCATGGGAGTTTCGATTGGAAAGGATGCGTAATATTCTGACAACAACGGAGCCCGACTGGTAGCGATATTTATCTCTTTTCAGGCGAAGCCGCTGCGGCGGCCTCCGCCGCGCGGCGCTGGAGCAATTCGCGCTCTCGGTCGTTTGCGGCAAGGCTGGCCGCGGCTTCAAGCGCGATGCGGGCCTCCTCGAAGCGGCCGAGCTTTTGCAGGAAATCGCCGCGCACACTGCCGAGCAAATGATAGGATTTGAGTGCGGGCTCGCCAACCAGGCGATCGGCGATCGCCAGTCCCGCCGCCGCGCCCTCGGCCATGCCGACCGCGACCGCGCGGTTGAGCTCGACCACCGGCGAGGGCGCGCGTTTTGCGAGCTCGGCATAGAGTTCGGAGATGCGTTGCCAATCGGTCTCGTCAACGCTCGCCGCCTCGGCATGGCAGGCGATGATGGCGGCCTGCAATAGGTAGAATCCCTCGGCGGCGCCATCCACGCCGGCGAGTTCGCGCGCCCGCCGCAACGCCTGCAGGCCGCGACGGATCTGCAGCCGATCCCAGCGCGCGCGGTTCTGGTCGGTCAGCAGCACCGGCTCACCGGCGGCGTCGGTGCGCGCCGCGGTGCGCGAGGCGTTGAGCTCCATCAGCGCCAGCAGCCCAAACGCCTCGGGCTCGTGCGGCGCAATGGAAACCAGCACGCGGCCCATCCGCAGCGCCTCGTTGCAGAGCTGCGGGCGCAGCCAGTGCTCGCCGCGCGCGGCGGTATAGCCTTCGTTGAAGATGAGGTAGACGACTTCCAGCACGGAAGCGAGCCGCTCCGACAATTCCTCGCGGCGTGGCGTCTCGTAGGCCAGGCCCGACTCCGACAATGTGCGCTTGGCGCGCACGATCCGCTGCGCGATCGTGGTGTCCGGCACCAGGAAGGCGCGCGCGATCTCCTCGGTGGTCAGGCCGCAGATCATCCGCAGCGCCAGCGCCACGCGGGCCTCCTGCGACAGCAGCGGATGGCAGGCGGTGAACACCAGCCGCAGCAGCTCGTCGCCGATATCGTCGTCGAGCGCGGCGTCGAAATCGGGCATGGTCTGCTGCTCCTGCTCCATGTCCCGCGCGACCATGTCGTGCTTGTGCGCCAGCATCCGGCCGCGGCGCAGATGGTCGACCGCCCGCCGTTTGGCGGTCGCCATCAGCCACGCGCCCGGCTTTTCCGGCACGCCGGTCGCCGGCCAATGCTCGAGCGCGGCGACCAGGGCTTCCTGGGTCAGGTCCTCGGCCAGCGGCACGTCGCGCAGCATCCGCGACAGGCTGGTGACCAGCCGCGGCTGTTCGTTGCGCCACACCGCAAGGATGGTGCGATGGATGTCGGCGGCCGTCATCGCCGCCGACCATGGCCGCAAGACGTTCGCCTCAAGAGGCGACCCGCGCTTCCACCTGGCAGGCCATTTCCGCCTCCGGACTGGCGAACGAGCGAACCTCGCAGGTGCCTTCCCAGTGCGGCATGTGCTCCTTGTGGAGTTGCATGAACTCGACCGCGGCGGCGACTGCCTCTTCCTTGTCGCGCAGCTCGAAGATCGCGTAGCCGCCGATCAGCTCCTTGGCCTCGACGAACGGGCCATCGACCACGCTGAGCTTTCCGTTCGCGACCTTGACCTGGGCGCCCATCGAGACCGGCATCAGCCCGCCGCTGTCCAGCATGCGGCCGGCCTTGATTTCGCGATCGGCGAGTTTGTGAATGGCCTCCATCAGCGCCGGCGTCGGGTACTGATTGGGCTGCGGCGAGGTCACGATATACATGAAGCGCATCGGAAGACTCCTTGGGTTGGGGCGAGCCGGGCCGCCCTCGGCCGCAAATCCTCTCGCTATAGGGGACGACGAACGGGCTTTGGCTGGATCGACAGGGGGCGCGGAAAATTTTTACGTGCGGAAGCCATCATAAACCCCGTCATTCCGGGATGCGCCTCTTGGCGCAGGCGCGGAATCCATAGCCCCCGTGCTCGTGGCCAGTACGAAACAGCGTCACGATTAAACATCACCACAGGGGGTATGGATTCCGGGCTCGCGCTGCGCGCGCCCCGGAATGACGGAAACAAGATTACATGATCTCGCCGCATCAAATGCCCGAGGTTTTGCCAATTAGCTCCGCCCTCAAAACAAAGGGCGCACGCGACCCTCAAGAGAGGGCGCGGGGAAGACCGGGTGCGCGCTGCACCCGCGGTCTCGTGTGCATTGATGCACAAAGAAATGCGCACACGAGCATACAGGTTCAGCGGAAACACTCCGGCCTTCCCTGCGCAATGGCTCTACGACTTATACGTGCTCTCCCTGGTGAATCGGAGCCTCTTGACACCATCGCCCCCGGGAGACGTTGGCCTCCCAAGGACTTGACGCCAGCATTCCGGGCGTCAGGACCACACGCTTTCGCCGTACGCATCTGGGCCGTTCGTTATCGGCACTTCCGCGTCCATCGCATCCCGCCCCGCGTTTCGTGACGATCGCGAGCCGCCCCTCTTGGTGGGACGGGATGCGCGCATTATGCCGGTGATTTGGGGCGGAGTCAAGCTTTATTCCGAAAATCGGAATACGCGTTTCTCCCCTCCCCCTCTTGTCCGACGAAGCCCGCCTTCGGGCGAAGGCGGATGCGGGGAGGGGTCGGGGGTGGGGGTGCCACAACGGAAGCAGTGCTTGGAGACCCCCACCCCTAACCCCTCCCCGCAAGGGGGAGGGGAAAGACGGCCGCACCGCTCCACGGAAAAACATGCGCTGTATGGGTCTCCGCTCGGAGCCCCGGCGACGCGCTCATGGGCTTTATCGCATCAACGACGGCTATTACTGCCGCAGCATGATCAAGGGATCGGCGCTGTCGGGCACCCGGCGCCACTGGGCGTTGTCGTCGGCCTCGAACGTCCACGCCTCGCCGCTGGCCGACTGCAACAGGATCTGGCCGTGCTCGAGCCGCCATTGCGTCGGCGCAAAGGCGGCGACGGCGGGATCGCATTTCGGCTTCAGGAACACCTGGAAATTGTCCTTGTCGGCCTCGGTGTTGGTCAGGGTCAGGCCGCAGATCGCCTGGCCGTTGCCGCGCACCATCGCCCAGTCGCCGATCATCTGGTCCATCGACTTGGCGAGCGAGCGCGCGGCCGCGAGGTTCTGCAGGATGTAGACGCCCTCTCCGGTTCGCAGGCCCTCGAAAATCCCGGTCTCGACCTCGGTGAAATCGATCACCGGCTGACCCGCGGTATCCTGCAAGCGCACGATGTCGCCGAGCCCCTTGATGCTCCACGCCGAGATGTCGGCGGTGAACGGCAATGCCGTGGCGCAGCCCGGCTCAAGCTCGAGCTTGAAACCCTGCGGACCGCTATCGCTTTTCAGCGTGACCACGCAGGTCTTGCTGCGGTCGGTGGTTGCGAGCTCCCACTGGCCGATCATGTCTTTTTTCAGGGTAGCGGCATCCTGCGCGCGGGCGTGCGGCGCGCAGGCCAGCGACGCCAGCACGGCGGCAGCCACGATGGTCGCCCCAGCGCGCATCAGCGGGCTTTGGCCGGGGTTTCCGCCACCGGCGTCAGCGGCGGCTTTCCGGCGAACCAGGTTTTCAGATTGTCGACGACGAGTTGATCCATGGCGTTACGCGTTACCACCGAAGCCGAGCCAATATGTGGCAGCAGCACGACATTCTGCATCGCCTTCAATTCGTCCGGCACGTTCGGCTCTTTCTCGAACACGTCGAGTCCGGCGGCCAGGATGGTTCCCGACTTCAGCGCCGCGATCATGGCCTGCTCGTCCACCACGGTGCCGCGCGCCACGTTGATGATGACGCCGCGCGGGCCGAGCGCCTTCATCACCTCGGCGTTGATCATTTTATTGGTGCTGGGGCCGCCGGGCACGATGACAACAAGCGTGTCGACGGCTTTCGCCATCTCGATCAGATCAGGATAGTGCTGGTACGACACGCCGTCGGCGGGCTTGCGGGTGTGGTAGACGACAGGCACTTTCGAGGCATCGAGCCGGCGGGCGATCGCCTGGCCGATCCGCCCCATGCCGACCATGCCGACCTTGCGGTCGCGCAGCGAGCCGACGCTGAGCGGGAAATTCTGCGTGGTCCACAGCCCCGAGCGCAGATAGCGGTCGGCCTTGACGAATTCGCGCAACGTGCAGATCAACAATCCCATCGCGATGTCGGCGACCTCCTCGGTCAGCACGTCGGGCGTGTTGGTGACCATGATGTTGTGGTCGCGGGCATAGTTCGCGTCGATATGATCGTAGCCGACGCCGAAGCTCGAGACGATTTCGAGTTTTGGAAATTTTGCCAGCGTCGTGCTGTCGCCGCGCACCGAATTGTAGGTCACCGCGGCGCCGCGGATCCTGGCCGCGACATCAGGCGTCAACCGCTCGATATCGTGCGTGGTCTCGAACGCATGCAGCACGAACTGGTCGGAAAAACCGTTGGTGACGATCGGCTTGTTCGGGCCATAGACCAGAAGATCGATCTTCTCCGAGGAAATAGTCGCCATCAGTTTTCCTTTCCAAGCGCACTCTCGTGCCAGCGCCGCAATATCAGATGTGAAACCAGCGCGAGCAACCCATAAATGACAATTCCGGCGGCGGAGAGCAACAGCAGCGCCGCGAACATTCGGGGAATGTTGAGACGATAGCCGGATTCCGCGATCCGGTAGGCCAGTCCCGAGCCGGCGCCGGCCGAGCCCGCGGCGATTTCCGCCACCACCGCGCCGATCAGCGACAGGCCGCCGGCGATCCGCAGGCCACCGAGGATGAACGGCAGCGCCGCGGGCAATTTCAGGTATCGCAGCGTCTGCAGCCGCGAGGCGCCGTAAAGCTGGAACAGGCCGGCCAGATTGCGATCGACCGAATTGAGGCCGAGCGTGGTGTTGGACAATACCGGGAAGAAGCCGACGATCCAGGCGCAGACGATCACCGCGGTCTGCTGCGGCAGATAGATCAACAATAGCGGCGCGATCGCGATCACCGGTGTGACCTGCAGGATCACCGCATAGGGGAAAAACGAAATTTCGATCCATTTCGATTGATTGAACAACAGCGCCAGCGCGATGCCGCCGACCGCGGCGGCGACAAATCCCTCCAGCGTGGTCCACAGCGTCACCAGCAGCGAACTCGACAGCACCCGCCAGTCGTCGATCAGGGTTTTGAATACCGCTTCCGGCCCGGGCAGCACATAGGGCTTGATGTTGTTGATGCGGACGACAAAACTCCAGATCGCGATGCTGACCGCCAGTACCGCGATCGGGGCGAGGATCCGCATGATGCGCGCCAGCGTCTTGTCGGCCTTTCCCGGCGGTGTTTGCAGGCTGCTCATAGAACCGATTGTCCCTGATACAGCGGGGTCAGCGCATGCGACACGTTGCGGCAATAACCGGCATATTCCACCGAGGTGCGGAACTCCTCGCCACGCGGCTCGGCGGCGTCGATGCGGAATTCCGCGGCGATCCGTCCGGGCCGCGCGGTCATCACGATCACCCGCTGCGACAGATAGACCGACTCGAACACCGAATGGGTGACGAAGATGACGGTCTTGCGCAAATCGCGCCACAGCGTCAGCAGATCGTTGTTGAGCCGGAAGCGCGTGATCTCGTCGAGCGCCGCGAACGGTTCATCCATCAACAGGATGTCGGGATCGGTGACCAGCGCCCGCGCCAGCGAGACCCGCATCTTCATGCCGCCGGACAATTCGCGCGGGAATGCATCGGCGAATTCCGCAAGGCCGACCTGCGCCAGCGCGCCGGCAATGCGCGCATCGGCTTCCGCCGCCGGCATGTGCGCAAGCTTCAGCGGCAGCCGCACATTGTCGCGGACGCTGGCCCACGGCATCAGGGTCGGCTCCTGAAACACAAAACCGATCGAATGTCCCGTGCGAATTGCGCCGTTGCGATGGGCGACCGCGACAGTGCCTGAGGTCGATGCATTGAGTCCCGCGATCAGACGCAGCGCCGTCGACTTGCCGCAGCCCGACGGCCCGAGCAGCGAAACGAACTCGCCGCGCCGCACATCGAGATCGAGCGGCCCCAGCGCCGCGACCCCGCTGTCATAGGTTTTGGTGATGCCACGCAGGCTGACCGCGAGGTCAGTCGGGTTCGCACCGACGTCAGGCAAGTTTGCGGAATCGGCCATCCAGTCTAGCTCGCTTCCACATGGTCGCGCGAAGGACGCGAAGGCGCGCTCTTCCTTACCCTCCCCTGGAGGGGGAGGGTCGACGCGAATGCAATGAGCGGCGGGGTGGGGTGGCGCGAGTTGAACCGGGGCGCTTCGTAGCGCGTCTTCACCCCACCCCGTCTCGCATCTGGCGATGCGAGCCGACCCTCCCCCTCCAGGGGAGGGTGAAGTGAGGCAGACACCTGCGCCCAAGTACATCATGGTCTAGTTCTTCGGCCGCAGATCGAGGCCGACGCCCTTGTTGGTGAAGCGCAGCGTGTAGCCCTTGCGGTAATCGATATCGGGGCGCACCACGCCGGCGCGCACCATCTTGTCGAAGAAGCTCGCGACCCGGGCGTCGTTCATGGCGCCGATGCCGTCCTTCAGCGTGTCGCCGGAATCGACGATGCCGTATTGCTTCATCTTGGCGACCGAATAGGCCAGCAACTCGTCGGTCATTTCCGGATTGAGCTGCTTGATCATCGCATTGCCCGGCGTGTTGTCGCCGTAGAGATAATGGTACCAGCCGACGATCGAGGCATCGACGAAGCGCTGCACCAGGTCCGGATTCTTGTCGATCAGGTCGGCTCGGGTCTCGATCAGGGTCGAATAGGTATTAAAACCGTAATCCGCCAGCAGGATCACGCCAGGCTTGAATTTTGCAGCCTGCTCGATCGCGAACGGCTCTGAGGTGACATAACCCTGCATCGCGCTCTGCGTGTCGGCGATGAAGGGCTGCGAATTGAAGGTGTAGGGTTTTATCTTTTCCTCGCTGAAACCGTATTCGGATTTCAGCCATTGGGATTGGTT
>CAVOTZ010000043.1:0-186066 GCA_963699465.1 uncultured Alphaproteobacteria bacterium
GCATCGGCGTGGTTTACCTCCAGTCGGTTTTTCGGCACATCGATCCGAGCCAGGCCAAGGTCGTGCCGGAACGCGTTGCGCGCCACCTTGAACACGATTGCCGAGGGAGTCCTCGTGCTCGACAAGGACCAGCGCATCGCCCTGGCCAACGACGCATTTGCCAGCACCGTGGGTCTTGCCCCGGAAGCTCTGACCGGACGCAAGATCTCCGAGCTGCCCTGGATCGCGGAGGCGGAGATCGAGCCCGGACGATTATCCCTGGGTTCAGGCAATTCAGGAAGGCAAGACGGAGCTGGGCTTTGTCCTTGGCTTGAACAGCAACGGCAAACGCACGCTTTCCGTGAACGCCACGCCCATCAATGCCGACGATGGCACCCGCAAGGGCGCCCTGGCGACCTTCGACGACCTGACGCCGATCGAGAACAAGAATGCCGAACTGATGAAGACGCTGCGCCGGCTGCAGCAATCGCGCGCCAAGATTCGCCATCAGAAGAAAGACCTCGAAATCGCCAAGGACTCCGCCGAGGCCGCCAACCGCGCCAAGAGCGAATTCCTCGCCAATGTCAGCCACGAAATCCGCACGCCCATGAACGCCATCATCGGCTTGACCGACATCGCCCTGGAAACGCCGCTGGCAGCCCGAACAGCGCGAGTATCTCGAACTGGTCAAGGCGTCGGCCGATTCGCTCATGTCGGTCATCAATGAGATTCTCGATTACTCCAAGATCGAATCGGGCAAGTTCAAGCTCGATCCCGATCGAGTTCGGCCTGCGCGACAGCCTGATCGACTCGCTCAAGCTGCTCGGCATTCGCGTCCATCGCGCCGGTCTGGAGCTGCTGTGCGACATTCCGGCCGACGTGCCCGACGACTTGATCGGCGATCCCGTGCGTCTGCGGCAGATTCTCATCAACCTCGTCGGCAACGCCATCAAGTTCACCAAGAAGGGCGAGATCGTCGTGCGCGTGCAGCTCGAAGAAGCAGCCCGGAAGACGGGCTGTTCTGCTCCATTTCAGCGTCCAGGACACCGGCATCGGCATCCCCGCCGACAAGCTCAAGGCCATCTTCGAGCCGTTCGTGCAAGCCGACGGCTCCACGACGCGCAACTACGGCGGCACGGGCCTGGGTCTGGCGATTTGCGCGCATCTCACCGAATTGATGAACGGCGCAATCTGGGCCGAGAGCGAGCTGGGCAAGGGAAGCACATTCCATTTCACGGCCCAATTCCTCGGACAAGGGACGGCACGACTGAAGCAACGGCAAGCCGACAATTCACCCCAATGCTGAAAGGCCAAAGCAGTCCTGGTGGTGGACGACAGCGCAGACCAGCGCCGCGATTCTGACGAAAGCACTGTGCGGCATGGGACTTCAGGCCGAGCCGACGTCCGATCCGGCCCAGGCCATCGAGTTGATCGATCAGGCCGAGCGGGCCGGCACGCCGTTTGACATCGCGGTGATCGATGCCGCCATGCCGGGAATCGATGGGTTCACGCTGGCCCGTCATCTGCGCGAACGCAATCACGCTCGTCCGACGCTGGTCATGATACTGCCGCCGGTGGACCGTCAAGCCGAGCTCGGCCAGTGCCGCGAACTGGGCATCAGAAGCTACATCACCAAGCCGTTCAAACCCGCTGACCTGGCGAAGGCGCTGTCGAATTTCGTCGGGGCTTTCGGAAGGTGAGATCGACTCGATTCCTGAAGACAGAGACGTCGCCGGAGTCGCCGTTCGCCGCGCCGGTTCGGTCCATTGAACCTGTTGCTCGTGGACGACAACCCGTTCAATCAGAAAGTCGGCAGCTTGAAACTGGAGAAACTGGGACACCACGTCACCGTTGCCGGCAGCGGCAAGGAAGCCCTGGATGTCCTCGAAAAGACGATCATTCGACATCATTTTCATGGACATGCACATGCCGGAAATGGACGGCCTGGAAACGACCGCGAAAATTCGTGACACGGAAGCCGGAACGAGCCGGCGCACGCCCATCGTCGCCATGACCGCCAATGCCGGCGAAGGGGCCCGCGAGCAATGCTTGCAGGCGGGCATGAACGCCTATGTCTCCAAGCCAATCGAGGACCGGGAGTTGTTCGACGTGATCGCCGCAGTTGTCCCGACGGCGGCGAAGCCGAGCCAGCCGCCGCCCGACACGAAGCCGGCGCCGTGCGTCGCTCCGGCCAGTCGTAAGCCGCGAGGCGCTGCTTGGCCGGGTCGGCGGCAACCTCGCCATGCTGCGCAAGCTGATCTCCATGTTCCGCCAGGATTCGATGCCGATCATGAAATCATTAGGTCAAGCGCTGGAAAAGAACGACTGCCAAGGAAGTTCATCACCTGGCCCACACCCTCAAGGGAATGATCAATTTCTTCGGCCTGCCTGAAGTTTCAGAGCTGGCATTCCAATTGGAAAAAATGGGCAGCGCCGGCGATTGTGGCCGCGGCCGCGAGACATTTGACGCCCTGTATCGGGAACTTGGACGCATACAGGCTGAGTTGGACGAGATATAGCAAAGCAATACCATGACAATCAATCATGTCAAGCCAGCATGTTTCAACTGAACGTCACCTGATAAGTCGCGGTCGTCGTGTTCATGGTGCCATCGGTGATTGTGACGTAAATCAACACCGCTCCGATGTAACCGTCGGTGTCGATAACCGTGAGACGTCGTGCCGGTGATGGTCGCAGTGACAGCGGTGGTCGTAACCGAAGTGGAGGATTGCGCCGAAACTTGCAGAACGCCGGGGGAGCCGGGTCGATCAGGAAGGCGGGATTTTGGTAGAAGGCGGTGGGAAGCGTCACGACAGGAGCGGTTGTCAGCGTGGAGGTCAGGTCGTTGTTGGTCCAGGCGTAAAGGTTGCCGTTGGGCATGAGGACGTAGTAGCCGCCGCCCGCCGCATTGCTGCCGTTGCCGCTGACGAGGTATTTTTCCTGAGCGTAACGCGCGTTGTAAAGATAGGTCGGGCTGGACGACGGCGCTGCGAGGTCCAGGGTTTGCTCGGCGTTGTAAGCGGCCGGGGTGTAAGCGGGAACTGCGCTCATATCCTGATTGTAGCCGCCGATCTGAATGCTGCTGTAGGTGGCGCCGGACGACAGAGCGAGCGTGGCCGTCGCTGGGGTGGCGTTGGGGACAGTCGTCGCGGCCGTGCCGTTGGTAGTGTCGCTAATCGTCAGCGTGAGATTGTCAGTGAAGGTAACCTGGTAAACCTGAGCTCGTGGGGATGGAAATGCCGGCGATCGAATCGTCGGCAGATGAATGAAAAGCAGGACCGTGCCGACGAAGCCGCCAGGATCGCTTACGGTCAGCGTATTGCCGGCTATGACCGCGGTGACGCCTGAAGGCGAGTTGCGGAGTCGCCACGGTGAGCTGTGCCGGATTCTGGTAATAGAGCCACATTCAGCGTGGCCACCAGCGATTCGCCGAGGAGGGCGAAACCTCCCGAGCGACCGCCTTCTTGAAGCCAACCGTTTAGCCCTCGACACGCTTCGGAACGCACTGCCGAAAGGGGCAACCAATGAAGCTGCCGGGCCATGGGCAACTGACACAAACCAGCCGTGTCGCGATTGCTGAACTTCCGAGCTGTCGCACCCTTCGGCATCAGGTCGGACTGCCGGTTGAAGGCCACGGTGCCAACGCTCCTGCCGACGCCGGTCACAGGTCATTTGCATCTCTGAACACTATCGTCATCGAACCGACGAGTCGGCACTCAGGGCATTTGCTGAACGGCATGGCTGTCGATACCACCAATGCGACCTTTCGCCCATCGCTTGGAATCATTGCTGCCGCCGCCTCGATCGAGCTGCTGATCAGTGCCTCGTTCGGCTCGATTCGCAGTGCGCGAGCCGGATGCGCCGTCACCCTACGATTTGCCATCGACATCACCGTCGGCGCCGCACTCTCGGCCTGGCCCGATTGCGAACGCTATACAGCCGAATCACCGCCCCCGAGTTCACCCACCTCATTGATCGAGCCGAACCCCATGATCCCACCCTCATTACCATATCCGTCGCCGAGTCGCCGGTCGGACTTCTGAACACGGGCGAGGTCGCATCTGCCGCCAGTTCTCCACCGCTCCCGTCTTCAGTCGGTGCCGCACCATGCCGGTCGGTGTCTCGGTTGGGTGCCGACTGCACCGTCCGTCGCTTCCATTTTGCCGTTCGATGACTGCTCCAAGTCGAGTTCTGAACCACGCCAGCCGAGCCGTTGTCAAAACCTCACTGGCCCATCTCGGAACGTGTCCTGGTGTCTTGCTTTATTCGCACACATGTATATTCCAGGACAACAGGACGTAAATCCGGCCGCCTCATTCGTGCCGTTACCTGCCGATCATTTGCTGCCGGCCAGGAATTACATGCCCCTACGCACGCCGCCATTTTGCCTGGCGGGAACCGCCGACCCAGAAGTACCACCCAGGACCCGGGCAACAATCGCGACTACTCGCAATGGCCGATCCCTTCGTTTGCACCATCCATGAAGGGCATCCGGTCGAAATCGACCGGCAATTCCTGCCTCTCGATCCAGGCTTGAAGTGGACCCCAGCTACTTGTTCGGGTCTTTCCGCCGGGCTAAGCTAACCTTCTGGCAAGACTGCCCACAACGAACCTCCAGCCCCGGCAGTCCTGGCCGCGCCGCTCGTGGAGATTTCCTGTGCCCATCGAATTCATTGCAGGCGACCTGTTCGAGAACATTCCACGCTGCAAAGGCATTTGCCCCTGGCTGCAATTGCCAGGGCTCGATGGGTGCCGGGATCGCGGTCGGCTTCCGAAAACGGTATCCGGAGATGTACGAGCAGTATCGCGCCGGCTGCAAAGCCAAGCCGCGCAAGTTAGACCTGGGCGATGTGTGGCTCTGGAAGTAAGATCTGTGAAACGCCCTGGATCTCAACACGCCGTTGACCGTCGCCTACTACCTCAAGGAAGACCTGCGGCAGATCTGGCAGCAGACGAACAAGGCGGAGGCGCGCAGAGTCCTGGACGATTGGATTCGCCGCGCCGATGTATCGGAGGTGCCCATGTTGCAGCGCTTCGCCCGCACCTTGGAGGAACATCGCGACGGCATCCTCGCTTTCTATGACTACCGCATTTCGACTGGCCCTTTGGAAGGCGTCAACAACAAAATCAAGACTATGAAGCGTCAAGCTTATGGCTTCCGCGATCGCGAGTTCTTCAAACTCAAGATCCTTGGACTCCACCAAACAAAATACGCTCTAGTCGGATGAACCAATAATCGTGCTGCGATTTCTCAGAAAAGATGACTTGACCACCACAAGGATTAATTCTCCTGGAGGAATAACATGAAACTTTCAAATATGAAACTGTCGCGAGTCTGGACGACGCTATTTGTCATGACAATCGTGTTCGGAGCTGCAATTCGAGGAACGTCTATTGGCTCTGCCCAGGTTCCGAATCCGTGCCAGTTGCGGAGATCAAACCTGTTCCTTTGCCGGATCCAATGATCCCGGCGCTCGTAATCACGATCAACAGCAGGAAAAGCAAGGTATAGATCACCCCCAGGTTCTGGCTGGGGTGGAAAAACTCCTTCTCGCCGCCGATCGTCACTTCGTCATGGTCGAACCAGGTCATCAAGGCCATGACGTAGCCCGCCAGCCAAAGTGGCCACCAGTAGAACAACGCAGAATGCCCGTAGACGATAACCTGGAGGACTTGCGCCGGTTTTTGATGGCGAGTTGGTGCGGGCGCTGGCCGAGTGGTGGACATCAGAAGAATCTCCGTTTTGTCAAGAATTGCTCCGCCCGGCCGGGAAAGACAAAATGTCATTCCCGTGCCTTCTGCGGAGCCTGCGCAAGGTTTGCCGGATCGCCATGGCGTCCTGTCAAACGCCAACAGCGGCCTGTTCGCCATGAATCGTCGCTGACTCAGCTTGAGTCCCATCCAAAAGTTCCTTGGCGCGTTCCACGTCCTCGGCCGTCCCATGGGCCACCAGGAGGATTTTGCCGTTCTTTACCTCGGTCTCGTATTTCACGACGCTGTTCTTGGGAATGCCGATGCTATATAGCCCGGCGCCAAGTGCGTTCAACCCGCCCAGTACAACGGCGCCTTCCAGCGCGCTGACGATCCACACAACGATTGGTCCCGCGGCGAGTATCGGACCAATGCCCGGTATCACGAAATACGCCGAACCGACCAGCAGCGCCCACATGCCACCCCAAAAAGCGCCCCATAACGCACCCATCCCACCCCAGTAAGTCATGCGGTCGCAGGTGGTGTAGTAGCCGACGACGCGCTCTTCCGTATGGACATCCTTGCCGACAATCTGTTGCATCCTTTCTCTTGAGTAATGTGAAAGACCTCTTTTAGGGGAAAGCCGTGTCCCAATTAAGGGAAAAGGTTTTCGCGACTCCCTGATGAGAATTCATCAACTCGCGCCGAACGGTGAAAAATTGGGGTAGATGCAACTTGCATGCCCCAGTTGTCAACTCTTTTGCAGTTGCCCCACGGGTTCATTGGCCAAATGACGCACAACTCGAATAACTTCATCCAGCGAAAACGGCTTGTGGAAAAGATGCCGGGCGCCCGCCGCGAGCAAGTCGCTCGGCTCATGATCGCCCGGATTGCCGGTCATGAAACAAACAGGGATATCAACGTCCAGTTCTCGAATGCCGTCGAGCGTTTGCGGTCCATCGAGGCCGGGCATCTGAACGTCAAGGAGGACGACCGCGATCTCCTCGCCGTGATCGCAGCAATGATCCAGAGCTTCCTCGCCGTTGCCTGCGGTCCACACGTGAAAGCCCTCCTGTTGCAGATGCGTTTGCAACAAATCCCGAATGGCAGGCTCGTCATCGACAACGAGAATGCCGCGTCGGCTGGTGCGGATTGGATCGGTGCTTTGACGCATCCGACGCAACGCATGTCGCATCTCGAGCAGAGCAGACAGCGGAAAAGGTTTCGCCACCACCTGGATAACCGGTGGCGACGCCAGGCTGTCGAGAACATCGGGTGAAGCGACCGCCGAGGTGAGTACAACTCGGTTGGGAAGCAAGGCGCGGGTTTTCGCGCAAAAAACCGAGAACGCCGTCGCCTCCGCCCCACGGCAGTTCCAGGTCGAGGATCAACAAATCCGGCACGAACCGGCGCAGCTTGGCCAGGCACTCCAGGCCGTCGTCGGCGGTATCGACCTGCCAGCCGTGATGGGACAGGAATCATGAAATAGGTGTCGCGCAGGCCACAATCGGCCTCGGCAAGAAGTACGGTCGGCATCCTTGAAACCCTCCAGTGGTCCGCCAGGAAAAAAAGCTAGGCTGTAGCGACGCCGGCTTCCTTGCCGCAAGAATGCTTCCGTGTTGTGTGCTGCAGTTACGTGAGCCTTATTCTCTCTTCTCTCCTGAAACTCACTATCTTCATAAACTTCACAAACTAGCCTGCGAAAAACAAAACGTCGTGGCTCCCGGCCTCGTCCAGGATGCGCTGAGCTTCTGCGAGGCGGCCAGATATGTCTTCACCGTGGAGTTCGACACCCACGACGATCTGACCGCGAGCGATGGCTTGCTTGTAGCGGTCGTCCGCTTCCTGCTCGTAGCCTCTTGAAACGATGAGGTCGCTGAAAGCGCCTGCGATCGCTCCGCCGCCGATATACACGCCGGCAGTCACCATGCCAGCCACGCCGCCGGTGAGGACAGTCGCTGCGAGGGCCAGACCGCCGAGCGTCGCCCCGAGGGCACCGCCCAAGGCTAGCGCATGTGTCGCGCTGGCGGCGGGGGCTTCGGAGTGAGATGCCTCGCTCAGAAAATGATCCTTGAACTTGGCGGGACAAATCACCGCCAGTTGGTCCTGGGAAAAGCCCGCGGCCAGCAGCCGGCGTATGGCCCGATCTGCCTGCGCAATCGTGTCAAAGGCTCCCTCGCGGGTTTGCGCGGCAATGAGTTGTTGAGTCATGGCATTCTCCTTTTGAAAACTCGGAACATCGACCATCGAAAACCCTGTAGTTCAGTGTGTCAGAATGCGGCCAGGTACTCTCCGCCGAAGCGGCCGAGAATCTTCATCGCCTCGGGATAACGATCCCCCGCCCGGACCATCACCAGGGCCCGGCTGTCCTCAAGAGCTTCTTCGTAGTAACGGACCTCGCTGTCAGGGAATTCGACGCCGATCAGCGAGCGAAACATGGTGCCGGACCACACGGCGGTCGGCCCGGTTTCCTGCATGCCCTCTTCCTGCGAACTTGAGGCGGGAACCAACGCGTCGGGCAATACAATGCCGACCTGGTCAGGCCCGAAATCTGCTTCCAGCAGGCAACAGATTGCATGCTCGGCCTCGGACCGTGAGTCGAACGCCCCGATTGCTGTTGAACGTATCGCAATGCTCATGACCTACCTCCTTAATTGATTCTCTCCTTCATCCGAAAATGAAATCCATGACGTTTCAGGGCAAAAATACCCGTCTGACTTCCGCTGCGAACTTCATAACTGCCATAGAAAACGAAAAAAGCCGACGTGGCCGTACACCTCATCCTCATGAGGTATTCGACCACGTCGGCTCACTCTTCGACAAGTCTTCCAGCTATGCTGGGATACTCTTCGCCTAGTCATCCGACAATAACATACCGACCGTAAAGCGATATCGATTTTGAATTCACCGATCCGCCTCTGATAGAATGCTACGGGTCGAAACCGACAAAACAAGGGGAGTTCTTTTTTCTTTGCGATTCGTAATTTGGCCGAACCAGAAGACAAGTAGTCCACCAAATGGCTACTTGGTTTTCTTCTCCTTCTTCTCTTCATTGATCGAATCAAACATTGCTTGCAATGAACCGAATGGCACGACAAATTGCGCTTCCACGCCGGCCGGAAGCGTCGCAGCACCGCGAATGACACCGGCGGAGTGTCGTTCTTGACTTTCATGACTGTCGCCATGCTGATGTAAACTACTGCCTGCAACTCTTTCGGCAGAAGGGAAGCCTAGTGACTGGGCCGGCTTTTCTGAGAACCTATTCACGAAGGCCTCCGCCTGGGCTACGTCGAAATGGATGGCCCCCAGTACCGTCCTGGAATCGATCTCGGTCAAAAGGAAAGTCTCCTCCGCGAAGCTTTTCTTCTCCTTTGAGTTGTTTTTCTCCCCGATGGGTGTGCGCACGGTGATAAGCCATGATGGTTTGCCGGCGATGCGTTTTTGCTCGGTCTTGAGTTCAGTCTTGTCGCCGCCGTACTTCTGCATGGCCTGATGCAATTGCAGAATAAGCTGTATCTTTTCCTGAACGAAGGCTGGAGCATCGTCCACCTTGGCGAGGAAGGCAATCCTCATGTCGTCCGTTGCCTTTTTTGACGAGGTGCTGGCATCGTTCTGTTTGTAAAACAGAAGACCGACCTCCGAGATGCGTTGCGTAACCTGCCGAAAGTCCTTAATCAGCTTTTCCTCCTGGTCCGCAGGCATCTTTTTGGGCAGCATGAAGCGCATGAGGCCGTCAAAACTGGTTTGAGCGGATATGCGTGCCATCGCCGCGACAATGAAGGGGCGGTCAGGCAGGCGAAAGAATGTCGCCTGCCAGCGGCGCGGCCTTCGACATCCAGGCGGCATACGAACCCTCCGGCTCGAAATCAGACGCGCGTCAAAAGGCGCGCGTCGCCTTCTTTTTCGATCCGCACGCCGAAAGCGATCAATTTGATGTTCTTTTGGGGCACGCTGGAGATTACGCGGCGGATTACTTCTTCGCTTGGCGGTACAAGGGTGGCTCGGCCAGGGTGAAGATAATGAACGCTTCGCCGGTCACGGTGCTGATGTCATGGTGCAGGCTCACCACCTTGACGCCGGTGATCTCCTGGACCATCGCTTGCAGGAGCGGCTTCGCCGTTTCGATCAGATGGGTCCGTACTTGCTTGAGCAAGTCCCTCCCCTTCTCGGACGGGATTTTGGCCAGTTGTTGTTCGGCGGGTGTCAACAAACCCTGGAGCCGGACGACGACGAAATCGCCGAGCAGGTAGGCGTGAATGTCCTTGGGGCCACGGCCTCTGTATTCCTGCTCAAAGCGACTGATCCCTTCGCAGATGGCGGCCTCGATTTCTCCTTGGGTTTTCATCGTGCTGGCGACTCCGAGACGGTCGCCAGGATTTGCAGCACCTTCCCGAAATCGCCCGGCTTGACCAGGTGGTGATCGAACCCCGCCTCCTGCGAACGCTGCCGGTCGCTCTCCTGTCCATACCCGGTCATGGCGACCAGCACGATGTTCTTGAGAGCGGGCTGCTGACGTAGCCGCTTCGCTACCTCAAAACCATTGAGTCCCGGCAAGCCGATGTCCAACAGCACCACGTTCGGTCGGTAATCGAGGGCCGCTTCCAGGACCGCCGAGCCGTCGTAAGCCGTCCGAACCTCATGGCCGGATTCTTGCACCAGCAATGCCAGGGTCGTCACCGTATCCACGTTGTCATCCACCACCAACACCCGCAAGGATGGTCCGGTCGGCTGGGCTTTTTCGGTGGGAGGCGATGACGGCTGCGGTTCGGGAGGCGGCACCACCGGCAGACGCACGACGAACTCGCTGCCTTGCCCCAAAGCACTGGAAGCCGCCACCGTTCCTCCGTGCATTTCCACGAGGCGTTGCACCAAAGCCAGTCCGATGCCCAACCCGCCTTGCGAGCGGTCCAGGGACCGTTCCGCCTGCGTGAACAGGTCGAAGATGCGGGGCAGGATTTCGGGGGCGATGCCGACGCCCGTATCCCGCACACGCAGCACCGCCTCCTCGCCCTCTTGCTGGACAGTCAGCCAGATGTGACCGCCTGGGTCGGTGTACTTGGCGGCATTGGTGAGCAGGTTCACCACCACCTGTTCCAACCGGGCAGCGTCGGCGTGCAGCCAGATCGCTTGCGTCGGCAGCGACACCGTGAGTTCATGCTTGCGTTGGTCGATCAGCGAGCGGACCGTCGCCACCGCATTTTCCACGACGACGCCCACGGCGATCCGTTCTTGGTGAAGCTGAATCCTGCCTGTGGTAATGCGAGAGACTTCGAGCAGTTCATCAACGATCCGTGCCAGTTGTCCCACCTGCCGCTCAATGATGGTGGCGGATTGCTGGAGGATCGGGTTCTCGATGCCGTGCAGACGATTCCGGTTGCTGTGCAGGCGCAGGAGAAGGGCGGCGTTGAGGATGGGGGCAAGGGGGTTGCGAAGTTCATGCGACAGCATCGCCAGGAATTCATCTTTGCGGCGGTCCAGGTCGGCCAGCGCTGCCGCCTGCTCCTCCGTCAGGCGTTGCAAGCGGCTGCGTTCGGTGATGTCACGGACGTTGCATTGAACGACCTGGTGGTGGTTCTCCGCATAGACGTTGCTGACGAACTCGACTTCGACCTTCTGCCCGCTTCTGCTTTCCAGCGGCAGATGCTCGTAGCGGACGTAGCCCTTCTCTTGCAGTTCCCGGTAAGCGGCCCGGCTCTCGTTGATGTCTCGGAACAGGCCGATCTCCCACAGTTCCTTGCCCAGGAACTCGTCGTGCGAGTAGCCCAACAAGGTCGTCATGAACGGGTTGGCGTCGATCACCTTCCCCGTGTCGGCGTCGAGGATGAGGATGCCGTCCTTGGCCGTCTGGAACAGCCGCCGATACCGGACTTCGGAGTCCTTCATGGCGGCTTCCGCCTGCCTGCGGTCGGTAACGTCCTCGATGGCAAGAAGGACCAAATGCGGGTCGTTGCTCTCTGGAGGGAACCTGCGGGCGTTGAGCAGCATGGTAGCTGTCAATTCTGTGCGCAGCATCACGCAGCTTGATAACGGGTGTGGCCAGCCCGATACAAGAAGTGCAGAGGCGGTGGATGAAGGGAAACCGTGGATTCGACGCTGGCGCAGGTCAACCGTCAGGGAGCGGCTCCAGAGGCAGGACTTTGTCGAGGACCGATGGTGTTGATGCCGTGGGCGGTGTCAGCTTCAGTTTGTGCAGCAGCTTGGTGAAGCAGCTTTTTCCCTTGTCCACCCAGCTTTGCACTTCGGCAATGACGTTGGCCAGGGTAAAGATCTTCAAATACAGCCGCAGCGATTCCAGCACGCTGACGATGATCGTTCGCCGCCGTGCGCCAAACACCGTCTTGTTGGTCCGCCCCGCGTCGCGGTCCCCGGCCGGGCCACGCAGCGTCCGCTCCGCTTCGTTGTTGGTGCCGGCCACGGGCTCGCTTTGACCATTGGGCTTGGTGGCCGGCTCGGCCGTCACGAAGGTGAACAGTTGTTGGGCCAGCATGAGCCGCATCACTTCGTTGACCAGCAAACGATAGTCGTTTTCAGGACCATCCTCCAGCGGCGGCAACTCCAAGGACCACATGCCTGCGCACAACTCGAAAATCTCGTCGTCCAAAGCCGCGACTTTCTTGGCCCGGCCCGCTGCACTCAGTCGGCCATCACGCTGTACCCGACAGGCTTTGTAGTAAATCTCCAGCAAGCGATCGGTGAACTGACGATACTCTGGCTCGTCGGGATCCTGTAACGTCAGCTTGATCGCCTTGCGCAGCAGATGCGCCCAGCACTTTTGTGCTTGCGTGAAGTTGGCATACACGGCCGCGTCGTCGCTGATCACCAGGCCGGCGAACGTCTCCGGATCGAGAATCTCTTTCAAGCGTGTCCGCATCCTTGTGCACGCCAAAGAACAGCACGCCGCGCCTTCTCCGACAGAAAAGCCCACACGCTGTTGATGCTCCAGCTCGTTTCGTCGGTGTGCACGACCAGCGAGTTGGCCAGCAGCGTGCACAAGCACGTCGAACTCGTGCTGCCAATGCCGCGCCAGACGCTGCAGCAACGCATCGACCTGCGTTTTGCCCAGCGGCAGGTTTTGCAAAAACTGCAACATCAAGGCACACTTTGTCGAAGGACAGGCCGACGACATAAACGAAGTAAGCGATCTCGAGAATGATTTCCATGCCGAATTCGCAGCGGCCGAGCACGCCGGGAATCTTGCCATAGTGGTTGCCCGGACCGCGATAGATTTGATAAGCGATCAAGACGGCCCGGCCCTCTTCCAGACGCCACACCGGCCGAGTGTGCGAGAGCTAGCAATCTTTGTTCGGCTACGCCTTCGGGATAACACGGCTCGGTGCGTTCGGCCAGCTTGAGCTTGTCGCTGCTGGTCAGCCGGCCGCGGCGCCCCTTCTTGGAGAGCTTGAGTTTTTTCTTGTTGTGCCGGGCCTGCTGCCGTTTTTCCTCGGCCCGCATCGAGAACGGTTGGTCCACCTTGGCCGGCGTGGCGCTGCGGGCCCGCCCGGCTTTTTCTCGAGTTCCTCGATGCGCTTGCCGAGCTGCTTCCAGTTGCCGCTGCTAGCATGACGATGACGTCGATCAACCGCTCGACGTCGACACGTCCCTCGCGCACGTCCTGCTTGAGTTGGTCGATGGCGTCCATGCCGATAGCCTATCCAGCCGCGTCTCGCCAGCTGCGCCATTTTCTATAATTTTTCGTCATCAGAGAATGGACAGCTACGCAGCATGCTCCTTCGCCCAAGATCGGGGAAGGCATGTTCAACCTCGAAGTCTTCAACGGGATGGCTGTTGCCCAGGACCTGGGTCAGCAGCGTTCGCAGTTCGGGGATGTCCCACTGACCGTTGCCCAGTTCGTAGACGAAACGGCCCTCCGTCTCTTCTTTCGAGGCACGGAAGTCCCGGTAGAAGGCGGCGTTGGCCGTGCGCACCCGCAGGGTCTTGTCAAGGACCACGAAATGGCTCTCGTAAGGTCGCAATGATGTTGTCGGCGTAGGTGAGGGCCTCCTGCAAAGGGTCGATCATATACTCCCCTCATAACTGTTGCCGTTACTGAATCCGAAAGCAGTTTCATATGCGGAAAAGACGCCGTTCTGCTGCCAGTGTGCCATCTTGCGCCTTTTTATGACTTGCTTGCAAATTCGTCTGTACGCTCTCCGACAGACAGGGAGAGGTTTGCTTGACAGGAAAACACGCTCCCGCGAACTCGAACACGAAAGGATGCGAAATTCGTGGCGCCAGGACAACCTTGACAGCGACACCTCATTACCGATTCTCCATCGTCTCGAATTCCTTGGCGATCACCCGGTAGCACTCGCAAGAACCGGCCTTCAGGCCCTCCCGGTCGAGGACGGTGCATTTCCCCCGGCTGTAGCGGATCAAGCCTTGCTCCTGGAAGGGTTCGAGAACCTCGGAGACGGTGGAACGCCGCACGCCGAGCATCTCGGCCAGGAACTCGTGCGTCATCGGGAACACGTCCGAGTGCGCCCGGTCCTGGGTCATCAACAGCCAGCGGCAACAGCGCTGGTGAACCGAGTGCAGGCCGTTGCAAGCCACCGCCTGCGAAACCTGGGCCAGAAAGGCGGTGTGGTAGAGGACCAGCAACCGGCGCAAGGGGCTGTCCCGGCTGACCTCTTCCCGCAGCACGTCCTCTGCCATCCGCAGGGCCTCGCCTGGAACCTGCACGATCATCCGGTTGGCCGTTGTTTTGGCCCCGACGAGGAGCGGCAGGCCCACCATGCCCTCGTCCCCTATCGTCGCTACCTCGATGGCCCTGCCGTCTTCCATCACGGTCAGAGCCGAGACGACGCCCCGGTTCGGGAAGTAGGCGTAGTCGATGGGCGACCGAGCCTCGTAGAGGACGTGCTTCAACGCCAGCGGGACGAGTTGCAGGCGGGGGAGGAGGCGCTGGTACTCCTCCGGGGGCAACCGGGCCAGGAGCCGGTTCCCCTGCGGCGCAGCAGGCGGTTTGGTCTTCGGCATGGCTCACCACCCTCCCAGCACGTCAGCGAAAGCGCTGTTCGGGCGGTGCCGGGAGCGGCCCCGTTGTTGCTCGGTTGCGTTCACGTCTGGTCCCGTAGCAGTGGTTCGTGAAATGGCCCGTCTGTCTGTCAGCAGACCATTCTATCCTTTTGTCTGCTGGCAGACACACGGCGTCTGTACGGTTTCCGACATGACAGCAAGATTTTCTTTGCGATAATAGACTCAGAAGGACAAGGGCCGGGGCCTGGTGCGGCGCACCGTCCCCGGTCCCGACCGCAGCGAGGAGGCGTACAATGGCTAAACTTCGCAGAATCCACGTTCCCGGCGAGAACCGGCTGTTGGTTGCTTTGCCGAGGGACGAGTACGACCGCTTGCTTCCCCATTTGGAGAAGGTGTCCTTACCCTTGAGGGACATCCTCTACGAGGCGAACGGGCCGATTGCGCACGTCTTTTTCCCGCTCACCGGCGTGGTTTCCCTGGTCATCATGGACAGCGACTTCACCCTCGAAGTGGGCATCATCGGCAACGAGGGCATGGTGGGCACTCCGGTCTTCCTGGGGGCCGACCGCAGCCCTACCAGGGCGATTGCGCAGATTCCGGGCGAGGCCCTGCGGATGGAGGCCAAGGTCTTTCAGAAGGAGATGAGGCGGGGTGGCCCGTTGTACGGCCTGGTCCAGCGGTACACCCAGACGATGATTAACCAGATTTCGCAGTCCATCGTCTGCAACCACCGGCACTCCGTCGAGAAACGCATGTGCCGCTGGCTGCTGATGAGCCACAACCGGGTGGGGGCCGACGAGTTCCCGCTCACCCATGAGTTCCTGGCCCAGATGCTCGGCGTGTGCCGCCCCACCGTGACCGCCGTGGCGGGCACCCTCCAGAAGGCCGGGCTGATTAACTACCACCGGGGCAGAATTACCGTCCTCGACCGGAAGGGGCTGGAAGCGGCTTGCTGCGAATGCTACGAAGTGGTCGCAAAGGAGTTGGACCGCTTGCTCGGCTAACGCCGGGATAGACACGGAACCTGACGAAATCGTGAAAGAGCCGATTCGATTCTTCCACGAGAAGAAAGCACGGCAATTACGCCGCTCCGCTATCGCAACTTGGTCGTTGTCCTTGCAATGTGGAGATTTGCTTCGGATTGCTGCGCATCTTCCCACGTAGAATGGAGTCAGGGATGCTCGGCAGATTCAGCAGTCTGACCATTTGTTCCTCAAGGAGGCACGTATGGCTACATCAGGGGAAAACAACGCACGGGATGGAGATCGGAATTCTCGTTTCGATGCCACATTTGCCCAGCATTCTCATCGTTGATGATTCGCACGATTCGGCGAACACTCTTGGTAGTCTGTTTGGCGCAAATGGTTACAAAACCCATGTCGCCTATGACGGGCTAGCAGCCCTCGAAGCCGCAAAAGCCCATCTCCCTGACGTAATTCTGCTGGACCTTGGGATGCCTGAATTGGATGGTGTTCATCTCGCACGATTTTTTCGTGAAGACGAGCAACTCAAAGACAAAGTGCTGATCGCAATAACGGGCCATGCCGACGAAATGCACCGAACCCAATGCGAGGCTGTGGGCTTCGATTACGTCTTCCACAAGCCTGCTGCCTGGGACGACCTCAAATCCACAATAGATCGCCTTTGGTCGAAGCGGAAGATGCCGTGAGCGTAATCGCTTTTGATGTAACAGGTCGTCTCAGCGGCGCCGGCTCTCGCGAGAGCTACAGTTCCCTTAGTGTTGTCACCTTCGTGGTAAACCAGTCCTTGCAACCGAGGGCCGAAGGTAGAGAGTGGTAGTCCCGGGGGAGCCAGATCGTTATATGCCCAGGCAGGGTTCTTTGAGCGCAAGCTCAACCAGATAGCCACTGTTGTTGAGAACGAAGATCCGCGGCTTCAGCAGTCAACTGGTGTTGCCGAGCCTGCAACCGTATCTGGTCTCGACCTCAAGGGAATCAACGTGACAGACGCCGGGTTAAGGAAATTGCAGCAACGACGTTTCGGACGCAGAGCTGAAGGAATTGGCCAAATCAAATTCGCTGAAGCATTTGCGTATCCTATGTGTTCGAGTGGCACGCCGGGCGGCTGGGGATGTCTCCGCACTCGCTCGACTCGATTGCTGAACAGGTCGTCGTCTCACTCCCGGCGAAAAATCGTCGATGCACGAGCCTGCGAAGCCACGATGACGCTTTTAGTAATCGCACCCATACGCCCGATCCCCACGTTGACCGCCCTTGCAAAGATACCCATCCCGGACCCAACGCCCATCCACGTCGCGTGCGTAACCGTTACGCACTCGCCATCCTCATCCACCGGCAAAATCAACACTCCCCTGCCTTTCACCATCCCAATCCAGCTGCTCCAATCCTCTTGCAGTCACCTACCTCGACGCGATTCTCCGCCCGACCACGTGCCGCTTGACGCCTCACCGTTCAGCAATCGACCAAACCTGCATGCACTCCGTTTGCTCGTCTCGCAAGGGCATCTCGCAGAATCAACACGTGGATCAGGGCAACCACTTCTTCGACTCAACCCGCGATCCAGCGCCGACGATGATCCCCACGGCTTGGGCTCGCAGATGGCAGCGACTCTCCCGTAAGGATCCCTACGATCAGATTAATTCCGTTGAAATGAATTGCTCCCCTTTCGGCGAGGCATCGTCGCATATCTGTTCAGCAAGCTGCCCTCCTGCCGGCGGTTGGTTTTGCTCGCCTTGCAAGGGTCCTTCGTCGAAAGCACACAACTCTGATGCAGCTCAACGGCCTCAACCCGACGAATCCATGTCTGGCGACAACTCAGGCAAATCGATATCGCTCGCCAACGTCAACCTGATGAGGGCGAGCCGCTCGTTTACTGGGCTCCAATGGGTCCCTCTTCGAATCCAAAGTGACGAAGCCCTTCTTTACCCTTATGATAATTTCACCATGAAACCTCCACGCCACATGCGGACGTACTCAAGGTCAAGAGCTGGTTCAGCTCGCCGCCGACCTGTGCCAGGGCGAGGACTTCTCGATCACGCGTGCTGACGATCCTGAAGAGCCTCGCCAGGGATACCGATCTGGCTCACCGATTCGCACTTTACGTTGCTCAAAAGACAAAGGATCGCATGGGCCAAGGCCGCACAGCTCGAAGCGGCAAAGAACACGAACAGCTTATGGACCAGGCATTTCCGAGATGACGGCCTGGATGGCGGGCCAACGAGCGCGGGAAAAAATCGGTTGCGGGAACCTTCGAGATCAAATGAGGGATGAGCAGAACGAGCACCGAAAGGTGCACTGGACATCGGTTCGGATCATCCACGACCGGAATCTGCTGCTGTTCGAGTACGCCCTGGAATGCCTGCTCTGTTCGCCGGATCAGAATCGGGTTCTGGGCCTACCAGCTGGCCCGGCACTATGCCGAGCGATACGATTCGCGGTACGGCACTGGATTGATTCCTGCATCCGCTCCGTTCATGCAGGACATCGCCGACTTCTGGGCCAAGGTCGGTCCCTGGCACCGAAGGCACGGCGCTCGTTGGCACACGTCCAAAGGAGAAGACCATGAGCGATTCGGCAAAAAATGCCAAACCCACGTTCACCCATCGCCAGGGTCAGTTCCTGGCATTCCTGCACCTTTATCGTAAGCTGCATCGGCAATCTCCGGCGGAACTCGACTTCGCCATCTACTTTCGGATCACGCCTCCCGCCGTGCACGGCATGATCGTCAAGCTGGAGAAGGAAGGCCTGATCACGCGAACGCCCGGCAAGCCTCGATCTGCGGTCGTTGCCATTCCCGAAGAGGACATTCCTGAGCTTGAGGAAGTGGCGGGACCGCCGTGGTGAAGGCCATCAGGTGCCCAGAATATTTATGGCATAAATAATGTTGCGACTTCGGAGAACGTCATGTGGACTTCACGCATCGAGAGACTGGCTAACAGCCACGGCACCAAGGTCGCCATTGATCTTGATTCGTCTCCGGTCACGTACGCTGACGTTTTGCATCGGTGGCAGGATAACGCGGACTTCCGCTCCATGTTCATCGACGTCCTTGCCGACTCTCCTTTTGCCGCATTTCGCTGGGAGACGCCACCGATAACGCTGGCGACTGCAAACCGGCCCTTCGAGTTCGTCTTGCTCGACAGTCCGGGTCTGGCGAGTCATCCTGACCGCAACGCCTTCGCGGAACATTTCGACAACGCAGGCAATGTCGGAGTCGTCGAATTCCCGAACCTGGGCAAGGACGCGATCCTGGTCGTGCCGTGTCCCATCTGTCCTCAGTGCGTCTGAAGATGGCCCGCCTCGACGCCGAACATGTGGCGGCGCAGACCGAGGTCCTGGACGTATTCGCAGAGCAGGTTGTAGGCGTCAGCACGGTTCATGGAAGAATCCTAACGGCAACATCGCGCCGTATTCAAGAATGCGATGATAGCGTCAGCAAGTCCGCATTGATTCGGGTTATCGCATTGGCGGCGTCGGATTCGACGCGAACAACGTGAAAGCCCGCTTTCGTTGAACCCCGGAAATGATGCTAAAACAGCGGTTCTTCCCGGGTTTTCTCGTTGTGGCATTCCTCTGTCAAGCATTCGGCGTCGGTCAGCAGCGAAACGAGCAAAGTGCGTTTGTCCGGCGACAGGGCCATGAACTGCGCGGCCAGCGCCTCGACGTTCTTGGTTGCCGGCCCGGTCATAGCTCTTCCAGCTGCCGCTTTCCCAGAAGCGGGCCCACTGCGATGCAATCGCTGATTGTCGAATCATCTTGATCCCCTTGTAAACAAATTCACGATGATCGGCACCGCGCGATCGACGACAATAAGAAAAGCCGACGCGGTGGAATAGATGATGCATTCCACCGCGTCGGCTTACATTACGCCCCGTTTCCCATGAATCGGGCCCCGGGTCGCTCCGTCTTCCGAATAGTTGAGATACTTTTTTTCCCGCTCCGATGGCAAGAGTAATTCGAGAAGAAATGGTATACAAACTGTTAACGCCCGTCGCGCAGGCGGTCGCCCAGAAAATCGTCCAGGTCGGGGATGTCGTGGATCTTCTTGATGGTCGTGTTGATGTCGTACTCGACCCGGCGAAAGTGGATCGTGTCGCCGTCGAGCAGCACATAGCAGGCCCGCCAATCGCCGTCGCGCGGCTGGCCGACCGAGCCGACGTTGATCAGGGTCTTGCGCTGATCGAGCTTGAACACCTGGCCGATCTCTTCCGGGGCGTGGAATTGGTAGAGCTCGTCGTTCAGATTCTCCGGGAAGACGCCGGGAACGTGCGTGTGCCCCTGGAAGCAATACTTGTCGACCAGGGCGAAGATGCGGTCCATCTTGCGCTGATTGTAAATGTCCTCGGGGAAGACGTATTCGTTGAGCGGATTGCGTGCGGAGCCGTGCACGAAGAGATAGCCGTTCTCCTTGTGGATGCGCGGCCGTTCCGCCAGGAATTCCCAGCGCTCGGCCATTTTGATGCGATTTTCGATCGGGGGCTTCCAGCTGGGCCCGCGTCCAGAAGATGGCCCGCTCGGCCTGGGGATTGAAGCCGTCCGGATCGAACATGGCTCCCTGATCGTGATTGCCGAGCAGGACGACCTGGCATTTCATGGCCAGATCGACGCATTCGCGCGGATTGGGCCCGTAGCCGACGATGTCGCCGAGGCAATAAATCTCGGTGACATTTTGCGCTGCAATGTCCTCGAGCACCGCCTTGAGGGCCTCGAGGTTGCTGTGGATGTCGCTGATGAATGGCTTTCAGATATCCCGACTCTCCCCTGGGCGTGGCAACGCTCTAGCGATTCCAGCACTGACGGTTATTATACCCTCAAATTCGGCCGGAAACTAGAATTTGTTGTGTGGATGTTTGGCGAGCACAAGCCTGGTCAGCCTTTCAGGGCTCGCATGACTCCGAAATACAACGTGTTGAGTTGTGGCGGCTTTATGTCGTTTTTGTTATTCCTTTCGTTTTTTGTCGTTGAAAAAATAAAAAAAAGAAGAAATAGAAAAGCTGCATTAAGCTGCGCATCCAAATTTGAATGATTTCAAATCGCGGAAGACCGCCTCGCCGTGGGTGGAGCGACGGGCGGGTTCCAGATACATGACGCGGTTAGCCCGCAAATACCTTGAATAAATTCCAGGACCGCGTGGCAACTGCTCGGTGCACTCCCGATCGGCTCGCGCTTTGTTCATAACTAGGTTGATCTATGGCGTGGAAGCGTCCAGCAGCCCGGCCAGTCCAATGAGCGGCGCGGGCTAGCGGTTTTGCTATTGCCAGGGGCCCGCCGTTCATTCGCAGGGGGTTTTCGTCAATAGCGGCTCTGCATGGTCCTTGAAATGTGAGAACACGGCCACCTTTTTCGGACATGCCTCCCGTTGGCACCAGCCTGGGATCCAGTCCCGGCATTTTGGGCAAGGGCATGAGGAGGTGCCGCCGCGGTCTTCTCGTTCGGAACGGGATTCTGAAATCGGGTAGTTACTCCCGGCGGTGTGATTTCGTTCCGATATCATGTGCCCGTTGAGCAATTCGCGATATTCCTACTGCCCTGGCTGAAGATGGTCCCCATACGCTCTGGAAACCCATAACGATGCCATTTCCGCACGGCATCGCCTGGAGGTTTGGGCAGATCTATCTTCAATTTGCATCAGAATTCATGCCCCCTGGTCCTTGTTGACAGGGAAGGAGCATTTTGCGGTTGCCTTGCGAGCCGGCGAAGTACGGCATGGCCTGCTTCACGTACTTCTGATACCTCGGCCCGCTCCTGTGGGGGCATCTGAGGAACGCCGAACTCTTCCACATACTCGTAGGCCAGCTTGATGTACTTCACCAGGTCGGCGAGAGGTTCGATCTGCGCGGCCCGTGAGGCCAGGAACGCGATGGGCCCCCGCCGATGTGATCGAGAATGGTCAGCGGCTTGGTGCTGTGAGGCCGTGGTTCTGGACGAATCGTAGGAATAGCCTTCATAGCCCGATTGTTGAGGAAGCTGAAATCCAGCGGGCGCCGACCACAGGCGTGTAGTGCTTGACATCGTCGATCAGGCCCCGGAGCCTTGCCGAATCTTGGCCTGTCAACGGAATCAAGTCGGATTCCCTGAGCATGCCATCGAGGAACTTCATCGCATCCTCGATCTTGGTATCCGCCGCCAGTGTCGTCGAGCGAAAAAACGTCGGCCCCGATGCTGCGGTATTCCTTGCTAAGGTAGGCGATGGACGTCAAATGGCTTCGGCAAACTTGGCCAGCGGCCCGAATTCCGGCTGATCGACAAGCAGTCTACCGTGCTCCCAGGGCTTGCAACCCAGCGGTGCCGTCGCCGAAACTTATAAGCAAGTAGTTGTCACGCACGCTCACGGCAAAGGTCACCTGCAATTCCTTCAATTTCTTGTGCAGCTCGTCGAACTGGCCCGGCACGTCTCCAACTGGGCGAACGGGACCATATCCCAGGGAACCAGGGAACCGTCCAGAGAGTACGTGTGCACGTCGCTGCCGTGAATGACCGTCTTTTTAATTGGCCCTGGCGTAACGCTACGGCGGCGGCACCAGCATATCTCCGATTTTGAGGCCGCCTTCGATCATCCGCGCTGATGCCGCCGGTTTGGTTTTGCCGAGTTTGAAGCCGATGACAAAGTCGGGAACCTGAGCTTGTTGATGTTTTGCACAGGCTTTAAGCGCGATGCGGTGCTGGAAGGTGGGATCGCCAAAGGCCTGCTGTGTGATCCTTTGGAGTATCCTGGTGAAGGGAGCCAGTCAACTGTCGAATAGATATCCTGGTAGAGAGCGAAAAACTCCTGCAATCGTTGGTGTACATGACATTATCTTCGGAGGCCAAATCCCCGAGCATGCGAATCAGATCGGCGTTGGCGGTTCTACGGTACCATTTCTGAATCTCGGCAAAGGGACCGCCCGGGCCGAGGTCGGCCTCAAATTTCTCCTTATTTTTTCGCACCAACGGCAACGACATCAGCCTGGCGACGGCCTTGCTGCCCAGCACAATGTCGATCTGCTCCCGACTGCGCAACATGGCACTGTAGGCGCCGCGTTGGCCGGGATCCATTTGAGCGCACGGAACCTGTTTTACCAGGTCTTGCCCTGAAACGGGGGCCAAAAGAGAGCTCGTTCGCGACCAGCAGGCCGACCAGGAACCGTGACATGACCCAGCGATGCCCGAAACAGTAGGTTTACTCCCTTGGGTGCGATGCGACATGGAGAAGGTTGCAAGTGATTCTATCGCGATCCTCGTTGGTGACAAGTGATTGGCAGCACGCAGCGCAAGAAGTGTCTCTTATCACTTGCTTGCGCTTGCGCTGTGCTGGCTTCATTTACCGATTCGCTCCAGCAACGGCGTGGGATCGGCGAGGTTGGGCAGCACCAGGTCCGCGCCGGTGTCGGCCAGGTCGGCCAGGGTGTGAATGCCCGTGGCCACGGCGGCGACGCTGGCGCCGATGGCACGGGCACAGCGCACGTCCAGCGGCGTGTCGCCGATGACCCAGACCTGCTCGCTTTGCACGTGGTCGCCGACGTGCCGGCGGACCTCGGCCAGGGCTTCCCGGGCCACGTCGTCGCGGTCGAAGTGATGATCGCCGAAGCCGCCGAACGCGAAGTTGTCGAACAGGCCGAAATGCCCCAGCTTGGCCTTGGCCCCGGCCCGCACATTGCCCGTCAGCAGACCCATGGCCACGTCGTCGCGCTGGCCGTGCAGAATCGTCGAGCAATGCGCCGATGCCCGGCAGCACCCGGCCCTGGTGCGCCTGCAGATACTCCGGCAGCCGGCGCAGATAGCCGGCAAAGATCCGCTCCAGGTTGGCCGGGGTGTCCTCGATGTCATGGACGTGGAAAGAGTTCGCGAATGATGGCCCGATCCGTTCGGCCGCTGTAGGGCACCTGGGCGCGAATGGGGATGGCGAAATCCTGGGTCAGGGCCGCTTCCAGGGCCGCCTTGCCCGCTCCGCCGCTGGAGAGGAGCGTGCCATCGATGTCGAAAAGGCAAATAATCATGCTCATTATTGTATTCTTTAACGGGCCCAAAATGAGCCCTCTTCCGACACCCGAGACGTGTACGACATGGTTTGCGAGTCTTCGTAGCTGAATTCGCAAGAATTCAGTTTTCCTCAGGCATACCCGGTGAAACTGAATTCTTGCGAATTCAGCTACGAATCCTGCGATTTGCTGATGAAATCCGTTTACTTGCCGCGCATGCTTTCGATCAGGATCTGGGCCGTCTCCGGACGCATGATGCGCGGGTCGGGCAGCACGCCGCCGCGCAGCTTCTCGCGCAGATCGCGGCCGCTGATCGACACCTGCTTGTAGCCCTTGGAGCGCGTACTCATCGACCAGGCCGACGCGGCCCAGTTCCTCGTAGAACGCGGCGAAGCCGACCTTGACCGGCTGGATCAGCAGCTCGCCCTTGAGTTCGTCGAACTTGCGCTGAGCGGCCAGGCCGTCCCAGATGTCCTTGCCGTCGTCGTAGGGGGCGTCGGCGTGCTTGCGGCCGATGACGATGTCGGTGAAGCCGAAGTTCTGCCGGTAGATGGCGTGCATGATCGCTTCCTTCGGGCCGCCGTAGAACATCTTGATGTCCAGGCCGAGCAGCAATGAGATTGTCGTAGAAACTGCGCCCGACCTTCTTCCACAGCTCCTGATCCTAGTCGCCCTCGCCCAGGGCCTTGTGCTCGATCAGGGCCTGATAGGTGCGCATGCGGCTGACGGCGTCGACGTCGTCGCCCTTGGTCTCGCCGATGAGCGGGTTGAGCACGGCCCCGGTGAAGTGCCCGGCCTCGCGTCAGCGTCTCCATGCCGACGACCAGGGCGTATTCATGGGCCCGGTGCAGCGGATTGCGCGTCTGGAAGGCGACGACCTTCTGCCAGCCTTTTTGCTGAAACAGGGCCCGCGTCTCCCGCGGCGACAGCACGAACTGGCCGTATTCCGGATGCTTCGGCTGCGGCAGCACCCAGACCTCGCCGCCCAGCAGCATGTCGCGCGGATCGTCCAGCACCATGTGGCCGCCGGGATGGTCGGTGCGCTCGGTGGCGTAGACGCTCTTGAGGTAGCGAGGTCTTGTCGAACGGGAAAACGTCGCTGATCTTGAGCGTGCCGACCATGTCGTTCTTGCTGTTGACCAGGGCCACCGTCTCGCCCGACTTCAGCGTAGCCGGCCAGGGCCTTGTCGACGGGGAAGCTGATGCGGAATGGTCCAGGCGTATTTCTTGCCGTCGACGAGGATGACTTCCTCGTCGAGGACGCGGTTGAAGGCGGCCTGGTCCATGGGGCCGATCAGGGGCGTGAGGCCGCCGTCGCCGAAGCGGTACAGACTGGAAAGGTCGGCATCGCTGACCGGCACCTTTTTCAAGGCAGCGGCCGACTTGCGAAACTCGGCCGACTGCGCGTCGGCCACGATGCGATTGACGGGTTCTTTACGTCCCCCATGCGGGGCAATCAGGTCAGGCATGATGCGTTTCTCCGCGGATTGTTCTGTCGAAACGGGCGACAAGCGGATAATTTATTGGTTTTGCGCAGAGATGGTAGCTCTCGTTCCCACGCTCAGCGTGGGAACGCACGCCTGCCCGCTCCGCGGGCCGTGTGAACGTCCAGCGCCATCGGTTCAAGGCGGGGTGAATCTTTCTTCGCCCCATATGCACGGCCCGCGGAGCGGGCAGGCGTGCGTTCCCACGCCGAGCGTGGGAACGAGAGCTGCGGAAAATGCCCTTGACGGTGGCGATAAACAGATCCACACTATTAATCGCGGCGTCTTCGCGCTCTGCTTTCGCGTCGCGGCTAACCTACCATAAGGACAACCATGGCAGAACTCTTTTACGACAACAACGCCGATCTCAACCGCATCAAGACCAGGCCGCACGCCATCATCGGCTTCGGCAGCCAGGGGCACGCCCACGCCCTGAGCCTCAAGGACAGCGGCGTCGATGTCCGCGTCGGGCTGTACAAGGGCTCCAAAAGCTGGGCCAAGGCCGAGGCGGCCGGGCTGAAGGTGCAAGACCGTCGCCGACGCCTGTGCCGAGGCCCAGACCATCATGATTCTGACGCCGGACACCGCCCAGGCCGCCCTCTATCACGAAGCCATCGCGCCGCACATGAAGCCGGGCAAGACGCTCATGTTCGCCCACGGCTTCACCATTCGCTACGGCCAAATCGTGCCGCCCAAGGACGTCGACGTTTCGATGATCGCCCCGAAGGCCCCGGGCCATCGGGTGCGTGAAGTCTTCCAGCAAGGCGGCGGCGTCCCGGCCCTGGTCGCCGTCCATCAGGATCCGAGCGGCCATGCCCTGGAAGACGCCCTCGCCTATGCCAAGGGGATCGGCTGCACCCGGGCCGGCGTCCTCAAGACCACCTTCGCCGAGGAGACCGAAACCGACCTGTTCGGCGAACAGGCGGTGCTGTGCGGCGGCGTCTCGGCCCTGGTCAAGGCCGGGTTCGAAACGCTGGTGCAGGCCGGGTATCAGCCGGAGATCGCCTACTTCGAATGCATGCACGAACTGAAGCTGATCGTCGATCTCTTCTACCAGGGGGGGCTGAATTACATGCGTTTCTCGGTCTCCGACACGGCCGAGTGGGGCGACTACGTGGCCGGGCCGCAGATCATCAACGAGCAGACCCGCCAGACGATGAAGCAGCTCCTGGCCGCGGTGACGCGACGGCTCCTTCGCCAAACGCTGGATCGAGGAGAACGCGAAGGGCCGGCCGGAGTTCAACAAGATGCGGCAAAAGGACGTCAATCATCCGATCGAGGAAGTGGGCCGGAAGCTGCGGCGGATGATGCCGTTCGTCAATCCGAAGGAAGTGATTCCGGGCCAGGGGGGGCGTAGAATCTGAAGGCTATGCCGCGATTTTAGCCACGGATGGAACACGCGGCTAAGCCGCAACCAACGAAGAATCGATCACCTGGAGTAAGATAATTCAATCACAGATTGCACGGATATCACGGATAACACGGGATATCTGTGTCTTTATCCTGTGATATCCGTGATATCCGTGATATCCGTGCAATCTGTGATTGAATTTTTTTGCGGATGAACTTACTTGGCGGCCGCGCTGACAACCAACATAATTTGTCGCGGGTAGCGAAGAGTTTGATGGTTTGTAGAACGGATAAAACACGGATGAAGCGTCTCGTGTTCTCTTATCCGTGTTTTATCCGTGTTCCATCCGTGGCTAACCTATGTTGCGCAGTTGGCACTGAACAAGTAGTGTACAGAATATCGAATTTCCAGGGTTTTTGAAGATTTCGGCAACGTGGTCTTCACTACAAAAGGCGGTCGGGACTCAAGCGTTCGGGAAGCTTGCAGGCCGAGGGCTTCCAGAATGCGTTTCGCTCGCCTTCGGGCCGGGCCACGCGGCGCAGGACCAAGGTCTGGCTCGGTGGTCGTCGGCAGGTGGATGTCGCCGATCTGGATCGTGGCCAGTTCACGCAGGATCACCTCCGGCGACATCGGACGTGGCTTGGCGGTTGCATTGCGGCGCTGCAGGTCGGGTTTGTGGATGAGCGTCAGCAGGCCGGCTCGTTTGGCCAGATGGTCAAGGGTCTTCCACAAGGCATAGGCCAAGACGCACACGAAGATGTGGGCCTGGGTCCGGCCGGAGTAGTGGTGCCAGATCGGCCGCAACAGCAGTTCGCTTTTGAGGACGCGGAAGGCGCGTTCGACCACGGTGAGCTGGATGTAGGTTTCCCAGAACTGCTGGGCCGACCAGCCGGCCTGGTTGCTGCGGAGCAGGTAGGCGCCGTCGCGGGCCAGCGCTTGCCTTGAACTTGGCGACATGCCAGGTATAGCGTGAGTGACACTGGCTTGTCACTGACACTGGATGGTCGACGAAAGGGATGGGCCTTGGGGTAGCGGCCCTTGAGCCGGCCGATCGCTTCCAGGATCTTGTCGCGTTTTTTCAGGCGGCCCTCGGCGACGCGGTCCTTGAGCTTCTTGAGCGCCTTGGCGAAGGGCCGGCGTTGCCGGCGGCGCATGGCCCGTTCCTTGCTGCGGCGTGGCTTGCTGCGGGCCAGCAGATAGTGGATCTTGCCGCGTTTGAGGAGTTTGACTTCGACCTCGGGGTTGTCGGGCAAACGTTGCCAACCGCGGCGTGTCTCCAGGCACGGCCTGGAATTTGGCCAGGGCGTGACGGCGTGTGGACAGCAGATAGCGGCGGCCGGCTCCGCTGAGAAAGGCGAGCGAGTCCTTGCTGATCATGCCGCGATCCATGACCCAGACGCGATTGGACTTGCCGATAGCGGGCCTCGATGTCGTTGACGATGTTCTTGACGGTTTGCAGATCCTGGGTGTTGCCCGCCCAGGTGCGATGGGCCAGGGGAAAGCCTTCGCGACTGAGCACCAGGGCGAGGACGACTTGCTTGCAATCGCTGCGATGGTCGCGCGAATAGCCACGCTGGGCCAGGTCGTTTTCCTCGGCCAGGCCCTCGAAGTAGGTGCTGGTCAGATCGTAGAGGAGCAGGTCGTAATCGAGCTGGAAGAGGGTGCCGAGGTGTTCCTTCAAATCGTTTTCGATCTTGTCCTGGGCCTTGAGCAGCTGGTCGAGGGTGCGATAGAGGCGGTCCTTGGTGACGGCGGCGTCGGGGACGCCGAGCAGGTCTTCCAGAGCGGTGGCTTGCATACCAATGTTCGGCCAGGGCGAACTCGCTGCACGGCTGGCACAGGCGGTTGATGACTTCGATGGCGACGATGTCGGCGGGCGGCACCGTTTCTTTGCCCTGCGGCACATGGCGGCGGATGATGTCGTCGAGGCCGAGGAACTGCCAGAGCCAGCGTGCCAGCCAAACATCGCCGAAGCGGCGGGCATTGGTCCAGCCGACGCGGCTCAGACGAACGCGGACGACATCGGGATCGTCGGGCAAGGGGATGTGTTCGTCGTCGGGAAAGAGGCGGAGTTGTTGGGCGTCGCCCTGGCGGTTGTGAAAGACGACGGTGCGTTGCCAGCGTCGTTCCTGATCGTGATTGAGTTCGCCGAGGTGGGCGACGATGCGTTGCCGGGGCCCGGCATCGGTGCGAACGCTCTCGACGAGAGCGTAGTAGGTATGGGTCTTGCCCTGTTTCGTCCGTTGATAGCGTCTGAGAAACATCCCTGCCTCCTTGATCCCAGCATGGTCAAGGGGACAGGGAAAATGCAAGGGGGTAGGTTTCCACTACAACGCCAAAATGGAGCTTCCACTACGAAACAACCAAGGAATTCGCGGGTCGAGCGGGTGAAAATTGTGGAAATTTTCCTCCAACTGCGCAACATAGGTTAAAACAAATCAGCAAACTGAGGGCGGACAGCATTTTTCGGTCGATCTCACCGATCAACAATTGAGTGTCTTTCTTGACGGCGAATCGGGATTGATATTTCTCAACAAAGGCGCTGGACCAGACCGCATGCATGGGGCCATCCTGGACCCTGAACGATGTCCGCGATTTGTTGTCCATCCGAATGGCGCCGGCGCAGCCTTGGAAATTGTCTATTGCGGCAGGCGATTTGCGGTTGGAAATACCACCGCCAACGGTCACACGTGAATGGCATGCCGATCAGGCGGTGCGGCAGGTTTCACGCACAGCGCGCGTCAATGAATTGATGCACGCTCACGAAGCCCCGGATACCGGCAGTCGCAGAGAGGTCGCTTGCCGATGAAGACGCTGCTCCGTCTGAGAGTTCCGGGGCTTCGTGAGTACACTCAGCCCCGGCCACCCCTCCCCAAAATCCCCGCCAGCCTCGATACCGTCCCTGACAATCTCACGATGCCAGCATCGGCGGCGGGCGGATGCAAATGAAGGATGCGGTTGAGCGAACGAATCACCAGGTGTTGGTTTGAATTGAGATCAAGGACAACCATGGTAACTCGTCCGACAGCGCTGATGGCCTCGATTTGCGTAGAGTCGACTTCGGACCAGCGGAAATGCTCCGTCCATTTCTGTGTGCGAGGATTGTAGAGCGGCACGACCTGACCTGTGCCCGCGTCAGTCGCTTCGACGTATTTCCACTTCCGCGAATTACAGCGGGCACGCATGAGGTTCTCCAGTTCCGTCAAACCGAGAGACAGGTAAAGCGCGTGTGACCGGGTGACGACGCGACTCCGATGTGACTAGAGCAATCACCGCTCTCGCCCTGAAGTTTACGAGTTGCACATCAGCTGCAATCGTCCGATCTTCGGAAAAATCGATCAAGGCCAGCAATTCTTCCCGTTCCATTTCGTTCAAAGTTTCCTTGTTTTCCGACAACCATAACAACCGGCGGTCGATCGCCGGCGGCAATTTCGACGCGGCCACATTTTGAAGAGTGGTTACACAATCCTGAAGCACCGAATCGACAGTGCCATTCCTTCTCGTTGCAATTCCCTGGACCATGACGGTTCCTCTCATTTTCGCTTGAGATCCGGCAAGGCTTTCGGGAGGACGGTCCCGTCCGCGCCCTGGGTCTCTGTCGGCCCGGCCTATAGGTTACTTCATCCACGCCTTAACCATGCGCATCCCGATCACGTTGAGGTGCGGTCAAATCTCCTTCACCACGATACGGTTGCCTTCGATCTCGATCACCTGCACGCGCTGCCCGGGATTGACGAAGTCCCCCTCGGCGATCACGTCGAGGAAGTCGTCGCCGAACTGGGCCTTGCCGGCCGGCCGCAGCGACGTCGACGGCCAGGCCGATGGCTCCCAGCAGCGACACCGGGCGCCGTGTCGAACGCGTTCATCCTGCTCGTCGTCCGGCGGATTCAGCACCAGGCGATTGGCGTACGGAATGCTCGGCAGAAACCAGGCGACGACCATCGCCGCCACCACGGCCGCCACCAGACTCATGCCGAAGGTGCCCAGCGTCTGCCCAGGCTGATCCATTCGTCGGGGTGCTGGGCCATTTTTCCAGCGTCACCAGGGCCAGGCTGCACATGACCAGCAGGATGCCGGCGATGCCCGGTGAAGCCGAAGCCCGGCAGCACGAAGATCTCCACGGCGAGCAGGATGATGCCCAGGACGAACAGCAGCACCGCCAGCATCGTGAATTCGCCGATGAAGGAGTACGACCAGAAGAACAGCACGAAACAGATGGCCGCCAGCACGCCCGGCACGGCCGTGCCCGGCATCTTCAGTTCCAGGATCAGGCCGATGATGCCGAGCATGACCAGCAAGAAACGGACAAACGGCTCGCGGAAGAACTCGGCCACGCGGTCGAGCCAATCGTCGCGGGCCACGCGCACCTTGGCGGGATCCAGGCTGTACAGGGCAGCAAAGACTTTCCAGCGAGGCCGGGTTGAGAACCTGGGCCGTGCCGGAGCTGCTGGCCAGGTCCGCGTCGATCTTGAGGAACTGGCCATTGGTCATCTGGCCTGGAATCCTTTACCCATTCTTTCTTGCCGGCTTCGTCCTTCGCCAGTTCGTCCGCGGTCATCAGCTGTCGGCCGCTCGCCTTGCGGCGTTCGGGCTGGGCCCAGTAAAGGACCAGGTTCGGATCCAGGCTGGCCTCGAACAGCTGGCGGATAGCCTTGCTTCTTGGCGAGCGGAACGAGCATGTCGCGGCGGAGCTTGAGTTCCGGTTCCTTGAGGTCGTGCAGGTAGGAAAAATCGGCGAGCACGGCATTGTCGGCCATGACGATTTCCGAGCAACCCAGGGCGAGAAACGTCGCCGCCCCGAGCGAGGTGCCGGGAGGAATGTAAGCGACGGTCTTGATCGGCTGGTGTCGTTTTCATCGGTCAGGGTGCGGATGAACTCGGCCGTGGAGGCGACGTGGGTCGTGTCGCCGCCGGACCCTTCGAGTTGCAGGATGATGAAGTTCGCTCCCTGACTGCGGGCGTTCTTGATGCGCCGTTCCAGAGAGTCCATGCTGCCCTTGTCGGTATCGCCCTTCACCTCGATGCGCCAGACAACGGGCGTTCGGCCCATGAGCCAATCGTCGGTGAGCGCCTTGCGCGGCAAATTGAGCTTGTTGGCCAGGGCCGCACGCGATTCGGCCGATCCCTGCATTCAGCGACAATTTCCGGGCCAGTTCGGCATCGAACAGTGAGTTGCCGCAGGGCCAGACCGGGCGGCAAGTCGCTGTCCTTGGCGACACTTTTGGGCGGCGACTTCAGCTGGCGATCGACTGGGGGCTCAAGAAAAACGTGGCCCCATCGTTCATCGTGGCCATCTTCAGCGGTAGATCCTTGTCGATCATGCGTGCGACGAGGTCGCCGAGTCCTTTGTCCTCGGCCAATTCCTTGTAATATTTCTCCTCGTCATGCGTCCACGCGATCCGCCCTCGGTGGATGTCGCCGATTTTTGCCTTGATGAGCCTGGTTTTTTCGTCGCGTGTTTCGGACATGACCAGTTTCTGGCACGCCAGAGCTGGCAACACGGTGTGCTGGGTCACCTCGCTGCTGACGAAAGCAACGGTATTGACGCGCTTGCTCAGCCGGCGGATGTACTCGCCAGATCACGGCAGGAGCCATAGGCCTTTGTCGAACTGGGGTTGCCGGTGGGATTGAAGTCGAAGACCACCACCTCGATTTTGCGTCCGGCCTTGATTGCCTCGTCGACCCGTTGTTCCACCAGCTTCACGTAATTATCGGTGATCGGACTGGGGACCGACAGGAACAACCCGTCCTTGGCCGCGGGCTGTGCCCAGGCCGTGGCCGGAAGCAATAGACAGAACCCCGTGACGGCGAACAGGCTTTTCATGAATCCACGGGCACGAAGGGCGGCAGGTTGGCACAGACATGAAACTTCCTCGAAGCAGCGTCCAGAAAAAAGTGCGACTCCAATATATTATAAGGGGACAAAAAAACCTTGTCAAAAATTGATTCCTTCGCTGACATGCCCTTTACGGAAATGTTGTCGGGCTTGGCGTCCTCAAGAAAAATCCCGTAACGCTCGAATTCTCGGAGAACGGCTTGAACCTCGGGCCAATGAACGATACTTTGAACACCAAAGCCCAGCCCTCTTGAAGGATCAGGCCTTCGCGCTGGACCGTTTGTTGAAGTCGATCCAGGAGTTCGGAGGAGTATTCCATGAGTGCACGCACCTTCAATGGCACCGGCCACTCGGCCCTGGTGGAAATGTCGCTGCAAGTCAACGGCTACGTTTTACCCATAGTTCAGATGGCCCGAATTCCCTCGTTCTGAAAGACTCCGTCGACCATCCGCCGGCCGCCACCGCGCAGATCAGCCTGTCCATCGACGGCCATGTCGACCGCTGGCACGTGAGCCTCCCCGAGGGCATCCAGGCCGAGCGGCGAGACACTTGTATTTCTCGTTGCGAAGCCAACGGCTCCGTGGCCAAATAGCCGGGACGCCTCTCTCCGCTTTCACTTCTGTTTCTTGAACATGAGCAACACCAGCCCGAAATCGCCTGCGTTCGAAGCAAATTCCCTGGGCCGTTCGCCGCCGCCGTATTGGACGCAGAGGGTCAATCGATCGCCCTTCAACTCGTAGATGCCCTTCACGGCCTTTTCTCCGGGTGGAATGATGTCGAAGTGCCTCGGCGACTTCTTCGGATCGATGAGGTAGGCGTGTTCCTTCTCGGCGCCGCCGCGCTGGCTCACAAAGAGTTTATCCCCCTTGAAAGTGAAACGTAAATTGGCAAGCTCCGGCGGAATGGAGAGTTCGTTCTTCTCGACGTAGTCCGCGATCCATATCCCCTGCAGCGCGTCCTTGGGGTTCTCACCGGCCTGACTCGCGGTCAATGCCGCGAAGGTGCCGATCGCCAATAAAGCCAGGTGTGCGATTTTCATGGCCAAGCATCCTTTACTTTTGTTTTGTCGGTTTCGTATCGGCCGAATGATCCTAGTTCTAACTCCACCAAAAGGATGTGTCAATCCGTAGTGCGGCTTTAGTCCGCTCTGGTCGGCGAAGGCGGGCTAAAGCCCGCACTACGAGTCGACTCTATTTCAACCCCGCCAGAAACTCCAGCAGATCGGCCGCCTGCTCCACCGTCACATCGCGCAGCAGCAGGTCCGGCATGAGCGATTTCTGCTGCGGCACCACGCGAGGCCACCATTCTGGCCTTCGATGCGGACTTGCTTGTCGCCGATCGTGTTGAGCACCACTCTCCTTGTCCGTCTTCGAGGCCAGCAGACCGGTGACAAACTTGCCGTCGGTCGTCTCGACAAGGTAGGTGACGTATTTCGGATCGATGAACTTCGACGGTTCGAGAATGCTTTCCAGGATCTGGGCACGCGTGTATTTCTTGCCGATCTCGCTCAGATCGGGCCCCAGCGTGCTGCCCGGTGCCGCTGATCGCGGTGACAGTTGACGCATTGCAGGCCGGCCGACTTGAAGAACAGCTCCCGGCCACGCTCGGCGTTGCCCTTCAGCTTGAGAATCTGCTCGGGCCGGATCACGCTTCCCAGCCGTTTGACCTTCTGCTCGTCGGGAACGAAGCGTTCGAACAGATCGCGCACCTGGGTGTTGGGCAGTGCCATGGCCGCGGTCAGAATCTGCGGCGCGGACGGGGCCGGGATCTTTTGTTCGCCGATGGCACTGGCCAGCATCAAGCCGCTGCTGGTGGACGACAGCAGTTGATTGATCGATCGCTGGCCCGCTGGGTCGACTCGGCCTGGCGATTCGCTCAGAGCGCACGCAGTCTTGTCGAGCAAGCGCTCGTCTCGTCCTTGCGCGGATGCGGAAGCTGGCGGATCCAGTCGTGCATGAGCCGCAGGCCGCGTTCATCGACCATCTCGGAACCGATGTGCGGCATGTGGCCGGGGCCCGTCTTGGCCAGGCGGTAATAAAGGATGGAACGAAACGGATCGCCGGGCGTAATGATGTGGGCCCCGGGAATCTCGAAGGTTCCCTGCACCGGCCGGACTTCCACGGTCTTGGTTTCGGCAAGCGACGTCGTGATAGCGCAGGTCGAGATTGGCCGTGCCCCCCGCGCCGAACTGATGGCAATGGAGCACAGTTGACGTGCAGATAGGAACGGGCCCGCTCGCCCAGACTCGCCGGCCGAATCATACGGAGCGGACAGCTTGACGTCTGTCGGCGGCTCGGCCAGAAGCTTCTCGGACTGCTTGCTTTCGCCGCGCTGGAAGAAGCTGACCAGGCCGACATGCTGCAAGGCCCGCAGTTGGCTGTCCTTGACGCCGCCGTAGTCGTGGTCCTTGTTGAGCTGCGGCACGTTGAAGGCGAGGGTGTAGCCGGCCCAGGGATTGTGGCACGTCAGGCACTCGGTTCGCGAGGGAAAGTGCCAGCGCTGTTCGCGTTTGCCGCCGGGAGCCTTGCGCGTCGACCACCGTGAGCGTCCGATCCATCCCCGCGGCCGGGACCAGCGTCGCATCGGTCTGCTCGTCGTTCCAGGCATAGGTGTAGCCCTTCCAGGCGGTGCCGTCGAAATGGAGGACCTGCGTTTCGAGGCGTTTGCGGCTCTTCGGGTTGCCCCGCTCCATCTCCAGCGAGAACGTCTTGGCCAGGACGCCGTCCTTGGGGAAGTGGATATGGCCGCTGTAATCGGGCCAGGGGGGCGGCCTGTCGTACATCTTGACGCTGGATGTGCCCGGCAGGCCGAGAAATCGCTCGGCCGCGGCGTGGTCGGCCCACTGCTCGGCGTTGACGGAGAACGGCACGACGCCCGTCGGCCGGGACGTGATCCTTGACGGAGGCAAACAGGCCCGTCTCGCTCAGCTTCGGGGAAAGTTGCCGTCGAAAATCCTTGACCGCCTCGTTCGGCACCAGCTTGTGGATGGAGCCTTTTTCGTCGTGGTTGACGATGTAGAGTTCCTTGTCGTGATCTTCGCCGAAGGCGACGACGCGCTCTGCTCCCTGGGCCAGTTCCTTGTGCCAGACGATCTTGTCGCCGTCGAAGCGCGTGCCCCAGACCTTGCGCGTCACCCAGTCGCCGCAGAGGTAGACGCCGGCCAGGTCCTTGTGCTTCTTGCCGCGATAGACATAGCCGCCGGTGATGGACGCCGACTCGGTGTGCGGCAAGGCGAGGGCGGGCGGCAGGATCGGCGTCGGGCCGCGTTTGCTTTCGGGCCGGACCGGCTGCGGGCCTTCCATGACCGACCAGCCGTAGTTGCCGCCCTTTTGCACGCGGTAGATCATCTCCCACGCTTCCCAGCCGACGTCGCCGACCCACAGATCGCCGGTCTGGCGGTCGAAGCTCATTCGCCAGGGATTGCGAAAGCCGTACGCCCAGATTTCCGGCCGGGCCCTCGGCGTCTTGATGAACGGATTGTCGGCGGGAACGGCGTAGGGCTTGCCGTTCTCCTCGCGGTCGACGTCGATGCGGAGGATCTTGCTCAGGAGACTGCCAAGATCCTGGCCCGGCATCGAGCCCGTCGGGCGGGTTCGGATTGGAGCCGTCGCCGGTGGAGATGTACAGAAAGCCGTCCGGCCCGAAGTGGAGGTCGCAGCCATTGTGGCCGCCGCCGAGCCAGGTGAAGATGACCTTTTCGCTCTTCGGATCGATGCGCGGCGGATCGGTATCGGTGACCTTGAACCGCGAAATCCGGCTGCCGTCGTCCAGTGGTTTGCTGCGCTTTGCCATTGAGGATGTAGCAGACGTAGCAATAGCGGTTCTCGGCAAACTTCGGATGAAACGCCAGGCCATAGAGATCGCCGGTTCCTGCGGACCTTGGCCGCGTCCCAGCTGTGCAGATCCTTGGCGATATCGAGGACGAGATCGGCCTTGGCGACTTTTTCATCGATGGGAAAGGAAAAGATCTTGCCCGCTTGCTCGCAGACAAAGAAGCGGTTGATGCCGGGGGCCGTCGTCAGCAGCAGCGGATTGGTGAAGATGAGCTTCGGAAAGGCCCGCACGATCTTGTACGGCGGCGGCGGTTCCGGGGCGCCTGTCAATCGACTCGTCTTCCATGGTATCCGTTGAGCGATGCCGTGTGGACGTTCGCCCGCCTCTTTCTTCGTTGGCCCTGCTTCTCCCAGAAATTGCAGCCCCAGGCTTCCCAGTGCTCCGATGAGCAATATGGCGATGTTATGGAGGAATTTCATTTCGATTCTCCGCGAGCGTCCGTCCTGCCGTTATTTTCGAACGCGTTTTCGAGGCGTTGCCAGCAATTCCTGCCAGGTGTGCACCTCTCCGATACGGTCCGTCAACAGATCCAGACGTTCCAGGTCGGTAATGCCTTCCAGGGCAATTGTTACTTTCTCATCAGGAACACCCAACAATTTTTGACCAAAACGCAGGAGCGTTTTTCTCGCTTGCTTGAGTTCGCCTTCCTCAATGATGGCCATAAAAGTATCTGATTCGCGCATTACTCGTACTCCTTGAAATAATTGGACAGCCTTCTGACGCGGGACGCGTAAGCCGGTCAACACGAATGCCGCCGTCAGCAGACGGCGTACCTGTTCAGGCGGTGCCTCACTTTGCAACCGTGCAATGACTTTCTTGATGACGCCTGCCAGGGCTGCTTCCGATTTCAAACCTTTCGGCAACTGCCCCAACGGAGCTAATGGCAATGTGGCGATATCCCGCGCCAGCAGTTCTTCAACGGGACGTTCCCACAAACGTACGACCTCGTAACCAAAATCCATCTTACCGCGCGTCGGACGAGGCGCGTAGGCCACCGTGCCATTGAGTTTTGCATGTGCCGCTTTGGTTCGCAGCAAAATCACGGTGCTGTGCACCGGTACGAGATATGTGCGATGCAATAACGAATTGTAAACCAAAATGTCAGCGTGCTTGGTCGCCGAGGCACTGGCTTGAAAATCGAGGTGGACGATCTCTCTCAATGGGTCTCCCAGACCGAATACCACGTCGGCGGCGCTCGTGACCGTCGAAAGATCGACATTGAGCAGCGCCACAGGCAATGTCGGCGATGTCGAGTCAAATGTGGCCAACAGGCCGCGCGGGTTGGCCTTGGCCAGGTCCTTCACGGTTGCGTCAAAGGGCAGAGACATGGGGAATATCCGAAGAAATAGGGCGGTCAAATCTGAGGATTCTTTCGCCTCGCTTGCGCGTTGGGCTAACTCAATTGCTCACCGCCTTGAACGCCGCCACCAGCCCATCGAGTTCCTGCCGCGTTCGCTTCTCCGTCACCGCGATGCTGAGGCAATTCTCCAGATTCGGATACCAGCGGCCCAGCGGCAGCCCCGCATGGTAGCCGACCTTCAGCAGCCGGTCCAGCAGCCGATCGGCCCGGCCCGGCACCTGCACCACGAATTCCTTGAAGAACGGCCGGGCAAACTTCAGCGTCACGCCCGGCACGCTCTTGAGCTGCTCGGCCAGGTAGTGGGCCTTGTGCAGGCACAGCTCCGCCGTCTCCTGCAAGCCGGTCGGGCCCAGGGCGGCCAGATACACGGCCGCACGCAGAGCGAACAGGCCCTGATTGGTGCAGATGTTGCTCGTCGCCTTCTCCCGGCGGATGTGCTGTTCGCGCGTTTGCAAGGTCAGCACCCAGCAGCGCTGGCCGTGGCGATCGACCGTCTGCCCCACCAGCCGGCCGGGAATCTTGCGGACGAATTCCTCCCGGCAGGCCATGATGCCGAGATACGGCCCGCCGAACACCATCGGGTTGCCCAGACACTGCCCCTCGGCCACCGCGATGTCGGCCCCATACTGCCCCGGCCGTTTCAGCAGGCCCAGGCTGATCGGATCGAAGCTGACCACGAACAGGGCCCCATGGCTCTTGCACGCCTGGCCCAGCGCCTCCGCTTCCTCCAGGCCGCCGAAGAAATTGGGCTGCTGCACGATGACGCACAGGGTCTGATCGTCGACGGCCTTCTTGAGCCGGTCCGGATCGAGAAAGCCTTCCGGCGTCGGCAGCGTCACCACTTGCATGTGCAGGTTGGCGAGATACGTGGCCAGCACCAGGCGATATTCCGGATGGACGCTCTCGGCGATCGAGCACCTTGGTTCGTTTGGGATGGATGCTCATGGCCATGAGCACGCTCTCGGCCACCGCGCTGCCGCCGTCATAAAGGCTGGCGTTGGCGACGTCCAGGCCGGTCAGCTCGCAAATGAGCGTCTGATACTCGAAGAACGCCTGCAAGCTGCCCTGGCTCGCCTCGGCCTGGTAGGGGGTGTAGGCGGTGTAGTATTCGCTGCGGCGAAGCGACGGCATCGACGACGGCGGGGATGAAATGATCGTAACTGCCGCCGCCGAGAAAGCAGACCGCATCGCCGGCAAAGCGATTGCGGCGGGCCAGCTCGGCGACGTGCTGCTGCAGCTCCATCTCCGAGAGCGCCTCCGGCACCGCCGAGCGGCCGCCTGAGCCGCAGGCTTTCGGGGATGTTGCGAAAAAGATCTTCGACGCTGCCGGCGCCGATGGCCGCCAGCATGGCTTTTTGGTCTTCGGGGGTGTTCAGAATGTAGGACAAGCATGACTCCTTCTGGGCCCTGTGTTTCCTTCGACCGCGTTGTCATGGCTATTGTCGGTTTCGGGCTAATCTAGCAAGGGGAGGGGTAGTGACGGTGATCCTGCTTTTCGGCGAGCCAGACCGTAAGGTGCCGGATTGGGTGCCCAACCGGCACCTTACGGCGCTCGGCTCGCCGGTCTTCGGTGACAGGAATCAAAAACACCGTTTCCTATCGGCGAAAATCACTGCAGACACACCATTCGCCTGTCGATGAATCGGCATAAAGTATTTTAAATTATAGCGTTGTGAAAATTTTCTCCGTCGATATCTGAAGTTGCCCAAAGAAGCCGCATGAATGCCAATGACGGTTACATGGCTGCCATCAACCGATACAATAATGCCAATGACCGATACATTAATGACACGCCGAGGTTGCTCCACTGACGAGGTTGACCGAAGTGTTAACCTACTCATCACGGCTCCGCGTAAACTTTGGAGTGCGGCGGCTTGACGCCGCTTTTTTACTTTCTTTCTTTTTTTCTTTCATGTTTGAACCGTCGGACAAAAAGATATTCGACTATGCCTTGAAAAAAGAAAGAAAAAAAAGAAGTAAAAAAGCGGCGTCAAGCCGCCGCACTCCAAAGTTCAGATGAACACGTTAACAAGGAGCTTGCGCGACGTGCCGCAGGCGAACAGCCGTGAGGTCAAATAATGGTCGGGACCGCAGGAACGAGCATGGTGCAGAGGCGGCGAAGTTTTCGCCTGGCCGTCGTTATCGCCGTGACGGCGGTGCCTGGCGATCTCTGGCGGATGTTATGTCAGACCGTGCCAGAAAGAGTGCGAGAGAAAAAATCCACAAACACACCAGCGGCGGTCCAGTTCAAGGACGTTGACGGCCGGGCGCAGACGCCGCTGTCGCAGCCGGACAAGAAAGGCGACCGTGCTGTTCTTTCTGCTGCCCGACTGCCCGATCTCGAATGCCTATGCGCCGGAGATCAAGCGAATCTGTGCCGATTATGAGCCGAAAAAGATCGCCGCGTTTGTCGTTCATGCCGACCCGGACGTGACTGCCGAGCAGGCGAAAAAGCACGCGAAGGAGTATGGCTTCTCGTGCCCGGTGCTGCTCGATCCGGCCCATGTGCTCGTCAAGAAGACCGGCGTGACGATGGCGCCGGAGGTTGCGGTGCTGGCGCCGGACGGCAAGGTGCTCTATCGCGGCCGAATCGACGATTTGTATGTCGACTACGGCAAACGCCGGGCCGAGCCGACGCAGCGCGACCTGCGCAACGCCCTCGACGCCATCCTGCAAGGCAAGGCCGTGCCGACGCCGACGACCAAGGTCATCGGCTGCCATCTTCCCGAACCGAAAAAGTGAGTAACCCGTCAAGCCGTGGGAGCAGGTGCAACCTGCCGCTGCAGTCGCGTGCTTCACAGCTGCGGCTTGCTGCAACATCACCATCCATAAAAGGAACAATCATGCGAGATTCCGCTATGATCGTTGCGAGCCTGTGCTGGCCGGCGCCGTCGGCGCAGTAACGCCCAGGAAAAGAACGCGCCGACGTTCAACAAGGACGTCGCGCCGATCCTCTTTCAGCAGTGCGCGACCTGCCATCGGCCCGGTGAAGCGGCCCCGTTTCCGCTGCTTGACCTACCAGGACGCCAAGAAACGCGGCAAGCTCATCGCCCAGGTGACGCAATCGCGGCAGATGCCGCCGTGGAAGGCCGACAAGGGGGACGTCGCCTTTCGCAATGAACGCCGTCTGAAGGATGCGGAGATCGCCGTGCTGCAGCAATGGGTCGCGGCCGGCATGCCCGAAGGGGACAAGAACGATCTGCCCGCCGCAGCCGACGTTTGTCGGCGGTTGGCCGCTCGGCAAGCCCGACCTGGTCGTCAAGATGCCCAAGGCGTATCACGTGCCGGCCGAGGGCCGGGACATCTATCGCAACTTCGCCGTCGCGCTCGGCCTCAAGGAGGACAAGTGGGTCAGGGCGATCGACTTCCGCCCCAGCGCCGCGTCGGTCGTGCATCACACGCTGTTCTTCCTCGACCCGACCGGCACGGCCGCCAAGAAGGAGCTGGCCAGCGGCGAGGTCGGCATCCACGCGGCGGCATGGGCGGACTCGGCGGGCTCGGCGGCAAGGGCAAAGGCGGCGGCCTCGGCGGCCTCGGCGGCTGGGCGGCCTCGGCGGCGAAGGGGGCCGCAGAGCCGCCAGCGTCGGCCTCGGCGGCTGGGCCCTCGGCGCCCAGGCTCGCTCTCTCCCCGACGGCCTCGCCTATCGCATCCCCAAGGGCTCCGACCTGATTCTCGTCCACCCACTTCCATCCCTCCGGCAAGGCCGAGGAGGAGGCCTCGACCATCGCCTTCTACTTCACCGACAAGCCCCCGGTCCAGCGCTTCACCGGCCTGCAAGTCCCCATGGGCTTCGGCATCCTCGCCGGCATCGACATCCCGGCCGGCACGATCAGCGCGGCCGCCGCGTTGAGCAAGGCGACGTCGCGAAAGGCACTCGGCTTGCCGTCGAGCACGCTTCGCAGCGATATCGCGTTGGCCTCGGCGTCGCCGCCCTTCAGCGCGTCGCCGCCGACCCGGGCCAGCCCGGCTTCCTCCGGCGTCACCTCGAAGGTGCGGATCGTGCCGTTTTCGAGGGCCGCGACGAAGGTAGGCCCGGTCAGGGTGATTTCATCGAGCCCGTCGGAGCCGTGCACGACCCAGACGGATTCGGCGCCGAGATTTTTCAGCACCTGCGCCAGCGGCTGCACCCATTGCCGGGAAAAAACCCCGACCATCTGCCGCGTGACGCCGGCGGGGTTGGACAGCGGCCCGAGCAGGTTGAAGATGGTGCGGGTCGCCAGCTCGACGCGGGTCGGGCCGACATTCTTCATCGCCGGGTGGTGCGACGGCGCGAACATGAAGCCGATGCCGGCCTCCTTGACGCAGCGGCCGACCTGGGCCGGCGTGATGTCGATCTTGACCCCGAGCGAGGCCAGCACATCGGCCGCCCCCGAACGCGACGACAGCGCGCGGTTGCCGTGCTTGGCGACGGGCACGCCGGTGCCTGCGACAATGAACGAGGCGCAGGTCGACACGTTGACCGAGCCGGAGCCGTCGCCGCCGGTGCCGACCACGTCGACGGCGCCGGCGGGGGCCTCGACCCGCAGCATCTTGGAGCGCATCGCCGACACCGCGCCGGTGATCTCGTCGACGGTCTCGCCGCGGACCCGAAGCGCCATCAGCAGGCCGCCCATCTGCGAGGGCGTGGCCTCGCCCGACATCATGCTGTCGAAGGCGGATGCCGCTTCATCGCGCGACAGCGTGGCGCCGGTCGCCACTTTTCCGATGATAGATTTGAGGTCGTCCATCGCGTGCTTTCAAAATGAAATCCTCATGGTGAGGAGGCGCGTTTGCGCCGTCTCGAACCATGAGATTTCATCCTTCGAGACGCGGCCAAGTGGCCGCTCCTCAGGATGAGGGCAATTCTGGATCGGATGTGATTAAGCATTTTCCGATCATGCTCAGTTGTTATTGTTGGCGTCGCTGCTCGCGCCGGTCACCTGCGCGAAGGCGGCTTCGTTGATGGTGGTGCCGATGTCCTTTTCGAGCTTGCCGACATATTGCGCGATCTGTTCGTCCTCGAGGCTGCGCTGGAGTTGCTCTTTCATCTTCTTGATGTCGTCGGACGCCGAGATCAACCGGCGGCACGATGACGTCGGTGACGCGGAACACGATCCATTCGCCGCCGCCGGCGCTCGGCGTCTGCCCGGCGCCGTCCTTGGCGGTGCGAAACGCCGCGGTGATGACGCTTGAGGGAACGCCTGGCGGGGTGGCGTCGCGCTTGAAATTGGCCGCGGTCTCGACCTTCAGGCCGCTCGCGGTCGCTTCATCGGCAAGCTTGGCGCCCTGGTCGAGCTTTTGCACCATGTCGGTCGCCTTGGCTGCGCAGCCGGCTGGCGATCTGGTCCTCGCGCCATTTCGCCTCGACCTGGTCCTTGACCTCGTCGAGGTTGCGTTCGCGCGACGGCGTGATGCCGAGCACGTCGTACCAGACATAGCCGCCGTTGAACGCGATCGGATCGTTGTCGACGCCGACATCGCTGTTGAATGCTTGCGTGACGACATCGAGGCCGTTGGGAATATTGGTCGCAAGCTGGCCATTGGGAAGGCGGCCGGAACGGTCGACGGCATCGATCGTCACGGCGGCAAGGCCGAGCTTCTTGCGCGGCTTCGTCACGCTGGCGCCGCCGCCGCGCTCGTCTTCCATCTTGTCGCGCAGATCCGACGACCTGCTTGCGCGCGCGCTCGGTGGCGATTTCCTTCTTCAGCGCGGGCGCCACGGCGTCGAACGGTACTTCGACCCCCGGCACGATCTTGCCGATCTTGACCAGCGGCAACGCCGAACTTGCCCTGCACCGGCTGGCTGACCTCGCCCGACGGCAGCGCGAACGCGGCAGTCGGCGATCGCAGGATCGATGATCTCGGATTTCGAGATCATGCCGAGGTCGACGTCGGAGGCTTTCAGCCCGCGCTCCTTGGCAAGATCCTCGAACGAGGTGCCGGAGGCGATGCGCTCACGTGCTGCCGTCGCTTCATCCATGTTCGGAAACACGATCTGCGAGACCTCGCGCTTTTCCGGCGTGGCCGAGCGTGTCCTGGCGCGCCTCGTACAGCTTTTTGGCGTCGTCGTCGGAGACCTCGGTCCATTTGCCGATCTCTTCGGGGGTGATCGCGACAAAGGCGATCTTGCGATATTCGGGGGCGCGGAACTGGACCTTGTGCTCGTCGAAATAGCCGGCCAGCGTTTCCGGCGACGGCGGATCGATGGTTCCGGCCTGGCTGGCGTCGAGCTTGACGTATTCGACCGAACGCTGCTCGTTCTGGAAGTTGCTGAGCGCATCGATCATCACTTTCGGCGGCGTCAGGCCCGACGAGACCGCGCCGGCGATCTGCCGCCGCATCGATACCCGGCGCTGGTCGGCGACATAGCGCGCTTCCGCGTAGCCAAACTGGCGGATCGCCGCCTGGAAGCGCGCGGGATCGAACTTGCCGTCGGGACCCTTGAAATTGGGATCGCTGAGGATCGTCCGCCTGGTCTCGTCGTCGGACATCGCCAATCCGAGCCGTCGCGCCTCCTCGTCGAGGGCGGCTTCGGCGATGGTCTGCTGCAACACCTGGCGGTCGAGGCCGAAGGCGCGCGCCTGATCCATCGTCAGCGGACGGCCGAACTGGCGGCCGAGCTGCTGCAAGCCGGTCGGTATAAAGCTGGCGGAACTGCTCGGTCGAAATCTCGGTATGGCCGATCTTGGCCAAGGTCGATTGGCCAAAGCCGCGGAAGATGTCGGCAATGCCCCAGATCCCGAAGCTGATGATCAACACGCCCATCACCACGGCCATGATGGTTTTGCCGATCCAGTTTGATGAGGCTTTGCGCATTCCTCGGAGCATGGGTCTGTCTATCCAAAAAATTAAGAGGCTGATTTCGTTGGTTTTTTCGGTCTTCTGGCCGCGCCTCAGCCGGGGGCGCGGGAATGGACGGTTCTATTTTAGGTCTTGTTCAGGTCTTGGCACGGTCTAGCTTGCCGATGGCCCCCGCCGCAAGCCTGCCGGGCTTGAGTTGACCAGGTTACGGCCGCACTCCGTGGGCCCGATTTGCGGACAACCCGCGGCTCTGGCCGCACCTATGCGGGTCGAACCTGACGCCGCGCGCCAGCACCTGGTTTTGCCGCCTTGCGCGGCGATTTTGGTTCCGGTCGCGTTGCGGAAACCGCCTGTTTGTCCCGGCCCGAAGGCCATTTGCCGGACTTCCAAACAGGCCGGCATGATCTTCCCTAAGGGCATGTTCGACACATCCGCGAATGTGCGAGACCATGATGGTTTGGGCCTGCTTCCAGTCGCGGATCAGTGCGGCCTCCAGCAGCGCCTGATGCTCGCGCGCGGCGATCTCGCCGCGGAACACGACCGCAATCATCTGATAGCGAAGGTAACGGTCATACGCCGCGGCATGCGCCGCGAGCAGCACGTCCGATCCGCAGGCCGAGATCAGCGAATGGTGAAAGTCCCAATCGCACTGCTTCCATAGTTCCTGGTTTTCGCGCGACCCCTGCAGCATGCGCTTTTCCATCACGCCCAGTTTGTGGTGGGCGGAAACGACGCGGCCTTCCCAATCCAGATCGCCTGACGTGAACGACTGCTCCAAAGCGTGATTTTCGAGCAGCAGCCGCAGTTCGGCGACCTGCTTGAAGTCTGCGGCCGAGACCGGTGCTACTTCAAACCCGCGTTGGCCTTCCGCCACGATCAGGCCCTCCGAGCACATCCGGTTCAACAGTTCGCGCAGCGTCGGAATCGACGTTCCGTAACTTTCGCTGACGCGTTCGAGTCGCAGTTTCTGTCCCGGCGCGAGCGCGCCGAAAATGATATCGGAACGGATCCGGCGGTAGGCGGAATTCGCCGATCGTCTCGGTGGTTTGCGTTTTGGTCAGCACCTTCGCCCTCTCATTCGCAGGGAATTTAGCACGTTTGGTCGGGCCCGCATGGCTCAATTCGCCGGTGTGCTGTCGTGGTTAAGGCTGCCTGCCGCGTCCATCGCCGCCCGCCAGGCAAACACCATGGCCGGCCCGATCATGGTGCCCGGGCCGGGGTAGGTGCCCCCGAAGATGGAGGCGGCGTCCGTGCCAACCGCGTAAAGCCCCTTGAGTGGCGTGCCGTCGCATCGCACCACCCGGCTTGTCGAATCCGTGCGCAGGCCGGCGCTGCTGGCGAGGTCCGCGGGCCACACCGCGACCGCGTAATAAGGTCCGGGCCCGACCTTTCGCAGGCAGGGATTCGGCTTATTGTCGGGATCGCCGTTGAAGCGGTTCAGTGGACTCGCTCCGCGGCCGAACTCCTCGTCGATCCCGGTTTCGGCGTACCGGTTGTAGCGCTCGACCGTTTCCGCCAGCACGTCGCCATTCGCGCCGATTTTGGCGGCAAGGTCGGCAACTGTCCGGCCTTCGAACAGATAATTTGCTTCGATGAAGCCGCGCAAATTCCTCGTGCCGGGATGGACGAGGCCGATCCCGAAGTCCGAGATAAAACTTCGATCGCAGATCAGATAGGCGGGCACGCTCGCCGGCGAGCGGTTCGACCGGAGCATGCCTTGCACGAAGTCATGATACGAATTGGCCTCGTTGACGAACCGTCGCCCGCTGGCGTCGACCGCCAGCAGTCCCGGCTTCGCGCGATCCAGCATGATGTGCGGAAACACGGAGAGGTGGCCGTCGGGCTGCTTCATGACAGAGCAGGGCATCCAAAGCGCGGGACTTTCCAGCTTGCGCTCGATCTGCCCCGACGCGCGCTCGCCCGCGAGGATGCCGTCTCCGGTGTTGCTTTCGGGTGAGAGTGAGTAGCGTCGGGTGTTCTCGGAAAGAAGTCGCTCGCGAAGCTCGCGGCTCCAGCCGATACCGCCGGTTGCCAGCACGACGCCCTTGCGCGCGCGGATGGCGATGTCGCCGCCTGGCGTCGAAAGGATCGCTCCGACGACTTCGTCGTCGGTCTGGATCAATGCCTTGAGGGCGGTGCGGTAGCGGATGTCGACGGCCAGTCTGCGCAGGTCGTTGAGCAACCGCGCGACCAGCGCGTTACCCATGATCAGCCGCGTGCCACGTTTGAATGTCAGCCGGTCGCGAGCGTGTCTCGCAAAAAGGCCTGCGACATGCCGGAAGTTGCCCCACGCCCGGAACGGCGCCAGCAAGGGCGGGATGTCGTTCTTGCCGACCATCATCCCGCCGAGCACCATGAATTCGCGACGCGGCGGCCGCACGCGCGCGAAGTCGGCGCCCAACAGTCGCCCGTCGAAAGGGACCGCAGCTAACGCGCGTCCACTGACCGCGGCGCCGGGCAGATCGCGGTAGTCGGGGTGAATTGGCGGAGGCGAGAAGACGACGCTGGTTCGTCGTTCGAGATAATCCAGCATCGCCGGTCCCGACGCGAGATACGCCGACAACCTCTCATCGGACGCCGCGTCTCCCAGCAAGCCTGCGAGGTAAGTCTTCGCGGTTTCTATCGAGTCCGGCACCCCGGCCTTCCGGCTCTGGCTGCTTCCCGGGATCCAGACCGAGCCGGCCGACGTCGCGGTGGTTCCCCCGACCATGTCGGACTTTTCGCAGAGGATAACTCGTAACCCTTCCAGCGTGCCCACCAGCGCCGCGGTCATGCCGCCGGCGCCGGCGCCGATCACAAGAAGGTCGGTCTCGCTGTCCCAGCGACGATCAAGGGCTGACGGCATGACGCCTCGTTCTAGAGAAATCCGATCGAGATCCAGGGTACGAAGGCGACCAGCAAAAGCCCGATGAGGAGTGCGATCATATAGCCGACGATCGGCTTCAGTCCCTCATCCGGATGCACCCGGCTGATGGCGCAGGCGGCATAATACCCGACGCCGAACGGCGGCGCGAACAGGCCGACGCCCATCGCAAGGATGATGACCATGGCGTAGTGCACCTCGTGGACACCGACCTGCCTGGCGATCGGAAACAGCAAGGGACCGAACAGTACGATGGCGGGGATGCCCTCGAGCACGCTGCCAAGTACAACGAAGGCCGCGATTGAAACCAGCAGGAAGGTCGGTACGCCGCCCGGCAGTCCCGCCATCGCATGGGCCAGGTCGCGCGAGAAGCCGGATTGCGTGAGCGACCACGCCATGCTGGTGGCGGCGCCGATGATGAGCAGGATGGCGCCCGAGAGCGCGGCGGTATCGACCAGCATCGGGTAGAGCCGCCGCCAGTCGAACCGCCGGTAGATCAAAAGGCCCGCGAGCGCAGCGTAGGCGATGCCGATCGTCGACACCTCGGTCGCGGTCGCGACGCCCTCGATCACGGCGGCGCGGATCACGAACGGCAGCGCGATCGCGGGCAGGGCAATGACAAACGTCCGACCGATCTCGCGGGCCGAGGCGCGCGTCACGTGGGAAAGGTCCTCACGGCGGTTGCGGCGCCAGACCACGAGGCAGAGGATTGCGCCGACCACGACGCCCGGCAGCAATCCGCCGGTGAAAAGCGCGGCGATCGAAACGCCGGTGACCGATCCGATGGTGATCAGGACGAGGCTCGGCGGAATGGTCTCGGTCTGGGCGCCGGTCGCGGCCAGAAGTGCGACCAGCTCTCCCGGTTTCGAGCCGCGCGCCTTCATCTCCGGAAACAGCGCGGGCGCGATCGCGGCCATGTCCGCCGCCTTCGAGCCTGAGATGCCGGAGACGAGATACATCGCGCCGATCAGCACGTAGGAGAGGCCGCCCCGGACATGAGCCAGCAGGCTGGCGAGGAAATTCACCATGGCGCGGGCCATCCCGGTCATCTCGATCAGCAGGCCGAGAAAAACGAACAGCGGAACGGACAGCAGAATGAGATTGGAGATTCCTTCTTCGATGCGTCCGACCACCACGACGATGGGCGTCTGGGTGGTGAGCGCCTGATAGCCGAACGTGGCCAGCCCGAAAGCGAAGGCGATCGGCACGCCGGCGAAGACGAGGCAGGCCACGATGCCGACGAAGAAGATCAGCAAATTGAGGTTGCCGAGGCTCTGCAGCGTGGGCTGAAGCAGATAAAGTCCGCCGACGATCAGTATGGTCGCAAGCAACGCGCCGATCACATGACGCCAGTTTCCGACCGCGAGCAGCCTCACGACGGCCACGGCGCTCATGATTGCAAAGCCGACCGGCAGCGCCGCCGCGCGCCAGGCATCGGAAATCTCCATCGCCGGCGTCGTCACCGCAATCTCGTCGGCGGCGAAGTCGTAGGCGGACGGCAGCATCATCACCAGGAAGGCGAGGCCGGCGAACGTGGCCACCACGTCCAGGGCAAGCCGCACCGGTGGCGAAAGCAGGCCGACAAACGCGGTCATCCGCATGTGTTCGGACCGGTGCAGGGCCATCGCGGAGCCCAGCATCGCCAGCCAAAGGAACAGCGTGGAGGCGAGTTCATCCGACCAGATGATCGGATGATGGAAAACGTAGCGGGATATCACGCCGCCGAGCAGGACAAACACCTCGACGAGCACGAGGGCTGCGGTCGGCACCGCGATCACGGCGCCAAGCAGCCGATCCAGCTTGCGCAGTGCGCCAGCCGGCGTCAATGCGGAGGTCGTAGCCCCCGGATGCATCGGAGCGCTTTCCGGTTCCGATGCGGCCGCCATCGTTGCGGCGATCAGGCGAGGCTGCCGGAATATTTTTCCAGCACGGCCCAGGCTTCCGGACCGTATTTCTGTTTCCAGTCCGCGTAGAAGCCGGCCTTGGTCAGCGCCTGCCGGAACAGGGCCTTGTCGGGACGGTTGAAGACGAGGCCCTTGCCCTTGAGGCTGCCTTCGAGATCGCCGTTGAGCCGCTCGGTTTCCGCGCGCTGCTTCACCGTCGCCGCTTCGAACGATTTGGTGATCAAAGCGAGATCGTCCGCGGCGAGCGACTTGATTCGTTTGCCGTTGGCGATGATCCACAATCCGTCCCACATGTGCTCGGTGATCGAGCAGAATTTCTGGACCTCGTAATATTTGCCGGGACTCGATGATCGTCAGCGGATTTTCCTGGCCGTCGACGATCTTGGTCTGCAGCGCCGAATAGAGTTCGTTGATCGTGATCGAGGTCGGCGACGCGCCGAGCGCCGTGAACAGCGAAACCCAGACCGGGCTCGGCGGAACCCGCATCTTCATGCCCTTGAGATCATCGACCGAATTGATCGGGTGGTTGCTCGTGGTGATGTTGCGGTAGCCGCTGTCGAGGATTTTTGGAAAAGCGTAGATCCCGACCTTGTCGAGGCCGGCGCGGATGCTGGCGCCGAGTTCGCCGTCCATCGCCTGCCAGACATGGGCGTAGTCGCTGAACGCGAACGCCATGCCGCTGATACCGGCAACCGGGGAGACTACCTGCATCGAGATGCCCGAAGCCGTCATCATGTCGAGCGCTCCAGAGCGCACCTGGGTCAGCATCGCCGCGTCGGAGCCGAGCTGCGCATTGGGGAAGAACTGGATGTCGATGCGTCCGTTCGATTGCTGGCGGATTTCGGCACAAGCGGCTTCCATCGCCTTCGATGACGGATGGCTGTCCGCGAACTGTCCGCCGACCTTGAGACTGACCTTGCTGTCTTGCGCGATCGAGGGCGCCGCCCACATCGCCGCCATCGATCCGATCGCGGTCACGCCGAATTGCCGTCTGTTCAAACCCATTATCCCCTCCCGTGTCGAATTGTTGATTGATGGCGCGCGGTTAGGCCTTGCCCGCCTTGGCGAATTCGGCGAGCGCGTCGATGGCGAGCACGTAGCCGGTGGCGCCGAGCCCCGCGATCACGCCGGTCACGCCATGCGACATCAGCGACTTCTGGTACATCGGCTCGCGCTTGTGGATGTTGGTGATGTGCACTTCGACCTTGGGGCCGTCGAACATCTTCAGCGCATCGAGCAGCGCGATCGAATGAAACGACAGTCCGGCTGGATTGATCGCAACGCCGACCTTGGTTCCGCGCGCCTCATGCAGCCAGTCGATCAGCGTCGCCTCGGAATTGGATTGACGGAAGTCGACCTCGAGGCCGTGCTTGCTGGCCTGCTCCACGCACCGCTTCTTGATGTCGTCGAGCGTGTCGCGCCCGTAGATCTCCGGCTCACGTACGCCGAGCAGGTTCAAATTGGGTCCGTTCAGGACCAGGATCGTTCCGGTCATTGTGATTTCCTCCGTCCTGCCAACGGGCAGGGAATTTGTTGGGTGATGTATAATCATCAGGCAAAAACAAAATCAACAGGCGATAATGAATATATTAGGTGATATCGAGACACAAAATCCGGCATCTGGAACTGGCGCGCCGCGCTCTGCTAGCGCTGCGTGGGGCAAAAACTTAGGGTAATTCGACATGACCGACGCCATTCGGCCGCTGATCGCCGGCAACTGGAAAATGAACGGCCTCAGGGCTTCCATGGCCGAATTCGAGGCGATGTGCGCCGGCGCCGCAGGGGTCGCCGCCAAGGCCGACCTGCTGGTTTGCCCGCCCGCGACCCTGATCGCGGCGTTCGCAGCAAAAGCCCATGGCGTGAAGGCGCTCACGGTCGGGGCGCAGGATTGTCACCCCAAGGCGTCGGGCGCCCATACCGGCGATCTCTCCGCGGAAATGCTGGCCGATGCCGGCGCCCGCGCCATCATTGTCGGCCATTCCGAGCGGCGCGCCGATCATGGCGAGAGCGACGCGCTGGTGCGGCAGAAGGCGGAAGCCGCCTGGCGCGCGGGCTGCGTCGCCATCGTCTGCATCGGCGAGACCCAGCATCAGCGCGATGGCGGCAAGGCGCTCGATGTCTGCGCCAGCCAGCTCTCGGGCTCGCTGCCGGACGGCGCCACGGCGGCCAATCTGGTGGTGGCCTATGAGCCGGTCTGGGCGATCGGCACCGGGCTGACGCCCACCGCAAAAGATGTCGAGCAGGTCCACCGCTTTATCCGGGATTCGCTCGTGTCGCGCTTCAAGGGCGAGGGGACCGGAATGCGGATCCTCTATGGCGGCTCCGTCAAACCGTCGAACGCTCAGGAGTTGATGGCGGTCGCCAACGTCAACGGCGCGCTGGTCGGCGGCGCCAGCCTGAAGGCGTCGGACTTTCTGGCGATCGCGCAGGGCTGCGCGTAGAGCGCCGCGCTCAGGCGCTGGCCATCGCGCCGATCCGCTTCCAGTAGATCATCGTGCCGGTGAGGCCGCCATGCGGTTTTAACGCGTAATCCGGAATGATGCCGCTCAGCGTAAATCCCATTCGCTCGTAAAGCCAGGACGCGCCGTCGTCGACCGCGGTGTCGAGCACCAGCAGCGTGCGGCCGCGTGCGACCGCTGACGTCTCAGCCTCGCGCATCAAGGCGCGCGCCACGCCGCGGCCGCGATGGCTGAGCCTCGTCATCATCTTGGCGATCTCCGCGCGATGCGGCTGGTTCGGCGGCAGGTTCAATAGCAGCGTCACCGTTGCGATCAGCTCCTGACCATCGAAGGCGCCGAGCACGATCCGCTCGCCGCGATCGGCTGCTGCGAGCGAGTCCTGCCAGAACGCGTCGGCGTCGTGCGGCGCCAGCGGATGCATGAAACTGACCGAGCCGCCGCTGGCAACCGTTTCGATCAACAGCGCGCTCAACGCCGCACGGATTTCGGGCGACGCGGTCAGCGGGGCGATCCTGATAGCCTGAATATTTCCTTGCACGATGTCAGCTCCGCGCGAGTGCGACGACGTAAGTACAGGGCGACATGGTTTCGTTGGCGAAGGTCGTTTCCGCGGGCGAACCAAAACCGAGGCAGTCGCCCGCGCCGAGAAGCTGCCGCTCGCCGGCCTCGTCGATCACGAGGCTGCCCTTCTGCACCCAGACGATCTGCCGGATATGCGCGTAGGACGACGCCGGCAGCGTCACTTGTTGTCCCGCCGGCAATTCGACCCTGACGATTTCGACGGGATGATCGGGACGGCTGAACACCTGTTTGCGCAGATAGCCGGTTTCCGGGTCGCGCCAGACCGGCTGCTCGCTTGATCGCACCAGCCGCTGGCCCTGGCCTTCGGCGCGCAACATCAGGCCGGCCAGCGTGAGGTTGAAGGCAGCGGCGAGCCGCACCAGGATCACCGCGGTCGGTGAGACCTCGTTGCGTTCGATCTTGCTGATGGTGGCTTTGGAAACCCCTGACGCTTCGGCCAGTTCCGCCAGCGACCAGCCGCGGCTGTCGCGTTCGAGTTTTATGCGATGGGCGAGGCGGGCGCCGAGATCGTCTATAATAGTATCCATATTTCTATTATAATAGACAATGCGGTGGCTGTAAAGCCGCCATGGCGGCGTCCGATTTGGCCAATTGCTCTCGCAAGCACGCTTGATAACGATTATCTCCTGACGGTGCCGCCGGGGGTGACAATGCCCGGTCCGATCGTGTAACACCGCCGCGAATTCAAACCCCGCAAGCCCCTGTGCGAGGCCGGACCCGGCCGCTTTTGGGTTTGCGACGGAAGGTAGAGATGCAGACTGTCGTCATCGTCGTCCACCTCATGATCGTCGCGATGCTGATCGCGACCGTGCTGTTGCAGAAATCCGAAGGCGGTGGCCTCGGCATGGGCGGCGGCGCCGGCTTCATGTCGAGCCGCGGCACCGCCAACCTGCTGTCGCGCACCACGGCGATCCTCGCGGTCGGCTTCTTCGTCACCAGCCTGTTCCTGAACTGGCTCGCGAGCTACAACCGCGCGCCGAGTTCGATCATCGGCACGATCCGGCCTCGCAGTCGCAGCCGGGGCGGCGCAACGCCGGTCGCGCCGCCGACCAGCGGCGGCATCCTGGATTCGCTGAAGAAGTCCGACGAGCAGCAGCGGACGCCGCGCCCGCCGCGCCATCCGGGTCCGCAGGCGCCGCAGTTCGCAATAAAGCGGGGTGGCCATGCAGCGACGGCATCTGGCGTCCTGCATGAGCAATCCCCATCAATACCCTGACAATACTCGCAATTTCAGCGTCACCCACAGCCCGGCAAAATGTTCGGCGGGGCGAGCCGATTCGTTTTGGCGAATCGCTGCGGTAGCCTTAAAGGTTAGGTCCCATGGCGCGGTACATCTTCATCACCGGCGGCGTGGTTTCCTCGCTCGGCAAAGGTCTGGCTTCAGCGGCGCTCGGCGCTCTGCTGCAGTCGCGCGGCTACAAGGTCCGGCTGCGCAAGCTCGACCCCTATCTCAATCTCGATCCCGGAACGATGTCGCCGTACCAGCACGGCGAAGTGTTCGTGACCGACGACGGCGCCGAGACCGATCTCGACCTCGGCCATTACGAGCGCTTCACCGGCCGTCCCGCCACCAAGGCCGACAACATCACCACCGGGCGCATCTACCAGGACATCCTCACCAAGGAGCGGCGCGGCGACTATCTCGGCGCCACCATCCAGGTGATCCCGCACGTCACCAACGCCATCAAGGATTTCATCCTCGACAGCAACGACGACTTCGATTTCGTGCTGTGCGAGATCGGCGGCACCGTCGGCGACATCGAGGGCCTGCCGTTCTTCGAGGCGATCCGCCAGATCAAGAACGATCTGCCGCGCGACCACGCCATCTACATTCATCTGACGCTGCTGCCGTTCATCCCGAGCGCCGGCGAACTCAAGACCAAGCCGACCCAGCACTCGGTCAAGGAACTGCGCTCGATCGGCATCCAGCCGGACATCCTGTTGTGCCGCACCGACCGTCCGATCCCGAAGGAGGAGCGGCGCAAGCTCGGCGCTGTTCTGCAACGTGCGCGAAAGCGCCGTGATCGAGGCGCGCGACGTCGACAACATCTATGCCGTGCCCGAGGCCTATCATGCCGCCGGCCTCGACGACGAGGTGCTGGCGGCGTTCGGCATCGAGCCGCGGATTCCGCCGGCGCTGCAGAGCTGGCACGACATCAACGAGCGGGTGCGCAATCCCGAAGGCGCCGTGACCATCGCCATCGTCGGCAAATACACCGGCATGAAGGACGCCTACAAATCGCTGATCGAGGCGCTGTCGCATGGCGGCATCGCCAACAAGGTCAAGGTCAATCTCGACTGGATCGAGAGCGAGGTGTTCGAGAACGAGGATCCGGCGCCGTTCCTCGAGCACGTCAACGGCATCCTGGTGCCCGGCGGCTTCGGCCAGCGCGGCGCCGAGGGCAAGATCCGCGCGGCGCAGTTCGCGCGCGAGCGCGACGTGCCCTATTTCGGCATCTGCTTCGGCATGCAGATGGCGGTGATCGAGGCGGCGCGCAATCTGGTCGGCATCGAGCAGGCCAATTCGACCGAGTTCGGCCCGACCTCCGGAGCCGCTGGTCGGGCTGATGACGGAATGGCTGCGCGGCAACGAACTCGAGAAGCGGTCGCAAGGCCGGCGATCTCGGCGGCACCATGCGGCTCGGCGCCTATCCGGCGGCGCTCAAGCGCGGCAGCCGGGTGTCGGAGGTCTATGGCGGCGCCACCGAGATCTCCGAGCGCCACCGCCACCGCTACGAGGTCAACACCGCCTACAAGGACCGGCTCGAACAGCACGGCCTGCGATTTTCCGGGCTGTCGCCCGACGGCGTGCTGCCGGAGATCGTCGAATACGAGGACCATCCGTGGTTCATCGGCGTGCAATTCCATCCCGAACTGAAATCGCGCCCGTTCGAGCCGCATCCGCTGTTCGCGTCGTTCATCCAGGCCGCGGTGGTGCAGTCGCGGCTGGTGTAGTTTTTCGCGCGCAAGGGCGGTGGAATGTGAGTGACGTGCCGCAAACCCGCCCGTTCGTGCTGCCCTGGAAAGACAGCGACGATGAGGTTGTCGTCAATGTCGCGATTGGCAGCTTGCGGGAATCGGTGCTGGCGTGGCTGAAGACCGAGCGCGGCGTGCACACGGAAACGCTGCTGTGCTCGATCGGCGCGCTCGCCGGCTTCGCCGGCCAGACCGCGGCGTTCCGCCGGGTCGAAACCCGCGACGTGCCGCTGCCGCCGGATGCCAATGCCAAGATGCCGGCCGCGGCGCTGGCGGAATATCTGCGCAGCGCCAATCTGATGGTGGTCGCCAACACCAAATCCGGTGAGGCGTTTTACTTCGGCGATCTGATCAACGGCTATATCGTGCCGCAGGCGACCAACGGCTACTCGCTGTGGAATTTCGTCGCCGCCGCCGCGATCGAGGCCGGCCTCAAGCCCACCGAGCTGCCGGATTACCGCGAGATGTTTCGGTTCGCCGCCCAATCGGTCGGCACGCCCGAGTTCGGCGTGCCGCGTGTCGCCAAGCAACATCAGCCGCAACTGGCGCCGCGCGCGGCGCTGAACCTGTTCTGGCCGCGCGCCAGATTCATCCTGACCCGTGACGACGGCCCCGGTCCCGCCAACGGCCGCCACGTCCCGCCGCATTACTGGCCGCTGGTGATCGATCTCGTGGCGCGGCAATGCGTGCTGATGAGCAAATCGGCGCTCGATCCAAAAATCGGCATGGCGCTGTTGATGGAATCGGCGATCGCGATGTCGAAGATCGATCCGAAGACCGTCCCGCAGGTCATGCCGGCCAAGCCATAACGCTTCGCTTTGTTGCCGATCCGCGCAAGACAGCCCGCGGGCCAGCCGCTATAACCTCTCTCGCAAGAACAGGAGGATACCCATGATCTACGAGACCCGCGTCTATCGTTGCCTGCCGGGCCGGCTGCCGGCGCTGTTGAATCGTTTTGAGAACGTCACGCTAAAACTCTGGGAAAAGCACGGCATCAAGCAGGCCGGCTTCTTCACCACGCTGGTCGGCGAATCCAACCAGGATCTGACCTATCTGCTGGCCTGGGAATTGCTGGCCGATCGCGACAAGAAGTGGGCCGCCTTCCAGAGCGATCCGGAGTGGATCGCGGCGCGCGCCAAGACCGAGGAGAGCGGCCAGATCGTCAGCAACATCGTCAACCAGTTGCTGGTGCCGACCAAATTCTCGTCGGTGAAATAGCCGGATTTTGCGGCAAAGCCCGTCAGATGCCCGGAGGAATCGACCACATCGTGCACGCCGTCCGCGACCTCGACGCGGCGGCGGAATTTTATGCGAGCGCCGGCTTCACGGTCGGCGCGCGCAACCGGCATGCCTGGGGCACCCACAACCGCATTGTGCAGCTTGGCAATGCCTATATCGAGCTGCTCGAAGTCGCCGAGCCGGAAAAGATTCCGCCGCACGGACCAAAGTCGTTTTCGTTCGGCGCCTTCAACCGCGATTTCCTCGGCTTCCGCGAGGGATTGTCGATGCTGATCCTCAACAGCCGCGACGCTGCCGCGGACGCGCGCGGCTTCGCGGCCTCGGGCATTGGCGACTTCGAGGTGTTCGATTTTTCGCGCGAGGGCAAGCGGCCCGACGGCACCATCGTAAAACTGGCGTTCTCGCTGGCATTCGCGCAGGACAGCTCATCGCCGGATGTGCGCTTTGCGGTGTGCCAGCATTATTTCCCGGAAAATTTCTGGAATCCGGCGTTTCAGATCCACGCCAATGGCGCCAGGCGCGTGCCCGGCGCGGTGCTGGTCGCGGATAATCCGACCGACCATCACGTTTTCCTCAAAGCCTTTACCGGCGTCAGTGACCTCAATGCGAGCTCGATCGGCATCAGGGCCACGACCGAAAATGGCGAGCTCGAAATCATGGAGCCGGTTGCGTTCCGCGATCTGACGGGCACCGCACTGAAAGCCGATGGCGAAGGGATGACGCTGAACGCGCTGCGTTTTGCCGTGGCCGATATCGCCGCGGTCGAGGCGCACCACCGCGCCAACGGCATTTTGTCCCGCCGCCATGCCGGCCGGCTTGTGGTGCCGCCCGATATCGCCTTTGGGGCAACCCTGATATTCGAGGCCGCAAAACCGGCCTGAAGGGTTGATCCGCCGCCTGCGGCCCGGCATGGTCGGCCCCGCAAATCAGAGGAAAACGCGCTTGAACGCCAACGCCAAAGCAGCGCCCGTGGTCGCTGTCGGATCGGTCAAATTCGGCAACGACCTGCCGATTTCAGATCATCGCGGGGCCGTGCCAGCTCGAGAGCCGGGCCCACGCGCTCGAGGTCGCCAGCGCGCTGAAGGAGATTGCAGCGCGCCTCAATATCGGCCTCGTCTACAAAACCTCGTTCGACAAGGCCAACCGCACCTCGGGCACCGCCGCGCGCGGCATCGGCTTGAAACAGGCGCTGCCGATCTTTGCCGAAATCCGTTCCTCGCTCGGTCTGCCGGTGCTGACCGACGTCCACGAGGCCTCACAATGCGCCGAGGTGGCGCAGGCGGTCGACGTGTTGCAGATCCCGGCCTTCCTGTGCCGGCAGACCGATCTGTTGCTGGCGGCGGCCGCGACCGGCAAGGTCGTCAACGTCAAGAAGGGGCAATTTCTGGCGCCGTGGGACATGGCCAATGTCGTCGCCAAGATCGTCGGCGGCGGCAACCGCAATGTGCTGGTCACCGAGCGCGGCGCTTCCTTCGGTTACAACACTTTGGTCTCGGACATGCGGGCGCTGCCGATCCTGGCGCGCACCACCGGCGCGCCTGTGATCTTCGACGCGACCCATTCGGTGCAGCAGCCGGGCGGGCAGGGCGCCTCCTCCGGCGGCGAGCGCGAATTCGTCCCGGTGCTGGCGCGCGCCGCGGTCGCGGTCGGCGTTGCCGGCGTGTTCATCGAGACCCATCCCGATCCCGATCATGCGCCGTCGGACGGCCCCAACATGGTGCCGCTGCGCGAGTTCGAGGGATTGCTGCGCCGGCTGATGGCGTTCGACGCGGCTTGCGAAAAACCCGGCGGGCTGATGATCGAAACCACGGGCGGCCGGCGACAGCGCGGCTGCCGCCGGTCCTGAACATCATCGCGCTGTCGACCTTTGCGGCCAGCCTGTCGGCGCGCGCGCTCGATCCGGTGCTGCCGCATGTCGCCAGCGATTTTTGCGTCAGCATCGCCACCGCGGCGGGTTTTGCCTCGGTGTTCGCCTTCACCTTCGCCATCATCCAGCCGGTGCTGGGCGCGGCGGCGGATCTGTTCGGCAAGGCGCGGCTCGCGGTGATCTGCCTGGTGCTGCTCGGCCTCGCCAACATATTGGGTTCGCTGTCGTCGTCGTTTTCGCTGTTGTTCGCGACCCGCATTCTCGCCGGCATCGGCGCCGGCGGCGTATTCCCGATCGCGCTCAGCCTGACCAGCGATCTGGTCGGACCGGACAAGCGTCAGGTCGCGATCGGCCGCACTCTGGCGGGATCGATGAGCGGCAATCTATTGGGCGCGTCGCTGTCGGGGCTGATCGGCGATCTCCTGGGCTGGCGCGGGGTGCTCGGGTTTCTCGGCACGCTGGCGGTGGTGGCCTCGATCGCGGTGGCGCTCGGCTTTCGCGGCAGCAAGCTGGCGCGGGCGCCGGCCAACATGGATTTTGCCGTGCTCCGGCACGGCTATCGCACCATCTTCGCCAATCCGAACGCCCGGGTCTGCTACAGCGCGGTGTTCATCGAAGGCTGCTGCGTGCTCGGGCTGTTTCCCTACATCGCCTCGTTCCTGTTCGAGCAGGGCGTCACCTCGCTCTCGATCGGCGGCCTCGTGATCGCCGGTTTTGCGGTCGGCGGCCTGTTCTACACCCTGACCGTGTCGCGCGTGCTGCCGCTGCTCGGCGTCAACCGCATGATGATCGCGGGCGCGACGCTGATGGCGACTGCAGCTCGCGATCATCGCGCTTCGGCCCGCGCTGGCAATTCCAGGCGCTCGACCTCGTGCTGCTCGGGCTCGGGCTTCTACATGATCCATGGCTCGCTGCAGGTATTCGCCAGCGAACTCTCCGAGGAAGCCCGCGCCACCGCGCTGGCGCTGCATTCGTTTTTCTTTTTCATGGGCCAGACCATCGGCCCGATCGCCTATGGTTTTGGCCTGTTCCACGCCGGCAAGATTCCGACCATGCTGACCAGCGCCGTGATCATTGTCGCGCTGGGTTTTGTCTGCGCGCGGCTGTTGCGCCAGACCCGGCCGGCGGACGCCGGCGCCGCCTAGATCACGAATGTCGGCTTTGGTCCGCGTCGATGCGGAACCGAACTCGCCCGGTCGATTTAACTGGCATGGACGTAGGCTGGCACGATCTGGACGATGTACGGGAGCCCGGCGATTATCCGTTCCGGGACGGCACCATGACCGTCACTTTTGCGGAAATCGCGACCTGGAAAGACAGCCCCGGCACCCGGTTTCAATTGATGCGCAAACACCCGCTGCAGGGGCGGCCACGCTACGCGCTGGGCAGGCCGGTCGGAGAACAACCCGTTGCCGCGCCCGACACAAAACTCATTTACACCAGCAGCAACGGAGATTCCTGGTCGTTGACCAGGAACCCGGTTTCGGGGGCGGAAGCCGTCATGCACCGGCCAAACCGCGCGTCCGGCGGCGAGATCTCCTGGATCGAGATCGACAACTTTCTGCGCGACGATCGGCAAGGCCCGGAACACCAGGCGCTCCGGCAAATGATGGAAAAGCGGGGCGGCACGGCCACCGTTCTGATCGCCTACGATATCCATCCGCCGGCCGGCGAAGCCTACGACGAATTGATCGCGGCCATTAAGGCGCTCGGCACCTGGTGGCATCATCTTGAAACGATCTGGATCGTGAAATGCAACCACACGCCCGCTCACATCAAAAATCAGCTTCGGCCGCGCATAGGCAGTGACGATCAGTTACTGGTCATCGACATCTCCGGCGATCGCGCCGAATGGCTCGGGATCAATGATTCCGGAACAAAGTGGCTGGCCGACAACGTCCAGGCCTCGGCTCCCACATGATCGATGGCTCGCTGCAGGCATCGGAAGGCGCGAGCCTGTTTATTTGTTGGTCAGCCATCGAAACAGCGCCGCGGCGACGCGCAGGCGACCGGCTTCCCTGAGCGCGGCACGTCTGCGTGCGCCAGGCGGCATCTCCCGGGCCTGCGCGATGACCTCTGCCGCGCGGTCCTCCCAGACCCGGCTCTCGGAAGCGCGTTCCGTCTCTTGCTCCAGGTCGCTCACCCGTGAGCCAGAGGGCTGCACGACTGGCCGAACGCTTCGGTGGCAACCAGGACGACGTGCGCGTGATCGCACGCGGCGCACTCGAATGTGCGAAGCTCAAACCCCACACGGGCGGGCGCGATCCGGGCCAGCATCATGTGCGTATTGCATTTCGGGCAGCGGGGGCGTTGCAGCCGAACGTTGACCTGCTCGGGCAGGAAACAGGATTTTTGCATGATGCTCCCTCATAAAACGGAAGTGCAAAACTTCATCGCGTTTGGCTGGGTAGCGATGGTGGGGCGAGCATGGATCGTCGAATTGATGGTGGCTGTTCCGAATTGATCAGGTTTGGCGGGATGATGTGAGTTGCTCAACGCCGCCTTTGCGCGCTTGTCGGAATTTTAATTAAAGGCTAGGTGAGCAATTTGGAACAGCGGGCCTGCACGTTAAGGCTGTAGGTTGCGCCGGTGTCTGCCAATGATGGTCGATCCACCGGGAGGTCAAGATGAAAAAGCCGTTTGCAAATCCGGCTGAGCAACGGTGTTCGGCGTGCGACGGCACCGGCTTTCCAGCGGTCAAACAGCCCGCGCAGCCGTCGCTCAGAATTTACACGGCGCGCTGCAAGGCATGCGCCGGCAAGGGACGAATATGGAAGGCGGACGCCCCGGAGCTAAAAAGCGATGGCCGCTACGCGGGAGTGAAATCGGCGCGGCAGCTTTCTCGTAAACGCGCCTAGAAACGCGAGACGTTTTCTGGGATGTGGCCCGGCAGGGGCGTCTCTGCTCGATCACCTCGTCGGCGCGGGCCAGGTCGCAGCTAGTCCTAACCAGACCCCATCTTCGAGCGGTCGGCATGCACGCGCCAGGCACGTGCCTTGGCAGTGGTTTCCTCGACGAAGACCGTTTTGCCGTTTCGATAGGCCGCTATGTTGTCGACCGATGACGCCGCGAGATCGCGCTTGATGTCGGCGTAGGCCTGGGCTGCCTCGGGATGGGCGCGGAGATAATCGCGGAACACCAGCAACGCCTCCCACCGCGGACACGACAGCTCCATCACATGCATATGATGGGTCCATGGGCCGGGCGGCCCCTTGCGGAAGAACAATTCGCCGGGCAGCCACGACACGTATTCCGGCATGTAGGTGTAGCCAAGCGTCTTGATCGGCGCGATCCATCGTTGTTTGGCCTGCTCCAGGCTGGGTACGGCAACCAGCATGTCGATGATCGGTTTCGACGGCAGGCCTGCAACCGAGGTGCTGCCCGCGTGCTCGATGGCTAACGCGAACGGGCCGAGCGCCTGCTTGATCCGCGTGCTTTCCTGCTCGAACAGGATTGGCCAGTTGGGATCGTAGTCGCAGACGACAATCGACCCGGCTCCGTATTTCTCCATGCTGACGCCCCTGATTGCGTTTCACGGAAGCATATCACGCAGGTGGTGGCCGAAACATCACGCCTGGGTTATTTTCGCGCTGCGGTAAGCCCGCCCCGAATCATTTTTCGAAACAGCCGCCAACCGGGGCTACAACTTACCGGCAAGTGGAAGCCGTTCAGATGGATCGGATGACCAGGGCAACATTGTGGATCGCCGCCCTTGTGTTGGGGGCGTACTTTGCTTGGGCCTTTCTCGATTGCGCGCTGGACGCCGCTTGCAAGGAGAGATGCGAGCCAACCGGCGGAATTTACGTACGGCGTGGTGGGTGCTCGTATCATTTTCCCCCTAAGGCGATCAATGACGGCAACGGGCAATGACGGCGGTGAGGGCGCATGAAGAGATCGCCAGCCGAGGCGGCCTGCATCTTTCTGCTGCGCGGTATGTCCGCTCGGAGTGTCGGAGTTGGGCCAACCGGCCAGCGGGATCCTAATTATGCGAACAGGTGAGCAATTTGGAGCAGCGGCCTGCACGTCAAGAGGATAAAAATTGCGTCGGCGTCCTTGTTGAGTGACCGCGTTGTCAATTTCCACCAATACCCGGACCTGTCCACACTGTGCAGAGCCCATGTTCCTGGTGAATTTGGAGCGGCCGGGGCACGACCACTTACGTGCCTATACCTGCTCAAATTGCAAAAAGACCTCGCAGTTCGTACCGTTATCGGTCGCGCCAACCCTTTGGCTTTCTCCCGAAGAGCAATCTTGATTGCTTCGGCGGGGCGCATGAATCCGTAAGGCCCTCAACACCACGCGCTACCGGCGATTGATGGAAAAGCGGGGTGGAACGGCCACCGTCCTGATCACCTACGATATCGATCCGCCGGCCGGCGAAACCTCTGACAAGTTGATCGCAGCTATGAAAGGCGCTCGGCGCCTGGTGGCATCACCCTGAATCGATCTGGATCGTGAAATGCAGCCACGCGCCGGATTCCCATCGCGGACTTCGTTGGCCGTCAGGCGGGTGGCGGCACGGCGCCGGGGCGTGGATCGATCGGGACCAGCGAGGAAAGCCCCATCATCCCTTCGAAAAGCACCGCCGCTTGCAGCAGCGCCGCCTCGCCCCGATGGGAGCCGACCATTTGCAAGCCGACCGGGCGGCCATGCCGGTCGAAGCCACATGGCACGGCAATCGACGGCAACGCCATCATGGTGGTTGCCGCGGTTATCAGCGAACTGCCCAGATAGTTCTCGAGCTTGTTGCCGTCGATCGTTGCCGGCATCCGCAACGCGACATCGAAGGCCGGCGTCGAGGCTCCCGGCGACACCAGAAGATCGTAGCTCTCGAAGAATTCGACGACGCGCCGATAGAAGGCCGCCCGTTCGCGCTCGGCGGCGGCGAGCTCGCTTGGCGACTGTCGCAGGCCGCGCTCGGTGTTCCAGATAATATCGGGCTTGATCTGGTCGCGGTGCGTCGCCAGCATCAGTTCGCGCTCGACCACGAAATGCTGCGACCTCAGGGCCAGAAAGGCGTCGGCGATATTGCCGAGGTCGGGAGCCGCTTCCTCGACGATACAGCCGAGCTCCTCGAAACGGCGCGCCGCCTTGGCGCAAATCTCCCGCGTCTCCCGGTCGACCGGCACCTTGCCGCCGAAATCGGCGGTGAAGGCGACGCGCTTCGGCGCGACGGGGCTCGCCACCGCGGCGGCGAATGAACGCTGCGGCGCGTCAAACGTCAGGGGATCGCGCGGGCACAGGCCTGCCATGGTGTCGAGGAACAGCGCCACATCCGTGACATTGCGTGCCATCGGCCCCTGCACCGAGAGCGGCGAGAACAGATTGTTGGACGTCCCGCGCGTGATCCGGCCGGGGGAGGGGCGCAGGCCGATCACCGAGCAATAGGTGGCGGGCCGGCGCAGGCTTCCCGCGTGGTCGGAGCCGTGGGCAAGCCAGATCTCGCCGGCCGCGAGCGCGGCGGCGCCGCCACCGGTCGAGCCGCCCGGGGTCAGCGCGGTATTCCAGGGATTGCGGGTGCGGCCGAACACCTCGTTAAAGGTCGAACCGCCGGCGCCGAATTCCGGCGTGTTCGATTTTGCGATGACGATGCCGCCCCGGCGCTCGATCCGTTCGACCACCGGGTGGGAGCGATCAGGCACATGGTCGCGAAAAATCGGCGAGCCGTAGGTGGTGCGCACGCCGGCGACATCGGCGAGATCCTTGATGGCGACCGGCAGGCCGCCCAGCCAGCCGGGCTCGGCCTCCGCCTCGCGGCCTTCGCCGCGCATCAGCCTTTCGGCATGGCCGCGCGCCCGATCGATGCAGAGGGTCGGCAATGCATTAATGTCAGGCTCGACTTCCGCAATCCGGTGCACGGCGGCGTCGATGAGGTCGAGCGGCGTGATCTCCCGGCGTTTCAGGCGAAGCACCGCCTCGGTTGCCGTCAGCCGGCACAGTTCATGATGAGGGGACGACATCGAGGCACCAATTTTGCCTCACAACAAAGCCCGAGCAGCGCCGCCGGGTCAACCGGCCGCAGCTCAATCGCCAACTTGGTGTCGGCCGTAGGATCGGTGGAGCGAGCGATACCCATCATGCCCGCGTGATGCGGAGCGATGGGTTTCGCGAAGCCTGTCATCGGGCGCGCATTCGCGCGACCGGTTGCTCTGCCTATCCTACGGCACGACTTCATGCGTGGACGCGCCCCGCGTCCGCCGACGGTGCGGCACGGGCCGACAAGCCGGGTGAGCGTCAGCTCATCCGGCAGCGCCCCGACCTACATTTTGCTGGAGGCCCAGCGGCCGGAATATTTGAATTCTGGCGCGGCTTTCAGCTGGTCGGCCGTGGCGTTCATATCGGCATGCCACTTGTTGTCCTTGTAGGTGACGTCGACGGCTTCCGGGTTCACCGCGACGTAGTGCTCGCCCATGCCGAGGAAGCCGCCGACCGACACGATGTAGGCGGATGCACGGCCATTGGGGTTGAGCGCGATGTCCTTGATGGTGCCGATGTCCTTGTTGTCCTTGTTGTAGATGTCGAGGCCGACCACCTTGGAACTCAGGTCGTCGTTCGATGGCACGGTGACGTAGCGGTCCGAACTGTTGTTGGAACCGATCGTGTTTGACGTCTTGTTGCTGCCGCCGCGATCCTCGTCGTTCATGGCCGTCAATTCAGTGAAATGGTCCGGACTGATCGACATCATCACCGGATTTCCGTCCTGATCCTTGGCCCGGACCATGAAGGACGTCGGTGCGACGCGAATGTCGGTATAACCTGATTTTTGCAGCATTTGTGTGAGCTGTTGCCGAACTTTCAGGTTGTTCTGACTGGTATTGTTGGCCGTCGTGTCGGAAGCTGCCCAGGCCGCCGAACCGAGCGCGACCACGGCCGCGGTCGCAAGCAAAAAAGTGCGCATTTTGTTGATCTCCGCTTTCAATTGTCCCGCCTTGAACAGGCAACCGGCCGCGTAAACTTCCGTTGCATGAAATTTTGCCAAGGTTTGGTAGCCTTTGGTCTGATACGCTTCGCAGAGCCTGCCATCGGGCGCGCATCCGCGCGACCCGTTGGCTCAAGGCATCCTGGGACGCGCGAGGACGCATTCCGAAAGGACCGAAAAATCTTTCAGTGCGTCGGTGATTTGGCCCCGTTGTCCAGCCTCGCCTGAAAAAATATTACTGTTTTATTTGCAGACAAATCACCGGCGTATTGCGCCTATCCTGTCCCGCAAGAGGGGACGTCGGCCGTCGTCACTGACGTCGGGACAGGTTGCGGTGGACGCGGCAGCGTCGTCGCGCGTTTTATGCGCGCGGGCGAGCGATGCTGAAGCGTACGGCGAAAGCGTGTGGTCCTGACGCCCGGAATGCTGGCGTCAAGTCCTTGGAGGCTAGCGCTTCTCGAGGGCGATGGTGGCAAGAGGCTCCGATTCACCAGGGAGAGCACGTATAAGTCGTAAAGCCATTGCGCAGGGAAGGCCGGAGTGTTTCCGCTGAACCTGTATGCTCATGTGCGTTTTCCTTTGATGCACAGTGCACATGAGACCGCGGGTGCAGCGCGCACCCGGTCTTCCCCGCGCCCTCTCTTGGGGGTCGCGAGCGCCCTCTTACTTTTGGGGGCGGAGTCAGTTTGCAAACCTCGGGCGCCATGCGTTGCGAGAAGGCGAAGGCATGTGCGGAAGTGTAGCCCGGATGAGCGAAGCGATATCCGGGACAAGCGTCTCCCCGGATGTCGCTTCGCTCATCCGGGCTACAAGTGGGCCTACCCCCGCCCGCGATAGGGCGCGACGCCCTGGTCGGGCAGCCAGAGATCTTTCGGCGGCTTGCCGGTCTGCCAGAACACGTCGATCGGAATGCCGCCGCGCGGATACCAGTAGCCGCCGATACGCAAAAATTTCGGCTTGATCTCGGCGGCGATCCGTTTGCCGACCATGACCGTGCAGTCCTCATGGAACGCGCCATGATTGCGGAAGCTCGCGACGTAAAGTTTCAGCGATTTGGACTCCGAGCAGCCATGGCCCCGGCACATAGTCGATCACCAGATGCGCGAAATCCGGTTGTCCCGTGACCGGGCAGATCGAGGTGAATTCCGGCACGGCGAACCGCACCAGAAAATTCGTGCCCGCTTGCGGATTGGGAACCCGGTCGAGTTTTGCCTTTTCGGGCGTATCCGGCCATTCGACCGCGCGGCCGAGCTGCAGGGGGGAGGACTTTTTGGCGCTTTTCGACATCATGGCGTCTCCGTTGCCGGTCTATTAGACAATTCAGCCGCCAGCGTCACGCATGAGGCGATCCGGGGAGCGGCCTTTTCCGCCTCCCGGCGTTGCTGTAGAAGCAGCGCCAATCGTCCACATTCCCGCTATTTTCCATGAGGCTCCCATGACCGCCATCGTCGACATCATCGGCCGCGAAATCCTCGACAGCCGCGGCAACCCCACCGTCGAGGTCGATGTGGTGCTGGAGGACGGCTCGCTCGGCCGCGCCGCGGTGCCGTCGGGCGCCTCCACCGGCGCGCATGAGGCGGTCGAACTGCGCGACGGCGACAAGAGCCGCTATCTCGGCAAGGGCGTGCGCAAGGCGGTCGATGCCGTCAACGGCGAGATCTTCGACGCGCTCGCCGGCATGGAGGCCGAGGAGCAGGTCCAGATCGACCAGACCATGATCGATCTCGACGGCACGCCGAACAAGAGCCGGCTCGGCGCCAACGCCATCCTCGGCGTGTCGCTGGCGGTCGCCAAGGCCGCCGCCGAATCCTTCGACATGCCGCTGTATCGCTATGTCGGCGGCACCTCGGCGCGGACGCTGCCGGTGCCGATGATGAACATCATCAATGGCGGCGTGCACGCCGACAACCCGATCGACTTCCAGGAATTCATGATCATGCCGGTGGGCGCGCCGAGCTTTTCCGAGGCGCTGCGCATGGGCGTCGGAGATCTTCCACACCCTGAAGAAGGCGCTGCACGACGCCGGCCACAACACCAATGTCGGCGACGAGGGCGGTTTTGCGCCCAACCTGCAGATCGGCCGGACGAGGCGCTCGAGCTTCATCATGAAGGCGATCGAAAAGGCCGGCTACAAGCCCGGCGAGCGACGTCGTGCTGGCGCTCGATCCCGCCTCCACCGAATTCTTCAAGGACGGCAAGTATGTCTATGAAGGCGAAGGCAAAAGCCTGCTCCGTCGAGGAGCAGGCGAAGTATCTCGCCGATCTGGCATCGCGCTATCCGATCGTCTCGATCGAGGACGGCATGGCCGAAGACGACTTGGACGGCTGGAAGGCACTGACCGACCTGATCGGCAGCAAGTGCCAGCTGGTCGGCGACGATCTGTTCGTCACCAACGTGAACGCGGCTCGCCGACGGCATCAAGCACGGCTGCGCCAACTCGATCCTGATCAAGGTCAACCAGATCGGCACCCTGACCGAAACGCTCGGCGCGATCGAGATGGCCTACAAGGCCGGCTACACCGCCGTGATGTCGCACCGCTCCGGCGAGACCGAGGATTCCACCATCGCCGATCTCGCGGTCGCCACCAATTGCGGCCAGATCAAGACCGGCTCGCTGGCGCGCTCCGACCGCACCGCCAAATACAACCAGCTGCTGCGCATCGAGCAGGAGCTGGGCAGCCAGGCGAAATTCGCGGGCAGGGCGGCGCTGAAGGCGCTGCGCGTGAAGCGGTCGCAGTCGATCGCTGCGGTTCGCAACGGTGTCATTGGGGAATCAGAGCACGATGACGCAACCGATGCTGTTCACCCCGCTCCAGATCCGCAGCGTGCGCCTCAAGAACCGGGTCGTGGTGGCGCCGATGCACCAATATTCGGCGGTCGAGGGTTTTGCCACCGATTGGCACCTCGTCAACGCCGGCAAATATGCCCAGGGCGGCGCCGGGCTGGTCATCATGGAATCGACCAAGGTGGCGCGCAACGGCTGCGGCACCGTCGGCGATACCGGGCTGTGGAACGACGGGTTCATTCCGGCGCTGGCGCGCTGCGCCGCCTTCATCACGGCAGCACGGCGCGGTCGCCGGCATCCAGCTCGGCCATTCCGGCCGCAAGGCGCGGCTGGCGCGCCCCTGGGAGGGCGGCAAGCCGCTGCACGGCGACGAGCCCGGAAATCTTCGACTGGGACGGCTGGGAGCTGGTGGCGCCGAGCGCCGTGCCGCACACCGAGCAATCGCCGACGCCGCGGGCGCTGTCGCATAACGAGGTGCGCGACCTCGCCGCCAAATGGGGCGAGGCGGCGGCGCGCGCCGACGCGCGCCGGCTTCGACGTGGTCGAGATCCACGGCGCGCACGGCTATCTGATCCACCAGTTCCTGTCGCCGGTCGCCAATGTCCGGACCGACGAATATGGCGGCTCCGAACTCAACCGCATGCGGTTTGCGATCGAGGTCGCCGAATGCGTGCGCGCGGCGTGGCCTGCGGACAAGCCGCTGTTCATGCGGCTGTCCTGCGAGGACGACGCCGGCTGGGACCTCGACCAGAGCGTGCGGCTGGCGCGGCTGCTCAAGGCCAGGGCGTCGACGTGATCGACTGCTCGTCCGGCGGCACGCTGGCCTATTCGCCGATGGACGGCGCGCGCTCGCGCAAATACGGCTACCAGGTGCCCTATGCCGAGCGAATCCGCCGCGAGGCCGATATCATGACCATGGCGGTGGGCCACATCGTGCATGCCGACCAGGCCGAGGCGATCCTGCGCGAGGGCCGCGCCGACCTGACCGCGCTCGCCCGCGAGATCATGTACAATCCGAACTGGCCGATGGACGCAGCCCAGAAGCTCGGCGCCGATCCCGACTTCGAGCTGGTGCCGCCGCCGTATTCCTATTGGCTCGGCAAGCGCGCCAAATCCGCCTTCGAGGGCAGGCCATCGACCTGGACGACCGGGCTGTCCGACCACGCTGCCGCCAAGCCCTGAGCGCGACAGATTCAACCAGAGAACGACAACGACCGACAAGGCCGGAGATTCAAACGATGGGAATTCAGAACAGTGCCGATCACAAGAGCGGGCTGCAGCTGCGCTCGCTGATCAAGAGCAGCGGCGAACTCGAACTGTCGCTGGTCAGCGTTCCGACGCCCGAACCCGGCCGCGGACGAAATTGTCGTGCGGGTCGAGGCGACGCCGATCAATCCGTCGGACCTCGGGCTTCTGGTCGGCGCCGCCGACATGACGCACCGCCAAGGCGTCCGGCACCGAAGGATGCGCCGGTGGTGACGGCGAAGGTGCCGGAAGCCGCCATGAAAGCGCGATGGCGCGGACGGCTCGATGAATCGATGCCGGTCGGCAACGAGGGCGCCGGCGTGGTGGTCAGCGACCGGATCGTCGGACGCGGCGAAGGCGCTGATGGGCAAGACCGTCGCGATGATCGGCGGCGCGATGTACGCGCAATACCGCTGCCTGAAGGCGGCGCGACGTGCCTGGTGCTGCCGGCGGGGAGCTACCGCCGCCGACGGCGCCTCCTGCTTCGTCAATCCGCTGACCGCGCTCGGCATGGTCGAGACCATGCGGCGCGAGGGCCACAAGGCCCTGGTGCATACCGCGGCCGCGTCCAATCTCGGCCAGATGCTCAACAAGATCTGCCTCAAGGACGGCATCGGCCTCGTCAACATCGTCCGCAGCGCGGAGCAGGCCGAGATCCTGCGCAAGATCGGCGCGAAGCATGTCGTCGACTCCGAGCGCGCCGACTCTTCATGGACGATCTGACCGAGGCGCTGGTGGAAACCGGCGCGACGCTCGCGTTCGACGCGATCGGCGGCGGCAGGCTCGCCGGCCAGATCCTGACCTGCATGGAAATCGCCGTCAACAAGACCGCCAAGGTCTACAGCCGCTACGGCTCGAGCGTCCACAAGCAGGTCTACATCTATGGCAGCCTCGACACGGGCCCGGTCGAACTGAACCGCGCCTTCGGCATGGCCTGGGGCGTCGGCGGCTGGCTGCTGTTTCCGTTCCTGCATGAAGATCGGACGCCGCCGACGGCGCAAAAGCTGCGCCAGCGCGTCGTCGCCGAACTGAAGACCACCTTCGCCAGCCATTACACCCAGGTGGTGTCGCTGCAGGAGGCGCTTGCTGCTTCCCAACATCGCCGTCTACGACAAGCGCGCCACCGGCGAGAAATACCTGATCAACCCGAACAAGGCAGGTTGAGGCGCGGGCCGTGATTCCGCGTTTATTCCCCTTGGCTTTATTCCACCCAAGTCTAAGGCGCGGAGGCGACCAGCCGTCTTGCGTTCCGCCGGCAACGGGGGGACATTCGCCGCCGAAAATTGCGTTCGAGATACTTGAAACTCAGAGTGGGGGGAATACGCCATGACCGATCTCAACCGCCGCGATCTTCTGGCCGGCGCCGCCATAGCCGGCGCCGCCAGCCGCGCTGACCTCGCTGGGAACACCGCCGCGCGCGCCTCCGAGCCGCCGGCCGGCGCGCCAGGCGCCCGGCTTCTATCGCTACAAGGTCGGCGCTTACGAATGCACCTCGATCAACGATGGCGCGCGCTCGTTTCCGCTGCCCGACAAGTTCGTGACCAATGTCGCCAAGGACGAAGCGCTGGCGGCGGCGGACGCCGCCTATATGCCGCAAGGGCATGGTGACGGTGCCGTTCAACCCGCAACTGATCAACACCGGCAGCAAGCTGATCCTGATCGACACCGGCAACGGCATCGCCAATTTCGAGCCGACCAAGGGCGCGGTCGGCCGCACCCTGCAAAATCTCGCCGCGGCCGGCGTCGATGCCAAGAAGCATCGATATCGTGCTGCTGTCGCATTTGCATCCCGACCACACCAACGGCATCCGTGCTGCCGACGGCTCGCTGGCGTTCCCGAACGCCGAGATCATGGTGCCGGCGGTGGACTGGGCGTTCTGGACCAGCGACGAAAACGCCGCCAAGGCGCAGTCCAACGAGATGATGAAGAACTATTTCGCCAACGTGAAAAAGACCTTCGCCGGCATCGAATCCAAGGTGACGAAATACGACTGGGGCAAGGAAGTCGCCCCCGGCATCACCTCGATCGCGGCGCCCGGCCATACGCCCGGGCATACCGCCTTCGCGATCGCCTCCGGCAATTCAAAAATCCTGATCCAGTCGGATGTGACCAACATTCCCGAATTCTTCCTGCGCAATCCGGACTGGCATGTGGCCTATGACGTCGACGGCGAACTGGCGCAGGCAACCCGTCACAAATTCTACGACATGGCGTCGGCCGAGAAGGCGACCGTGGTCGGCTTCCACTTCACCTTCCCCTGCATCGGCCATGTCGAAAAGGACGGCGCCAAATATCGCCTGATTCCGGTCGCCTGGAATCCGGATCTGATCGGCGACGACCAGATCGATTGTTCGAAGGCCGTCCGCATCGGACGGCACGGCGTATTCCCTGGCGATCGCGGCAGCAACATCGCTGGGACGCACTTCATGCACTTGCATCTTTTTGCCGAGGGGCTAGGTTGACCGCCAGCCGTCCCGGCGTCCGCGCCTTAAAGGAAATCCCATGGCCACCCCATCCCGTCGTCGTCATCGTCGGCAGCCTCCGCAAGGAGAGCTTCTCGCTCAGGATCGCCAACGCGCTGGCCAAGCTGGCGCCGGACACGTTGAAGCTCGAGGTCGTCACCCTGCACGGCATCTCGTTCTTCAATCAGGACCTGGAAGCCACGCCGCCGGCCGATTGGCTGGCGTTCCGGGAAAAGCTGCAGAAATCGGACGGGGTGCTGTTCGTGACGCCCGAATACAATCGTTCGATCCCCGGCGTGCTGAAGAACGCCATCGACGTCGGCTCGCGGCCCTATGGCAAAAGCTCGTTCCTCGGCAAGCCGATCGGCATCATCAGCAATTCGCCGGGGCCGCTCGGCGGCGTCAGCGCGGCGAAGACATCTGCAGCAAATCCTGCCGGGCATTCAGCGGCCCGATCATGCAGCAGCCGGAGATCTATCTGAACGGCTATCGGCGACGCTTTCGACGACAAGGGCGAACTGATCAAGGAATCGCTGCAGACGGTGCTGAAGCAATATATCGATGCCTTCGCGGCCTTCGTCGGAAAGAGCAACATCGATAGGCAGGACGGCACGGACGGCCGGTGAGCGGGCCGGCGTTTTAGGCATTCCGTTAACCGGACCGTCGCATGCTGCGGGCCATGGTTTCCCGCAGCCGCCTCAAATCCGTGCTCACCGGCCTCGCCCTCTATGCGATGGCGGCGGCGATGATCGGCTATTTCGGCGTCAACGCCTATACCGGCAAGCTATGGCTGAATGCGCAGCAGGAACTCGACCAGGAAATCATCGCGCTGACCTCGGAACTGGCGCGGCTGAAGCGGAGCGCGCCCAGGGCGAGCAGCGGGTCTCGCTGTTGCGATCCGACCGGGTCGATCCCGATATGCTCGACGAGCGCGCGCGCTATCAGCTCGACTACGTCAATCCGCACGACCTGGTCCGGATCAATCCGAACTAGGCGTCGAATTTCGAATCCTGAAATTTCAAAACCCGGCGAAATCGGATTGCGAAAATTTCGTGTCGCATTGCAGTGCGGCATGGTGAAACTCTCGCGACGTCACGCAATCCTTTCATGGCGGTTTGAGTTGGGATAGAGAGGGCTACCCACTTCTCGCATCCGGAAATGCCATGGCCGCACCGAAAAAAACCGCCACGAAAGAAGCTGGGCAAGAGACTGGGCAGAAGGAGAGCAGCTCGCCCGCCGGAATTCACCCGGGAGCAGGAACTGGTCGCGCTGCGCGACATGCTCCTGATCCGGCGGTTCGAGGAAAAGGCCGGCCAGCTCTACGGCATGGGTGCGATCGGCGGGTTCTGCCATCTCTATATCGGCCAGGAAGCCATCGTCGTCGGCATGCAGATGGCCTTGAAGAAGGGCGATCAGGTCATAACCGGATACCGCGACCACGGCCACATGCTGGCCTGCGGCATGGACGCCAAGGGCGTGATGGCCGAACTGACCGGCCGCCATGGCGGCTATTCCAAGGGCAAGGGCGGCTCCATGCACATGTTCAGCAAGGAGAAGAACTTCTTCGGCGGCCACGGCATCGTCGGCGCCCAGGTTTCGCTCGGCACCGGTCTGGCGTTCGCCAACCGCTATCGCGGCAACGATTTTGTCAGCCTGGCCTATTTCGGCGACGGCGCCTCGAATCAGGGCCAGGTCTACGAAAGCTTCAACATGGCGGAGCTGTGGAAGCTGCCGGTGATCTATATCATCGAGAACAACCGCTACGCGATGGGCACCTCGGTGACGCGTTCGTCGGCGCAGACCGATTTTTCCAAGCGCGGCATCTCCTTCAACATTCCCGGCGAGCAGGTCGACGGCATGGACGTCCGCGCGGTGAAGGCCGCGGGCGACAAGGCGGTGCAGTGGTGCCGCGACGGCAAGGGGCCGTATATCCTGGAAATGCAGACCTACCGCTATCGCGGCCATTCGATGTCGGATCCGGCGAAATACCGCACCCGCGAGGAAGTCGACAAGGTTCGCCACGATCAGGACCCGATCGAGCAGGTGCGCGAACCGGCTGCTGGCGGCGAAGCATGAGCGAGCAGGATCTGAAGGCCATCGACGCCGAGGTGCGCGAAATCGTCAATGCCGCCGCCGACTTCGCCCAGCACGACCCCGAGCCCGATGCCGTCCGAACTCTACACCGATGTCTATCGCTGAGGCGCAGCCTGAACAGCCAGAATGTATTTCCGGAGCCGACTATGCCCATTCAAGTGCTGATGCCCGCGCTGTCGCCGACCATGGAAAAGGGCAACCTTGCCAAGTGGCTGAAGAAGGAAGGCGAGACGATCAAGTCCGGCGACGTCATCGCCGAGATCGAGACCGACAAGGCGACGATGGAGGTCGAGGCCACCGATGAGGGCACGCTCGGCAAGATCCTGATCCCCGAAGGCACCGCCGACGTCGCGGTCAACACCCCGATCGCGACCATCCTCGCCGATGGCGAGAGCGCGGCCGACGCCGGCAAGGCGCCGCGCTCGCCAAGGCGACAAGCCGCCGAGCGGCGCCGCCAAAGCCGAAGCACCGAAGCAGCGAGGCAAAGCGCCGAAGCCAAACCCGGCGGCGACGAGACACGGCGCCCGTCGGCCCCGAAAGCCGTCGCCGAGCCCGATCCGGAAGTGCCCGAAGGCACCGAGATGGTCACCATGACCATCCGCGACGCGCTGCGCGACGCCATGGCCGAGGAAATGCGGCAGCGACCCCGACGTGTTCCTGATGGGCGAAGAGGTCGCGGAATATCAGGGCGCCTACAAGGTCAGCCAGGGCCTGCTGCAGGAGTTCGGCGCCAGGCGCGTGATCGATACGCCGATCACCGAGCACGGTTTTGCCGGCATCGGCGTCGGCGCGGCGATGGCCGGGCTGAAGCCGATCGTCGAATTCATGACCTTCAATTTCGCCATGCAGGCGATGGACCAGATCATCAACTCCGCCGGCCAAGACGCTTTATATGTCCGGCGGCCAGATGGGCTGCTCGATCGTGTTCCGCGGACCCAACGGCGCCGCCGCCCGCGTCGCCGCCCAGCACAGCCAGGATTATTCGGCCTGGTATTCGCAAGTGCCGGGTCTCAAGGTGATCGCGCCGTTTTCGGCCGCCGACTACAAGGGACTGTTGAAGGCCGCGATCCGCGATCCCAATCCGGTGATCTTCCTCGAAAACGAAATGCTCTACGGCCATTCCGGCGAGGTGCCGAAACTCGACGATTACGTGATCCCGATCGGCAAGGCGCGCATCGTGCGCGCCGGCGGTCACGTCACCATCGTCTCCTGGTCGAACGGCATGTCCTACGCGCTGAAGGCCGCCGACGAACTGGCCAAGGAAGGCATCGAAGCCGAGGTGATCGACCTGCGCACGCTGCGCCCGATGGACACCGACACCATCGTCGCCTCGGTGAAGAAGACCGGCCGCGCCGTCACGGTGGAGGAGGGCTGGCAGCAAAACGGCGTCGGCGCCGAGATCGCCGCCCGGATCATGGAGCATGCGTTCGATTATCTCGATGCGCCGGTGGCGCGGGTGTCGGGCAAGGACGTGCCGATGCCCTATGCGGCCAACCTCGAAAAGCTGGCATTGCCTTCGGTGGCCGAGGTGGTCGCAGCCGCCAAGGCCGTTTGCTACAGGTGAAGCCATGGCCGGTCCCAAGGAGCAGCCATTGCCGCCTGACGTCATCGGCCGCGATGAGGCCACCGAGGTGCTGCGCGCCTTCGTCGTCGATGGCGGGCTTTCGATCGCGTTCACGCGCGCCTTCGAGGAGCCGGATATGTGGGGCCTGTTGCTGGTCGACATCGCGCGCCATGCCGCGCGGGCCTATGCGCGCGAGAGCAGCTACACCGAGGACGAAGCGCTGGCGCGCATCGTCGACATGTTCGAAGCCGAAATCGCGCGGCCGACCGACATCGGCACCACCGCGCCGCGGTCGCAACAAGGACACTGACAATGCCAATCAACATCCTGATGCCTGCGCTGTCGCCGACGATGGAGAAGGGCAACCTTGCCAAGTGGCTCAAGAAAGAGGGCGACAAGGTCAAGTCCGGCGACGTGATCGCGGAGATCGAGACCGACAAGGCGACCATGGAAGTCGAGGCGGTCGACGAAGGCACGATCGCGAAGATCGTGGTGCCCGAGGGCACCCAGGATGTCGCGGTCAACGACGTGATCGCCGTGATGGCCGGCGACGGCGAGGACGTGAAGGCGGCGGGCGCCGCGCAGCCGGCCGAAGCGCGGAAGCCAAGCCAGAGGCCAAGGCTGCCCAGCCGCGAAGCCCGCAGCGGAGCCAAGCAGGAAACCAAGGCGGAAGCACCGAAGCAGGACGCGGCACCGGCCACGGCTCCCGTCACAGAGGTCGTCGCAGCAGCGCCGGTTGAGCGCGCCGCAAGCCAATGGTCACGACCGCACGTTCTCCTCGCCGCTGGCGCGCCGTCTCGCCAAGGAAGCCGGCATCGAACTGGCGCGCATCGACGGTTCCGGCCCGCATGGCCGCATCATCGCGCGCGACGTCGAAGGGGCCAAATCCGGCAAGGGGCTGAAGGCGCCGGCCGCCGCGCCCGCAGGCGCGCCTGCGATCGCGCCGTCGATGTCGGACAAGCAGATCCTCGCGCTGTTCGAGCCGGGCAGCTACGAAGTCGTGCCGCATGACGGCATGCGCGCGCACCATCGCGCAACGGCTCACCGCGTCGGTGCAGACCGTTCCGCATTTCTACCTGACGATGGACTGCGACATCGGCAAGCTGTTGGCGGCCCGCGAGGAGATCAACGCCGCGGCGCCGAAGGACAAGGAAAAAAAGCCGCTCTACAAGCTGTCGGTCAACGACTTCGTCATCAAGGCGATGGCGATCGCGCTGCAGCGGATTCCCAACGCCAATGTGAGCTGGACCGAAGCCGGCATGCTCAAGCACAAGCATTCCGACATCGGCGTCGCCGTGGCGATGCCCGGCGGCCTGATCACGCCGATCATCCGCAACGCCGAGACCAAATCGCTGTCGACGATCTCGGCCGAGATGAAGGATTTTGCCGCGCGGGCGCGGGCGCGCAAACTCAAGCCCGAGGAATACCAGGGCGGCACCACGGCGGTGTCCAACCTCGGCATGTACGGCATCAAGGATTTTACCGCCGTGATCAATCCGCCGCACGCCACCATTCTCGCGGTCGGCACCAGCGAGGAGCGCGCGGTGGTGCGGGGCGGCAAGATCGAGGCGGCGCATATCATGAGCGTGACGTTGTCCTGCGATCACCGCGCGGTCGACGGCGCGCTCGGCGCCGAACTGATCGGCGCCTTCAAGATGCTGATCGAAAATCCCGTCATGATGATGGTGTAGGCCGTATTCTGTCATTGGCTCGACAAGGGCGATCATGCGGCTCGCGGGGGTTTTCATCCTGGCTTTCGTCGCCTCGGCCCTGGCCGGTGTCGTGCTGTTTGCCGCGACGTCGTTGCTGCCGGACTGGGGACGACGCCGCCGGGCGCGGCCTCGGCGAAGCCTTTCGCGCGCTGCTGATGCTGGTGTTCGTGATCCTCGCTATCGCTGCTCTATGGGATCGCGATCTGGCGGCGGGATCGCCAACGGCACCTGAAGCGCGCGCTGCATATCCTGCTGCTGGTGCCGGTCTTGATCCTCGTGCTCGGCGTTGCCGACAACGGCTTTCGCAGCATCCACTGGCTGCGCGAGGCGGTCGGCGCGGTGCAGATGTTCACGCCGCTCTGGGCGGTCGCGCTGGCGCAATGGCTGATCCTGCATATATATCTGTCGCGGCAAAGCAGGTCAGCGAAAGCCGCCTCCACATGAATCTCGAAACCTCAAAATCGATGCGGACGCCGCACGATACCTGCTTGCGCTAATGGGAGCCTGCCATGGCCGATACGTCCTTCGACATCATCATCATCGGCTCCGGTCCCGGCGGCTATGTCACCGCGATCCGCGCGGCACAGCTTGGCTTCAAGACCGCGATCGTCGAGAAATCCTATCTCGGCGGCATCTGCACTAACTGGGGCTGCATTCCGACCAAGGCGCTGCTGCGCTCGGCGGAAATCTACCACTACATGCAACACGCCAAGGATTACGGGTTGTCGGCGGACAACGTTTCGTTCGATCCGAAGGCCGTGATCGCAGCGCTCGCGCGGCGTCGTCGAAGCGCCTCAATGGCGGCGTCGGCTTCCTGATGAAGAAGAACAAGGTCGCGATCATCTGGGGCGAGGCCGCCTCGATGCGCCCGGCAAGATCACGGTGAAAAAATCCGAAGTCGCGGCGCCCAAGGGGGCTCTGGGCGAGGGCGCCTATCAGGCCAAGCACATCATCGTTGCCACCGGCGCGCGGCCGCGAGTGCTGCCCGGGCCTCGAGCCCGACAAGAAACTGGTCTGGACCTATTTCGAGGCGATGGTGCCGGAGAAGATGCCGAAATCGCTGCTGGTGGTCGGCTCCGGCGCGATCGGCATCGAGTTCGCCTCGTTCTATCCGCACCATGGGCGCCGAGGTGACGGTGGTCGAGGTGCTGCCGCAGATCCTGCCGGTCGAGGACGCCGAGATCGCGGGCTTGGCGCGCAAGCGGTTCGAGAAGCAGGGCATCAAGATCATGACCGGCACCAAGGTGACGAAGCTCGAGAAGAAGAGCGACAGCGTGGTCGCCACCATCGACGACGGCAAGGGCAAGCCGCAGACCGCCGAATTCGACCGGGTGATCTCGGCGGTCGGCGTCGTCGGCAATATCGAAAATCTCGGACTGGAAAAGCTCGGCGTCAAGACCGAGCGCGGCTGCGTCGTGATCGACGGTTCTGCAAGACCAACGTGCCCGGCATCTACGCCATCGGTGACGTTGCCGGACCGCCGATGCTTGCGCACAAGGCCGAGCATGAAGGCGTGGTCTGTGTCGAAGCCATCAAAGGGCATGCATCCGCATCCGATGGACAAGCTGCTGATTCCCGGCTGCACCTATTGCAATCCGCAGATCGCCTCGGTCGGCCTGACCGAAGCCAAAGCCAAGGAGGGCGGCCGCGAGACATTCGCGTCGGCCGTTTTCCGTTTGTCGGCAACGGCAAGGCGATCGCGCTGGGCGAAGACCAGGGCATGGTCAAGGTGGTGTTCGACAAGAAGACCGGTCAATTGCTCGGCGCGCACATGGTCGGCGCCGAAGTCACCGAACTGATCCAGGGCTTTGTCGTGGCGATGAATCTCGAAACCACCGAGGAAGAGCTGATGCACACCGATCTTCCCGCATCCGACGATTTCGGAAATGATGAAGGAAGCCGTGCTGGACGCCTACGGCCAGGCGCTGAATATGTAAGGCATGATCCGATCCTCGGCCTGACCCGAGGTCAAGATCCTGCCCCGGATCAAACTCAACGAAAGACGAGAATCCGTGAAAGACAACGACAATCTGACGATCGAACGTCCCACCTTCGTGACCCATCTCGAATGCGCGATGGAAGGCGATCACTATCCCGCCGACCAGATCCACAACCTCTCGAAGGCCGGCAAGCCGCTGCTGGTGCGTTACGACCTCGCCGGCGTGAAGAAGGCGCTGACCAAGGACGCGCTGGCGCAGCGCCCCGCCGATCTCTGGCGCTATCGCGAGATGCTGCCGGTGCGCAAGGTCAGCCGATATCGTCAGTCTCGGCGAGGTAACGACGCCGCTGATCCGGCTGCCGAAGCTCGCGAAAGAAAATCGGCGGCGGCGAGATCATCGTCAAGGATGAAGGCCGCCTGCCGACCGGCTCGTTCAAGGCGCGCGGCCTGGTGATGGCGGTGTCGATGGGCAAGGCGCTCGGCATCAAGCACATGGCGATGCCGACCAACGGCAATGCCGGTGCGGCGCTCGCGGCCTATGCGACCACTGCGGCATCAGGACCACGATCTTCTGCCCGGCCGATACGCCCGAGGTGAATGTCAGCGAGATCGAGCTGCAGGGCGCGACGGTCTATCGCGTCAACGGCCTGATCGACGATTGCGGCAAGATCGTCGGCGAGGGAAAGGCAAAGGCCGGCTGGTTCGATACCTCGACCCTGAAGGAGCCGTACCGGATCGAGGGCAAGAAGACGATGGGGCTGGAACTGGCCGAGCAGCTCGGCTGGGAGGTGCCCGACGTGATCTTCTATCCGACCGGCGGCGGCACCGGCCTGATCGGGATGTGGAAGGCGTTCGCCGAACTGGAGGCGATCGGCTTCATCGGCAGCAAGCGGCCGCGGATGGTGGCGGTGCAGGCCGCCGGCTGCGCGCCGATGGTGCGCGCGTTCGAGAACGGCACCGAGCATGCGCCGCGCTGGGAGGACGCCCACACCATCGCGTCCGGCATCCGGGTGCCGCAGGCGGTCGGCGATTTCCTGATCCTGCGCGCGGTGCGCGAGAGCAAGGGTTTTGCCATCGCGGTGGACGGACGAAAAGATTTCCGCGGCGCTGAACGAAGTCGCGCGCGAGGAAGGCCTGCTGCTGTGCCCGGAGGGTGCGGCGACCTATGCCGCCTACAAGCAAAGTCTCGCCGACGGCCGTGTTATCGAAGAGCGATCGCGTCATGCTGTTCAATTGCGCGACCGGGCTTAAATATCCGCTGCCGCCGGTCACGCGCACGCTCGATCGTTTCAAGCCGATCGATTACGCGAATTTGTAGGGACCTCATCCTGAGGAGCGCGCCGTTGCGCGCGTCTCGAAGGATGGCCAGCGAGTCCCCGATGCTTAGCCCATCCTTCGAGACGCGGCCTGGAAGGCCGCTCCTCAGGATGAGGTCTGTGGTTGTCGCCGCGATGCGGCGCTGGAGAATGTGATGCGTAAGACAATTCTGGCCGCGCTGGCGGCGTTGCTGGTCTGCGGCGGCCATGCGCTGGCGGAAACCTTTCCCTCGCATCCCCTCACCATAGTGGTGCCGTTTTCCGCCGGCGGCCCGACCGACGCGATGGCGCGGATTCTGGCCGAGCGGATGCGCGTCACGCTCGGGCAAAACATCCTGATCGAGAATGTGACAGGCGCGGCCGGTTCGCTCGGTGTCGGGCGTGTCGTGCGCTCGCCGCCCGATGGCTACACCATCAGCATCGGCCATCTCGGCACCCATGTCGCCAATGGCGCGATCTACAAGCTTGGCTACGACCTCGTGACCGATCTCGCGCCCGTCGTGCTGCTGCCGAGCAATCCCATGGTGATCGTCAGCACCAACTCGGTTCCGGCCAAAACGCTGCCGGAATTGCTGGCCTGGCTGAAGGCAAAGCCGACACCGCCAACCGCCGGCACGGCAGGCGCGGGTTCCGGCAGCCACATCGCCGGGCTCTATTTCGAGAACGTCACCGGCATCAAGCTGCAATACGTGCCGTATCGCGGCACCGCGCCGGCCTTGACCGATCTGGTGGCCGGACAGATCGATATCATCGTCGACCAGACATCCAATTCGATCAGCCAGATCCGCGCCGGCACCATCCGCGCCTATGCCGTCACGGCGGCGAAGCGTGTCGAATCGGCGCCGGAGATTCCGACCACGGACGAGGAGGGGCTGCACGGATTTGACATGACGCTGTGGTCCGGCCTGTGGGTGCCGAAAGACACGCCGAAGGACGTGATCGCAAAACTCAACGCCGCTGCGATCGATGCGATGAACGATCCCGAAGTGCGCAAGAAGTTCGAAAACCTCGGGCTGGAAATGCCGGCGAAGAATCAGCTCACGCCGGATGCGCTTGGCGACTGGCAAAAGTCCGAGGTCGCAAAGTGGTGGCCAATGATCAGGGCCGCCAACATCAAGATCGATTGAATCTGATCATACAACCATTGCGGGACGCAAATTGCTGCCACAATGGTTGCCGATGCGCCACGATTGTGGCGTAGCCGCAACAGTCAGCGAACATTTAACCCTCGCCACAGCCAGTTCTCGCCTGCGCCGCTTTTTAGCCACACCCCTCCGTGAAATCATCCTAAGTAGGCTGACACCACGGCGCTCGCGAGAGCAGACCGGGGAAACAGGGTCGCGATGGACGCCAAGACCAACATCAAGGGCAGGCTGCCGAGCCGTCACGTGACGGAAGGTCCCGAGCGCGCGCCGCACCGGTCGTATCTCTATGCCATGGGGCTGACCACCCAGCAGATCCACCAGCCGTTCGTCGGCGTGGCGTCGTGCTGGAACGAGGCCGCTCCCTGCAACATCTCGCTGATGCGCCAGGCCCAGGCGGTCAAGAAGGGCGTCGCCTCCGCGCGGCGGCACGCCGCGTGAATTCTGCACCATCACCGTGACCGACGGTATCGCGATGGGCCATGACGGCATGCGCTCGTCGCTGCCGTCGCGCGAATGCATCGCCGATTCCGTCGAACTGACCGTCCGTGGCCATGCCTATGACGCGCTGGTCGGCTTGGCCGGCTGCGACAAGTCGCTGCCGGGCATGATGATGGCGATGGTCCGGCTCAACGTGCCCTCGAGTCTTCATCTATGGCGGCTCGATCCTGCCCGGCAATTTCCGCGGCCAGCAGGTCACGGTGCAGGACATGTTCGAGGCGGTCGGCAAGCATTCGGTCGGCGAGATGTCGGACGCCGATCTCGACGAAATCGAGCGGGTGGCCTGTCCGTCCGCCGGCGCGTGCGGCGCACAATTCACCGCCAACACCATGGCGACGGTCTCCGAGGCGATCGGGCTGGCGCTGCCCTATTCGGCCGGCGCGCCCGCGCCTTACGAAATCCGCGACGCGTTCTGCGCTGACCGCCGGCGAAAAGGTCATGGAGCTGATCGCTTCAAATATCCGCCCGCGCGACATCGTCACCCGCCGCTCGCTGGAAAACGCCGCCGCCGTAGTCGCGGCGTCAGGCGGCTCGACCAATGCTGCGCTGCACCTGCCGGCGATCGCGCATGAATGCGGCATCAAATTCGACCTGTTCGACGTGGCCGAAATCTTCAAAAAGACACCCTATGTCGCGGATTTGAAACCGGGCGGCCGTTATGTCGCCAAAGACATGTTCGAAGCTGGCGGCATACCGCTTCTGATGAAAACGTTGCTCGATAATGGCCATTTGCACGGGGATTGCTTGACCGTCACTGGCCGCACGATCGCCGAGAACCTCAAAAGCGTGAAATGGAATCCGCACCAGGATGTGGTGCGGTCCGCCGACAAGCCGATCACCGTCACCGGCGGTGTGGTCGGCTTGAAGGGGAATCTCGCGCCCGAGGGCGCGATCGTGAAAGTTGCGGGTATGTCGAACCTCAAATTTACCGGTCCTGCCCGCTGCTTCGATCGCGAAGAGGACGCCTTCGAGGCGGTCCAGAAGAAAACCTACAAAGAGGGCGAGGTCATCGTGATCCGCTACGAGGGGCCGCGCGGCGGTCCCGGCATGCGGGAGATGCTCTCGACCACGGCGGCGCTGACCGGGCAGGGCATGGGCGGCAAGATCGCACTGATCACCGACGGCCGGTTCTCCGGCGCGACCCGCGGCTTCTGCATCGGCCATGTCGGGCCGGAGGCGGCGGTCGGCGGCCCGATCGCGCTGCTGCAGGACGGCGATATCATCGAGATCGACGCCGTGATCGGCACACTTAACGTAAAGTTGACCGACGCGGAGCTCGCCGAACGTAAGACCAAATGGAAGCCTCGCGAGACCAATCATACATCGGGTGCGCTGTGGAAATATGCCCAGCAGGTCGGACCGGCGGTTGGATGGCGCGGTGACCCATCCGGGCGGTGCGCACGAGAAACAGTGTTATGCGGACATCTAGGCGTATCATTTTTGCGTTTGATGTTAGGAGCCATGCCGGTGGCCACGGCCGGATTTGCCTTTGACGGGGCGCCGGCCAACCAGGATGCGGCGATTCCCGTGGTTTCGGCGCAGCCCGGGGCGGCAGCCGCGCTGAAGAAGGCGGTTCCGCCGTCGCAACGCCGGATACCTCGCTGACCTCGCTGCAATATGCCGCCGAAGGCGGTCATCCGGTCGCGCAGTGGAAACTCGGGCAAGATGTACGCCGACGGCGACGGCGTCACCCAGGACGATCTGCGCGCCTTCGAATATTTCAGCCGCATCGCCAATGCGCATGCCGAAGACAGCCCGTCGGCGCCGCAGGCCGGCGATCGTCGCCAACGCCTTCGTGGCGCTCGGACGATATTACCTCAACGGCATTCCCAACTCGAAGGTCAAGCCGGATCCGGAGCGGGCGCGGGAGATGTTCTCCTACGCGGCGATCGTATTTCGGCAATGCCGACGCGCAATATGATCTGGCCCGGCTCTATCTCAAGGGCGCCGGCACCTCGCGGGACGATTTCCGCTACGGCGCGCGCTGGCTCGGCCTTGCCGCCCAGAAGGGCCAGCATCAGGCCCAGGCCCTGCTCGGCCAGATGCTGTTCAACGGCGACCAGCTGCCGCGCCAGGCCGCCCGCGGCCTGATGTGGCTGACCCTGGCGCGCGACAGCGCCACGCCCGACGAGACCTGGATCAAGGAAAGCTACAACAAGGCGATCAGCAAGGCGTCCGACGACGACCGGGCGATGGCGCTGCAGATGCTCGAGCACTGGGTGCAGGGGCGCAGGGACTGAAACCCCGATCTCAGGCCGGCGGCGGTTCACGCCGTTTCGAGATCGATATCCGCCCAGACCGGCACATGGTCCGAAGGTTTTTCCCAGGCCCGCACGTAGCTGTCGATGCCGACATCGATCAGCCGGTCGCTGGCCTGCGGCGACAGCAGCAGATGATCGATGCGCAGGCCGTGGTTCTTCTGCCAGGCGCCGGCCTGATAATCCCAGAAGGTGTATTGACCGGGTGCGTCGGTGACGGCCCGCAGCGCGTCGGTCAGCCCGAGGCCGAGCAGCGACTGGAAGGCTTTCGCGGGTGGTCGGGCGGAACAGCGCGTCGTTGACCCAGGCCGCCGGGTTATGGACGTCGGCGGCGCGCCGGAATGACGTTGAAGTCGCCGGCCAGAACCAGCGGTTCCTCGGCCTTAAGCCGTTGCTCTCGAATACTCAAGAAGCCGGGACATCCATTTGAGTTTATAGGGGTATTTCTCCGTCTCCGGCGGGTTGCCGTTGGGCAGATAGAGGCAGGCGACCCGCAGCACGCCGTGCTTCAGCGTCACCACGCCCTCGAGAAACCGGGCATGGACGTCTTCGTCGTCGCCGGCGAGCCGCGGCCTGGTTTCCTCGAACGGCAGCTTCGACAGCAGCGCAACGCCGTTGAAGGTCTTCTGGCCGTGGGTGACGACGTTGTAGCCGAGCGCCTCGATCGCCTCGCCGCGGGAACGCCTCATCGACGCATTTGATTTCCTGCAGGCAGACGATGTCGGGCGTCGACAATCCTTCAGCCAGGTCACGCAGGTGACTCGATCCGTTGCCGGACCGAATTGACGTTCCAGGTCGCGATGCGCATGGGGCCTAGAATTTCTCAGATCGAGAAACTGGTGCCGCAGCCGCAGGACGCGGTGGCGTTCGGATTGACCACCCGGAACGAGGCGCCGATCAGGTCGTCGACGAAATCGACCTCCGATCCCGCCAGGAACGGCACCGAGGCCGGGTCGACCAGCACCACGGCGCGTCGCGTGCGATCACCAGATCGTCCTCGGCCTGCGCCCGTTCGACGTCGAATTTGTATTGGAAGCCCGAGCAGCCGCCGCCCTCGACGCTGATCCGCAGCATCGCGCCGTCGCCCTCGGTCTTGAGGATTTCGCCGATGCGGCGGGCGGCCCGCTCGCTGACGGTGACGGCTGCGCGTCATGACTGGTCTCCGAAGTCTGTCCTAACGTTCGGTACTATACCAAATTATCTGGTATCCGGCTCCCGGCATAGTTAAGTGCGCCGGAGCGCGGAATCAAACCTCTAAGGGGATCAATACACCGTGTCGGTCGGAATGGCTGCTCCTCGTTCGGCCTATGCCTGCGACCCCGATCGCAGCCGCGGGCGGCTGTTCGACGAGCCGCCGAGCAGGACCCGCAGCCCGTTCCGGCGCGATTGCGACCGGGTGATCCATTCCACCGCCTTCCGCCGCCTGAAGCACAAGACCCAGGTGTTCGTGTTCCACGAAGGCGACCATTACCGCACCCGGCTGACCCATACGCTGGAAGTGGCGCAGATCGCCCGCGCGCTGGCCCGCCAGCTCGGGCTCGACGAGGATCTGACGGAAACGCTGGCGCTGGCGCACGACCTCGGCCATCCGCCGTTCGGCCATGCCGGCGAGCGGGCGCTGGACGCCTGCCTGCAAGGCGCATGGCGGGTTCGACCACAATGCCCAGACCCTGCGGGTGGTGACGTCGCTGGAGCACCGCTATCCCGAATTCGACGGGCTCAACCTGACCTGGGAATCGCTGGAGGGGATCGTCAAGCACAACGGCCCGCTGACCGCGCCGGACGGCTCAGCGCTCGGCCGCTATCGCGACCGCGGCATTCCCTCCGGCGATATCGGACTATCGTCGGCATCTATGATCTGGAATTGTGGAGCTTTGCCTCGCTGGAAGCCCAGGTCGCGGCGATCGCCGACGACATCGCCTATGACGCCCACGACATCGACGACGGCCTGCGCGCCGGCCTGTTCGGGGTCGACGATCTCAAGGTCATGCCGCTGACGGCCGAGATGATCGCCGACATCGACGGGCACTATCCCGGTCTCGATGACGTCAGGCGCGGCGCCGAACTGGTGCGCGAGCTGATTTCCTATCTGATCGGCGCGGTGGTCTCCGAGGCGCAGCCGGCGGCTGACAGCCGCCCGGCCGCAATCGGTCGAGGACGTCCGCCACCATGGCGATGCGCTGGTCGCGTTTCCGCCCGCAGGTGGCGCAGGCCGAGGCCGAGATCAAGGCGTTCCTGAAACTGCGGATGTACCGGCATGCGCGGGTGATGCGGGTGATGGGCGAGGCCGAAACACATCGTCGTCCGACCTGTTCGCGCGCTACCAGAAGACGCCGGGCGATCTGCCGGCCGGAATGGCTGCCGCCCGAGGGCGGCCTGGCCGAGACCGAAACCGCGCGGGCGCGGCGGATCGGCAATTTCATCGCCGGAATGACCGACCGTTTTGCCCTGACCGAGCATCAGCGGCTTTTTGACTCGACCCCGGATTTGCGTTAGGCGGCGGGCTGATCGGCCTGCGATCAGACCATTCCAGATCCCCGCATCTTTTTGCCGATGTGCTGGCGCGCGTGCACGCGGTTTGCGGCGCGCTCGCGGCCGAAGGCGGCTGGCCCGCCGGCATCGACCTGGCGCGGGTCGTGGTCGAGCCGCCGCGCGACGCCGTCGCATGGCGACATGGCGACCAATGCCGCGATGGTGCTGGCCAAGGAGGCCAAGGCAAAACCGCGCGATCTCGCCGAACAGATCGCCGCGAGATTGCGCGACGGACGACCTGATTGCGTCGGTCGATGTCGCCGGTCCCGGCTTTATCAATCTGACCCTGAAGCCGATCGGCCTGGTCGGACGCGCTGCGCACGGTGCTGCGCGAGGGCGCTGCCTACGGCCGCAGCGGCGTCGGCGCGGCCGAGAAGGTCAATGTCGAATACGTCTCGGCCAATCCGACCGGGCCGATGCATGTCGGCCATTGCCGCGGCGCGGTGTTCGGCGATGCGCTGGCGAGCCTGCTGGCGTTCGCCGGCTATGACGTCACGCGCGAATATTACATCAACGACGCCGGCGCCCAGGTCGACGTGCTGGCGCGCTCGGCGTTTCTGCGCTACCGCGAGGCGCTGGGCGAGACCATCGGCGATATCCCGGAAGGGCTCTATCCCGGCGACTATCTGAAGCCGGTCGGGCAGGCGCTGGCCGCCGAGCATGGCGACAAGCTGCTGAACGCATGCCGGAAGCCGAGTGGCTGCCGCCGGTGCGCGCCAAGGCGATCGCGATGATGATGGCGATGATCAGAGGGCGATCTCGCCGCGCTCAACATCAAGCACGACGTGTTCTTCTCCGAGCGTTCGCTGATCGAAGGCGGCAACAACCGTGTCGCCGAAACCATCGATTATCCTGCGTGCCAAGGGCGACGTCTATGAAGGCCGTCTGCCGCCGCCGAAGGGCGCTCCGGTCGAGGATTACGAGGATCGCGAGCAGACGCTGTTCCGCGCCACCGCCTATGGCGACGACGTCGATCGGCCGCTGCTCAAATCGGACGGCAGCTACACCTATTTCGCCTCCGACATCGCCTATCACAAGGACAAGTTCGACCGCGGCTTTCGCAACCTGGTCGACGTCTGGGGCGCCGATCACGGCGGCTACATCAAGCGCATGCAGGCGGCGGTGAAGGCGGTCACCGTCGGGCAAGGCGGCGCTCGACGTCAAGATCGTGCAACTGGTAAAACTGCTGCGCAACGGCGAGCCGGTGAAGATGTCGAAACGCTCCGGCGATTTCGTCACCCTGCGCGAGGTGGTCGACGAGGTCGGCTCCGACGCGGTGCGCTTCATGATGCTGTTCCGCAAGAACGACGCGGTGCTGGATTTCGACCTCGCCAAGGTGATCGAGCAGTCCAAGGACAATCCGGTATTCTACGTCCAGTACGGCCACGCCCGCGGCCATTCGGTGTTCCGCAACGCCCGCGAGGTGATCCCGGACCTGCCGGAGGAGACGGCGCCCGGGCGGCGTTCCTGGCGGATGCTGCGGTCGAGCGGCTGACCGATCCGGCCGAACTGGGCCTGCTGCGGCGGCTGGCGCTCTACCCGCGTATGATCGAGGCGGCGGCGGCCGGCACATGAGCCGCACCGAATCGCCTTTTATCTGTATGATCTCGCCAGCGAATTTCATGCGCTTTGGACCAGGGGGCGCGATTTGCCCTATTTACGCTTCATTATCAATAATGATGCAGAGATCACGAAGGCGCGGCTGGCATTGGTCCAGGGCGTCGTCTCGGTTCTGGCATCCGGGCTCGCCGTTCTCGGCGTCCATGCTCCGGACGAGATGCGATAGAGTAGGGGCGATTGCCGCTCACATGGGGATCTGTGAGGGCATCTGGCAGGGGCCGGTTCGTTTGTAAGAGCGGGTTGGCGGCTTTCCCGAAGGGGACGCATCATCACGATGGCTGATCGATATCAGGACCGACCGTTATCCCGCGGACGATGGCTACGATCGCGGCGACGATCAGCATGCGCCTGCACGGGCCGAGAGCGATCCGCTGGCCGAACTGGCGCGCCTGATCGGCCAGACCGATCCGTTCGCCAACATGGCGGCCGGGCCAATCAGCCAGTTCACGCCGCGCGGCGCGGCGCGCGAAACCTACCAGGCGCCGGTCGAGCCTGATGACGCCCCGGTCGCCGGTCCGCCGCCCTGGATGCAGCGCGCCGCGCGCCAGGAAGCGCCGCCGCAGGATTATTCTTACGACGAGGATCAGCCTGCTCAGGATTATCCGAGCGCGGAGCATCCGCTGCGCCGCTATGCGGCTCACGCATCCCGATCTCGAGCCGGATCACGATCGCGCGCCGTCGTTCGCCGAGGTCGATCAGCGAGCCCGATCCCTCGCGCTACGACGATGCGCTGTACGGCCAGCTCGATGCCGACGCGACAGCATGGCGCAGCACGATCCGGCCTATTCCGACGATCCCTACGCCTATCAGGACGGCTATGACGACGGCGCCGAACGAACCCGCGTCGAAGCGCCGCGGCGGCATGGTCACCGTGATGGTGGTTCTGGCGCTGGCGGTGATCGGCACCGGCGGCGCGTTCGCCTATCGCACCTATATCGGATCGCCCCGCAGCGGCGAGCCGCCGATCATCAGGGCCGACACCAGTCCGACCAAGATCGTGCCGGCGCCCGCCGACGGCAATGGCAAGGTGCCGGACCGCCTGGCGGCAGGCGACGGCACCGAGAAGATCGTTCCGCGCGAAGAAGCGCCGGTCGACGTCAATGCCAAATCAGATCCGGGCCGCGCATGGTGTTTCCGCCGCTGAACCAGAATGCCAATCCGCCATCGCCGGCGAGCGTGGCGCCGAATAGCCTGCCGCCCGCCAGACGCCGGCAACGGCACGATGCCGAACAACGAGCCGCGCAAGATCAAGACGTTTTCGGTCCGCGGCGACCAGCCCGACGGCGCCGCCGTGCCCGTCGCGACCGCGCCGGCGCAGCCTCCGCAGCCGCCAAGCCGGCTCCGGCCCGGGCCGCCGCAACGCCGCGCGACCCGCCGGCGGCCGCCAATGCCAACGCCTCGCGCCAATGCGCCGCTGTCGCTGTCGCCGCAGGCCGCCCAGAGCCGGCCCAGCCGCTGCCGGACCTGCCGCGGACCCGGGTCGGGTGGCGACCAATACGCCGGTGCAGATCGCGCCCAGTCGGCCGGCGGCAGCCGAGCGGCGGCTATCTGGTGCAGGTCTCTTCGCAGAAGAACGAGGCCGACGCCCAGGCGTCCTACCGGGTCGTTGCAGGGCAAGTTCCCGAGCGTGCTGGGATCGCGTCGCGCCGTTGATCAAGCGCGCCGATCTCGGCGACAAAGGGCGTCTATTACCGCGCCATGGTGGGTCCGTTCGGTTCGCCCGATGAGGCCTCGCAGTTCTGCAGCAGCCTGAAGAGCTGCCGGCGGGCAGTGCGTCATCCAAAGGAATTAACGGCCGTTTCCTTGACCCCTGGGCCGCAGCGGGCTAATCGGCCCGCATGAACACGCGGGCATTCATCACAGGCGTATCCGGACCGGAATTGAGCGCCGCCGAGCGCGAATTCATCCGCGCGGAACGGCCGTGGGGCTTTATTCTATTCAAGCGGAATATTGAGACACCGGCGCAAGTATCTCAGCTGGTTCGCGAATTGCGCGAATGCGATCGACGATCCGGATGCCCCGGTCCTGATCGACCAGGAGGGCGGCCGGGTGCAGCGCCTCGGGCCCGCCGCACTGGCCGGTCTATCCGCCGGGAGCAGTGTTCGGCGCGCTTTACGACATCGATCGCGCGCTCGGCCTGTCGGCGGCGCGGTTGAGCGCGCGGCTGATCGCGGCCGACCTGATCGAGATCGGCGTCACCGTCGATTGCCTGCCGCTGGCGGACGTGCCGGTAGCCGGCGCCGACGCCGTCATCGGCAACCGGGCCTATGGAACCGAGCCGGCCAAGGTCGCGGCGATCGCCCGCGCGGTGACCGAGGGGCTGGAGCAGGGCGGTATTCTGCCGGTTCTCAAGCACATTCCCGGCCATGGACGGGCCACCGCGGATACCCATTTCCGGCTTCCGGTGGTCGATACGCCGCGAAACGGAGCTGGAACGGACCGATTTCGCCGCATTTCAACCGCTTGCGGACCTGCCGATGGCGATGACCGCACATGTTGTGTTTAGCGCGCTCGACCCCGCCCATCCGGCGACGACTTCTGCGACAATCATCGCGCAGGTGATTCGCGGCGTGATCGGGTTCCAGGGTTTGTTGATGAGTGATGACGTGTCCATGAATGCGCTGGCGGGGTCGATCGCCGAGCGGACCCGCGCCATCGTCGCCGCCGGCTGCGACATGGTTCTGCATTGCAACGGCAAGCTCGACGAAATGCGCGAGGTCGCGCCGGAGACGCCCGAATTGTCGGGCAAGGCGCTGGAGCGCGCCAGACGGGCGCTGGCGTCGCGCAAGCCGCCGCAGCCGTTCGACCGGCAGGCGGCGCGGGCGCGAACTGGACGCGTTGATCGAGCGGGCAGGGACGGCAGGCGCATGAGCGCGGAAATTCTATCGTTTGAAACCGGACGCCCCGCCGAACTCGCGGACGGACGAGCCGTCGCTGGTCGTCGACGTCGAGGGCTATGAGGGGCCGCTCGACCTGCTGCTGGCGCTGGCGCGGCAGCAGAAGGTCGATCTCGCCAAGATTTCCATCCTGGCGCTGGCCGACCAGTATCTGGTGTTCATCGAGGCGGCGCGGAAAATCCGGCTCGAACTTGCCGCCGATTATCTGGTGATGGCGGCGTGGCTGGCGTTCCTGAAATCGCGGCTGCTGCTGCCCGAACCCGCCGACCGCGGATGGGCCGAGCGCCGAGGAAATGGCGACCGCGCTGGCCAACCGGCTGCGCCGGCTCGAGGCCATTCGCGAAGCCTCGAACCGGCTGATGAACCGCCCGCAATTGCAGCGCGATATTTTTCCGCGCGGCAATCCGGAAACGATCGCCGAAATCAGGCATCCCGAAATTCACCGCGACCCTGTTCGACCTGCTCACCGCCTATGCCGCGCAGCGCCAGCAGCGGGTGCTGGCGACGGTGCATCTGGCGAAACGCACGGTGTGGTCGCTGGCCGAAGCGAGGGCGTCGCTGGAGCGCCTGGTCGGAATGGCCGAGGACTGGAGCTGCCTCGACGAATATCTGATCAGCTACGTCGTCGATCCCTCGCAAAAGGCCACCGTGTTCGCGTCCAGTTTCGCTGCCGCGCTGGAACTGGTGCGGGAAGGCGAGGTGGAACTGCACCAGAAAGAGGCGTTCGCGCCGCTGTATTTTCGAAAGCGTCCGCCGCAACCAGCGTCCGACGCGATGACCGCGCCGGATCTGCCGGCCGAGTAAGTGGAAGAAGGAGACCGAGCCATGGCAAGCCTGGCGGAAAAACGCATAGCCGATGCCGAGGAGCGTCCGGTCGATCCGCAAGCGCGGCCCGAGGAATTGCGGCTGCTGGAAGCGCTGCTGTTTGCCTCGACCGAGCCGCTCGATCAGGCCACGCTCGCCAAGCGGATGCCCGACGGCGTCGACATCAAGGTCGCGCTGGCGCAGTTGCAGGCGGATTACGCCTTGCGCGGCGTCAATCTGGTTCGCGTCGCCAACAAATGGACGTTCCGCACCGCCGGCGATCTGTCCTGGCTGATGACGCGGGAGAGCACCGAAACCCGGCGGCTGTCGCGCGCGGCCATCGAGATGCTCGCGATCATCGCCTATCACCAGCCGGTGACGCGCGCCGAGATCGAGGAAATCCGCGGCGTGATCACCTCCAAGGGCACGCTGGATGTGCTGCTGGAGACCGGCTGGATCCGGCCGCGCGGCCGCCGCAAGACGCCGGGCCGGCCGCTGACCTTCGGAACCACGGAAGCCTTCCTGTCGCAGTTCAGCCTGGAGGCGCTCGGCGATCTGCCGGGCCTCGAAGAGCTGAAAGGCACCGGCCTGCTGGATTCGCGGCTGCCTTCCGGCTTCAGCGTTCCGACGCCGTCGGACGATCCGGCGCTGCGCGAGGACGAGGACCCGCTGGAGATCGGCGAATCTGGAACTGGCGCTGGCGCCGGCCGCCGAGCCGGAAACCGGCGAGGGAGGCTAGTTCCGCTTCGGCCACCGCACGCGCAGTCGGCGCTCCGGCGCCGGTTAACGGTAGCGCGCCAACAGCGATTTGACGGGGCTTAAGTCCTTGTTTTTGACACCTCCGACGCCTAGTTTCGGGAAGATCAGGCCGGGTCGCCGGCCTCGTGTGTTTGGAGGGTTGCAGGATGGGTTCGCTTAGCATTTGGCACTGGATCATGGTGATCGCAGTCGTCCTGCTGTTGTTCGGCCGCGGCAAGATTTCGGATCTGATGGGCGACGTCGCGCAGGGCATCAAGGCCTTCAAGAAGGGCATGCAGGACGATGAGAAGACTGCGGAAAAGCCCGAGCCCGTGAAGACGATCGATCACAACGCCGCGCCGTCCACGGCGGCGCGCTCGGATGTCGGCAGCAAGGCTGTCTGAACGCAGCCTGCGGGAGACGCGGCAGCCGAACTCGTGGCGGCAGATCTTGTCGCAGTCGGGTGAATCGCCTCGCGTGAGCGGAATTTTTCATGTTCGACATCGGGTGGAGTGAAATGGTCGTCATCGCGGTCGTCGCGCTGATCGCCATCGGCCCGAAAGAATTGCCGGGCGTGCTGCGCATGGTCGGGCAATGGATGGGCAAGGCGCGCAAGATGGCCGCCGAATTCCAGGGCCAGTTCCAGGAAGCCATGCGCGAGGCCGAAATGGCCGACCTCAAGAAAGAGCTTTGACGAGGTCCGGGAAGCCGCCTCCGGCTTCACCGGCGGCAACCTCATGACCTCGCTGCAAAAGGACGTCAGCAACGCGCTGCGCATCGACGACGTCGACAAGCCGATGGACGTCCGACAACTCGGAGTCCGGCGAGCCGCTGCCGTCGAGCGATGCGACGGCGACGATCGCCGAGCCGGTGACGCCGACGACGCCGGCGGCGCCGACGCCTGAAACCTTCGTCGAGGCCGAGGCGCATGCCGCCGCGGCGGAGCCGCTGGCGATCACGCCGCAAGTTCGACGCCGAGCCGCGCACGCGCCTATGCTCCCCGACGTCGTCAAGGGACGCCAAAGCGTCATGAGCGCCGAGGATATCGAGGCCAGCAAAGCGCCGCTGATGGATCATCTGATCGAGCTGCGCTCGCGGCTGATCAAGGCGCTTGCTCGGCTTCGGCGTCGCCTTCATCTTCTGCTTCTTCTTCGCCAAGCAGATCTACAACGTGCTGGTATGGCCGTTCGTCTGGGTCGCCGGCGCGGAAAACTCCAAATTCATCTACACCGCGCTGCTGGAATATTTCCTCACCCAGTTGAAGCTGGCGCTGTTCGGCGCCGGCTTCATCTCGTTTCCGATCGTGGCGGCGCAGATCTACAAATTCGTGGCGCCCGGCCTCTACAAGCACGAGCGCGGCGCGTTCCTGCCCTATCTGATCGCGACGCCGTTCTTCTTCGTGCTGGGCGTCGATGCTGGTCTATTTCGTGGTGCTGCCGATGCTGGTGCGGTTCTCGCTCGGCATGCAGCAGTCGGGCGGCGCCGAGACCGCGCAGATCCAGTTGCTGCCCAAGGTCGGCGAATATCTGTCGCTGATGATGTCGCTGATCTTCGCCTTCGGCATCGCGTTCCAGCTGCCGGTGATCCTGACGCTGCTGGGGCGGATCGGCATCATCACCTCGCAAGCAGCTGCGCGACAAGCGCCGCTATTTCATCGTGGTCGCCTTCATCATCGCCGCCGTGCTGACGCCGCCGGACGTGCTGAGCCAGGCCTCGCTCGCGATGCCGCTGCTGGCGCTGTACGAAGGCTCGATCATCGCCGTGCGCATCGTGGAGAAGCGGGCGGCCGCCGCCAGCGCGGCCGCCAGCACGCCGCCGCCCGCCGCCCCGCCGCCGCCGGCTGCCGACCCGGCGGAGTAGGGCCGCTGCAACGACCGAAGTCGTCATCCTGAGGCGCGAGCCCGCTTGGGCGAGCCTCGAAGGCATGGCCACAGGTATCGTGCTCGCGGCCATCCTTCGAGGCGCGCACAGAGCGCGCACCTCAGGATGACGATTGGGCCCGCCTTCACTGTTCCAAATCCGGCCCATTCGGGTTACTGGATACGCGCTTTTGCCGGCCGATTCAGGAACTTCGTCCATGCACGACATCAAATCGATCCGCGACAACCCCGCCGCCTTCGACGCCGCGCTGAAGCGGCGTGGGCTCGAGCCGTTGTCGGCGTCGCTGCTGGCGATCGACGAGAAGCGCCGCGCCGCGATCCTGGCCTCGGAGCAGGCGCAGGCGCGGCGCAATTCCGCGATCGAAGGAAATCGGCGACGCCAAGAAGACCAAGGACGAGCGCGCGCGCGGCCAAGCTGATGGCCGAGGTCGCCGAACTCAAGACCACGATGCCGCAGCTCGAAGCGGCGGCGAAGGCGGCGGACGAAGAGCTCGCGAAGGAGCTGGCCGCGATTCCGAACCTGCCGTCCGATGACGTGCCCGATGGCGCGACGAGCACGGCAATGTCCAGCGTCACGTGTTTGGCGCAGGCGCAATTACGCCTTCACGCCAAAGCCGCATGACGATCTCGGCGACGCGCTCGGCTACATGGATTTCGAGGCTGCGGCCAAGCTGAGCGGCGCGCGCTTTGTCGTGCTGAAAAAAGGTCTGGCGCGGCTGGAGCGCGCGATCGGGCAGTTCATGCTCGATCTCCACACCAACGAGCACGGCTATGCCGAAATCAATCCGCCGCTTGCTGGTGCGCGACGCCGCGATGTTCGGAACGACGCAGCTGCCGAAATTTGAGGACGATCAGTTCTGGGCGGTGAAGGGAGAGCTGCTCGCGCACGCCGATAGCGATGTCGCCGGAAAAATCCGCGCTTGAGCGGCTCGGCCTGATCCCCACCGCCGAAGTGCCGCTGACCAACCTGGTCCGCGAATCCATCCTCGACGAAAAGCAATTGCCGATGCGCCTGACCGCGCTGACGCCGTGTTTTCGCGCCGAAGCGGGCGCCGCCGGGCGCGACACCCGCGGCATGATCCGGCAGCATCAATTCACCAAGGTCGAACTGGTCTCGATCACGACGCCGGAGACCAGCAAGGACGAGCATGAGCGGATGCTGGCCTGCGCCGAGGAAGTGCTGCGGCAGCTCGACCTGCATTACCGGGTGATGACCTTGTGCGCCGGCGACATGGGTTTTGCCGCGCAAAAAACCTATGACATCGAGGTCTGGATGCCGGGCCAGGGCGACGGCGGCGCCTATCGCGAAATCTCGAGCTGCTCGGTGTGCGGCGATTTCCAGGCCCGCCGCATGGATGCGCGCTATCGCGGTCCCGACGGCAAGCCGCGCTTCGTGCATACGCTGAACGGCTCCGGCACCGCGGTCGGCCGCGCGCTGATCGCGGTGATGGAAACCTATCAGCAGGACGACGGCGCGATCGCCGTGCCCGAGGTGCTGCAGCCCTATATGGGCGGGCTGAAGCTGGTGGAGAGGGACGCGCTAGCTTCGGCCGTTTTGCGATTATTTCGAGCGGTGTCGCCACCGATATTGCGCAGGTGGGGCGTCCCGGTATCTTCGTGTTTTGCTTGCGGCGAGAAGTCTTTCAGAAATCGAAATTACGAAAATGGCGTTGCATCGGGACATCTACTGGGTCGGCAAGCAATGGGCGGTCACCGGCTACGGCATGCAGGCGGTCGACCAGAAGCAAAAGGGCAAATTCGATATCGAGGCCTCCCGGCTATGGGAGGATGATTTGCTCGAAAATTTGAGCGGGCAGCGCTGGTTCAATGCCGAAGATTTCAATGCCGGGCTGTCGGTCGCGCGGGCAAAATATCCGGAGGCGCCCGGCAAGGCCGCTTTGCGAAAGAAAGCGGCCGTGAAAGAGAGCGCTCCCGCGCCGGTTGCGCCGTCAAAGGCCGAGCCCAAGATTGAATCCAAGGTTGCAACCAAGGCGGAGCCGCCGAAAGCGGACGTCAAAGCTAAGCCGACGAAATCAGCACCGGCAACTGAGCCGGCAAAGCCCGCGCCCAAAGTCGAGTTGCCAAAACCTGAATCTGCAAAACCCGAAGCTGCGAAACCTCAGCCCGCGCCGGCGCCTTCAAAGCTGTCATTTACCGGGGGGTCAACGGCCGCCACGCCCAAGATTGGCTCCAAGGCGAGGGCGAAGAAGCGGCCCCCCGCGCAATTCAACATCCGGGTCGAAGGCTGGCCGGCAAAGTTCACCCGGATGTGGCGCGTCCGGATCAACCAGCAATAGCAGCTTTGCGGTCAGCCATAGCGTTTTCGAGCGAAGTGGCTGCCGGTTCGCGTGAAGAAAACGCGTCAAAATATGAATCTGAGCATGATCGGTTCTGATTTAATCAGAACCGATCATGCTCCAGCTCGGTTTCGCTGGTATTTTCGAGGTTTGCCTCGGCTGTTCGGGCCGGATAAGACGGCGCATCGGATCGAGCCGTGGAATCGACCGAAAAGGCATTTAGCGGATGCGAATTCTCTGCACCAATGACGACGGCATCCATGCCCCCGGCCTGAAAATCGTCGAGGAGATCGCCCGCGCGCTGTCCGACGACGTCTGGGTGGTGGCGCCGGAGCTCGATCAGTCCGGCGTCTCGCATTCGCTGTCGCTGAACGATCCGTTGCGGCTGCGCGAGATCGGCCCGCGTCATTTCGCGGTGCGGGGCACGCCGACCGATTGCGTGATCATGGGCGCGCGCCACATCCTCGGCGAAACCAAGCCGGACCTCGTGCTGTCCGGCGTCAACAAGGGCCGCAACGTCGCCGAGGACGTGGTCTATTCCGGCACCATCGCCGGCGCGCTGGAAGGCACCATCCTGGGCATGCCGTCGTTCGCGCTGTCGCAGGAATTCAGCGTCGAGACCCGCCACGCGCCGCTGTGGGAGACGGCGCTGAAATTCGGTCCCGCCGATCCTGCGCAAGGTGATCGCCGCCGGCGTGCCCAAGAACACCGTGATCAATGTCAATTTTCCGGCCTGCGCGCCGCAGGACGTCAGCGGGCGTGCGCGTGACGCGGCAGGGCAAGCGCAATCTCGGCTTTCTGAAGGTCGACGAGCGCCGCGACGGCCGCGGCAATCCATATTTCTGGATCGGTTTCGAGCGCCTGGCGCAGGTCGAAGTGCCGGCCGAAGGCACCGATCTCGCGGCGCTGGCCGCGCGCTATGTCTCGGTGACGCCGCTGCGGCTCGACCGCACCGACGAAGAGTTTTCGGAAGCGCTGGCGACCACGCTGCGATAAGTCTTCGTGTTGCGATGGGTTCGACGCGCCTGAGGAGTTTGCCCTAAGCCGCCGGGCTCTTCAGCGCGGTGTCGATCATCCTGCGCCAGCGTTTCGAGCTGGAAGGGCTTTTGCAGCGCCGGGCGGTCGCGGTATTCTTCCGGCAGACCGGACGAGCCATAGCCGGTTGCGAAGATGAACGGGCGGTTGCGGGCCTTGATCAGTTCGGCGACCGGCGAAATCACCTTGCCGTTGACGTTGACGTCGAGGATGGCGATGTCGAACTCGGTCGATTGCGCCAGCTTCATGGCTTCGTTGATTTCGCCGGCCTCGGCCGCGACGCTGATAGCCCAATTCCTCCAGCATGTCGGCGACCATCATCCTGATCATGACCTCGTCTTCGACGAGAAACACCGAACCGCCGGCGGCCGCGTCGCAGTCATGGTGATCGTCCTTGCCCGTCCCATGGCTAAGGTTCGCAAATAACGCTGATTTGCGCAATGTCAACGTGGAGCGCAGGCTTATAACTGGCCTGACGCGGCTGGTTTCGTTCGAGCTGGAGAGGTTTGGCCGTTTGCGCGGTCAACGCCATGGCTGCGACCGGGTTCCGGGCCGGGAACACGAATTAACAGACTTAGGGTTTAATCGGACCGATCGTAGGGTTGTCCTGCTATTGACGTTCGCTTGGATGCCCTGAGTCGCCTGGTGGCGGGCTCAAAGTCGCGTAAAGCTTGAGCTCCGGGATCGAGCTAATGCGATGCTGATGCCTGATCCGTCCGGAAAAGATGATGTTTCAGCTCAACCTGCGGCGGCGCGGGATCAGCGATCAGGCCGTGCTGCGCGCCATGGAGGAGATCCGCGCGAGGTTTTCGTCGAGCCGGCCGATCGCGCCGACGCCTATCGCGACAGCGCGCTCGGCATCGCCTGCGGGCAAACCATCAGCCAGCCCTTCGTGGTCGCCTACATGACCGAGCAGTTGCAGCTGCAGAAGCAGCACCGCGTGCTGGAGATCGGCACCGGCTCCGGCTACCAGGCCGCCATCCTGTCGCGGCTTGTGCCGGCAGGTGCTGACCATCGAGCGCTACCGGACGCTGGCCGACAGCGCCCGGGCGCGGCTGGAGCAGGCCGGCTGCGACAATGTCGAGGTGATGCTGGGGGACGGCTTCGACGCTTCCGGCCAGCGCCGGCCAGTTCGACCGCATCATCGTGACCGCGGCAATGGAGCAAATTCCGGAGGCGCTGGCGCAGCGGCTGGAGCCCGGCGGTATCCTGATCGCGCCGGTCGGGCCGCATCAGGGCACCCAGACCCTGGTCCGCGTGACCCGGACGCGAGACCGGTTTCGAGCGCAAGGAGCTGGTCGACGTGCGCTTCGTGCCGGCGCTGCCGGGCATCGCCCGCGAGCTGTAAAATCTGCGGATTGGCTGCTCCCGCCAACATCTTATTCGCAGGGTTAAGCGGTTGTTTACTGGGGAGGTGTTTACTCAAAACAGTAATTTGTTGCGTACGAGTGAGTAACCATGTCCCGTGTCGTCGAGTTGCTTTGCTCGCGCCGCGTCACCGCAGGTCGCGGTGCTGGCGCTGATGTCGATCGGTTTTGCCGGCTGCAGCGCCGACATGTCGACGCGGCTTTCGCAAAACTCCGCTTTCCAATCCCTTTGCCTCGCAGGAAGCTACCGGCTCGGTGCCGACGCCGGCGGTCGAGCGCCGCGAACTTCCGCAATATTCCCGCCCGCAACAGCCAGTACCAGTCCGCGGCGCTGCCGCCGCCGATCTCGGCGCCGCAATCCTATCCGGCCGCCAGCACCGGCGTGTCCGGAGGAGGGCGCGGGGTGGCCTCCTATTCTCCGCCCGCCCATCCGCCGCTCGAGACCACCGGCAGCGTCGCGCCGCGTTCGGTCGCGGCGACCCGTGCCCGGCGCAGGGCGGCACCACGATCATCGTCGGCACCAGCGACACGCTCGAGACACTGGCGCGCCGCTACAATGTTTCGCCCGCCGCGATCCTGCAGGCCAATGGCTACAAGGGTCCGCGCGCGCTGTCGCCGGGCCAGCAACTGATCATTCCGCATCCAGGCCGCCGCCGCTACTGGCTGCGCCCGCACTGGCGGCGCCGGTCGAGCAAGCCCGTTGCGGTGGCCGCCGTGCCGCCGAGCGTTCATGTCGTCAATCCACGGCGACACGCTGCTCAGCATCGCCCACCGCAACCACGTGTCGGTGGCGGAGCTGGCAAAGGCCAACAACCTCGATCCCTCCGCCAAACTCAAGCTCGGCACGAAGCTGACCGTGCCCGGCGCCAAGACCGCTGCCGCGGCCCGCGGCCGCCGCGCCCACCGCCGTCGCCGCCTGCTCAGCCGGCCGCGGTCGCCGCGCCGCCCGTCACCAAGATGGCCGCGGCGCCGGTGACCCCAGCAGAAGGCCCGGCTGGCGCAGGCCACGCCGACCGCTGGAGGAGCCCGCGGCTGAAACGCCGGTCAAGGCCGCCGAAGCCACCGGCGCGCTGCCGACCTTCCGCTGGCCGGTGCGCGGCAAGGTGATCACCGCCTACGGCGCCAAGGCCAACGGCAAGGCCAATGACGGCATCAATCTGGCGGTGCCCGAGGGCACGCCGGTCAAGGCCGCCGAGGACGGCGTCGTCGCCTATTCCGGAAATGAACTCAAGGGCTATGGCAATCTGGTCCTGGTTCGGCACGCCAACGGTTACGTCACCGCATATGCCCATGCGAGTGAACTGCTGGTGAAGCGCGGCGACACCATCAAGCGCGGCCAGGTCATTGCCAAGTCGGGTCAGTCGGGCGAGGTGGGGTCGCCGCAGCTCCACTTCGAGATCCGCAAGGGATCGTACCCCGGTTGACCCGCTTCAATTCCTCAACGGGGCATGAACTGCCCCGTTGTTGTCACCGCCCGGCTCGACCGGGCGGCCCAGTATTCCAGAGTGCTTGTGATAGAGCCGCGAAGCTGCGGCGTACTGGATCCTCCGCTTTCGCGTGGGATGACCGATAGCCCTCGGGTTACGTCGGGGCACTAACAACGCAGCGGGTCTACTTCCCCGCCATCCTGACGCCCAGCCGTCCCGCCAGTTCCTGGGTGAACTGCCAGGCGACGCGGCCGGAGCGGGAGCCGCGCGTGGTCGACCATTCCAGCGCCTCGCGCTCGAGCTCGGCCTCGGCGAGCTTGATGCCGAAATGGCCGCAATAGCCCCTCACCATCGCGAGGTATTCGTCCTGGCTGCAGCGGTGAAAGCCGAGCCACAGGCCGAAGCGGTCCGACAGCGAGACTTTTTCCTCGACCGCTTCGCCGGGATTGATCGCGGTCGAGCGCTCGTTCTCGATCATCTCGCGCGCCAGCAGATGACGGCGGTTCGAGGTGGCGTACAGGATGACATTGTCGGGCCGGCCCTCGATGCCGCCCTCCAGCACCGCCTTCAGCGACTTGTAGGACGCGTCGTTGCCGTCGAACGACAGGTCGTCGCAGAACACGATGAAGTGGAAGCTGGAGCCGCGCAGCAGCTCCATCAGCGCCGGCAGGCTCTCGATATCCTCGCGGTGAATCTCGATCAGTTTCAGCCGGTCGGCCGGCTTGCGGTTCGCATTGATGCTGGCATGCGCCGCCTTCACCAGCGACGATTTTCCCATGCCGCGCGCGCCCCACAGCAGCGCGTTGTTGGCGGGCAGCCCATCGGCGAAACGCTCGGTATTCTCGATCAGGATGTCGCGCATCCGGTCGATGCCCTTGAGCAGGCCGATATCGACGCGGCTGACGCGCGGCACCGGCGCCAGCCGTCCGTCCGGGTGCCAGACGAAGGCGTCGGCGCTGTCGAAGCGGATCGGCTGGCCGCGGGCGCTGCGCGAGGCCGCCGACAGGTGGGCGGCGATGGCTTCGAGCGCGCGCGCGATCCGCTCCGCGGCATCGTGTTCGGGCGGCTGCGGCAGGGCGTTTTGCCGCGGTCGGCGGACGATTTTCGCGATGCCGGCCTGGCGGCGGCACGGTGCGGTTTTGCGGGGCTTTTTCGACATCTCTGGGGTTCCTGATCCCGCACCCATATCGGGCCTTTGGGAAGGCCGCAAGCCGCCTCAAATGAGGGCAAATGAGCTCCGGCGGCGTTGCAATTGGGACCGCGGCCGCTATAGTCCGCGCGAATTTGCCCGAACCGGCCCGACGCCCAATGCGTCGCCGGTTCATTCCCGTTTCACGAGGATTGTCCGAATGCTGATTACCCCTGCGTTTGCCCAGGCCGCGGGTGGCGGCGATACCAACAGCATGTTGATGTCGCTGCTGCCGTTCGCGCTGATCTTCGTGATCATGTATTTCCTGATTCTGCGGCCGCAGCAGAAGAAGGTGAAGGACCACGCCGAACTGGTGAAGAACATCCGCCGCGGCGACACCGTCGTGACCACCGGCGGCCTGGTCGGCAAGGTGACCAAGGTGGTCGATGACGACCAGATCGAATTCGAAATCTCCGACGGGGTCCGGGTGCGGCAGATGCGGCAGATGATTTCGGGCGTGCGCGCCAAGGGCGAGCCGGCCAAGGAAAAGGCCGACACCTGCCAAGGAACGATAGCTTCGGCGAGTTAGCGCGCTTTCGCTGAGGCACGCGCATATTCCAAAATTCTGACGGGTCAACTCGATGCTGTATTTCACGCGGTGGAAGGCGCTGGCGATCATCCTGACGGCGCTGGTGGTGTGCCTTTGCGCCGTGCCGAATTTCTTCCCCGAAGCCACGGTCAAGACCTGGCCGGCATGGGCGCAGCGCCGGCTGGTGCTCGGCCTCGATCTGCAGGGCGGCTCGTATATGCTGCTCGAGGTCGATTCCAATTACGTCAAGAAGGAGAAGCTCGACGCAGGTTCGCGACGACGTGCGCCGCGTCGCTGCGCGAGGCCAAGATCGGCTATACCGGGCTTGGCCTCGCAAGGCCGACAGCGTCGAGGTCCGCGTCACCAAGGATACCGACCTGCCGGCCGCGCTGGCCAAGCTGCGCGAGCTGTCGCAGCCGCTGGGCGGCTTGCTCGGCTCCAGCGGCCAGCGCAGCCTCGAGGTCAGCGACGCCGGCGGCGGCCTGATCCGCCTGACCGTTCCGCCGGCCGCGATCACCGAGCGCATCCGCCAGACGGTCGAACAGTCGATCCAGATCGTCGAGCGCCGCGTCAACGAACTCGGCACCGTCGAGCCCCTGATCCAGCGCCAGGGCACCGACCGCATTCTGGTGCAGGTGCCGGGCCTGCAGGATCCGACCCGGCTGAAGGAGATGCTGGGCAAGACCGCCAAGATGGATTTCCGGATGGTCGATACCACGGTGCCGCCGGAGCAGGCGCATGCAGGGCCGGGTGCCGCCGGATTCCGAAGTGCTGATGAGCTCCGACACGCCGAAGATCCGCCCTATGTCGTCAAGAAGCAGGTGCTGGTCTCCGGCGGCGATCTGACCGATGCGCCAGCCCGGCTTCGACCAGCGCTCGGGCGAGCCGATCGTCAACTTCCGCTTCAATACCGCGGGCTCGCGCAAATTCGCGCAGGCGACCTCGGAGAATGTCGGGCAGCCCTTCGCGATCGTGCTCGACAACGAGGTGATCTCGGCGCCGGTGATCCGCGAGCCGATCACCGGCGGCTCGCGGCCAGATTTCCGGCAACTTCACCGTGCAGGCCGGCCAACGATCTGGCGATCCTGCTGCGCGCCGGCGCGCTGCCGGCGCCGCTGACCATCATCGAGGAGCGCACCGTCGGTCCGGGCCTCGGCCAGGATTCGATCGAAAAGGGCGAACTCGCCGCCTATGTCGGCTCGATCATGGTCATCGTGTTCATGCTGCTGACCTACCGGCTGTTCGGCGTGTTCGCCAATATCGCGGTCGCCATCAACGTCGCGATGATCTTCGGCGTGCTGTCGCTGTTGAACGCGACGCTGACGCTGCCCGGCATCGCCGGCATCGTGCTGACGGTCGGCATCGCGGTCGACTCCAACGTGCTGATCTACGAGCGCATCCGCGAGGAATTGCGCGGCGGCCGCACCGCGATTTCGGCGATCGACGCCGGCTTCAAGCGCGCGCTGTCGACGATTCTGGATTCCAACATCACCACCTTCATCGCCGCCGCGGTGCTGTTCTACATCGGCACCGGGCCGGTGCGCGGCTTCGCCGTGACGCTCGGCATCGGCATCATCACCACGGTTTTCACCGCGTTCACGCTGACCCGGCTGATCGTCGCGGGCTGGGTGCGGTGGAAGCGGCCGCAAAGCGTGCCGATTTGATCATGCGGAGCGCGGCTGTGACACATTTCGTTCTTCTCGGGCTGGGCGTCCTGATTGTCGTGCTGACCGTGGTCAGCTGCTTCGGCTGGCTGCCGTCGCTGCGCATCGTGCCCGACGACACCCAATTCGACTTCACCCGCTTTCGCCGCATCAGCTTTCCGATTTCGGCGCTGCTGTCGATTGTCGCGATCACGCTGTTCTTCACCCACGGGCTGAATTTCGGCATCGACTTCAAGGGCGGCACGCTGCTGGAAGTGCGGGCCAAGTCCGGCGCCGCCGATATCGCCGCGATGCGCGCAACGCTGAGCGGCCTCGGTCTCGGCGACGTCCAGTTGCAGCAGTTCGGCGGTCCGGCCGAGGTGCTGATCCGGGTCGCCGAGCAGCCCGGCGGCGATGCCGCGCAGCAGGAGGCGGTGCAGAAGGTTCGCGGCGCGCTCGGCGACGCCGTCGACTACCGCCGCGTCGAAGTGGTGGGACCGCGGGTTTCCGGCGAATTGCTGGCCTACGGCATGCTCGGGCTGATGCTGGCGATCGTTGCGATCCTGATCTATCTCTGGTTCCGGTTCGAATGGCAGTTCGCGCTCGGCGCCATGATCGCCAACGTCCACGACATCGTGCTGACCATCGGCTTCATGTCGATCTCGCAGGTCGATTTCGATCTCACCAGCATCGCGGCGCTGCTGACGATTCTCGGCTATTCGCTGAACGACACCGTCGTGATCTATGACCGGATCCGCGAAATGCTGCGGCGCTACAAGAAAATGCCGATGCCGGAACTGCTCAACGAATCGATCAATTCGACGCTGTCGCGCTCGATCATCACCCACGTCACGGTGACGCTGGCGCTGCTGGCGCTGCTGTTGTTCGGCGGCAATGCCATTCACAGCTTCACCGCCGTGATGATGTTCGGCGTGGTGCTGGTCGGCACCTACACCTCGATCTTCATCGCCGCGCCGATCCTGATCTATCTCGGCGTCGGCGACCACCGGGCCGACGCGCCGGACAAGCCCGACAAGCCGTCGAAGAAGTAACGCGAGCATGATCCGAAAGTGGGAACCGGTTTCGGACGAGATCATGATCAAACCAAAAGATGACGGCCCGGACGCTCCGCATCTTCCGAGGTCGGCGCCGATCGAGGCCTACGGCAATGGCGGCTTTGCCTTTGCCGACATGTCGCATCGCGGCTCGCTGTTGTGCCTGCCGGATGCGATCTGGGCCTGGCCGGTGACGCGTCCTGAGGAAATCGACCCGCGCGTCGCTGGCGCGGGTGTTCGCCGCGGCCAACGGCATCGACACCCTGATCATCGGCACCGGCACCGAGGTCTGGCTGCCGCCGTCCGACGCTGCGCGAGGCGCTGCGGAGCGGTGAGGGTGGTGCTGGATGCGATGCAGACCGGGCCGGCGATCCGCACCTACAACATCATGATCGGCGAGCGGCGGCGCGTCGCGGCGGCGCTGATCGCGGTGCCATGAGCGAGCGCGGACGAGCAGCACGGATGCGGCCGGACTTTTGCGCCGAACTGGTCCGCAGCCATGATTTTGCCCGCTACGCGTCCACGTTGTTCGTGCCGGCCGACCAGCGCCGGGCGCTGCTGGCGCTGTACGCCTTCAACGTCGAGATTTGCCGGATTCGCATCCAGGTCAGCCAGCCGCTGCCGGGCGAAATGCGCCTGCAATGGTGGACCGACATGCTGGCGGGCGCCGGCGCATGGCGGCATCGAGGGCAATCCGGTCGCGGCCGAACTGCTGCTGGCGATCCGCAACTGCGCGCCTGCCGGTCGAGCGGCTGTCGCGCCTGATCGAGGAGCATCAGTTCGACCTCTACAACGACCCGATGCCGACCATGGCGGCGCTGGAAGGCTATATCGACGACACCTCGTCGGCGCTGTTTTCGCTCGGCGGCGCGGATTGCCGGGTGAAGCGTCCGACGAGATCGAGCATCTCGCGCGCCATGCCGGTCTTGCGCAAGGCATAGCGCAGGTGATGGCGGCGCTTCCGCTCGATGCATCGCGGCGTCAGTTGTTCGTGCCGCTGCAATTGCTGGAGCGGCATGGCAGCGGTACGGAAGAAGTATTTTCGGGCAAGCAGAATCCAAAACTGCGCGCCGCGCTGGATCAGCTTGTCGACGAGGCGCGCGCCCATCTGAAGACCGCATTGACCCTGCTCGACGGCGTGCCGCCGCGGCTGCGGCCGGTGTTCCTGCCGCTGGCGATGGTTCGCCGCGACCTCGAGCGGATGTCGCGCGCCGATAACGATCCCTTTACGCCGCGCCCGGCCTCACGGCTGGCGACGCTGTGGACGTTGTGGCGGGCATCGCGATCGCAGGAGTTCAGAGGAGCTTGAGCCGATGGTGCGCGTCGGGTCGCAAAGCCTGCTCGCTTAGCGCTGCTTCGCCGCGATGAAATTGCCAAGGGCTCCCACCGCCATCAAGGCGCTGGTGCCGAGGAACACGGCGCGCATGCCAATATGTCCGCCGACGAAGCCTCCGGCGAGCGGCCCGATCACCTGACCGGCATATTGCGCCGACACCGAGTAGCCCAGGATGCCGCCGGCGATGGTCTCGGGTACATTGTGCCTGATGACGGCGGCGATGCATGGCAACAATCCGCCGAGCGCGAGGCCCATCAGGAAGCGCAGCACGATGAGCTGCCATCCGCTGTCGACAAAAGCCTGCGGGATCAGCAGCAGCGCCGATACCGCCAGGCTCGCCGTGATGACGGTCCAGTGGCCGACCCGATCGGCGAATTTGCCAAGATGTGAGGCGGACAGGATGCTGCCCAGGGCCGCCGCCGACATCACGATGCCCGCGACGAATGTCACCCGGGCCGGTTCGACAAATTGCGCGACGTAGACCGTGATGATCGGCTCGATCGACATCTGCGCGATCATCAGCAGAAGGCCGGTCGCGAGCATCGCTATGATAGGGAGCTTGTCCGGAATCTGCGACCAGGCGCCGCCCGGCTTGCGGACGCGGGCCTGGGGCGACCGCGCCGCTTCGCGAATGAAGAAAGCTGTGCCGAGAAACGTAACGAAGATGACGCCGCCCGCCAGAAAGAATGTCGAGCGGATGCCGATCAACGGCGGCAGCACGCCGCCGATCAGCGGTCCGACCAGATTGCCCGCCATGATGCCGGCGGAAAGAACGCCCAGCGCCCAACCGGAACGGGCTTTCGGGGTTTGCGCGGCAACCAGCACGATGGAGCCCGAGGCGTAGCCGCCGAGCAGCCCGGCCAGCAGCCGCAGCGCAACCAGCTGCCAGACGTTATGGGCCATGCCGATCAGCGACATCGCGACCGCCATCCCGAGGCTGGCCCGGATCAGCATGAGCTTGCGGCCGTAGCGATCCGCCAGCCGACCCCAAAGCGGCGCGGTCAGCGCGGCGCTGAAGAATGTCGCACCATAGGCGACGCCCGACCATTGGACGATGGCGGCGTGGTTCGTAGCGCCGAGCTGCTCGACATAGAGCGGCAGGAACGGCAGCAGCAGCGTCATCGCCAGGATGGTGGTGAACGATCCGAACACGCAAACGATCAGATTTCGCTTCCATGGACCGGCGTCGATGATCGCCTCACGATCTACGTCATATCCACGGTCAGCGCTTTCCAATGACGGAAAAACCGCGCGCGCGCAGGCCACGGCGATCGTCGTTCAGCGAGCCGAGCAGGCGATCGCGGGTATCCCTGATATGTTCGGCCGCCTCGCGCGCGGCTGCGTCGGGCTCCTTGCGCCGGATGAAGCCGAGAATGCGTCGATGCTCGGCCCAGGCCTGCTCACGCGACGGCTCCGTCCAGACTTCCAGCCAGCGGGCGCGTGACAGCCTGGTCATCACGGCCTCGATAGCCTTGACCAGAAAAGGGTTGCCCGAAAGCCGCGCAATCGCGATGTGAAAATCGGTGCCGACCCGGTGCCATTCTTCCCGGGGCACGCCGGGTTGGCAGCCATCCAGCATCTCCTCGATCGCGGCAAGATCCGCGTCGTTCGCCCTTGCGCAGGCGAGCCGGACGGCGGTCGTTTCCAACGGCTCGCGGAACTCGGCAAGGGCTTCCAGTTCGCTGAGGTCGATGGGCGCCACCATCCAGTTGCGGCCGTCGCGCCGCACCAGATCTTCATTCTCGAGCCGTGCCAGCGCCGCCCGGATAGGGGTACGGGACCCCTCGAAGCGGCTCTCGAGCCATCGTTCCGTCAGCCGTTCGCCCGGCGCCAGGTCGAGCGACAGGATCATTTCGCGCAACTGGCCATGGATCTGGAACATCTGCGACATCGGTAATCTCAAGCGGCAGCGAGTTTGGTACGCGATTGCATATACCAATTTGGTATCCCGAAAATACCAATTTCGGGATACCAAGTGCATGGCAGTGGGCCGCGTCACGCATGTAGCGGGTCGCGGTCGGGGATATTCTGGCCTGATCTGTGATATGATCGCTCATGCGATGGCCGCAGTGGAGTCCGGACCGGAATGGCATCATCGGCGTCGTGAGCCTGACCGCGGCTATCGTCGTGGTCTTTGCCCTGGTCATGATCTATTTCCCGAACCTGCAGCAGCAGCGGGCGAATGCCGGTTTTGGCCCGGATTGGGACTGCGTCGTTCAGGCCAAGGGCGATCCGGTCTGTACCAGGAAGCCGGGCCGCTGATGGCGGACGCAAGCGCGTTTCAAGACGAAGGCTGGGTGTGATCGACGGCTTCGAAATTGAAACGATCCCGCAGGTTCTTCCGCGATTCCAGAATGTCTTTCAGGAACGCGCGGTCGGTATCGCTCGCCATCATCGGCTCGATCAGATCGAGCTGGTTCATCGCCACCAGTTGCAGGATCTCGGTGCGGGGTTTTCCGGCGCTGTCGCGCGGCAGGGCCTGCACCACCTGGATATGTTCCGGCGGCTTGGGGCCCTTGGCCGCCGTGAGTTCGTCGCGCAACTGCGCTTCCAGCGCGGGGCGGTCGGCCTCGACAAAGGCATATAGCCCGACGCCGGTGCGCCGGTCGGCGAAAGCGACAATGGCGGTGTCGCGAACGTCCGGATTTCTGCGGATCAGATCGACCAGCACCGGCGCGTCGTTGACCAGCCGCCGTCCGCCGCCTTCGCGGTCGGTAAAATTGAACAGGCCGCGGGTGATGGCGCGGTAGACCTTCTTGCCGGTCGCGAGCCAGACGCTGGCGACGAGCGATTTGCGCGCCAGGATCTTGCGCTCCTTCGGCGTCAGCGCTTCCGGCGCGTAGCTGCGCTTGTGCTTCAGCAGATGCCGGAGATCCTCATAGGCGGCGATGCGGAACAGCCGGCTGCGCGTCTTGAAGCAGGCCGCGAGCTGGAAGTCGGTGACATAGGCGTGGCCGTCGTTGCCGCGCAGCCAGTTCTGCTCCTTGGCGAGATCGTTATGGCAGATGCCGGCGCGATGCAGCTTGCGCAGCGCCTGCTTGGCGGAACGGAAATAGGCGACATCGCCGACCGGCTTGGCCAGATGCAGCGCCACGCCGTTGATGAATCCGCGCACCAGCGCCTGGCGGCCGGCCCAGAGCAGTTCCGGCCCGACATGCAGGTTGCGCGCCAGCGCCAGCGCGCGGCGCTCGCGCGCGAACAGATGGCGCGCCGGGATGTAGGACCACCACGGCACCTGATCGAGCCGGCGCAGCACCGCATCGACTTCGCCGTCGGGCCTGGCGAAAGCGGCCGCGCTCGACCGTGGAAAACACGTCGCGCTTCAGCAGTACGCCTTCGGTCCATTGCGCCGACAGCACGGCGGCGTCGTCTTTGGGCAAGCTCATGAGTGGCTCACGCCGCCGCCGCGATCGTGCAGGCTGTCGGCGATCCAGCGATCGAGATCGGCCAGCGCGCGGGCGCTGATCGCCTGTTTCTTGGCGACGGTCTTTTCGTTGCCGCGCAGCCGGGCGCCATCCGGCTTTCTGGTCGGCGGGTTGGCGAGCGGCGGAAACAGTCCGAAATTGATGTTCATCGGCTGGAACGAGCGCGGCCCGGCGTCGATGGTCTCGATATGGCCGCCGGTGATGTGGCCGAGCAGCGCGCCGAGCGCCGTGGTCGGCTGGCGGCGGCGTCAGCGAACGCCGCGCGGGCATCGGCGGCGGCATAGAGGCCCGCGATCAGGCCGATGCTGGCGGATTCCACATAGCCTTCGCAGCCGGTCATCTGTCCGGCGAAGCGAAGCCGGGGATCGGCGCGCAGCCGCAACTGCGTGTCCAGCAGTTTTGGCGAATTCAGGAAGGTGTTGCGATGCAGCCCGCCGAGCCGCGCGAACTCGGCGTTCTCGAGCCCGGGGATGGTGCGGAATACGCGCTGCTGCGCGCCGTGCTTCAGCTTGGTCTGGAAACCGACCATGTTGTAGAGCGTGCCGAGCTTGTTGTCCTGGCGCAGCTGCACGATGGCGTACGCCTTCACGGCCGGATTGTGCGAATTGGTGAGGCCGACCGGTTTCATCGGGCCATGGCGCAAGGTTTCCGGGCCGCGCTCGGCCATCACCTCGATCGGCAGGCAGCCGTCGAAATAGGGCGTGTTGGTTTCCCACTCCTTGAATTCGGTCTTTTCGCCGGAGATCAGCGCCTCGACGAAGCCGTCATATTGCTCCTTGGACATCGGGCAATTGATGTAGTCGGCGCCGGTGCCGCCGGGACCGACCTTGTCGTAGCGCGACTGGAACCAGGCCGCCGACATGTCGATGGAGTCCCGGTGCACGATCGGGGCGATCGCGTCGAAAAAGGCCAGCGCGTTTTCGTCGGTCAGTTCGCGGATGGCATCTGCCAAGGGCGCCGAGGTGAGGGGGCCGGTCGCGACGATGACGTTGCGCCAGTCCAGCGGCGGCAGACCGGCGATTTCGGCCCGCTCGATCTCGATCAGGGGGTGATCCTGCAGGGCTTTGGTCACAGCGGCGGAAAATCCGTCGCGATCGACCGCCAGCGCACCACCGGCCGGCACCTGGTTGGCGTCGGCCGACCGCATGATCAGCGACCCCAGCCGGCGCATCTCGGCGTGCAGCAGCCCGACGGCGTTGTTGGCGGCGTCGTCGGAGCGAAACGAATTGGAGCAGACGAGTTCGGCAAGGCCATCGGTGCGATGGGCCTCGGTCATCCGCTCGGGGCGCATCTCGTGCAGCACGACATGGACGCCGGTTCTCGCGACCTGCCAGGCGGCTTCCGAGCCGGCAAGGCCGGCGCCGACCACGTGCACGGGTTCGGATGAAGTTTTGATGCCAGTCATCGCGCAGGGTTAGCGCTTTTTCAGCCGCAGTGGAATGCGCTAGAGCGCTTTCGAGCGAAGCATGCCTTCGGACCTGATCCCGAGGTGGATACCGGTTCGCGTGAAGAAGCGGGATAAAATAACAAACCAGGAGCTCGGCTCCGATGCCGGATACGACAACGCCCGCGGTGACGCGGGCGCTATCCGTTCGTCAGTCAGCTTGACGGCGTATCAGCCGTTATAGGTACCGGCTGCCACGCGCGGAATATCCGAGCGATCAAGACCGATATCGGCCAGTTCGCGATCGCTAAGCTGGGCCAGTTCGCTGACATTGCGCTGATAGTCCCGGAAAGCCTGGATCATGCGGATGAGCGAGAGCAACATGGGTATCTCCTTCGTAGTTCCGATTCAGCTCTTGGAGGAAAGCCTCATCGTTGAAATGAATATAGAACAGTTTATCGCAGTGCGGGAGTTCCAATGCTGCGGTGCAGCTAGTCTCAAAACGCATAGCAAAAGTAAGTTCTGATTAACCGGTCAGCATAGCTGCCCAATTGAATACCGCTGGTGCCGGATTTTTGGCAACGCATCGCCAAAAAGCCCGTAAAATAGCGGAATTGTCGTAATGCGGACATAAGGTCGGCCCTTCCCAAAAATGGTGCCGGCTCGATGATTTTCAAGGCTTTGGTCAAGAACATCCGGCTGCAAGCGCCGCTTGGACGCCGAATCGGTCGATCGCGTATGTGATTCGCGCATGAGATAAGCTATGAATATAGAATCATTTCTTATAGGACGTTTGGTCGACCTCTTGGGCCACACGAGCTCATGTTTTCCTGGAGCGATGAGCAAGAAGGTCGGGCCCAGTCCGCTTACGCTCCCGGCGTGCTGTCTCCGCGCGACCTGATCGGCCGACAGATTGCTTCGCCGACGCGCCGCGCGCGAAGGCAACGACCAAGAGACCGGGGTTGGCCGATCTCCGTCCGGCTTCGACGACGCAACGATGTCGGAGCGTCGAGGTGTCGATCGCCGTGTCGAGGAATTGATTCTGCGCTGACCGATTCTCGCCGACCGACTTGGTCGACCTCGTTCTGTTGATCGACGCAAAACATTTTCGGCTCCGCAGTTCGGCAGTATCCGCGCACGACGAAACGATCAATTCGATTGAATTGATTACGAGCCCGTAATGGAAACGCGATGTTTCGCATAACGCTCTGCGTTGCGCGTTGATCACAATTTACTCGCGCGAAATTCATTCCGGAAGTTTTGCGCGATGCGCGATCAATTGTCCTACAGATTCCAGCAATGACGTTGGGTCTGTTCTAAAACAGAACTGGAAAGTAACATGATCAATAAGTTACTCGGAGCGGCCGCAATGGCTGCCATTTTGTGTTCGACCATTCCCGCGTCTGCCGCGCATATGGGCGGCTGCAGTGGCGCCAATATGACCAAAGCCGAATCCGCAATCGACGCTATGGCTGACGGCCCGAACAGAATGATGGGGCAGAAGGAAATCGCGATGGCGCAGGGCGCGATGCTCGATGGCAAGATGGGTGTGTGCGCGATGCATCTCAGCAAGGCGATGCACGCGGGGATGATGAAGTAATCCGAAGACCGGGGCAGGGGGCCGGTTGCGAAGCGATCGGCCCTAGGCCCAGATTTGGCGTAGCTGTCGGGAATTTGGGTCTTTGAGCTGAGGTGCGCCTAAGGCGCGTGCGCGAGCTGGGTCGCGAAGTAAGCGATGGTCTTGGCGTAGACCTCGCTCTTGTTCCACTGCTGGATGACAGCGAAATTTGCAGTGCCGGGGTCGTAAGGCTTGCCCTTCTGCCAGCCGTGGCCCGCAAAATAGTTGGCGGTCGAGGCCAGCACGTCCGGCACGCTGCGAATGAGATCGGCGTGGCCGTTGCCGTCAAAGTCGACGGCGTATTTGATGTAGGACGACGGCATGAACTGGGTCTGGCCGATTTCGCCGGCCCAGGCGCCCTTGAGGTCCGCAGGCGCGATATCGCCGCGCTCCACGATGCGCAGCGCGTCCATCAGCTCGGCGCGGAATTCGTCGGAGCGGCGGCAGTCGTACGCCAGCGTCGCGAGCGAGCGGATGGTCGGAAATTTCCCGTTATTGGCGCCGAAATCGGTTTCCAGTCCCCAGATCGCGACAATGACTTCAGCCGGCACGCCATAGGCCTGTTCGATCCGAACCAGCACCGAACCGTATTGCTTCAGCATGTTGCTGCCGCGCGTCAGGCGGGGGGGCACCATGCGGCCGGAAAATTCTTCAAAAGTCTGGTTGAAGACCGCCTGCGAATGATCGCGGGCCAACACGCTCTTGTCCTGGGTCACGCCATTCAGGCCGGAGGCGATCGCGGCCTGGGAAATGCCCTTGGCGGCGGCATCGGTCTTGAAATCGGCCAGCCATGCCTCGAACGTGCCGGTGCCGCAGGCGACGGCGGCGTGGGATGCGGCCGGCATAATCAGCGCAGCGCCGACGGCCAAGGCCGCGATCATATAACGAGGGGTCAGCAGGGCGCGCTCCAGGAATCGTCTCGTGACGGGGCGAAGGTCTCTTAGCACGAAATTTCCGCGCCAAGCGCGGCCAAAAAATGGCCTCCAGCCTCCTCAATACGCATCCCACCCGCCGGCCGGCATGCGGCCGGCGGGCTCAAGCATGGCCTGACCCGATGGCCCTCAGGCGTCGGTCTTGCGCCGCCAGGAGAACAAAGCAGCCGGGAAATCCGCGGCAAAACGCTTTTCGAGCGCCGGACGGGGCGGCATCGGCCGCGGGTTCGGATCCGGTGCGATCACCTCGCGATAGAGATGCCAGGTGGCATGACCGAGCAGCGGGATCACGACGGCAAGGCCGAGGAAGAACGGCAGCGATCCCAAGACCAGCAGCACGGCGACGATCAATCCCCATGCCGCCATCGGCAGCGGATTTCGGGCCACCGCGCGCAGCGACGTCACCATGGCGTCGCCGGCGCCGGCATGGCGGTCGAGCATCAGCGGGAAGGAAACCACGCTGATGCACAGCGCCACCACGGCGAACAGGAAACCTGTGCCGCAGCCGACGATGATCAGCCACCAGCCTTGCGGGGTGGTCAGCACGCGCTCGAGGAAATCCGGAATGCCGGTGGCGCCGGCATAACCGAACGTCGCGATATAGATCGCCTGCGCGGTGGCCACCCAGGTCACGAACAGGGCCAGCAGCAGCACGCCGAGGCCAAGCATCGCGCCGAACGAGGGCGAGCGCAGCACGTCGAGCGCATCCGATGCCGAGGCGGGCTCACCGCGCTCGCGGCGTCGGCTCAATTCATACAGACCGAGTGCGGCGAACGGACCGAGCAGGGCAAAGCCCGCCGCCAGCGGAAACAGCAAGCGGCAGCACCGAATAGCCGAGCACGGTGCGCGCGATCGCAAGTCCGAGCACCGGATAGATCACGCACAGGATGATGGCGTGGCTGGGCACCGCCTTGAAATCCTCCCAGCCGAGCCGCAGCGCGGTGTGCAGGTCGGACAGACCGATGCTGCGAATAACGGGCGCAGCCGCGCTGTCGGGTGTGGCCCCGCCGAGTGGTGTGACATTGCTTTGGTAGGTTGTCGCCATGTCGTGTCTCCCTTTCGTTGTCTCCCGTGCGGCAGCATTCGCATTTTCGACGCCGGTAAAGGTGCAAGCGAACCGTCCGCGGAAACGATCACGATCAGGCCAGACGCGAAGACAGGAAAAGCAAAGCTGGCCATGTCGCGAACTGAACAACGAGCGTACTCCCAATGTCGGCAACAAGCACTCACGCTTCGGTGTTGTCGCAACGCAAACACGAAATGCGTCATTCTTGCGTCATTTCACCGACGCTACACTTGCCGCAGTGCCGCATTGGCAAGCGCGGAGCCGCCGACTAAGCTTTGCAGCGGCCGGCTGCGGCGTCATCATCCGCCGGGAAAAGTGCGGTTCAACCTTCATGAAATCCTTGAGCATTGGGAGCACGCGATGAGTATTTTCGGAAAAATCATGGGCGCGATATTCGGCAGCCACGCCAGCGCGACGCCCGCCGGCAGCGGCGCAGCGCCGGCCGGTAGCTCGGCTGCGCCGTCCAGCACCGGGTCGGCGGCCGCTCCGGCCGCGCCGATGGGAAGCGTCGATGTTGCCGCCATCGTCGACAAGGCGGCCGCCGCCAAGAAGGGCGAAAAGCTGGAATGGCGCACCTCGATCGTCGATTTGATGAAGGCGCTCGATATCGATTCCAGCCTCACCGCGCGCAAGGAGCTTGCCCATGAGCTGGGCTACACCGGCGACACCAACGATTCCGCCACCATGAATATCTGGCTGCACAAGCAGGTAATGGCCAAGCTGGCGGCCAATGGCGGCAAGCTGCCCCCGGACATCAAGCACTGATCCCTCAGACGAACGAGCGATCGAGGCCCGCGGCAGCGCGGGCCTTTTTCGTTGCGAGGGGCTCCGGCTTTGGTCGTGTTGCCCGGTGTCGGGCAGCGGGCTAGATAGCCACGCCAAACGAGAAACGTGCAGAGGAGAACAGCCTTGGAACCCGTCGACCGCAGGACCCTGATTGCCACCGGCGCGCTGGCGCTGGCAGGCGCTGCCGCCGAAAGCCGCCCGGCCGCGGCGCAAGCCGCAAAACCGCTGTTCGCGGTGCCGGCGGTGACGATCCCGATTGCCGGCGAGGCCGAGGTGTTCCCGGTCCGCCGCATCTACTGCATCGGGCGCAATTACGCCGCGCATGCCATCGAGCGCGGCTCCGACCCGACCCGCGAACCGCCGTTCTTCTTCCAGAAGCCGACCGATGCGATCCAGAACGTCGCGGTCGGCACGGTGGCCGATCATGCCTATCCGTCGCTGACCAAGAACTACCACCATGAGGTCGAATTGGTCGCCGCGCTGAAATCCGGCGGCAGCAATATCGCAGCCGAGCAGGCGCTCGATCATGTCTACGGCTACGCGCTCGGCCTCGACATGACCCGGCGCGACCTGCAGAACGGCATGGCGGCCGAGAAGAAGCCGTGGGAGATCGGCAAGAGCTTTGATCATGCGGCGGTGCTTGGTCCTATTCATCCCGTGACAAAAATCGGCCATCTCACCAAGGGCGCGATCTCGCTTTCGGTCAACGGCACGATCCGGCAGGATTCGAACCTCGACCGCATGACCTGGAGCGTGGCCGAACAGATCGCAAAACTGTCCGAGGCGTTCGAGTTGAAGGCCGGCGACATCATCTATTCCGGCACCCCGGAGAATGTCGGCCCGGTGGTCAAGGGCGACGTGCTGTTGTGCAAGCTCGAGGGCCTGCCCGACATGTCGATCCGGATCGTGTGAGCTATCCTTTGAGGTCTGTATATTCCGGGTGCTTCTGCAGGTAGTCGACCACGAACCCGCAGCCGGCGATCACTTTCAGGCCGTCGGCGCGGATCAGCTCGAGCGCGCCCTTGACCAGTTCCGAGGCGATGCCGCGGCCGCGCAGGGCTGCCGGCGTCTCGGTATGGGTGATGATGACGGTACCCGGCGTCAGCCGATAATTCGCGAACGCCAGCGCGCCGCCCGCGTCGAGTTCGAATCGGCGTTGGGTCTTGTTGTCGCGGACTTTATTCATCGCGTTCTCATTTCAGCAGACCCTGATAGTCGGCGTTCGATCAGCCCTTCAGCGATTCCTCCAGCATGGCACGGATCGACCATGCTTCGCCATCGACCGAGCCCTTGATATCGTCGATCTTCCAGACGCCGCCTTCGCGCACAAAGTCGTAATGTACCGTGTCGTCGGCCGAAATCTTGGGCGGCTCACGATGGCTGGTCATGGTGACCGCAACGGCGGCCTTCTCGGCCTCGAGCTTGTCAGCCGTCACCTTGAACGATTTGACGTCCGGTTCCTGCGAATTGGTGACGGGATCGAAATCCACCGGACCGACGTCGCCCTTTGGCGTATGGGCATCGGCCCTGGCCCAGAGCGTAGTCAGCGATTTCGACAGGTATTTTGCCCTTGCCGCCTTGTCCACGGTCACGAACGCGGCGCCGCCGTCGCCCTTGCCCTTGGCGGCGCGCGTATAGATCGCGGTCAGGATGGCCACTGGATCGGGCGAGGGCGGCTCGGCGAGCGCGGGGCACGCCATAGCGCTGGTCAGAAGTCCGGTCATTGCGGTCGAAATCAGCGCGCGGCGGGTGATCATTTCTGTCCTCAATTGGTTTTTGCTGTATCCCTGATCCCATTGATCGGATCCAGATTGTGTCGCTCGACCGCGCCGATGCGTTCGATGACGGGAGAATGGCATGGCTAGCGCAAAAGGCCCGAACACCAAGAAGAAGCAGCCCTGCAAGAATTGCGAAGGCAAGGGCTTGCTGAAAAAGGGCGACAAGGTCGTGAAATGCCAGCGCTGCAAGGGTACGGGGTTGCGGTGATCGTTGCAGCGATCTCTGCCGTGAATCTTGGCCATTAACAAGCGCGCCTGAATCTGGTTGAATTTTCCGGAAAAGCGCGACGCTGGCGGAACCGGCCGATCGCGCGTCGATTTTGGGAGGATATCCATGAAGCTTGTTCTGTTCGTGCTCGGCGTCGTGCTGCTGGTGGTGGCCGCGGTGTATTTCATGATGCCGGCGGATCAATTGCCGGGCTTTTTCCCGGGTTATGCGGCCGGCGACAGCCATGTCCACACCAAGCACGGCATCGTGGCCGCGGTCGTCGGCGTCGTGCTGCTTGCGGCGGGGCAATGGATGGGACGCCGGTGAGGAACCGGAGGTGAGCGAGCCCGCAAGCGCGCCGCGCGGTGGCATGAACCGGATGTCGCGCCGGGTGATGAATCTGGCGCATTTCCTGACCCAGAATGCGCGCCGGCACGGCGACCGCATTGGCTTCATCTGGGCGGAAAAATCCTGGACCTGGCGCGAGATCGACGCTCACGTCTCGGCGCTGGCGGCCGCACTTTCGGCGCGCGGCATCGTCAAAGGCGACCGCATCCTGGTCCATTCCAAGAATTGCGACGAGATGTTCTGGTCGATGTTCGCGGCCTTCCGCCTTGGCGCGGTCTGGGTGCCGACCAATTTCCGGCTGATGCCGGACGAGGTGGCCTGGCTCGGCAGCGCGTCGGGCGCGAAGGCGTTTTTGTGCCATGGTGATTTCCCGGATCACGCGGCTGCGGTCTCCGGCCCCGCGCTCGAATTCATCTGGCGGATCGGCGAGGGCGCATTCGGCGAGATATCGCTGGGTGAGGCGATTCAGGCCAATGCCGGCGCGAAGGTGCAAAACATCGCGGTCGAGTACGACGACCCCTGCTGGTTCTTCTTCACCTCGGGCACTACGGGCCGCTCCAAGGCGGCGGTGCTGACCCACGGCCAGATGGCCTATGTCGTGACCAACCACCTCGCCGATCTGATGCCCGGCACCACGGAAAACGACGCCTCGCTGGTGGTGGCGCCGCTGTCGCATGGCGCCGGCGTGCATCAACTGGTGCAGGCCGCGCGCGGCGTGCCGACCATCCTGCTGCCGTCGGAAAAATTCGACATCGCTGAAGCGTTCCGGCTGATCGAGGCGCATCGCGTCAGCAACATCTTTACGGTGCCGACCATCCTGAAAATGATGGTCGAGCATCCCGCCTGCGACCGCTTCGATCATTCGTCGCTGCGCTACGTGATCTATGCGGGCGCGCCGATGTACCGCGAGGACCAGAAGGCCGCGCTGAAAAAACTCGGGCCCGTGCTGGTGCAGTATTTTGGCCTCGGCGAGGTCACCGGCAACATCACGGTGCTGCCGCCCGCGCTGCACGATCCCGAGGACGGGCCGCTGGCGCGGATCGGCACCTGCGGTTACGAGCGCACGGGGATGCAGGTCTCGATCCAGGGCGACGACGGCCACGAACTGAAACCGTTCGAGACCGGCGAGATCTGCGTGATCGGGCCCGGCGTGTTCGCCGGCTATTACGACAACCCCGATGCCAACGCAAAAGCGTTTCGCGACGGCTGGTTCCGCACCGGCGATCTCGGCCACATGGACGAGGAGGGGTTTGTCTACATCACCGGCCGCGCCTCGGACATGTACATATCCGGAGGGTCGAACATCTATCCGCGCGAGGTCGAGGAGAAGATCCTGACCCATCCCTGCATCGGCGAGGTCGCGGTGCTCGGCGTGCCCGATCCGGTCTGGGGCGAGGTCGGCGTCGCCGTCTGCGTGCCGCGCGAGGGCGCCGCTCCCGTGACCGAAGCCGACATGGCCGGCTTTCTCGCCCCAAAAGTGCCGCGCTACAAAATGCCAAAGCGGTTTTTCTTCTGGGATGCGCTGCCGAAATCCGGCTACGGCAAAATTCCAAAACGGCTGGTGCGCGACGAACTGGAGGCGAGGGGCCTGCTCGATCTCAACAACATCAAAACCGGCTGACCGATGCGACGCATCGATCAGCCGGGGCCGTCCGTGCCGCGAGCGCATCCAGTGGGTCGAGGCGCGCGGTCGCGCCTTCAGTTTTGTCCTGCCGGCGGGCGTGCCTTTGCTGGAAGCCGCGCGGCGTGGCTTTGCCGAGGCGGGATTTCCCGGCGGCACGCTGAACATCAAAAGCGGCGGGCTCGGCCCGTTCGCCTATGTGATGCCGGCGCTGTCCAAGACCGGCGAGAACGCGGCGTTTTACAGCGATGTCTTTCGCCCCGCGGGCGTGACGCAGCTCAGGATGGCCGCGATGACGCTGGGCGTGCGCGACGGCGCGCCGTTTTTCCACTGCCATGCGCTGTGGCGCGAGGCCGATGGGCGAAGATCAATGGCGGCCACATCCTGCCTGAAGACACCATGGTCGCGGAAGCCTTTCGAAGCCGAGGCGTTCGGCATCGACGGCGCGGTGTTTTCCGCGGAGACGGACCCCGAGACCAATTTCAAACTGTTCGGCCCGGTTCGCCACTCCCGGCACAGGGGCAAAGCCGGCCGGCCGCGCCTTTGCGCTGCGGCTGCGCCCGAACCAGGATTTTGCCGGCGCCCTGGAATCGTTCTGCCGCGCAGCACGGCATTTTTCGCGCCCGGATTCACGGCGGCGTCGGCAGCACCATCGGCGCGCGCTTTACCGACGGCAGCAGCGTCGTGCCGTTCGCGACCGAACTTTTGATCCGCTCCGGCGCGATCGCGCCCGGCGCCAACGGTTCGCTCGAAGCCGAACTCGACGTCGCCCTGGTCGACTATCTCGGCGGCATCGCCGAGGGCAGGCTGATGCGCGGCGACAATCCGGTGTTGATGACCATGGAGCTGGTGCTGGAGGTGTAGGGCGAGGGGTAGGGGACGCAACCGGCTGTCCTGAATTCGCGACGTCCTTCCAATCCGTCGTCCTCGCGAACGCGAGGACCCATAACCCCTGGCGCTGGTTGTATGGGAAGGCGTCAACCGCATTGGCCAAAGAGATACGACACGGCGTATGGGTCCTCGCGTTCGCCGAGGACGACGAGATGTAAGTCATCGTTCTCGCGACAGGCTTTTGCCCGAGGTTTTACAAATCGTTCGCCCCCCAAAAGTAAGGGCGCACGCGACCCTCAGAGGGCGCAGGGAAGACCGGGTGCGCGCTGCACCCGCGGTCTCGTGTGCAATTGTGCATCACAAGAAATGCGCACACGAGCATACAGGTTCAGCGGAAACACTCCGGCCTTCCCTGCGCAGTGGCTCTACGACTTATACGTGCTCTCCCTGGTAAATCGGAGCCTCTTGCCACCATCGCCCCCGGGAGGCGTTAGCCTCTCAAGGACTTGACGCCAGCATTCCGGGCGTCAGGACCACACGCTTTCGCCGCACGCATCCGTGCCGCACGTCCCGCGACACAAACGCGTCCACCGCAGCCTGCCCCAACGTCAGTGACGTGGCCAACATCCCCTCTTGCGGGACAGGATGGCCGCATTACGCCGGTGATTTGCGGGCAGGGAAAACGGGAATATTTTTTCGGCGCGGACTGGACAGCCCAAATCAGCTTGATCCGGTTCAGGAAATTCGCGTTTACGCGCGCGTCGATTTGACCGTTCTGTAGGGCGGATTAGCGAAGCGTAATCCGCCATTCCGGCGCGTGCGGGAAAACGGTGGGTTACGCTTCGCTAACCCACCCTACAGGCTAGGACCTACCGCAACTTGCGCACATGAACATTGATGTCGAGATCGATCGTGCTGACGCAGCTCTGCGTCGTCTTGTGCGAACCGCCGGCATGCCAGCGACCGTCGCGTATCCGCGCGTCCTTCACTCCGGCCAAGCGAAGACAGCGCCATTGCGGCAGCCACACAATTCGCGAGGGCGGCCCTCATGGCTGCAGACCACCTGTTTTTCGGGGAGGATCGCGGAGCGGAAAACGGCGTAGGTGGCGCTCGGCATGGAATGCACGCTCAAGATGGTTCTTGTTTCGTTCCTGCCGCTGTGGCAGAAACCTATCCCGGGATTGGAGCGCCGGACTGCGTCCGTTGTGGGGTAAACGCGCATGGCAAGACGTCGAAACAAGCCGATCAACGTGCCGGCGCCTTACCTCAGGCGCGTCTGGCTGGATCCGGCGCGGATCGCCGACCGCAAGGGCTACCCGTTTTGCCTGCCGCTGCTGCGCGACGATTTCGAGCTGAGCTTCGATCGCGCGATCACCATCATCGTTGGCGAGAACGGCACCGGAAAATCCACGCTGCTGGAGGGCATCGCCGTGCTGGCCGGATACGATGAAGCCGGCGGCGGCAAGGGCTACGCGCCGGTCGATCATTCCCGGGCGGTCGAGGCGATGGGCGGCACGCTGTCATCGGCGCTGCGCGCGAGCCTGGCTGCCGAAGATCACCAATGGCTGGTTCTTCCGGGCCGAGAGTTTCTTTTCGGTCGCTCGATATCTCGACGAGGCGGCGCTGGACGATCCGCTCGGCGGACCTCCTCCCGACTTCCTGTCGCATTCGCACGGCGAAGGCTTTTTGCGGTTCTTCAGCGAGCGTTGCCAGAAGCAGGGCATCTTCATCTTCGACGAACCGGAATCCGCGCTGTCGCCGGCCCGCCAGATCGAGTTCCTGAAACTGATGCGGCGGATGGAAAACACCGGCCACTGCCAGATCATCATGGCCACCCACGCGCCGATGCTGATGGCCTATCCTGGCGCGACGCTGCTGCGGCTGACCAAGCATGGCCTGGAACAGGTCGACGTGAAGCAGACCGACCACTTCAGGGTGATGCGCGAGTTTTGCGACGACCCGAAGGGGTTTGTCGAGGCGGTGATGGAGGAGTAGGGCGGCGCTGACAAATGCAATTAAATCTGCTAACCTGCGATGGAAGGTGATCAATGTCCGACCTTTTGACCAGAATTACGATCGATCCGGCGCGAATGCATGGCCACCCCTGCATTCGCGATCTGCGCATAACGGTTGCGGACGTTTTGAATTTTCTGTCGGCAGGCCAATCGCGCGAGGAGATTTCGGGGAATATCCTTATCTCGAAAGTGCCGATATCGACGCGGTCCTCGCTTTTGCCGCGCGCCAGGCTAATCATCCTGTTATCGCCGCGGAATAGACCTTGCTCTTTCTCATCGACGCGCAGCTACCACCCTCGCTGGCGGAAGCCTGGCGTCGAGCCGGGCATCAGACCATACACGTTGTCGACATTGGCCTGCTGACAGCTAGCGATCGACAAATTTGGGATGAGGCCGTTGCGCGCAATGCGGTTTTGGTCACCAAGGATCGCGATTTTCCGTTGCTTCGCGCCGCGTGGGACGACGGTCCTGCGATCCTATGGGTTCGCGTCGGCAACGCGAATAACAACGTGTTGATTGCTCAGATTTTGCGTGCGACGCCGGCAATCGTAGGTGCCCTTGAACGAGGCGAGACAGTAATTGAATTCATCGGGCACTAGCCCCGGCGCAGCTTCGATTTTGCAAAGGCGATGCTCACGAGGTTGAAATCGTGGACTACCACAAAGGTTGACCAACATGGCTCCCGTCGCACACCCCGGCCGTCTACTGAAACGCGAACTGACAGCCCGCAAGCTCAGCGCTAACCGTTTGTCGCTCGACATTGGCGTGCCGTCGGGTCGCATGACGGACATTCTCAATGGCCGCCGCTCGATTACCGCCGATACCGCCGTGCGCGACGTTATTTTGGTAACGGCGCGTAATTCTGGCTGGACTTGCAGGGATATTACGATATTGGGCTCGTCTTGCGGGAGAAGGGCGCGGAGATTGCGAAGCGCGTGAGGCCAGCTGATGCGGCATAGGGCATCATCAAGTCAGGCAAGGTGTGTTTGAGGAAGATGCGATACTCGATCAACGACAAAACGCTGGCCGCAAAGAAAGCGCGCATCTTGATCCAGGCGCTGATCGAATGCGTCAAGGCGGGGGTCAAGCCGAGCTTTGTCACCAACCAGATGCTGTGGGGAATTTCGCTTTACCTGGAATGCGGAAAATTCAAGAGGGAAAACCGGCGAAGCTACTCCCGCGTCAGCGACGCCGCCAGACGGATCATCGAGGCAGGCGACAAGGACTGGAAACGAAAGGTCACGTTCGAACACGTGCGCCCGCTGAGCAAGATGTACCAGATGATGTTCGAAGAGCGGAAAGTTATAACGCCTGAACGGGCGGCCTACATCATCGGCGAATACCCGCCCATCCTGATCACGCTAGAAGAAGAATACGAAATGGCCGCCCGCGGCTTCAAGGTGGATGGCAAGCCGCACCAGCGCTACGCCAAAATTCCGATCACGGGTTTCACGCTGCGTGGAGAGTTTCCGCCTGAACCGGGCCGACCTGATATCGCTGCGGAATAGACTTTGCAGACTCTACCCGTCCGAGCGCCAGCAAGTGTCGGCAGCATGTTGTGGTCGGACAGTGGCAACCCGTGCACCGGAAGGAAGACCCGTTTCACTCCAATTTGATTGCAGCGGAAGCAACGCGTACACAGTTGATCGTTCTGAGCCGCGTCAAGCGGCACCTCTTACGGTTCCCTATAATATCGCACAGTTCGCTTGTGCCGCTGCGCGCTGCAAAGTAACCATGCGCTGTAGGCCGCAGGTACGCTGATCTGTCCAGTTAACGGTTAGACCGTAAGCACCCGCCCAAGGCCGCGGATCCGGCGTGTTGACCGCAAACGGTGCTTTGTGTGGACGACGTGTTTTCCAAGATTGACGCCCGGCTTGCGGGATGGCCTCGTTGCTTTTTAGGAGCGAGGGGGCATGCGGATCGAAGACCAGCTTCGCGATCGACTGAAGAAGGTGGAGGCGTTGTATTTCGGCGCGGCTACCGCGGGAGAGCGCGACGCTGCCGAAGCCGCAGCAGAGCGGCTGAAGGCCAAGCTTGAGGAGGTCAGTCGTCGCGATCCGCCCATCGAGATGAAGTTCAGCTTACCGGACGAATGGTCGGTCCGGCTGTTCATCGCGTTGTGCCGACGTTATGGTATTCGTCCATTCCGATATCCGCGGCAGCGCGCGACGACGATCATGGTCAGAGCGCCGCGACGCTTTTTCGATACCGTGGTGTGGCGGCAATTTTCTGACGTGCACACGGACCTCTGGCTATATTTCGAGCAGACTACAGAACGGCTGATCCGGGAGGCCATCCATGCCGATACTGCTGACGCCGAGACGACGGTCGAACCAGCCAGCCTTCGGTGACGCCCTCGCTCACCAGCTCTACAATTTCATGGCAAAAGCTGACGCAGCCCGTCGGATGACTGTTCTATCCCGGCGTCATGTTGATCAGGCCGCTTGAGCTGTAACAAGCGCCGCGCACTTCCATTGCCAAGGCAGCAGCTCGTGAAGCTGGCTTTTCGGAATGCCCGCGATGCGGGCGAGCACATCGGCGAGCCAGGCTTGTGGATCGATATCATTGAGCTTGGCCGTCATGATCAGCGTTGCCATGGCCGCGGCCCGGTCGGCCCCGCGTTCCGAACCGGCGAAGAGCCACGATTTGCGGCCCAGGGCAAAGCCGCGTAGCGCGCGCTCGGCCGCGTTGTTGGTGAGGCAGATCCTGCCGTCGTCGATGAACCGCGCAAACCGGTGCCAACGTTTGAGCATGTAGTCGATCGGTTCGGCGACCGAGGCCGCCCTCGACAAGCGGGCCCGCTCCTCGCGCAACCAGGCTTCCAGAGCCGTCAAATGAGGAGCGCTTTGTTCATGCCGCACCCGCAACCGCTCTTCGACGCTTAGACCATTGATGCCACGCTCGATATCGAACAGCACGTCGATGCGCCTGACCGCCTCCAGCGCGATAGGCGATATCGCCGCCGCGTTCTTGCCGCGCCGGGCATTGGCGGCAATATCCGCCAGCTCAAAGAACTGCCGCCTTGCGTGCGCCCAACATAGCGCCGACGTAATCGGCCCGGGCAAACGGGAGGACTGATAAAGCTCGTTGTAGCCGCCGTAGGCGTCCGCCTGCAGAATGCCGGCGAAGTCCCGCAGATGCCGGACCGGATGTTCGTGCCGTCGGTCCCGCGAGGCGTAATACAGCGCCGCCGGCGGCGCCCGTCCCTCAAACGGCCGGTCGTCTCGGACATAGGCCCAGATGTGCCCTTTGATGGTCTTGCCCTTCGCCAGGATTGGCACCGTGGTGTCGTCGCCATGCAACCGTCCGGCCGCCAGAACGTGTGCCTCGATCAGCGCATGCAGCGGCTGCAGCGCCGCCGTGCAGGCACCCACCTGGTCGGCCAACGTCGATACGCTGAGGTCAATGCCTTCGCGGCGGTATCGCTCGCTCTGCCGGTTCAGCGGCTGGTGCTGGCCGAACTTCTCGAACAGGATCATCGCCAGCAGACTCGGTCCGGCGAAGCCACGCGGCGTCACATGGAACGGCGCCGGCGGCTGCGCGATCGTTTCACACCGTCGGCACGAGAACTTCTCGCGTACCGTCTGGATCACCTTCCAGGATCTGGGAATGACCTCCAGCGTTTCGGTAACATCCTCGCCAAGCTTCGACAGCCGATCAGATCCGCAGCACGGACAACTCTCGGGCGCGGCAATCACCACGCGCTCACGCGGTAGATGATCGGGGAACGGTTTGCGCGAAGGCCGCTTGCGCTGGAACGATTTGACTGTCTGTGTCTGGGACGCTGCATTCTCGGCCGCCAGTTCGTCCTCGGTCGCTGCCGCCTCCAGATCTTCGAGCTGAAGCTCCATCTGATCCAACAGCCGCGCCGTGCGCTCCGAGCGCGTCCCGTAGAGCTCACGCCGCAGTTTCTCGATCGCCAGCTTGAGATGGGCGATCAGAGCTTCCGTGTTCGAGTTGACAGCCTGGGCGCGGGCCGCAACCGCCTCGGCTTCCAGACGTCCAGCGCGCTCCTCAAGGATCATCGCGTGAGCGGCGGCGAGATCGGATGGCAGCGATTCAGCAGCGTCTTTCATCAGACGATGGAATCACATCCGCCGTGATCCGCAAGACAAAAGTCAGCCCACCGATGTCGGACGCCAGGTTTCCTGAGGATTGCGCCAGTCAATTCCAGACAGCAGATAGCCAAGCTGTGCCGGTGAGATCGTGATCGCCCCGTCGGCTGGGCTCGCCCACAAAAACCGTCCGCGCTCCAGCCGCTTGGTGAACAAGCAAGCCCCCTGACCGTCGTGCCAGATCACTTTCAATAGATTGCCGCTGCGGCCGCGGAAGCAGAACAGGTGCCCGCTCAGAGGATCGCGCCGCAATACCTCCTGCACCTGCAGCGACAGGCTCGCAAAGCCCTTCCTCATGTCCGTGTGCCCTGTCGCCAGCCATACCCGAACATTGCTCGGCACCGAAATCATGGCCGCTCCAGTAACGCCAGAACCCGTCCCAGCACGGCTGCATCGACGCCACTATCTACGATCACCCGATGTCCGCGCATGAGCACGATCTCGATCCGCCCCGACACCGCCGGCTGTTCCGGCGGTAACGGCAAACTACCGCGGGAACTGTCGTCGCCAAGCAGTACCGGTGCAAATGTCGTCTCGCTGTCCGCTTCCTCAAGGCGACCATCTCGGGCCAGCCGGCGCCACGTAAATAGCTGGCTCGCAGACAGTCCGTTCCGCCGTGCTGTCGCCGATACCTGCCGCGGCGCGGCGTAACTCTCCGCCACGATCCGTTGCTTCTCATCCAGCGTCCAACGGCGCCGCGCACCCGACGAAATCACGTCGAGCCGAGCTACCTTCGACATAGGCGTATGACCAGTCATACGCCTATGTCTTCACCGTCCGCTCGCGTCGGACAAGGCGGTCCACGCCGTAGGAATACCTCGTTTCCGAAGATGCTAATCTGCACAAACGGGCTTCACGCGTTGGGTTGGGTGAGCGCGTTCTTACCATCGACGAAGCATTGCAGTGGCTAAGGCTGACGTTCGTTGCGAAGTCGGTCGACCTGCCAAATGTCATTGAGCGGAAGGCCTATCAACTCAATGAGCGTGATCCCATTTTTGCAAGTCTGCGTGAGGATTACCCGCCGTTTGATGAGTGGTTTGAGCGCTGCAAACAGGCGCATCGAGAATGCTGGGTTCTCGAAATTGATTTTGAAATAGCGGGCTTGGTTATCAGAAAGACGGAAGCCCATGCTGAGGCACAAACCCAACATGGTGGGGCGAAGATACTTAAAATCTGCACCTTTAAAGTGCGGGATGAGTATCTTGGCGAAAAGTTCGGCGAGTTGCTGTTGAAGCAGGCTTATGGTTTGCGCAACACAACAACTATGACCTTGTCTATCTCACGGTTTATCCGAAGCATACGCTGCTGATTCAACTTCTCAGCTATTACGGTTTCGTCGAAACCATGAGGTCGCCTATCGGCGAGTTGGTGATGGAAAAGCCGATCCTGAGTGGTTCGCTGCCAGCACTTTCTGGGAGTGCGCTCGACTTCGCTAGAAGTAACTATCCTCGTTTCCATGATGGTTCAGCAGTAGGAAAATTCGCGTCCGATCCAATCTGCCTATCATCGCAGACTGTTTCCTGAAATCGCATTTGGTAGAGAGTTGCCGCTTTTCCCGAGCGCCGACTTTGGCCCCATCCTCACGCGCCACACAGACCGGACGCCAGGCAATACAATTCGGAAGGTTTATCTTTGCCGTGCCCGAACAACGATGATTGATCCCGGCGACATTCTACTTTTCTACATGTCGAAGGATGAGACCCTTGCGGCCAGTCAGTCGATCACGACATTGGCCATTGCGGAGCAGGTGAGTGACATCGCCGAAGTTGACGAACTGATAAAGCACTCAGCGAGACGCTCGGTGTATTGGCCGATGAGATGAGAATGATGAACCCCAGCGCCGGTTCGCCAGTCAAAGTTATTGATTTCTTGTTGGTAGGCCACACTCAGCCGGTTGTCGGCCTAACAAAACTACAAAACCTTGGCGTCTTCGGCAGTCACCCCTATCAATCAATAACGATGCTGACCGAACTGCAGTACCAAGCTCTTAGGAACGAACTAAGAATCGGGTTTGGGTTCTAAAAAGCCAGACTTGATGGTGGTCACGGGGAACGGTGGACAAATCGTTACGCAGCGGCGCCGATTTCTGCTGATTTTTCAAAGCGATTGTTGGCCTGCCACATCTTCGTGTCGGGTGCGCCAAATCGGTACAGAATTGGGCACGCCAAAACCCGCCGTTTTTGCGCCTGAAGCGGCGACGGGTGTGCGCACAAGCGCGCTCTTCGATCCCATGATGTGCAGCCCTTTCTGATCGACTTCGACCCGTTAGGCGAGCGCCCGCAGGTATCGCGACGGTAACCGCCGTTCTCGGTCCGCATGCGCTTGCGCGCCGTCCTGGCAAATGAGAGGTCGGCGATGCCATGTTGCGTCGTGAAGCCGCTTGAGTTTGGCGTCTGCCTCGACCGCGCGCTTACGCAGGTCGGCAATTTGCGACCTTCGGCGTTCGGCGCGCTCGGTGCGACGATCGAGCACATGCGACAGAAGTTGCCTAAGACGCGCAGGCTGCAACAAACGCCGCTCGATGTATTCCGCGACCAGGTTGTCGCGTTTTTCCATCGGAACAGTGCGCCCGGGACAGCTGATCGCACCTTGGCGAGCTCTGGTGCAACAGGTGCAATAGCGGTAACGGCCGCTCTTGCCGGTGCTCGCTGCACTGCAGGCGGCGCAGAAGCAGATGCCGGCAAGGAGGGTGGGGCCGCTGACGATCCTTGGGGCCACCATCGCCGGGCTGCGGCTCTTGGGCAGCATTTGGACATTCGACCGCCGTCAACGCGATGATCTTTACCAAAGTCAGGCAGTCGCGCCGGGCCAGATTCATTGCTGACGTTCGGCGCCGGTGCGCTATGTTGCGGACAGAACACCCTTCGTGAGCGACACCATCGGGGTCAGGACATCATGCCGAGACTCGGGCAGCATATCAAGTTCTGCAAATCGCGCGATGGTGCCCGGATTGCCATGGCCGCGCTCGGCCGCGGGCCGCCGCTCTTGCGAACGGCGCACTGGCTCAGCCATGCCGAACACGATGCGCGCAGCCCGGTGTGGACACACTGGCTCGATGAATTGTCGCGAGACCATACCTTCATTCGCTATGATCAGCGGGGTTGCGGCTTATCAGACTTGTCAGCGTCCAGCTCTTTCGAGGCCTGGCTAGATGACCTCGATGCCGTGGTCAAGGCGCAAGGCCTCAAACAATTTCCGCTTTTCGGTATGTCGCAGGGCGGTGCCCTCGCCATCGCCTATGCCGCGCGTCACCCCGAAAAAGTCTCTCATCTGGTGCTTTTCGGCGCTTATGCCAGGGGCGCGTTATGCCGCGACATCACGCAGCAGCAGCGTGAGGAAGCTGAAACGTTAGTAAAGCTGATACGCCTCGGTTGGGGGCGCGACAATCCCGCGTTCCGTCAAGTCTTCACTTCCCAATTCATCCCGGACGGGACGCGCGAACAGCATCAGTGGTTCAATGATTTGGAGCGAACGACGACCTCACCGGAGAACGCCGCGGCCATTGTTGAGATGCTATACCAAATCGACGTCACCGCGGAGGCCGAACGAATCCGTGTTCCGACGCTGATTCTGCACGCGCGTGACGACGCGCGCGTTCCATTTGAGGAAGGCCGGCATCTGGCGACGCTCATCCCGTCGGCGCGCTTCGTTCCGTTGGAAAGCCGTAATCATGTTTTGCTTGCTGATGAGCCCGCGTGGTCGCAGTTTCTTCAAGAGTTTCGCGCTTTCGTGGGCAATGCGAGCAGCTCGCTGTGCCAAGCGGGTCTGACGACGAGCGAGCATGAGGTTTTAGCCTTGATCGCGCGGGGTTTGGACAACGGCGGCATCGCCGATGCTTTGGCGAAAAGCGAGAAGACCGTTCGCAATCAGGTATCGAGTATTTTTGCCAAACTTGGTGTCCGAACGCGGGCGCAGGCGATCACGCTCGCCAGGGATGCCGGCATCGGTGGCCCTTCGTAGGACCACCGCCCTACGCCTATGGTCATTTAAAGGGTAGTCCCGTCGCCGCGCGGGACGTTGGCCTCATGACGGCCGGCTTCCAACGCGCCACGCTGCCGCACGCTCAAGGCGATGTGGACAGCAGCAATGGCGATCACGGCAAGTCTGATATCACCGAAGCCGGCGAGAGCCACCCTGCTGCTTCGCTCGCCCGCGCTGGCTCTCGCTTTGGCGGCGCTGTTCTGGTCGGGAAATTTCGTTGCCGGCCGCGCGCTCCGCGGCCACGTCGATCCCGTTACGCTGAATTTCTTGCGCTGGCTGATCGCGCTCGTGCTCATCGCGCCGTTCATTTGGCGCAGCACGGCGGCTAGCCTGCCGGTGCTGCGCCGGGAGTGGCAGCTCATCCTGGCGCTCGGCGCAACCGGGGTCGCGTCGTTCCACACCTTGGTCTACCTGGCGCTGCAGACCACGACGGCGACCAACGCTGTTCTGATGTTGTCGCTCGCCCCGATCGTGACGCTTCTCGGGTCGGCCGCCTTTCGAATAGAGCACCCGACGATCCGTCAAATCGGCGGATCGTTCATCTCGATCATCGGCGCGGGCGTCTTGATCACGCGCGGCAACCTCACCGGAATCCTATCGCAAGGATATAACATCGGCGATCTGTGGATGCTGCTGGCCGTCGTCATTTGGGCCGCATACTCGCTGCTGTTGCGCCGACGACCCGCTGATTTGCCGTCGCCGGTGGCGCTGGGCGCCAGCATCGCAGCCGCGCTGGTGATGATGGCGCCCTTGCTGATCCTCGACGCATCGACCTCGATCGCGGCGCTCCGCTCCTTTCCCGTACTGCTGAGCATCGCCTACATGGCGCTGTTCGCCTCGGCGATCGCCTTCCTGTTCTGGACTTATGGCGTGTCGCGGCTCGGCCCCACCAGGGCCGGCCAGTTTGTGAATTTGATGCCGATCTTCGGCGCTGGGCTGGCGCTTACGGTGCTCGGTGAAGTGCCGACGCTGCCGCAGGTCGCCGGCGCCGCGCTGGTCCTGTCAGGTATCGCCTTCGTCGAAGGTCGCACGCGGGCATAACACCACAACAGCGAAGGAAGCGTCACGATGAATCGTATTTTGGCCTTGCTCTACGGGCTCACGGCCTATCTCATATTTTTCGTCACCTTCCTCTACGCCATCGGATTCGTCTCGGGTCTCGTTGTCTCAAAGACCATCGATACCGGGACGGTGGTACCGGCGGCGGAAGCATCAATCATCAACATTTTCTTGATGTCGCTCTTCGCCATTCAGCACAGCGTGATGGCGCGCCCGCGGTTCAAGCAATGGTGGACACGATGCGTGCCAAAGTCGGTCGAGCGCAGCACGTACGTGCTGTTCGCCAGTTTCGCGCTAATCCTGCTATTCTGGCAATGGCGTCCCATGCCGGCGGTGGTATGGCTCATTGGCAATCAGGAGATCGCCATGGCGGTGACCGGCCTGTCGCTTGCCGGTTGGCTAATCGTGTTGACCAGCACGTTCCTGATCAATCACTTCGAGCTGTTCGGGCTGCATCAGGTCGTCAATAATCTTGCCGGTCGCCCAATGCCGCCGGTGAGATTCAAGACGCCGGTATTCTATAAGCTCGTGCGGCACCCGATCTATCTAGGCTTCATCATCGCGTTCTGGGCGGCGCCAAATATGACAATCGGACACTTGCTGTTCGCCGGGGTCACGACGGCATATATCTTTGTCGGCATTTTCTTGGAAGAACGCGACCTGGTCGCGTTCTTTGGCGACGAGTACCGTCGCTACAGAGATCGTGTGTCAATGCTTGTACCCTGGCGAAAATCGGCCTGACTGCCATCATCGTTTTAGAATTCAAATGGATGGCAGCATCTCGGCCCTGCCGATGCTCCATCCGGTTGTGCCCATCACGTCGATCCCGCGACCGGTCGAAAGCGCCGCTATCGAAGCGTAACCGGACTACCAACGAAGTCGGGGAAGACAGTCGCCGATGAGGCGTAGCGCAAGACTTTGGCTATCGCCCCCGCTTTGCGCTCATACCGCCGCAGCATCGGACAATAGCGGCCCGCCGATGACGCGCGATTGCGCGCGGAATTCCGCGACGATGGCATTTTCCAGGGTCACGCTCACATCGTAGATGCCGGACCGGGCGGAGCGCACGACTTCCGTCGCCGTCGCAACCAGGCGGTCGCCGAGCCGGGTCGGCCGCAAGAACGAGATGCTGCAATGCGCGGCCACCGTTCGTTCGTTGTAGGTGTTGGACGCCAGCGAAAACGTCGAATCGGCAAAGGTGAAAATGGCGCCGCCATGCGTGATGCCGAGCGCGTTGACCATGCTCGGCAGCACCGTCATCGCGACGGTCGCCTGCCCGGTCGCAATCGACAACCGCTCGGCGCCAAGGCTCTGCAGCGTGGCATCCTGTTGCCATAGAAAATCCGCACAGGCCCGTGCCAGCTCGCTGGCGTCAACCGGGATATCGCTCACTGCCGAGCCTCCAACATGACTTACATTCGCCCGGCGATCCGCGGGTCTCACGGATCTTCGCCTGCCGGCGCGCGGCAATCTCAATCGATGCTGTAGTTGAGGCCGACGCGCCCGCCATAGGTGGTGACGCCGGTCTGGCCGGCCTGCGCCGTGAACGAGGCGAGCCCGATGAAGGCTTTCGACAGCGTCACGGTGGTTCCGATCGACGCCGTTGCCCAGTCGCGGCCGAGCACCACCGCGGGCATGGTGTAGCTTGGCGCGTCGATGGTCGTCAGCGATGCCGTCACGGTGCGGTTGAGATCGGCCAATTCGTGATTCCAGAGCACCTGGACGAACGGCTGAAACTTGCCGAAGTCGGTCGCGACCTTGTAGCCGAGCGCCGTGACGGCGGAATCGCGGACCTGGTCTCCGAACGACAGCGCCGTGAAACCACCGCTTTCGGTGAAGCCGCCGACCCTGACCTGTTGCCAGGTCAGGCCGACGACCGGGCCGTGATTCCACGCGCCCTGGATGAAATTGTAGCCGGCCTCAGCGGCGAGCGAGACGTTGGAGCCGCTGGTCACGGCGTTGTTGCTCTGCATGGTGATGCCGATCGGCACGATGCGATTGACGTCGTAATGCAGCCCGCCATAGGTCGCGATGACATCGGCCCAGGCCGCCCCCTTGATGACGCCGCCATAGATGCTGCCGGCGACTTCCTTCTGCGTAAAACTGCCGCCGAGGTCGAAGCCGGGAGTCTGGGTCCCGACCGTGACGGCGCCGCCAAGCAGATAGTCCTGCCCCCATTTGTAGGCGAAGCCGACGGTGCCGGAAAACGGCGTGCTGGGATCGCCGGGGAATCCCGGCGCGGGATTATCGATCTTGAGACTCGATACGTCGCCATTGACCCAGACGTTGAAGCCCGAGGCGGTGCGCCGCCGCGCAATGCCGATCTGGTCCTGAATGCCTTCTACCGTGACGGTGCGGGACTGCACGGCGTTTTCCGCCAGCAGCGAAATCTCGCTCGGCGCCACGATCAGGCTGTAGAAATAATCCGCCTCGATCTTCTGGCCCGCCGTGGTGAGATGCTGGTCGTCGGCGAACAAATGGGTCTGCTCGGCGTCCGGCGAAACCAGATGCGAGGGAGCTGCGGGATTCGAGGAACACAACAATGCATAGGAGGACGTGATGGTCACGCCGCCGACCACGGGCTGGGTGCAGGCGGTGCTGGCGGCATCGCTGTGAATGAATTGAAAACCGAACAGCGCCGGATCGGTGGCGATCGCCAGCCGCACCGAATTGAAATCGCCGGGAATGAAGTTCACGCCTTGCGCGGCGATCCCCGACCACAGCGCATGGGTGTAGGCGAGTTCCGCCGCCTGCTGCGCCGGGTCATTGACCGGAAACGAATAGCTCAGGCCGGGAACCACGATGGTCTGCGCGCCGGCATTGTGCAGAGCGACGATCTGGTTCGCCAGGCTGACCGCGCTGCCCTGCAGATAGGCGATCTTGTCGGCCTGGGTTGCCGGGCTGGTGGCAAAGCCGCCGAACGCAAAGGACACGTCGTTGGCGCCGGAGCTGATCAGATACAGGCCGTTGCTGTTGGCGCGGCCGCCATTGCTGGCCAGATAATCACTTATCTGCGTGTCGGTTGGAATCGCCTGGGTAAATCCGCCGTTGCCGGCGTTGTTGACCACCACGTTCTTGGCGCCGCTGGTGGCGAAATTGGTCCCGCCCGGCTGGTTGGCAGGATTGGCGGTCAATCCGAAATAGCCGGCGAGAACCTGCGAGTTCATCAATCCCGGCGACGTCGTCGGCGCACCGGCGCCGGCGGCGACCGCGGCGGGCCATGCGGTATTGAAGGGCGTGCCGCCGCCGGGATTTGGCAGCGCTTTGAAAAATCCGGAATCGACCGTGCTGTCTCCGAACACCAGCATCTGGTTGAACGACTGGGCCTGCGCCGGCGAGCCAAGGAAAAACGCAGCGGCCGAACAGAGCAGCGCCGATGCGGTCGACGTCGCCATCCGCGTGGCCCTCGCAGCGATACGATCAGTCATCAAATCATTCCCAGGAATATCCGTCAGTCGTCCAGCCCCTGGATGCCCTACGCGTGGCGCCCGCGCGTCATGCGATCGAATGAGGGGAAGGCCATCAGAACGCGACCCGGACGCCGCCCTTGGCGGAGCCGATCCGGCTTTCGTCGGACATCATCATGCCCTCGACGGCGCCGAACAGCGCCACATTGGGCGTGACGTGATAGTCGAGACTGACGCCGCCGACCGCGCCGACCGCGCTGCTCCTGCCCGGCGTGATGAACGACAGGTTCTGGCCGATCAGCACCGCATTGACCGTGCTGTCGCCAACCCGCTGCAGCGCGATCACGCCGCCATGGAGCGTGCCCTTGAGCGCGGCATCGCCGAGGAAGCCGGTTTTGGACACCTCGACCTCGCCGCGCTCCTCAAAGTCCTGCAGCGTGCGGCTGCCGATGGTCAGCGTCTGCGCGGAGCCGGTTTCGGTATAGCCGCCGAACAGGCCGGCGACGTAGCGCACCCGCGCGGTCGGCGTCACCATGGTGCCGTTCCCGAGATCGATGTGATAGCCGTAGGCGACTTCCGGGCTGACGAACCAGCCATTGTAGCTCGCGGTGGCGGTTTCGTTGCCGCCGGTGATGTTGTTCTGCACCAGCCGGGTCGAACGGTTGTCGATGCCGCCGGCCTGCAAGGTCATGTCGATGAATTGCGCGTCCCACTCGAAGCGGCTGTAGGCGCCGGCAGAGAAGTAATCGGTGCTGAGCTTCTGCGAGCCGGGATCGACATTCAGCGTGCCGCTGCCGCCGCCGGCGAAGGCGCCGACCAGCCAGTCCGGGCGGATGCGGCGATCGACACCGATCACGCCGCCATAGACGCTGGAGGTGGAATCCAGCGTGGTATCGGTCCCATTCTGGCTGCGGGTCACGCCGAAGGCGCTGCTCCAGACATTGACCGGCGCGTTCCAGGAAGCGGCCGGCGCCTTGCTGAACATCTCCGCTCGCGCATCCTCCATCGCATAGCTCATCGCCATTGGCCCGGAGCCGGTGGTCGCGCCGCCGAGACGGCCCTGCACCATCGACGACATGCCGCCGGTAAAATCCATCAAAGTGCGGTCCTGCTGCGCCAGCGCGGTCGGATCGAGCGAGGTGGTCTGGCCGTTCGCGGTGACCGTGGGCTGGCCGCCGGCGTTCCCGCCGCCGATGATGTTGATGACGCCGTCGAAATTCCGAAGCTGCTGCTCGAGCGCACCGACCACGGCGCTGGTCGCGCGCGACAGCATCGAAACTCCCTTCGAAGACGGCGTAGTGGAATCGACGTTGATCACATCGGCGCCATGGCCCATGTCGATCAGGCCGATGATGCTGGAGCCGTTCTTGATGTTGAGCGTATCGGCGGCGCTGGTTAGCTGGATCGCGGTGCCGGCCGCGCCATCCGTGCTCCGGATGGTGCCGGAGTTGGTGATGGTGGTCGGGCCGTTATCCTGGATGGCAAACTTCCCCGAGATCACGCCGGAGTTGGTGATGTTGGCGTTGCTGGCTTGAATACCCGCGCCGGTGACGCCTCCCAGAACTTGGCCCGCATTCATCACAGTGAGCGTAGGGGAGTCGATACCCACGCCCCCCGAGATGATGCCGAAGTTCGTTACGTTGGCTATGCCGGTATTGAGGCCACGGCCATTCGAGCCACCGGCTATGGTGCCCGTATTGATCACATTCGCGGTCGGGGCCGAAATGCCGAAGCCGTTGACTCCGGTGGAGATGGTACCGGCGTTATTAACCGTCGCAGTGTCGGTCGCCCTGACCGCCGTACTGTCAGACGAGACGGTTCCTGTATTCGACGTAATGTTGACGGTTTGGCCCAGAATAGCGAAGCCGTTGGTTCCGTTGGCCTGGATCGTGCCGGCATTGGTCAGCGTCACAGTGTTGGCGAGACCGGAACTGCCGATGGCAACACCGTTAGCGCCGGTTGCGCTAATCGTGCCGCCGGCATTGTTGGCGATAGTAGCGGTGTTAGTTGCGCCGATAGCAAAGCCATTGGCTGCCGAGGCCTGGATCGTGCCGCCAGCGAGATTCGTCACCGTTGCCGATGTGGCCTCGATCGCAAATCCGGTTCCTGTAATGCCGCCGGCATTGTTTACGGAGACGGTGGTCGCCGAGATTCCGACTGCGCCGGTAATGGATCCGGTGCCCGTGTTGGTCACCGTGGCCGAATTTCCGGCGACGATACCGTTTGAGCCGCCCGAGATCGTACCAGCATTGTTGACCGTCGCACTGTCGGTCGCGCTGACGGCAAAGGATCCCGCCGAAATAGTTCCCGTGTTCGATGTTACGTTGATAGTTTGGCCCAGAATAGCGAAGCCGCCGGCACTGTTTGCCGCGACGGTACCGGCGTTTGCGAGCGCGACGGCGTTGGTCGGCGTTGAGTCGGAACTCCCGATGGCCACGCCAGAGACGCCGAGCGCTTCAATCAAGCCACCGACGTTGTTGGTTATGGTCGCGACCTGCTTGGCATCGATGCCGAAGGTGAGGCCCGAGATCGTGCCGGTGTTGCTTGAAACGATAGTGGCATTAAAGCTCTTGAGAGCAGCGCCACCACCGGATCGGATCGCGCCGGCGTTGCTGATGTTAAGCGTGTCCGAAGCATTCATGCCAAAGACTTCGCCGTCGATCGTGCCAGTACTCAGATTTGTCAGGTTTACATTCGGTGTAAAGACACCATTCGTCGCTCCCGAAATGGCGCCGGAATTGGTCAAGGTAAGGATCGAGTTGGTCTTAATAGCGGAAAAAGTCGTCCCGGTAATGTTGCCGGAATTCGTCACGATCACGTTGTTGCCGGCCTGGTATCCGGTTCCTCCCGTCACCGTTCCCGAATTGTTGAGCGTCGTGGTGGGATTTCCTGCCGGGCTGAGCGCGATGCCGGTATCCGTTCCGCTCACGGTCACGCCAGCGTTGACGTTCACCGTTACGCCGTTCTCGATGCCCTGACCGTAACCGTTGGTTCCGTCCTGGTTGGTGGTGTTGCTGCTGCAGGTCACGGTGACATTGTCCTGACCGGATGGCGGTGTACACGCCGCCATCGCGCGGTCGATACAAGCGAACGGCGCCACCACCAGCGTCAGCGCGGTACCGAGCGCGTATCTGTTCAACAGCGCGCGATGAAGTGTCCCAGCCATTCCAGTCTCCACTCGTGGCACCGACCGTGCCGCTTGCGTTGTGTTGCGCGGACAATGCCCACCCGTCGCGCGCATCCGGCAGCCAGTCCGGTGCGCACGATTCTTCCGCATCACCTTAGCGAGGCTCGTAAATCCCGCATTGCCGTGAACCGACATTGCTTGGCACCAAGCGCCCGCGTCCGACTTTTCGGAAAGGCGATGCCGATTTGCATCACCGCGGCGATGCCGATCGCGATTCCCGAAAATCTCTGGAAACGACATCGATTGTCGCAATACGCGCAGTTGCTCGGCATGACAGGCTGGACAGGAACCACCGGCTCACACAGGCGGCGCGACACCGCCGCGGGTCTTCCTGACTTCCGCCGGCGTACATCCGTAACGCGCACGGAACACCCGGTTGAAATGCGAGACATCGCGAAAGCCGGTCTGGAAGCAGACCAACCTGATCCGGAGCCTGTCGTTGCCGCGGTCGCATAGCATGGCGTGAGCCCGCGCCAGCCTGACCTCGTTGAGGAACGCGGTGAAGGTGGTGCCGTGGTTCTCGAACAGCCGCTGCACATGCCGTTCGGTGATGCCGAGATGATCGGCCACCTGCCGGATCGCGATCTGGTCGTGGGCGTGTTCGACGATGTACGATCTCGCGGCCTGAAACCTCACGTCCGACAGGCCACGGTTCTCCTCGGGCACGATGCCGGCGGAATCCGCCTCCCCGGCCGTGGCGGGATCGCCGGGTTCGAGCAACAGCGCGAGCAAATCCGAGACATGCCGGTGGGTGAGTTGATGGACCCGCGGCGGCGCCCGATCCGCATGCAGCAGGACGGCGTCGATGTAGGCCGTCAACAGCCGCGACAATCCGGCCGCGCGGGGAAGCCTCCGCATCACCACAGCTTCCGCGAGGAACACCAGTTGCGCCATGCGCCCGCGCGGAATCCGAACGACGTAGGACGAACCGGTCTCCTGCCGATGGATCGCAAAGGGATGCGCGCCATCGAGCAGGACCGCGTCGCCCTGGTTCAGCGTCAACTGCCGCCCCAGCGACGAGACCGCCACCACGCCGTCGAAATTGACATGCATCAGGAAATAGCCGAAATCCCGGCCATGGCTGGCGCCGCGAACGAGCTGCGCCGCGGTAAACGTCACCTTGAGCAGTTGCAGATCATGCAGTGCGCGCGCGACGATCTCGCTCTCGGCCTGCGATGGGGGATGATCGGGCTTGAGTTCGATCGCCGTGAGAAGATCAGAGATGAGTTCGCTCCGTACAGAAATTCTATCCCGCCGCGGAAGATCGTCCGTCGCGTAGCGGGTGGTTGCGGCTTGCCCGGCGAGGCCGATCGGACGCGGCTCCTGGCCGCCGCTGCTTTCCGCAAATCCGGGATTACGCCGCTCGCGGCCGCGTGATGGGCCGATATCGTGTCGCGCGACAACCAAGAACCTGACCTCCCGAACCCGATCCAAGCTGACGTGGAACGCCGCCGGCGAGATCGACGGCAGCAACTACAGTGGTACCGGTGCGGGGCGCGGGGCGCGCCCTACGATCGTAGGATGCAGCGGCGCGCCGGCGCCCAGGCTCAATCACATTGAATTTATCTGTGGTTGCATCGGTGGTTTTGCCGGCGCCGGGAGCCGCCATCGCCTGACGAGGTTCAGTCTTCGCGCCAGAACACATAGTCGGCGGAAAATGGAACACCCAGATAGCTGCCAGCCTTCTCGCACGATCCCCGCGCCATCCCGCCTCGCGTGTTGATGCGCTGCACCGCCGTCACGCCGTATAGCGCGCCATTGCCGGTTTGGCTGACGACATCGAGCCTGAGCCAGGGAATGTCGTCCGGGCTCGCCGCCGCTGCGCTGGCGGCAATGCGGGCTTGCACCTCGCTGCCGTCGGCGTGCTCCCATTGAAACCTGGCGTAGTCGATGTGCCCCCAGTGCAGTCCCGCGTAATGCCGTCCAACCGTGTCGCCATCGAGAATCAGCGAGGCAATCGGCTCGCGGGGTTGCCATACGAGCTGGTCGTGACTATCGGATTCGCATTGATAAATCTGGGCGCCTTCCGCATGGAGAACGGCGATCGGCACCCCGCCGGAGACGGCGATCATCGATGGCGTTTGCGGGGCTTGCGCCGACACCCGCGCCGCCGACAGCGCAATCGTCAAACCCAGTAAAATCGTGACGGATGGCAAGATGCCTAGCGGCATAGCCTTGGCGCGGCAATTCATTAGTTCGGGTTTCCCTTGGTGATGGCCCCCACGAGGCGGCAGCCGCCGCTCGACGGTTGATGCGGATAAAATGCACCGCGGCGCCGCTCGATCTCAGGCCGGAGATAAGACGGGCAACCTAGCCGTGACCGCGATGCGGGTCTTGGACGCCGGCGACATAGACCTAGGTACAAACGAAACCTGTGCCGCGATTACGTCACGATGTTAGACCGCCGAAGTCGACGACCAAGACTTGGGAGAATCGTTGCTCATCGCCCAGGGAAAGCCATCGCGGACCATCGCGCCCGGAAAACGCGCCTAAACGACAGCGCTTGGGTTCTGATCGAATCAGAATACCTCACTTCAATCAGAACACCTGACCCGAGAGCGGCGTGGAAAATCCCGCGACGATTTTCACAAGATCTGCCTGACGCGCGACGCCGGTCTTCTCGAACAAATGGCCCAGATGCGTCTTGACGGTGCTTTCGGCCACACCGAGCGCTATCGCAACCTCCGGAACACCGCCGACGTCCACGATCGCGAGCAATACCCGCAGTTCCGTCGGCGTCAACTTGTAGGCCCGCGCGATCACTTCCGGCGACGAAACAGCAGGGATCGCCGACTTGCGAACAAACAGCGCCGCGGTTGCCGAATAGGCCGCTCCGGCAAGGCGCCGGGCGCCTGACGTCAGCGGCAACAGATGCGCGACATAGGAGGTGCCGTCCCGCGCTCGCAACGGCAGGGCGATGCCATCGGTCCCGATCGCCGCATCGCCGCCGCCGGCGGCTACCAGCAGTTCGCGCAACACCCTCTCGGTCTTGCCGTCGCGGATAACGATCCGTCCGTTTGATTCCGACAGGAAGTCACCTTGGTCGAGAATAAGCCGACCGGCAACGTTGGTGTGGACGACGCGTCCATCCGCATCAAGCAGGCACATCCCGGCGCTCAAGCCATCAAGCGTGTCGGCGAACGTCGCCGCCTCAGTGGTCTTGAGATCGATCAGCCTGGAGACCAGCACCGCGCGGCGGATATGCGGAACGATGCAGCGCACGCGCCGACGGGTCTCGTCATCGACCAGGCCATCACGCTCGTTCCGGAAAACGCCAAACATCGCCACGCTGGTTGCGGATTTGTCCAGCACCGCGGCGACAAAATCGACCACGCCCTGCGGTTGAGCCCACTCGCGATAAAAACGGGTTTCGAGAAATTCGTGATACGGCATCAGATCGGAGACGGCAATCGGCTGCTCGATTTCCGCGAAAAAATGTCCGGTCGTGGCAGGATCGAGCTTTACGTATTTTTCGAAGTAGAGCTGCCGATAGTAGGGATCGGTGCCGAATTCGTAATAGATGTTGCCCGACCCGCTGGCGGCGTCTTTGGAAAACAGCGCCGCCGAGGAACCGCCGACAAAGTGCGCGGCCTTGCCGAGAACGGCGCTCCACTTCGAGGCATCGAGCGCAGCATCGTAGATTTCGCCGATCAGCTGCGAGAGGTGTTCGTCTGCCTGATCTATCATTTTTCTCGAGCAAACAGGTTGATAGAAATGCTACCGGCGACGGCCGCCAATATTCCACCCCGGCCTGAAAAATATCGGGAGCCGCCTCCCGCGCCTTCAAAACCGAAGCATAGCCGTGCCAGCCGGCCGCAACCAGGACAAAAGCGACAAATGCCGGGAACAATGAGGGCCACCGGCGCAGCGCGAGCTTCATTTGCCAAATCGAGATCAAGACGCATCGCGCAGCCGCCGCGTCAGGGCGCGCCGCCGCCGGTGCTGTCGGCCGCGATCGACGATCGGTAGACCTCTTTTCTACGCTCGTCCCTGACGCGTATCCAGCCGCCGCAACAACGCAGGTCGCCGCGCGACGTCATAAGATGTTGCGCCATCACGTCGGCAGCCGCCGTCGCTTTGGCCGGAATCTCGAACAACATTCCACCGGGGTCCAGAACGACATATCGGTCGAAAAACAGGTCGAAGAAGAAACGGGGCATACGCTCAAAACACCATGAATTACGCAGACGACCGATAGTTGGACAGGATGCCGCGTCGGGGATGATCACGGCCGCCGGTATCACAATTTCTTCAGCTGGGGCTTCTTCGGCTTCAGCGTCCTTCGTTTCATGGTCGCCGTCATCGCCCCCTTGTCTTTCGTCCCAGCGTCCGGCTTGAGCCCTTTTTCCGAAATCCATGTTCGCTTGGTCGGCGCTGGAGAGCCCGACCCAGGATCGCAATTATTCGTCACCAATGAACCTCACGCCATTTTTTTGTTTTTAACGCACGAACGATCGGAACGCCCAGGTCGCGCCCTCGAAGCCCGGACAGGCTCTACATGCGCGAACCAGTTCCTGCTTGGACGCAACCGACAATGGATGGGCGACAAGCGAACACGGGCTATCCGGATATTGTCCCGGACAGCCCACTGCCGCATTTAGCGATCAAGCGTTCAGCTTGCGCAATCGGCGACGGCGCGACGCCCCCAACAAATGGACACCGCCGTCAATTCAAATGATAGTTGAGGCCGGCCCGCACAATGTCGCCGTTGAAATGCACGCGCGTGGATGTTGCGATCGCAGCGATGCCAAAGCCGGGGAGAGACGTCGGACCTTCGTTCACGAACACGCCGCCGGTGCCATAATTGGCCGAACCGAGATCATAGTGCAGATACTCCGCCTTGACGCTCCATTTGGATATCAGCATCCACTCGCCGCCGCCGCCGATCACGTAGCCCGCGCGCACGTCGGAAAACGAGCCGGAGGTTGCGTTGGGGGGCACGCCCGCTATTGCCGTCGTCTGGTTGATTGTGGTGCTCGATTTCACGCCGCCATAGGCCAGGCCGCCGGTCACATAAAGCAGCAGATCGGGCGTAACGGAGGCACCGAGGCGGCCGCGAACGGTGCCGATGTAATCAAGGCGGCGCGAAGCGGCGATGTTGGTCTGCCAGGCACCCGGGGGCGTGTCTTCAAGCGTAGCGGTAGGAACCAGGGTCGAAGCGCTTCCATTGCCGTGCAACGACGAGCCCTGAAGATCGGCCTCGAAACCCGCAAGGAATAGCGGTGAAAGCACGTGATTGTAGCCAAGCTGGCCACCGCCGATGAAGCCCCCATTGCCGGTCGAAAACTGGCTGGTCGCACCGGCCGCCATCGCTGGACCCGTTACCGGCGTGGTGCTGTTCGAGGTAACCACCGCATCGGTATTCACCGCGTTGGCGCCGTCCAGATACCCTGCGTTGACGCCCGCGTACCAGCCTGACCATCCGCTGCCCGTGACGATGCGCGGCGCCTTGACATAGAGTTGCGGCGCCGCGGCCGGCTGTTCAAACCGGTAATTGATACCGGCGCGGATGAAGCTGGCGGTGAGACCGACATTTTCCGAAACGCCGGGGACGACGTTGAATACCGGCGCTCTGCCGAGATCGGCGTAGAGATATTCCAGCTTGGCCGACCAGTTCGGTGCGAAGGCCGCTTCGACGCCCAGACCGACCGTCCATCCCGCGCGCCAATCGTTGCCGGACGCCGGCGTCAGCGCATCCCAGCCCCTGATATCGCCAACGGCAAGACCGCCGGTCGCATAGAGAAGCCAGTTTGCGTTCGGACCTGTCGCTACTCCGATGCGCCCGCGAAACGTATCAAGCGCGTTGAGGTCGGTGCCACAAGGATGTGACGCAGGGCCGGCGGGTCCGCAGATATTGGAGTGGCCGCTGATATCGGCCCAGGAGACGTCGCCTTCCAATCCAAAAACCGCGGCACCCCGCTGCCAGTTGTAGCCCAGCGTGCCGCCCAGCAATCCACCGCGCAGCAAATAGTGACCGTCCTCTTCCTCTTCAACGACTGAAGGGAGAACCAGCACGCCGGTATCGGTCTGAGCCGAATGACTCCCGCTGTAGCCGCCCGACAAGCCGCCATACACACCGCTCCAATTCGGCGCAGCCGCAACGCCGGGAGGCGCGGCCCGTGCGCCGGCGACGGGCACAGCGAACACGCCGGCGATGGCGAGGGCGGCGCATGATGCCGACGCGAAGATTTCCTTGATCATTGGCGATCTGCTTCCTGTCACGAATCCAAAAATCATTTCGAGCCGACACAAAAGCACCAGCTGCGAAAATACTTGGGCAGACGCGACCGGAACTCGGATCACAGCGAACTCCGGAACATTGCCGGGCATTGGATGCAAATCCGCAACACGCTGGCGCGCGCCGTGCGTGAATTTTTTCTGCTCGCGCAGTCGCGCAACTTTTGCGAATCGACACGGCACGAGTGACCTCCTCATTTCGTGTTGAGCCCGTCATCCGATCGGAGGACGCGCGGCGCGATTGATTCTGTTCTAGGTGGCATTGGACGGTTGCGCTTGCTCGCGGAGCTCGATCAGCGGATCGGACCAACCAGGCCCGAGAGAAATTCCAGGACCATGCGCGCATTCCGGCGGCTTCCGATTTCGCGCAGCGGCATTGATCAACGCCAACAGCAACAGGACCGGCCACATGTCAGCGCGTGAAACACCTTCCCAAGCAACGCGGTCGACAGCTTCGCCGCGGACAGCATTGCTGACGGCAGCGGTGATCGTCCTGTTCGGCATCCTGCACATCGTTGCCGGCGCGTTGTTGCACGACGCCCTGGCGGCGCCGCCGATCGACGCATCGAGCCCTGCGACCTACGGCGACTAGCGAGCCGCACGGGTTCACCAGGCTGTCCGCGCGAATCAAGACCAATGCCGGTCGGCAAAAGGATCAGGATTTTGACATCATATCTGCTGCTCAGCGCGGCTGTGTTTGCCGGAGCCTTTGTTTCGGGCCTGGCGGGCTTTGCCTTCTCCGCGGTCGCCGGCGCCATCCTGCTGCACGTGTTCCAGCCCTCCGAAGCCGTGCCGTTGATGATGGCATGCAGTGTCGGCGTTCAGGCCTCGACGCTGTTCGCGTTGCGCAACGCGATGCAGTGGAAGGAAAGCCTGTTCCTGATCGGGGGCGGCTTGCTGGCCGTCCCGATCGCCGTCTTTCTTCTCCATAATACCGATACGCGAACGCTGAGGATGGGATTCGGCGCGCTGATCACGATATACGCCGCATATTCGCTGTTTCGGCCTTCGCTGAGCCATTTTCGGACCATGGACCGTCAGGGCCGCAATGTCCTGATCGGATTCGGCGGCGGCCTGATCGGGGGGTTGACGGCGATGCCGGGCGCGCTTCCGGCGATCTGGTGCGACATGCACGGCATGCCTAAAAATCAGCAACGTGGTCTGGTGCAGCCATTCATCGCAGCAATGCAGATTTCCGCGCTGGTGCTGATGCTTTCCCGCAACGAACTGCCGTCGAAAATCCTGATCGATGTTGCCATCAGCCTGCCGTCGCTCGCCGCCGGAACCATGCTCGGCGTCCTCATGTTTCGCAAGATCAACGAAGCGGCGTTCCGCCGCATCATCCTCGTTATGCTGTTCTTCTCCGGCCTGTCGCTCGTGCTGTGACGGCGAGCACCGGGCGGGCGTCAGTTCGTCAGCGGATTGGCAAACCCGGCGGCGAGCTTGACCAGGTCGGCCTGACGGCTGGCGCCGGTCTTGGAGAACACCCGGTACAAATGGGTCTTGACGGTTGTTTCGGCGATACCCAGCGTCTCCGAGGTTTCCGGTACGCCGCCGACCTCGACGATGGCGAGCAGCACACGTAATTCCGCCGGCGTCAGTCCAAAGGCGCGCGCGATGAGGCCGCCGTAGGATTGGTCGTCCAGTTCCGCCTTGCGAACAAATATCGCGGCCGCAGCTTTCGACGGCGCCTCCGCGCTGTTGCGCACCACCGTTCTCAGCGGCAACAAATACGCGACATGGCGCGCGCCGTCGTGGGCGGTCAGCGAAATCGCGGCATTGCTGGCCGCGACCCCGGCATCGCCAGTGGCGACGATCTCGCGCAAGCCCCGATTGGCCTGCATGTCACGCGCGACCAACATCCCGCCGATCGAGCGAAGGAAGTCGTCCTCACACAGCATGTCGCGGCCAGCCACATTGGCATGAACGATCCGGCATTGAGCATCGACCAGGAACACTCCGGCGCGGAACCCGTCCAGAATATCGGCGAAGGTCGCGGTTTCGGACTTCTTGTCGTCGATCGTCTTGTTGATCATCAAGGCGCGGTTGGCATGGGGAGCGAACAGCTTGATCCGCTGCCGTACTTCATCGTCGACCATCCGATTATAGAGGTATACGGCAAGCAGGACCGTGGAATCCGCTCTTGAGTTTTCGAGCACCACATCCGCCATATCGGCGCAGCCCTGAGGCTGCATGTATTCCTGATAGAAGCGCCCGCGACGGAATTCATCAAACGGAACAAGATCCGGCATACTCACGATGGTTCCGAGCGGCGGGAAGGATGTGAGAGGGCCCAGCTTGGAGTAAGTTTCCGAATAGAGATCGATGTAATGAGGATCGGCTTTGCAAAAATAGTATGTCTCACCAGACTTGCTGATGAGGTTTTTCGAAAAAATGCCGCTCGCCATGCCGCCGACAAAGTCATTGATGCTGACGATGACGTCGTGCCATCGCGCAGGCTCGAGCGCCGCATCGTAGATGTCCTCGATGAGGTCTGAAATCTTCCTGGGTGCGCGCATGGGGCTGATCTTCCCGATGTGGTGTTGTCGGCGACCGACCAGATAGCACTGCAATGACCGAGGCTCCTCCCCCGATCGGAGGATATCCTTATCGCAATATCGGCCGTTCGCACGATGAACAAATAAATTCGTTATATATCAGTATCTTAAATTGAGGGCGAACGCCTGGCGTTCGCCGATCTATGCGGGAGTAGAGCGGACCGGGGGCCGCGCGTCTTGGTCCATAGCGACATTTCGTTGGACCAAGCTACGCAACCGGCCGCGATAGCGGCGCTCGAGGCGGAACGTCACCCTTTGTCCCCCCGCACGTCACGGGGGGTAAATCCGTAAAGTCGACGGAACCGCCTGTTGAAATACGACAAGTCACCGAAGCCCACGTCGTGGGCGATCGTGCTGATGGCGACGTGGCTGGAATTCGGGTCGCAAAGCAGGCGGTACGCCTGCGCAAGCCGCTGCCCTATCAGGAATTCCGAAAATGTCGTGCCATCCGTTTCAAACAGACGCTGCACATATCGCGGGGTCACGTTAAGGCCGGCCGCGACGGCTGCGACCGAAATATCACGCCGATGACTGCGGTCGACGATATATGATTTCGCCAGCTTCAAACGGGCGGCTCTCAATCCGCGCGTCCTGGCTGTTTCGGCGAAATCGTCCGTTGGACCGATTGCCAGCATGAGCAGATCATGGACGTGACGAACCGAAAGATTGAGCAATTGCAAATCGATCGCGACGCCGGCATTCAATAGCGAGCTTACATAATAGCCGAGAAGTTTCAGGGCGCCTCGATCACCGGAGATCGGCCGCATCAGCCTGTTGTCGATATCGACCACCGCCAATTCGAACATCGCACGAGGAACCCGCAGCGTGATGGATCGGCCCAGCGTGGTCCGGTGAAACGAGCCAGCTTCGCGGCCGCTCAGCAGAATGGCTTCGTGCGGCCGGAGGCTTTGCTGTCGGTTGCCGGACGAGACGTAGGCCGAGCCCGTCCGGTTCATCGCCAGCATGATATCGTCGTTTCCATCGGCAAGATATTCGCCGCCGCGCGAGATCGTTGCCGGCGACGACGAGGCTTCCATCAGCTGCAGACCAGGAAGCAGCATCGATGACATTCTGGCTTCGAAAGCCGTGTCTCTGGCGGGTTCGAGGTCAACGTGGAGCATGACCCGTCCAAAATGTTCGCGCCAGCAGGATATCCGGTCTCGCTCCGGGACGTGGTCGGTTGAAAATTCAACAATACGATTGCAAGTATCTGTCATATATCAAGCCAATAAGTTGAAATCCTCCAGCTCTACGCGTGCCGCGTCCTCTGCCCGCGCCAGCTGTTAGCCATCGTCGCGCGGTTCGGCATCATCCGATCAGAGGATGCCACGAAAACGTGTAAGCCCGGCGATAAGCGCACCGCTCGATGTCGCCGGAAGCGCGTGGTTGGTCGCAACAGTCCAAGATCGCCAACCGTCGGCACCTCGTATCTCCAGGATCTACGTGAGCCTTGTTGGAAAGTGCTTTTGCGGCGCGATCGAAATCGCGAGCTCCGGCTCACTTGCGAAGCAGATGGCGATGATCCTGAATTGCCTTGCGGGCGGCGCGAACGCGCGCCTCTTGCAAGGCACGCAGCGAAATCTGCGCGGCACGGCAGGACATTCGCAAGAGGGACTTGCTCAGGGTTCGAATCGAAGCAAGCAAGACAACACCATCACACAGGAGTTCCGGAGGAGCCCGCTTTCCGACGGGAGCAACACGCGTACCCCGACGGACATACGAATAAAGCGCTGGAGGGGCCCGCGCTTGGACAAACGCGCCAATCCTCGGGCCTCGAGCGAAGTCAGGCCTTTCGCCATCGCCACAGCGCAACCATGGCCCAAACTGCCTCGACCAACCCAAACGGCCACGCGCCTTGTAAAAAGCCATAGGCCGAGCCGAGAGCGCAGGAGAACGCGAACGCCAGAATGTAGTGTCGGCCGCGATGCTCCAACGCGTAACACAGCAGCATCGAGGTGACGGCAAACAGGCCAAACAGCGTTAGACGATCCATACTCAGTCCCGTGCGGCGGCGTGCTTCTTTACGATACCTAGCGCGTGAAATGCCACCGGTTCGATCAATGGCCAGGATGCCGCGGTCGTTGTTAAAAAGGTAGCCAACAGCATTATTATCACCGTCGAACGCATCGGCTTTTTCCGGCTTCGCGCCATCTGCCAGAACAGCCAGCTCCAGCCGCAGACGACTGCGCCGATCGCGCCCCGGGTGACCCAGATGTGCGCATGATCCAGCGCGCTGATGATACCGCCGAGACTGGCGAGCATCACCGCGGGAAGCGTGAACGGCAGAACACAGCAGGCGGCGCATGCCACCGCGGCCGCTCCCGACATCATGGCTGCTCCCACGACCTTGCCGTCCGGCGACGCCACCTCCGATTTGGCCTTGCAGCCGCAACCCGGGTCATCCTGGGATGGCAATCTGCAAACGGGGGCTTTCTCCATAACGCTCATGTGAACCTCGAAAGGGTTGTGATCCGACACAGCGATCGATACCCCCTCAAGTCACTTGAGGTTCAAGCGAAAAATCGGGCTTGCGATATGCGAATTGGATTACTGGCCAGCCAAACCGGCACCACGGTGCCGACCATTCGTTATTACGAGTCGATCGGATTGCTGCGCCCCGCCGCAAGGCAGAGCGGCGGACAGCGCACTTACGATCATGAAGATGCGCGAAGCCTCGCCTTCATCAGGCGATGCCGCGACTTCGACTTTTCCATCGACGAAGTGCGTGCGCTGTTGTCGCAGATGCGGGATGGCGCGGCGACCTGCAATGCGACGCGGGAATTGGCGCAACTCCAGCTCGACAGAGTGAGGCGCAAGCTTGCCGATCTGAGGGCGCTCGAAGCAGCATTCACGTCGATGGTGGTGAAGTGTGACTCCCGATGCGCAGGCGGACCCGCACCGGATTGCGTGATCCTGGACGATCTCGGCGGCAGCCGCCTGAAAGGTCAGCCTGCGCCGTGCTCGCCCAGATCCTGATAAGGTCCTGATCACCCGCGCGACGGCCCAAACGGCCGATATGGGTACCAACCTTTACCGGGACGGATGCTTCAGCGTACCGCCTGGCCCACGGTTGCAGCGGCGGAGACCGGAGTCGTCTGCGGCACGACCAGATCCGCCGGCGCCGGCGATCGAACCAGGGTGGCGCCGGCGCGCGTGACGACGGCTGTCGTGATCGCGTCATCGGCGAGACTCCGCGTATCGGCGCGGATGTCGGACCAGATGAAAAATGTGCCGATCGCAAGGACGACGGTCGCGATTATCACCGGGACCAACTCTCGACGCTCATCTCTGCGGGACATTTTTCTCACTCGTCATCGTTCATCGCACCTCTTTGCGGGAAATGATTTCGAAATCGTTAACGGGGAAGGTCTGAAAGTCCGATCGTGAACGCCGCCGGGTGCTCGCGATCCGGTGTCGGGCGCCCCGCATGGCCCGGACGGACGGGACGGCGCGCCGATGTTTCGCCTTCTGGCGGGCAGAGTTGACGGCGCTATTGTTCCCGAACGCCGCCTCGCCTTTTATTGGGAGGCCTGCTTCCTCAACTCCGCTACGTCATGCGCGGTGACTTGCGACGCCTTGGCGCCGAAGCGCGCGGTGACGTAATTGGCAAGCGCTGCGATTTCCGCATCGGAATAGGCGCCGCCAAACGCCGGCATCGAGACCGCGTCTTGCGGCGTCAACCGCCTGGTGCCGGAAAGCACCACCTGGACGACATTCGTCCCGCTGGGATCGTTGACCGCCAACGCGCCGCTGAACGTGGCAAAGGGCGAGATCGGGCTCTCACCGGTCCAGCCATGGCAACTGACGCAGGCGCCTTCGAACAGCATCTTGCCATGCGCATTGGCGCTTCCGCCGCCCTCTCGGTGCGAGGCCGGCGCAGGCGGCGCCGGTGTCGCAGGCAAATCCGGTGACGCGACCGCGGGCACGGTTCGCAGATACGCCACCACGGCGGTTATATCCTCCGTCGCCAGATGGCTAAAACTGTGGTCGACCGCTTCGCCCATCGGGCCTGATGCGGTACCGTGACCATCGGCATGGCCGATCGCGAGATAGGCCGCGAGATCCTGGTCGCGCCAGCCGCCGATGCCGGTGGCCTTGTCGGAACTGATGTTGAAGGCGCGCCAGCCCGCGGTCAGCGCGCCGGCGAACTTCTTCCGGTTGTCGAGCGCGAACGCCAGATTGCGTGGCGTATGGCATTCGCCGCAATGGGCCAGCGCTTCCGCCAGATAAGCCCCCCTGTTCCATTCCGGACTGCGCTCGGAATCGGGTGCGAAGCGGGTATCCCGATTGAACAGCGCCGACCAGAAGATCATGCTCCAGCGCTGGTTAAAGGGAAACGCCAGGGTGTTTTCCCGAGCCTTCGCGTGCACCGGCGGCAGGCTGAACAGATAGGCCTTGATCGCCAGCGCATCGGCGTCGGTCAGGTAGGAATAGGAAGTGTACGACATCGCGGGATAAAGCCGTGCGCCGTCACGACGGACGCCGCGCCGGACCGCGTCGAGGAATTCCTGATCGCTGTAATTGCCGATGCCGGTTTCCTTGTCGGCCGTGATGTTGGTGGAGTACAGCGTCCCGAACGGCAGCGTGAACGCCAGTCCGCCGGCATATTCCTTGCCGCCGCCCGAAGTGTGGCAGACCACGCAATCCGCCGCCCGCGCCAGATAGGCGCCGCGTTCGACCGGGCTCGCGTTTCTGATCGAGGCCGGGACCCCGGTGGGATCGGCGGCCTTGTAATCCGTCAGCGCGACCTTGCTTCCGTTGGAAAAGTCCATCGGGCCGGGGCCACGCAGGATCCAGACTCCCGCGCCGAGCACGACGACGGCGATGACGACAAGGCTGAGCAGAATCCGGCGCGCCGCGACACTCATGATTTCTTCCCCGCAATCAGGGAGCGATCGATCGGCAACCGCCGTAACGCGACGCCGGTCGCGGCATAGATCGCATTGCGCAGCGCCGGCGGTCCCGCGGTGACGCCGGTCTCGCCGATGCCGCCGGGCGCCTCGCCGCTCTGGATGACATGGACGTCGATCTTCGGCGCCTGGTCGATGCGCAGCATGCGGTAATCGTTGAAGTTCGATTGCTGGACGCGCCCCTTGTCGATGGTGACCTCGCCATAGAGGGCTGCCGTCAGGCCGAAAATCAGCCCGCCTTCGAGCTGCGCCCTGACGGTATCGGGATTGACCGCAATCCCGGTATCGACCACGCAGGTGACGCGGCGCAGCTTCACCTCGCCTTGCTCGTCGACCCCGGCTTCGACCACGGTCGCGATAAAACTGGCGAACGACGGCTGCACGCTGACGCCACGGCCGACCCGATCCGGCAATGGCTGGCCCCAGCCGGATTTATCCGCCGCCAGATTGAGCGCGGCGAGCAGCCGCGGGTTCTTGGCCAGCATGCCGCGGCGGAAATCGATCGGATCCTTGCCGGCCTTCTTCGCCAGCTCGTCCATGAAGGATTCGATGGCGAAGACATTGTTGTTGGGACCGACGCCGCGCCAGAACCCGGTCGGCACCCCCGGCGGCTCCGCGCGCACGAATTCGACATGGAAGTTCGGGATGTCGTAGGGCATGTCGATCGCGCTATCGACGCCGTCGATGTCGACGCCCTTCTGGAATCCGGCCGGAAACCAGCGCGCCATGATCGACGAGCCGCTGACGCGATACTTCCAGCCGACGATCTTGCCGTCGGCCAGCGTCGCGGCGATGGTGTCGCGATAGACCGGACGATAGACGTCGTGCTGGATGTCTTCCTCGCGGGTCCACACCACCTTGACGGGGCCATCGACCTGCTTGGCGATCCGCACCGCCGCGACCGCCATGTCGGCTTCGAGCTTGCGGCCAAAACCGCCGCCGAGCAGATGATTGTTGACGATCACCTTTTCGACCGGAAGGCCGGCCGCCTTCGCCGCTTCCGACTGCACCCGAGTCATGACCTGGGTGCCGGTCCAGATCTCGCAACGATCGGCAGTCAGATGAACCGTGGCGTTGATCGGCTCCATGGTCGCGTGCGCGAGGAACGGCAGTTCGTAGGCCGCCTCCACCCGTTCGCCGGTGGCAAGACCCTTGGCGATATCGCCTTCGGACTTGGCGACCGCGCCGTCCTTTTCGCTGGCGGCGCGCAGGTCGCGCCAGATATCGCTGGAGCTCAGGTGTGCATTCGGTCCTTCGTCCCAATCGATCAGCAGCGCATCGAGGCCCTGCTTGGCCGCCCACATGTGATCGCCGACCACGGCAACGAAATCGTCGGACACCACGATCTTCTGCACGCCCGGAACTTTTTTCGCCGCGCTGTCGTCGACCTTGCCGACCTTGCCGCCGAATACCGGACAGGCTTTTATCGTTGCGAACTTCATGTTGGGCAGCATCGCATCGATGCCGTAGACCGCCTTGCCGTTGACCTTGTCGGGGGTGTCGAGCCGCTTCAGCGGCTTGCCGATCAGCACGAAATCCTTTGGGTCCTTCAGCGCTACATCCTTTGGCGGCACCTCGCTGCTCGCGGCCAGCGCCAGATCGCCATAGGAAAGCTTGCGCCCGCTTTCCTTGTGCGTGACGTCGCTGTTGGCGGTCGTGCAGCTTGCCGGATCGACCTCCCATTGCTTGGCGGCGGCCTGCACCAGCATGGCGCGCGCGCCCGCGCCGGCGGTGCGCAGATGCGGCCACCACGCCCGGATCGAATTCGAATTGCCGGTGGCCTGGATACCGAACATCGGATTGCCGTAGAGCTTGTCGCTGGGCGGCGCGTGCTCCAGCGCCACGCGCGCGAAATCGGCGTCGAGCTCCTCGGCCAGGATCATCGATATCGAGGTGTAGACGCCCTGCCCCATCTCGACCTGCGGCATCACCAGTGTCGTCGTGCCGGCGCTATCGATCCGGATCAGGGCATTCGGCGCAAATTTGCCGGCGGTATCGTCCGGCGGCTGCACCGGCTCGTTGACGGCTTCGGCGCGCACCGGAAGGTGAAATGCCAGCATAAACCCGCCCGCCAGGCCGCCGGTCAACAGCGTGCGGCGTGAAACGCCTGCGAAATTGTTCTCGGCAAGGATCATGGCCCGCTCCTACGACTGACGCTGCGAAGCCGCCTGCTTGATGGCGGCGCGAATGCGCACGTAGGTGCCGCAGCGGCAGATATTGCCCGCCATCGCCGCGTCGATGTCGGAATCGTCGGGATTGGGCGTCGCCGTCAGCAGCGCCGACGCCGACATGATCTGGCCGGACTGGCAATAGCCGCACTGGATCACTTCCAGCTCGAGCCACGCCTTCTGCACCTTGGCGCCTGCCGGCGTGGCGCCGACACCCTCGATGGTGGTGACGGCGCGGCCGCGCACCGCGCCGACCGGCAGCATGCAGGAACGCACCGCCTTGCCGTCGATATGCACCGTGCACGCGCCGCATTGGGCGATGCCGCAGCCGAACTTGGTGCCGGTCATGCCGAGCACGTCACGCAGCACCCAGAGCAGCGGCATCTCCGCCGGCACATCGAACGATTTCGGTTCGCCATTGATCGTCAGCGTGGTGGCCATCGCCCCCTCCATTCAGCCGCGACGCGCCCGTCGCATGGCCCATCTGGAACCTGATTGACGCGCGGCATGATTTGCTCCGCGCGACTATCTGTCAACGAACCTCACCTATTCCTTCGCGCGCCGCCCGGCGAGATCCGACATCTCGTTCTCATGGCAGCGATCACAGGATCGTGTAAGCGCGCCAAGGCTAAACCCTGCTCAAGGCTCATTCTATTACATTTCTGCTGTGCCGGGCGACGCGTGCTGCGGACGTTCTGCGGGGACGACGAGATGTCGTCCGGATGAGCGAAGCGATATCCGGGAAATAGGGACCCGCATGTCGGGGAGCCTGTCATAGGGCCGCGCTTTGCGCGGACCCGTTGGCGCCTCCTCACCATGAGGGCTTTGCCTGAAGGACACCTCATCCTGAGGAGCGCGCTGTTGCGCGCGTCTCGAAGGATGGGCCACACACACCTTCTCATTCTCGCGACAGGGGTTGTCCGAGGTTTGCCAATAACCTCGCCCCCAAAATTAAGAGGGCGCAGGGAAGACCGGGTGCGCGCTGCACCCGCGGTCTCATGTGCAATGTGCATCAAAAGAAAGCGCACATGAGCATACAGGTTCAGCGGAAACACTCCGGCCTTCCCTGCGCAGTGGCTCTACGGCCTGTATCGTGCTCTCCCTGGTGAATCGGAGCCTCTTGCCACCATCGCCCTCGGGAGACGTTAGCCTCTCGAGGACTTGACGCCAGCATTCCGGGCGTCGGGACCACACGACTTAGCCGTACGCTTCAGCGCCGCTCGTCCGCGCGCATAAAGCGCGCGACGACGCTGCCGCGTCCACCGCAACCTGTCCCGACGTCAGTGACGACGGCCGACGTCCCCTCTTGCGGGACAGGATGGCACGATATTCAAGTGATTTGCGGCAGGCGTCAAGCGAGTTTCCGAATATCGGAAGCGCGATTTTCTCCCCTCCCCCTTGCGGGGAGGGGTCGGGGGTGGGGGTCTCCAAGCACGGCGCCGATGAACCGCCTCTCATGAAGAAAGGACTAGCGAGCTTCGGCGATGCTCATGAACTCAATACCCGTGGCACCCCCACCCCTGACCCCTCCCCGCAAGGGGGAGGGGAAAGACTGCGGCCGCGCGCTATTCAAAGCGGCTCCGCCGCCGCCGCCGCAGAGGAAACTTCCCTGTGCTCGCGCGTTGACGCCGGATGGCGGGAGCACCACGGGCTCCTGCAAGCCCTGGGATGTCGGAGCAAGTCATGAGTGGGATAGAGGACAAAATTCGAGAGCGTGCTTACGAGCTTTGGCGGCAAAGCGGCAAGCCTGACGGCTCGGAGATGGATTTCTGGCTGCAGGCGGAGCAGGAATTGAGCAAGGAGAAGCCGGCGGAGCCACCACAAGACCGGTTGGAATAGGCGAAAGTTCACCCTTCGCGCAGGCGGCGCCGTGTCCCGGACACGATGCCGCGTGCAACGCTGCTTCGCAGAGCCGGGACCCACTTCCGCGTAGTGTGCCGATAGGGATTTCGACTATGTCTCGCCGAGGATGTCCCGCATCTGCTCGATCGGCCAATTCTCAGCCTCCGGCAGCACGCGCACCCGGGAATTATCCGAACTGCTGACCAGCGAGTGAGAGCTGATTTCGTCGGGGATGCGGACGACCTTCAAGTCTACATCCGGCTGCCAGTTCAAAGTCACGTCAAGATCGCCCGGAAATATCCGCCATCTGGAGCCATCGTCCAGTTCAACCAAATGGCTTTCAGCGTGTTTCCGGATTTTCATCGAATCAATCCCTCGCGCCGGACGGCGTGTAGAAGGTTTTTTTGACGCGTTTTCTTCACGCGAACCGGTAGCCCCCGGATCAAGTCCGTGGGCACGCTTCGCTCGAAAACGCTCTGCCTTACTTGACCCGCCGCCCCTTGAAAAAGCCGGCGTTGGTTGTGTTCTGCTTGATATTGGCGGTGTCGCCCTGTTCGGCCGAATTCTGCTCACCGTGATGTTCTCGTGAGGTGTCGCGCTCGGCCTCGGCATCGAGCTTGGGGCCTTTGGTGCTTTGATTGCCTGGTGGGATCGGCGGCATCTTGCTCATGTTGGGATTCCCTGGCTTGCCTCGGTCAAGCCAGAGGGTAGCGCGTTTCTCCGCGCACGGGTCAGAAGTATTTCCGCTTTTGAGTGGATCGCTGACGGAACCATTTGCGTGCGGCCGCTTCAAACACCCCATCGGTTTGCGCATTCCCACATTTATCAGGCCGGAACAAAGGGAACCGCGCTTTGTTAGCGTCGAAACAAGCATACTCCTCGCAAAATTTGATCACTCCGAAATGGTCAGATACCCGGCGTGGCGCTCGCAGCCAGACCGGGCAAGGAGGCTTGCTCGATCAATCGATTTGGAGAACGCAGTGAAGATCGAACAAGGTGTGCCCAACCCGCCCGGCTTCACCTGGAACGGCAGAGGCGCCAATTTCGCTCTGTTCTCGGCGTTCCCGCTTGAGGGAGCCGCGCCGCTCGCATGACCGCAAAACTGGTCGTCCCGCAAACCTCCGAAGAAGTGGCCTCGCTGGTCGGCGCCGTCGCGCTGGCGATCCTTGGCGTGATCATCGTCACCGCTTTGTACGTCGGACGCGAGATTTTCGTCCCCGTAGCTTTGGCGATTCTCCTGAGTTTCGTATTGGCCTCCCCCGTGAGTGTGTTGCAGCGCCTGCGCGTGCCACGAGGAATTGCGGTCGTCGGCGTGGTGCTATTCGCATTCATCATCATATTCGCGCTGGGCAGCCTGATTGCCTCGCAGCTCAATCGCCTTGCCGGAGATCTTCCGCGTTACCAGGCCACGATCCAATCCAAGATCCAGTCGGTGCGGGGCGTCACCGGCGGCAGCACGACGCTTGAACGCGCCGCTGGCATGCTTCAGGATTTGGGAAAAGAACTCGACAAACCCAAGGTCGGAGCGCCGGACAAGGCGATCACTCCGCCGCTCAGCAACCCGATCGGATCCCGGCCCGTTACACCCGTACCGGTCGAAGTGCTGCAACCCGACCCCGGAGCCCTGGAGAGTTTGAGATCGCTGATCGCGCCGCTGATTTCGCCGCTGGCGACCACCGGCATCATCGTGATTTTTGTCATCTTCATCCTGATCCAGCGCGAGGACCTGCGCAACCGGCTGATCCGCCTGGCGGGATCCCACGACCTGCAGCGTACCACGGCTGCACTCGATGACGCCGGCTCCAGGCTAAGCCGCCTGTTTCTGAACCAGCTTCTGATCAATACCGGGTTCGGGATTCTGATCGGGGCGGGGCTATGGCTGATCGGAATTCCGAGCGCCGTGCTCTGGGGCATTCTGGCGGCCGTCCTGCGCTTTGTTCCCTATATCGGATCGATCATTGCCGCGGCGTTCCCGCTTGCGCTCGCGGTCGCGGTCGATCCGGGTTGGTCGATGCTGGCCTGGACCGCCGTGTTGTTCTTTGTCGTCGAGCCCGGCATCGGCCAAATCGTCGAGCCGATGGTCTACGGGCGCAGCACCGGATTGTCCCCGGTGGCGGTGGTGGTTTCCGCCACGTTCTGGACCGCGTTGTGGGGGCCGATTGGACTGGTGCTCGCGACGCCGTTGACCGTCTGTCTGGTCGTTCTCGGCCGCCATGTCGAACGGCTCGCGTTTCTGGATGTGATGTTCGGAGACAGGCCGGCGCTTTCACCGCCGGAAATTTTCTACCAGCGCATGCTCGCCGGCGATCCCACGGAAGCCACCGAGAAGGCCGAGGAGTTTCTCAAGGAGCGTTCGCTTTCCTCCTATTACGATGAGGTCGCGATCAAGGGGTTGCAGCTCGCGCAGTCGGACCTTGAACGCGATGTGCTCGATCAATCCCGCCTCGGCAAGGTGCGCGACACGGTGATCGAATTCGTCAACGACCTTTCGGACCAGACCGATCAGGAACCGACGGATGAGCGGGCGACCGCCGATGCGGAAGCCGCCGCTGCGGTAGAGGCCGCGGTCGAGCCGATCCACGCCGATTTACCGATCCTGCAGCGGGACCAGCTCCCGATCGAATGGCAAGGCGACAACCCGGTGCTGTGCATCGCCGGCCGGACCGCACTCGACGAAGCCGCCGGGATCATGTTCGCCCAACTCTGCAACGTCCACGGGCTGCGGACGCGCGTGGAAGGGCCGGAAGCGTTGTCGACCAGCAATATTTTCCGATTGGAGAGCGACGGGGTCGTGCTGGTTTGCCTGTCCTACCTCAACGCGTCAAATCCGGCACAGATTCGCTATGCGGTGCGCCGCCTGCGCCGAAAACTGCCGAACGCGCGGATCATGGTTGGGCTTTGGAGCGGCGTAGACGGCCTGGAGAAAGCCGAAGCCGTACGCGAAAGTTCGAAAGCGGATCTGTTTGCTTCGACGTTACGGGAAGCCATTCGCGTATGCATCGAAGCGACCCGGCCGGGGCCGGAAGCGCTTGGCGATAGTCTGCCCGAGGGACAAATCAGCCGCGGGACGCCGTAGCCGTCGGCGGCGGGGAAACGCGCTCCCCTCCCCCTTGCGGGGAGGGGTCGGGGGTGGGGGTGCCACAGCGGAAGCAGTGCTTGGAGACCCCCACCCCTCACCCCTCCCCGCAAGGGGGAGGGGAACAGAAAACGCCGCTGCCCTACGCGGCGCGCACGGTGTTCATGAAGTTCCCGACTTCGCGCTTCAGCCGGTTGCTCTCGGTCGACAGCGATTGCGCCGCCAGCAATACCTGCGACGAGGCGGCGCCGGTCTCGGCGACGCCGCGCTGCACGTCGGCCAGATCGGCGGAGCCCTGCGAGGTGCCTTGCGCGGCGCGCTGCACGTTGCGGGAGATCTCTTGCGTCGCGGCGCCCTGTTCCTCGACGGCGGAGGCAATGGTCGAGGAGATCTCCGAGATGCGCCCGATGGTGGCGCCGATCTCCTTGATCGCGACCACCGAATCCTGGGTCGCCGACTGGATGTCGGCGATCTGCTGGCTGATCTCGCCGGTGGCCTTTGCGGTTTGTTCGGCGAGCGTCTTGACCTCGGCCGCAACGACGGCAAAACCGCGGCCGGCCTCGCCGGCGCGCGCCGCTTCGATGGTGGCGTTGAGCGCCAGGAGATTGGTCTGCTCCGCGATGTTCTTGATCAGATCGACGACATCGCCGATCCGCGCCGCCGCCTGCGACAACGCGCTGATCCGCCCGTCGGTCTTCTGCGCCTGATCGACCGCCTCGCCGGCGATGCGGGCGGAGGCATCGACCTGGCGGGAAATTTCCGCGACCGACGACGCCAGTTCCTCGCTGGCCGCGGCCACCGAATGCACGCTGGAGGATGCATCGCTGGAGGCGCCGGCGGCGCGCTGGCTGACGTTCTGCACGGTGTCGGCGGTCTTGCTCAGGGTGCCGGCGGAACCTTCGAGCTGGCTGGCGGCGGTCGAGACCAGCGTGATGATCTCGCCGACCTCGCGCTCGAACTGATCGGCAAGGCTGTTCATGTCGGTCTTGCGCTGCTGCATCTGCCGCGCCTCGAGCGCGACCTGCTCCTCACGCAGGCGATTGGTTTCGATCATGGCGTCGCGGAACACGGCAACCGTGCGCGCCATCTGGCCGACCTCGTCGGACCGGTCGGTATTGGCGACCGGCGTTGCGAGTTCGCCGGTCGAGAGCGAGGCCATGCGCTCTTTCAGGCCGGTCAGCGGCTTCACCACGCTGCGGGTGATCATCCAGGCGATCGCGATCGAGATCAGCATCAGCACCACGATGACGATCGAAGCCGTGCGCACCATCGACCAGAACGAAGCGTCGATCGCGGAGATGTATTGCGCGGTCGCGATCATCAGATGCCAGGGCTGATAACCGCGGACGAAGGCAACCTTGTCGAGCGGGGTCGGATCGGTGCTGCTGCGCAGGAAGGTGTAGCGGATCGAACCGCCCGCGCCGCCCTTCTGCGCGATATCGATCATCATCGCGGCGAACGGCAGGCCGTTGGCGTCCTTGACCTCGCGCATGTTCTTGTTGAGCAGGGTCGGAACGCCTGCATTGACGACGCAGATTCCGGTCTCGGTGTCGTACATGAAGAGGTAGTTGGTATGATCTTCATACCAGATCGCGCTGCTGGCCGCGAAAAAACGCGCTTTGGCCTCATCCTCGGTCATCTTGCCGGCGGCGGCCTGCTTCTGGAAATTGTCGGCCATGTTCCAGGCCGCATCGACCATCGCTTGCGCCTTCTCGGTCCGCTCTGTGATGAGCTGGTTGCGTGCCACCAGCAGCACGGAAGCCGCGACCAGCGCCATGCAGATGGCGCCAACCACGGTCATGGTGGCGAGCTTGACGGCGATCGGGCGGTTCGCGAAGGAGAGCAGCTTGGGCATTCGGCATCCGTATGGTGGGCGCCGCGAGGGGGCGGCAGGTGGTAATTTCGCAGCCTAAAATCAAATCGTTAACATCCGATTCAGTTCTGCCGATGCCGCGCGAAAGCAATCCGGAGCCAGGCTTCGATCCGAAAACGCCCTGGACCCTCGGTTCTGATCGAATCAGAACCGGGAAACGCTCTAATCCGGCGTTCTTGCGCGGGCGCCCTGTGCATTCAGCGGTGGCGTTTTCGGCCTTGATGGCCTAAAGCACGGCCATCCCGCCCAGATCTGCCCTGCCGCGCGACCCCTGCATACAGGCGTGCCGTTTTCATTCCAGGGCGTATTTCGGCGTTTCCGACGCAAATATTAACCGAGGTCGTCCCCGTGACATTCATGGCTACAAGTCCGCCGCTCGCGCGCGCATTGGCGGAACGCAATTACGACCAGCCGACCCCGGTCCAGCTGGCGGTGCTGGCGGACGACGCGGACGGACGCGACCTCCTGGTTTCGGCCCAAACCGGCTCGGGCAAAACCGTCGCCTATGGGCTCGCCATCGCGCGTGAACTGCTTGGCGATGCCGAGCGGTTCGCTCAGGCCTCGGCGCCGCTGGCCCTGATCGTCGCGCCGACGCGGGAACTGGCGCTGCAGGTGCATCGCGAACTCGCCTGGCTTTATCAATATGCCGGGGCGCGCGTCGTCTCCTGCGTCGGCGGCATGGATCCGCGCCGCGAGCAACGCGAGTTGGCCGCGGGCGCCCATATCGTGGTCGGCACCCCGGGCAGGCTGTGCGATCATCTGCGGCGCGGCCGCCTCGATGTCTCGCAATTGAAGGCGGTGGTGCTCGACGAGGCCGACGAGATGCTCGATCTCGGCTTTCGCGAGGACATGGAATTCATCCTGAAAACCACGCCCGCGACCCGCCGCACGCTGCTGTTCTCGGCGACCTTGCCGCGCGGCATCGTCGCATTGGCAAAACAGTACCAGCAACAGGCGTTCCGGGTCGACGTCGCGGGCGACGAAGGCGGCCATGCCGACATCGAATATCGCGCGATCCGGATCGCGGCCGCCGATGTCGAGCATGGCGTCGTCAATGTGCTGCGATTTTTCGAATCGCCGAGCGCGATCGTGTTTTGCAACACCAGAAACGCCGTCAATCACCTGCAGACCGCGCTCCTGGAGCGCGGCTTCTCGGTGGTCGCGCTGTCGGGCGAATTGACCCAGAACGAGCGAACCCAGGCGCTGCAGGCGCTGCGCGACGGCCGCGCGCGGGTTTGCGTCGCCACCGACGTGGCGGCGCGCGGCATCGACCTGCCGAACCTCGACCTCGTCGTTCATTCGGATCTGCCCAACGATTCGGAAGTGCTGCAGCATCGCTCCGGCCGCACCGGACGGGCCGGCCGCAAGGGCGTCAGCGTGTTGCTGGTGCCGCCGGCGCGGCGGCGGCGCGCGGAATTGCTGCTCGATCTGGCCGGCATCGATGCGGTCTGGGGCCTCGGCCCCACCGCGGAGGAAATTCGCAAGCTCGACCAGGAGCGCATGCTCGGCGATGCGATCTTCGCCGAAGAGACCACCAGCGACGATCTGGTGCTGGCGCGGGCGTTGCTCGCCGAACGGTCGCCGGAGGATATCGCCGCAGCCTTGGCCCGGCTTTATCGCGCGCGGCTGCCCTCGCCGGAGGATTTGCTGGACCCGGGCCAAGACAAGGGCAAAGCCAGCGGCCGTTCGCGTGACGATCGCCACGCGGGCAAGGACGGCCGCAACGACGGCCAAACGTCACGTGGCGACGATCGCGAGGGGCGCTCCGGTCCCAGAAGATCGGGCAGAAATTGCGACGCGACGCCATGGCGGAAGGCAGCGTGTGGTTTCGCGCCGCGATCGGCCGCAAGAAGAATGCGGAAGCGCGCTGGCTGCTGCCGATGATCTGCCGCCGCGGCGGCGTCGAGAAGCAGGACATCGGCGCGATCCGCATCATGGATACCACCACCGAGTTCGAAATTTCCGCTGGCGTCGCGGATTCCTTCGCCGCCATGATCAAGCGGCCCGACAAGGAAGACAACATCCGCATCGAGTTTTTGGGCGATGCCCCGGCGGAGCGGCCGCACACCACAAAATCCTGGGACGGCCCCAAGCATCGGCCGAAGGACGCCGGTCGCGACGGGCGCCGGGAAGATCGACCGCGCGAGACAGGCCACAAGCCGCACGGCAAACCTTACGACGCAAGCAGGCCGCGATTTGAACAGGAGCCGGGCGCCAAGCGGAAAAAGGAACATCAGGCGCGGCCCGACCATGATGGGCGGCGACACGCCGCCGGCGCGCCCGCGGAACGCGGCGCCTTTCCGACAGAGCGACCTGCCTTCAAGAAGAAAAAGAAGAAGCAGCGCGGCTGAGGATGGCTTGTCCCGGACGCGGCGCAGCGCCTCTTGGCGGTGCGACGCAGAGCCGGGACCCAACCACGCGGATGGACTCCGGACCGGCAGCGCATCAGGCCGCTGGCGCGGTGCCATAGCGCGTCGAAGACGCGCGTAACGCGCTTAAGGCACTGCATCCGGGGAACGCGGTCATCCAATGGAGCGGACGTAGTCTTCCGGCAGGCCGAGTTTTCGCGCGACGGCCGCCAGCTTCGCGGCGTAGTCCGGATTGGACTCCAGGGCATCCGGCGCAGCCGGCAGGTTGAAGCACAACGCCGCGGCGCTCTCCCCATTGGCAAGCTTTGCGATGACCGGTTCCGGACGGTATGCCGCGACGCTCGGCTCGGCGTACAGCTGGTCGAGTTCGTCGTGGGTCAGGCGCATCAGCATCCCGTGCACGCATTGACCGGGATCAGGCACCAGCGTCGCGCGCGCGCCGAGCCGCAGCGCAAAATCATCGACCCGAGCCTGTCGCGCCGCGGTCGGCCGAAAGCCGTTTTCGCGCAAGGCGTCCCGATCCATGAACAGGCCGTAGAAGAAGATCTCGATCTGTCTTTCCATCAAGAGGCTCTTCTGACTGAGGTCCGCGACGGTGGCGAACGGTAAAATCGGCTTGTTAATCTCTGATTCACTTTTGCCGACGGCCCCGGAAAAAGCGGCGGCGCGCAAGCGGTCGCGACAACTTCAACTGATGTTAGCGATGTTCGTCAAGGTAAACGCTGGACTCCAATTGACGCGCCGCGCCGCGCAACTAAAGCTTGGCCGCAATGGAGGTTGCGCTGCAGCCTCGAGATCATCTCAAGCCAGCAGGTAACACCATGTCCCGCGTTCTCACCGCCCTTTTCGCCGCTGCGATCCTCGCCGCAGCGATCCCGACCGCCGCGTCCGCCGGCTGCTACGACTGCTATACGCCGCCGCAGCCGTGCGGCACCTGCTATCAGCCGCAGGTCGTGCCCCCGCAGTACCGCACCGTCGACGAGACCGTGATGGTTGCTCCCGGCCGCACCATTGCCCATCGCACGCCCGCGCAGTATCGCACCGTGATGGTGCCGCGCACCGTGATGGTCGCGCCCGAAGGCGTCGAATACGAGCAGGTTCCGGCGCAGTACGCCACCCAGCAGCGCGTCGAAATGGTTTCGCCGGGCTACAGCTATTACGCGCCGGTGCGCCCGGGTTGCGGCGGCTGCGGCTACTGAGAACAGAGTTCGTGTCCCGGACGCGATGCAGCCTAGGCGATGCGAAGCATCGTCCGGAAAAGCTGCTTCGCAGAGCCCGGACCCAGTGCCATCGGCTGGACCCCGGATCAGCAGCGCACCGCTACGCGCTGCGCCGCATCCGGGGAACGTCCGCATTTCCCGTCTAAAACTATTTCAGAATAAATTTCCTCACCGCCTTGGCAAAGCCCTCGTCCTGATTGCTGTCGGTGACTGCGGTGGCCTGTGACTTGACCTCGTCGCTGGCGTTGCCCATCGCGATCGACATTCCGCTCTTCTTGAACATCAGCACGTCGTTCGGCATGTCGCCGATGGTCGCGATCTCCTCGGGCTGAATTTTATTCAGCTTGGCCAGCATCAGCACCACGCCGCCCTTGTTGGCCTCGGGGTTGGTGACGTCGAGATAATAAGGCTGCGAGCGCGCCGCGCTGGCGCGGTCTCCGAGTTTCTGCTGCGCCAGTTTCTCGCAGGAAGTGACCTTGTCGAGATCATCGGAGACGCCGACGATCTTGACCGCGTCCGCAAGCTGGTCGTCGGTGAATTCGCTGACCACCTTGGCGTCGAATTTGACGGTCCAGGTCTCGCGCGCGACATGCGGCGCCTTGGCGTCGCGGATCAGCCATTCCTTTTCGGTGTAGAGCCAGGCGTCGAGCCCCTGGTCGAGGATCAACTGCAAGGTTTCCTTCGCAGTCTTCGGATCGAGCCTGTGGCTTTCGATCACCGACATATCAGGCTTGACGAACACGCCGCCGTTAAAACCCGCGATCGCGCCCTGAAGTTTCAACGGCTCGATCAGCATGCTCATGCCGCGCGGCGGCCGGCCGCTGGTCAAGGCCAGCGTGACGCCGGCGGCGTGCAGATCGCGCGACGCCGCGATCGCCTGTTCGGTGAGCACCTTGTCCTGCGTCACCAGCGTGCCGTCGACGTCGGCCAGCAGCAGTTTTATCTGTTTTCCGCTCATGCTCTCAAATCCATTTCGAAGTTAGGGATGCCTGTTGATCAAGCCGGCTTGGCGATGGCGACCTCGAAGTTCGCGCCTTCCCAGCGGTTTTGCTGCGGCCAGAACATCGTGAAGCGAACGACGCCCTCGCCGCTGAGGCCGCCGTTCGGCAGATCGAGGATAAAGCTGCCCAGGCCGGTCGCGACCGCCGGGCTGTCGAGAACCGTGACCCAGTTGTCGGTCGACCAATGCACCCGCACCGGCTCGAGAAACTCCAGCCGCAGGATGCGCCCTGTGGCGATGCGGTCGACCTGTGCGGTCTGCCGCCACACGATCGGCGCCGGCGGCGGCGCATTTTTGACATAGCGATCAAGCGTCTGCGGCGGCATGTCGAACACCGCGTTGTCGCGCAGCGAGCGCAACAGCTTGATGTGTTCGGAATGGGCCCAGACCAGCGGCATCGCGCTGCCGGAGGGGCGGCCTAAAAACAATTCACGGCGCGGGATATCGTGGCTGTCCCAGATCTGTTCGGGAATGAGACCGCCCGGGCTGGCGGAGGCTTCCAGCGCGGCGAGCAGCCGCCGCGCCTCCTGCGGCCGCCCGGCGGCCAGTTCATAATGCGCGCGCTCGCCGGTCAACAGCGGCCACAGCCGGCCGACGCCGTAGCCGTCGAACGGCGCGCCGTCTTCATGCTCGCCATAGCCGTCGTCATTGTAGCGGTACCAATAGGGCCCGGCCGGCAGGTCGCGCCTGAGCAGCGAATCGATCGCCTTCACGGTGTTGAGAATGCGCGGATCGTCGGCGGCGCGCAGCCCGAACCGCACCAGCGCCAGCGCGTCGGGGCTGATCAGCAGGCCCGCTTGCAGCGCCTCGTTGCCGTCGGGCCGGTTCTTGATCGGGATCAGCCCATGCGAGCGCGCGTTGGCATCGCCGGAGGAATAGCCGATCCGCATGTAATAGCCATCGATGCCGAGTTTTCGCGCGATCTCGGTGTCTTTCGCGTAAGCCCAGTCGTCGATCTGTTCGTTCCAGCCATCCGCCGTTTCGGTGAGATAGGCCGCGATCGCATTTTCACCCGCGGCCGCCATCGCTTCCGCCGCGGCGAGCAGCGCGGAGATTTCGACCGCGATGGTGAAAGCCGAATAGCCGCCATCCTCTTCCCAGCGATCCTGCTGGGTCGCGGGGCCATTACGGACGATATAGCCGGCGGCGGCCCGGATCATCGCGGTGTAGCGCGCGCGGTCGTCCGGCGCGATCGCGCCGGCCCGCAGCAGCATGTCGTAGAGCAGGATTGGAAATCCGGTCTCGTCGATCTGGATGCCGCTCCAGTACGGCCGGCCGTCGAGCCAGGAATTCTGCGACCAGTGGCCATCGGCTTCCTGGATCGCCGCCAGATAATCCAGCACGGATTTCGCCGAGGCGATGGAGCCTGCGGCCAGTAACCCGCCGGCGGTCTCGACCAGATCACGCGGCCAGACCAGGTGATAGCCGCCGAGGTCGTCATCGCCCTTGGCAAAGCCCCAGGGGATCGACAGGCTCGCGATGATCGCGCCGGACGCCTCGTCGCGATGACTGGCGAGTACCGCGGTCGAGATGCGATAGCGATTGAGCCCCTTGCTCTCGCTGATATGGTCGAGCTGCAGCAACGCCGCCTGCTTCTGGCGCCAGCCCTGGCAATACGATTCGAGGGTGGAGGCCTGCGGCTGTTGCAGGCTGAGCAACGCGCGCAGGCCGGCTTCCTCGGGCATCATGCCGAAGCCGATCGTGAACACCGCGCGGCCACCGCTGGCGGCGAGGTCGATGGTCCCGGAAAGCGCGACGTTGCCGTTTTCCGCGCGCTGATACGCACCGTTGAGCCCCTCGCCGCGCGACAGCGTCTGCCAGCCATCGGACACGCCGACATAGCCGACCGAGCATGCAACCCACGGCACCGACGAGGCCACCGCGAGCGAGAGGCCGCGGCCCTCGGCAAACAGCATTTGATGTCCCTTGAAGTCGCCATACCAGCCGGTGTTGCCGGCGCCGGCATTGACCAGATGCGGCGCGACGATGGCGTGAAGCTGGTAGTCCCCGAGTTCGCCGATCAGCGCTTCAAAGTGCAGTTGCTGCAGCACCACTTCGCGCACCGGATCGGAGAACACGATTTTGGTGATCCGGTAACGGCCGTCGATCGCGGTGTTGACCAGCCGGAACGCCGGCACGCCGTCCTCGATCATCTCCACGGTGTGGCGGGCATCGCGCTTTGTTTCGGAGAAATAGTCTTTGGCGGTGACGATGAAACCGAAATCGCGGACGCAGGCTTGATCGAGCCGCGGCGCATAGATCTCGTTGAGGATGCCGTGGCTGACGGTGAACCAGATCTGGCTTTCGGCCCGCGCGGCCGTACCCACCGCGCTCTTGGCGCTCGAAGTCCAGCGCGGACGAATGCCGGGCGCTCCGGGCGGCGTCGTGAATTCGGTCAATCGTCACCCGTGCTGTTCGAGGCGGCCTTTACGCGGTTCACGAGGCTAGTCCGCCGAAAAGCCCGCGCTTGTACGATCCAATCACATTTCGAGGGGCTCAAGCTATCGTGACCGTAAACGCGAACGAAATTGTGATGTCGCTCACATGATGATGACGCGGGAGCTCCTATTTTCGACCTATCGAAATGGGAGTCAAAGGGATGATGATCCGAACCCCGAACTGGAATCTCTGGACCCGGAAGCGGATCGCGCTTATGGCAGCGATCGTGGCCCTGGCGTCCAGCGCCGCATACGCCTCGATCAACCTGGCCCGGTCAACGCCGGTCGAAAGCGCCGTACTCAGCGATCGCTGGCAGTGCACCAGGACCGCCGGCGTCCTCACCGTTTGCACCAAGAAGCCCGGTTGAGCGAACGCGTCGCCGTCCAGGTTCCATTTTAGAACAAAACAATCATATAGACGCGCAGCGGCGGTCAGCATTGCGGCCTTGCGCTATTCAGCCGCAAAATTCTATGGGACATTGATGCCTCACCTTTTCGATTGAGGCATTTCCCCATGGCGATTGCAGCATTGACGGGCTGGACCAGCGAACAGAAGCACGTGGTCGCGGCCAGCTTTCTCGGATGGTCGCTCGACGCGTTCGACTTCTTCCTGCTGGTGTTCGTGCTCAAGGACATCGCCACCGAATTCCACACCGATATTTCCAACGTCACATGGGCGATCCTGCTGACCTTGGCGATGCGGCCGATCGGCGCCTTCATCTTCGGCCGCGCCGCCGATCGCTGGGGCCGCCGGCCGACCCTGATGGTCGACATCATGCTGTATTCGGTGATCGAGTTCGCCTCCGGCTTCTCGCCCAATTTGACCGTGCTGATCGTGCTGCGCGCACTGTACGGCGTCGCGATGGGCGGCGAATGGGGCGTCGGCGCCTCGCTGACGATGGAAACCATTCCGCCGCACGCCCGCGGCTTCGTTTCCGGATTGCTGCAATCGGGCTATCCGGCCGGCTATTTCATGGCCTCGATCGTCTATGGCGTACTGTTTCCCTATATCGGCTGGCGCGGCATGTTCATGGTCGGCGTGATTCCGGCGCTGCTGGTGCTGTATATCCGCCGCAACGTTCCGGAATCGCCGAGCTTCAACAAGCAAGCGTCGGTCGGACGCGGCGGTACGCTCGAGGTGGTGAAATCGCACTGGCGGCTCGCCATCTACGCCGTGTTGCTGATGACCGCGTTCAATTTCTTTAGCCACGGCACCCAGGATATCTACCCGACCTTCCTGCAGGTGCAGCACAAATTCTCGCCGCATGTCGTCAGCATCATCGCCGTGGTCTACAATATCGGCGCGATCTGCGGCGGCATCCTGTTCGGCACGCTGTCGGAACGGTTCGGCCGGCGGCGCTGCATCGTCATCGCGTCGTTGTTGACGTTACCGGTGATCCCGTTGTGGGCGTTTGCGGATAGCCCGGTTTGGCTTGCGGTCGGCGCGTTCCTGATGCAGTTCGCGGTGCAGGGTGCCTGGGGCGTCGTGCCGGTGCATCTCAACGAATTGTCGCCCGACAACGCGCGCGCCACCTTCCCCGGCTTCGTCTATCAACTCGGCAATTTGCTGGCGTCGGTCAACGCGACCGTGCAGGCCGGCCTCGCCGCGCATTTCGGCGGCGATTACGGCCTGGCGCTGGCCATCGTCGTCGGCACGGTGGCGATCATCATCGCAGGTCTTACGGCTGTGGGCAGCGAAGCCAAGGGCGTGGTTTTCACCAAGGCGGCGACCGCGGCGGAACCCGTTGCAGCGACGGCGTGAGGGTTGTTCCCCTCCCCCTTGCGGGGTCCGAGGCGAGCGAAGCTCGCTCTCGAGGGTGAGGGGTGGGGGTCTCCAAGCACGGCTCCCGCTTTGGTACCCCCACCTCCGACCCCTCCCCGCATCCGCCTTCGCCCGAAGGCGGGCTTCGTCGGACAAGAGGGGGAGGGGACTAGAGTCGACGCGACTCCGCGCGAAGTCACAACAACGCAAGCCGCGGGAACCGCGCCCACGCTAAATTTGTTGAGTGCCAAATATGGAGGACCGGCCATGAAGACACTGGCAATCGGTTGCGTCGTTCTCTCTATACTTGTTCCGGCGGCGGCGTTCAGTCGTGGCGGCGGCATGGGAAGCCATCATTCGGGATCGGTGACCGGCGGGGCGTTCGGCACCAACCCGGCCGCCCCCGGTACCAATTCCGCCGGCACCGCACTGTCGTCATCGGGCACCGGCGGCGGCAGCGCGCAGAAGGGCCCGGCGCTCGGCACCGGCGATCCCGCCGTCGACAAGGAAGACGCCAAGGTCGCGCGCATGATCGGTTCGATCTGCCGCGGCTGTTAGCTTGCTCCACTTCTCCCCGGCGGGGAGAGGAGCGACGCGAATCCAATCCCGTCATGCAAGCGCATCACGTAATCATGTGTAGCCGCATGATGCCGCTCCAAATCAGTCGTTATAGTAATCCGCGTACGGGCGGGGCCTGCGCTGGCGCGGCGCCGGCCGATCGAACGCGACACGCGGATTGATCGCGCAATAGGCGTCGCGCCCGGAAGCCGACGCTTGGCATTGTGCGTAGCTGGCATAAGAACAGTCGCCGGGTATCCCGGTTTGCTTGCCCTGCAGGCAATAGGGATAGTCGAACGCCGCGGCAGGCGAAGCGCCGGCGATGACAGCGCAACCCGCCGATACTAGTGTCAAGGCTGCCAACCCTGCATAACGAATATTTTGGCGCATGTTTTCGCTTCCTTCAAATCATGACCAGCCTGTTTACCTGATCCTGCCGTCAAAAACGTGGCCACCCCGGTAAATGTTCCGGGAATAGCCCGGTCGATCCGAAGAGGGTTGCGCCGCGCGAACGTTCGCACCGTGCCGCAGGTCACACAGCCGCTCGTGTTCTATCGCGATAATGTATAATTGTCGGGATATGGAATGGTGGACGGGTCCAAAATGTCATCGCCCACTCTCTCGCTTTTTGGCCCTTTCCTGCTTGACGAACGAATATCCCGCAAGTTATACGTCGGAAAACCAATAACCGAATAGTTATGAATTATCGCATGCCGGCCGCCCACGACACACTGTTTCGAACGCTCGCCGATCCGACCCGGCGGGCGCTGTTCGAACGGCTGTGCCGCGAAGGTGAACAGACCGTCGGCGCGCTGACGGCGCAATCCGGCGTGTCGCAGCCCGCGGTGTCAAAACATCTCGCCATGCTGCGGCAGGCCGGGCTGGTGCGCGATCGGCACGAAGGCCGCCAGACCCATTACAGCGCGCAACTCGGCGCGCTGGCGCCGCTGATGGACTGGACCCGCCAGATGGCCGGCTTCTGGCAGAGCCGGTTCGACCGGCTCGAGGATTTGCTGAAGAGGATGGACCAATGACCCAACCCGCAACCGACGCGCGCTCCGTGATTTTCGAACGCGAGTTCGCTTTTCCGCCCGAAAAACTCTGGCGCGCGCTGACGCAACCGCATCTGATCGAGGAGTGGTTGATGAAGAATGATTTCAAGCCCGAAGTCGGCCACAGTTTCAATCTTCGCGGCGAATGGGGCGGCGTGCTGGACTGCAAGGTGCTCGCCGTCGAGCCAAACAAGACGCTGTCCTACACCTGGGATTTCGCCCACGACGATGCGGCCTATAACCTGCAGAGCGTGGTGACCTTTACGCTGACGCCGACCAGCACAGGCACGCACCTGCGGATGGAGCAGTCCGGCTTCGGCCCGCAGCAGAAGCAGGCCTATGGCGGCGCCCATGCCGGCTGGCAGAAATTCCTCGCCAATCTGGAACAGATTTTGGGGCGGGCGGACTGACGCCGTCAGTTGCGCCGAACAGTCTCAGTATACAGCAATCAGGAGGTCCCCATGAATCTGAGCGCCTGGATCCGGCAGTCGCATCGCTGGCTATCGATCCTGTTCACCTCGACCGTGATCGCCAATTTCGCGATTCGCGCAGTCGGCGAACCTCCAGCCTGGGTCACCTACTCGCCGCTGCCGTTCCTGTTTCTGCTGCTGTTCAGCGGCCTCTATATGTTCGTGCTACCCTATACCGCGAAAGGACGCAGAAGCGTCAGTGCATAGGGCCAGTGAATGAGCAAGAGCAGTTCGGGGAAGGCGATGTCAGACTCCGAAAAGATCGACCGGCTGATCGCGGGAATTACCGACTGGCGCGGCAAGACCTTTGCCGCCGTCCGCAAGGCGGTGCTGGAGGCGGACAAGGAGATCATCGAAGAGTTCAAGTGGAGAGGGACCCCGCTGTGGTCGCGCGACGGCATGATCGCGGTCGGCAACGCCTTTAAAGGCAAGTTTAAAATGACCTTTGCCTACGGTGCTAAGTTTGCCGATCCCGACAAGCTCTTTAACGCCGACTTCGAAGGCAACACCCGGCGCGCGATCGAATTCTTCGAAGGCGACAAGGTTGACGCAGCGAAGCTGAAGAAGCTGGTCCGCGCCGCGATCGAATACAACCAAGGCAACTTGAAGAAAAACGCCAGGAAAGCCCCGGCGAAGAAGGCTTCGGCGGGTACGGTCGCGAAGCGCAAGAAGCGGTGAGGCACAGCACGCTGCGGAAGATGCTACGGCACCCTTACCGCGAATTCAGTCGATGATGGCGGTCCCCGCCACCATTGCGCGCGCGACGTTTTCCTTCATCTGCTTTAGCTGCTCGTGCGGGTGCCCTTGCCACTGCGTGACTTCGGCAATGACCCGTAACGGGTCGCGCGAGCGATATGACATGGTCGGATTGCCGGGAAATTTCTTGTCCGTCAGATTCGGATCGTCTTCAATCGGCCCGGTCGGCTCGACGACGTAGATCCGCTGTCGTCCGCTGCCGGAAGCAAGCTCCGCGCCCCAGATCGCCGCATCCAGCGTGGCCGCGAAATAGACCCAGGACAACGGCCCGACGTCCGTGAAATTGGACCGATGGCCAACCAGGATTAGGTCTCCGGGTTTTAAGTCGGCTCGCGTGCCGTGAAAGAACGATTGCGCGAACACGTTTGCGCCTGACGACATCCAGGAGACTCCGGGCAGCGGTGACGACCTCGGTAACTGCTTGGCTTCCTAATCGATCTTCAGTCCCGCCCCCGTAACCACCTTGGCCCATTTTTCGGTCTCGTCCTTGATGGTCTGGCCGAACACCTCCGGCTTGGTTGCCAAGGGCGGCCCACCGAGTTCGTTCATGCGTTTTGTCACTTCGGGATCGGCCAGCACCGCGTTGATCTCGCCATTGAGCTTGGCGATGATTTCCGGCGGTGTGTTCTTGGGCGCGCCCATGCCGAACAGGGCGCTTGCTTCATAACCCGGCACGGTCTCGGCCACCGTCGGCACATCGGGCAGCACCGGCGAGCGGATCGCGGTCGTCACCGCCAGCGCGCGCACGCTGCCGCCCTGGATATGCCCGATGATCGACGGCATGTTGTCGAAGATAACCTGGACGCGGTTGCCGAGCAGATCGGTGATCGCGGGCGCGGCGCCCTTGTAGGGCACGTGCAGCATCCTGGCGCCGGTCATCGCCATGAACATCTCGCCGGACAGATGCACCGAGGTGCCGTTGCCGGACGACGCCATATTCACCTTGCCGGGATTGTCCTTCACATAGGCGATGAATTCGGCGACGGTTTTCGCCGGCACGCCGGGCGCAACCGTCATCACGTTCGGCACCCGCAGGAAGGAAGCGACCGGCGCGATGTCGCGGACGAAATTGAAATTGAGGTTGGCGTAGAGCGTGGTGTTGATGAAATTCGCCGGATTGACCAGCAGCACGGTGTAGCCATCGGGCGCGGCATTGACCACCGACTCGGTGCCGATGTTGTTGCCGGCGCCGGGCTTGTTCTCGATCACCAATTGCTGGCCGAGCCGCTCCGAAAGTTTCTGACCGACCAACCGTGCGATGATATCGGTGGCGCCGCCGGCCGGATATCCGACCACGAAACGGATCGGCCGGGTCGGATAATCTGCCGCCAAAACCGCGCGCGTCGACAGGGCCAGCGCTGACGCGCCCGATGCCGCCAAGCCGATCGCGCCGCGACGTGATATCATGCCGTTTCCTTCCCGCGTGTTTTTACTGGCCCGCATCGAGCGGTTCGCCGTTGTTGAATTGACGCCGGCTTTGCGTTGTAACAAACAATGCTGCGAGCGGCCAGTGCGGCACGCCGGCGCGGAACCGCGACCAAAGGATAAGCCAAAGGATCATCCATGTCCGTCAAAGTCAGCGCGCTCGACCATCTCGTGATCAATGTCGCCGACGTCGCACGTACCGCTGAATGGTACCGCAAGGTTCTCGGCATGGAGGTGCGGGTGTTCGATCCTGGCCAGGGCAAGCCGACGCGGACCTCGCTGCATTTCGGCAACCAGAAGATCAATGTGCGGCCGCGCGACGCCGACAAGGTGGAGTGGTTCACCGCGGGCCATGAAATGGCCGGCAGCGACGATCTGTGCTTCCTGACCGCCGCGAGCCCCGAGGCGGTGGTGGCGCACGTTAGGGCGTGCGGCGTCGCGATCGAGGAAGGCCCTGTCGAGAAGCAGGGCGCCCGCGGCACCCTGCGCTCGGTCTATTGCCGGGATCCCGACGGCAGTTTGATCGAGATTTCGTCGTATGAGGGTGGAGTGGGCTAGCGGGCATAAGGCCGTCATCCTGAGGAGCCGCGAAGCGGCGTCTCGAAGGATGACCACACGCACCGCGCCTGTTGCCATCCTTCGAGGCTCGCCAAGAGGCTCGCACCTCAGGATGACGGCTTGCAGCATTTGCCCCCCGCGCGATCCGATGGCACCATGCACCCGCCAATGACAAAAGCATCCCGCCAAGGGCTGCACGGGAGGATCGATGTCGAACGCAGCGCACGCGCCGACGGCAGCTCACGCGCCGGGGATCGTCGGGCCGTTTGCCGGGATGGACGTGCCGTGGCTGCTGCGGATGCACAGCGAGCGGCGCGGCGATCACCCGTTCCTGATCTGGGCGCCGTTCGACGCCCCGGCGCGGAATTGGACTTATCGCGAATTCCACGACCGGGTCGGCGCGCTGGCGGCGGGCCTGGTCAAGCGCGGCATCAGGCCGGGCGACTACATCCTGATCCATCTCGACAATTGCATCGAGGCGATGCTGGCCTGGTTCGCCTGCGTCGAGCTCGGCGCCATCGCGGTCACCACCAACACCCGCTCGGCGGCCGCCGAGATGGAATATTTTTCCGGCCATTGCGGCGCGGTCGCCGCGATCACGCAGCCGGCCTATGCCGAGATGATCTCGCGGCATTGCCGTGGCCTGCGCTGGATCGCGGTGATTGCGCACGATTCGGGGGCCGCGCCCGCGCAGGGCAATAACGTGCCGCACGGCGACAGTTTCGAGGCCTTGTTCGCCGACAGCGCCGACCGGCCGCGCCGCGCCGCCGATCCCTTCGCGCCCTGCAGCGTGCAATACACCTCGGGCACCACGTCGCGCCCGAAGGCGGTGCTGTGGACCCATGCCAATGCGCTATGGGGCGGCAAGATCAACGCCGCGCACCAGGATCTGCATCAAGACGACGTGCATCAGACCTATCTGCCGCTGTTCCACACCAACGCGCTGGCCTATTCGATGCTCGCGAGCCTGTGGGTTGGCGGTACTTGCGTGATCCAGCCGCGGTTTTCCGCCAGCCGGTTCTGGCCGGTGGCGATGGAGCACGGCTGCACCTGGACCTCGACCATTCCGTTCTGCATGAAGGCGCTGCTCGAACACGAAATCCCGAAGGCGCACAAATTTCGGCTGTGGGGCACCGCGGTGAACGATCCGCCGCCGTTTGCGGCGTTCGGCATCAAGATCATCGGCTGGTGGGGCATGACCGAAACCATCACCCACGGCATCATCGGCGAGGTCGACCAGCCCAATACGCCGATGTCGATCGGCCGCGCCGCGCCGGAATATTCCATCCGCATCACCGAAGACGACGGCGCCGCGACGCCGGTCGGCGGCACCGGTAATCTCCTGATCAAGGGCGTGCCCGGACTGTCGTTGTTCGCGGAATATCTGCACAACGAGAACGCCACCGCGGAGAGCTTTGACGAGCACGGCTATTTCATCACCGGCGACCGCGTCACGCTGCTCGATCACGGCTACATAAAATTCGGCGACCGCGCCAAGGACATGCTGAAGGTCGGCGGCGAGAACGTCGCGGCTTCCGAGATCGAACAGGTGATCGCGGTGATCGCAGGCGTGCGCGAGGCGGCCGTGGTGGCGAAGAAGCATCCGATGCTCGACGAGGTGCCCGTGGTGTTCGTCATCCCGCACGCCGGCGTCGATGCCGTGCCGCCGGAACTGCACGACACCATCATGGCCACCTGCCGTAGCGCGCTGGCGGATTTCAAGGTACCGCGCGAGATTCGTTTTGTGGATGAGATGCCGCGCTCGACGCTGGAAAAGGTGGCGAAAGCGGAATTGCGCAAGATGCTGGGATGAGGAGCGCACTCCCCTCCCGCTCTTGTCCGACGAAGCCCGCCTTCGGGCGAAGGCGGATGCGGGGAGGGGTCGGGGGTGAGGGTCCAACAAGCACGGCTTCCGTTGTGGCTACCCTCCTTCCCGACCCTCCCCCGCAAGGGGGGAGGGAGAAGGAGGTGCGTTGCGCGGCTCGCAACAACGATAAGAAGGAATAACATGTCGAAATTCGTTTCACGCTCTGTCCGAATTGCCCTGCTCGCAACTTTGCTGTCGCTGCCGGCCGGCGTAGCGGCGGCACAGACCGCCGATACCGTGCTGTTCAACGGCAAGGTGCTGACCGTCGACAGGGATTTCTCGACGCGGCAGGCGCTGGCGATCGCGCATGGCGAGGTGCTGGCGACGGGGACGACGGCAGCGATGAAAAAGCTCGCCGACGGCAGGACCAGACTGATCGATCTCGGCGGCCGCACCGTGATTCCCGGCCTGACGGACGGGCATATCCACGGCATCCGCGCGGCGCAAACCTTTGCGACCGAAGTGAACTGGATCGGCGTGCCTACGCTAAAGGACGCGCTGCAGAAGATCCGTACGGCGGCGCAGACGCAAAAGCCCGGTTCCTGGATCGTGGTGGCTGGCGGCTGGACCGAGGAGCAGTTTTCCGAAAAGCGCCGCCCGACCGCGGCCGAGGTCGTCGCCGCGGCACCCGATAACCCTGTTTATATCCAGCATCTCTATGACTGGCTGCTGCTGACGCCGAAGGCGATGGAAGCGCTCAACATCCATGACGATGCCGACGTGACCCCGGGCGGCAAGCTCGAGCGCGACAGTGACAACAAGCCGACCGGCGCGATGACCGCCAACGGCAATGCGCTCGGCAAGATCTTCGACAAGTTACCGAAGCCGACCTTGGCGCAGCAGGTCGACGGCTCGAAAAAATTCTTCACCGAGATGAACAGCTTTGGCATCACCGGCATCGTCGACGGCGGCGGGGTCAGCGTCTATCCCGCCAATTACCAGGCGGTGTTCAAGCTGTGGCACGACAAGCAGCTGACGGTGCGCGTCGCCTATCACCTCTGCGCGCCCAAACCAGGCAGCGAACTCGCCGATTTGCAGAACCTGACCCAATTGCTGCCGCAGGGTTTTGGCGATTCCATGCTGCATTTCAGCGGCCCCGGCGAAATCCTGGTATGGGCCGACTGGACCGACGGCGACATCACGCCGGACGGCAAGGCGAAACTATCGGAGCTGCTGCATTGGGCGGCCGCGAAAGGCTATACCATCCAGATCCACTGGAATCCGGACCGCACCGTGCATGACCTCCTGGATATCGTCGAGGACATCGAGAAGGATTATCCGGTTCGCGATCTCCGATGGACCGTGCTGCACCTCTACAACGCCTCGGAAGCTTCGCTGCAGCGGATGAAAGCGCTGGGCCTGATCTGGGGCGTGCAGGACGGGCTTTATTTCGGCGGCGAGCGGTTGCAGCAGGAGGTCGGCGCCGAGGCGGCCAAGGCGATGCCGCGGATATCAACCGCGATGAAGCTCGGCCTGACGGTTGCCGGCGGCACCGACGCGCACCGGGTGTCGTCCTACAACCCGTTCGTCGCGCTGCAATGGTATCTCGACGGCACCACGATCGGCGGCACCGTTGCGCGCGACGCTGCCGAAGCTCCAAGCCGCCGGCAGGCGCTGGAAATGTACACTCGCAATTCCGCGTTCATGGCCAATGACGATGCGTGGCGCGGCACGCTGGAGCCGGGCAAACTCGCCGATCTCGCGGTGCTCGACGCCGACTACATGACCGCGCCGGTCAAGCAGATCGGCCGGATCAGGTCGCTGCTGACCATGGTCGGCGGCGATGTGGTCTACGCCGCGCCGCCGTTTGCGGGGAAAATGAAGTAGCCCGTCGTGTAGTAGGGCCGGCTCGTTCCCCGGATGCTGTGCAGTACGCCGCTCCTCGCGGCGTGATGCACTGCTGATCCGGGGTCCACAGGCTCCGTGGTTGTGGTGGGTCCCGGCTCTGCGAAGCAGCGTTGCACGCTGCATCGCGTCCGGGACACGACATTGACTCAATACGTCCCCATCGCCACCGGACGGAACGCCTGCAGCAATTGCTGGTCGAGCTTGCTGCCCATCTGTTCCATGACGCCAAACGCCTTGGCGTGGGTGAACGGCAGGCGGTAGGCGCGCCTTTCCACCAGGGCGGCATGGATATCCACGATCGTGGTCAGCCGCACGATATCGCTGATCTGGTTGCCGCTGAGGCCGTCGGGATAGCCGGTGCCGTCGAGGAACTCGTGGTGATGCAGGATGACGTCGAGCATCTCGGGCGGAAAGCCGCCTTGCGCTGACAGCGCGTCGTAGCCGAGCCGCGGATGTTCGCGGATCTCGCTCATTTCCTCCATCGAGAGCATGCCCGGCTTGTCCAGCAGCGCTACCGGAATGAAAGCCTTGCCGACATCGTGCAGCAGCGCCGCGCGCGCCAGCCGGCGCTGGTCGTCCTCGCGCATGCCGAGATGCTGCGCGAACGCCACCGCAAAGCCGGTGACGAACAGGCAATGACGGTAAGTTTCGGTGTGGTGGCAGCCGACGGTGGTCAGCCATTCCCGCAACGAGGAATGCCTGATCGCCTTGATGATCTTGTTCTCGGCCTCGACGATGTCGGCGAGCGTCAGGGGAAGCCCGGCCGGCAGCTTCTCGAAGATCCTGACCATCACCTTGTGCGCGGCGGCGACGCCGACGTTGAGGGCGTTGCCGCGATCGGTCGAGTCGAATCCATCGCTGTCGGGAAAAGCGGCGCGAATCCGGGCGAGGATCGCGCCGGCATCGAACGGGCGCGAGATCGTATCGGTCGCGCCAAGCGCCCAGGCCTGCATCGAATTGTGGTGCAACGCGTCCGCCAGCACGAATAACCGCGGCAACGCGCGGTAGGCCTCGGCGCGCAGCTTGTTGCGCACCCGCTGCACGCTTTCGGCGGAGCGCAGGTTAATGTCGACGACGACGCCGGCGAGGTCGCCGGCGGGCCTTTCCGGAATATCTGATGTCGAGATGGTGTCGACATCGCCGACGGATTGCAGGATGTCGGCGAGTTCGCTGCTCTGATCGCTTCGATCCGACGCAAGCAGCAAGCGGCGTTTGGTCGAAGTCTTGTTCGCTAGAGCGGTCATGGATCCCCTTCGGCTTTCGGCGATGGCCGAAGCAAAGGCTACCTCACCGCGAGTTTTTTAGCGCTTAAGAGGCGTGATCAACGGAGCTTTGCCAGAAATGCTCCAATTTTAGCGATTTGGTATCTCGATGTTGCCAGCCATCGCGAATTCAAAATTCGAAACACCACTGACCTCATCCTGAGGAGGCGCGTCAGCGCCGTCTCGAAGGATGGCTGCACGTGCAGCCCATGGTTCTCCCGGCGATGCGAAGCATCGTCCGGAGACGCGCGAAGACGGGCTCCTCACCATGAGGCCTCGTGGCCGGCGATCACAAAAAAATCCGCCGGAAGCAGGGCTTCCGGCGGATCGATGTTGATGGCCGTGCGAGGCGCGTCAGGCCTTCATCGCCGCCTTGACCGCATCTGCCGTGATCGGCAGCGAACGCACGCGGGCGCCGCTGGCGTTGAAGATCGCGTTGCCGATCGCGGGCGCGATCACCGTCACGGCAGGTTCGCCGACGCCGGTGGCCTTTTCGCCGTTGGCGATGACGCTGATGGCGACTTCCGGCACCTGACTCATCCGCAACGGCGTGTAGGTGTCGAAGTTGGTCTGCTCGATGCCGCCATCCTTCAGCGTCGCCTTCTCGTACAGCGCCAGCGACAATCCCCACAGCGCCGCGCCCTCGACCTGGGCACGGATGTTGTCGGGATGCACTTGCGTGCCGACGTCGGTGGCCACCGTCAGCTTCTTGACCTTGACCTCGCCGCTAGCGTCGACCGCGACATGGGCCACGCAGGCGGTCCAGCTTGCGGTGGCGCGTTCCTGCGACGAGACGCAGGCGACGCCCATGCCTTCGCCTTTCGGGAGTGCCTTGGTGCCGTAACCCGACATGCCCATCGCGGCGAGCAGGGTGTTGCGCAGCCGTTGCGCGCCACCGTCGTTCTTGCCTTTGCCGTCCAGCATGTCGATGCGGTACTGCGCCGGGTCCTTGCCGGCCGCATGTGCCAATTCGTCGACCATGCTTTCGACCGCCCAGAAGGTCCAGCCCGGCGCAACCGACCGCAACTGCCCCGACGGGGTGGCGTTGTGCGCCATCTCGTTGAGGATGGCGCGGACATTGTGGTTGGGCACGCTGTAGAAGAAGTCGGCGCCGTTCACCGTGAAGGCGTCGAGCGGACCCTTCTTGTCGACCGAGGGCGACAGGAAATCGGGGATTCCCCATCGCTTGGTCGGCCAGGCGCTGACCACATCGTGGTCCAGCGCGATCAACTTGCCGTCGGCATCGACGCCGGCCTTGACCTTCTGCAGCGTCAGCGGCCGCGAGAAGTCCATGGTCATGTCGTTTTCGCGGCTGTAGATCACCTTGACCGGCTTGCCGACGGCTTTCGCCGCCTGCACCGCCGGCACCGTCATGTCGGCGTCGAGGCGCCGCCCAAAACCGCCGCCCAGATACATCTGATGCATCACGACGAATTTGGGATCGACCCCGGCGGCACCCGCCGCGATCGCGCCGGAGCGCGTCGCGAACTGGTTGCCGGTGTAGATGTGCCAGATGTCGCCCTGCAGCTGCGCGGTCGCGTTCATCGGCTCCATCGGCGCATGGATGTTGATGTTGGTGGTGTATTCCGCCTCCATCACCTTGGCCGCCGTACCGAAGGCCGCCGCCGTATCGCCGTCCTTGACGAAGAACTGCCCGGAATCATCCAGCTTCTGCAGCCGCCTTGCTTCCGTCAGCAACGACTCGCTCGACAGCTTGGCGTTCGGACCGTTGTCATAGCTGATCTTGAGCGCGTCGGCCGCGCGGCGCGCATTGGCGTAGGTGTCGGCCACCGCCACCACCCATCCGGTCGTCGTCGCGGTCTTGTCATCGAGCGTGACGGCCTTGATGAAGCCCGGCACTTTCTTAGCCGCGCTGTCGTCGACCGATTTCACCGTCGCGCCGTAGCGCACCGGCGGCGTCACCAGCTTGCCGTACACCATGCCCGGCAACATCACGTCGATGCCGTATTTGGCTGACCCGTTGGTCTTCGAGGGGATATCGAGCTGCGGCACCGAGACGCCGATCATGGTGTACTGATCGGCGGTCTTGAGCTTGATTGCCTTGAGTTCGTCGGGCGTGAAGGTTTTGGTCGCCTTGCCGCTCTTGACCACGTCCGCGAAGGTCATCGACTTCTTCGACTTCGGATGCGAGATCACGGAATCGCGCACCACCAGTTCGCTCGCCGGCACGCCCATCGAGGCGGCGGCGGCTTCCGTCAACGCCATCCGGCCGGCGGCGCCGGCGCGGCTCATCGCGTCGAAGTTCATCATCGTGCTCCAGCTGCCGCCGGTGATCTGGGCGCCGAGCACGGGGTCGTTGAACTTCGGATCGTTGGAGGCGAGCTGGACCCGCATGTCCTTCCAGTTGGCGCCGAGTTCTTCGGCGATGATCTGCGACATGGTGGAGGCGATATGCTGGCCCATGTCGGCCTTGCCGCAGGTCACCGTCACGAGCCCGTCGGGCGTGATCGAGTACCAGACGCTGGGATCGAAATGCGCGGGCGCCGCGGCCAGCGCGCTGTCGGCGCCTAGCAGGCCCGGCACCGCGGAATAGCCCAGCGCAAGGCCGGCGGCGGCGCTGCCGACCAGGAACGAGCGGCGGCTGAGATCGGCGCTCGCGGGAGCCGCCGTATCGGTGCTGATTTTCACATGCGTGTTCATGTTGCTCTCCGATCGGTGGTGGTGGACGCGGTGCGCATTTCGGAGGCTGCGCGCATGATCGCCTTCTGGATCCGCGAATAGGTCATGCAGCGGCAGAGATTGCCGTCCATGTGCGCTACCACTTCTTCCTTGGTCGGATCGGAGTTCTTCGACAGCAGCGAGGCCGCCTGCATGATCTGCCCGGACTGGCAGTAACCGCATTGCGGCACCTGCTCGGCGATCCATGCCTTCTGCAAGGGATGATCGCCCTTGGCGCTGAGGCCTTCGATGGTGGTGATTTTCTTGCCGGCGACATCGCTGAGCGCGGTCTGGCAGGACCTGACGGCTTCGCCATTGATGTGGACCGTGCAGGCGCCACACAGGCCGGCGCCGCAACCGAATTTCGTGCCGGTCATCTGCAATTGTTCGCGGATGACCCAGAGCAGCGGCGTATCGTTTGCCGCTTCGACGGACATATTATGTCCGTTGATATTGAGAGTAGGCATGTTCCTCTTCCCCTGCCGGTGTATGAAGCCGCTTACGGCGGCAACTCACTGTGGGTCATGGCTGGCGCCCACCGGGTAAGCGTCAGTTGCGCGCAGGATGGTCTGGTTCCCGCCGCGAGGCAATCCAAATTGGAATCGGTCGAAGAGAAAATATTTTCGCGTTGTGCGCTGCGGCAAAGGGAATGCGGGCCAGCGATCAACTTTCATCCAAGCGCGCATGCTCGCCGGTTTACGCATTTCACAACGGCACAGCGATCGCGGTAGGATGAGCCGATAAGCCTGCCAACTCTGCTCCAGCCAGCCGGACATCGCCATGCCAACCATCGATCGCGACGGGGTCAAGATTTATTTCGAGGTTCACGGCAGCGGCCCGCCGCTGATCCTGACCCACGGCTATTCCTCGACCTCGGCAATGTGGCAGGGGCAGATCGACGCGCTCTCGAAGCACCACAGACTGATCCTGTGGGACATGCGCGGCCACGGCCAGTCGGATTATCCCGACGACCCCTCAGCCTATAGCGAAGCGCTGACGGTTGGCGACATCGCCGCGCTGCTCGACAAGGCCGGCGCCGGCAAGGCGATCGTCGGCGGGCTGTCGCTCGGCGGTTACATGTCGCTGGCGTTCTATCGCGCGCATCCCGGACGTGTCGCGGCGCTCCTGATCATCGATACCGGACCGGGCTTCAAGAAGGACGATGCCCGCGAGACCTGGAACAAGCGCGCGCACGACACCGCTGACCGTTTTGATCGCGAAGGTCTCGCGGTACTCAAATCCGCCAGCCGCGAACGCTCGAGCGTGAGCCATCGCGATGCCACCGGCCTGGCGCGTGCCGCGCGCGGCATGCTGACCCAGCGCGACGCGCGGGTAATCGAGCTGTTGCCGGAGATCAAGGTGCCGTCGCTGGTGGTGGTCGGCGCCGACGACGCGCCGTTCCTCGCGGCGTCCGATTACATGGCGGCGAAAATACCCGGCGCGAAAAAGGTGGTGGTGCCGGCCGCCGGCCACGCCGTCAACATCGACCAGCCGCAGGCCTTCATCGCGGCGGTGATGCCATTCCTCGACGGCTTGCCGCGCATGGAAAAGGCTGGGTCGTGACGCGCCGGCCAACCGTTTCGGCGTTACTGCTGATCGCAAGCGCAGCCGGCTCTGTCGGCGCAGCCCAGGCGCAGGGACTTGCACCGCTCGATACGTCGCGTGCGCCGCCCTTCACCGCGACGCTGTCGAACACCACGCCGCTGGTGATCGGGATGAACACCGAAGAGGCCACACAGGCGCTGGGGACCAAGCTGAAATATCTCAGCGGCCGTCCCGGCGACGAAATTTTTCTGACGTTTCGCAATATCGGCGGCAGCGGTTTGTTCGGCCACAAGGACCGGCTCTATCTGCAATTCCGCCAGGGCCGGCTCGCCGGCTGGAAAGGCGATTGGGGCCACAACTGGATGTGGCAATAGCCGTTCGCGATAGCGTTTTCGAGCGAAGCATGCCCTCGGACTTGACCCGTGGGTGGACACCGGTTCGCGTGAAGAAAACGCCTCAAAATAGGAATAGGAATCTAGAGCTGCGGTTCTGATTCTATCAGAACCGAAGCTCTAATTTTCAGAACCAGCGTTCGTTGACCAGCACGGTATCGCCGGGGCTGACCGGGGTGCCGAGCGGCACGACCACGCGTGACGAACCGGCGCCGTCGCTGTGGGTCAGCGTGACGGAGTCGCGCCGGGCGCGCGGCGAGAAGCCGCCGGCGATCGCGACCGCGCTTTCGACGCTCATATTGGGCACGTAGGGATATTGGCCGGGGGCTGCGACCTCGCCGAGAATAAAGAACGGCCGGTAGGAATCGATTTCCACCGCCACCGAGGGATCGCGGATATAGCCGTTGCGCAGCTTGGCGGATATTTCGGCGGCCAAGCCCGCGGGGGTTCGGCCCCGCGCCGGAACGCTGCCGATCAGCGGCATCGTGATCGAGCCCGCGGCATCGATCGCGTAGGTGTTGGTGAGACCTTCCTGGCCGTAGACCACGACGCGCAGCTTGTCGCCGGCGTCGAGCTTGTACGAAACGTCATAGGCCACCGGCATCGGGGCTGCCGCATAGGCGGCGGCTGGATTCGGAGCGGACCGATAGGCCACCGGGCGCGGCGCGGCGAAACCCGCGCCGAGGGCTGCGATCGCGCCGCCGCCATTGCCGGGATTCGACGATGTGAAGATGCCGCGCGGAGCCGGGCTTGAATAGGCGTTAGGACTGGAATTGGTGGGCCGGCCATAGGCCATATAGTCGAGATCGCTCTCCGGCTGCGCCGTCGCGACCGGACCGGACGTGTGCATGCAGCCCGACAGACCTAGCGCAGTCATGACGGCAATCATCGGTAATCGAAACGCGTGCACCACCCGCACCGGAGCCATCCTCATCGCGAGACAGCTCAAGTTTTGCACCCGTTATGGTTAACAAATCGTATGTGACGCGCCAAACGCGCGAGCCGGGCGTGGCCCGAGACATCAGCGCAACATCAATTTTCGGAATCAATCCCTGGAATAGCCGATCAGCGGCTTGCGGCGGCGGAACAGCAGCATCAGCAGGATTCCCAACACGCCCATCACGGCGAACACCGGTTGCTCCAGCACAATCCGGATCACACTGTTCCAGAGCCAGGGCGCGTGGCTCTCGACCCAGGTCCGGAACGCCTGCTGGCTGGACTGATGGATATCGTTCCAGAACTCGCCGAAGCGGGTGAAACGCAAGGTCTGGTCGGCCACCCAGCGGGCGCCATCATAGACCATGAAGATAAATCCGCCGGCCAGCAGCAGGAGCCCCACCAGGCGGAAAAAACCGCGGATCATCGCTCACCCTCTCGCTGCCGTGCCCGAAATGCCGTCAGCCAATACCGGGACATCAGAAGAAATTCAACCTCATCAGCACCTTATCGGCGCCCTTGGGCCGCTCCTGCCGGTTCCGGCAGGGCCAGAAAGCGTTGACGCTTCCAGGCGCGCCCTCTATAAGACCGGCAATGGCGGCGGGCGCAATCCTGCCGCCGCTGTTCTTTGAGCGACGCCGTGATGCGAGCCATTTGCTCCGGGTGCGGCACTCGCAGAGAATACAGTTAAACCAAGATATCTAAACCAAGACATCTAAACCAAGACAGCCCAGATCATGCGGTTGAACGGCCGGCGCGTTCAAGCCCGACTATCCGCGACGGTCACCGCCGAAGGAATTTGAGACCATGGCCAATACGACTTCCGCCAAGAAGGCGACACGCAAGATCGCTCGCCGCACCATCATCAACAAGTCGCGCCGCACCCAGATGCGCGGCGCGGTCCGCACCGTCGAGGAAGCGATCAAGAGCGGCGATCGCGACGCGGCGCTGAAGGCGTTCGCCCATGCCGAACCGGAACTGATGCAGGCGGCGCAGCGCAACATCATTCACAAGAACAATGCCAGCCGAAAGGTCTCGCGCCTCGCGCACCAGATCGCCAAGATCGGCAAATAACTGGCCGGTTGACGGATCGGTC
>CAVOTZ010000044.1:0-1172127 GCA_963699465.1 uncultured Alphaproteobacteria bacterium
CGAGCTTGGCGCTTTTCTTGGCGCGTTGCCGCTGCTCAGCCTCGCGCCGAAAGGCGATGGTCATCCGGTGCTGGTGCTGCCCGGGCTGGTCGCGTCCGACACTTCGACCCGGCCGCTGCGCGCCTTCCTGAAAAGCCGCGGCTATGCCGTCAGCGGCTGGCGTCAGGGCCGCAATCTCGGTCTGCGCGAGGGCGTGCAGCACGCGATGGTGGATCTGGTCGAAGAGCTCAGCGACAACCATGGCCGCAAGGTCAGCCTGGTCGGCTGGAGCCTCGGCGGCCTCTATGCGCGTCAACTGGCAAAATTGATGCCGGATCGCGTGCGCTCGGTGATCACGCTCGGCAGTCCGTTCGCCGGCAGCCCGAAGGCGACCAATGCCTGGCGGGTCTATGAAATGGCCAGCGGCCGTCGCGCCGATGAGGAAGATCGCCGGTTCGGCGGATCGCTGTCCGAAACCCCGCCGGTGCCGACCACCGCGATCTTCAGCCGCACCGACGGCATCTGCGCCTGGCAGGGCTGCATGGAAACGCCGTCGGCGCGCTCGGAAAACATCGAGGTCGAAAGCAGCCATTGCGGCATGGGCCATCATCCCGCCGTGGTCTATGCGGTGGCCGACCGCCTCGCGCAGGCTGAAGGCCAATGGATGCCGTTCGACCGCTCCGGTTGGCGCAGCATGGTGTTTCCTGATCCGACCAGGTGAGGCGTTATGTGGCCCATGGTTCGAGACGCGCGCAAGAGCGCGCTCCTCACCATGAGGTCGTGGAATAGAGTCGCTCCGAAGACCCAAGGTAACCTCATCCTGAGGAGGCGCGAAAGCGCCGTCTCGAAGGATGGGCCACACGGCCGCCGCACCCCACATTGTTCTGAATCAATAAAACGCGCTATGCGTGGCGGATGCCGCAGCCGCTTGCCCGCATTGTCGAACAGCTCAAGCGCGAACCGTCGCGCACCGGCTCCATCATCATCACCGTGTTCGGCGATGCGATCGTGCCGCGCGGCGGCTCGGTCTGGCTCGGCACGCTGCTGGAGTTTTTCAGGGCGATCGATATCGACAGCGGCGTGGTGCGCACGGCGATGTCGCGGCTGGCCACTGACGGCTGGCTCGAGCGCAGCAAGGTCGGCCGCAACAGTTTTTACCGGCTGGTCAAGAAGGGGCGGCAAACCTTCGATGTCGCCACCACGCATATCTACGACCCGCCGCCATCGGACTGGACCGGGCGCTTTGAACTGTTGCTGATCCCGGCCAGCGAAGACCGCGACGCTGCCCGCGAAGAACTAAAAAATGCCGGCTTCGGCAGTCCGTTGCCGGGCGTCTGGGTCGCGCCATCGGGCGTGCCGGTTCCCGAGCAGGCGGCCAACGCGATCCGCCTCGAAGTATCCGCCGAAGACGATAGCGGACGGCGTCTGCTCAGTCAGAGCTGGCCGCTCGATCGTACCGCGGACGCCTACACAAAATTCATGAAGACGTTCGAGCCGTTGCGGGCGTGGATCGAACGCGGCGAGGCGCTGTCGGATGCCGACGCCTTTACCGCGCGAATCCTGCTGATCCACCATTACCGCCGCGTCGTGCTGCGCGACCCGCTGCTGCCGACCGCGCTGTTGCCGGCGGATTGGCCGGGCAGGGCGGCCAGAGCCCTCTGCGGCGAGATCTATCGCGGGCTGCTTGCCGCGTCCGAACAATGGCTTGACGTCAATGCCAGCAACGAAAGCGGCCCTTTGCCGAAGGCCGGAGCGGAGCTGGGGCGCCGGTTCCGCGACGCCTGAATATGTTACAGAAATAACTTTACTTTCTTATTTTGTGTTATATGTTGGCTCCCAACAAGATTCAGGGGAGGCCGGCCATGTATACGCAGGCGCTCAATTCGTCCGATCCCGAAGACCGCCATGTCGAGGATGCCGGCCGCGCCGCGCAGTTTCAGGCGCGCATCGATGCCGACGATCGCATCGAGCCGAACGACTGGATGCCCGCAGCCTATCGCAAGACGCTGACCCGGCAGATTTCCCAGCACGCCCATTCCGAAATCGTCGGCATGCTGCCGGAAGGCAACTGGATCACGCGCGCGCCGTCGCTGCGCCGCAAGGCAGCCCTGCTGGCCAAGGTGCAGGACGAATGCGGCCACGGGCTTTATCTCTATGCCGCGGCCGAAACGCTCGGCGCCTCGCGCGAAGAGCTGGTCGACCTGATGCTGGCGGGCAAAGCAAAATATTCCTCGATCTTCAATTATCCGACGCTGACCTGGGCGGACATCGGCGCGATCGGCTGGCTGGTCGATGGCGCGGCGATCATGAACCAGATTCCGCTGTGCCGCTGTTCCTATGGCCCCTATGCGCGCGCCATGATCCGCGTCTGCAAGGAGGAATCCTTTCACCAGCGCCAGGGTTTCGAGATCATGGTGACGCTTTCGCGCGGCACCGAGGAGCAAAAGGCGATGGCGCAAGACGCGCTCGATCGCTGGTGGTGGCCGGTGCTGATGATGTTCGGCCCGCCCGACAAAGCCAGCCAGCACAGCGACACCTCGACCAAATGGAAGATCAAGCGTTTTTCCAACGACGAGCTGCGCCAGAAATTCGTCGATGCCACCGTGCCGCAGGCGCAATTTTTGGGCCTGACCATTCCCGATCCCGGCATGACGCAGAATGCCGATGGCAGCTGGCAATACAGCGCGATCGACTGGACCGAATTCAACCAGGTGCTGGCCGGCAACGGCCCGTGCAATCGCGAGCGGCTGGCGGCGCGGCGCAAGGCGCATGACGAGGGCGCCTGGGTACGCGAGGCCGCGGCTGCCTACGCCGAGAAGCGCCGGCAGCGCTCGGCGCTGCAGGCGGCGGAGTAGGGAGATCATCATGGCCACGCCGAACATGCCGCTCTGGGAAGTCTTCATCCGCAGCCGCAACGGGCTCGCGCACAAGCATGTCGGGTCGCTGCACGCGACCGACGCCACGCTGGCGCTGCAGGCCGCGCGCGACATCTACACCCGCCGCGGCGAGGGCCTGTCGATCTGGGTGGTGCCGTCGAACGCGATCACCGCCTCCGATCCCGCCGACAAGGGCATGATGTTCGAGCCGGCGGAATCCAAGATCTACCGGCACCCGACGTTTTACGACGTGCCGGACGAAGTCGGGCATATGTGAAGTTTCGTACGGCTCGTCATCCTGAGGAGCGTTGCGCAGCAAGCGTCTCGAAGGATGGCGGCAATGCAAGGACTCGCGGCCATCCTTCGAGACGCGCGCAAGGGCGCGCTCCTCAGGATGAGGTCAGAAACTTGCTCGAGGCCATTGAACATGTCCGTCGCGTCGATAAAACTCTCCGAAACGCCGCTGGTGCTGTACACGCTGCGCCGCGCCGACGACGCGCTGATCCTCGGGCATCGGCTGTCGGAATGGTGTGGTCACGCGCCCATGCTGGAAGAGGACATGGCGCTTGCCAATATGGGGCTCGATCTGCTCGGGCAGGCGCGCGAACTCTATGGTTACGCGGCAAAAGTCGAAGGCAACGGCAACGACGAGGACACGTTCGCCTATCTGCGCGACGTCAGGCAGTACCGCAACCTGCTGCTGGTCGAGCAGCCGAACGGCGATTTCGCCCGCACCATGGTGCGTCAGTTCTTCTACGCGGCCTTCGCCGATCTCTATTGGCGCGCGATGATGCGATCGGGCGACGCGACGCTGGCGGCGATCGCCGCCAAGTCTGAAAAGGAAAGCGCCTACCACGTCCGGCACTCCAGCGAATGGATTGTCCGGCTCGGCGACGGCACCGAGGAAAGCCATCGCCGCGCGCAGGCCGCGATCGACGATCTCTGGGCCTTTACCGGCGAGATGTTTGCCGTCGATGCCAGCGAGCGCGATTTGATCGAGCGCGGCGTCGCGATCGATCCCGCAAGCCTGCGCGCGCCGTGGCTCAAGACCATTGCCGCTGTGATCGACGAAGCGACGCTGTCGCTGCCGAAGGGCGACTGGATGCAGCAGGGCGGCCGCGAGGGCCGGCACAGCGAGCATCTCGGCCATCTGCTGAGCGAGCTGCAATCGATGCAGCGCTCGTTCCCGGGGGCGACATGGTAGCCACCGTCCTCAGCGACCATGATTTGCGCCAGCGCGCGTGGGACGCGGCGGCCGCCGTCGTCGATCCGGAGATCCCGGTTCTGACCATCGCCGATCTCGGCGTGCTGCGCGAGGTCGCGGTCAGCGACGGCCATGTCGAGGTCGCGATCACGCCGACCTATTCCGGATGTCCCGCGATGAACATGATCGCGCTGGAGATCGAGCTGGCGCTGGAGCGCGCCGGCATTGCGCGCCCAAAGATCCGCACCGTGCTGTCGCCGGCCTGGACCACCGACTGGATGAGCGAGGACGGCCGCCGAAAACTCCGGGAATACGGCATCGCACCGCCGCAGGCCTCGAGTTCGCGCCGCGCGCTGTTCGGCGAGCAGCAGGTGACGTGTCCGCAATGCGGCTCCGGCGATACCGAAGTGCTGTCCGAATTCGGCTCGACCTCCTGCAAGGCGCTATGGCGCTGCAAGAGCTGCCGCGAACCCTTTGATTATTTCAAGTGTCACTGAGAACAGCCGCTATGTCGTCATTGCGAGCGCAGCGAAGCAATCCAGGGGCCGCATGTGGAGTCCTGGATTGCTTCGTCGCGGAGTTTATCATCGGGCCCGCCGAAGGCGGGACCCGTTGGCTCCTCGCAATGACGGAGAGAAATTTCTGATGTCCCAAGCTCCGCGCTTCCACCGCCTCGCCGTCAATGACCTGCGCCGCGAGTCCGCCGACGCGGTGTCGCTGACGTTCGCGATTCCGTCAGAACTCGCCGGCGATTACAGCTTTGCGCCTGGTCAGTACCTGACCCTGCGCACCAACATGGACGGCGAGGAAGTGCGGCGTTCCTATTCGATCTGCTCCGGTCCGGATGACGGCGAATTGCGCATCGCGGTGAAGAAGGTCGATGGCGGCGCGTTCTCGAGCTGGGCCGCCGATGAGTTAAAGGCCGGCGACGAACTCGACGTGATGACGCCGACCGGCCGTTTCGGAATCGCGCACGCGCCGGCCCAGGCGCGGGTCTATGTCGGCTTTGCCGCGGGCTCCGGCATTACGCCAATCCTGTCGATTGTGAAGGGCGTGCTGGCGCGCGAGCCGCACAGCCGGTTCTTCCTGTTCTACGGAAATCGTTCGACCGGCGGCATGCTGTTTCGCGAGGCGCTGGAGGAACTGAAGGACCGCTTCATGCAGCGGCTGTCGGTCTTCCACGTCATCTCCGGCGAGGAACAGGACATCCCGATCCTGCACGGCCGGCTGGATGGGGCGAAGGTCCGCGTGCTGCTCCGCTCGCTGGTCCCGGCTTGCAGCGTCGATCACGTCTTCATCTGCGGCCCGACCGGCATGAGCGAGGATATCGAGGCGACCTGCCGGGACATCGGCATCGCCGAGGACCGCATCCACGTCGAGCGTTTTGTCTCGGGCCTCGGCGGCAAGCCGCGCCCCAAAACTGTCATTGCGCCGTCTGCGCCCGCGAAGGCGATGGCCTCGCTGGTGATCGACGGCAAGCGCCGCGAGGTGCCGGTCGCCGAGGGCGAGTCGATTCTCGACGCCGCGTTGCGCGCCGGCATGGACCTGCCGTTCGCCTGCAAGGGCGGCATGTGTTCGACCTGCCGCGCCAAGCTGGTCGAGGGCGAGGCGCAGATGGAAGTGAACTATTCGCTGGAGCCGTGGGAGCTGAAGGCCGGGTTCATCCTGACCTGCCAGGCGCGGCCGGTATCGCAGAAGGTCGTGGTCGACTACGACCACGTGTAAGATACAATCCGAGTGCAAGAGGCCTGCTTTAACGGGCCCGGCAGCAGGGAGACCGCATTGAACGCGACGTCTAAGCTTTCGCCGGACCAGATCGCGCGCGCCTGCGCCGATGCGATGTGGGCGGAGGATGATGCCAGCTCCGGCCTCGGCATGGAGATCGTCGATGTCCGGGCAGGCCAGGCGACGCTGACCATGACGGTGCAGCCGCACATGGTGAACGGTCAGCGCATCGCGCATGGCGGGTTCATCTTCTTGCTTGCCGACTCCACGTTTGCCTTTGCGTGCAACTCGCATAACGAACGGGCCGTGGCGGCTCAATGCCAAATCACCTTCATCAAGCCGGGCAAGCTTGGCGATAGACTGGTTGCGACCGCGCGCGAGATCTCGCGCAGCGGCCGTTCCGGGATTTACGATATCCGTGTCACCGCCAATGATGTCGTGATCGCCGAGTTCCGCGGTCATTCCCGCACCATTCCAGGCACGTGGCTGCCAACGAACAACGACACCAAACAAAAATAAATTCGATCAGGGGGAAACGCGATGGCTTCGGCAAAATCGCAGGTCAAGAGCGGCTATCGCGCCGAGATGGACGAGACCGAGCGCGCGTCACGCGATGCGATCATGGCGCTGCAGACCAGGCGGCTGGCGTGGTCGCTCAAGCATGCCTACGACAATGTCGGGCATTACAAGAACGCGTTCGACAAGGCTGGCGTGCATCCCGGCGATTTCAAGCAGCTCTCCGACCTCTCGAAATTTCCGTTCACGGTCAAGACCGACCTGCGCGACAACTATCCCTTCAATATGTTCGCTGTCGCCCGCGAGAAGCTGGTGCGTGTTCATGCCTCGTCCGGCACCACCGGCAAGCCGATCGTGGTTGGCTACACCCAGGCCGATATCGACATGTGGTCGGAGGTGATGGCGCGCTCGATCCGCGCCGCCGGCGGCCGCACCGGCATGATCATGCACAACGCCTATGGCTATGGCCTGTTCACCGGCGGCTTAGGGGCGCATTACGGCGCCGAGCGGCTCGGATGCACCGTGGTGCCGGTATCCGGCGGCATGACCGAGCGGCAGGTGCAGCTGATCAACGATTTCAAACCCGACATCATCATGGTGACGCCGAGCTATATGCTGGCGATCCTGGATGAGTTCAGGAGGCAGAAGCTCGACCCGCGCAAATCGTCGCTCAAATTCGGCATCTTCGGCGCCGAGCCCTGGACCAATGCGATGCGCGCCGAAATCGAGGCCGCATTCGAGATGGACGCCACAGACATCTATGGCCTGTCGGAAGTGATCGGTCCCGGCGTCGCCCAGGAATGCGTGGAGACGAAGGACGGCCTGCATATCTGGGAGGATCATTTCTATCCTGAAGTGATCGACCCCGAAACCGGCAAGGTTTTGCCGGACGGCGAAAAGGGCGAACTGGTGTTCACCTCGCTGACCAAGGAAGCGTTTCCGGTGGTCCGCTATCGCACCCGCGACCTGACGCGGCTGCTGCCGGGCACCGCGCGGCCGGGGATGCGGCGCATGGAAAAGGTCACCGGGCGCTCCGACGACATGATCATCCTGCGCGGCGTCAACGTGTTCCCGACCCAGATCGAGGAAGTGCTGCTGGCCACCGACTGGTGTGGCGGCCATTTTGTCATCGAACTGACGCGGGAGGGCCGCATGGACGAGATGACCGTGCTGGCGGAAGCCCGGCCCGAAAGCTGGGACGGCAGCGGATTGACGGTCCACGCCGAGAAGGTCTCGATCTACATCAAGAATACCATCGGCATCACGGCGCAGGTCCGGGCCGTTGCCCCGGAAACGCTGGAGCGCTCGCTCGGCAAGGCCAAGCGCGTCTACGACAAGCGGCCAAAGGGGTGATTGGTGACAACCTCATGGTGAGGAGGCGCGCAAGCGCCGTCTCGAACCATGGGCTGCGAGTGCTGTGGCCCATCCTTCGAGACGCGGCGAAGACGCCGCTCCTCAGGATGAGGTAGGATGTGCGGCGGTGGGTGGTCTCGCAAGCGCAAAAAATGGGTGCGAACTTTGCTTTTTGACGAGCGCGCCGGTTTACTCCCCCTCATGGTGAGGAGGCGCGCAGCGCCGTCTCGAACCATGCGCTGCAGGGGTTGTGTGGCTACAGGGATTGTGGCCCATCCTTCGAGACGCGGCGAAGACGCCGCTCCTCAGGATGAGGTAGGATGCGCGGCGGCGGATGGTCTCGCAAGCGCAAAATGACGTCGTGCGAAATTTGCTTTTTGACGAGCGCGCCGGTTTACTCGCCTCATGGTGAGGAGGCGCGCAGCGCCGTCTCGAACCATGGGCTGCAGGGGTTGTGTGGGCTACAGGGATTGTGGCCCATCCTTCGAGACGCGGCGAAAGACGCCGCTCCTCAGGATGAGGTAGGATGTGTGGCGGCGGATGGTCTCGCGAGCGCAAAATGACGTCGTGCGAAATTTGCTTTTTGACGAGCGCGCCGGTTTACTCGCCTCATGGTGAGGAGGCGCGCAAGCGCCGTCTCGAACCATGGGCTGCAGGGGTTGTGTGGGCTACAGGGATTGTGGCCCATCCTTCGAGACGCGGCGAAGACGCCGCTCCTCAGGATGAGGTAGGATGCGCGGCGGCGGATGGTCTCGCAAGCGCAAAATGACGTCGTGCGAAATTTGCTTTTTGACGAGCGCGCCGGTTTACTCCCCCTCATGGTGAGGAGGCGCGCACGCGCCGTCTCGAACCATGGGCTGCGAGTGCTGTGGCCCATCCTTCGAGACGCGGCGCGAGCTCCGCTCCTCAGGATGAGGGTGAGTGTGCGGGGAATGGGGGAGCAAAGATGACCGAAGGGGCTTTTCTCTACATCCTTCGCTGCTCCGACGGAAGCTATTACATTGGAACGACGCGCACTGCGCTGGAGATCAGACTGGCTCAGCACAATGCCGGGACCCTTGGAGGGTACACTGCGCGTCGCTGTCCTGTGACCCTGGTTTATTCACAGTGGTTTGATCGCATCACCGATGCCGTAGAGAACGAACGAAAATTGAAGGGATGGAGTCGGGCCAAGAAAGAAGCCCTCATAAGAGGTGATTTCGAAGCGCTGCGGCAACTCTCGACGCGCAGATCGTCCTCTCTGTCAACGATCAGATCTGAATGAATGATCATCATGTGCTCCAAGATTTCCTTTGGTCTTGCCGTTATGAATCTCTAGATTAGTCGACGTTTAGCGGCTCAATGAGCTTTGCGGGCGTCGATTTTTATCTCCTCCCCACGCGTAAGTCCTGCTTATGGCCGAATCCGTTTTACCTACCGCCGCCGAAATCGTCGCTTCGATCCGCGCCAAAAAGACCACGGCCGTCAGCATCGTGCAGGCGGCGCTTGAACGCGCCGAGCGGCACAAGGACCTCAACGCGTTCATTGTGATCAACCGCGACGGTGCGCTGGCGGCGGCCGCCAAGGTCGATGCCGGCGAGATATCAGGCGCGCTCGCGGGTCTGCCGATCGTGGTCAAGGACAACATCAACACCGCGGATATGCCGACTTCCGCGGGGACACCCGCGCTCCAGCATGCGCGGCCGGTCAATACGGCGCCGTCGCTGCAAAAATTGCTCGATGCCGGCGCGATCGTGCTCGGCAAGACCAACATGCATGAACTCGCGTTCGGGATTACCAGCACCAATCTCGCGCCATTCGCCGGTGCGGTGAAAAACCCCTACGACAAGCGCAGGATTCCCGGCGGCTCTTCCGGCGGAACGGCGGCCGCGGTCGCGGCGCGCATTGTCACCTGCGGATTGGGATCGGATACCGGCGGTTCGACCCGCGTGCCGGCGGCACTGACCGGCACCGTCGGTTTGCGCCCGTCGGTCGGCAATGGCGGCGCGCAACGGCGTTATCACGATGCCGATCTGGTGGTTCCGATCAGCCACACCCGCGACACCGTTGGCCCGATGGGCCGCAGCGTCGCCGACGTCGCGCTGCTCGATTCCGTGATCACGGGAACCGCGATGGCCCAGCCGGAGCCGTTGCGTGGCAAACGGCTGGGTATTCCCGCAACGCTCTGGAACGGCCTGGATCGCGACGTCGAGGCGGTCGCCAGGGCTGCGTGCGCCAAGCTCGCCGATGCGGGCGTCGTTCTGGTCGATGCCGATATCGCTGGGCTGTTCGACCAAAATGCGAAAGTGTCGTTCGTGGTCGCCCTGCACGAGCCGATTGCCGACATCCCCGCCTATCTCAAAGCTTCCGGCATCGAAGGCATCACCTTGGCCGACATCGCCGAAAAAATCGCGAGCCCCGACGTCAAGGGCGCGTTCGGCGCGATCACGGCAGATGCGTTCGGCGGCGCCTATCAGGACGCGATGAAAGTGCAGCGGCCGGCGTTGCAGCAGATCTACCAGGCGTATTTTCGCGACAATCGTCTCGACGGCATCCTGTTTCCGACCACGATCGCACCGGCGCCGCCGATCGATGCCGAGAACGGGTCGAGCCAGATGTCGGTCAACGGCAACGCGCCGGTGCCGACCTTCGATACCATGATCCGCAACACCGATCCCGGCAGCAACGCGGGCCTTCCCGGCCTGTCATTGTTCGCGGGCATGACGCTGGGCGGTCTGCCGGTGGGCATCGAAATCGACGGTCCGGTCGGCAGCGACGCCCTGCTGCTCGGGCTCGGCCTTTCCATGGAAAGACTGTTGGGATCGGCGCCGGCGCCGAAGCTATAATTCGTCTCGATCACCCCGAACAAGCCTCTTGAACCAGGCGATCAGTCGGTTAGTCATGACGCTCGCCAAGTACGGCGTCAGCGATCCTCGCGGGCGCCCCATCACGTTCGAAACGCCGGGAAGTTTGGATGAGTTCGGCACCTGAAATATCCACAATCGTTGCCGCACGTTGCGTGCGGCTGCTGGCCAAGGTCGACGATGCGGCCTCGCTCGCGCCGGTGGTCGAACGGCTAAGCCTGTCGCGCGCCGGCAATCAGCTGCTGATCGAGGTCAAGGCGGCGGCGGTCAATCCGTCCGACGTCAAGGCCGCCACCGGGCTGATGCCTTATGCGGTGTTTCCGCGAACCTCCGGCCGCGACTATGCCGGCGTGGTGATCGACGGGCCGGAAGGGTGGGTCGGTCGCGCTGTGTTTGGCTCATCCGGCGATCTCGGGATCCGGCGCGACGGCACCCACGCCACGCATCTCGCGGTCGAAGCCGACGCGGTGGTGGAAAAGCCCAAAAGTCTGTCGTGGGAGGAGGCCGCCGGCATCGGCGTTCCCTTTGTCACCGCGATGGAGGGCTTGCGCCGCGCCGGGATGCCGAAGTCCGGCGAGACCGTGCTGGTGATGGGCGTCAACGGCAAGGTCGGGCAGGCCGCGACGCAGATCGCGACATGGCACGGCGCGCGCGTGATCGGCGTGGTGCGCAAGAATGAGCGCTACGAAGGTCACGCCAATTCGACGGTCGAGATGATCGATGCGTCGGCGACCGATGTCGCAACCCGCGTGCGCGAGATGACCGAGAACAAGGGCGCCGACATCGTTTTCAATACCGTCGGCAGTCCCTATTTCGACGCCGCGCACAAATCGCTGGCGTTGCGTGGCCGGCAAATCCTGATCGCCACCATCGAGCGAACGGTGCCGTTCAACATCCTGGAATTCTATCGTGGCCAGCATACCTATGTCGGCATCGATACGCTGGGGCTGTCGTCGGTGGCGACCGGCGCGGTGCTGCGGGAACTCGGCCCCGGCTTCGCCGGCGGTCATCTCAAACCGTTTCCGATCAGGGCCAATGCGATCTATCCGCTGGAGCAGGCCAAGGCGGCCTTCATCGCGGTTGCCGGCTCGTCGCGCGACCGGGTGATCCTGCGGCCGGCGTGATAGGGTATTCGGGAAACTCGGGAATCACTCATGCCGTCCGCCGCCAATATCGTGATCCTCGCCGGTCTGTTGATCGGCCTTGTCTATGGCGCGGTCGGGCTGCTGAGCGGCTTCTGCCTGATGAGCAGCCTGCGCGGCTGGTGGGCGCAGGGCGACAGCCGGCTGGTGCGCAGCTATGCGCTGGCAATGGGGGTCGCGATCGCCGCGACCCAGTTGCTCGCCGTGCGGCAGGTGGTCGATCTCGGCAAGTCGATCTATTTGCAGCCGACGTTTTCGGCGCCATTGATGTTTGTCGGCGGGATGCTGTTCGGCTACGGCATGGTGCTGTCGAACGGTTGCGGCTCGCGCGCGCTGGTGCTGCTCGGCCGCGGCAATCTGCGCTCGCTGGTGGTGGTGATCGTGCTCGGCATCGCCGCCGAGGTGACGCTGAAAGGCCTGATCGCGCCAGGGCGGATCGAGTTGCTGCGATGGACCCAGATCACGGCCAGCATCACCTCGCTGCCGGCGCTGATCGCAAAGCTCGGTGTCAGCGAAACCTTTGCGCGTTCGCTGGCCGCGCCGATCGTCAGCGCCGCGCTGATCATTTTTGCGTTTTCGCATGCGCCATTCCAGCGCGCCTGGGGGCAGATCGCGGCGGGTGTCATCGTCGGCCTGCTGATCGCGGGGGGATGGTACGCCACGGGCTATCTCGGCGCCGACGACTTCAATCCGACGCCGGTGACGTCGCTGACCTTCGTGGCGCCGATCGCCGACACCCTGCAATATCTGATGCTGTCGACCGGCCTGACGCTGAATTTCGGCATCGTTACCGTCGCCGGCGTGTTCGCCGGCAGCCTGGTGACGGCGCTGGCGACGCAACGTTTTCATTGGGAAGGCTATAGCTCACCGCAGCACATGCTGCGCTCGGTCTCGGGCGCCGTGTTGATGGGCGTGGGCGGCGTCGCCGCGCTCGGCTGTTCGGTGGGCCAGGGCCTCACCGGTCTGTCCACGCTGGCGCTGGCCTCGTTCGTCGCGGTGGCGGGAATTTTTCTCGGCACCGCGATAGGCCTGCGCGGCGCGCTGCGGGTTCGCCCGCTGGCCTCGACCTCGGCTTGACGCAGGTCTAGCTCATCGCAGCTGGCGTTCCCCGGATGCAGCGCAGTGCGCCGTTCTTACGGCGTGGTGCGCTGCTGGTCCGGGGTCCATCCGCGTGGGTGGGTCCCGGCTCTGCGGAGCGGCAGCATAGCGCGTCAAAGACGCGCGTGAACGCGCTTTACGGCGCCGCACCGCGTCCGGGACACGTGGCTTATTACGCCCGCGCCGCCCGCTCGCGCGATGTGGCCAGCCGCATCATCGGGAGATAGCCCGGCTTGATTTCCATCCGCTGCACAAAACCCTTCTCGGCCAGCAGCCGATGCGCCTCGGGCAGCCGGTAGCAGGGCAGATACATGAAGAGGTGATGCTCGGCGTGGTAGTTCACCCAATAGGGCGCGATCAATAGCCGCTCGAGCGGATTGGCGAGCGTGGTGCGGGCGTGGCTGAACGGGTCTTCGCCGGTTGAAGTGCAGGCGTGTTCGGCGATGTTGCGGATCCGTGTGACCAGCGGCAGCCAGGTCGCCATCGCGACCACCCAGACCGCCCAGTACCAGATGCCCGCGCCGGCCAGCCAGAACAGGGCGAACAGCAATGCGTTGGCGATCAGGAAACGCAGCGTCTTGTCGCGGCCGCTGGAAACGAAGCTTTCGTGCGTTACCCCTTCGTCGGCGGCCGGGCGCCGGAACAGCGACAGCAATAACGGCAGGCGCTGCTTGACGAACGTCTGCCCGGTAAGATCGCGGATCGCTTTGCGCAGATAGCTTTCCTTGCTGATCGGGAACGGCGCCGACAGCGACAGGTCGGGATCTTCCGGCTGCTGGGTGAATTTATGATGCTGCAAATGATATGACCGGTAGCTGGCGAGATCGGCGCCGACCGGCACCGCGCAAAGCCATTGTCCGATCAATTCGTTGACGGCCTTGTTGCTGGCGAGCCCGCCATGCGCGGCCTCGTGCATCAGGATCGCGAGTCCCAATTGCCGCGTGCCCACCACCATCACCGCGACCAGCCAGGTCAGCGGATTGGGCCATAGCGCGACCAGCGCGATCCCGGCCGCAATCGTTCCCCAGGCGTGCGTCACCAGCCAGACGCCGCGCAGCGAACTGCGCGAGGTCAGCCGGCGCCATTCTTCGGCCGAGAAGACCGTCTTGGGGTCGATGCGTGCCACGACCGGCATGGGCGGCTCGGATACCTTATGATGATGCGCGATGCGGATGATACGCCCGCGCGGCGGCGCGTCAATCCGCCGCCTTGGTCACGATGTGAATCTCGGATTCGAGGGTGCGGTGCACCGGGCACTTGTCGGCGATTTCCATCAACCGCTTGCGCTGCTCGGCGTCGAGCGCGCCTTCCATGGCGATCACCCGGTCGAACTGGTCGAGCATCCCGACTTTGGTCTCGCATTCGGCGCAGTCTTCGGCGTGGATCTTGCTGTGGCTCAACGTGACCGTGACGCGATCGAGCGGCAGCGATTTGCGGTCGGCATACATCCGCATCGTGATCGAGGTGCAGGCGCCGAGCCCGGCCAGCACATAATCGTAAGGTCCCGGCCCGCTGTCCGCGCCGCCGACCGCGGCCGGCTCGTCGGCGAACAGGTGATGGGGCCCGACGATCACTTCGTTCTGGTACTTGCTGTCGCGGGTTTCGCGCACCACGACATTGCGCGGCGTCGCGCTGGAAGGGGCTTGCTCCGGTGCGGCGGGATCGAGATAGCGCATCACCCAGGCCGCGATCAGATCGGCGGCGTAAATCAAATCGCTCTTCTTGCTCAGCAGATGATCGCTGTCGGCCAGCGTGACAAAACTCTTGGGGTGCCTGGCCGCGAGAAAAATTCTGGTCGCATTTTCGATGCCGACGGTGTCGTCGATCGGCGAGTGCATCACCAGCAGCGCCTTGTGCAGTTTTGCGACCTGCGCCATCAGATTGTGTTCGGCGATATCGTCAAGGAATTCGCGTTTGATGTTGAACGGGCGGCCGGCGAGCGAGACCTCGACCTTGCCCTGGGCGCGGATGTCCGCGACCTTGTCGGCGAAGAAATGCGTGACATGGGCGGGATCGGACGGCGCCGCGATGGTGACCACAGCTTTGGCGTCCGGAATTTGGCCGGCGGCGGCCAATATCGCGGCGCCGCCAAGACTGTGCCCGATCAGGATCGCCGGGGCTTTACGGGTCTGGCGCAGATGATCGGCGGCCAGCACGAGATCGGCGACGTTAGAGGAAAATGTCGAATTGGCGAACTCGCCCTCGCTGGAGCCGAGGCCCGTAAAATCGAACCGCAGCACCGCGATGCCCTTGTTGGCGAGTTCGATCGCGATGCGCCGGGCTGCCAGCACATCCTTGCCGCAGGTGAAGCAATGCGCGAACAGCGCATACGCAATCGGCTCGCGCTCGGGCAGATCGAGCGCCGCCGCCAATTGGTGGCCATCGGATCCCGTAAACTGAAAGCGTTCGATCGGCACGTTCGTTCTCCCGAGATCGGCCTCGTATCAGTCGTTGGAATAGCGCTGCTCCTGCCAGGGGTCGCCGCGGTTATGATAGCCGCGCACTTCCCAATAGCCCGGCGCGTCGTCGGCGCGGAATTCGATGCTCTGCAGCCACTTCGCGCTTTTCCAGAAATAGAGATGCGGCACCACCAGCCGCACCGGGCCACCGTGTTCTTCCTCCAGCGGCGCGCCGGACCAGCTATGGGCGAGCAGGGCGTCGTCGGCGGCGAAATCCTCCAGCGTCAGGTTGGTGGTGTAACCGTCATGGGAATGCAGCACCACATGGCGCGCCTCGTCGCGCGGGCGGCAAGCCATCAGGAGATCGTGGGTCGCCAATCCCTCCCATTGATTGTCATAGCGCGACCAGGTGGTCACGCAATGAATGTCGGAGGTGAACCGGGCCTGCTTTTGTGCAAAAAATTGCTGCCAGTCCCAGAAGATCGGTTGCTCCACCGTGCCATAGACGTCGAGCCGCCAGCGCTCCCGGGAAATCCGTGGAGTGAGGCCAAGGTCGAGCGTGGGCCAATCCCTGGTCAAATGCTGCCCCGGCGGCAAACGCTGTTCGTCGGGGCGCGAGGTCTTGCCGGTCAGGAAACGTCCCTCGCGCGCCCAGCGCTGCTTGCTGCGCGTCAGCTTGCTGGTCGGGGGCTGGTCGTCTTGATCTGTCATGAACGCTAAACTAGTGACCCGGACGCATCGGCGCCAGCGCCTCCTCACCATGAGGCCGCAGTTATTTCGGCGCTCGCGGATCGATCGGTGTGGTGCCGCGCACGCCCAGAATATCCTCCAGCACCTTCGCGCCGGCCAGTAGTTGTCCCTCGCCACGCGGCCGCGCCACCATCTGCAGCCCGACCGGCAGGCCGGACGCGGTGAAGCCGCACGGCAGCGACAAGGCCGGGCAGCACACCAGCGTGATCGCGTAGACGATGCCGAGCCACTCGACGTAATTGTCGAACTTCTTGCCGTTGCATTCGGCAACATAACGGTTTTCGATCGGAAACGGCGCCACGATGGTCGCGGGCGTCAGCAGCAAATCGTAATTCTGAAAAAACTCCAGCGTCCGCGCGGTCATCGCGACCCGCTGCGCTTCGGCGCGCGCGATCTGCTCGACGGTGAGCTTGAGGCCTTCCTCGATGTTCCAGATCACCTCCGGCTTGAGCTGGTCGCGCTTGCTGCGCAACAGCGTTGCCTTGTGCATGGCAAAATCGAACGCGCGCAGCACGTGGAAACATTCGTGCGCCTCGCGCAAATCGGGATGGGCTTCCTCGACAACGGCGCCGGCCTCGGCAAAGCGCGCCGCGGCCTTGCGGGTGATCGCGGCGACTTCGGGATCGACCGGCGTGATGCCGAGATCGGGCGAATAGGCGATGCGTTTCGGCTTGTTGCGGGATCGCGCCGCCGACAGGAACGACGTCGGCAGCAACGGCAGCGACAGCGGATCGGCCGGCTCTTCCCCGCTCATCGCATCGAGCAACAGCGCGAGGTCCTCGACGTTGCGCGCCATCGGCCCCTGGACGCCGAGATTGCGGTCGATCGCGGAGACCGGCGTGTGTGCGACACGGCCGATGCTCGGCCGCATCCCGACGATGCCGCAGAAGCTGGCGGGGTTGCGCAGCGAGCCGCCCATGTCGGAGCCGTGCGCGAGCCAGGCCGTGCCGGTGGCGAGCGCCACCGCCGCGCCGCCGGAGGAGCCGGCGGCCGAGCGCGACGTATCCCAGGGATTGAGGGTCCGGCCGAACACTTCATTAAACGTGTTGGCGCCGGCGCCGAATTCCGGCGTGTTGGATTTGGCATAGACGATCGCGCCATTGGCCTCGAGATGCTCGACCAGCACGTCGGAGCGGGCAGGGATGTTGTCGCGGTAGATCGGCGAGCCCTGCGTCGTCAGCACGCCCGCGACATTCATCAGGTCCTTGATCGGGACCGGGAGCCCCGCGAGCAGCCCGCGCTCGGCGGCCGGTTTTTTCATCAGTGCCTTGGCGCGGTCCCGGGCGCGGTCGAAGCACAGTGTCGGCAGCGCATTGACCTTGCCGTCGACCTCCGCGATCCGCTTTTCCAGCACGTCGAGCAGGTCGAGCGGCGTGACTTCGCCGGTCCGCAGTTTATCGACGACCGCGCAGGCCGTTTCCCGAACCAGTCCCTGATCAGCCACGCCTATGTCCCCCGTTGGCCCCGCTTGTGGTAGCGGATTTGATATTGGTCTAGAACATTTTGCGCAAAGTGGAAACGCGATACCGGCTCAAAAAGGAATTCTGGGAATGACGACGCCATTGGACGCGCCGGACTGGCGCAGCATGAGCCAACATGACCGCGACCTCGGCCTCAACAACAGCACCGCCGTTGCCGGCAGCACCGGGATCGTGACCGGCTGGGAGCAGCGCTCCGCGGAATTGCGCCAGCGGCGTCCCGCTTATCTCGACCTGCGCTACGGCCCGCGCGAGCGAAACCGGATCGATTTTATAAGAGCCGGCGAAAATGCCCCGACGCTGCTGTTCATCCATGGCGGCTACTGGCAGGCCCGCTCAAAAGAGGTTTTTACCATCTTCGCCGAGGGACCGATGGCGCACGGCATCAATGTCGCGCTGATCGGCTACACGCTGGCGCCCGATGCGACGCTGGACGGAATTGTTGCCGAAATTCATCAAGGGATCGACTATCTTGCCGGGCAACTGCCGGCGCTCGGCGCGGCGCCGGGCGGCATTGTGGCCTCAGGCTGGTCGGCCGGCGGTCACCTGACCTCGATGGCGCTGTCGCACCCGAAGGTGCGAGCGGGCATGGCGATATCAGGCATCTACGACCTCGATCCGATCCGCCACAGCTACCTCAACGAAAAACTGAAGCTCGATGGGCCGATGGCGCACCGCAATTCGCCGATGATGCAGCCGGGCGGCGTGGCAAAACCGCTGTCGCTGGTGGCAGGAAGCGCCGAATTGCCGCTGCTGCGCAAGCAAACCGCCGACTTCGCCGCCCACCGCGCCCGCTATGGCCTGCCGGTGACTTACGAAGAGATTCCCGGCGCTGACCACTTCACCATTATGAACCAGATGCTGTCGCCGCAGGGCCGGATCACGACCCTGATACGGCAATTGTTCGAGCGGACGGCGTAGCGCGGCGCTTGCGGCCATCCTTCGAGACGCGCGCAAAAACGCGCTCCTCAGGATGAGGGTGAGTGCGATTGGCGAAGCCCCGTTTCCACCCTCATGGTGAGGAGGCGCGCAAGCGCCGTCTCGAACCATGGGCCGCGATTGCCGCCGTTCAACGCAACTAACCCCACCCCGCACTAATCCCGCCGTCGACGGTGTAGATCACGCCCGAGGTGTAGCCGGCGCGGTGGGAGGCGAGGAAGGCCATCAGGTCGCCGATTTCGCGGGCATGGGCGGGGCGGCCGAGCGGCATGCCTTTCTGGAATTCCTGGTAGCGGCTTTCGTCGCCGAACTGGTGTTTTGCCCGCGTCTTCAGCAGCGTGACGTGGCGGTCGGTACCGACAGGGCCGGGATTGATGCCGACCACGCGGATATTGTCGGCGAGGCTCTTGCCGCCGAGCGCGCGGGTGAATGCCATCAGCGCCGCATTGCCGGCGCTGCCGCAGATGTAGTTGGCGTCGAATTTTTCGCCGGCGGCGCCGATGTCGTTGACGATCACGCCATGACCGCGCGCCTTCATCTGCGCGTAGATCGCGCGGGTCAAATTGACATAGCCGAACACCTTTAATTCCCAGGCGTGACGCCAGGTCGCCTCGTCGATCTTGTCGATCGAGCCGCCGGGAATGTCGCCGGCATTGTTGACGAGGATGTCGATGTCGGCGGCGTCTTTTGCCAGTTTTGCCAGATCCTCCGGTTTGCGGAGGTCGACGACGTGGGCCGTGGCGTCGATCTGGTGCGCCTTGCGCAGCCGCTCGGTCAGCGCCTTGAGCTGATCGCCGCTGCGCGCCGCCAGCATCAGGTGCGCGCCTTCTTCGGCAAACGCTTCGGCGGCGGCCGCGCCGATGCCCTTCGATGCGCCGGTGATCAGGACGCGCTTGCCGCGCAAATGAAGGTCCATGGATTTTGCTCTCTTTGAAGGGGATGTTCCGGTGTCGCGGGGTGGGATGTTCAACTGTTAGGCCGCCGCGGCCGAGCCGGTCAACATTGCACTGCAGTGTTGCACCACGGCGGAGTTTGGTCCATTGCAATGCCCTGAAATAAATCACGCGCCGGCACGGCCACAGGGAGCGCTCGATGAGCAAGAAACAATACCGGATCGCGGTTATTCCCGGCGACGGGATCGGCAAGGAAGTGGTGCCGGAGGGCCTGCGCGTGCTGGAAGCAGCCGCCAAGAAACATGGCGTATCCGTGCATTTCGACCATTTCGATTTCGCCTCCTGGGACTATTACGAAAAGCACGGCGAGATGATGCCGGAGGACTGGAAGGCGAAAATTGGGAAACACGACGCGATCTATTTCGGCGCGGTCGGCTGGCCGGCAAAGATCCCCGATCACATTTCCTTGTGGGGCTCGCTTATAAAGTTCCGCCGGGAGTTCGACCAGTACGTCAATCTGCGCCCGGTGCGATTGATGCCGGGGGTGCCGTCGCCGCTCGCCAACCGCAAACCCGGCGATATCGATTTCTGGGTGGTGCGCGAAAATACCGAGGGTGAATATTCCTCCGTCGGCGGCCGCATGTTCCCGGACACCGACCGCGAATTCGTCACCCAGCAGACCGTGATGACGCGGATCGGCGTCGACCGCATTTTAAAATTCGCGTTCGAACTGGCGGAGTCGCGGCCGAAGAAACATCTGACCTCGGCGACCAAATCCAACGGCATTTCCATCACCATGCCGTATTGGGACGAACGCGTGGAGGCGATGGGCAAGAATTTTCCGAAGGTGAAGTGGGACAAGTATCACATCGACATCCTCACCGCGAATTTTGTGCTGCATCCGGACTGGTTCGACGTCGTGGTCGGCTCCAATCTGTTCGGCGATATCCTGTCCGATCTTGGTCCGGCCTGCACCGGCACCATCGGCATCGCGCCGTCGGGCAACATCAATCCGGAAGGCCATTTTCCCGTCGGTGTTCGAGCCGGTGCACGGCTCGGCGCCCGATATCGCAGGGCAGGGCATCGCCAATCCGATCGGCATGATCTGGTCGGGCGCGATGATGCTGGAACATCTCGGCGAGAAGACCGCCGCGGCCTCGATCGTCGCCGCGATCGAACGCACGCTCGGCGAACGCACGTTGCGCACCCGCGACCTCGGCGGCAACGCCGACACCACCGCCTGCGGCAAGGCGGTCGCGGAGATGGTGGAGTAAAGGATATCCTCGTCATTGCGAGGAGCGAAGCGACGAAGCAATCCAGTCTTTCTCTGCGAACTCTGGATTGCTTCGCTTCGCTCGCAATGACGGTTGCTACCCCTTCACAATCCTTCGGCAATGCTCCCAGGCGGCGTGGATCAGATTCTCGCTGGCTTCCGGGGTGCGGAAGGCGGAGTGCGCCGACAGCGTGACATTGGGCAGTTTTGTCAAAGGGTGATCCGCCGGTAGCGGCTCGGTGTTGAAGACGTCGAGCCCGGCATGCCGGATGTGGCCCGACTTCAACGCATCGATCATCGCGATCTCGTCGACGATCGCGGCGCGCGCGGTGTTGACGAGGATGACGCCCGGCTTCATCGCCGCGATATGCTGGCGCGTCAGCAGACCGCGGGTCTCGTCGTTGAGCAACAGATGCAGTGAGACCACGTCGCTCGAGGCCAGCAGCTTTTCGAGGCTGACGAATTCGACACCGGCAAACGTTTTCGGCGTCCGGTTCCAGGCGATCACGCGCAGGCCACTGCCGAGCGCGATGCGCGCCGTTTCCGCCGCGATTCCGCCGAACCCGATCAGGCCCAGCGTCTTGCCGGTCAGCTGCATGCCGTCCTCGCGCAGCCAGTTGCCGGCGCGCATTTCGCGATCCATCGCGGCAAGCCCGCGCGCGGAGGCCCACATCAGCGCAATGGCGCATTCGGCTACTGCGGTATCGCCATAGCCCTTGATCAGATGCACTGTTATCCCGAGTTCGGCGAGCTCCTCCGGGTTCATGTAGCTGCGCGCGCCGGTGCCGAGAAACACCACGTGCTTCAGCCCGGTGCATTTTTTCGCGATCTCGGTCGGCAGCGGGGTGTGGTCGATGATGATGATCTCGGCGCCGCCGAGCGCCGCCGGTATTTCGTCCGCGGTGATGTCGGCGTTGCGGTTGACTTTTACCGCGGGATCGCCGGCGACCGTCTGCCGCTCGAAAATGGTGGCGAGCGATCCGTTGGCATCGATGAAAACTCCGCGCACCGAAATCTCCGTTGGCTTGTTGTTACGAAGCGACGCCGGCGAGCGCCAGCACGGTATGCATCAGGACATTGGCGCCGGCGGTGCAATCGGCCTGCGTCGCATCCTCCAGCTCGTTGTGGCTGACGCCGTCCTTGCAGGGCACGAAGATCATCGCGGCCGGAACCACATTGGCGAGGTTGCAGGCGTCATGGCCGGCGCCGGAGGTGATGCGGCGATGGCTGTAGCCGATGGTCTTGGTGGCATGTTCGACCGCGTCGACCAGTTTGGGATTGAAAATGGTCGGCGGCTTGCGCCAGATCGCGGTCAGGCTCATCGCGACATTACGCCGCGCGGCGATCTCGGCAATCGCGGCCTGCAGATCCGGTCGATGGCGGCGAGCGTCTCGGCCAGCGGACTGCGGACGTCGACGCTGAAGGCGATTTCGCCGGGGATCACGTTGCGCGAGGGTGCGGCGATCACGGCCTCGCCAACGGTGCCGACCGCGTTCGGGCCATGCGCCTTGGCGACGCGCTCGACCGCGAGCACGAATTCCGCCAGCGCCGCCAGCGCATCCTTGCGCAGCGGCATCGGCGTGGTGCCGGCATGGCTTTCGAAACCGGTGATCGTGCCGTCATACCAGGTGATGCCCTGGCCGCGATCGACCACGCCGATGGTCTTGTGTTCGGCCTCCAGCAGCGGGCCCTGTTCGATGTGCAGTTCGACGAACGCGCCGAGCTTTCGTTGCGCCACCGGCTCGGCGCCGCGATAGCCGATGCCGTCGAGCGCCTCGCCAACCGTGACGCCTGACGGCATCCTTGCGCGACAAAATATCGTCTGAGGTGTAGTCGCCGGCATAGGCGGCAGAGGCCATCGTCGCCGGCGCAAAGCGCGAGCCTTCTTCATTGGTCCAGTTGACGATGCAGATCGGCGTTTCGGTTTCGATCCCGGCATCGTTGAGGGTGCGGACCACTTCCAGCGCGGCAAGCGTGCCGAGCACGCCGTCGAACTTGCCGCCGGTGGGCTGGGTGTCGAGATGCGAGCCGAGTCCGACCGGCGGTTTTGTCATGTCGCGGCCCTTGCGCAGCCCGAACATGGTGCCGAGCGCATCGACATGGACCTCGAGGCCGGCGGCTTCGCAGGCTTTGCGGAACCAGTCGCGCACCTGCTTGTCCTCGGGTCCCAGCGTCAGCCGCCGCACGCCGCCCTTTGGCGTGGCGCCGAATTTTGCCGTTTCGTGGATCGTATCCCAGAGCCTGGCGGAATCGATCTGCAGATTGGAAGCGATTTTTGTCATAGCGGGCTCAATCCGGGCGAAGAGACAGACTAATTCAATGACGCGCCTCGCGCGGCGCGTCAACAATGACGCTGCCTTGCGCCAGCTGGGCGGCAAGCTCGGCCACGCGTTCGATCGCGACCGTGTCGGGGGATGTCAGCCAGCTCGCCGAAAATGTCAGCGCCGGGATCTGTAAGTTGGTCGACAATAGCTCCAATCGCTGGTCGGCCACTTCGTTCTCGACGATCGCGGTCGGGATCACCGCGATGCCGAGGCCCTCGATCGCCATGTGAATGACGGTTGCGAGCGACGCGCTGGCGTGCAGCCGCATCGGCGGCAGATCCGGGCGGTTGAACAGCGAGCTGACGATTTCATAAGGCTGGGTCTTGCGCGGAAAGGTGATGATCGGAAATTTCGCCAGATCATGCACCGTCAGCCGCCGCTTGCCGAGGCCGAGCGAAGGGCTGGCCAGAAAGTCGACGGCATAGTCGCACAGCACCCGGTTGCTGACGGTCGGCGCTGTCAATGGCCCGAGCAGGAAGGCCAGCTCGATTTCCTGCGACAGCAGCCGGGTGCGCAAATTCGAGGTGATGTCGACCTCGATCTCGATCGAGAGATTGGGATAGACGTGATTGACCCGTTTTATGAGCTGCGACAGCCAGGTGTGGACGATGGTCTCGGCGACGCCGAGCCGCAGCACGCCGCGCATCGCCGAGCGGTCGCCGATCACCGCCAGCATTTCCGAGCGCAGCCCGATCAGCTTTTCGGCATAGACCATCATCTGCCGCCCGCTCGGCGTCGGCAGCACCATGCGGCGATCCCGCTGCAGCAGTTTGACGCCGACCTCGCGCTCGAGCTGCGCGATCCGTTGCGAGATCGCGGGCTGGGTGGTGTTGAGCTTTTGCGCCGCGCCGCGAAAGCTGCCGAGCGTCACCACCCACATGAAGGTCTCGATTGCCTTGAAATCGGTCATGCTACTAAAGTCCGCGGAACGATAAATTTTACTTATCGATCTTGATTAAAAACAACGATTAGACATTATAGTAGCCATATGCGTCATTGGCTGTCGAGCAAAATGGCACGGTGATCCATGATGAGCAGCCCGGCGAAACTGGAACGACACCCTCAGCACCCGGCCGACCCGTCCGGCGGCGACATGTTGCCGAGCGTCGCCGCCCGCCACGCCTGCCGCACCGGGATGGCCTCGACCACCGCCGGCGTCGCCAACGGTTTTGTCCAGGGCAATCTGGCGATCCTGCCGGAAAGGCTCGCCGGCGCCTTCCACCGGTTCTGCCAGCTCAATCCCAAACCATGCCCGATCATCGGCATGTCCGACGTCGGCGACCCCCGTATCCCTTCGCTTGGCCTCGACCTCGACATCCGCACCGACCTGCCGCGCTACCGGGTCTGGCGCGACGGCGAGGTGGTGGAGGAGCCGACCGACATCATGGCGCATTGGCGCGACGATCTGGTCGCCTTCGTGCTCGGCTGCTCGTTCTCGTTCGAAGAGGCGCTGCTGGCGGACGATCTGCCGCTGCGCCACATCGAATGCGGCGTCCGGGTGCCGATGTACCGCACCAACATCGCCTGCAGCCCGTCAGGGCCGTTCGCCGGACCGATGGTGGTTTCGATGCGCCCGCTGAAGCCGGCCGACGCGATCCGCGCGGTGCAGATCACCACGCGCTTTCCCTCGGTCCATGGCGCGCCGGTGCATCTCGGCCATCCCCATTCGATCGGGATATCGGACATCGCAAAGCCCGACTACGGCGATCCCGTGCCGATCGCGCCCGACGAGATCCCGGTATTCTGGGCCTGCGGCGTCACCCCGCAAGCCGTCATCGCGGCGGCCAAACTGCCGTTCGCGATCACGCATGCGCCGGGACTGATGCTGGTGACGGATCTCAGGAACAAGCAGCTTGCCGTGCTTTGATGCAGTCTGTGCCGTTCATTGAGGCTTTACCGGAACTGCCAACCGTTTCAACGATGTCGCTGGATAAACAGAGGAATTTAAGATGACGATTACGCGCCGCAATGTGTTGCTTGGAGCCACTGCCGTTGCCGCATTGGCACCGATCGCCAGCCGTGCCGAGGCCTCCGAAGTGCTGATCGGCGTCATCTACCCGTTCTCCGGCGCCAGCGCCCAGCAAGGCATCGATGCCCAGAAGGCCTACGAGACCGCGGCCGAGATCATCAACAACAAATACGACTTCGATCTGCCGATGGCGAAGGACGCGGGCTTGCCCGGCCTCGGTGGCGCGAAAATAAAACTGGTGTTCGCCGACCACCAGTCGGATCCGCAGAAGGGCCGCGCCGAGACCGAACGACTGATCACCCAGGACAAGGTCTGCGCCGTGATCGGGACCTATCAGAGCGCGGTCGCGGTGACCGTCAGCCAGATCTGCGAGCGCTACCAGATTCCATTCATCTCGGCCGATAATTCCTCGCCGAGCCTGCATCGCCGCGGCCTCAAATATTATTTCCGCGCCGCACCGCATGACGAGATGTACTCGGCCGCGATGTTCGATTTCTTCGATGCGATGAAGAAGAAAGGCACCAAGATCGAGACGCTGTCGCTGTTCCACGAGGACACCATCTTCGGAACCGACTCCGGCAACGCCCAGCTCAAGCTCGCCAATGAGCGCGGCTACAAGGTGCTGGCCGACATCAAATACCGCGCCAATTCGCCGTCATTGTCGGCCGAAGTGCAGCAGCTCAAGGCCGCCAATGCCGACGTGTTGCTGCCGTCGAGCTACACCACCGACGGCATCCTGCTGGTCAAGACCATGGCCGAGCTCGGCTACAAGGCCAACGCGATCGTGGCGCAGGATGCCGGTTTCTCGGAAAAGGCGCTGTATGACGCGGTCGGCGACAAGCTCGAAGGCGTGATTTCGCGCGGCACGTTTTCGCTCGACCTCGCCGCCAAGCGGCCGATGGTCGGCAAGATCAACGCCATGTTCAAGGAAAAGTCGGGCAAGGATTTCAACGACCTCACGTCGCGGCAATTCATGGGCCTGATCGTGATGGCGGACGCCATCAATCGCGCCAAGTCCACCGACGGCGACAAGATCCGCGATGCGCTGGTCGCGACCGACATGCCCGGCGAAATCACCATCATGCCGTGGAAGCGCATCAAGTTCGACGAGATGGGCCAGAACAACGATGCCGATCCGGTCCTGCTGCAATATATCGGCGGCAAGTTCGTCACGATCTATCCGCCGCAAGCCGCGATTGCCGAAGCCGTCTGGCCGATGAAGTAAGATGCGGTTTGGGGGGCAAGCCAGGCAAGCCGCCGTCATCCTGAGCAGCTTGCGAAGCAAGCGTCTCGAAGGATGGCAGCAGGCACGGACTAGCGGCCATCCTTCGAGACGCGCGCAATTGCGCGCTCCTCAGGATGAGGGCGGGATGCTGGAGCGCCTTACGTGACCGCCGAGACCATCATCCGGAGATTCACATCTCCTTCCGTCATTGCGAGGAGCGAAGCGACGAAGCAATCCAGTGCTCCACGTGCGGCCCTGGATTGCTTCGCGGAGCCTGTCATCGGGCGGCGCTTCGCGCCGACCCGTTGGCTCGCAATGACGAGCGCTCAGGATGAGGGTGGGATGCTGGAGCACCTTACGTGACCGCCGAAACCATCATCCAGAGTCTCGCCAGCGGCCTCTTGATGGGGCTGCTCTACGGCCTGATCGCCGTCGGGCTGGCGCTGATCTTCGGCCTGATGGACGTGGTCAATTTCGCGCACGGCGAATTCCTGATGATCGCGATGTACGCGACGTTCTTCCTGTTCGCGTTCTTCGCGATCGATCCGTTGCTGGCGGCGCCGCTGGTCGCGGCCTGCCTGTTCGTGTTCGGGGCGCTGGTCTATCTCTTCATCGTGCGCTTTGCGGTGCGGGCAAAAGCCAACGCCGGCATGGTGCAGATCTTTTCGACCTTCGGGCTCGCGATCGTGATGCGCGGGCTGGCGCAGTTCTTCTTCACGCCGGATTATCGCAGCATCACCCATTCCTGGCTCGGCGGCAAAACCTTCTCGATCGCGGGCATCTTCCTGCCCGTCCCGCAACTGGCGGGGGCTGCGGTCTCGATCGCGGCATTCACCGCGCTGTATTTCTTCATCAACCGCACCGATTTCGGCCGCGCGCTGGAAGCCACCCGCGAAGACGCCGGCGCGGTGGCGCTGGTCGGCATCGACAAAAATCGCGTGTTCGCGCTCGGCTGGGGCCTTGGTGCGGCGCTGGTCGGACTGGCCGGCGCCATCATGGCGATGTTCTTTTACATCTATCCCGACGTCGGCGCCTCCTTCGCGCTAATCGCCTATGTCACGGTGGCGCTCGGCGGTTTCGGCAGCGTGTTCGGCGCGTTTGCCGGCGGCATCGTGGTCGGCCTGGTCGAGGCCACCACGGCCTTGATCCTGCCGCCGTCGCTGAAATCGGTCGGCATCTACGCGGTCTATCTTCTGGTGGTGTTCATCCGGCCGCGCGGCCTGTTCGGGTCGCTGTGATGGATGCAGCCTTTGCCCAGCGCCGCCGCCGCGAGCTGATCATCGCGGCCTGCTGCGCGGTCGCTGCCGCGTTGGTGCCGCTGTTCGTGAAAGACGTCTACGTCCAGAACATCATGGTGCTGACCCTGATGTATGCGGCGCTGTCGCAGAGCTGGAACATCCTGTCCGGCTATTGCGGGCAGATTTCGCTCGGTCATGCCTTGTATTTCGGGCTCGGCGCCTACACCACCGCGATTCTTTTCACCAAATTCGGCGTGCTGCCGTGGTTCGGCATGATCGCCGGCGGGGCCATCTCGGCCGGCATCGCGATGGCGCTCGGCTATCCCTGTTTTCGCCTGCGCGGCCATTACTTCGTTATCGCCACCATCGTGATCGCCGAGATCGCGCTGCAGCTGTTCCAGAACTGGAATTGGGCCGGTGCCGCGCTTGGCATCGACATTCCCGTGCACGGCGACAGCTGGCTGCTATTCCAGTTCCAACGCAGCAAATTACCCTATTTCTATTTCGCGCTGGTGCTCGCCTGCGTCGCCTGGCTGGTGACCTGGTGGCTGGAAAACTCCAAATGGGGTTTCTGGTGGCGCGCGGTAAAGGATAATCCGGACGCCGCCGAAAGCCTCGGCGTGGTGGTGTTCAATTCCAAGATGGGGGCTGCCGCGGTCTCGGCGTTTCTCACCGCCGTCGGCGGCGGTTTCTATGCGATGTTCGTCTCCTATATCGACCCCGAAAGCGTGATGGGTTTCCAGTTCTCGTTGTTGATGGCGTTGCCGGCCGTGGTCGGCGGCATCGGCACGCTGTGGGGACCGCTGCTCGGCGCGATCATCCTGATACCGCTTACCGAGTTGACGCGCTCGTTCATCGGCGGCTCAGGCCGCGGCATTGATCTGATCGTTTACGGCACACTGATCGTGCTGATTTCGCTGGCGCGCCCCGAGGGCCTGATCGGATTGTTCGCGCCGCGACGGAAGGCGCCGGCGCGATGACGGCGCTCTTGGAAACCAGAGGCGTCTGGCAGCGCTTCGGCGGGCTGATCGCCAACAGCGACGTCTCGATTTCGGTCGGGCGCGGCGAGATCGTCGGCCTGATCGGGCCGAACGGCGCCGGCAAATCGACGCTGTTCAACCTGATCGCGGGCGTGCTGCCGCCCACGCAAGGTTCGATCCTGTTCGATGGCGAGGATGTCACCGGGCTGCCGGCGGCCGAGCGCTGCCGGCGCGGCATCGCGCGCACGTTCCAGGTCGTGAAAAGTTTCGAGACCATGACCGTGATCGACAATGTCATCGTTGGCGCGCTGATCCGCACCACCGTGATGCGCGAGGCCCGCCGCAAGGCGCATGAGGTGCTGGAATTCGCCGGGCTTGACGCGCGCGCCAATGTGCTGGCCAGCGATTTGGTGCCGTCGGAGAAACGAAGGCTCGAGGTGGCCCGCGCGCTCGCGACCGAACCGAAACTGCTGCTGCTCGATGAAGTGCTGACGGGCTTGACCCCGGTCGAGGCGCAGACCGGCGTCGAACTGGTGCGCCGGGTCCGCGCGTCAGGTGTGACGGTCTTGATGGTCGAGCATGTCATGGAGATCGTGATGCCGCTGGTCGATCGCGCCATCGTGCTCGATCTCGGCAAGGTGCTGGTCGAGGGCAAGCCTTCCGACATCGTGCGCGACCCAAAAGTCATCACCGCCTATCTCGGGGATCGCCATGCTGTCGGTGCATGAAGTCACCACCGCCTATCAGGGGCTGGTGGCGATCTCCGCCGTCAGCATCGAAGTGACAAAAGGCGAGATCGTCTGCGTCGCCGGGGCCAACGGCGCGGGCAAGTCGACGCTGTTGAAATCCATCGCGGGGGCCGAGCGGCCCCGCTCCGGCACCGTGACCTTCGACGGCAAGCGGATCGACGGCAAGGCGCAGCATCTGATCACCGCCGACGGCATCGCCTATGTCCCGGAAAACCGCCGGCTGTTTCCGCGGCTGTCGGTGCACGATAACTTACGGCTCGGCAGTTACATGTATCGCGGCGAAGCCGACCGCGACGCGCCGCTCGAACTGGTGTTTCAGTTGTTTCCGCGGCTGTCCGAGCGATTGGAACAGCGCGCCGAGACGCTATCCGGCGGCGAGCAGCAGATGCTGGCGATCGGCCGCGCGCTGATGACGCGGCCGCGGCTTTTGATGTTGGACGAACCGTCGCAGGGCATCATGCCGAAACTGGTCGATGAGATCTTCGCCGCGGTCAAGCGCATCCGCGACGCCGGCATGACCGTACTGATCGTCGAGCAGCGCATGGCCGAGTGCCTCGATATCGCCGACCGCGCCTACATCCTGCAGACCGGCCGCGTGCTGATGCAGGGCAGTGCGGCGGAGATCAAGGGCAATCCCGATGTAAGGAAGGCGTATTTGGGATTGTGAGGGCGAGAATATTGGTTCACGCGCCACCCTCATCCTGAGGAGCCATGCGCAGCATGGCGTCTCGAAGGATGGCAACGGAGTATCTTCTGGCCATCCTTCGAGACGCCGCTTCGCGGCTCCTCAGGATGAGGGCGGTGTGTGTGGCGGATGCTCCGGCAACTCCAGCCCGAACACCTTTGTCAGATCCTTCACCTGCTCCGGCGACAAGTATCGCGGGTTGAGCCCGCGCAGCAGCAGATACAGTTTTGCCGTCTCTTCCAGTTCCTCGATCGCGAACACGGCGGCTTCCAGATTGTCGCCTGATACCACCGGACCGTGATTGGCGAGCAGCACGGACGAATATTTGCCCGCCAAGCCCTCGATGGCGCCGGCCACGGCCGGATCGCCGGGGCGATAATACGGCACCAGCGCGGTCAGCCCGCATTTCATCAGGTAATACGGCGTCATCGGCGGTAGTGCGGCACGCGGGTCGATTTCCGGCAGCATCGACAGCGCCACCGAATGGGTCGAATGCAGGTGAACGACCGCGCGCGCGGCGCCGCGGGTCCGGTACAGCGCCGAATGCAGCGGCACTTCCTTGGTCGGGGCATCGCCCGAGATCAGTCGGCCGTCGGCAGAAAGCCGCGACAGCCGCGCCGGGTCGAGCGAGCCGAGCGAGGCGTTGGTCGGCGTCACCATGAAGCTGCCGTCGTCGAGTTTTACGCTGATGTTACCCGACGAGCCCGGCGTCAGCCCGCGCTCGAACAGCGAGCGGCCGAGGCGGCAGATTTCCTCGCGCAGCCTGGTCTCGGTCATCACGAAATCCTCTGTTCCCCGGGTTTTGTCTCACGCTTTGGCAGCGCGGCCAAGCCGTGATACCCAGAGGCAAAGCCGTGACCGGCAGCAGATAAGTTCGAGGGAGCGCCAGATGCCTGAATCCGCAAAACCACGCATCGCCGTGATCGGGCTGGGCTCGATGGGGTTCGGCATGGCGACCTCGCTGCGCCGCGCCGGTTTTGAGGTCACCGGCTGCGACGTCTCGGCCGACGCCGTCAAACGCTTCGTCGGCGAAGGCGGCAAGGGGGCCGAGACACCGGCGCAGGCGGCGAAAGCGGCCGACATCGTCGTCAGCGTGGTCGTCAACGCCGCGCAAACCGAAACCATCCTGTTTGGCGCAGGCGGCGTCGCTGAAACATTGGCAAAAGACGCCGTGTTCGTTTCGTCCGCGACCATGGACCCCGACGTCGCGCGGCGATTGGCCAAACAACTGGAAGCGACCGGCCGGCATTATCTGGACGCCCCGATCTCCGGCGGCGCGCAGCGCGCGGCGGAGGGCGAACTCACCATCCTGGCGTCGGGCAGCGCCAAGGCCTTTGCCAAGGCGCGGCCCGCGCTCGACGCGATGGCGGCAAAGCTTTACGAGCTTGGCGATGCCGCCGGGCAGGGCGCGGCGTTCAAGATGATCAACCAATTGCTCGCCGGCGTGCATATCGCCGCCGCTTCCGAGGCCATTACATTCGCGGCCAAGCAGGGCCTCGACATCCGAAAAGTCTATGAGGTGATCACGGCATCCGCCGGCAATTCCTGGATGTTCGAAAACCGCATGCCGCACGTGCTCGACGGCGACTACACGCCGCGCAGCGCGGTGGAGATTTTTGTCAAAGACCTCGGCATCATCCAGGATATGGCGCGCACGGCAAGATTTCCGGTACCGGTCTCGGCGGCCGCGCTGCAGATGTTCCTGATGACGGCGGCCTCCGGCATGGGCCGCGACGACGACGCCTCGGTGGCGCGGATGTATGCCAAGGTCACCGGCACGCATTTGCCGGGCGAGCCGAAATAAGCATGATGCGGAAAAGTGGGAACCGGTTTTCCGAAGAAGATCATGCGTCAATAGAGTAAGCAAGAGGACAAGAGATGCCCCGTTTCGCCGCCAATCTCACCATGATGTTCACCGAAGTGCCGTTCCTCGACCGCTTCGACGCGGCGGCGAAAGCCGGATTCACCTCGGTCGAATTCCTGTTTCCCTATGAGCATCCGGCGGACGCGATCGGCGAGCGTCTCGAGCGCAACGGCCTGACCCAGGCGCTGTTCAATCTGCCGCCGGGCAATTGGGACGCCGGCGAAAAGGGATTTGCCGCGCTGCCGGATCGTTTCGACGATTTGAAGCAAAGCCTGCACACCGCGCTGCCCTATGCCAAGGCGACCGGCGTCAAGCGTGTGCACCTGATGGCGGGCATCGCCAACCGCGGCGATCCCAAGGCCGTCGCGGCGTTTCGCAAATCAGCGGCGCACGCCGCCGAGTTCTTCGCGCCCCTTGGCCTCGACGTCGTGCTCGAGCCGATCAACCCGCGCAACGTGCCCGGCTATTTCCTCAACGATTTTATGTTCGCGCGCGACCTGATCAACGAGCTGAAAATTCCGAATCTGAAACTGCAGTTCGACATCTATCATTGCCAGATCATCCATGGCGACGTCACGATGCGGCTGCGCGAGATGATGCCGATCATCGGCCACACCCAGATCGCCAGCATTCCCTCGCGCAACGAACCCGACGGCGAGGAACTGAACTATCCGTTCGTGTTCGCTGAGCTCGACCGGCTCGGCTATGGCGGCTTTGTCGGCTGCGAATACAATCCGCGCGGCAAGACCACCGACGGCCTCGGCTGGTTCAAGCCCTATGCCGGAGTAAAGCCGTGAAGCCAGCAAAACTTTCGGCCAAACTGTCGCTGGGCTGCATCGCCGACGACTACACTGGCGCTTCCGATCTCGCCAACACGCTGACCCGCTGCGGCCTGCGCACGGTGCAGACCATCGGCGTGCCCGCGGACGATCTGCCGCTGCCCGAGGTCGATGCGGTGGTGGTGTCGCTGAAAAGCCGCTCGATCGAGGCAAGCGTCGCGGTGGAACGCTCGCGCGCCGCGGCAAGATGGCTGCGCGGGCGCGGCGCCGACCATGTGCTGTTCAAGATCTGCTCGACCTTCGATTCCACCGATGCCGGCAATATCGGGCCGGTCATGGACGCACTGCGCGCCGATGTCGGCGATCCGATCGTGCTGGTGACGCCGGCGTTTCCGGCCACCGGCCGCACCGTCTATCAGGGCAATCTGTTTGTCGGCTCGGTGCCGCTGAACGAGAGCCCCTTAAAAGACCATCCGCTCAATCCGATGCACGATTCCAACCTGGTGCGGGTGCTGGCGCGGCAGAGCAAGAACAAGGTCGGACTGGTCGATCTCGCGGTTCTGACCCGGGGTCCGGCCGCGGTCCGGGCAAAACTCACTGAGCTGGCCAAACAAGGCATCGGCGCCGCGATCATCGATGCGGTGTTCGATCCGGATCTCGAGACCATCGGCACGGTGGCGCTGGATCACAGGCTGTCGGTCGGCGCCTCCGGCATTGGGCTCGGGCTGGCGCGGGCGCTGGTCGCGGCGGGACGCGCCGGGTCGCAGGCGTCGGAAGCGATTTCGGACACCCCGGTCGGCGGGCCGGCGGCGTGCCTTGCCGGCAGCTGTTCGCAGGCGACCCTGCAGCAGGTCGCGAGCGCCGAGCGGGTGATGCCGGTGCTGCACCTCGATCCCGAGCAGGTCATCGCGGGCACGGAAGAAGCCCGCCGTGCGGTCGGCTGGGCGCGCGACCGTCTCAAGGACGGTCCGGTGCTGATTGCCTCCAGCTCGACGCCAGCCGAAGTCGCAGCTCTGCAATCACGTCATGGCCGCGATGCAGCCGGGCATGCGATCGAACAAGCCATGGCCGATATCGCCGAAGGCCTGGTCGCGGCCGGCGTGCGGCGGCTGGTGGTCGCCGGTGGCGAAACTTCCGGCGCGGTGGTGGACCGGCTGGAAATCCCGGGTTTTCTGGTCGGCGCGGAGATATCCGCCGGTGTACCGGAGTTGCGCGCGGTTGGCGCCAGCGCCGGCGAGATGCTGATTGCACTGAAATCGGGCAATTTCGGTGGCGCTGAATTTTTCTCCGACGCGCTTGCATTGATGCGCTGAGATCGATCGGGGCGGCACGCCCGTAGTCCTACGGGCCCAAGGTTAACACAAACGCAGGGACCAGCGGTTTAAATACCACAGGGCCGCAACTCCGTGGTCGTCCCGCTGTCACAGAAGCGCCAGCGCGCGCTCAACCCAGAAGATTCCAAAACATGTTCGAGAAACTGTCGATCCGCTCCAAGGTCATTTCGGTCGTCGCCTTCTTGCTCGTTACGCTGGCCGGCATGGGTGCGCTTGCGGTCTATAACATGCGGTCGATGAACGCCAAGACCGTCGACATCACCACCAACTGGCTGCCGAGCGTCCGGGTGCTGGGCGAACTGCGATCTGGCGTCATCACCTATCGTAACGTGGTGCGCGAGCACATGCTGGCGGAAAGCCTGGAAGACAAGCTGGCGACGGAGAAGACCCTGGCCACGGTGGTCGAAGGCAACAACAAGATCCGCGCCACCTATGAGCCGATGATTTCCTCGCCCGAAGAGCGCGCGATCTACAATGACTGGATCCAGACCTGGGATAATTACAAGAAGGGCACCGAGGAAGTGATGGCGCTGTCGCGCAAGGACGCGGGCCAGATCCCTCACGAGGCCCACGAACTCAACGCCAAGACCGTCAACAAGATCTCGATCGCGGCCGATGAAATCCTTAAGAAGGACATCGACCTCAACAACAAGGGCGCCGACAAGTCGGCCAACGATGCGGCCGACAGCTACAGCTCGGCCTTCTGGATGATGGCGATCATTCTTGGCGCGGCCATCGTGGCCGGCGTCGCGGTCGGCTTCTATTTGGTTCGCGACGTCTCGCGCGGCATTGCCTCGATCGTGCAGCCGATGCAGGCGCTCGGCCGCGGCGAGTTGGCCGCCGAGGTGCCGCATCGCGGCGAAAAGACCGAAATCGGCACCATGGCGGATGCGTTGCAGGTGTTCAAGGAAGCGCTGATCGCCAAGAAGGCCGCCGACGACGCCGCGGCCGCCGACGCTGAAGCCAAGATCGAGCGCGGGCGCCGGGTCGACAGCATCACCCGCGATTTCGAATCGATGATCGGCGAGATTGTCGAGACCGTATCGTCGGCCTCGACCCAGCTCGAAGCCTCCGCCGGCACGCTGACGTGCGACCGCCGAGCGTTCGCAGCAACTCACCACCGCGGTCGCGGCCGCTTCCGAAGAAGCCTCCACCAACGTGCAGTCGGTGGCCTCCGCCACCGAGGAGATGGCGTCTTCCGTCAACGAGATCAGCCGCCAGGTGCAGGAATCGGCGCGGATGGCGGGCGAAGCGGTCGATCAGGCCCGCAAGACCAACGACCGCGTCAGCGAGTTGTCGAAGGCAGCCGCGCGCATCGGCGACGTGGTTGAACTGATCAACACCATCGCGGGCCAGACCAATCTGCTTGGCGCTCAACGCCACCATCGAGGCGGCGCGCGCCGGTGAAGCAGGGCGTGGGTTTGCCGTGGTCGCCTCCGAAGTGAAGGCGCTGGCGGAACAGACCGCCAAGGCCACCGGCGAGATCGGCCAGCAGATCACGGGAATCCAGGCCGCGACCCAGGAATCGGTCGGCGCCATCAAGGAAATCAGCGGCACCATCGAGCGGCTGTCGGAGATTTCCTCGACCATCGCAGCCGCGGTGGAAGAGCAGGGCGCGGCGACCCAGGAAATCTCGCGCAACGTGCAGCAGGCCGCCCAGGGCACCCAGCAGGTGTCCTCCAACATCACCGACGTGCAGCGCGGCGCCAGCGAGACCGGATCGGCCTCCTCGCAGGTTCTGGATGCGGCGCGGTCGCTGTCCGGCGACAGCAACCGCCTCAAGCTCGAGGTCGGCAAGTTCCTGACCAACGTCCGGGCGGCCTGACGAGGCGGTTCGCAAACCGGGAATACCACGCTGTCCGGCCGTCTCTTCCGCCGCCCCGCCAATCGACGGGTGCCGTGGAAGTGAAGGCCGGTGGTATGCCAGCCGGTTGGCTTTTTGGGCCCGGTTCGGGTAAATCAGCCCCGAACGAATTGGCCATCGGGAATGCCAATCCTCGCCGCCGGGCGGGCCTCGGGAATACCTGACTTATGATCGCACTGGTCCGTATCGCGCTGAGCCGGCCGTACACCTTCGTCGTGCTGGCGCTGCTGCTTCTGATCATCGGGCCGCTCGCCGCGCTGCGCACGCCGACCGACATCTTTCCCGATATCCGCATCCCCGTGATCGGCGTGGTCTGGCAATATACCGGCCTGCCGCCGGATCAGATGTCCGGGCGCATCGTCACGCCGTTCCAGCGCGCGCTGACGACGACCGTCAACGACATCGAGCACATCGTCGCCAATTCCTATAACGGCTTTGGCATCATCAAGATCTTCTTCCAGCCGAACGTCGACATCCGCACCGCCAACGCCCAGGTTACCGCGATCTCGCAGACCCTGCTGAAGCAGATGCCGCCGGGTGCTACGCCGCCCTTGATCCTCAACTACAGCGCCTCCACCGTGCCGATCATCCAGGTCGCGCTGTCGGGCGAAGGCCTCACCGAGCAGAACCTCGCCGACATCGGCATCAACCAGCTGCGTACGCCGCTGGTGACCGTGCCGGGCGCCGCCATTCCCTATCCGTTCGGCGGCAAGCAGCGCCAGGTCCAGATCGACCTCAATCTGGTGGCGCTGCAGGCCCGCGGCCTGTCGGGCCAGGACGTCTCCAACGCGCTGGCGGCGCAAAACCTGATTACGCCGGTCGGCACCCAGAAGATCGGCGGCTTCGAATACAACATCCAGCTCAACAACTCGCCGCTGAAGATGGAAGACCTCGGCGATTTGCCGATCAAGGCGGTGAACGGCGCGATGGTCTACGTCCACGACGTCGCCAGCGTGCGCGACGGCAATCCGCCGCAGACCAATATCGTCCACGTCGACGGCAACCGCTCGGTGCTGATGATGGTGCTGAAGGCCGGCTCGATCTCGACGCTGGATATCATCGCCGGCATCAAGCAGAAGGTGATCGACGTCAAGGATTCGCTGCCCGACGCGCTGAAGATCGGCTTCATCGGCGACCAGTCGATTTTCGTGCGCGGCGCCATCACCGGCGTCGCCTATGAAGGCGTGATCGCGGCGCTGCTGACCAGCGTGATGATCCTGCTGTTCCTCGGCAGCTGGCGCTCGACCATGATCATCGCGACCTCGATTCCGCTCGCCGTGCTCGGCGCCATCGCGATGCTGTCGGCGATCGGCGAGACCCTCAACATCATGACGCTCGGCGGCCTGGCGCTCGCGGTCGGCATCCTGGTCGACGACGCCACGGTGACGATCGAGAACATCAATTAGCATCTGGAGCAGGGCAAGGAGGTCGAGCAGTCGATCATGGACGGCGCCAACCAGATCGTGACGCCGGCCTTCGTCTCGCTGCTCTGCATCTGCATCGTGTTCGTGCCGATGTTCTTCCTGCAGGGCGTGGCGCGCTTTCTGTTCGTGCCGATGGCGGAAGCGGTGATGTTCGCGATGACCTGGTCGTTCATCCTGTCGCGCACGCTGGTGCCGACGATGGCGAAATATCTGCTGCAGCGGCACACCCATCACGGCGAGGGCGAGACGCCGCCGCCGTCGCGCAACCCGCTGGTCCGGTTCCAGCGCGGCTTCGAGGCGCGCTTCGAGCGGATTCGCGGCGGCTATCGCGAGCTGCTGACGCTGGCGATGGCGCGGCGCCCGCTGTTCGTGATCGGCTTCCTCGGCGTGGTCGGCGTATCGTTCCTGCTGGTGCCGTTTCTCGGCCGCAACTTCTTTCCGTCGGTCGATGCCGGTTCGATCCTGATGCACGTCCGCACCCAGGTCGGCACCCGCGTCGAGGAAACCGCCAACCAGTTCGCCGATGTCCAGAAGGTGATCCGCAAGGTGATTCCCTCGGGCGAGATCGAGACGCTCGCGGACAATATCGGGATGCCGATCAGCGGCATCAACATGACCTACAACAACACCGGCGTGATCGGTCCGCAGGACGGCGATATCCAGATCAAGCTGAAAGAGGGGCATCGCCCGACCGCGGAATACGTCCAGGCGCTGCGCGAGCAGCTGCCGCCGGCTTTTCCCGGCATGACGTTCGCGTTCCTGCCCGCCGATATCGTCAGCCAGATCCTCAATTTCGGCGCGCCGGCGCCGATCGACCTGCAGATCCGCGGCGCCAATCTCGCCGCCAACTTTGCCTATGCCAACAAGCTGCTGAGCCGTATCAGGCGGATTCCCGGCATCGCCGACGCGCGCATCCAGCAGTCGCCCAACAATCCGAGCCTCAACATCGATGTCGATCGCACCCGCGCGCAATATGTCGGCTTGACCGAGCGCGACGTCACCAACAGCCTGGTCGTCAACCTCGCCGGCAGCGCGCAGATAGCGCCGACCTATTATCTCAACCCCGATAACGGCGTGTCGTATTCGATCGTGATGCAGACCCCGCAATACCAGATCGATTCGATGAGCGCGCTGGAGACGCTGCCGATCACCGCGGGCGGTCCGGTGGCGCCGATTCTCGGCGGCATCGCCAACATCACGCGGACGACGTCGAACGCGGTGGTGTCGCAATACGACATCCAGTCGATGGTGCAGATCTATGCGACGCCGCAGGGCCGCGATCTCGGCGCGGTGGCCAACGACGTCAAGACCGCGATCGCCGATACCGCGAAGGAAGTGCCGAAGGGCAGCGCGGTGTTTCTGCTCGGCCAGGTGCAGACCATGAACAGCGCGTTTTCCGGCCTGTTGTTCGGCCTTTTGGCCGCGATCGTGCTGATCTATTTCCTGATCGTGGTGAACTTCCAGTCCTGGTCCGACCCGTTCGTGATCATCACCGCGCTGCCGGCAGCACTTGCCGGCATCGTCTGGATGCTGTTCTCGACCCACACCACGCTGTCGGTGCCGGCGCTGACCGGCGCGATCATGTGCATGGGCGTCGCCACCGCCAACAGCGTGCTGGTGATCAGTTTTGCCCGCGAGCGCTACGACGAGCTCGGCGATCCCGTTGCCGCCGCGATCGACGCCGGCTTCGTCCGCTTCCGCCCGGTGCTGATGACGGCCCTGGCGATGATTATCGGCATGACGCCGATGGCGTTGGGGCTGGGCGAGGGCGGCGAACAGAACGCGCCGCTCGGCCGTGCGGTGATCGGGGGGCTGATCTTCGCCACCATTGCTACGCTGATGTTCGTTCCCGTGGTATTTAGTATGGTACACAAAATGCAAGGCGCCAAAGTAGCCGCCGCACCGGAGAAGTCGCATGCCCACTGAATCGAGCTCGCCGGTATCGCGCCGGAAACTGAGCATTATTGGGCTTGTGGCAGGCATCGTCGCGGTGCTGGTGGTGGTGACCGGGATCCGGGCGCGCGAGGATTCCGACACCAAGCTTAGGGAATGGACCGACAACCAGGCGATCCCGACGGTCGCGGTGACCCTGCCGGACGGCAAGGTGCTCAACGCCACGCTGGATCTGCCGGGCCGGCTGGAGGCCTACTACCGCGCGCCGATCTTTGCCCGCGTCAGCGGCTACCTCAAGAGCTGGAGCGCCGATATCGGCGCCAAGGTCAAGGCCGGCCAGGTGATCGCGGAAATCGAGGCGCCCGACCTCGACCAGCAGCTGTTGCAGGCGCGCGCCGACCTCGCCAGCGCGGAGGCGAGTGCGAAATTGTCGGAAGCGACCCTCAACCGCCGCAAGACCCTGATCGCGTCGAACTTCGTGTCGATGCAGGAAATCGATGAGCGCACCGCCGATCTCTCCAACAAGAATGGAACGGTCAAGGCCGATCAGGCCAATGTCGAACGGCTCGAGGCGCTGGCCGGCTACAAGAAGATCACGGTGCCGTTCGACGGCATCGTCACCTCGCGCGACACCGACGTCGGCGCCCTGATCAATGCCGGCGGCAACAGCGGGCCGGCGATGTTCGTGGTTTCCGACATCAGGAAGCTCAGGGTCTATGTCAACGTTCCCCAGAGCTATGTGCCGGCGATCAAGATCGGCGCCAAGGCGATCATCACCGTGCCGGATTATCCGAACCGGACCTTCCCGGCGACGGTGGAGGCCTCCTCGCAATCGGTCGATGTCGGCTCCGGCACCACGCGGATGCAGCTCGGGTTCGACAATTCCAGCGGCGAATTGATGCCGGGCGCCTACGCCAACGTTCGGATGTCGCTGATGCGCGACGGCCTGCCGCTGCACATCCCGGCCAGCGCGCTGATTTTCAACCAGAACGGCCTGCGGGTCGCGACCGTCGGCCCCGACGACAAGGTCCAGTTCAAGACCGTCACCATCGCGCGTGACCTCGGCCGCGACATCGAACTGGCCTCCGGCATCTCGCCGGACGACCGCATCATCGTCGCCCCGCCGGACGGCATCGCCGACGGCGACCAGGTCCACGTCGTCGGCAGCGGTGCCGCGACCAAAGCCAAGCCGGACAAGGTTTCGGAGAAGTAGGACGAAGGGGTAGGGGGATTGGTGTCCCGGACGCGGTGCAGCGTTCTTCACGCTGCTCCGCAGAGCCGGGACCCACCCACGCGGGTGGGCCCCGGATCAGCAGCGCACCGCCATAGCGCGTCGAAGGCGCGCGTAAACGCGCTTATGGCGCTGCGCAGCATCCGGGGCACGCGAGGCCCAAACGCTGTTATCACCCCACCCGCCACTCCAGCACGCCATCCTCTGCCGTGGCGATCGTACCGCGCGACCCCACCGGTGTGCGGTCCATGTTCATCAGATGCGCCAGCGTCGCGCGGTCGGCGGCGGGCACCCGCGCCAGCGCACGCGCATCGGCTTCCGTACGCATCATCACCACGCCGTGCTCGACGTCGCCATTGCGGCCATAGAGCACCGTAAAACTTTCGACCGAACCCTGGCCGCGGGCCTCGGTGACGAACTCCGGCACCGTGCCGCGGTTGCGGTCGGCCTCGGCCTGGACGCTGGTGTCCTGCGAAAGCGTTTGGCGCGGGGTTTGCCGCGACAGCACCAGGCCGTGATGCTTGGTGACAAAGCCGCCCTGGCCGTAGAGCAGGCCGAGTTTTGAGCCGCCGCGCAGCCGGCGCACCATCGCGCACGCCGCATGCGTCATATAGGTGTTGAGCGGCGCGCCGAAGAAGGTCAGCCCGCCAGTCACGGTCGGCTGCACGTCCGGGCCGAGGCCGAGGGTCCGTCGCGCCATCTTCGGCACGCAGGGAAAGCAGCTGTAAAGCTCGATGGCGTCGAACGCCTTGCCGCTGCCGCCGGCGAGATCCATCACCGCCTTCAGGACCGCGTTCTGGGCGTGGCTTTGGTAAAACTGGTCGCGGATCAGATAATCGCGCGGCTCTTCCGCCGACGCGCCGCCCCAAACGTGAACGATCTTGTCCTCGGCGATGCCGGCCTCGCGGGCCTTTGCCAGCGACGTCATCAGCAGCGCCGCGCCCATATTGACGGTCGGATTGGCCACCATCAATTTTGTATAGGGCCAGGCGATCAGCCGGTTGTCCGGCGTCGGCGTGGTGATCTCGTCGGCCGGGACATGCCGCTTCAGCCAGGAGTTCGGATTGTGCGCGGCGACGCCCGAATAGGTCGACCACAGCGCGCCGGATTCCGCCATCGCCTCGCGCGGGGTCTGGCCCCAATGCGCCGAGGTGGCGGCCTCGTACAGCGGATAGACCGTGACAGGGCGGAACACGCCCAGTTTGACGGCGATCGGCTTCTGGAACGCGGCGCCGCGCTTCGGTTCCTCGGCGTCATGGGCGAACGGCGTCCACGGCAGCGTGACGCCTGCGCGCTCGGCCTTGGTCGCGCTCGACTGCGCCTCGGCGCCGCAGATCGCAGCGACGCCGCACTCGCCGCGCGCGATCCGTTGCGCCGCCTCGTGCAGATAGCGGATCGGGCTTTCGCCGCCGACCGGCCCGTAATAGGCGTGCGCCGGCTTGATGCCGAGGCGCTGGCAAAGCTGCTTTTCGGGGTCGCGGTAGCGCCAGCTCAGGAAATTGACGACGTCGAGCGAGCCGATCTCGCCCAGCAGTTTGCCGCCGCTGTCCTTTTCCGCGCGCCGCAGCGCTTCCTCCAGCAAGGCCATTGGCTCCAGGCCGGAGGTCAGCTCAGCCGGCCGGTCGGTGATCTCGCCGATGCCGACGATGACGGGGATGCGGTCTTCGGGGGTAGGGGAGGCTGCCATTGTTCTTGGTTCACTTTCTATCGGCTTGCTTGTGGCCATCCTTCGAGGCCTTCGCTCCGCTCAGGCGCCTCAGGATGACGGCCAAGTGTAAAACGTCATCCTGAGGAGCTTGCGAAGCAAGCGTCTCGAAGGATGCTGGTAGATACGTTCACTCCGCCACCAGCGCGTTCATGTGTTCGATCGCATCGACAAAATCTTCCTTGAATTCCTGCACCACGGCGCCGGCCGACTTGACGCTGTCGATCAGGCCGACGCCCTGGCCGACGAAATAACTGACGAGGTCGCGGGCCTGGGCATTGCCGGCGGCGGCGGCGCGGTCGATCGAGTTGAAGGCGTCGCGGCTGATGATCGACTGCAGCGGCATCGGCAGCGCGCCGGGGCTGTCGGGACCGCGATCCCAGGCGTCGGTCCATACCGAGCGCAACTGGCGCGCCGGCTTGCCGGTGCGTCCCCTGGAGCGGATGGCGTCGCGCGAGGAGGCCGCGATCATTTTTTCGCGGAAGATTTCGCTGGTTTCGGACTCGACGGTGGCCAGCCAGACCGAGCCGGTCCAGACCCCGGCCGCGCCCATCGCCATGCACGCCGCCATCTGCCGTCCGGTCATGATGCCGCCGGCCGCGAGTACCGGCACGTCGCGGATCGGTTTTATCGCCTTGATCACCTCGGGCACCAGCACCATGGTCGAAACCTCGCCGCAATGGCCGCCGGCCTCGGTGCCCTGCACCACCAGGACGTCGACGCCGGCCGCGACCTGGCGCAGCGCGTGCTCCTTGGCCCCGACCAGCGCGGCCACCGGCACGCCGTGCTTGTGACCCATGTCGACCATCGCCTTCGGCGGCACGCCCAGCGCGTTCGCGATCAGCCGGATCGGATGCTTAAACGACACTTCCAGCAACTCCAGCGCGCGCTGCGCATCGAACGGCTGCGGCTGGTTGTCGGCCACATTGGTCGTGGTCAGCTCGATGCCGTATTTTTTCAGCAGCTTTTTGGTGAAGTCGCGATGCTCCGGCGAGATCCGCGCTTCCAGGCTCTTCCAGGTGACGTCCTTTTCACCCGCGGTGGAAATGTTCTCGGGGATCAGCACGTCGAGCCCGTAGGGCTTGCCGTCGACATGATCGTCGATCCATTTCAGCTCCTGCTCGATGCTCTCGGGCGAATGCGTGGTGGCGCCCAGCACCCCAAAACCCCCGGCGCGGCTGACCGCTGCCACCACGTCGCGGCAATGGCTGAACGCCAATAGCGGGAATTCAATTCCCAGCATTTTGCAAATTGGCGATTTCATCGGGTTTCCTCGCAGGCAGCGGCCGCTCAGGTTGCGGCTTTTTTGATTGAGGCCGGACGCTAGCCTATTAGCGGCGGGGATGCCAAGCGGTTGACGAGGACCTCATCCTGAGGAGGCGCGTTAGCGCCGTCTCGAAGGATGGCCGCAGTACCCGTGGCCCATGGTTCTCCCGGCGATGCCAAGCATCGTCCGGACACGGCGCTTCGCGCCTCCTCACCATGAGGGCGTGCTCGGGACGATAATTCCGCAACCCGGAACCGCCGTTTTGGCCCTTGCGCTTTGCCGTCAGGAATAGAATGTTGACCGATAACAACAGCAATCCGTTCGGGAGAACGCCACGATGTCCGCCCTGCCATCCGCTTCAGGCAAAATCCAAACAACCGATGCAGCGGCCTATGACGCCGTGGTGGTCGGCGCGGGGTTTGCCGGCATGTACATGCTGCACCGGCTGCGCGGCCTCGGGTTTTCCGCGCGGGTCTACGAGCAGGGCGATGGCGTCGGCGGTACCTGGTACTGGAACAGGTATCCGGGCGCGCGCTGCGACGTCGAGAGCATGCAATATTCCTATTCGTTTTCCGACGAATTGCAGCAGCAATGGGACTGGAGCGAGCGGTACGCGCCGCAGCCCGAGATCCTGAAATACGCCAACCACGTCGCCGACCGTTTTGACCTCCGCCGCGACATTCAGTTCTCGACCCGCGTCGAGCGCGCCGTATTCGATGAAGCCGCCAGTTTGTGGTCGGTGACGACGTCGCAAGGCGATACCGTCACCGCGCGCCATGTCATCCTCGCCACCGGGTGTCTTTCGAACGCGCGGATGCCCGACATCAAGGGCCTGAAGGAATTCAAAGGCGAAGTCTATCATACCGGCCATTGGCCGCATCATCCCGTGGATTTCTCCGGCAAGCGCGTCGCCGTGATCGGCACGGGTTCGTCGGCGATCCAGTCGGTGCCGGTCATCGCCGAGCAGGCCAGCCATCTCACCGTGTTCCAGCGCACCGCGAATTTCTCGATTCCGGCGCGCAACGCGGCGTTGACCACTGAAGATCGCGAACTCGTTTCGTTCGCGCTATCCCGAGATCAGGCGCTTTGCGCGGGAAGAATCCCGCAACGGAATTGTTCAGGAATTGCCGGACCGCGGCGCGCTCGACGACGGCGACAACGAGCGCCGCGCCAAATACGAGGAGCGCTGGGCCAAGGGCGGCCTGACCTTCATGGGCATCTACAACAATCTTGCGCTCGACAAGGCCGCCAACGACACCGCCGCCGGTTTTGTCCGCGAAAAAATCGCCGAGATCGTGCGCGATCCCGACACCGCAAAATTGCTGCAACCCAACGATCACCCGATCGGCTCAAAACGCATCTGCGTCGATACCGATTATTACGCGGCGTTCAACCGCCCCAACGTCACCCTGGTCGATATCAAATCGACGGGGATCGACGAAATCCTGCCCAACGCGGTACGCGTCGGCGGCAAGGACTACGAGGTCGACGCGCTGGTGCTCGCCACCGGGTTCGACGCCATGACCGGCTCGGTGGCGAAAATCGACATTGTCGGCCGCGACGGAAAAACCCTGAACCAGAAATGGGCCGAAGGCCCGCGGACCTATCTCGGCCTGATGAGTTCAGGCTTTCCAAACCTGTTCGTGATCACCGGTCCCGGCAGCCCGTCGGTGTTGTCCAACATGATCGTGTCGATCGAACAGCATGTCGACTGGATCGCCGACTGCCTCGGTTTTATGCGCGACCGTGGTTTCGCGGCGATGGAAGCCGAGCGCGACGCCGAGGACAAATGGGTCGCCCATGTCAACGAGGTGGCACACGGCACGCTCTATCCGCAGGCCAATTCCTGGTACATGGGCGCCAACATCCCGGGCAAGCCGCGCATCTTCATGCCCTATATCGGCGGCGTCGGCGTCTACCGGCAGATCTGCAACGACGTCGCCGCCAAGGGCTATGAGGGGTTTGTGATGACCGCGGCGGCGAAGGCGAAGCGGGCGGTGGCGTCCTAGGCGCTGTCATTGCGAGCGAAGCGAAGCAATCCAGGGCCACAGAGATAGACTGGATTGCTTCGTCGCAAGTGCTCCTCGCAATGACGAAAATCAGGCAATCTTCGTCATGCCCGGGCTTGACCCGGGCATCCACGTCCTTAGCTGAAATTGCGAACCAAGACGTGGATGGCCGGGACAAGCCCGGCCATGACGCGATCAAAATCGGAGCCAATGAATGACCGACGCGCCTGTGCCTGATCCCTCCGCCTACACCCCGCCCAAAGTCTGGACCTGGAACAAGGAAAGCGGCGGCCGCTTCGCCAGCATCAACCGGCCGATCGCCGGCGCCACCCACGAGAAGGAATTGCCTATCGGCAAGCATCCGATGCAACTTTATTCCTTGGCAACACCGAACGGCGTGAAAGCCACCGTGATGCTCGAGGAGTTGCTGGCGGCGGGTCACAAGGGCGCCGAATACGACGCCTGGCTGATCCGGATCGACGGCAACCAGTTCGGCAGCGGTTTTGTCGCGGTCAATCCGAACTCGAAAATCCCGGCGCTGATGGACCGCAGCGGGCCGGAGCCGATCCGGGTGTTCGAATCCGGCTCGATCCTGGTGCATCTGGCGGAAAAATTCGGCGCGTTCCTGCCAACGAGCGGCCAGGCCCGCGCCGAATGTTTTTCGTGGCTGTTCTGGCAGATGGGGGCCGCGCCCTATCTCGGCGGCGGCTTTGGGCATTTCTACGCCTACGCGCCGACCAAGATCGAATACGCCATCGACCGCTTTGCCATGGAAGTCAAACGCCAGCTCGACGTGCTCGACCGCCGGCTTGCCGACAACGAATATCTCGCCGGCAAGGAATACACCATCGCCGACATCGCGGTATGGCCGTGGTACGGCGCGCTCGCCAAGGGTTTGTTGTATGGCGAGTCAGGTCAATTCTTGTCGGTGCACGAATACAAGAACGTGCAGCGCTGGACCGACGCGATCGCCGCGCGCCCGGCCGTGAAGCGCGGTCGCATGGTCAACCGCGTGTTCGGCGATCCCGCCAGCCAGTTGCACGAACGCCACGACGCCAGCGATTTCGACACCAAGACGCAGGACAAGATCGGCGAGCCCGCCAAGGCGTGAGGAATGTAGGGCGGATTAGCGAAGCGTAATCCGCCGCTTCATCGCCGTGATGGCGGATTACGCTTCGCTAATCCGCCCTACACGTTGCGGGCGCGGTTGCCGCTGACGATATCGGCGACCACCGCGCCCATCACCAGCGCGCCGCCGGCCAGTGCGCGCAGCGACGGCACCTCGGAAAACGCCAGCCAGATCCAGAACGGCATCAGCGGCGTCTCCAGCGTGGCGACCAGCGAGGCCTCGCCCGACGGCAATAGCCGCGAACCGAGCGCATAGAACGTCAGCCCCAGCGCGACCTGGCAAAACCCGAACATCGCGAGAACGAATAGATCGTTGTCGCCGAGATGGGCGATGTCGTGGGCAAACGGCAGGCTGACAAAGCTGCCGAGAAAATTCGACAGCGCGGCGGCGGCCACCATCGAGGTTTGCCGGTAACGCCGCATCGCGACCGTCATCGCCGAAATCGCCAGCACCATCACGCAGGCGAGCGCCATGCCTCTGATGTCGCCGGCCGCGTGCGCGTTGCTGACGATCAGCGCGATGCCGCACAGCGCCACAAAGCTCGCCAGCAGCGTCTGCCATCGCGCGGCTTCGCGAAACCAGAGATAGGCCAGCGCCGCGGCGACGAATGGCTGGGTGGCAATGAGAACGGCGACGTTGGTCACGTCGGTCATCTGCAGCGCCGGGATGAAGCACACCATGCCTGTGGTCGAGAGCGCGGCGACCAGCCAGCCGCCTTTGCCCATCGTCATGAGATCGCGCAACGCCCGCCCGCCTTGCGTGACTGCGAGAAAGACCATGATCAGGCCGCCGCCGAACAGCCCGCGCCAGAACAGGATGGTCCAGGGGTCGAACGGCAGCAGCCGGGTGAAGAACGGCGCCGTGCTCCAGGCCACCGCCGCCGCCACCACCAGCGCGATCCCCACGCGGCGTTCTGAACGGGTTTCGCGCATGTCGGGGAAATCAGCTGCCGGCCGGCGATTTGGTCTTCACGCCTTCCGCGGTCGGAAACACCATGCGGTCGTCGGTGCGGCAATAGCGGTCGGCGAACATGCGCCCCACCGGGTGATAGCGCTCCATATGCACGCGCATCGCGGCCGGGTCCCACAATTCGTCGCGGATGTGGAAGTTGATGCCTTCGCCCATCACCAACAGCCGGTTGCCCTTGACGTCGATGGTCTTCCAGACCTTGCACTCCATCGCCCAGGGCGCGTCCGCCAGACGGGGCACCGCGACCCTGGAGGACGGCGCGAGTTTTAAACCGAGATAGTCGGGCTCGCCGATCTCAGGCGGAAAATCGCCGCTGCTCTCGTGCATCGCCCGCGCCAGGGGCTCGTCGGTCATGTGCACCACGAACTCGCCTGTGCGCTCGATATTGATCACGGTGTCCTTGTGGGTGCCGTCGGGGCGCACGTTGGAGGCGAACATGCACAGCGGCGGGTCCTCGCAGAACACGTTGAAGAAGGAAAACGGCGCCGCGTTGACCACGCCGGTCGGGCCGACCGTCGTCACCCAGCCGATCGGCCGCGGCAACACAAATCCCGCCAGCATCTTGTAACGCTCGCGCGGCGCGAGATCCTCGGGGGCGTATTGCATGGGGGAGTCTCCCGTCCAACAACGATTGACCTTATCGTCATGGCCGGGCTTGTCCCGGCCATCCACGTCTTTCTTGCCGAAGCTCAGCAAGACGTGGATGCCCGGCACAAGGCCGGGCATGACGAGATGATTTGCGAGCCTTACGCCATGTTCAACTCATGCCGGCCGACCACCATCCAGTGCACCTCGTCCGGGCCGTCGGCGAAACGCAAATGCCGCACGTCCTGGTACATTTCGGCGAGCGGCGTCCATTGCGAGATGCCGGTGGCGCCGTGCATCTGGATCGCCTGGTCGATGATCTTGCAGGTGCGTTCCGGCACCATCGCCTTGACCATGCTGACCCAGACCCGCGCCTCCTTGTTGCCGAGCACGTCCATCGCCTTGGCCGCCTTCAGCACCATCAGCCGCATCGCCTCGATCTCGCAGCGCGCTTGCGCGATGATCTGCAGATTGCCGCCGAGATGGGCGATCTTCTTGCCGAAGGCCTCGCGGGTCAGGCCGCGCGCTCACCATCAGATCGAGCGCCTTTTCGGCCTTGCCGATGGTGCGCATGCAGTGATGGATGCGGCCCGGCCCGAGCCGCACCTGCGAGATTTCGAAGCCGCGGCCCTCGCCGAGCAGGATGTTCTCCTTCGGCACCCGCACATTGTTGAAGCGCAGATGCATGTGGCCGCGCGGCGCATGGTCGTGGCCGAACACGTGCATCGGCCCGATGATCTCGACGCCGGGCGTGTCCTTGGGCACCAGGATCTGCGACTGCTGCTTGCTCGGCGGTGCGTCCGGATTGGTCTTGACCATCACGATCATGATCTTGCAGCGGGGATCGCCGAGGCCGGAGATGTAGTATTTCTCGCCGTTGATCACCCATTCGTCGCCGACGAGTTTTGCCGAGGTCGAGATGTTCTTGGCGTCGGAGGAGGCGACGTTCGGCTCGGTCATCGCATAGGCCGAGCGGATTTCGCCGGCGAGTAGCGGCTTCAGCCATTTCTCCTTTTGCGCCTTGGTGCCGACGCGCTCCAGCACCTCCATGTTGCCGGTGTCGGGCGCCGAGCAGTTCATGGTCTCCGAGGCCAGCGGATTTTTTGCCAGTTCGACGGCGATATAGGCGTAGTCGAGGTTTTTCAGGCCCTGGCCGGTCTCGTCATCGGGCAGGAAGAAATTCCACAGGCCTTCTTCCTTGGCCTTTGCCTTGGCCTTGCCAAGCACCTCGAGCTGGCCGTCGGTAAAGCTCCAGCGGTCCTTCTTGCTTTCGCCGAGCCGGTAAAACTCGACCGACATCGGGTCGACGGTTTCCCGAATGAATTTTTTCACGTGCTCGTACAGCGGCCGGACCTCGTCCGACATCCTGAGGTCGTTGAGCTCTTCGCCCGGATTGAGGTTGTAGGTCGTGGTTCGCGGCACGTAGACGTGTTTCATGGATTTCTCCCGTTCGCGCTGTTGTTTGGTTGCCGCCCCGGTCGCGGGCGCGCGCTGCTTGGGCCGCAATGTAGACGGCGCGGAGGGGGGTGTACAGGCGGACCGGTGGCCGAGATTTTCCGTGGGGTGGCAGATGTAGGGCGGATGAGCGAAGCGCAATCCGCCGCTTTGCACGCGAAGTAATGGCGGATTACGCCTTCGGTTAATCCGCCCTACGTTCTCACACCGGGTCCACTTCCATCTCGATCGGATGCAACGGTTCGCCATGGATCTGGGCCTCGAACCCCCGCAAGCGCTGATAGATCGAGATCAACACCACGATCGTACTCCACGAGTTGACCAGGTACTGGAATGAACTTCGCACCCGATCAAACACGTTCAGGATCTGGTTCATCGGGCCTAACGTGATATCGCCTGCGACCATTGTAGGCACGAGCAGCACAGAGGGAAATATGTTGTCGACTTGCAGATAGATGATCCGGCCGACGTTGAAGTACACAAAGTTCAAATAGAGCCGGAAGTAGTTCTTGCGTACTGCACCGAACAGCTGTTTCAACGTCAGAGGTTGAGCGCGCGTTGCGTCGTCCTCCCCGATCACGAGCTCCTTGCGATAGGCGGCCTCGACCCGTTGGTTGGCGAATTCGATGCCGGGTAGGCGGATGCCGATTAACGCGAGCAGTCCTGTGCCGGCCACCGACCAGATGATGGCCGCCCACACCAGCGCGTAGGGGACGTGGCCGAGCAGCGGCAACTCGGTGATTTCGGCGGAGAGTTTCACCAGCACCGGCAGGAAGGCGATCAGCGTCAGTACCGAGCTGATCAGGTCGCCGCCGAGGTCCTCCACCGTGCTGGCAAAGCGCATGGTGTCTTCCTGCACGCGCTGCGAGGCGCCCTCGATGGTGCGCAACTGCGGCCAATGTGAAACGTAGAATTCGTTCATCGCGGTGCGCCAGCGGAAGATGTAGTGGCTGATGAAGAACCGCGTCATCACGTCGACGACGACTGCGACCAGCGCGATATAGAGAAAGGTCAGAATATAGCCGTAGAACTCCTCGCGCGTGACCGGCCGCGATTTGGAAAGCGCGGCCTGCACCAGGTCGTAAAAGGGTACGTACCAGCTATTGATCGCGACGCTAACCTGGACCTGGAAGTAGGAGGTGAACAGGATCAGCGCCGTGCCGAGGACGGACCAGCGCGCCCAGGGATGCGGCGAATAGAAGTGCCATCCGGCGCCGCAAAAATCAGCGTGCAAATGGCAAAATAGAAATCGAACGACAGCGCGGACGGCGTCACGAACGTGCCGAGGCCGACGGGCTGTTCGACCGCCGGGAAGAGATTGCTGGCGAAGCCGTACCAAACGGCCATCGCCAGCGCGATCCAGATCGCGGCCGAGATAAAGAACAGTTTTGGCCGGGGAAAAAATGAAACGAACATGTTGGGGTATTCCGTGCCGATAATCGGAAAATGCCGTCGCGGTGAAGGGCGGTAGCGGGAGATACGGTGTTCCGGAGTTCCGGTTGGACGCCGGAATCAAGAGACGCAGGGTACTGGATACCCCGCAGGAGCCGGGTATGACAGCCTGACCGGGTGAGGCAAGGGTGGATTGGTCGCAATATCCGGGGGGACCGGATCACTTATGCGGGAATACCGGCGAAAGATTGCGAATAATTTAGACCGTAGGGCGGATTAGCGAAGCGTAATCCGCCGCCTGCCGTTAGCTTCCCGCGCATCATCGCGGGAAGAAGCGCGGATTACGGCTTGGCCTGATCCGCCCTACGTCATCCCTCACATCCGGTGTACCGCGCAAATCTTGTTGCCGTCGGGATCGCGCAAATAGGCGATGTAGAGTTTCATGCCGGCGCCTTCGCGGATGCCGGGCGGGTCTTCACAAGTCTTGCCGCCCTGGGCGAGACCGGCCTTGTGAAACGCGTCGATCTGCGCCGGCGAGTTGGCGGCAAAACCGAGCGTGCCGCCATTGGCAAAGGTCGCGGGCTTGCCATCAATCGGCTTCGACACCGAGAAGGTGCCGGTCTTGGTGCGATAGAAAATGCGGTGGCGGTCGACCATCGCCGGCGGGATGTCGAGCGTGCCGAGCAACGCGTCGTAGAACGATTTGGCGCGGTCGAGATCGTTGGTCCCGATCATCACATGCGAAAACATTGTCATTTCCTCCCGGTTATTTTTTGGCCGACCGCGGCGTTGTTTGGGCACAGCGGCAGTCGGTTATTGCTGCAGCGGCCGCAACCTAGCAGCGGGTTCGCAAATACGGAAGTGCTGCCGCCGGTTTCTGTCCGTCCTGTTCGATTCCGATTTACAGAAAAATAGTTGACACCGCTTGCAAATCAGTCGAATATCCCCGCATCCCGTCCCGAAAGAGGGGACGTCGGCCGTCGTCACGGACGTTGGGACGGGTTGCGGTGGACGCGTGCGCGTCGTGAGACGAGTGACGCTGCTGCGTACGGCTAAGTCGTGTGGTCCTGACGCCCGGAATGCTGGCGTCAAGTCCTTGGGAGGCTAACGCCTCCCGGGGGCGATGGTGGCAAGAGGCTCCGATTTACCAGGGAGAGCACGATACAGGCCGTAGAGCCATCGCGCAGGGAAGGCCGGAGTGTTTCCGCTGAACCTGTATGCTCGTGTGCGCATTTCTTTTGATGCACATTGCACACGAGACCGCGGGTGCAGCGCGCACCCGGTCTTCCCTGCGCCCTCTCTCTTTTGGGGCGGAGTTTCCTGGCAAACCTCGGACACATGCTGTCGCGAGAACGCGGAGGTGTGTTCACCCTCCCCTTGAGGGGCAGGGCTATCGCATGTGGCCAAGGAGTTCGAAGAGGAAGGTATCGTTCCATCCGGCGCGCTTGAGCTTACCGCGCAGGGAGACTGTCGTATCTGGGTGGGCTTGGGCAATGTTGAGGGCCAGGCGGCGGAGCACGGCCAGATTGGCCGGTCCGTTGTCCTTGCGATTACGGGCAAGGTCCTCGTCGAGGGTGACGTCCAGCGGCCAGTGAAGGCTATTTTCGATGCCCCAATGAGCGCGGACGATGCGCAGGACCTCTTTACGGCTGTAGGGGCGGCTCATCAGGAAGTAGCGCTCGACCGTGTCGTCCTGGCCCCGCTTGCTGGTGATGCGGGCAACAGCTTTGAGGCCCGGAAAGTCATGCTTGTTGGCCATGCCGGGAGCCGGCGCGACGAGAGCAACACGCTTCTCGTTGCGTCCGTGTTCAGCGTCTTTGGTGGTGAGCGAGGTCTTGCCCTTGCGTTTGACGGCGCGGATTGCGGCTTTGGCATCCTCCAACAGAGCAGGCTGGTTCGCCTTTACCGCCAGCACGTAGTCGCCGCCCCGTGCCACGATCGCTTCGGCCATCGCGCGGTGGCAATGCAGGGCATCGGCCGTGACGACGCAGCCCTTAAGCTGCAGAAGTTCGAGCACCTGCAAGGCGCCGGCGGCTTCGTTGTTGTTCGGTGCCAGTACATTGGCGAGCGCCATACGCGTCTGCGCCGCCCAGGCGGTCACCATCACCGGCGGCATGTGGCCCTTGCCGCGTTCGTAGCCGCGCCGCAACGCCTTGCCATCGAGCGCGATCACCCCGCGCGGCCGCTTGATCTTCGCGCCTTGCGCAAAGGCCTTCATGAAACGCCGAAACGCGACTTCAAACGCTTTCGGGTCAAGCATCCGGAACACCCGGCTGAACGTGTCGTGGCTCGGCAGACCGTTCTTGAGTTCCAGCACATCCTGCCAAAGATAGGCCTTCATCCGGGCAAACAGCGCCATGTCGGTGCAACTCGTCGCCCCGCACAGCGTCGCCATCAGCGCGATGAACAAGATCTCGGTCAGGTCATGCAGCGCGTTGTCGGCCCGCGGGTCGGGCAACTCCGAAAAGCACTCCGCAAATCGCTGCATCGGCCGCTCCCTCCACATCAGGAGCTACCCTCAGAATCCCTTTCTTTCGATTTGGCAACTATTGCAGGCGTACACATGCGATTCCCCTGCCCTGAGGGGGAGGGTCGCCGCGTAGCGGCGGGGTGGGGTGAAGCCGCAGAACGAGGCGATCGTCATTTCAAATAACGTCGCCACCCCACCCCGTCTCTCATTTCGCTGCGCTCAATGCGAGCCGACCCTCCCCCTCCAGGGGAGGGTGAAACTCAAAACGCCGTATAGCCGCCGTCGATCACAAAGCAATCCGCGGTATGATAGCTCGACGCCTTGCTCATCAGATACACCGCGATGCCGCCGAAATCGCTGGGCTCGCCGAAACGGCGCATCGGAATCCGCGGCATCACATTGGCGACGAATTTGTCGTTGGCCATGATGTTGGCCGTCATCTCGCTCTTGATCCAGCCCGGCAGGATGGCATTCGCCGTGACGCCGTAGCGCGCCAGCTCGACGCCGAGCGCGCGGCACAGCGCGTTCAGCGCGGCCTTGGTGCCGGCATAATGCTCGTTGCGCGCGGTGCCGAACAGCGATGCCAGACTGGAGGTCGCGACCAGCCGGCCGAACTTGTCGCCGGCTTCCGCACGCTCGGTCATATGGCGGGCGGCGACCTGGAACACGTGGAACACGCCGTCGAGATTGGTCGCGAACATTTTGCGCCATTCCTCCTCGGTGCGGTCGATGAAGGCGCGCCGTCCGCCGCCGCCGATCCCGGCATTGGCAAAACAGCCGTCGACCCGGCCGAAATGGTCGAGCGTTGCCTTCATCGCGGCCTTCACCGATGCGGGATCGCTGACGTCGCAGATACGGCTGTCGACCTTGCCGGGCCCGGCGGCCATGCTGGCCGCGGCGGTCTTGTTCTTCTCGGCATTGCGGCCCCAGATCGAGACGTTGCAGCCGGCCGCGACCAGCGCCTGCGCGATGCCAAGGCCGATGCCGCCATTGCCGCCGGTAATGACGGCTGTGCGGCCGGAAAGGTCAAAAATGCTCATCGGCGTGTCCATGTTGCTTGGCCTGCATTATCAGCAGGCCGTTGTTCCGCGCCAACCATGGACAAGGCCGTCCGAAAAATCAAATATGGCCTCCAGAATTCGAATCCGAGCCGCGACGTCAGGACGCGGACCAACAGGGATCAGGAAACCATGCAGTTCAAACACGTCACCCTCGAGTTCGACGGCCCGGTCGCGGTCCTCAAGCTCGACCATCAGGAGGTCATGAACGCGGTATCGATCGACATGCTGGGCGGCCTTGCCGAGGCGCTCGACGCGATCGAGGACAAGCGCGCCGAGGTGCGTTGCCTGGTGCTGACGGGCGCGGGCCGCGCGTTCTGCACCGGCGCCAACCTGCAGGGCCGCAACAACCAGAAGCCGGGCCGCAGCAACGCCGGCGCGGCGCTGGAGACCGCCTTTCACCCGTTCCTGCGGCGGCTGCGCAACCTGCATTGCCCGATCGTGACCTCCGTCAACGGCGCCGCCGCCGGCGCCGGGATGAGTTTTGCGCTGATGGGCGACATGATCCTGTGCGCGCGCTCGTCCTATTTCCTGCAGGCGTTCCGCCGCATCGGCCTGGTGCCGGATTGCGGATCGACCTGGCTGCTGCCGCGCCTGATCGGCAAGGCGCGTTCGGTCGAATTGTCGCTGATGGGCGAGCGGTTGCCGGCCGAGAAGGCGCTGGAATGGGGGCTGGTCAACCGGGTCTATGACGACGCGACCCTGATGGAAGAGACCATGAAGCTCGCGCATGACCTCGCCAACGGGCCGACGGTGGCACTGTCGCTGATCCGCAAGCTTTACTGGGACAGCCCCGACAATTCGTTCGAGGACCAGCTCGATCTCGAATTCCAGTCGCAGCGCACCGCGGGATCGACGGCGGATTTCAAGGAGGGCGTCACCGCCTTCCTGGAAAAGCGTCCCGCCAAATTCCAGGGCAAGTGAATAGAGGTAACTGATGCAGGCCGAACTCGGGCGCTGCGTCGCCTCGTGGTTTCCAGGCGCAACCGGCATCGCTGGTGCGGCAAAACTATCCGGTGGCGCCAGCCAGGAAACCTGGTCGTTCGACATCGTGCACCCAAGCGGCCATGTCGGCGCGATCCTGCGCCGCGCGCCGCAGGGTTATGGCGCGGCGCCGGGCCGGGCGGCCGGGCTCGATGCCGAGGCCACGCTGATGCAGCTTGCCCATGACGCCGGCCTGCCGTCGCCAAAAGTGATGCATGTGTTGCGGCCGCAGGACGCACTCGGCACCGGCTTTATCATGCAGCGGATCGAAGGCGAGACCATCGCCCGGAAGATTTTGCGCGACGAGCAGTTTGCCAACGCGCGGCCTTTGCTGGCGCGCCAGCTCGGCGAGGCCGTGGCCGGCATCCACGCGCTGGAAAAAGCAAAATTGCCAAAACTGCGGACCTCGATCGCATCCAGCGAGATCGCCGATCTCGAGCGCGAATATCGCGGGTTTGACTGGCCGCGCCCGGTGTTCGAACTGGCGTTGCGCTGGCTGCGCGAGCGCGATCCCGGTCCGCCGCCGGAGACCACGCTGGTGCATGGCGATTTTCGTCACGGCAATCTGATCATCGGTCCCGACGGCCTGCGCGCGGTGCTCGACTGGGAGCTGGCCCATCTCGGCGATCCCATGGAGGATCTCGGCTGGGTCTGCACCAATTCCTGGCGCTTTGGCGAGATCGACAAGCCGGTCGGCGGTTTTGGCTCGCGCGAAGAACTGTTCGCGGGCTACGAGGCCGCGGGCCGCCGCGTCGATCCGGACCGCGTCAAATTCTGGGAAGTGATGGGCAGTTTGCGTTGGGGTGTGATGTGCGGCGGCATGATGCAGCGTTTTCGCAGCGGCCCCGACCATTCGATGGAGCGCGCCATGATCGGTCGGCGTTCGTCGGAGACCGAGATCGATTTGTTGAGATTGTTGGCGCCGAGGGGGGCATGATCCCGAAAAGTGGAAACCGGTTTTCGGATTAGATCATGCCCCAAAAGAAGAGAGAACTGAAATGCAGGACGAACCGACACCCACCGAACTGATCAAGGCGGTCGCGGATTTCCTGCGCAACGAGATTACGCCCGAGATCAAGGGCCATAACGCTTTCAAACTGCGCGTCGGCATCAATGCGCTCGATTTGGTGACGCGGCAATTGACGCTGCAGCAGGATGGCGACGCCGCCGAGCTGGCGGGATTGAAGAAGCTGCTCGGAGGAGCTGACGGCTCGCTCGCCGACCTCAACCGCACGCTGGCGGACAAGATCGCGGCCGGCGAGGCCAACTTGCAGACGCCGGGGCTGGCCGACCACCTCTGGCAGACCACGCTGGCCAAACTCGCAGTCGATCAGCCGAATTACGGGTCGTACAAAAGGGAGGTGGGGACGAAGTAGTGCGCCATCCTCTCAACTCGTCATTCCGGGATGCGCCACTTGGCGCAGGCCCGGAATCCATACTCCCTGTGCCCGTGCTCGGTACGAGACGGCCGTCACGGCAAAACATAACCACAGGGGTTATGGATTCCGGGCTCTCGCTTCGCTCGCCCCGGAATGACGAGGCGTTACTTCCCCAGCCATTTCGGCGCACGCTTCTCCGAAAACGCCTTCGGTCCCTCGATGTAGTCCTGCGAGGCCGCCATCGCCTTCACGGCCGGGTATTCGCGCTGCTCGGTCATCGCCTGCTCCAGCGAGACCGCGAGGCCCTTTTCGATCGCCTGCTTGGAGGCGCGGATCGACATCGGCGAGTTTTTGCAGATGGTCTCGGCCCAGCGCTCCGCGGTCGCCAACAACTGGTTCAGCGGGACCACCTCGTTGACGAAACCGAGTTCAAAACCTTCCTTGGCGGAGACGTGGCGCGCGGTCAGGATCATGCCCATGGCGCGCTTCAGCCCGATCTGCCGCGGCAGCCGCTGCAAGCCACCGGCCAGCGCCGCCAGGCCGACGCGCGGCTCGGGCAGGGCAAAGGTCGCGTTGTCGGAGGCGATGATGAGGTCGCAGGCCAGCGCAACCTCAAAACCGCCGCCCATCGCGACGCCGTTGACGGCGGCGATGATCGGCTTGTCGCAGTCGAATCGCGCGGTGAGGCCGGCAAAGCCGCCCTTGTCCCAGCCGCGCTTGCCGCCCGCAGCCTGCCATTTCAAATCGTTGCCCGCACAAAACGCCTTGTCGCCGGCGCCGGTGACGATCGCGACCCATTGCTCGGGATCGGCGGCGAAATCGTCGAACACCTTGTTGAGCTCGAAATGCGCGTCGATATGCAGCGCGTTGTACACTTCCGGCCGCGACAACGTCACTGTTGTGACCGGGCCCTTGCGCGTCACCTTGGAGAATTTCAGGTCCATATCTGCCATTATGTTTGCTCCCGTCGTTTTTTCTGCGTTAAGGAATTTCGCCCTGATCTTAGCGCGCTATCGCAGGCCGTTGCCATCCAATTACGCAGGCGGGCTGCGCGCGGCAAGCCGTTTTGCGTTGCTTGACTTGGCCATCGGGTTGTCAACCTAATCGGCGCAGAAAAAGACAACTGAATGAGACCTTGGAGGAATTGCCTTGGATTTTGCATTGCCGGCGGACCTCGTCGCCTATCTCGGGGAACTCGACCGTTTCATCGCGCGCGAGATCAAGCCGATCGAGGAGGCCGACGACAACATCCGCTTTTTCGACCATCGCCGCGAATGGGCGCGCACCGATTTCGAAAACGGCGGCCTGCCGCGGCATGAATGGGAAGCGCTGCTGCGCAGGGTGAAAAATCTCGCCGACGCCGCCGGCCATCTGCGTTTCGCGATCCCCAAGCGCTACGGCGGCAAGGACGGCTCCAATCTCTGGATGGCGGTGATCCGCGAGCATTTTGCGTCAAAAGGGCTCGGCCTGCACAACGATCTGCAGAACGAGCATTCGATCGTCGGCAATCTGCCTGTTGTGACCATGCTCGACCGTTACGGCACCGACGCGCAGAAGGCGATGATCGACGGATCGATATCAGGAAAATACCGCATCACGTTTGGCTTGACCGAGCCCGAGCACGGCTCGGACGCCACCCACATGGCGACCCGCGCGGTGCCTGCGACCCGCGACAACGTCAAGGGCTGGGTGATTAACGGCGAGAAGATGTGGACCACCGGCATGCATGTCGCGACCCATTGCGCGCTGTTCGCCCGCACCTCGGGCGAGGACGGCGATGCGCGCGGCATCACCTGCCTGCTGGTGCCCGCGAAGAGCGCGGGCGTGAAGGTCGAGGAATATATGTGGACTTTTAACATGCCGACCGACCATCCGCGGGTCAGTTTTACCGATGTGTTCGTGCCCGACGACGCGCTGTTCGGCGAGGTCGGCCGCGGGCTATCGCTGGCGCAATGCTTTGTGCATGAAAACCGGATCCGGCAGGCGGCGAGTTCGCTGGGCGCCGCGGTCTATTGCATTAACGAGAGCGTAAAATATGCCCGCGAGCGAAAACCGTTCGGCAAGGCGCTGGCGGAAAACCAGGCGATCCAGTGGCCGCTGGTGGAACTGGCGACGCAGGCCGAGATGCTCAGGCTGCTGATCCGCAAGACCGCGTGGGAGATGGATCAACTGACCCAGGCCGAGGTCGAACACACGCTGTCGGACAAGGTCTCGATGTGCAATTTCTGGGCAAACCGGCTGTGCTGCGAATCCGCCGACCGCGCCATGCAGGTGCATGGCGGCATGGGCTATTCGCGCCACAAGCCGTTCGAACACATCTACCGTCACCATCGCCGCTACCGCATCACCGAAGGCAGCGAGGAAATCCAGAAGCGGAAAGTGGCGGGGTTTTTGTTCGGCTACATGGGAGCGGGCAAGCATTGAGGGTTCCGTCATTGCGAGGAGCGATAGCGACGAAGCAATCCAGTGCTCCATGCGTGACCCTGGACTGCTCGCGGAGCCTGTCATCGGGCGCGCATTCGCGCGACCCATTGGCTCGCAATGACGAATGGAGCCTCAATTCACCTGACGATCCTTGCCCGCCCAATAGGGATCGCGCAGATGCCGCCGCAGGATTTTTCCCGAGGCGTTGCGGGGCAGGGCCTCGATGAAGTCGACGGATTTGGGCGTCTTGAAACCGGCGATGCGTTCGCGGGTGAAATTAATGATGTCGGATGAGGAGGCCTGCTTGCCGGATTTCATCACCACGATCGCCTTGACCGCTTCGCCCCATTTGTCGTCGGGCACACCGACGACGGCAACTTCGGCCACGTCAGGGTGGTCGCAGATCGCGCTTTCGACTTCGGCGGGATAGATGTTCTCGCCGCCGGAGATGATCATGTCCTTGATACGATCGTGGATATAAAGATAGCCATCACTGTCCATATAGCCGGCGTCGCCGGTGCGCAGCCAGCCGTCGGCGTCGAGCGTTTTGGCGGTCGCTTCCGGCAGGTTCCAGTAGCCGACCATGTTGGAGCCGGAGCGGGTCGCGATCTCGCCGACTTCGCCCGGCGGCAAGCGCTTGCCGTCGACGTCGAGGATCGCGAGCTCAATGCCCGGCAACGCCTTGCCGGCCGAGCGCATCCGGTCGAGCCCCTCGACATGGTCCTCCGGCGGCAGCGCCACGATGGTGCCGGTGGTCTCGGTCATGCCGTACATCTGGACGAAGCCGCATTTGAACACCTCGATGCACTCCTTCAGCAGGGCTGCTGGAATAGGCGAGGCGCCGTACAGCATGTAGCGCAGTTTCGAAAAATCGACCTGCCGCGCCCGCGGCTGCCGGACCACGAACTGCATCGCGGCGGGCACCATGAACAGTTTTGTAATGCCGGACTGCTCGAAGAAATCCAGCACCTTGGTCGGATCGAATTCGCGCGCGATGACGCCCTTGGCGCCGTGGTAAAGGCCCATCACGCCCCAGCCGGAGCCGCCGATATGGAAGATCGGCATTGCCACCAGCGAGACGTCGTCCGCGCTCCATTTGTTCCAGTCCGGCTTCTCGTCCTTGCCGATGCTGACGAGGTTGAGAAAATTGGCATGCGACAGCATCGCGCCCTTCGGCTTGCCGGTGGTGCCGGAGGTGTAAAGCTGGATCGCGATGTCGCCGGGCTCGATCGGCACCCTCGGGATCGGCCGCGCTCCGCGCGTCGCGCCAGGCGACAAAATCCTGCCATTCCGGCGCGCCGCCTTCGGTGGTGATGACGCTGCGCAGATCGGGCAATTGCGCCTTGATGTTGCGGACCTGGGTGATGAATTCGGGGCCTACGAACAGCACCGGCGCCTTGCAGTCGCTGACGATGAAGGCAACTTCCGGTCCGGCCAGCCGCCAGTTCACCGGCGCCATCACCACCTTGGCCTTCATCGCGCCGAGCAGCAGCTCGAAATAGAGGTCGCTGTTCTTGCCGAGATAGGCGATCCGCTCGCCCGGCTTGACGCCAAGCGCGATCAGCCCGTTGGCGACGCGGTTGGTCTTGCTGTCGAACTCGGCAAAGCTGGTGCGGCGGCCTTCGAACTCAAACGCGGTGGCGTCGCCGCGGCTCGCCCCCCGCGCGCGTATCATGTCGGCAAGGTTGGCCGGTTCCTGCGAGACGGACATGTTTCCCCCGGTGTGATTTTATCGTTGCGCGGAGTGTGGCGTCATCCGGCCGGAAAAACAATGCCGCCGTCGCAGCTTGTAGCCCGCATGAGCGAAGCGACATGCGGGGAACACTTATCCCGGATATCGCTTCGCTCATCCGGGCTACGATTACCCCCGTGCAGCCCGGTCCTTTTCGTTCTGCGCCTTGATCGAACTCGCGGGCGGAATTCCAGTCGGCATCGGACCAGTCGCGCAACTGATAAAAGTTGCCGCCCATCGCGAGCGCCTGCGCGCCGTCCATCGCGATGGTCTCGCCGTTGATCCAGTCGCAACCGCCGGAAATCAGGAACACCGCGAGGTTCTGCAGCTCTTCCATCTTGCCCACGCGCCCCATCGGGTTCAGCGCCTTGGTGCGCGCCCCGGCCTCGTCGCCGGGTTTGATACGTTTGCTCATGCCTTCGGTCGGAATTTCGCCGGGCGCGATGGTGTTGAGCCGGATGCCGTAGTGACCCCACTCCGTCGCCAGCGACATGGTCATGGCGTGGATCGCCGATTTGCTCATCGCCGACGGCACCACATAGGGCGAGCCGTTGCGGACCCAGGTCACGGTGATCGACACCACGTTGCCGCGCAGTTTTTCCGCGATCCAGCGCCGGCCCACCGCGTGGGTGACATAAAACGTGCCGTGCATCACGATGTTGGCGACGGCATCGAAGCCGCGCGGGGACAATTCCTCGGTGCGCGAGATGAAATTGCCGGCGGCGTTGTTGATGAGATCGGTGAGCGGACCGATGGTCCAGATCTGTTGGATCATCTCGTCGACGGCAAGCGCGTTGCGGATGTCGACGCCGTGGCTGACGACCCGGCCGCCATGCAGGTCCATCAACTCGGTCGCGGTTTCGTCGCAGACGCTTTTGCGGCGGCCGCAGATGTGGACCTCGGCGCCGAGCTCGAGAAAACGCGCGGCCATGGATTTGCCGAGGCCGGTGCCGCCGCCAGTCACGAGAATGCGCCGTCCGGCGAGAAGCTGATCGTTGAACATCGTTTCCACCCGAGGGAATTGTCTGTTAATTGGTCGATTGACTAAAACCGGACGACGCCATTCTGTAAAGCTGCAAAAGAATACGAGCGGAGGAGAACTTCATGGAAGAGCGCATCTCGATATCGATCGTGGACGGCGTCGCCGATGTCCGCCTGGTGCGGGCAGACAAGATGAACGCGCTTGATGTCGCGATGTTCGAAGCGCTGGTTGCCGCGACCGACCGGCTTTCGAAGGAAAAAGGCGTGCGAGCGGTAGTATTGTCCGGTGAAGGCCGGGCGTTTTGCGCCGGTCTCGACATGGGCCGCTTTGCCGCGATGAAGGAAAAGGGCGGTAACGGGATAGCGGGTGGCGAAAAGCGCGACCTGACCGCGCGCACCCATGGGCTTGCCAATCATGCGCAGCAGGCGGTGTGGGGCTGGCGCCAGCTTCCGGTGCCGGTGATCGCCGCGATCCAGGGCGTCGCGTTCGGTGGCGGGTTCCAGCTCGCGCTCGGTGCCGACATGCGGTTCCTGACCCCGGATGCGCGGATGTCGATCATGGAGATCAAATGGGGGCTGGTGCCGGATATGGCGGGAACGCCGATCCTGGCGAGCCTGGTGCGCGACGATATCCTGCGTGAACTGACCTATACCGGGCGAATTTTTTCGGCGCAGGAAGCCTTGAGTTATGGGTTGGCTACCCGGATTTGCGACGACCCCCGCGCGGAGGCCTTCGCGTTGGCGCGCGAGATCGCGGGCAAGAGCCCGGATGCGATCCGCGCCGCCAAGCGCATGCTCAACGACCTCTCGGTCGATCCCGGCCCGGCGCTGCTGGCCGAATCCGCCGAGCAGATGAAGCTGATGGGCGGCGCCAACCAGCTGGAAGCCGTGCGCGCCAATATCGACAAGCGCGCACCCAGGTTTGTCGATGTCTAATTCCGGCGCCGTCGCAGCATTGCCCCGATAAGAACAAAAACAATGAACGAATCCTCATCCTCGTTTCTCGGCATCATCAGCGGCGAACGCCGCCGCGATCATGCGGAAATTGCCGATCGTGCGGCGCGGATCGCCGGCGGATTGCACCGGCTCGGGGTGAGGCAGGGCGACAGCGTCTGCATCCTGATGCGCAACGACATCGCCTTCATTGAGGCCGCCTATGCCGTGATGCGGCTCGGCGCCTATGCGGTGCCGGTCAACTGGCATTTCAAGCCGGAGGAAATCGAATACATCCTGAAGGATTCCGGTACCTCCGTGCTGGTTGGCCATGCCGACCTGCTGCATCAACTGCGCGCTTCGTTCCCGGCCGGCGTCACGGTCCTGAGCGCGCCGACGCCGCCGGAAATCCTCGCTAACTACAAGATCGATCCGGACCGGCTCGCGGCACCGGATTTCGCGCGCGATCTGGAATCCTGGATCGCCGAGCAGGCGCCCTATGACGGGCCGGCAGTGCCACAGCCGCAGAACATGATCTACACTTCGGGCACCACAGGCCATCCCAAGGGCGTCCGCCGCAACGCGCCGACGCCGGAGCAGGCGGCTTCCATCGAGCGGATGCGCGGGATGATCTACGGCCTGCGATCGAATATTCGCGGGTTGTTACCGGGACCGCTGTATCATTCCGCGCCGAATTCCTTCGGTATCCGCACCGGCCGTCTCGGCGGCGCGCTGGTGCTGATGCCGCGTTTCGAGCCGGAAGAGTTTTTGCGGCTGATCGAGGCGGAGCGGATCGACACCATCTTCATGGTGCCGACCATGTTCATCCGGCTGATGAAACTGCCGGAAGCGACGCGCCGGAAATACGACATGTCGTCGCTGCGCCACATCATCCATGCCGCGGCACCTTGCCCGGCCGACGTCAAACGCGCGATGATCGAGTGGTGGGGGCCGGTGATCTACGAATTTTACGGCTCGACCGAATCCGGCGCGGTCACTTTTGCGAACTCCGAGGACGCGCTGAAGAAGCCCGGCACGGTCGGCAGGATCGCGCCGGGCGCCGAGCTTCGGTTCGTCGGCGACGACGGCAGGCTGTTGCCGCAGGGCGAGATCGGCGAGATCTATTCGCGGATCGCGGGCAATCCGGATTTCAGCTATCACAACAAGCCGGAGAAACGCGCCGAGATCGAGCGCGACGGTTTTATTACCTCGGGCGATGTCGGTTACATCGATAAAGACGGCTACGTCTTCATCTGCGACCGCAAGCGCGACATGGTGATCTCGGGCGGGGTCAATATCTATCCCGCGGAAATCGAGGCGGCGCTGCATGCGGTTCCCGGCGTCCATGACTGCGCGGTGTTCGGCATTCCCGATGAGGAGTTTGGCGAGGCGCTGATGGCCGTGATCGAGCCGCAGCCCGGTGTCACGCTGGAAATCCCCGGCATCCGCGCCCGGCTCAAGGCGGCGCTGGCCGACTACAAGGTTCCGAAACATATCGAAATCCAGGGCCAATTGCCGCGCGAGGATTCCGGCAAGATTTTCAAACGCCGCCTGCGCGATCCCTATTGGGAACGGGCCGGGCGGAGGATTTGACCCTCATGGTGAGGAGCGCGTCTTCGCGCGTTCGAACCATGGCCACGCATGCGGCCATCCTTCGAGACGCGGCCTAGCGGCCGCTCCTCAGGATGAGGCATCGGTTTCGATCTGTGATCGCCTCTATCTTCGTCTTGCACTGCGACAAAAAATTGCACACTCTTGAACTGCCGGGCAATTTCTGGAGCAGCCAACGATGTCTTCCCAGATCATGCCTTCCGACGCCGATCTCCGCTCCAATCGCTCTGCCGAGGCCTTGGCGCTGGAAGAGGATACTCGGCTGCGCAACGATATCCGGCTGCTCGGGCGTATCCTCGGCGACACCGTGCGGGACCAGGAAGGGGCCGACGCGTTCGATCTGGTCGAGCGTATTCGGCAAACCTCGATCCGCTTCCACCGCGACGAAGACCGCCTGGCGCGGCGCGAGCTGGAAACCATTCTCGACGGCATGTCGATCAGCGAAACCGTGCGCATCGTGCGCGCCTTCAGCTATTTTTCGCACCTCGCCAACATCGCGGAAGACCAGAACAACATTCGCCAGATGCGCGCGAAAACCGGGCCCGGCGGCAGCTCGAACGCGAGCGTGCTGACGCAGACTCTGTCCCATGCCCGCGACGCCGGCTTCAGCGCCGCCGATCTCAGGCGCTTTTTCAGAGACGCCCAGGTCAGCCCGGTCCTGACCGCGCATCCGACCGAAGTCCGGCGCAAGAGCACGATGGATCGCGAGATGCAGGTCGCGGCCCTTCTCGACCAGCGCGAACGGATGCAGCTCACGCCGGAAGAGACCGAGGCGGCCGACGAGCAATTGCGTCGTGAGGTGCTGACGCTGTGGCAGACCAATCTGCTCCGCCGCACCAAGCTCACCGTGCTCGACGAGGTCGCCAACGGGCTGTCGTTCTACGATTACACCTTTCTGCGCGAGGTGCCGCGGCTGCATTGCAATCTGGAAGACCGCCTGAACAAGGAAGACGGCGGCGACCCCACGGAGCTCGCGGCGTTCCTGAAGATGGGTAGCTGGATCGGCGGCGACCGGGACGGCAATCCGTTCGTCACCGCCGAGGTGATGCGTGGCACCTTGCGGCTGCAGTCGAGCCGCGTCATCAACTTCTATCTCGATGAATTGCATGCGCTCGGCGCAGAATTGTCGATCGCGGCGCACCTGGCTGACGTTTCCGAGGAATTGCGCGCGCTGGCGGGGCGCTCGCCGGATACCTCGCCGCACCGGATCGGCGAGCCTTATCGGCTGGCCGTGTCCGGCATCTATGCGCGGCTGACGGCGACCGCGGCGAAGCTCGAGGTCGAAACCACGCGCCCTCCGGTCGGCGAGGCGGCACCCTATGCCAGCGCGAAGGAGTTCAAGGCCGATCTCGACGTGCTCGATCGCTCGCTGATCGCCAACCATTCCGGCGTCATTTCGCGCGGCCGGTTGCGGCTGCTGCGCCGCGCGGTGGATTGCTTCGGCTTTCATCTCGCCCGTCTCGACATGCGGCAGAATTCGGCGGTGCATGAACGCACGATCGCCGAATTGTTCGACGCCGCGATCCCCGGCATGTCCTATCTTGCGCTCGGCGAGGAAGCCCGCGTCAATTTGCTGCTCGGCGAGCTGCGCAGCGCGCGGCCGCTCAGTTCGGCCTTCGTGAAATACAGCGAGGAGACGCTCGGTGAATTGGCGCTGTTTCGCGCCGGCGCCGAGGCGCACGCAAAATTCGGCCCCGAAGCGATCCAGCAATGCATCATCTCGATGTGCAAGGGCATGTCCGACATGCTCGAGGTCGCCGTGCTCTTGAAGGAGGTCGGCCTGATCAATCCCTCCGGCCGTAGCGCGATCAACATCGTGCCGCTGTTCGAGACCATCGAGGATTTGCAGGCCTCCAGCGCCATCATGGATCGCATGCTCGCGCTGCACGACTACCGCAGGCTGGTGGACAGCTTGGGCTCGGTTCAGGAAGTGATGCTCGGCTATTCCGACAGCAACAAGGATGGCGGGTTTGTCACCTCGGGCTGGGAACTCTACAAGGCCGAAATCGGCCTCGTCGAGGTGTTCCAGCGGCATCATGTGCGCCTGCGGCTGTTCCATGGCCGCGGCGGCTCGGTCGGTCGCGGCGGTGGGCCGAGCTATGACGCCATCATCGCCCAGCCGGGCGGCGCCGTGAACGGCCAGATCCGGATCACCGAACAGGGCGAGATCATCTCCAGCAAATACTCCAATGCCGAAGTCGGGCGCAACAATCTGGAAATTCTCGCGGCGGCGACCTTGGAGGCCAGCCTGTTGCAGCCGCAGCAAAGTGCGCCGCGGGTCGAATATCTCAAGGCGATGGATCAATTGTCGGCGCTGGCTTTCAAGGCCTATCGCGGGCTGGTCTACGAGACCGATGGCTTTGCGGATTATTTCTGGGGTTCGACCGTCATCAACGAGATCGCTACCCTCAACATCGGCAGCCGCCCGGCCTCGCGCAAGAAGACCCGCGAGATCGAGGATTTGCGCGCCATTCCCTGGGTTTTCAGTTGGGCGCAGTGCCGGCTGATGCTGCCGGGCTGGTACGGTTTTGGCAGCGCGGTCGAGACCTGGATATCGGAGCATCCGGAGCAGGGCATGCCGTTCCTGCAGGAGGTTTATCGGGAGTGGCCGTTCTTCCGCATGTTGCTGTCGAACATGGACATGGTGCTGGCCAAAAGCTCAATCGCGATCGCCTCGCGTTATGCCGAGCTGGTGCCCGACGTGGCGCTGCGCGAAAAAATCTTTGGGCGGATTCGCCAGGAATGGCACGCTTCGATCGAGACGCTGCTCGACATCATGGGTCACGAGCGGTTGCTACAGGGCAACCCGCTGCTGGAACGTTCGATCCGCAACCGGTTTCCCTATCTCGATCCGCTCAACCATGTGCAGGTCGAACTGCTGAAAGAACATCGCGCGGAGAATCCCGACGAGCAGGTGCTGCGCGGCATCCAGCTCACGATCAATGGTGTGTCTGCGGGGCTAAGGAATAGCGGGTAGGGGGCGAATAGGGAGTAGCGAATAGCGAATGGGGAAAAAATCAGTTGCCTTTCCCTATTCGCCACTCACCATTCGCTATTCGCGCCTCAGCAATTATGCGCGCCCTGCGTCTCCACATAGACCGCATAGAGCGACTGGCTCGCCGTCATGAACAGGCGGTTGCGCTTCTTGCCGCCGAAGCAGAGGTTGGCGCAGGTTTCCGGCAATTTGATCTGGCCGATCCGCTCGCCATCCGGCGCGAAAACCTGCACGCCGTCATAGCCGTCGCCGACCCAGCCGGCGCCGACCCAGACATTGCCTTCGGTATCGACCCGCATGCCATCAGGGAAACCGGATTTGCCGTCGAGCGTCATGTCGATCAACGTGCGCGGGTTGGAGAGCTTGTCGCCGGTGAGGTCGTATTGCCAGACGATGTTCTTGGCATTGGGGTAATGCGTGATGCCGGTGTCGCAGACATAGACCTTCTTGTAATCGTGGCTGAAGGCGATGCCGTTCGGCTTGAACGGCTCGTCGGCCACTTTTGTCACTTGGCCGGTTTGGGCGTCGAGCCGGTACACCGCCTCTTTCTGATAGGGTTGCACCGTGCCGGTGTTCGCCTTCTGGCCCTCATAGATGCTGACCGCGCCATAGCCGGGATCGGTGAACCAGATCGACTTGTCGTTGGGATGCACCACGACGTCGTTCGGCCCGTTGAGCTGCTTGCCGTTGGCCTGCTCGGCCAGCACGGTGAGCGCGCCGTTATGTTCGTAACGCACCAGCCGCGTTCGTTCGCAGGTGACCTGGCGTCCCTCGAAATCGAAGGTGTTGCCGTTGCCTTCGTTGGAGGGCTTGTGGAATTGTTCGGAGATGTGGCCGTCATCGTCGAGATAGCGCAGCTGGCGGTTGGCCGGGATGTCGCTCCACAGCAGATACTGACCCTGGGCATTCCAGGCCGGTCCCTCGGCCCACAGACAGCCGGTATAAAGCCGCTTGATCGCGGTGTTGCCGACCTTGGCCTTGAAGCGTTTCTCGTTGATCACGACGATATCGGGGTCGGGATAACGCTGCGGCTCGGCGTTGCGGCCGTAATCGCGGGCGGACGCTTCGGAAGCGAGCATGGTGGTGGCCGCGATCGTTGCCGCGCCCTTCAGCAAGGTACGGCGATCGAGCGTGTTCGGTGCGCCGTCGTCTTTCTGGCGTGGAAAGGTCAGCAGGCTTGTCATGTTTTCCTCCCATGTTTTTTTGTTGGGAGGAAATCATATGCCCGCAATCCGGCATAAAGCGGGCGAAGTCTTGAGAATCAACCGAAGATAGAACGTGATTAAAAGCGACCGCTGATGACGACGTCACCGTGGCGTCACATGAGGTGGCGCCTTCGCAGTAGCGAACGTCCCGGTGTGTTACGGGTCAGATCGCATCCCAGCTGAAAATATCGGCCGAGCGATCCAGCTTGTAGAACGACGGTTTTAGGGCCGGCATCGCGTGCTCGGCGATGGTCTGCGGGGTCCAGCCTTCGGTGCGTTGCACCGAACGCAGCGGGCGGTTTTGGCTGAACAGGAAAAGTTCGTTCATACGCACGCCAAAGATCTGCCCCGTGACATCCTTGGCGGCGTCGCTGAGCAGGAAGGCGCAGACCGGCGCGATCTTCTCCGGTCCCATCTGCTTGATTTTTTCGACACGCGCCTTCTCGGCGTCGGTCTCGGTCGGGATGGTTCCGATCAGGCGGCTCCAGGCGAACGGCGAGACGCAATTGGAGCGTACATTGTAGCGGTTCATGTCGAGCGCGATCGATTTCGACAGGCCGACGATGCCGAGTTTGGCCGCGGCGTAATTGGCCTGGCCGAAATTGCCGACCAGTCCCGAGGTCGAGGTGAAGTGCACGAACGCGCCGCTTTCCTGCTCGCGGAACAGCCGCGCCGCGGCGTGCGAGACATAGAACGAACCCATCAAATGCACCTTGATGACGGATTCGAAGGCGTCGATGCTCATGCGGTGGAAGATCGCGTCGCGCAGGATACCGGCATTGTTGACCACGCCGTCGAGCTTGCCAAAACTGTCGACCGCCATCTTGACGATCCGGCTGGCCGGGATCGCTTCGGCGACGGTCTCGAAATTCGCCACCGCCGTGCCGCCGCGCTTCTTGATCTCCTCGACCACTTCTTCCGCCGGCGAGGCGCTCGATCCCGACCCGTCGGCCGCGCCGCCGGGATCGTTGACCACGACCTTGGCGCCCTCGGCCGCGCATAACAACGCGATCTCGCGCCCGATGCCGCGCCCGGCGCCGGTGACGATGATGGACTTGCCTTCGAGTGATTTTGCCTGCGCCATGATGGCCTCCCGTTTCCGTTAAAATCTGACCTCGCCTCAGCCGAGGCGCGCTCCCTCTCCCATGGGGAGAGGGTTAGGGTGAGCGGGTACGACCTATCGATAAGCTCTAACCCCTCACCCGGCGCTTCGCGCCGACCTCTCCCAACGGGAGAGGTGAAGCTCTTGTCGTCGCAATGCTTGTCGTCACCGCTCGTTGGTGAAGATGATCGTGCCTGATGCCGCGAACATGCCGCCGACGCCGTGGCAGACCGAGATTTTCGCGCCCGGCACCTGCGCCGGCGCGATGCCGCGCATCTGGCGCACGCTTTCCTGCAGCGCGTACATGCCGTACATGCCGGAATGCATGTAGCTCAGCCCGCCGCCATTGGTGTTGAGCGGCAGCTTGCCGCCGGGCCGGGTGTTGCCGTCGGCGATGAATTTGCCGGTCTCTTCATGCGGCATGAAGCCGAGATCGCCGAGGCCATAGAGCGGCAGATGCGCGAATGCGTCATAGATCATCAGATGATCGACGTCCTTGTGGGCGATGCCGGCCTCCTTGAAGGCCAAGGGGCCCGCGACCTTGAACGCGCGCGAGCTATCAAAAGTCTTCATCTGGCTGACCATCGGCGTTTCCACGCTCTCGCCGGTGCCGAGGATATAGACCGGTTTCTTCGGGAAATCCTTGGCGCGGTCGGCCGAGGTCAGGATCAGCGCGCCGCCGCCGTCGGTGACCAGGCAGCATTGCAGGATGCGGAACGGATAGGCGATCATCCGCGAGTTGAGCACGTCCTCGACGGTGATCGGCGCCTTCATGGTGGCGCGCGGGTTCTTCGCCGCCCATTCGCGTTGCACCACGGCGACCATCGCGATCTGCTCGTGGGTGATGCCGTGGGTCTTCATGTAGCGCAGCACCGGGATCGGGAACATGCTGGCCGGCGTCGATACGCCGTAAGGCAGTTCGAACTGACCGTTCAGGCTGTCGGGGCCGACCATGCGCGGGGTGCGGCCGATATTGGACTTGCCGCTTTCGGCATGCGTGATCAGCACGGTCTTGCACAGGCCGGCTTCGATCGCGGCCGCGGCATGGCGAACATGCAACATGAACGAACAGCCGCCGACCGAGGTGCCATCGACCCAGGTGGGCGTGATGCCGAGATAATGCGCGATCTGCTGCGGCGTTTCGACCGCGGTGGCAAAGCCGTCGATGTCGGACAGTTTTAGACCGGCGTCGGCGATCGCGTTCAGCGCCGCATCGGCGTGCAACTGGATCTGGGAGACGTTAGGGATGACGCCGAGCTCGGTGGTCTCGGCTGCGCCAACGACGGCGACCTGGTTTCTGCGCATGGTGCTTATCCCTTCGCCGGGCGGAACAGGGGAAGGGTGATCTTGTCGTCGAGCTTTTCGAACGCGACTTCGAGCTTCATGTCGAGTTCGAGCGCCTCCGGCGTCTGCGGGCAATCAACGATATTGCTCATCATCCGCGGGCCTTCGTCCAGTTCCACCACCGCGATGGCGTAAGGTGGCGTGAAGCCGGGCACCGGGCGGTGATGGATGACATAACTGTAGAGCTTGCCCTTGCCGGTCGCCTTGAACACGCTGACCTTGCGCGAGGCGCAGGACGGGCAGAACGGCCGCGGCGGGAAGTAGACATTGGCGCAGGAATCGCAGCGCTGCAGGCGAAGCTCGCCGGCTTGCGTGCCATCCCAGAAATGCTGGGTTTCCGGCGTCGGTTTCGGTCGCGCGCGCGTCGGCTCGGCCATGTCGGTTGTTCCTCCCTCGGCAAGCGGGTTGATTTGGGCCCGCTGGTTCCGACCTTGATGCGACAATGGACCGCCCGCCGTCAACGGTCCAGCCGGCCGCTTGCATGCCGTGTATTCCGGCCCACGCACAATGGATGAGGCTGGAGCGCTTGTGTCCCTCCGACCCCCCGGGGTATTGTCCGGCCGAACCAGAAAATCGGGAGGATTTTAGATGCTGAAGGTGACAGGCGCGGTATTGGCTGCGGGTCTGGCAATGGCCACACAGGCGATGGCAGCCGACGCGCCGGCGGAAATCAAGATCGGCACGCTTTACGCGTCATCCGGGCGCTTTGCGTCGATTTCGATGCCGGTTTACAGCGCGCTGAAGCTGTGGGTCGATCAGAAAAATGCCGATGGCGGCGTCTATGTGAAGGCGTTCGACAAGAAGATTCCCGTCAAGCTTGTCTCCTACGACGACCAGAGCAACACCGCGACCGCCTCCACGCTGTACAATCAGCTCGTTACCCAGGACAAGGTCGACCTGCTGGTCGCCAACTCCGGGTCGGTCTTGACGGCGCCTGCTGCGACGATCGCGCGCGACCACAAGATGTTCCTGTTCGACCAGACCGGCACCGGCGCCAGCTTCTTCTCCAAGGACAATCCCTACATCGCGCTGATGGCCGATCCGGTCTCCACAGTCTGGCCGAAGCCGGTCGCCGATTTCATTTCGCACGATGGTCCGGGCCTCGGCATCAAGAAGGTCGCGATCCTCTATTCGACCAACGAGTTCACCGGCACCCAGGCCAACGCGTTCCGCAAATTCGTCAAGGATTCCGGCGCGCCGATCGAGATCGTGTACGACCAGGGCATTCCGACCGAGACCACCAACTACACGGTGATCATCAACAACATCAACAACACGCAGCCGGATGCCGTGATCCACTTCGGCTATGCGCCGAACGACATCGCATTCCTGCGCAACGTGCAGGACGTCGGCGTCAAGTTCAAAATGCTGTTCTGCATCTATGCCGGTCTCGAGACCGAGCTCTTGGAGAAGAACGTCGGCGCCAAGGGGCTGGAGCACGTCTTCACCTACGTGCCGCCGTCCGAGCTGGAATACAAAGTCAATTTCGGCATGGACATGAAGGCGTACAAGGCCGCCTGGGACAAGGCCTACCCCGACGGCAAGATCGAATTCGGTTTCAACGCGGTGGCGGGCTACACCACCGGTCTCGTGATCGAGAAGACGCTGTCGGTTGCGACCAGCCTCGACCAGATGGAATTGCGCCGCGCCAATTTCAGCCTGTCCGGCGAACTCAAGACGCTCGACGGCACCTATGCGCTCGACGAGATGGGCGGCCAGATCGGCGAGTTGACGCCGCTCGGCCAGCTTGAGCTTGACGAGAAGGATCCCGAGAAGCTCAAGTTCATCTCGATCTACCCGCACGAGACCGCGACCGGCAAGCCGGTCTATCCGCGTCCATGAGGCAATTGCGGACCGCAAGCCAAACGCCGGGGACGACGCGCCGATGTTGATCTATGCGCTCGTCGCCGGGGTGCTGTTCGGGCTGTATTTCAGCCTGGTTGGCATAGGCCTCAACCTCGTGTTCGGCGTCATGCGCATTGTCAATCTTGCGCATGGCGACATCCTGATGCTGGGCGCGTTCGTGGCCTTTGGCATCGTAAGCCTGGCCGGCATCGATCCGCTGTTCGCGGTGCCGCTGGCGTTCGTGATCTTCGTGCTGGTCGGCATACTGCTCTATTGGGTGCTGGTGCCGCGGCTGCAGGGCTCGGTCAATCCGGAGATGCTGTCGATCATCCTGTTCTTCGGTCTGTCGCAGGTGATCGAGGCGATCACCACGATTTTCGCCGGCACCAGCGAACGCTCGATCCAGAGCCGGCTGCTCGGCACCGTCTTTACGACGATCAAGGTCAAATGGTTTGGCGGTAAAGCTGGCGGTGCCGGGCCGATCTCGATCCTCGGTCAAAGCTTTCCGGCACCCTGGGTGATCGCGGCCATCACCAGCCTGATCGCGATCGGCTTCGTCTATGTCTATCTGTATCGCACCCGGCTCGGCACGCTGACCCGCGCCGTGATGTCGCGCCGCGACGAGGCCTTCGCGACCGGGATCGATGTCGATCGGGTTTCGGCCGCCGCCTTTGGTATCGGATTGGGCCTCGCGGCGGTCGCCGGGGTATTCGCGCCCTTCATGTTCGGTTCGGTGACGCCGGCGTTCGGCGCCGACGCTACCGTGACTTCGTTCGCCATCGTGGTGCTGGGTTCGCTCGGCAATCCCTTAGGCACCGCGCTCGGCGGCGTGGTCTATGGCGTCTGCTACATGCTGGTGCAAACCTATCTCAGCTCATGGGCCGACCTTCTGCCCTATGTGCTGCTGATCTTCATCCTGCTGTTGCGTCCGAGCGGCCTGCTTGGAAGGCGGGTGCGCGTTGCCTAGCGCCGTAAAACATCTGCTGTTCATCGTAGCGCCTCTGATCGTCATCCTCGCGGTGCTGCCGGGCGTTTACCAGAACCATCTTCTGCTGTTCAACTTTGTCATATTTCTTGTGCTCGCGCAGGGCGTCAACATCATCTACGGGTTCACCGGCTATCTGCCGTTCGGCTATGTCGGCTTCTTCGGCGCCGGCGCCTACGGCTTTGCAATCCTGGTGATGCACACCCAGGCGCCTGCCGCGGTCGCGGTGCTCGCCGGCGGGGCGGTCGGCGTAGCGCTCGGGCTGTTGCTGACGCCGCTGCTGCGGCTGTCGGGCGCCTATTTTGCCATTGCCAATCTCGCGGCGTCGCTCGCAGTGTTGCATTTCGTCGCCAATCCGGCGCTGGAGAACATCACCAAGGGCCCCTACGGCGTGTCGCTCTCCGCCACCTTCAATCCGACCATGGCCTATGCGGCCGCGCTCGTGGTGCTGGCGCTGACACTGGGCGCGGTGGTGTTCCTGAAGAACTCGCGCTTCGGCCTGGCGCTGCAGGCGGTGCGCGAGGATTCGGTCTCGGCCTCGATGGCGGGTGTCAATGTGGTGAAGATGCGCGTCATCGCATGGCTGGCTTCCGCGCTGGTCGCCGGTCTCGCCGGCGGCGTCTACGCCTGGTACGTCTCGGTGTTCTATCCCGACAACGTCTTCTCCGGCGATTTCAGCATCTTTGCGATCGTGTTCGCGCTGTTCGGCGGCGTCGCCACGATCTGCGGCCCGATCGTCGGCGTCATCATCCTCTACGGTATCTACAATTTGATTGGTTTTACGACGCCGCAATATTTCCAGCTCATCTATGGCCTCCTAATCATGGGGCTGGTGCTGTTCCTCCCGGCGGGCCTGGTCTCGCTCGCGACACGTCGAGGCTGGCATGTCCCCTGACAGCAAGCCCATTCTCACCGTTTTCAAGGTGATAAAACGCTTCGGCGGCTTTCATGCGCTTGACGGCTTGAGCTTTCATGTCGTGCCCGGCGAAATTTTGGGACTCGTCGGCCCCAACGGCTCCGGCAAGACCACCGCGATCAACGTCATCTCGGGCCTCTATGCGCCCGACGGCGGCGCGGTGATGTTGGACGACGTCTCGATCGGCGGCATGGCCTCGCACAAGCTGGTCCATCGCGGCATCAACCGCACCTTCCAGATCCCAAAACCGTTCATGTCGCTGACCGTCCGCGAGAACATCGAGGTCGCGTTGGCCTATGGCCGCGCTTCGGTTGCGCCGCCGGCGATGCAGGCGCTGCTCGACGAATACCGGCTGGCCGAGGTTGCGGACCGGCCGGCCGCGGACCTCAACAATGCCCAGCAGAAGATGCTCGACCTCGTGCGGGCGCTCGCCACCCGGCCGCGGCTGCTGCTGCTCGACGAACTCGCCGCCGGGCTCAATCCGGCCGAACTCGACTGGATCGCGGAACGCATCAAGGCGCTGGCGCAGTCCGGTATCGCGATCATCGTGGTCGAGCATTTGATGGGCTTCATCGAACACATCACCGACCGCGTCATTGTCATGAACGCCGGCAAGGAGATTTTCGAGGGCAAGCTCGCGGTCGCCGTGCAGGTGCCGCAGGTGATCGAGGTGTTTTTGGGAGGCGCGCATGCCAGCTGAAGCGGCAGCTCCCTTGATGAAAGCCGCCGGCGTCGATGCCGGCTACGGCACCATGCAGGTTTTGTGGGGCGTCGATCTCGACGTGCGGCCCGGCGAAACCGTGCTGCTGCTCGGCGCCAACGGCGCCGGCAAGACCACCTTCCTCAAATCGCTGGTCGGCCTGATCGATGCGCGCGGCGGCAGCATCACGCTGGCCGAGACCGACATCACGCGGATGCGCTCCAGCGACCGGATGCGGCTCGGTATGACCTACATGTCGGAACTCGCGGTATTTCCTGATCTCTCGATCGAGGAGAACATCCGCGTCGGCGCCCAGGCGCTCGGGCACGCCGATCCCGGTGCGCGGGTCGAGGAACTCTATCGCACCTTTCCGGTGCTGCGCGAAAAACGCCGCGCGCCGGCCTCCAGCCTGTCGGGCGGCCAGCGCAAGATGCTCGGCATCGCCAAAGCGCTTGCCGCCGAACCAAAACTGCTGGTCATGGACGAACCTTCCGCCGGACTGTCGCCGCTGTTCGTCAAGGAAGTGATCCGCATCCTCAGCGATTTGCAGGGGCGGGGCCTTGCGCTTTTGATCGCGGAGCAGAATATCGGCTTCCTCGAAGTGGCGACGCGGGTGTTCGTGCTGGAAGGCGGCCGCATCCGTTTCTCTGGAACGGTCGCCGAAATGACCGACAACGAAGCGCTGCGGCGGGCCTATTTCGGATTGAAGTGAATGCGCACCATCAGGATCGGATCCGGCGCCGGTTATTCGGGCGATCGCATCGAGCCCGCGATCGAACTCGCCGAAAAGGGCGAGATCGATTATCTGGTGTTCGAGTGCCTCGGCGAGCGCACCGTGGCGCTGGCGCAGCAGGCGCGGATGAAGAATCCGGACAGCGGCTACGATCCGCTGCTGGAGGAGCGAATGCGCGCGGTGCTGCCGATTTGCGCCGCCAGGGGAATAAAAATCGTCACCAATATGGGTGCGGCCAATCCGGAAGCTGCCGCGCGAAAGACTGCGGAGATCGCCAGATCGCTTGGGCTGTCGTCGCTGAAGATCGCGGCCGTGGTCGGCGATGACGTGCTCGATGCCTGCAAGGACGGCGACCTGCCGATCATGGAGTTTCCCGGCACAATCAAACAGCTCGGCAACCGCCTGCTGTCGGCCAATGCCTATCTCGGCGCCGAGCCGATGGCGCAGGCGCTTTCTGATGGAGCCGACGTCGTCATTACGGGCCGCGCCTCCGATCCCGCGCTGTTCCTGGCGCCGATGATCCACGCCTTCGGCTGGGCGATGGACGACTGGAATCTGCTGGGGCAGGGCACCGTCGCCGGCCATTTGCTGGAATGCGCCGGGCAAATCACCGGCGGCTATTTCGCCGATCCCGGCTACAAGGATGTCAAAGGCCTGGCACGGCTCGGCTTTCCGATCGGCGAAGTCGGCGAAGACGGCGCGCTTGTGATCACCAAGGTCGCGGGCTCCGGCGGCGCGGTGACGGCGCAGACCTGCCGAGAACAACTGCTCTACGAGGTGCACGATCCCAGGCGTTATCTGCAGCCGGACGTGGTGGCGGACTTTTCGCAGGTGATGGTCGAGGAGATCGCGCCGGACCGGGTGCGGGTCAGCGGCGGGCGCGGGACAAAACGCACCGACACCCTGAAAGTCTCGGTCGGCTATGTCGACAGTTTTATTGGCGAGGGGCAGATTTCCTATGCCGGGCCCGGCGCATTGGCGCGCGGCCGGCTCGCGCTCGAGATCGTGCGCGAACGGTTGAAGCTCACCGGCGTCGCCGCCAGCGAATTGCGGTTCGAGCTGATCGGCGTCGAATCCTTGCACGGCGCGGAAGTCTCGGCACTTGCCAACGAGCCCTATGAGGTCCGCGTTCGCGTCGCCGGCCGTACCGAAAACCTGCGCGAGGCGGTGCGGATCGGCAACGAGGTCGAGACGCTCTACACCAACGGTCCGGCGGCGGGCGGCGGCGCCTGGAAATCGGCGCGCGATGTGGTCGCGGTCGCGTCCGTGTTGCTGCCGCGTGGCCTGGCCAAGCCGCAGGTCCGCTTTGTCGGAGCGTGAGCCATGAAGCTGCGCGACATCGCCCATTCCCGCACCGGCGACAAGGGCAATATCTCCAACATTTCCGTCATCGCCTATGATCCGAAGCACTATCCCTTGCTGCTGGAGCAGGTCACCAGCGCGCGGGTGAAGGCGCATTTCGCCGGCGTGGTCGAAGGCGAGGTGGTCCGCTACGAGCTGCCCAATTTGGCGGCACTGAATTTCGTGATGGACCAGGCGCTCGGTGGCGGCGTGACGCGGTCGCTGGCGCTCGACGCGCACGGCAAATCGCTGAGCTCTGCGCTGCTCGATCTCGACATTGACGACAATCTTGATCCATAGTCCGTCATGCCCGGCCTTGTGCCGGGCATCCACGTCTTGGCCTGGAGAACGAGGAAGACGTGGATGGCCGGGACATAGGCGAGTGGAAGCGACGCCGTCCTTCAGACGGCTATGCCCGGCCATGACGGAGAGAATTCATATGAATAAAACCCCGACGCTTGCTTCCCTGGCCGATGACCTCGAGAACGGCCGCACCAGCGCGCGAAAACTGGTAGACGAATGTATCGGCCGGATCGCCGATCCCGCCGGCGAGGGCCAGCGTGTCTTCATCCATGTCGACAAGGACGCGGCGATCGAGGCGGCGGAAGCGATGGACCGGCTGCGCAAGGCCAAGGCCGCGCCGTCGCGGTTTGCCGGCATTCCCGTTTCGATCAAGGATCTGTTCGACATCAAGGGCCAGGTCACGCGGGCTGGCTCCCGCGCGCTGGATGATTCCGCGCCGGCGCAGGCCGACGCGACCGCTGTGGCGCGGTTGCGCCGCGCCGGCTTTGTCGTGATCGGCCGCACCAACATGACCGAATTCGCCTATTCCGGCATCGGCATCAATCCGCATTACGGCACGCCGAAAAGTGCCTGGCAGCGCAGCGTCGGCCACGTCCCGGGCGGATCGTCGTCGGGTGCTGCGGTATCGATCGCCGACGGCATGGCCTATGGCGCGCTCGGCACCGACACCGGCGGCTCCTGCCGGATCCCGGCGGCCTTCAACGGCATCGTCGGCTTCAAGCCGACCCAACGAAGAGTACCGCTCGACGGCGGCGTGCCGCTGTCGTTCACGCTCGACAGTTTTGGGCCGCTGGCGCGCTCGGTGTCGTGCTGCGCGATCCTCGACGCCGTGCTGGCCGATGAGCCGGTGGTGCCGCTGCGGCCGCGCCCGATCAAGGGCATGCGTCTCGCGGTGCCGACCACGATCGTGCTCGACGATCTCGACGACGCCGTGGCGCAGACGTTCGATCGCGCGCTCGAAACCTTGTCGCGGCAGGGCGCGCTGATCGAACGGATCGAGGTGCCGGAATTCCTCGATATCGGCGTGATGAATACCAAGGGCGGCTTCTCGGCGGCGGAGAGCTATGCCTGGCATCGCTTCCTGATCACGAGCAAGGGCGATGTCTACGATCCCCGCGTCGCCGTACGCATCCTGCGCGGCGAGGGTATGAGCGCGGCTGATTATGTCGACATCCTCGGCGCGCGGCGCTCGATGATCGCGCGCATCGAGGCGCGCATCGCGCCATATGACGCGCTGGTGATGCCGACCACGGCCAACACGCCGCCGCGCATCGCCGATCTCGTTGCCGATGACAAGGCCTTCACCACGCAGAACCTGCGCGCGTTGCGCAACCCTTCGCTGATCAACATGATCGACGGCTGCTCGATCTCGCTGCCGGCGCAGCGCGAGGGCGAAGTGCCGGTTGGTTTGATGCTGGCCGCCGCCGGCGGGGCGGACCGCCGCATCTTCGAGCTTGCGGCGGGCATGGAGGATGCGATCCGTGTTTGACCTGACCTTCACCATCGACGATCACGGCGCGCCGACCCCACTGACGCTTGCGATCGACCAGGCCGTGATCGCCGGCTGGACCGGCCGCGATCCGGTGGCGCGCGACAAGCACATCGCCGAACTGGAAGCGATCGGCATCGCGCGTCCGGCCACGACGCCGATCTATTATCGCGTTTCGGCGTGCCGGATCACCACGGCGGATAGCATCGAGGTCTGCGGCAGCGATTCCAGCGGCGAGGTCGAATTCGTGCTGATTGGATGGCAGGGCCGCACGTTTGTTGGCCTCGGTTCCGATCACACCGACCGTAAGGTGGAAACCTACAGCGTGACGGTGTCGAAGCAGATGTGCGACAAGCCGGTCGCCGCCGAGCTGTGGGAGCTCGAGGACGTGATCGATCATTGGGATCAAATGATCCTGCGCGCCTACGCATGGATCAAGGGTGAGCGCGTGCTCTACCAGGAGGGCACGCTGGATGCGATGCTGCCGGTCAAGCAGCTGATCGAGGGAAAATTCGGTACATCGGGCCTGCCCGATGGCTGCGCCATGTTCGGCGGCACCTTTGCCGCCAAGGGCGGCATCCGTCCCGCCAGCCGCTTTGAATACGAATTGGAAGACCCCGTGCTGAAACGCAGCATTCGCCATGCGTATGACGTGATCGAGTTGCCGATTTTGGGGTGAAAAGTCGCCATCGTCATTGCGAGGAGCGTTAGCGACGAAGCAATCCAGTCTTGCTCTACGGCCCTGGATTGCTTCGCTTCGCTTGCAATGACGGCCTGCCCGGAAATCGGGTGGCTCGGGCCGGTCCCGTCTGCGAGGATACTCGTCATGAAAACCAGTGCTCAACAAATCATTACTCCGTCCTCCGACGTCACCTCGCGCATCGACGCCATCGACTGGACGCAGGCGACCGCCGACCTCGATGCGCAGGGCTGCGCCGTGCTGAAAAGCCTGCTCATGCCGGACGAATGCCGCGCGATCGCGGCGCTTTATCCGGAGGAGGCACATTTTCGCAGCCGCATCGTGATGGGACGCCATGGTTTTGGCCGCGGCGAATACCAGTATTTTTGCTATCCGCTGCCGCCGCTGATCCAGCAATTGCGGCCGGCGCTTTACGCACGCCTCTCCGGCCTCGCTAATCGCTGGAACGAGGCGATGGGCATCGATATCCGTTACCCCGCATCGCACGATGCTTTCCTGAAGCGCTGCCACGATGCCGGCCAGACCCGGCCGACGCCGCTCCTGCTGCAATATGGCCCTGATGATTACAATTGCCTGCATCAGGACCTCTATGGCGAGCACGTGTTTCCGCTGCAGGTCGCGATCCTGCTGTCGGAACCCGGCCGCGATTTCGAGGGCGGCGAGTTCGTGCTGACCGAACAACGGCCGCGGATGCAGTCGCGCCCCGAGGTGGTGCCGCTCCGGCAGGGCGACGCGGTCGCCTTTGCTGTGCATCACCGACCGGTGCAGGGGACGCGCGGGATTTACCGGGTTAATTTGCGCCATGGCGTCAGCCGGATCCGTTCCGGACAGCGCCATACTGTCGGCGTGATTTTGCACGATGCCAAATGACGACCGAGTGGACGCCAGCCCGTTGACCGCCGACCTGTTTGCAAGCCTGCCGGATATCCGGCCCTCGCGCGATGCAATCGCCGAAGGGGCCGTGCTGCTGCGTGGATTTGCGCTTCCGTTCGAAGCTGAACTGATCGCGGCGCTGCGCGAGATCATCGATCAAGCGCCGTTCCGCCACATGTCGACGCCGGGCGGCCACCAGATGTCGGTGGCGATGACCAATTGCGGCCACGCCGGCTGGGTCACCGATCGCACCGGCTATCGCTACGACGGCGCCGATCCGCAATCCGGCAAACCGTGGCCGGCGATGCCGTCGTCGTTTCAGCGCGCTCGCCGCACAGGCGGCGGCGGAATCGGACTTTGCCGGCTTTGCGCCGGACGCCTGCCTGATCAACCGCTATGAGCCGGGCGCGCGGATGTCGCTGCATCAGGACAGGGACGAAACCGATTTCGGCGCGCCGATCGTCTCGGTGTCGCTGGGCCTGCCCGCGATCTTCCTGTTCGGCGGTCTGCAACGCGCCGACAAGACGCAGCGCTACCGGTTGCAGCATGGCGACATCGTGGTGTGGGGCGGCCCGGCGCGGCTGGCGTTTCATGGCGTCGCGCCGCTTGCCGACGGCGAGCACGCGCTGATGGGCCGCCAGCGTATCAATCTGACATTTCGCAAGGCCCGCTAGCGTTGTCCCTTCTCCCCTTGTGGGAGAAGGTGCCCGAGCGAAGCGAGGGCGGAAGAGGGGTGGCCGCATCGGGAGACTCAGCAACCCCTCTCCCGTCTCGAATTCGCTTCGCTCATTCGAGCCACCCTCTCCCACGAGGGGAGAGGGGAAGTGCCGTTCCGTCGCCGTATTCTCTCGTCTATGGTACGCGACATGACCACCACAGAACTCTCGACCGACACCGACACCGCGCCCGCCAATCGCACCGGCGTGTATCTCGCCATCCTGCAATTGCTGTTCACGCTGGGCTGGACCACCTATTTGATCTATTTGCCGCAACTGGCGGCCAAGGTCGGCCTCGCGCCGTCGACGGTGATCCTGGTGCTGATGATGGACCAGGCGATCTTCACCGTCACCGACACCGCGATGGGCATCGCCGCCGACCGGATCGCGCCGTTCGTCGGCCGGCTCGGCGTGTTCGTGGGCGGACTGACCGCGCTGTCCTGCGCGGCATTTTTGACGTTGCCGTTCGTGGCCGGCACCGGTCCATCCGCGCAAGGCTGGTTCATCGCGCTGATCGTGGTCTGGGCGATCACTTCGTCGGCATTGCGGGCGCCGCCGCTGACCTTGCTCGGCAAACATCGCGCCAAACCGTCGATCCCGTTTTTGTCGGCGCTGGCGATGCTCGGTTACGGGCTGGCGGGCGCGGTATCGCCCTATCTCGGCGTGGTGTTGCGTGACCATGATGCCCGGCTGCCGTTCGTGATTTCGAGCGTGGTGCTGCTGTTCACCGCGCTGGCATTGTCCAGGGTCGAGCGTGGCCTGGTAGGTCAAGCTGCGCCGGCCAGCCGACCGATCAAGACCGCAAAACCGCTGGGCAAGGCGTCGGCGGCTTTCATCGCATCGATGGTGCTGCTGTCGCTGGGTTATCAACTGCATTTCAGCATCAACAGCGGGCCGTTCTATTTGCGCTTCGCAAAACCTGCCGACCTGGAATGGCTGATGCCGGTGTTCTGGATCGGCTTCAATATCGCGATGTTTCCGGCCAGCGCCGTGGTCAAACGCCGCGGCGGCGTGATCGTGATGGGCATCGCGGGCCTGCTGGGCGCGTTCGCAATGCTCGGCGCCGAGCTTGCCGGCAACCTCCATACGCTGATCGCGGCGCAGTTCATCGCCGGCGCGGCCTGGGGCTGCATGCTGATGAGTGCGATCTCGGCGGCGCTCGCCATCGGCGAGACCGGCGCCGAAGGCAAGGTGCTGGGGCTGGTCTATTCGGCGCTCGCGCTCGCCACGCTGGCGCGGATGGCCGCGGTCGCCGGCGGCCTGCAAAAACTCCCCGAATACGCGCCGCTGCTGCATTGGGCGCCGATCGCCTGCTGGTCGGTCGCCGGCGCGGGCTTGTTGGTGCTCGCCGCGTTCTGGACGCAGCAGCACGTATTGACGGTACGCCGGGTTTAGCAGGGCTAACATTGCTTAGTCGTCCCTGCGAACGCAGGGACCCATACGCCGTGTCGTCTCGTTTTTGCAGTGAGGTTGATGCCTTCTTTTCCGACTAACGCCAGGGGTTATGGGTCCCTGCGTTCGCAGGGACGACGAGATATGCGTCCGCATTCTCGCGACACACTGCGCCCGAGGCTTGCAAATCATTCGCCCCCAAAAATCGAGGGCGCACGCGACCCTCAAGAGAGGGCGCGGGGAAGACCGGGTGCGCGCTGCACCCGCGGTCTCGTGTGCATTGATGCACAAGGAAATGCGCACACGAGCATACAGGTTCAGCGGAAACACTCCGGCCTTCCCTGCGCAATGGCTCTACGGTTTATACGTGCTCTCCCTGGTGAATCGGAGCCTCTTGCCACCATCGCCCCCGGGAGGCGTTAGCCTCTCAAGGACTTGACGCCAGCATTCCGGGCGTCAGGACCACACGCTTTCGCCGTGCGCGCCATATCACTCGCCTTGTGATACGACGCGCCCATCGCTCCCCGCGCCCAACGTTTCGTGACGGTCGACACGCCCCTCTTGCGGGCACGGGATGCACCATAAAAGCCGGTGATTTGCGTCGGCGTTCAACAAGAAAAAACTGCGACATTTTGGCACGACGGGCAAATCACTGAATCGCTGTCAAGGAGATTGTGCGGGAGCCCGCATGAGCGAAGCGATATGCGGGATTGCGCTCAAACCCCGGATGTCGCTTCGCTCATCCGGGCTACGAGGCCCGCTACGGCATTCGCGGGATGAATGAACTTCCACGGACTGACTTCGGAATCCGTCGGCACTTCGATCGCGATCAACGTCGGGCCGCCATGCGCCAGCGCTTTTTCCAGCGCGGGGCGGAAGTGGTCGGGCGAGGTGACGCGCGAGGCTTTCACGCCGAAAGATTCCGCAAGCTTTACGAAATCGGGATTGACGAGGTCGGAGGCCACCACGCGGCCGTCAAAGCGTTCGCGCTGGTCGCGCCGCACGTTGCCGTAGGCGTTGTTGTTGAACACCAAGGTGACCACGCCGATGTTGAACTGCACGGCGGTTGCCAGCTCCTGCACGCCGAACATGAAGCCGCCGTCGCCGGTGATCGCGACGACCGGCACGATCGGGGTTGGCGACCTTGGCGCCGAGCGCGGTCGGAAAGCCCGAGCCGAGCGTGCCCTGATAGCCTGAGGTGATGAAGGTGCGCGGCTCGTAAATCGGAAAGCCGTACCAGGAGGCAAAGCCGACCTGCGACAATTCATCGGTCACGATCGCGTTCGCCGGCAGCACCTCGCGCAGGATGTTCAGATAGGCCATCTGCGGCTGGACCTGCTGGATTTCCTCCTGTGCGGCGGCCGTGGCCTCGCGGATCGCGGCACGGCGGCCGCTGGTCTTTGCTGTAGCCGCGCCTTCCTGACGGCCGCGAGCAGATCGCGGGTGCCGGCCTGCGCGTCCGCGAGACAGCCGACGTGCGGCGTGTAGCGGCGCATCTCGGAAGCATCGATGTCGATCCGGATGGATTTCAGCCCGTCGGGCTGGAACGGCCAGCGCGACATCGTCGGCAGTTCCAGCCGCGTGCCGATCCCGATCATCAGATCGGTTTGCGGCCACAGCCTGATAGGCCGCCGCCATGGTCAGACCGAGTTCATGCGCGTTGCTGACGATGCCGCGGCCGCTGCGGAACGCCACGACCGGCGCGTCGATCAGTTCGGCGAGTTCGAGGATTTCATCGCGCGCATGGATGGCGCCGCTGCCGACGAAGATCATCGGCGTCTTGCTGGCGGCGATCGAGACGCGCGGCGGCCTTGACGCGCTCGGTGTCGGGCTGCGGCGCCGGCAAGGGATCGAACGGTTTTGATCGGGCCGACGTCCGCGCGCTGGGTAAAAACGTCCCACGGCATTTCCAGCGCGGCCGGGCCACGGCGGCCCGACAGCATCTCCTGGAACGCGCGCGACACCAGCGGCGGGCGCGGCATCGGGATATTCGATCCGCTCGGCCCATTTGACGAAGGTCCGCAGCGTCGCCGAGCTGGTTCGGCATCTCGTGCAGATGGCCGCGGCCCTTGTCGAGGAACGCGGTCGGCACCTGGCCGGTCAGGCACAGCACCGGCTCGTTGGCGCCGAGCGCCGTCAGCAACGCGGCGCCGGCATTGAGCACGCCGGGGCCGGGCACCACGCTGAACACGCCGGGCTTGCCGCTCGATCGCGCATAGCCATAGGCCATGTAGCCGCAGGCCTGTTCGTGCCGCGCGCCGATCACCTTGAGCTGGGCCTGGTGAAAGGCGTCGAACAGCCCGTAGATCTGCGCGCCGGGCAGGCCGAACACGGTGTCGACGCCATGCGCGACAAGGCCGTTGACGATGGCTTCGCCGCCGGAAGTGGAAGTCATGCTGTTATCCAATCGCTTATCGTTACAAAACTTCGTCGACCACGCCGTTGCGCAGCAGGCCGACGCCTTCGGCCTCGACCTCGATGACGTCGCCGGGCTTGAGGTAGCGCGGCGGATCGAACCGCGCGCCGGCGCCGGTCGGCGTGCCCGTGACGATGACGTCGCCGGGTACCAGCGTCGTGAAGGTCGAGATGTAGTTGATCAGATAGCGGAAGCCGAAGATCAGCCGGCCGGTGCGGTCGTCCTGCCGGGTCTCGCCGTTGACTTTTGTGGACAGCCTGATGTCGCCGATCTGCTTTTCGCCGGTGTAGGGCACCAGCCACGGACCGAGGCTGCCGGTCGAGTCGAAATTCTTGCCTTGGGTGACATTGAACTTGGCGTGGCGCACCCAGTCGCGAATGGTGCCCTCGTTGCACAGCGTGACCGCGGCGATGTGGTCGAGCGCGTTGCTTTCGGGGATATGCCGCCCGGGCTTGCCGATCACCAGCACCAGCTCGCCCTCATAGTCGAGCTGCGCCGAGGCGCGTGGCCGCACCAGCGGCGCCTCGTGGCCGACAAAGGAGCGCGGCGTGCGCATGAACATGCTGGGATATTTCGGCGCATCCTGGCCGTCTTTGTATTCAGCGTTACGATCAGGGTAATTAACGCCGATGCAGATGATCTTTTCCGGCGCCGGAATCGGCGGCTGCCATTTTATTCCTTCGAGCGCATGGTCGGGCTTGCGGCCTGCCGCATATTCGCTGAGCTTTGTCAGTGCGCCGGCCGCGATGACTTCGCGCAAGGTAGGATAGTCCTTGCCGAAATGACCGGAGAGATCGATGACGCCGGCGTCCAGCACCGCGCCGTATTTGGTCACGCCGCCGATCGAGTAGGTTGCGATACGCTGTGAAGCCATGGAGATTTTCCAGTCGATTGCGAAATTGTTGCGGCTTAGCCGGGCGTCATGCCCTTGGCCTTGAGGATGGCAGTGGCGGCGGGTGAGGTGAGATAGTCGATAAAAGCCTTTGCCGCGTCGGGCTGTTGGCTGTCGGCGGTGACCGCCGCCGTGAAAACCAGTTCCTGTTGCAGTTCGGCCGGGAGGGGCCCGACCAGATCGACGCCGGGCGCGATCAGGGTGTTGATCAGAAACACGCCGAGTTCGGCCTCGCCTTTGGCGACCGCGGGCGCGATCTGGTCCGGCAGTTGAACCGCCTTGGTCTTGGCCTTCATCTCCTCAGTGATGCCGAGGCGATCGAACACCTTTGAAACGTAAGCGCCGGCCGCGCTTGTTGGCACGAACGCAATCGACGGCGCGTCGAGCAAGGCTTTTTTCACCGCATCCGGCGTGCCGATATCCGGCTTCGCCGCGCCCGCGCGTACGATCACGCCATAGCCGACGCGGGCGATGTCGATGGTCGGGCCGGGCACGAAGCGTGCCCGAGCGGCGGCGTCCTTGAATACATCGACAGGGACCACGGCGAGATCTAGTGGCTCGCCCGAGGTCACCTGCTTGATCAGATTGGGCGTGGAGTTGAAATGAATGCTGAGCTTGTGGCCGGTCGCGGCTTCGAACTGCGGCGCGATCTCTTTCAGCGGCCCGGTCATGGAGCCGCCGGCGATCACCTTCAATTCGGCAGCGTGGGCATCAGGCGTCATGGCAAGCAACAAACCGGGGAGTAGGACGATGGCGAGGAAGCGACCCATCTAGTCCGCGATCGTGACATCGGCGACGAACAGAGGTTCGCGCACGGCTTGTCCTGTGAACGGCGATCCCTGTTCGAACCAGGAGCGCGGGGCGGGCGCGCCCCACAGGGTTTGCCGGCGCGGATCCCTGAGCGACCAGCGCAGCGGCTCATGGTCGTGGTCTCCCGTAAAATAATCGCTGGTGTAGAGTTCGAGCCGGTGGCCGTCGGGGTCGCGGATATAGAGGAAGAACGCGTTGGAAATACCGTGGCGGCCGGGGCCGCGCTCGATGTTCTTGAGAAAGCCGCTGGAGGCCATCACGTCGCACAGATGAAGGATGTTCATCGCGGTCGGCACCCAGTAGGCCAGATGGTGCAGGCGAGGGCCCTTGCCATTGGTGATGGCAAAATCGTGCACATTGCCCTTGCGGTGCATCCACGCCGCCGCGATCCGGCCGTTCGGGCCGTCCTCCTCGCCATATTCGGTGAGGCGGAAGCCGAGCCGGGCATAGAAATCGACGGTGTCCTGCACTTCGGCGGCGAACACGTTGAAATGGTCGAGCCGCTGCGGATGGCAGCCCTTGTAGAGATCGTAGCGGCGCAGCAGATGCGGGCGCTTCTCCATCGTCGCATAGAGCTCGAGCTGGAAGCCGAAGGGGTCGGTGAACTGCAGGGTGCGGCCCTGGAACGGCTGTTCCGCGAACGCGTAGGCGATGCCGTTTTCGGAAAAGAACGCCGCCGCCTTGTCGAGGTCGCCGTTATTGCCGACCTTGAAGCCGAGCCGGTTGCAGGCGGCTTTGTCCGCCTTGCGCAGCACCACCGAGTGATGCTGGTGCTCCTCGCTGCCGCGCAGATACACCGCCTTGTCGTCGCGGTCCTCGACATGCAGGCCGACCGTGGTCTCGTAGAACGCGCGGCTGGCATTAAGGTCGGTCACGTCGAGCACGACGTGGCTGCACCTGATGATGTTGAACGGCGGGTCGAAGACGTGTTGCGGAACGGGCATCGTGTTTTCCTGGGTATCCGATTTGTACTGCCTCATGGTGAGGAGGCGCGCCAGCGCCGTCTCGAACCGTGGGCCGCTTGTACTGTGGCCCATCCTTCGAGACGCGGCGAAGACGCCGCTCCTCAGGATGAGGTCGTTCCAAGTTTCTGAATCTTGTGGGTGCCCCGCGCCAGCGAGACGTGCTTGGTTTCCATGTAGAAGTCGAACGAGTAATCGCCGCCGTCACGGCCGATGCCGGAGGATTTCATGCCGCCGAACGGCGTCGGCAGATGGCGGACGTTTTCCGAATTGAGCCAGATCATGCCGGCCTCCAGCGCGTCCGCAACGCGCAGGGCGCGGCCCATGTCGCCGGTCCAGACATAGCCGGTCAGACCGTAGTTGACGCCATTGGCGATTTCGATCGCGTGCTTCTCATCGTTGAACGGGATCACGGTCAGGAACGGCCCGAACACTTCCTCCTGCGCCACCCGCATTTTTGCATTTGCGCCGGTGACCAGCGTCGGCTGGATATAATGCCCGCCACCGGGGCCGTCATGCCGTTTGCCGCCGACCGCGATCACCGCGCCGTCCTTCTGCGCGACGTCGAAATAGGAACAGACCTTTGCCAGGTGCCGCTCGTGGATCAGCGGTCCGATTTCCGTGGCGGGGTCGAGCGGATGGCCAACTTTTAATGCCTTGACCCGAGCGGTGAGTTTTTCTGTGAATTTTTCGGCGATGCTTTCCTGAATCAGCAGGCGGCTGGAGGAGGTGCAGCGCTCGCCATTGAGCGAGTAGATCATGAACACGACCGCATCGAGCGCGCGGTCCAAATCTGCATCGTCGAACACGATCACCGGGTTCTTGCCGCCGAGCTCGAAATGCACCCGCTTCAGGGTCGGCGCGCCCTGCGCCATGATCGCCGAACCGGTCGCGCTTTCGCCGACAAAGCCAATCGCCTTGATCGCGGGGTGCTCGGTCAAGGCCTTGCCGGCCTCCTCGCCGATGCCATGCACGGTGTTGAGCACGCCATCGGGCACGCCGGCCTGCTTGACCAGCTTTGCCAGGAGATCGGCCGTCACCGGCGACCATTCCGCGGGCTTGTGCACCACGGTGCAGCCGGCGGCCAACGCCGGCGCGATCTTCCAGGTCGAGAGCATGAACGGCGTATTCCACGGTGTGATCACGCCGACCGGGCCGATCGGCACCCGGGTCGAGATATTCCAGTGCTCCTCGCTCGGGGTATTGAGGCCGTCGCGCGCCTCGCCGCATTTGTCGGCGAAGAAACGAAAATTCTCCGCGGCGCGGATCGCGGCCTTGGCCATGAAGCGATGGGCCTGGCCGGTATCGATGCATTCGAGCACCGCGATATCGTCGGCGCGGTCCTCGATCGCATCGGCCACCCGATGCAGCAGTTTTTTGCGCATCGTGGCCGGCATGTCGCGCCAGGCCTTGAAGGCGAGCGCGGCGGCGGTCGCGGCGCGGTCGATATCCTCGGCATTGCCGCGCGCCACCGAGGCCAGCACCGCGCCATCGACCGGCGAGGTGGTCTCGAAGGTTTGCCCCGAGATCGACGGCACGATCTTGCCGTCGATGAGATGGCCGATGCCTTCGGCCTTCAGTTTTGTCAGCAGCGGAGCGACGCGGTCGCGGTTGGCGGCGAACACATCGGCTGATTTCGGCGTGACCTTATCCATGGGCGGTGGCCTCCACTTTCGAAGTCTTCTGCAGGGCTTCGTGGATGTTGTTGCGTTTCCAGCTCATGTCCTTGTCGTTGATCTGGATATCGAACGACAGCGCGAACTTGCTGTTGGCGAACACCGGGTCGAGGTAACTCGATAGCGCCTTGAAGACATGCTCACCGGCCTTCTGGCGGGTCGGGAGATCGCGGCCCTCACCAATGCGCAGCAGCAGGGCAATGAAGCCGTGCTCCGGATTGCCGTCGGCAATGGCAAAATGCTCGCAGCGCACGGCGCGGACGCGGGTGCCGCCGATCGGGAAAATTCCGGTTTCGATCGCGGCCTTGCGGACCACCTCGACCACCTTGGCCATGTCGACACGGGAATCCAGATTGGCGGAATATTCGAGCGTGAAATGCGGCATGACGGATCACTCCATTTCGTGCGTATCAGGCGAAGTAGCAGCTCACGCTGCCATAGGGACCATAATCGGCTTGAATCGTGTCGCCTTTGCGGGTCTCGATCGGGCGGATGAACGATCCGGCCAGCACGACCTGGCCTGCCTCCAGCGCAAGGCCCAGCGGCGCGATCTTGTTGGCGAGCCACGCCACGCTGGTGGCGGGATGGTTGAGCACGCCGGCGGCAAGCCCGGTCTCTTCGAGCTGGCCGTTGCGATAACACAGCGCGCCGATCCAGCGCAGGTCGGCGTCCAGCGGACGCAACGGCCGTCCGCCCAGCACGATGCCGGCGTTGGCGGCGTTGTCGGCGATGGTATCAAAAATCTTGCGGGTCGACTTTGTCTGGGGATCGACCCGTTCAATCCGGGTGTCCAAGATTTCCAGCGCCGGCACCACGAAGTCGGTCGCGTTGAGCACGTCGAACATGGTGCAGTTCGGGCCTGCGAGGCGCTGCTTCATGATGAAGGCGAGCTCGGCCTCGACCCGGGTGCCGATGAAGCGGTCGGATGGCACGAGGCCGCCGTCGGCGAAGAACATGTCGTCGAGCAGCACGCCGGAATCCGGCTCGTCGATATTGAGCGCGCTCTGCATCGCCTTCGAGGTCAGGCCGATCTTGTGTCCCTTGACCACGCGGCCCTGCGCCAGCTTGATCGCGATCCACGCCTTCTGGATCGCATAGGCGTCCTCGATGGTGATGCCGGGATGCTCCAGCGAGATCTGCCGGATCTGCTTGCGGGTTTTTTCCGCAGTGTCGAGCCGCTCGGCGGCAAGGCGGATATCGTCCTTGGAAAGGGCCATGCTCGGTCGAGGTCACGCGCGAGAGGAGGATGAAAAGTGGATGCGAAAATATGATTAACATGTTAAATGGTTCAGGGCAAACCCTATCCGGGTTTGCTGCACCGCAAAATTGATCGCGCGACGGGACGTGGAACGAAACAAAGATGGCGCGGAAGAAATCGCTGAAAGGGACCGGTTCGGGCGCGGCCGGCAAAGCCGCGGCGCGTCGGCTGCCGATGCGCGAATTCTCGCGCTCGCTGCCGATGTCGCTGCTGCGCGCGCGCGAGGCGGTGATGCGCCAGTTCCGCCCCTCGCTGCGCGACCACGGTCTGACCGAGCAGCAATGGCGCATCTTAAGGGCGCTGACGGCGGTCGAGGCCATCGAGGTCACGGAGCTGGCGCGGGTCGCGTTCCTGCTCGGTCCCAGCCTGTCGCGCATTCTGCGCGACCTCGAGGCGCGGCATTTGATCGAGCGCCGGACCGCAAAGGCCGATCTGCGCCGCGCTGTGGTGTCGGTCTCCGCCAAGGGTTTAAAACTGATCGCGGCGGTGGCGCCATCGTCGGAGGCGATCTATGCGGCGATGACCAAGCGCTATGGCGCCCGCAAGCTCGCGGAGTTGCAGGACATGCTGCGTGCGCTTGAAAGCAGCCTGGCGGAACTGCCTGGTGACGGCGACGGCGATACCGAGGCAAGCGATTTCGAGTAGCGGCGATGTACGCTGCGATGCGGCAAGCTTCGTGCTTATTGCTTGAGCAGCGAACGCTTGCATGAGCCGGCATGGAATAGCCGCAGCCGGCCGGCGTTAACATTCCAACGCCGCCGTGCGGCGTTACGTCTTTTTGCTACCCCGGAAACCATTGCGATATCAATTTACTCTCGCGCCAAGAGTCCGTAGATACGCAGTCGGTTTCGCGCCCGGCAAACGGACAGCCAAGACCAAGAAAGGCCGACACAGAAGCCCGGCCTCAGGGAGAATGAAATGAAGCTCACGAGACGGGATTTTGCGGCTGGCTTGGCCGTTGGTATTACCGCACCATACGTTATCGGCAGCGCGGCGCGGGCACAGGGTGCAACCATCAAGATCGGCATGTGCGTGCCGGTGACGGGTCCCGCGGCGGAGCAGGGCCTGTGGGCGCAGAACGGCGCCAAGCTGGCGCTGGCCGCGGTCAACAAGGCCGGCGGCGTGCTCGGCAAGCAGGTCGAACTGGTCATCGAAGACGACCAGACCACCAATCCCGGCATCGTGCTGGCATTCTCCAAGCTGGCGGCCCAGTCGGATATCGTCGGCTTCCTGGGGTCGATCCGCTCGACCCAGGTGCATGCGATGGCGCCCGACGTTCTCAAGCTCGGGAAGCCGGTGATGATCGGCGGCACCGATCCCGCTTTGACCCATATGGGCAATCAGTGGCTGTTCCGCTTCCGTCCGAACGACAGCTATTCCGGCCGAGTTATTGCTGACTATGGCGTCAAGACGCTCGGCAAGAAGAAATGGGCGATCGTGCATTCGACCGACGCGTTCGGCACCGCCGGCGGCAAGGCGCTGGCCTCGGCGCTCGAAGCGCTCGGCAGCCCGGCGGTGCTCGATCAGGGCTATGCCAACCAGAGCCAGGATTTTACCCCGGTCGTGCTGGCGGTGAAGCAGTCCGGCGCCGACGTTCTCGGCACCTATTTCACCTTCGAAAACGACCTCGGCATCTTCGCCCGTCAGCTGCGCCAACTCGGCGTCACCATTCCCTGGGTCGGCTCGCCCTCGGTGGTCGCGGTGTCCTCGACCAAGCTCGCGGGTCCCGCGCTGTTCGGCACCTTCGGCGTGGCGGACTATGCCGAAGATTCCAGCGACGCCTCCAAGGCGTTCGGCAAGTCCTACCGCGACGCCTACAAGACCGCGCCGGATAACCAGAGCGCCTGGCCGTACGACGCCATCACCATCCTGTCGGCGGCGATCAACAAGGCCGGCTCGACCGAGCCGACAAAGATCCGCGAAGCGATCCTGGCGCTGAAGAAATTCCCGGGCGCCGAAGGCGAATATAATTTCGACGCGAACGGTGACGGTCTGCACGGCTACAACGTCGTGCGGAACGAGAAGGGGACCATCGTCTACGACAAGCACATCGACTTCAACGATTGATCGTGCATCCGGCCTCCCCGGATCGGGGAGGCCGCAATTGTCCTGTCGACGATTAGCTGCGTGGTTCCTCTTACCGAACGCGTGTCATGGATCTCTTCCTGCAATTGCTGTTCACCGGCGTCGGCATCGGTGCGGTCTATGCGCTGGTCGCGCTCGGCTTCGTGCTGATCTTCCGCGCCACCAATGTGGTGAACTTCGCGCAAGGCGAATTCTCGATGGTCGCGGCCTATTTGATGGTGGTGTTCGCGGTCGATCTGCAATGGCCGTACTGGCTTTCGTTCCTGATGGCGCTCGGCGGCATGGCGCTGCTCGGGGTCATCTTCAATCTCGGGGTCTATTATCCGCTGCGTCACCGCTCTTTCCTCCCGGTCATCATCGCGACCATCGGCGCCTCGATCCTGATGGCCAATTCGGTGCTGGCGATCTACGGCCCGCAGCCGCAGGTGCTGGAAGGGTGGTTCGAGACGCCGGGCATCCAGCTCGGGCCGGTCTATCTCGACAGCCAGTATCTGCTGATCATCGTGGTGACGATGATCCTGGTGGTGTTCAATTACTGGTTCTTCGAGAAGACGATGCTGGGCAAGAAATTGCAGGCGACCTCGCAGGACAAGGAGATGGCCTCGCTGCTCGGCATTTCCGTCTCCGGCATGATCATGATCACCTTCATCTATTCGGCGGTGCTGGGCGGCCTTGCCGGCATCCTGGTCGCGCCGGTCTTGTTCGTCTCGATCCAGATGGGTTCGACCATCGCGCTGAAGGCGTTTGCCGCCACCATCATCGGCGGTTTTGGTGACGTCGCGGGCGCGATCGTCGGTGGGCTGGCGCTCGGCATCATCGAAACTTTTGGCGCGGCGTATATTTCGGTGCCGTACAAGGACGGTTTTGCGTTCCTCGTGCTGATATTCTTCCTGGTGTTCCGGCCGCAGGGCATCTTCGGCGAACGCGTGGCGGAGAAGGCATGAGCGCGCCATCCGACAACATGCCGGCTACCGTTGCGGTGTCGCGTGAAAAGCCGATGCTGTTGCGGCATCTGCCGTATTTCATTGGCGCGGCGATCCTGGTGGCGCTGGCCGCGACCATTCAGGTCGACGGCTACGTCCACAACATCCTGATGCAGGCCACCACCTTCGCGATCGCGGTGTTCGGCCTCTCGGTGGTGCTCGGACTGTGCGGCCAGATCAACCTGGCGCAGGCGGCGTTCTTCGGCCTCGGCGCCTATGTGGTCGGCATCGGCACCTCGGACTATCATATCAGCTACTGGCTGTGCCTTGCCGGCGGCTGCATCGTGGCGCTGCTGGCCGGCGCGGTACTCGGCGCCTCGACGCTGCGGCTCGGCGGCCATTACCTGGCCATGGTGACGATTTCGTTCCAGCAGATCGTCACGCTGGTCATGATCAACGCGATCTGGCTGACCCACGGCCCGGACGGCGTTTCGAATATCGGCCGGCCCGATCTGTTCCTGTCGGCGCAATCCTATCTCGCCTTCTGCGTCGCGATGCTGGCGCTGGTCGGCTATTTTGTCTGGCATCTCGCCGATACCAGGCTCGGGCGCGCGATGCGCGCGGTGCGCGACAATGAACTCGCCGCCGGCGTCGTCGGCATCGACGTGTTCCGCACCAAGGTCTCCGCCTTCGCGCTCAGCGCGGTGCTCGGCGGATTGGCCGGCGGGCTTTTCGCCGGCGGTTTTGCCTATGTCAGCCCGGATCAGTTCTCGTTTGCCGAGTCGGTGGTTTATTTAACGATGTCGCTGCTTGGCGGCGTGTCGTCGCCGATTGGGTCTGCGATCGGCACCGGGCTGTTGATCCTGATCCCGGAATGGCTGCGCTTCCTCAAAAGCGTGCCCGGGCTTTATCTCGCGATCTACGGCCTGTCCGTCATCCTGATCATCCGCTACATGCCCGACGGCATCTGGGGCTTCATCAGCGCGGCGATCGACCGGCTGCGCGGCAAGGCCAAGGCGCTGCCGGCCGCAAGCGCGCTGAAACTGATGCCGGCGACCGTCGGCGGCGATATCGTGCTCGAGGTCACCGGCCTTTCCAAATATTTCGGCGGGCTCAAGGCGGTCGACGGCGTCGATATCCAGGTCAGGCGCGGCGGGGTGCATGCGCTGATCGGGCCGAACGGTTCCGGCAAGACCACCACGCTGAACGTGCTCTCCGGCCTGTACAAGGCCACATCCGGCAAGATCCTGCTCGACGGCACCGATATCACCGAGATGCCGCCGCATCTGCGCACCGCGGCGGGGCTCGGCCGCACCTTCCAGAACATCCGCCTGTTCCGCTCGATGACCGCGCTCGAGAACGTCGAGATCGGCGCGGAGCGGCCGGGCAATACGCTGATCACAGGCGGCGATGCCGCGCTCACCGAGCGCGCGATGGAAGCGTTGACCTTCGTCGGCCTCGGCCCCCGCGCCAATGAACTGATTTCGAGCTTTTCCTACGGCCATCAGCGGCTGATCGAGATCGCGCGCGCGCTGGCTGCCAATCCGACGCTGCTTTTGCTCGACGAACCCGCCGCCGGCCTCAACATCACCGAGAAGCAGGAACTGCATGAACTGCTCAAGCGGATCGCGGCGCAGGGTCTGACCATCCTGATCATCGACCACGACATGACGCTGGTGTCCGAGGCGGCCCAGCACATCACGGTGCTCAATTTCGGACGCCGCATCGCGGACGGCGAATCCATGGCGGTGCTGCGCCATCCCGACGTCGTCTCCGCCTATCTCGGGACCGAATAAATGGCGCTGCTCGAAATCCGCGATCTGGTGGTGCGCTACGGCGAGATCGAGGCGCTGCGCGGCATCACCTTTGCGGTCGATGAGGGCCAGGTGGTGACGCTGCTCGGGGCCAACGGTGCCGGCAAATCGACCACGCTGCGCGCGATTTCGGGCCTGTCCAAACCTGCGGCCGGCGACATCCTGTTCGACGGCAAATCGATCGCGGGGCTGCGGCCCGAAGCCATCGTCCGGCTCGGCATTTCCCACGTGCCGGAAGGCCGGCGGATTTTTCCCGGCCTCACGGTCAAGGAAAACATCATGCTCGGCGCCTCGAACCGGCGCGTTTCGTCCTCGGAACTGTCCCGCGAGGCGGATGCGATGTTCGATTTGTTTCCGGACATTCGCAAATTTACCTCGTCGCTGGGCTGGACCCTGTCGGGTGGACAATTGCAGATGGTGGCCGTGGCGCGCGGGCTAATGGCAAAACCGCGGCTGTTGCTGCTGGACGAGCCGTCGCTGGGGCTAGCACCCGTGATCGTGCAGGCCGTGTTCAAGATCATTTCCGAGATCCGGCGCAACACCACGGTGCTGCTGGTCGAGCAGAACGCCCGCATGGGGCTTTCGGTGGCCGATCACGGCTATGTGCTGGAAACCGGCCGCATCGTGCTGGGCGGCAAGCCCGACGAACTCTGGGGCAACGAGGCTATCGCGGCGGCCTATCTCGGCGGCCACGCCAAGGTCAGCGCCTGAATCGGCATCCCCTTGCCCGGCGGCGCGGGGGCGGCGATAGTGCGCGCGGCCAATGAAATTCTAACATGCCGCCATCGCAACGCAGCGAAGCAAGCCAGAGCTGCAAAATTCGGACTGTCTCGCGCCATCGCGAGGCTCTAGGCAGTGGCGACGAATCTGGACAACAGGGAAGGAAAAAGCGTGGCAAATAACGTCAAGAAGGTATGGGCTTCCGGCAAGGCCGTGGTGAACGCCTGGCTTGCGATCCCGTCGGGGTTTTCCGCCGAAGTGATCGCGCAATGCGGTTTTGACAGCGTGACCGTCGACATGCAGCACGGCGTGCAGGATTACCAGTCGATGGTGCAGTGCTTTCAGGCGATGCATGCCCATCCGGTGACGCCGATGGTTCGTGTACCCTGGAACGAGCCCGGCATCATCGGCAAGGTGCTCGATGCCGGCGCCTATGGCGTGATCTGCCCGATGATCAACACCAAGGAAGAAGCCGAGAACCTGGTCCAGTACAGCAAATACCCGCCGCGCGGCACCCGTTCCAACGGTCCGATCCGCTCCGGCATGTATGGCTCGGCCGGCACCTATCAGCAGACCGCGAACGAGGAGATCGTGCTGCTGCCGATGATGGAGACCAAGACGGCGGTCGGCAACATGGAAGCGATCCTCGACGTCGAGGGCATCAACGGCGTCTATATCGGTCCGTCCGACCTCGGCTTCTCCTACGGCCTGGTGCCAAAACTCGACCGCGACGAGCCGGAAATTCTCAAGATCTACGAGAAGATCGTCAAGGAGTGCGGCAAGCGCAATCTCTATCCGGGCATCCACTGCTCCGGCGCCGACGGCGCGGTGCGCGCGATCAACATGGGTTTTAAACTTGTGACGCTTTCGAACGAGAGCGGCCTGATGGCGACCTACGCCAAGATGCAGATCGCGCAGACCAGAAAAGAGTCGGGCGGAAAGGCGTGAGTGTTCCGTGTCCCGGACGCGGTGCAGCCTAGGCGATGCAAAGCATCGTCCGGTAACGCTGCTCCGCAGAGCCGGGACCCACGTGCGCGCACGTTGCTTGGGCCCCGGATCAGCAGCGCACCGCTTGCGCGCTGCGCAGCATCCGGGGCACGACGCCTGCAGAATTGAGGAGATACGACCATGGCCCAGGCTCCCGTCATCCGCCTGCATCCCGACGATGGCGTGCTGATCGCGCGCTCGAGTCTGCCGCCGGGCATGGAGATTGCCGCGGGCGTCACCACGGTCGAACGGATTCCGGCCGGGCACAAGGTCGCGATCAAACCGATCGCGGTCGGCGAGCCGATCCGCCGCTATGGCCAGATCATCGGCTTTGCGACCATTCCGATCGCACCGGGCCAGCATGTCCATACCCAGAATTGCGGCATGGGCGATTTCGCCAAGGACTATGCGTATGGCGTCGACGTCACGCCGACGCCGAATTTCGATCTGCCCGCGACCTTCGACGGCATCCGCCGCTCCGACGGGCGGGTCGCGACCCGCAACTATATCGGCATTCTCACCTCGGTGAATTGCAGCGCGCATGTCGCCGGCATGGTCGCCGATATCTTCAAGAAGAATCCGTTCAGCGGCGACAATCCGCTGGCCGATTTTCCCAATGTCGACGGCGTGGTGGCGCTGACCCACAAGACCGGCTGCGGCATGACCCAGCACGAGCCGCTTGGCGCTGCTTCGCCGCACGCTCGGCGGCTATGCGCGGCATGTCAATTTTTCCGCCGTCGTGGTGCTCGGGCTCGGCTGCGAGGTCAACCAGATCGGCGGCCTGATGCAGGAGCAGAAACTCGCCGGCCGGCTGCGCGCGATGGACATCCAGGAAGTCGGCGGCACCCGCAAGACGGTGGAAGCCGGTGTTGCCTTCGTGCGCGAGGCGCTGACCGACGCCAACAAGGTCAAGCGCGAGCCGGTGCCGGCCAGCGAATTGACGGTGGCGCTGCAATGCGGCGGTTCCGACGGCTATTCCGGCATCTCGGCCAATCCTGCGCTGGGCGCGGCGAGCGATCTCCTGGTACGGCACGGCGGCACCGTGATCCTCTCCGAGACTCCGGAGACCTACGGCGCCGAGCATCTGTTGACCCGTCGCGCGGTCAGCCGCGAGGTCGGCGAGAAACTGGTCGCGCTGATGCGCTGGTGGGAAGAATACACCGAGCGCGAAGGCGCCGAGATGGACGCCAATCCGAGCCCCGGCAACAAGGCCGGCGGCCTTACCACGATTCTCGAGAAGTCACTGGGCGCGATGGCGAAGGCCGGCAGCACCAATCTGGTCGACGTGTTGAACTACGCCGAGCCCGTCACCAAGAAGGGTTTTGTCTTCATGGACACGCCCGGTTACGACCCGGTCGCGGCGACCGGGCAGGTCGCGGGCGGCGCCAATCTGGTCTGCTTCACCACCGGCCGCGGCAGCGTGTTCGGCTGCAAGCCCGCGCCCTCGATCAAGCTCGCGACCAACTCGGCGATGTACAAGCGGATGGAAGACGACATGGACGTCAATTGCGGCACCATCCTCGACGGCGAGGAAACCGTGCAGCAATGCGGCCAGCGCATCTTCGATCTCATGCTGAAGACCGCCTCGGGCCAGCCGACCAAGAGCGAAAGCTTTGATTTCGGCGGCGCCGAATTCGCGCCCTGGGTGCTTGGCGCGACGATGTAGCTGGCCGTCGTCCGGCGAACGCAGGGACCCATAACCCCTGGCGTGATTGTTGCGGAAGGCATTCTGCTTCCGTGCCTAAACGCTAGGACACGCGTATGGGTCCCGCGCGTTCGCCGGCGACGACGTGGTGGATGCTGCGCCAGGCGATGACGGCTTGGTAGTTAGGCAACCTCTGCCCGTTGTTAATGCTTGATCGGCGCAACGTCAGGTGTTCTGCTTAAAAAAGCTGCTGGAGTTGCCGGTCCGTGTCGATCTTCGTCGCACTGCATCACGTCACACACTACACCTATGACCGGCCGATCGATCTCGGTCCGCAGACCATCCGGCTGCGCCCGGCGCCGCATACCCGCACGCCGATCCTGAGCTATTCGCTCAAGGTCACGCCATCAAACCATTTCGTGAATTGGCAGCAGGATCCGCAGGGCAATTGGCTGGCGCGCTTCGTTTTTCCGGAGAAGGCCACCGAGCTGAAGATCGAGGTCGACTTCTCCGCGCAGATGACGGTGGTCAATCCGTTCGATTTCTTTGTCGAGCCTTACGCCAGCAGTTTTCCGTTTCAATATACCGACGATCTCAAGGCCGAACTCGAGCCCTATCTCGCCACGGAAGCGCAGGGGCCGTTATTCGCCGCTTACCTCGAGCAGATCCCGCGCGCGGCGGACTCCACCGTCAATTTCCTGGTCGAGCTCAACGCCCTGCTGCAAAAGAAAATCGGCTACGTGATCCGGATGGAGCCGGGCATCCAGACCCCGGAGCAGACGCTGGCCGCGGGCTCCGGCTCCTGCCGCGACTCGGCATGGCTATTGATACAGGCGGTGCGGCATCTCGGGCTCGCCGCGCGGTTCGTGTCAGGCTACCTGATCCAGTTGCGCCCCGACATCGATCCGGTCGAGGGGCCGCGCGAGGTCGAAAACGATTTCACCGATCTGCACGCCTGGGCCGAGGTGTATCTGCCGGGCGCGGGCTGGATCGGCTTCGATGTAACCTCGGGCATGCTGACCGGCGAGGGGCATATTCCGGTCGCGGCCACGCCGCATTACCGCTCGGCGGCGCCGATCTCCGGCAGCGCCGGCTTTGCCAATGTCGAATTCGGCTTCGAGATGAGCGTCAAGCGGATTCGCGAAGCGCCGCGGATCACCCGGCCGTTTTCCGATGAATCCTGGGCGCGTCTCGACCGGCTCGGCGAGCAGGTCGATGCCGATCTGAAGGCCCACGACGTGCGCCTGACCATGGGCGGCGAGCCGACCTTCGTGTCGGTCGACGATCTGGAAGCGCCGGAATGGAACATCGCCGCGGTCGGCCCGACCAAGCGCGGTTTCGCCGACGATCTGATCCGTCGCCTGCGCGCGCGTTTCGCGCCGGGTGGCCTGCTGCATTACGGCCAGGGCAAATGGTATCCGGGCGAAAGCCTGCCGCGCTGGGCGTTCGGACTTTACTGGCGCAAGGACGGCATTCCGATCTGGAAGAACTCCGACCTGATCGCCAAAATCGAAAACCCGAAAAAGGCCGGGATCGCCGACGCCGAACGGTTCGCCGAAGGCGCCGCCAAAAAACTCGGCGTCGATTCCGAATTCATCCTGCCGGCGTTCGAGGACCCCTCGCATTGGCTGCAGAAGGAAGCGGGCCTTCCGCCCAATGTCGATCCGAGCGACTCAAAATTGTCCGATCCGGAAGAGCGCTCGCGGATGGCGCGGGTGTTCGATCAGGGCCTGAACACGCCAAAGGGATTCGTGCTGCCGATCCAGCGCTGGAACGCGGAAGCCGGAAATACGTCGTCGCGCTGGAAGAGCGAGCGCTGGAAGCTACGGCGCGGCAATCTGTTTCTCACCCCCGGCGATTCCCCGCTCGGCCTGCGGCTGCCGATCGCCTCGCTGCCGCATATTCCCGCCGAGGAATATCCCTACATCGTCGAACAGGATCCGATGGAGCCGCGCGAGGCGCTGCCGGTTTACGACGGCAATGCGCCGGCCGAGGCGGCTGCCTCGCAGGAAGTGCAGGAGCAGCAGCTCAAAAGCGGCGGCGTCCGCACCGCGATGTCGATCGAAATCCGCGACGGCGTATTGTGCGCCTTCATGCCGCCGGTGGAGAAGCTCGAGGACTATCTCGAACTGGTGACGGCGGTGGAGGCCACCGCCGAAGAGATGCGGATGCAGGTCCATGTCGAGGGCTATCCGCCGCCGTTCGACCCGCGGGTTGAAGTGATAAAAGTGACGCCGGACCCCGGCGTGATCGAGATCAACATCCAGCCGGCGCAAAGCTGGCGCGAAGCCGTCGACATCACGTTTGGGCTGTATGAAGACGCCGCCAAGACCAGGCTTGGCGCCAACCGCTTTCTGGTCGACGGCCGCCATACCGGCACCGGCGGCGGCAATCATGTCGTGGTCGGCGGCTCAACGCCGCAGGACTCGCCGTTCCTGCGCCGTCCCGACCTGCTGAAGAGCCTGGTGCTGTACTGGCAGCGGCATCCGTCGCTGTCCTATCTGTTCTCGGGCATGTTCATCGGCCCGACCAGCCAGGCGCCGCGCATCGACGAGGCCCGGCATGACGGCCTCTATGAACTGGAAATCGCGCTGGCCCATGTGCCGCCGGAGGGCGTCAAGGCGCCGCTGTGGCTGGTTGATCGGCTGTTCCGTCACATCCTGGTCGATATCACCGGCAACACCCACCGCGCCGAAATCTGCATCGACAAGCTCTATTCGCCCGACAGCGCCACCGGGCGGCTCGGGCTGGTGGAATTTCGCGCGTTGGAAATGCCGCCCGATCCGCGGATGTCGCTGGCGCAGCAATTATTGATCCGGGCGCTGATCGCCAAGCTCTGGCGCGAGCCGCAACAGGGCGCGTTCGTGCGCTGGGGCACCACGCTGCACGACCGCTTCATGCTGCCGCACTTTCTCTGGGAAGATTTTTTAGGGGTGCTCTCCGAACTCCGCCAGTCCGGCTATGATTTCTCGCCCGATTGGTACGCGGCGCAACTTGAATTCCGTTTTCCCGCCTTCGGCCGCGTTCATCACGGCGGCGTCAGCCTGGAAGTGCGGCAGGCGCTGGAGCCATGGCACGTGCTGGGCGAAGAGGGTTCCGCCGGCGGCACCGTGCGCTATGTCGATTCGTCAGTGGAGCGGCTGCAGGTCAAGGCGGAAGGCTTTGTCGAGGGCCGCCATGTCGTCACCTGCAACGGAAGGCGGATGCCGATGACGGCGACCGGCCGCTCCGGCGAGGCGGTCGCGGCCGTTCGTTTCAAGGCCTGGCAGCCGGCCTCCGGACTGCATCCGACCATTCCGGTGCACGCGCCACTGACGTTCGATCTGATCGATACCTGGAACGGCCGCTCGCTCGGCGGCTGCGTCTATCATGTCGCCCATCCCGGCGGCCGCAGCTACGACACCAAGCCGGTCAATTCCTACGAGGCCGAAGCGCGGCGGCTGGCCCGGTTTGTCGACCACGGCCATACCCCCGGCAAGATCGATCCGCCCCGCGAGGAGCGCACAATTGAATTTCCGCTGACCCTCGACTTGCGGACGCCGCTCCTGCATTGAAGATGGGGGTTTGAGGCGGAGTCTAGGATGGCGGGACAAGCCGGCAATCAAGGCAGCAAGGCCCGTCCGGGCAACCGGCGGGTAGCGCAATGGACGCGCGGCTACGCGCGCTTGCCCGGGATTCCCGATGAATATCTGACGGAAGACGGCACCCCGCGGGAGGTCTGGACCCGGTTTTTCGACGCTTTTGCCGAATTGACCCCGGCCGATATCGAGCGGCGGTTCGGCTCCGCCGACCGCCATTTGCGCGAAGCCGGCGTGACCTATCGCGCGCCCGGCGAGACCGCCGACCGCAGCTGGCCGCTCAGTCATCTGCCGCTGTTGATCGGTGAGGCCGAGTGGCAGCAATTGACCGCAGGCATCGTGCAGCGCGCGCAATTGCTCGAGATGGTGCTCGGCGATCTCTATGGCGAGGGCCGCCTGATTGCCGATGGCGCGGTGCCGGCGGCCGCGATCGCAGGCAGTTCCGAATATCTGCGCCCGATGTGCGGGGTCAAGCCGCCCGGCGGCCGCTATCTCAATTTGTACGCCGCCGATGTCGGCCGCGGTCCCGACGGCCGCTGGTGGGTGCTCGGCGACCGGACGCAAGCGCCGTCGGGCGCGGGCTATGCGCTGGAAAACCGCCTGGTGCTGTCGCGCGCCTTTGCCACGTTGTACAAGTCGATGAATGTCGAGCGCGTCGCGTCGTTCTTCGAGGCGTTCCGCGACAGTTTGCGCGCCGGCGCCGACCGCGATGAACCGCGCATCGGACTGCTGACGCCGGGCAATTTCAGCGAGACCTATTTCGAACATGCCACGCTGGCGCGCTATCTCGGCTTCCTGCTGGTGGAGGGCGACGACCTCGCGGTCAGCGGCGACCGCGTTCACATCCGCACCGTTGCCGGGCTGAAGCGGCTCGACGTGCTGCTGCGCCGGGTCGATTCCAATTTTCTCGATCCGCTCGAGCTTGACGCGTCCTCGCAGCTTGGCGTGCCCGGCCTGATCGACGTGATCAGGAAGAATGGCGTCGTCGTCGCCAACATGCCGGGCTCGGGCGTGCTGGAGGCGCGCGCACTGCTCGGCTTCCTGCCCAGTCTGGCGCGGCGCCTGCTCGGCGAGGATCTGAAGATGCCGCACATCGCGACCTGGTGGTGCGGCCAGAAATCCGCCCGCGAGGAAGTGTTGTCGCGGCTCGACCGGGTGGCGATCGAGGGCGCCTATGGCCGCGGCGTTCCCGGTTTTCCCGGCCACGGGCCGATCCTGCCCGGCGAGTTGTCGCCGAGCGAGCGTGAGCGGTTGAAAAACGCGATTTCCGATCGCGGCATCGATTATGTCGGCCAGGAACTGGTGCGGCTCTCGACCACGCCGGTATGGGACAATGGCCACATCACGCCGCGCCCGTTCGTGCTGCGGGTGTTCGCGGCGGCGACCCCCAATGGCTGGACCATCATGCCCGGCGGCTTTTGCCGGATCGCGGACCAGCCCGATGCGCGCGCGGTATCGATGGGCGATGGCGCCCGCGCCGCCGACGTCTGGGTGGTGTCCGACAAAGCGGTGTCGCCGACCACGCTGCTGCCGGCCGGCGATACGGTCCGGATCCGGCGGATCGCCGGCGTGGTGCCGAGCCGCGCCGCCGACAATCTGTTCTGGCTCGGCCGATATCTCGAGCGTGCCGAGGCGACGCTGCGGCTGATCCGGGCGCTCGGCACCCAGCGCGATCCGGGCAAGGGTCCATCGACCGCGCTGCATTCGATCGAACGGATCCAGCGGCTCCTGGTGTCCTGGGGCGCGACCTCGCAGGTCTCGCGCGCGCAGCCGGCAAAGGTCGCGGCCGAAGCGCTGCAGAGCGAGGAGAAATTTGGCTCGGCGCTGTCGCTGCTGCGAACCGCGCAGCGCACCGCGACTTCGCTGCGCGAACGGCTGTCGCCGGACGCCTGGCAGGTCATTACCGAGATGACCGAGCGGCTGGCGCACGAAGTCGAGGATGACGACGGCGTCGTCAGCGCCGCCGAGCTCTCATTGCAGGAACTGGCGAGTTTTGCCGGGCTGGCGCAGGAAAACATGAACCGCGCCGCCGGCTGGCGCTTCCTTGAAATGGGCCGCCGCACTGAGCGCGCGATCAACACGCTGCGCTTCGCGCGCCAGTTCGCCTATGACGAGGCCGGCGGCGAGGATCTCGACGTGCTGTTGACGCTGGTGGACTGCCAGATCACCTATCGCTCGCGCTATCTGGTCGGGCCGCTGCTCGCCCCGGTGCGCGACCTCGTGGTGCTCGATCCCTATAACCCAAGGTCGGTCGCCTTCCAGGTGTTTGCCCTCAACGATCACATCGCAAGCCTCCCGGCCCTGAAGGAGGGCGGGCTGATCGAACGGCCGCGCCGGCTTGCGGTCGGCCTGCAATCCACCTTGACGACAGCGGAAGCCGCAGCCCTCGACACCAAGACGCTGTTCGTGCTGGAGCAGGATCTGCTCAACCTCGCCGACGCCATCGGGCTGCATTATTTCCCCCATGGCCCCAACGCGAGCCGGCCCGAGAAGCTGACGGGCCTGGCGTGATCTACGACATCCGCCATGTCACCACCTATAGTTACGAAAGTTCGGTGAGCTTCGCGCGCTGCTCGCTGCGGCTGGAGCCGAAGAGCGGCGACGGCCAGAAACTGGTCTCGCACCATGTCGAGATAAGGCCGCAACCGGCGGAGCGCACCGTGAGAAGCGACTTCTTCGGCACTCCGACCGAGAGCGTGCTGATCGAAACGCCGCATCGCACCCTGCGAATCAATTCCCGTTCGAGGGTGTCCGTTTTAAGGCCAACGCCCGATCGCGCGGCGCCGAGCCCGGATTGGGTGCGGGTCCGCGACGCTGCTTTTGCGTCCACCAGCCTCGGCCCGGCTTCCCCGATCGGCTACGTGTTTCCCAGTCCGCTGGTGCCGGTGCTGACATCCGCCACCGAATATGCCGCCGCGAGCTTTGCCGCCGCGCGCGAAGTGCTGGCCGGCGCGGTCGAGCTGATGCACCGGATCCGCACCGAATTCAAATACGATCCGAAGGCGACCGTGATCTCCACGCCGCTGACCGAAGTGCTGGAAAAGCGCCACGGCGTTTGCCAGGACTTTGCCCATGTCATGATCGCCGGGCTGCGCGGCCTGGGGCTGCCGGCGGCCTATGTCAGCGGCTATCTGCGCACCATCCCGCCGCCGGGCAAGCCGCGCCTGCAAGGCGCCGACGCCACCCACGCCTGGGTCTCGCTGTGGTGCGGCGAGGAGATCGGCTGGGTCGGTCTCGATCCGACCAATGACATCCTGATCGGCAACGATCACATCGTGCTCGCGGTCGGCCGCGACTTTTCCGACGTCTCGCCGGTCGACGGCATCATCGTCGGATCACGCAAGCAGAAGCTCGGCGTCGCCGTCGACGTGGTGCCGGTCGAATAGCGGTTTACGGACCATTGACCACGAAAGCCGCCGGCAATTTTAACCAATGTTTCGGCAATCCTGCCGCTCGGGATCTCGTGTAAAACCGGTTTTAATCCTGCCGCCCTAGGCTCGGTCCCGGAGACGAGAGTTTTATCTCGCACAAAAGGGGAGGCATCGATCATGTCGAGCATGAAGATTCTGTGGGCTCATCCGGAACGCAAGCTGTTCAATCAGATCGCGCTGTTCAGCGTGAGCGGGTTTGCGATGTCGCTGGTGTTGGCTTTCGCCTGCGATCTGCAAATTCCCGCGCAGTGGCTCTGAGCAACTCGTAGCGGGGAGCGCTTGCCCCGGATATCGCTTCGCTCATCCGGGCTACAGCTTTTCTGGGTCCGACGCTGCGTCAGGCCGCCTTACCGTGACCCGGCGCGTCGTCGCGCAGATTGTGGAAGAACTTGTCGACTTCGCGCGACAGGATTTCCGCGGTCGAGGTCAGGTCGGTCGAGGCCGATAGCACCGAGGTCGCGGCCTTGGCGGTCTCGCCGATCGCGTCGCTGAGCGAGCCGATATTGCCGACCAGCGTTTCGTTGCCCTGGGCGGCCATCTGCGCGTTGGCCGAAATCTCGCGGGTCGCGGCATCCTGTTCGGCGACCGCGCTGGCGATCGTCGAGGTGACTTCGTTGATGTTGCGGACCACGCCGCCGATCTCACGCACCGCATTGACGGCGTTGCGCGTCGAGCTCTGGATCATGCCGACGTTCTCGCCGATCTCGGTGGTCGCTTTCGCGGTCTGCTCGGCCAGCGCCTTGACCTCGTGCGCCACCACGGCAAAACCGCGGCCGGCATCGCCGGCGCGGGCGGCTTCGATGGTGGCGTTGAGCGCCAGCAAATTGGTCTGTTCGGCAATGGTCTGGATCAAATTGAGCACGCCGTCGATGCGCTGGGTCGCGGCCGCCAGGCTTTCGATCTCGGCCACCGATTTGTCGGTACGCTGGCCGGCTTCCTCGACCACATTGGCGGAATGATGGACCTGGCGGCTGATTTCCTCGACCGAAGCCGACAATTCCTCGGCGGCTCCGGCGACCGCGGCGACGCTTTGCGAGGCCTGTTCGGTGGCGCCGGCCGCGACCACGGCCTGTCCGTTGGCATCCGACGCCACCTTGGCGATCGACTGCGCGGTATCGCGCATCGAGGTGGCGCTGCTGGCGACCGCGCGCACCACGGCTTCCATCGCGCCACGAAATTCCTCGACCGATTTCTCGATGTGCCGGCTGCGGGCTTCCCGCGCTTCGGAATCCTGCAATACCTGCGAATTGAGTTTGCGGTTGCGATCCATCGCTTCCTTGAAGATCTGGATGGCGCGCGCCAGCGCGCCGATCTCGTCGCCGCGTTCGACGTGCGGGACCTCGACATCGTCGGCGCCATCGGCCACCTGCTTGATGGTGGCGGTGATGACCGAAAGCGGCCGCGCGATCGAGCGGGCGATGATCAGCACGCCGATCACCACGATGGCCAAAGTGAGGCCGCCGAGAACGGTCAGCAGCAAGGCGAGTTGCCGGTTGGCGTCGGTCTGGGCCGCCAGGCGCTTGCCGCGCTCGGCATAGACTTTCGACAGCGCCTCGAGATCCTTGTTCAGGGCCGTACGCACATCGCGATTGGCGTCGTTGTCGCCCCATTCGCGGCCCGCGGCGGGGCTGATCTCGATGCCACGACGGACCAGTTCCTTGCGGAACTCGACGAACTGGTCGATGCGCTTCTTGAAGATCGCGAATTGCTCGGCGTCGTCGGCCTGCACCAGCGATTCCCAGTTCTTGACCACGGCGACAAGCTGGTCGTTGAACTTGAGAAGGCCGGCGCCGTACTTTTTGACGCCCTCGACGTCCGTCGACATGTAGACGCCGCGGGATTCCATCACCACCGCGTAGACCAGCGAGTTGACGCGCTGGACGTTGAGCGCGGCCCGGCTGGCGGTCTCAACCGCATCGGTGAGTTCCGTGCTCCGGCCTGAATTGTAGCCCGACAGGAAGGTGATGACCGCGGTCAACAGCGCGACCAGGGCGAAGACGGAATACAGTTTGGCCGCAAGCGAAAGCCTGGACATCATGGTGGGTTACCCGGCGAATGGCTGATTTTTGCGGGCATCACGATCTCTAAGGACGCCGTGATTGCGACCGTCTAAAAATTATGCAGGATTTTCATGGAGAAATTCTTAATCCATAAAGTTTTTGTGACGCATAATTTATTGTTATAAATCAATTGCTTATGCGCCAACTAAGTTATGCTCCGGCGCGGCCTAGGGTTCCATCTGCTGAGTGGTGTTTAAGCACCGCAAACGCTTGGGCTGTAGTGCCGGCTGTCCCGCCAAATCGCCGGCTTCCCCGCAATGGAGATGATATCGTTGCTGGGCTGCCGTCCCCTTGAAGCCATGATGGCTTCGGAGCCGCCAGTTCGGAATTTTCATGGCCTATCGTCACAGCATCGACGCCACCAGCCATGTGTTCGCCGATCTGCGCGACCTGCTCGCCAAGGCGACGCCGCCGCGCTCCGGCGACCGGTTGGCGGGGATCGCCGCCGCCAGCGCCCAACAGATGATGGCGGCGCGGATGGCGCTGGCCGACGTTCCCTTAAAGCAGTTTCTGCGGGAAACGGTCATTGCTTATGAAGCGGATGAAGTCACCCGCCTGATCGTCGATAGCCATGACGATCAGGCCTTTACGCCGGTTTCTTCGCTCACCGTCGGCGCCTTCCGCGATTGGCTGTTGTCGGATGCCGCCTCTGGCGAGAGCTTGCGAAAACTGTCGCACGGCGTGACGCCGGAGATGGCCGCGGCGGTGTCGAAGCTGATGCGCAACCAGGATCTGATCCAGGTCGCGAAGAAGTGCGAGGTGACGACGCGCTTTCGCAACACCATCGGCCTGCGCGGGCGGATGAGCGTGCGGCTGCAGCCTAATCATCCGTTCGACGACATCAAAGGCGTCACCGCCTCGATCCTCGACGGCATCCTGCTGGGTTCGGGCGACGCCTGTATCGGCATCAACCCGGCGAGCGACGATCCGGCCGCGATCGGCGCGCTGGTGCGGCTGATCGACGACGTCATCGCACGGCTGCAGATTCCGACCCAGGGCTGCGTGCTGGCCCATGTGACGACGACGCTCGGGCTGATCGAGCAGGGGTTTCCGGTCGATCTGGTGTTCCAGTCGGTGGCGGGGACCGAGGCCGCCAATCGCAGTTTCGGGATCGACCTGGCGCTGCTGCGACAGGCGCACCAGGCCGGACTGTCGCTGCGGCGGGGCAGCGTCGGCAACAATGTGATGTATTTCGAGACCGGGCAGGGCTCGGCACTGTCGGCCAACGCCCATCATGGTGTCGACCAGCAGACGCTGGAAGCACGCGCCTATGCGGTGGCCCGCGCCTTCGACCCGCTTTTGGTCAACAGCGTGGTCGGCTTTATCGGTCCGGAATATCTCTATGACGGCAAGGAGATCATTCGCGCCGGGCTGGAGGATCACTTTTGCGGCAAGCTGCTCGGGCTGCCGATAGGCGTCGATATCTGCTACACCAACCACGCCGAAGCCGACCAGGACGACATGGACAATCTGCTGACGCTGCTGGCCGCCGCCGGCGTGACCTTCATCATGGGGGTCCCGGGCGCCGACGACGTCATGCTGAACTACCAGTCGACCTCGTTCCACGACGCGCTCTATGTCCGCGACCTCTTTGGCCTGAAACGGGCGCCGGAATTCGACGAGTGGCTGTTTCGGGCGGGGCTGTCGGATGCCGGCGGCCGGCTGGCCGCCGACAACGGCCTTTTGCCCGACTTCGCCTCACGGCTGATCGCCTGAAAGCCGACAGCAGGCTGTGACCGCCAAGAGACATCCGGGCGCAACTTTCCAGGCTCACGCAAGTTGGCAGCTTTGTTATTGGTCAGCCTGCTAACCGGCACGTATAGTTACGGCTGCCACAATCTTGAGGAATTTGTGGCCCAGCGTTGAACGTGCTCCGCTGTGGGGCCACTACAGCTTTGTAGTTGCAGAGGAAGTCGATGCGAGTTGAAGGCATAGAGAACGTCCGGCGCATCCTGTGCGTCTTTCCGCGCTATACGTCGTCGTTCGGCACCTTCGAATACGCCTATCCCCTGACTGACGGCGTCCAGGCCTTCATGCCGCCGCAGGGGCTGCTGTTGATCGCGGCCTATCTGCCGGAGCATTGGCCGGTGCGCTTCATCGACGAGAACATCCGCGCCGCGACGGCAGAGGATTTCGAATGGGCGGAAGCCGTGTTCGTCAGCGGCATGCATATCCAGCGCCAGCAGATGAACGATATCTGCCGCCGCGCGCATGCCCACGATCTTGCGGTCGCGATCGGCGGACCCTCGGTCAGCGCCTGTCCGGACTATTATCCGTCTTTCGACTATCTCCATGTCGGCGAACTCGGCGATGCGACCGATGAGCTGATCGCGCGGCTGGCGCGCGATCCGTCGCGGCCCGAGCGGCAGATCGTGCTGAAGACCGCCGACCGGCTCGACATGACCAGGTTTCCGATCCCGGCCTATGAGCTTGCCGAGATCGCCCGCTATTTCCTCGGCAGCATCCAGTATTCGAGCGGCTGCCCCTACCAGTGCGAGTTCTGCGACATTCCGGGCCTCTATGGCCGCAATCCGCGGCTGAAGACGCCGCAGCAGATCATCGCCGAACTCGACAAGCTGCTCGAATGCGGCATCATGGGCTCGGTCTATTTCGTCGATGACAATTTCATCGGCAACCGCAAGGCCGCGCTCGACCTGTTGCCGCATCTGATCGAATGGCAGAAGAAGACCGGCTATGTGCTGCGCTTCTCCTGCGAGGCGACGCTCAATATCGCCAAAACGTCCGGAAATCCTGGCCGGCATGCGCGAGGCGTTCTTCTGCACCATCTTCTGCGGCATCGAGACGCCGGATCCGGTGGCGCTGAAGGCGATGCAGAAGGATCACAACATGATGGTTCCCATCATGGAAGCGATCTCGACGCTCAACAGTTTCGGCATGGAAGTGGTGTCCGGCATCATTCTCGGCCTCGATACCGACAAGCCGGAGACCGGGCAGCATCTGCTCGAATTCATCGAAGCGTCGCAAATCCCGCTATTGACCATCAATCTGCTGCAGGCGCTGCCGCAGACCCCGCTATGGGACCGCTTGAAGCGCGAGAACCGCCTGATCGAGGACGAGGGCCGCGATTCCAACGTCGACTTCCGCTTGCCCTATGAGGACGTCGTCACCACGTGGCGCGCCTGCATGGGCAGCGCCTACCAGCCCGCCAAGCTGCTGGAGCGTTACGAATACCAGATCCGCCACACCTATCCGAAACGGCTGCAGCCACCGCGCTCGCCGCAACAGGCGTCGTGGAAGAACATCAAGCTCGGCCTGACCATGCTGCGCAACATCTTCTGGAAGGTGGGCGTGCTCGGCGACTACAAGATCGAGTTCTGGAAGTTCGCGCTCAAGCGTCTGGCGCGCGGCGAGATCGAGCACCTGATCGCCTCGATCCTGGTCGCGCATCATCTGATCATGTTCGCGCGCGATGCGTCGGGCGGCCACACCAACGCCTCCTATTATTCGCTCAAGCTTCAGGAAGCCTCCGTTCCCGCGGAGTAACGCATTGCCGACAGGCTGACAGCGATGGCGACGATGCCGGTGCCGCCGGGACGAAATTTGCGCGATCTGCGCCGTCTGACGCCGGCCCGCGTCGGGCTTGGCCGCGCCGGGGCCGGCATGCCGACCGACGCGCTGCTCGCCTTTACCCTCGACCATGCGCGGGCCCGCGACGCCATTCATGCCGCCTTCGATGTCGCGGCCCTGATGCGGGGCCTCGGCGCGCTCGGGCTGGAACCGCTCGAGGTCAGAAGCCGCGCCCGCGACCGCAAGGATTATCTCCGGCGTCCCGATCTCGGGCGAATGCTGGACGAGGGCTCTCGTCACGCGCTGCTGGCGCATCGCGGAGCGCCATGCCGGCTTGCGATCGTGGTCGGCGACGGGCTATCGCCCGCCGCGGTCAACAGCCACGCGATCGAACTGGTTCGTCATCTGGTTCCGCGCCTCGCTGCCGAGGCCATCGAGATTGGCTGCGCGGTGGTGGCGTCCGGCGCGCGGGTTGCATTGGGTGACGAGATCGGCGCGATCATCGAGGCGCGCATGCTGGTGATGCTGATCGGCGAGCGGCCGGGTCTTTCCACCCCCGACAGTCTCGGCGCGTACCTGACATTTGCGCCGAGGCCCGGCCGCACCGATGCCGAGCGCAATTGCATTTCCAACATGCACGGCGCCGGGCTTGGCCATGACGAGGCAGCCTCGAAAATCGCGTGGCTGGTCCGCGAAGGGCTCGCCCGCGAAGTCACCGGTGTGGCCCTGAAGGATGAGAGCGGCGGCGGAACGTCGCAGCGGATCGCCGCCGGTTCGGGCCAACCTGACAAAACGGCGGTTTGAGGCCATTATCCGCGTTGGAGATCGATTTTGTCCTTGATGTTGTTCCTGGCCTCACGCTTGCGAGAAGCCATGCAGACCTGCTAAACCGGACGGGCGAATTTTCCGTATTGTTTTCAAGGGCTAGCGACCATCATCCGCGGCCGATTAAGGCCTTCCTCGCGCCCGGGAACCTAAGCTGCACTTAAAGCGACCAATTAAGCTGATGTGAGGATCGGATAAGGCATGCTCGACAAGAACACCGACAGTCAGGTTCATACCGACAAGATCGAGCAGCCGCCCAAGGGGCTTTCCATCGCCTTCGGCCTGGAGCGTATCGGCCTGATCGCGATCAAGGCGCCGATCCTGTCCTGCATGATCCTGCTGGTGCTGATCGTTGGCGCGATCTTCGGCATCCAGCGCATCAAGATCGACGATTCGCTGAGCCAGTTGTTCCGCTCCGACACGCCAGGAGTACAAGCAATATGAGGAGGTGACCAAGCGCTTCCCGTCGAGCGAATTCGACGTGCTGGTCGTGGTCGAGGGCAAGACGCTTCTGGCGCGCGACAATCTCGAAAAGCTGCGCGATCTCGTCACCGACCTGCAGCTGGTCGACGGCACGCGCGGCATGATCTCGCTGTTCTCGGCGCGGCAGGCGCCGGACGCCGGGCAACTGCCGGCCGCACTGTTCCCGGAACGAACTGCCGCAGGGCGCGGCCTACGACAAGTTCATCGAGACCGTCAAAAGCAACGAGATCATCCGCGGCAAGCTGTTGTCGGAGGACGGCACGCTGGCGCTGATCGTGCTGTCGCTCGAGCCCGACGTGGTCGGCAAGCAGCAAGCTCGGCAAGACCGTCGGCGAAATCCGGAAGCCGATGGCCGACGACCTCGAAGGCAGCGGGCTCAAGGCCGAACTGTCGGGCGTGCCGGTCATGCAGCTCGAAATCCGCAACGCGGTCGAGCGCGACCGGCTGATCTACAATGTCCTCGGCATTCTGCGCCGGCTGCCTGATCGCGATCATCTTCTTCCGCACGTGTCGTTCATGATGGTGGCCGCGTTCCCGCCGCTGATCGCGATCCTGCTCGCGCTCGGGGCGCTCGGCTGGGCCGATTTCCGTCTCAACATGTTCCTCAACGTGATGACGCCGTTGATCATGGTGATCAGCTTCTCCGACTCGATGCAGCTGACATTCGCGGCGCGCGACCGCCTGATCGCGGGCCAGGACAAATTGACCGCGTTCAAGAACGCCGTGCTCGTGGTCGGGCCGGCCTGCGTGCTGACCCACGCAACCGCCGGCCTCTCGTTCATCGCCCTGCAGTTCTCCAATTCCGACCTGATCCGCACATTCGGCGAGGCGGGGTTCGCCGCCACCATCATCGCGCTGGTCGCGGTGCTCTCGCTGGTGCCGGTGCTCGGCGTCCTGCTGGTGCGCAACGAAAAGCTGTTCGCGGTGAAATTCCAGAGCGCGGACGCCGGCGTCCAGGCGCTGCGCAATTTCTGCGACTGGATCGCGGTGCGCATGGTGAGCCGCCCGGGCACGTTCAGCCTGATCGCGGTGGTGTTGGTGGCGGGGCTGGGGATCGTCTACGCCAATCTGCAGCCGCGCTACCGGCTTGCCGACCAGGTGCCGGACAAGCAGCAGGCGGTGGCGGCGAGCGGCCGGCTCGACGCCAAGCTGACCGGCGCCAATCCGATCGACGTGCTGATCGAATTCCCGAAGGGCGCAGACGCTCTATTCGCCGCAGACGCTGCAGACGATCGCCGAGGTGCACGCGGTCGTCGAAACCGCAGGCCGGCGTCGGCAATGTCTGGTCGCTGGAGACGCTGCGGCGCTGGCTCGCCGAGAAGGTCGGGAGCTACCGACGTCGCGACCCTGAAGGAATATGTCAACGTGATCCCGAAATATCTGGTGCGGCGCTTCATCTCGGCCGACCAGAAGGCCGTGGTGGTGTCGGGCCGCGTGCCCGACCTCGATTCCAGCCAGATACTGCCGGTGGTCGAGCAACTCGACGACGCGCTCGATCGCCGTGCGCGCCAGGCATCCCGGCTACGAGATCGCGGTCACCGGCCTGTCCGCCATCGCCGCGCGCAACAGCGCCAGCATGATCGAAAAGCTCAATCGCGGGCTGACGATCGAGTTCGCGCTTCGTCGCCGATCTTCATCGGGCTCGCCTTCCGCTCGGTGGTGGTGATGTTGTCCAGCATCCTGCCGGGCATCTTCCCGGTCGTGCTGTCGGGCACCTTGCTGTGGGCGCTGGGGGAGGGCCTGCAGTTCGCCAGCGTCGTCGCGCTGACGGTGTCGTTCGGCCTCGGGCTGAGCGCGACGATCCACTTCCTGAACGATTGCGGCTCGAGACCACGCCGGGCGTCAGATCCCGCGAACTGGCGGTCGAACGCGCGACCGTGCTGGTCGGCCCGGCGCTGATCCTGACCTCGGTGGTGCTGGCCTGCGGCCTGGTGGTGACGGTGTTTTCCGATCTGCCGTCGCTGCGCCTGTTCGGCTGGCTCAGCGCGTTCGCGATGGTCGCGGCGCTGGTCGCCGACCTGTTCATCCTGCGGCCGACCGCGATGTTCCTGATCAACCTGTCGGACCGCATCCGTGGCACCGGCCGTCACGCCAAGCCCGCAGGCTGACAAGACTGCCGACTGACAAATGACAAAAAAGCCTCCGTCCCGATCATCGGAATGGAGGCTTTTTTCTATCGTTGCGGCGGGTTATTCGTGCCTTCAAAAGCGTTACGGCAAATGCCGCGTCAGCTCTTGACCATGGTGATGTTGACGCCTCTGATCTCGCCCTTGGAGCTGATCTGAACCGTCTGCCTGTTGCCGTTGGTGCGCAAGGTCAGGTTGGCGGAAAAGCCGTTGGCCTCGACAAACACTTCGATCTGCCCGCCGCCCGCGGTGCCCTGCAGATTGCCGAAGATGTTGCGGCTGGCTTCGCTCCAGTTACCGGAGATCCGGTCGCCCTGGCTGGTGACGTCGCTGCTCAGGTCGAACTTGTAGCTGTCGCTGGCGCAGTGCAGGTTTTGCTTCAGGTTCAGCCCGGTGGTGTTGACCTTGTAGTCGGCCTTGCAGCGGATGTGTTCAGTGGTGCCGTCGGACAGCTGAACCGTGCCGTTGCCGGACCAGGCACCGTCAAAACCGGCAAACGGAGCCGACTGCGCATGGCTCGCCGCTGTCGACAACATCAGCGCGGCGCCCACGGCTGCCGCCTTGATCGCTTGTCCAAACAATTTCATCTGGTGTTTCCCGTTAAAATTGACGTTCTCTCGCAAGATACGTCTCGCCGCATCGATGGATTAGTGTCGCCGCAATATCTTTGGTTCAAATGGCTGCCCGCTCGCGGCTTTGCGAGACCCGCAAAATACACAAACCGGACGCCGCTGCGTGGCGTTTTTTTATCTCACTGCGTCAAAAAAGCTTCAGATCTGCGTCAAGTTTGCCGCAAGCCCCGGACCGGGCTATCCGCACGCGATAATTGGGGAAAAGGCGCGACAAAATAGCCCTTTGATATCAGATAATTATGCGCGCTATTGAGTTCCCTTGGCGGCCTCGCTATTCGGGACTGGGCCGCCGTAAATTTGGCCGCATTTGCCAGCGCTTTTGGTTGCTTCGTCGCCGCGGTTCGTGGCGTTTGTAATCTGAATCGTCGGTCCCGTGCAGCCCCGTGCTATCCGGGAGTGGGGATTTTCCGCGGTTAAACAAAGGAACAAGATGCATAAGTTTTTCCTCGCCCTCTCACTGTTCGCGATTTCTGTTTCCAGCAGTGCGATAGCCCAGGATCAGCGCAGCGGTACCCCGGAGGAACAGGCGGCCTGTTCGCGCGATGTCCAGCGCTTCTGCCGCCCCGTGATCGATCAGGGCGACTTCACGATCCTGGCTTGCCTGCAGCAGAACCGGCAGAAGATCTCCAAGGCCTGCGATCAGGTCCTGAAGAACCACAACCAATAAGCCGCATCTCGCCGTTGTTGCCGTGCGGATCGGCCTCGGTCGCCGCACGGACTTCTTCTGCGCCAAATCGCGGATAGCATTGGTTTTGCCGGCGTATTCCCCTATATGGGGTTCGCGATCGCTCCGCTTTGCGGACGATTTGCGCGCGCCCTCAAGCCCACCGATGTAGCCCGTTCCTGATGACCACCGCGAGCGAACTGCGATCCGGCAAGACCCACCGCGACGAGAATTTTCCCGTCGCGTCGTGGATCATTCACCCGCGTCACCGGGCGCTGATCCTTGCGTTCTACAATTTCGTCAGGACCGCCGACGACATCGCCGATCATGCGACCCTGGATGCGCAGCGAGAAGCTTCGCTATCTCGATCTGCTGGAGGCCGAATTGCTCGGGCAGGGCGACACCCAGCCCGAGGCGGTAAAGCTGCGGCGGGCGCTGGCGGAGCGCGGCGATGCCGCCGCGCCATGCGCTCGATGTCCTGATCGCGTTCCGGATGGACGTGACCAAGCTGCGCTACGAGAACTGGGACGAGGTGATCCACTATTGCCGCTATTCGGCGATGCCGGTCGGACGTTTCATGCTCGACGTCCATGGCGAGAGCACGTCAACCTGGGCCGCCTCCGATGCGCTGTGCGCGGGCCTGCAGATCAACAACCACCTGCAGGATTGCGGCAAGGATTTTCGCGACCTCAACCGGGTCTATCTGCCGCGCGATGCGCTGGCCGCGGCAGGCGCGTCGCGTCGAGCAGCTCGGCGCGGCGACGTGCGCCGCCGCCGCTGCTGCAATGCCTGCAGTCGCTCGCGGTGCGTACCGCGAGCGCTGCTCGACGAGAGCAAATCGCTCGGCGCCGAGGTCAGGGATTTGCGGCTCGGGCTGGAGATCTCGGTGATCCAGACTTTTGCCGACCGGATCGTCGGCATGCTGAAGGTGCGCGATCCGCTGAGCGAAACCGTCCATCTCGGTCCGGTGCAGTTGCTGGGCCACAGCTTCAGCGGCATGGCCAGCGAGCTGATCGCGGCGCGGCGGTCGGGACGGCGGCCCGTCGTCCAAACCGGCGGCCGGCGCATGACGCTCGACGACCATGGCGGCCAACGCCGAGTGACGGCAGCTGCCGCGTCCGGCAGTTCGTTCTACGCGGCGATGCGGATCCTGCCGCGCGAACAGCGCGAGGCGATGTTCCAGATCTACAGCTTCTGCCGGCAGGTCGACGACATCGCGGATTCCGACGGGCCGCGCGCCCGAGCGGCTGGCGGCGATCGCAGCAATGGCGCGACGATATCGACGCGCTCTATCAGGGCCATCCGCCGCCGCGGCTGCAGGACTATGTCGGCTCGGTTCGCCGCTTCGGGCTGCAAGCGCGAGGATTTCCTCGCCATCATCGACGGCATGGAGATGGACATCCCGCAGGATATCCGCGCGCCGGATCTCGCCACGCTCGATCTGTATTGCGATCGCGTGGCGAGCGCGGTCGGACGGCTGTCGGTGCGGGTGTTCGGCGCTGGCCGCAGACGACGGCGTCGCTGCTGGCGCATCATCTCGGCCGCGCGCTGCAGCTGACCAACATCCTGCGCGACATCGACGAGGACGCCGGCGATCGGCCGGCTGTATCTGCCGCGCGAAGCGCCTGCTGCACGCCGGCATCACCTCGACCGATCCGCTCAAGGTGGCCGCCGATCCGGCGTTGCCGAAAGTGTGCGCGCCGCTGGTCGAGCGGGCCCGGAGCGCATTTCGAGCAGGCCGACGCAGATCATGACGCGCAATCCGCGGCGCGTGGTGCGCGCGCCGCGGATCATGTCGAAATACTACCGCGCGATTCTGCAATTGCTGGTCGCGAGGGGGTTTGCGCCGCCGCGTCGCGCCGGTGCGCCTCAACAAGGCGGCCAAGCTTCGCCATCCTCCTGCGTTACGCCTTCATCTGATGCCTAACACCGCTCACATTATCGGCGCTGGAATCTCGGGCCTGTCGGCAGCCGTGCGGCTCGCCAATGCCGGTTTTAAGGTGCATGTCCACGAGGCCACGCAACAGGCCGGCGGCCGCTGCCGGTCCTATTTCGATGCCGCCACCAATCTCACCATCGACAACGGCAATCATCTGCTGCTGTCCGGCAACCAGCCATGCGCGTGGCCTATGCGAGGTCGATCGGTACCGAGGCCGGGCTGGTCGGACCGCAACGCGCGCAATTTCCCTTCGTCGACCTCAGTACCGGCCAGCGCTGGCAGCTCGATCTCGGCGACGGCCGGCTGCCGCTATGGGTGTTCGATAGGGCGCGCCGGGTGCCTGATACGGGCCTGCTCGATTATCTGGCGCTGATGCCGCTGATATGGGCAGGGGCGGGCAGCCTGGTCGGCAAGACCATCCCCTGCGAGGGCATCCTGTATCAGCGGCTGGTGCAGCCGCTGCTGCTGGCGGCGCTCAATGTCGATCCTCCCGAGGGATCGGCGGGCCTCGCCGGCGCGATCGTGCGGGAAACGCTGCTGGCGGGCGGACAGGCCTGCCGGCCGCTGATCGCGCGCGAGGGCTTAAGCGCAGTGCTGGTCGAGCCGGCGCTGAAATTGCTGCAGCAAAAGGGCGCCAGCGTGCAGTTGGGACACGAGCTGCGCGGGCTCGCGATGTCCGGCAGACCGCGTCGGCGAACTGAATTTCGGCGACGACACGATCGCGCTTGCGCCCGATGATGCCGTCGTGATGGCGGTGCCGCCGCGACCCGCGATGTCGCTCTTGCCCGGTCTCAAGGGGCCGACGAAATTTCGCGCGATCGTCAATGCGCATTTCCGCTTCGATCCGCCACGCGACATGCCGCCGATCATGGGCGTGGTCGGTGGCCTCGTGGAATGGCTGTTCGCGTTTCCGCAGCGGCTGTCGATCACCATCAGCAATGCCGATCGGCTGGTCGACATGCCGCGCGAGGAACTGGCGCAGGCGCTGTGGCGGGATATCTGCAAGGCCGCGGGGATCGCGGCCGAAATGCCCGCCTGGCAGATCGTGCGCGAGCGCCGCGCCACCTTCGAGGCAACGCCGGAGCAAAATGCCCTGCGGCCCGGCCCGTCGACCGCCCTTGAAAAACCTGTTTCTCGCCGGCGACTGGACTGATACGGGGTTGCCGGCAACCATCGAGGGATCGGTGCGGTCGGGCGACCGCGCTGCCGACCTGGTGCTGGCGATGCGGCGGGCCTGACCGGCGCACGGTTTTTCGGTAAACCTGCTTTTGAATATGAAGACCTGACGCGAACAATTTGGGGATCTCAAGCGAGATGCGTTCCGACAATGGAGCAGTTGATGTGAAGGCCGACGCCGCGCTGGAGGCGAGCATCGGCCAAGCCGACGCATGCGCTGCTCGGATATGCGGCAGCCCGACGGACATTGGGTGTTCGAGCTCGAAGCCGACTGCACCATCCCGGCGGAGTATGTGCTGCTGCGCCACTATCTGGGCGAGCCGGTCGACAGCGTGCTGGAAGGCAAGATCGCCAACTATCTGCGCCGGGTCCAGGGCGCCCATGGCGGCTGGCCGCTGGTGCAGGACGGCGCCTTCGACATGAGCGCCACCGTCAAAGCCTATTTCGCGCTGAAGATGATCGGCGATTCCGTCGATGCGCCGCATATGGCGCGCGCGCGCGAGGCGATCCGCTCGCGCGGCGGCGCCGTCGCACAGCAACGTTTTCACCCGCTTCATGCTGGCGATGTTCGGGGTGCTGACCTGGCGCAGCGTGCCGGTATTGCCGGTCGAGATCATGCTGCTGCCGCTGTGGTTTCCGTTTCATCTGAACAAGATGTCGTACTGGGCGCGCACCACGATCGTGCCGCTATTGGTGCTGGCGGCGCTGAAGCCGCGGGCCAAGAATGTCAGCGGCGTCGGCATCGACGAATTGTTCCTGCAGGCGCCGCATTCGATCGGCATGACCGCCAAGGCGCCGCACCAGAGCTGGGGCTGGTTCCTGTTTTTCCGCGTGCTCGACAGCGTCCTGCGGGTGGCCGAGCCGCTGTTTCCGAAGAAGCTGCGCGCGCGTGCGATCGACAGCGCGGTTGGCTTCATCGAGGAACGGCTGAACGGCGAGGACGGGCTGGGCGCGATCTATCCGCCGATGGCCAACACCGTGATGATGTACGAGGTGCTCGGCAAGCCGGCGGATTATCCGCCGCGCGCGATCACCCGCCGTGGCCTCGACAGGCTGTTGGTGATCGGCGAGCACGAGGCCTATTGCCAGCCCTGCGTGTCGCCGGTGTGGGACACCGCGCTGACCTGTCATGCCCTGCTCGAGGCCGGCGGCGAGCCGGCCTCGTCGCCGGCCAGACAGGGCCTCGACTGGCTGCTGCCGAAGCCAGGTGCTGGACCTCAAGGGCGACTGGGCGGTGAAGCGCCCCGACGTTCGTCCCGGCGGCTGGGCGTTCCAGTACAACAACGCCTATTATCCCGATCTCGACGACACCGCGGTTGTGGTGATGGCGATGGACCGCGCGCGGCGCGCAAACCCGGAGCCGTGAATACGATGAAGCGATCGCGCGCGGCCGCGAGTGGATCGAGGGCATGCAGAGCCGCGACGGCGGCTGGGCCGCCTTCGACGTCAACAATCTCGAATATTATCTCAACAACATCCCGTTCTCCGATCACGGCGCGCTGCTCGATCCGCCGACCGAGGACGTCACCGCCCGCTGCGTCTCGATGCTGGCGCAGCTTGGCGAGACCGCGCAAAGCAGCAAGGCGGTCGCCGACGGCATTGCCTATCTGCGCCGGACCCAGCTCGCCGAGGGATCATGGTACGGCCGCTGGGGCCTGAACTACATCTACGGAACCTGGTCGGTGCTGTGCGCGCTGAATGCCGCCGGCGTCGGCCACCAGGACCCGATGATGCGCAAGGCGGCGGATTGGCTGATCTCGATCCAGAACGCCGGACGGCGGCTGGGGCGAGGATGCGACCAGCTACCGGCTCGATTACAAGGGATTCGAGGGGGCGCCGTCCACCGCCTCGCAAACGGCATGGGCCTTGCTTGGGCTGATGGCGGCGGGCGAGGTCGGAACACCCGGCGGTTCTGCGGGGCGTTGAGTACCTAAAAAGCACACAGACCGAAAAAGGACTGTGGGACGAGCAGCGCTACACGGCAACGGGCTTTCCGCGGGTGTTTTATTTGCGTTATCATGGCTATGCGAAGTTCTTTCCGCTCTGGGCGCTGGCGCGGTATCGAAATCTGAAGATCACCAATAGCAGGGTGGTAGGGGTCGGGATGTGAATTTGGGGGCGGGGGACGACCGTTTCCGCGGGCGGTCGGATGGACCCGCGGCCAGTGCTGATTGTGACCGGTCTGGTGCAGGAGGCGCGCATTGCGGCCGGTCCGGGCATGGCCGTGATCTGCAGCAGTAGCGATCCGCGGCAATTGCGGGCGCTGCTTGACCACCCTCGACCCGGTCTACGTTCCGGGGCGTCATCAGCTTCGGCGTGGCTGGCGGGCTGGATCCTGCCTTGAAATCCGGCGACGTCGTGGTCGCCACCGAGGTCATGGCCGGCGATACCCGCTGGCTGGCTGGTTTGGCCCTCAATGACGAACTGGTCGCCAGCGTTGCGCTGGGGCGCCGCCGCGTGGTCAGGGGCGGCCTCGCGGGTGTCGAACAGGTGATCGGCGCCCGGGCCGGAAAGGCCGCGCTGCGGTCGGAGACCGGGGCTGCCGCCGTCGACATGGAAAGCCATATCGCCGCGGCCTATGCCGCCGAAGCGGGGCTGCCGTTCGCGGCGCTGCGGGTCATCAGCGACCCCGCCAGCCGCGCGTTGCCGGCGCTGGCGATGGCCGCGATCAAGCCGAACGGCGACATCGACCTGCGCAAGGTGCTGCGCGGGGTCGCGCGCAATCCGATGACGCTGCGCGCGCTGGTCTCGACCGGGATCGATTTCAATCGCGCGCTGCGCAGCCTACGCGGCTGTCGAGGCTTTCTGCTGGGCGGCGAGGGCCTCGTCGCGGCGGATATCTGACAGCCGCTTCTGCACTTCGGCCGAGAAGATGTACTGCGCCGGACGCTGGTTCTCGAGATTGATCTCCGGCGCCATCGGGCCCGTGGTGCGCACGCCGCGCAGCGCCACCCACATCGCCTTCAGCGGATTGGCCAGCGCCGCGTTGGCGGCGGTCGGCTCGTAGCCGCAATGCGCCATGCAGTCGGCGCACTTCTCGTACTTGCCGGTGCCGTAGGTCTCCCAGTCGGTGGTGTCCATCAGCTCCTTGAAGGTCTTGGTGTAGCCTTCGCCGAGCAGATAGCAGGGCTTCTGCCAGCCGAAAATGTTGCGCGCCGGCATGCCCCACGGGGTGCATTCGTAGTTCTGGTTGCCGGCCAGGAAGTCCAGGAACAGGCCGGAATGCATGAAATTCCACTTCTTGCCCTTGCCGAGCGCGAACACGTCGCGGAACAGCTTCTTGGTCTTGGTGCGGTTGAGGAAGTGCTCCTGGTCGGGCGCGCGCTCATAGGCGTAGCCCGGCGACATCGAAACGCCGACGCCGAGTTCGGTGGTGAAGTCGAGGAACTTGGCGATCTCTTCCGCCGCATGGCCGTCGAAGATCGTGGCGTTGACGTTGACGGTGAAGCCGCGCGCCTTGGCGGCCTTGATCGCGGAAACCGCGCGATCGAACACGCCCTTCTGCGACACCGCCTTGTCGTGATGGTCCTTGAGGCCGTCGAGATGCACCGAGAAGAACAGATAGGGCGACGGCTCGAACAGATCGAGCTTCTTTTCCAGCAGCAGCGCGTTGGTGCACAGCGACACGAACTTCTTGCGCGCCACCAGGCCGCGCACGATCTCGCCGATCTCCTTGTGGATCAGCGGCTCGCCGCCGGGGATCGCCACCATCGGCGCGCCGCATTCGTCGGCGGCATCCCAGCATTCCTGCGCCGACATGCGGCGGTTGAGGATCGCGTCGGGATAGTCGATCTTGCCGCAGCCGACGCAGGCGAGGTTGCAGCGGAACAGCGGCTCGAGCATCAGCACCAGCGGATAGCGCTTCGGCCGAGCAGCTTCTGCTTGATCAGATAGCCGCCGATACGCATTTCCTTGAAGAACGGTATTGCCATTACAAGTTTTCTTTCTGGACTCAAGTAGAGAAGGGGATCAGCCCGCCGTCAGTTCGGCCGGAAGCCGGAATTCGATATTTTCTTCGCGGCCGGGAAGCACCGAGACCGCGACCGGTCCGATCCGCCTCAAGGCCTCGATCACGTCGTCGACCAGAACCTCCGGCGCCGAAGCGCCGGCGGTGATGCCGACCGCCCTGGCGTCCTTCAGCCAATCCGGGTTCAGCTCGCTGCCGTCGGCGATCAGGTAGCTGGCGACGCCGACCTCGGTGCCGATTTCGCGCAGCCGGTTCGAGTTGGAACTATTGGTGGCGCCCACCACCAGGATAACGTCGACGAGCTTGCTGAGGTCCCTTACCGCAGATTGGCGGTTCTGTGTCGCATAGCAGATATCCCGGATGTCCGGGCCTTGAATATCTGTAAAACGCTGCTGGAGCGCGGCGATGATGTCCTTGGTGTCGTCCACGCTGAGCGTGGTCTGGGTGATGTAGGCCACCGGGGTGTCCGACGGCAGCGTCAGAGCCGCCACATCGTCCACGTTCTGCACCAGCAGCACCGGGCCGGGAACCTGGCCCATGGTGCCCTCGACCTCGGGATGGCCGGCATGGCCGATCAGGATCAGCGCCCGGCCCTTGGACATATAGCGCTTGCCCTGGTTGTGGACCTTGGTGACCAGCGGGCAGGTGGCATTGAGCACCGGCAGGCCGCGCACCGCGGCTTCCTCCTCGACGCTCCTGGCCACGCCATGGGCGCTGAACACGGTGACCGCGTGGGGCGGCACTTCCGAGAGGTCCTCGACAAAGATCGCGCCCTTGTTCTTCAGGCTTTCGACCACGTATTTGTTGTGCACGATCTCGTGGCGCACATAGACCGGCGGGCCGTACTTCTCCAGCGCGCGCTCGACGATCTCGATGGCGCGCACCACGCCGGCGCAAAAGCCGCGGGGCTGCGCAAGATACACTTCCATGGGACGCCCGTTACGCAAGTTGCACCAAACTCATTCTGTATCTCCGTTGGCGATCAAGGTATATTGCAATATCCGCACCATGATCGGCTTTGGCGAGGCGGTCGCCGCTAAGCGCATGGATGCACGGGGCTTTGTGTCAAAAAACTATGCAGTTAGAAAAGCCGGATCGCAAAAAGGATGCGCCATGGTTGATGAAAAAAGGTATTATGGTACGAATACAGACAAAACTGATGTGACGTGAAGCCGCGGAAAGCTCCGCAAATCCTCACTTGTTCGTCACTTTACCGGGAAGTCGATCCGCGATTATACCCGCCCGAGGGCACGATTTAGGCAAGATCTTGCGCGATCTGCTCGGGCCCGGCAGGAAACCATCAAAAACAACATTAGATCGGCCGTTGGAACTCCGCTAGACAGCGGGCGTTTGCGGGAAGCCGTTATCCGGTTTGCAGCAAGCCTTATTAGAAAGAATAGATGTGCTGACAAGTATTGTCGTATCGATTGTCAAGACGTGCACGCGGTTTGCCTCTCTTGACTGTCCTGGTCGCACTCGTGCTTGCGATCGGAGCCGGCTACTACACGGCGCAGAATTTCCAGATCAACACCGACATCAATACGCTGATCTCGCCCAAGCTGGATTGGCGCAAGCGCGACAACCAGTTCGACAAGGCGTTCGATCGCGACAGCACCATCCTGGCGGTGGTGGATGCGCCGACGCCCGAACTCACCAGCGCCGCCAGCGCCGCGCTGGAGCAGAAATTGTCCGGCGACAAGACCCATTTCGACCTCGGTGCAGCCGCTCGGCTCCGGCGAATTCTTTGACAAGAACGGCCTGCTGTTCCTGCCGGCCGACGGAAGTCGGCAGGAACTGACCGGCCAGTTCGAATCGGCCGCGCCCTTGATCGAGATCATGGCGGGCGATCCCCAGCATCCGCGGCTTGACCGGCGCGCTGGAGACCGGGCTTGCCGGCGTCAAGCGCGGGCAGGTCAAGCTCGACAGCACCGCGCGGCCGTTCAATCGCTGATCGCCGCAGACGCGTGGAGAACGTCCTGAAAACCGGCAGCGGGGACATTCTCCTGGCGCGAACTGGTCAGCGACAAGCCTTTGACCGACGGCGACCGGCGCGCCTTCATCGAGTTCAAGCCGATCCTCGACTTCAACGCGCTGGAGCCCGGCAAGGCCGCCACCGACGCGATCCGGCAGGCCGCCAAGCGAGCTCAATTTCGCCGGCGAATATGGCGCGCGGGTCAGGCTGACCGGACCGGTTCCGATGGCCGACGAGGAATTCGCCACCGTCCAGGACGGCGCCGTCCGTCAACGGCATCGGCACCGTGCTGGTGGTGCTGTTCATCCTGTGGCTGGCGCTGCATTCGGCCGAAGATCATCTCCGCGGTGTTCATCAATCTCTTTATCGGCCTTTCGATCACCACCGCGGTCGGGCTGATGATGGTGGGGTCGTTGAACCTGCTGTCGATCGCGTTCGCCGTGCTGTTCGTCGGACTGGGCGTCGATTTCGGCATCCAGTTCAGCGTCCGCTACCGCTCGGAGCGCTTCAAGGGTGACGATCTGCAGGCCGCGCTGGCGCAGGCGGCCGATCATGTCCGCGGTGCCGCTTTCGCTGGCCGCGATGGCGACGGCGGCGGGCTTCCTGTCGTTCCTGCCGACCGACTACAAGGGCGTTTCGGAACTCGGCCAGATCGCCGGCGTCGGCATGCTGGTGGCGTTCTTGTCCAGCATCACGGTGCTGCCGGCGCTGCTGCCGCCTGATCAATCCGCCCGGCGAAAAGGAGCCGGTCGGCTACGCGTTCCTGGCGCCGGTCGATCATTTCCTCGAAAAGCATCGCGTCATCATCATCGTCGGCACGCTGCTGGTCGCGGTCGCCGGCCTGCCGCTGCTTTATTTCCTCAAGTTCGACTTCAATCCGATCAACCTGCGCAGCAAGCAGGTCGAGTCGATCGCGACCTTTCTCGATCTGCGCAAGGACCCCAACACCGGCGCCAACGCCATCAACGTGATGACGAATTCGGAAGACGAACGCGCAAGACGATTGAGGCCCGGCTGGAGAAGGTGCCGGAAGTGCTTCGGGTGATGTCGCTGGAAAGCTTCGTGCCGGAGGACCAGCCGGCCAAGCTGAAGCTGATCGCCGAGGGCGCCAAGGTGCTCAATCCCGCGCTCAACCCGGATTCGATCGATGCCCCGCCGTCCGACGCCGAGAATGTCGAGGCCCTGAAGCAGACGGTCGGAGAGCCTGCGCAGGGCCGCCGGTGACGCCAGGGACGGCGACAACAATCCGGGCGCGGTGGCGTCGCGGCGGCTGGCCGACGCGCTGTCAAAGCTCGCGGCATCCGATCAGGCGACGCGTGACAAGGCGCAGGCCATTTTCGTCGACGCCGCTGAAGATCGTGCTCGACCAGCTCAAGAACTCGCTGCAGGCGCAGCCGATCAGCCTGAAGACGCTGCCGGCCGGATCTGGTCAATGCCTGGAAAACCAAGGACGGCCTGCAGCGCGTCGAGGCGCTGCCGCGCGGCGATCCCAACGACAACGACACGCTGCGCAAGTTCGCCGGCGCCGTGCTGGCCAGGCCGAACCCGAACGCGATCGGCGGGCCGGTTTCGATCCTCAAGTCCGGCGACACCGTCGTGAGACGCCTTCATCCATGCCGGCCTCTACGCGCTGCTGGTGATCGGCCTGCTGCTCTGGCTGGCGCTGCGGCGGATCACCGACGTGCTGCTGACGCTGGTGCCGCTGTTGGTGGCGGGCGCGGTGACGCTGGAAATCTGCGTGCTGATCGGGCTGCCGCTCAACTTCGCCAACATCGTCGCCCTGCCGTTGCTGCTCGGCGTCGGCGTCGCCTTCAAGATCTACTACGTTACGGCGTGGCGCGCCGGCAGAACGAACCTGCTGCAATCGAGCCTGACGCGAGCGATATTTTTCAGCGCGCTGACGACGGCCACGGCGTTCGGCAGCCTGTGGCTATCGAGCATCCGGGCACCGCCAGCATGGGCAAATTGCTGGCGCTGTCGCTGGTCACGACGCTGGCCGCGGTGTTGCTGTTCCAGCCCGCGTTAATGGGTAAACCGCGCGATGTCGGGGAGTAGGCAGATATCGCCGACCGGTATCGGCGGGATGTCCCGCGGCTGGCTCTGACCGGCCATTTTGCGCCGGCGCGGCGGCGGTTTCGGCGCGGCTGCACCGGTTTTGGGCAGCGCGCTTGTGCTCTTTGGCGCGCCTTTGGCCATGCTGTTGGCGGGGCTCGAGGGAATCGGGCCCGCGACGCGGGTCCAGGTTTCGCCGCCACACAGGAAGCCCAGCACGCAGCCCTGGATCTCGAGCTGGTCGGGATCGATGGGCTTGATCGTTGGAACTGTAGGTCTGGCCGTCCTTGGCGTTGTAGACTTGGCCTTCCCATTGGTCGACTCCCGGCCTTCTTCTTCATGTCGAGCAGGATCGGCATTCCCAGGGTGGGCCTGTTCTGCTTTGAGACATCGGGATTGTTGCTTGTCATGGCCGCCGGGCACTTTTTCCCAGACCACCGCGCCCCACATGCTGCCGCCGCATTCGGCGACGCGGATATCGGCGACGCCGTCCTGCCACCCTCCAGTCGCCGGTGGGGTCGGCCGCCAGGGCCGCCGTAACGAAGCCGGTGTAAGACTTGTGGCAAAAGCGCACAGGCCGGTTGCCAAAAATATTCTCAATATGTTATTTTGCGCATGATCTTTCGCGGGCAGTGCAACATGGGCTGAACCTGTGCTTATGTAGATGGTCCGAATCGAGGGCAAAACGCCGCATTGCGCGTTTTCAGTTGACGAAACGGCCATCAACCGAACTATGTAACTGATGCTATATCCGAATCTAGACGTTTCCGAGATGTTTGTGGACCGCCAGTCGCAGCGCAGTTCCATGCATACTCGCTATCTCAACGAGCAGCTGGTCCGCGTCCTGAAGACGATCGGCTACGATGTCGGTTTTCAAAAGGGGCAAGGCCAGTATCTGTTCGACCGCGACGGCGCGCGTTATCTCGATCTGCTGAGCGGATTCGGCGTTTTTGCGATTGGCCGCAATCATCCGGCGCTGCGCGAAGCGCTCGAAGAGCGTGCTCGACAGCCGACCTGCCCAATCTGGTGCAACTCGACGTCTCGACGCTGGCGGGCGTGCTGGCCGAGCGGCTGCTCGAATATGTGCCGTATCTCGACAAGGTGTTTTTTGCCAATTCCGGCGCCGAATGCGTCGAGGCCGCGATCAAATTCGCGCGCGGCGCCACCGGCCGCCCGGGCATCGTGTACTGCGCCCATGCGTTCCACGGCCTGTCCTACGGCGCGCTGTCGCTGACCGACGACGCCAATTTCCGCGGCGGCTTCGAGCCGCTGCTGCCGGGATGCACGTCGATCCCGTTCAACGATCTCGCGGCACTGGAGCAGGCGCTGTCGTCGCGCCAGGTCGCCGCCTTCATCGTCGAGCCGATCCAGGGCAAGGGCGTCAACATGCCCACCGAGGAATTTCTGCCGGGCGCCGCCGCGCTGTGCCGCAAATACGGCACGCTGTTCGTCGCCGACGAAATCCAGACCGGGGTCGGCCGCACCGGGCGATTCCTGGCGGTCGAGCACTGGAATGTCGAGCCCGACATGGTGCTGCTGGCCAAGGCGCTGTCGGGCGGCCATGTTCCGGTCGGCGCGCTTGCTGACCCGCAAGAGCATCTTCGACAAGATTTTCAATCGCATGGACCGCGCGGTGGTGCACGGCTCGACCTTTGCGAAGAACGATCTGGCGATGGCGGCGGGGATCGCCACCCTGGAAGTGCTGAAATCCGAAAAGCTGATCGAGGCCGCCGCCAAGCGCGGCGCCGAGCTTCGGCTGGCGCTGACCCGGATGGTGCCCGGCTACGAATTGCTGAAGGAAGTTCGCGGCAAGGGATTGATGATCGGCGTCGAGTTCGGGCCGCCGAAATCGCTGCGGCTGAAGGCGTCGTGGAATGTGCTGGAGACCGCCAACAAGGGCCTGTTCTGCCAGCTCATCACCGTGCCGCTGTTCAAGGACCACAAGATCCTGACCCAGGTCTCCGGACACGGCAGCCACACGATCAAGCTGTTGCCGCCGCTGACCATCACCGAGGAAGACTGCAACTGGATCGAGACCGCGTTCGACAGCGTGATCGCCGCCAGCCACAAGGTCCCCGGCGCGATCTGGTCGCTCGGCAAGACCCTGGTCGACAACGCGGTGCGCAAGACGGCGTAGGGGCGGCTGATCAGTCGTAGGATGGGTTGGGCGAGCGTTACTTCATCCTAGGTGCTGAGGGCGGCCTTGGAGCCAATATGCGCGTGAGCACCGCAATCATTATTGGAATTGGGATTATTCCCCTCGGCTGGGGAGGATTCACGTGGATGTATTTGGTGATTGTGAAGCCACCAAGCTGGGACATCGGGATTCCTTGGGCCGCTCTGGGAATTCAATTCGGGGCAGGAATTGTCGGGGTCGGACTGTTAAAGTTCGTGCTGCTCGACTGGCTTTGGGGCTTGAAATTCTAGGCTCGTATGATGGGTTGAGCGAAGCGATAACCATCACGTCGGTCTCATCGCATGATTGGGCGCAGCCTGTAGATGGGGTAACGGGCCGGCCGGTCCAGCCGCTCGCTCGCTACGGCGCGAGATGATAGCGCGCTCGCGAGCGGCTTCACTGGAAGGCGGTCGTCCCTCAGATTGATGGTGTCAATAACCGGAGTCGGGCAAGCCCGCTCCAAGCATCATCGAGGGACGACCATGTACCATTATGCAGGAATTGACGTGTCTTTGGAAAGCTCCGCAGTGTGCGTTGTCGACGGCGCAGGGAATATTGTTCGGGAGGCAAAGGTTGCGAGTGAGCCTGAGGCGCTGATCGCTTGGTTCCGGTTGCTGGGCCCGAAGGTCGAGCGGATCGGCCTGGAGGCTGGACCTCTGTCGCAATGGCTCTATGCAGCGCTGCGCGAGGCGGGTTTTGCGGTTGAGCTTTTGGAGACGCGGCATGTTCGCGACGCATTCAAAGCGATGCCGGTGAAGACGGACCGCAATGACGCCCGCGGGATCGCGCAGCTGATGAGGCTGGGCTGGTTCCGGCCGGTGCACTGCAAGTCGATCGAGGCCCAGGAGACGCGCGCTGTTCTGACGGCACGCAAGCTGCTGCAATCGAAGCTGCGCGACCTCGAGAACAGCTTGCGCGGTGTATTGCGGGGCTTTGGTTTGAAGGTCGGCAAGACCACCGAGCGGACGTTTGCAGCTCGGATCAACGAACTGGTCACCGGTCACCCCGGACTTGAGCTGGTTGCGCGGGCTCTGCTGGAAGCCCATGCCGTGCTGTTGCGCGAGTTCAAAGGTCTGGACAAGCACACCCAGAAGCTCGCCAGATTGCATCCGCAGGCAAAACTTCTGATGACGACGCCGGCTGTCGGTCCGATCGTGGCGCTGACCTATGCCGCCGCGATCGACGATCCAAAACGATTCCGTTCGTCGAAGGCAGCAGGTGCGCACTTTGGCCTTACCCCGAGGAAATACCAGTCGGGACAGACCGATTATACCGGCCGCATCAGCAAGATCGGCGACGCTTCCGTGCGCGAGGCGCTCTACCAGGGGGCTCACGTCATGCTGACCAAACCGGTCAAGAACTGCTCGGCGCTGAAGAGCTGGGCAATGCGGATCGCCAGGCGCGCTGGCATGCGCAAGGCCAAGGTTGCGCTGGCGCGCAAGCTTGCCGTCATCCTCCATCGCATGCTTGCGGACAACAAGCCGTTCAATCCTGCAGCCATTTAAGAAGGAGCATCAACCGAGTTCCGGGCGGGCCACGACACCAGGCCTTCCCTGAGCGAAGTCCCTAGCCGGGACGATGGATCCGGTCAGGTCGTAATCCGGGAAGTCGGCTCACAACCACGCTTCCGTAGATTGGCCGGCCGGCTCCTCAATGCACCCCATCAGGCGACGGCCACCGCGCCGATCCCGGACAGAAGCAAGTACCCGGCGACAGGACCACGCAAAAAGGGATTGACTAACCAAGGCCCGTTACAGAAGCCCGGATTGAGCTCTGCGAAATCCGGGAGCGGCGGATAGACAGGCGAGGTCCTTCCGGATTTTACGGAGTTTATCATCGGGCCGGCCGAAGGCCGGACCCGATGGTTCAATCCTGGCTACGCTTGCTGCATAGCAGGCGGCGCTTTTTCACCGTCATCTCGCCGAACGGCGGCTGCGGCGCCTCCGCCCGCCAAACGATGAGTTTATCTGTGATGAATTCCCTGTCGAAAACGGATCTGGAAAATTTGCAAGCCGATCTTGGCAGCTTGATAACGTCGGCATTTGTCGGCGTGCTGGTAGGCTATGGGTCGATGATACTGCACTTCTCAAATGGGTCATCGTTGCTTATGCAATGCCCGTTTGAAGCGAACGAGGGTTCGGTTTCACGCGCCGGGCATGGCGAGCATGCCGATACATCGCTCGCCTTATTTCAATTCTTAAACGCGGATATCGTCGATGTAACTGTAGACGGAGTGGGACAGATAGACTTCGATTTTGGTGCGGGCAGAAGCCTTAGAATAATTCCCGACAATTCTGGATTTGAGTCATACGTTCTACGAACCTCGAAGGGAACGTTTCCTGTCATTGGCGCAAATCCGTCAAGCGCCAAATGAATCTTCGGGCGCGGCGATGGGTTTCGCTTCGCTCAACGCATCCTGCGCGCTCACATCTCGTCGTCCCGGCCTTGCGCCGGGACCCATACGCTGTGTCGTCTCATTTTAGCAGTGAGGCAGATGCCATCCGCCACAACCAACGCCAGGGGTGATGGGTCCCGGCGCAAGGCCGGGACGACGAGGGGGCGGGGGGTTGCTCAGGTGCCCGTACTGCGAGCTTAAATTGAGAGGGCCGATGGTCTACAAGATTAACTTTGGCGATGACTTCGATCAGCGCGCTTGGGAGTTGGAATCAAAAGGTTGGTTTGACGTGAATGTCAGTGTGGACGGGATGCTCGTCTCATTATCGTTCTACGATCCTGCCCGATTGGCGCAGGAGGTTGAAAGTTCTCTCTCCACGAAAAGCGTCTTCTTTGAAAGAAACATCGTTGTGATTCCTGTCGTGTAATCGTACCAACATTGAAGGCGCGGTGGAGGCGTTGAACATGTCCGGCAGTCTAAGAGAGTCAGTTGGATAACCCATAGCATGGGTTTCGCTTCGCTCTACCCAAGCAACGAGCTCGCGCGGGGGCGGCTATTCTTGAACGCAAAATCGTTCGGGGTGACGTGCAATGACTGTAGTCGAATTGAAAAGAAATCTTCTGGAGCGGGGTCTGCGTCCCAACGCCGTCAGCTTTGAAGGTGGCGTGCTCACGGCCTCCGAACAATACTTGATTGAGAACAAGGCAGGCTTGTGGGAGGTTTACTACTACGAGCGCGGCAACAAGAACAATTTAGCTTTGTTTCCCGACGAAGCAAGCGCATGTCTGCATCTTCTGGCCGTTCTGGAAAAAGATAGAACAGTCTGGCACGGGAGATCGCGATAGCCCGCAGGATGGGTTTTGCTTCGCTCTACCCATCGGATTCACCTGGATTTGCGAAAAAGGGCCGTCCAGCGCATGACCATCACGACAGCTATAGTCCTCGATAGATCGACACAATCGTCGCGGTGCGCATCGCCAACATCAGGGAAGCCGAGTGGGCGATGTGAAGGCAACTCGATCGCCGCTGCCGATGTGCAGCAAGTAGACAAACGGGAGCGACGACAGCGATGAACAGCGTCACGATATTCTGGCTACAGCTTGTTTGGAGTGTCTTCGTCTTCGGCCTCGTCACGGCGTGGTACGTTTGGCCGTACCTGACCAACCTTTCGCGAAATTCCGCACTGATTGCGCTGCTCTTTGTGCATGTGCCCCGCTATGTGGGCATGACTTTGCTGGTTACGGGCATGGTCGATCCGAAACTTCCCGGCGAGTTCCTCTCCGCTGCGGCTTACGGTGATCTCCTGGAAGCGGCGCTGGCTCTCGCTTCCATCTTTGCTCTACGGAGCAACTGGCGTTTTGCCATTGCTCTGGTGTGGGTGACCAACACGTGGGGATTTGTCGACCTGTTGAACGGTGTCCGCGGCGTCTTGCAGTTGAACGTGCCGAGCTTCAACCTGGCCACCTTTTGGTACGTCTATACTTTCTACGCTCCCCTCGTAATTGTCTCACATCTGATGATCTTCGGGATTTTGCTCAAGTCCAGATCCTGGAAGAAATGAGGGGGCACCCACGGCAGGGCGCGAGACAGCGATACCCATCCAGCGTTCTCACCCCGACAAAAACTGCCGGCGTTGAAGCTCCGTAAATGGTTGCCAGCCGCCAACGCCGCGCAGTACGGTGGTGGCACAGCTCATACAAAATGAGCGAGGACGGGAGGAACGCATCATGATTGTACGCAGCGCGCTTTGCGCCGTGTGTCTGGCCGGCCTTGTCGGCGGCGTGGCGCAGGCCGGCACCAACGATATCCTGGTCGGCATCGACAACAAGATCACCTATGGACCGCAAGGTCAGATCAATGGCGCGCCGGGTAACGACGCGGTGCTGGTCGTCGACATCTCCGACCCGGTCAAGCCAAAAATCCGCGCCAGCCTGCCGCTGACGAATTCGCTGCTGGGGCCGCCGACCAATCTGCAGATCACGCCCGACGGCAAGCTCGGCCTGGTCGCGAATTCCGTGAATAACGTCCAGGACGGCAGCAACTGGAAAGCCGTGCCCGATGACAAACTCTACGTCATCGACCTCACCGCCGATCCGCCGAAGTTGATCGACACGGTGACCGTGGGGCGGCAGCCGTCCGGCCTGTCGATCTCGGCGAAGGGCGACCTTGCGCTGATTGCCAACCGCGACGGCAAGAGCGTCTCGGTCGTCTCGATCCAGGGCATGAAGGTCAAGGCCGTCGGCGAGGTCCCGCTGGAGCAGCAGGCCGCGGCCGTTGCGATCGCGCCCGACGGCAAGCGCGCCTTTGTCTGCCTGAACATGGTCAACAAGATCGGCGTGCTCGCGATCGACGGCGAGAAGGTGACCTACGACAAGTCGATGGACATTCCGTCCGCCCTCAATCCCTACAACATCGACGTCACGCCGGATGGCAAATACGTCATCGCCTCGAATACCGGCGCGGGCAAGAACAACGCCGATGCCGAGGTGGTGATCGACGCCACCGGCCCGCATCCCCACGTGATCGACGTGATGTCGCCCGGCACCGGACCGGAAGGTTTTGCGATTTCTCCCAACGGAAAGATCGCGGCCGCCCCGTTGCTGCTCGGCACCGGCGCCAATGACGGCGACTGGTTCAAGACCAAGGCCGGCGAACTCGTCGTGATGTCGATCGGCGCCGACGGCAAGCTGACGGTGACGGCGCGCGCGCCGCTCGGCGGCCTGCCGGAGGGCATCGCCTACAGCGCGAACAGCGAGTACCTGTATGTCGGCAATTATTTCGACAAGGACCTGCAGGTGTTCCATCTCGCCAACGGGACGCTGACCGAGGCCGGACCCAGGCTGAAACTGCCGGGCCAGCCCGCGTCGGTGCGCGGGCCGGCGCGGTAGAGACACGGGCGTAGCCCGCATGAGCCAACGGGTCGCGCGAATGCGCGCCCGATGACAGGCTCCGCGACATGCGGGGAGGCAGAAGCCCCGGATGTCGCTTCGCTCATCCGGGCTACGGCTCTGCGGTTGCCGCCCTAGCTGCTCGTGCCCAGCGCCGCCTGGAACTTGGCGCCGAACTCGGTGAGTTCGTCGGCGCCGATGTCGCTGACCGCCCAGAAGTTCATGCCTTGCTCGCTCCAGCGCAGCACGCTGAAGCCCTGCATGGTTTCCATCTTCGGCGCCTTGCGCTCGGTGCTGGCGGTCTGCGCCACGAACAGGTTGATGACGTGCTGGCGCCGTTTGTAGACCACGGCGCCGATCGCGCGCGCGTCGAGGTAATCGAGCCGGCCGCCGATCAGGGTAAAACCCTGCGCGGTGAGGTCGATCACCGGCGGCGAGACGTCGAGCTTGCCGTTGAACCAGGGTTTTACGGTGTGCTGGTCGGTCGAGACCACGTCGATCAGATGGCCGGCCTGCAGCGAGCGCAGATGCGCCGAGACGACCTCGGATTCGATGCGCTGTGCGTCGTCGTTGCGCAGCACGATGGCGACAAGCCCGGTCGCCGCCAGCGCCGATACCGCCGATCCCATGGCAAAACCGCGCAGCACCGAACGCCGGCTCGGCATCGGCACGATTTCAGCGGATTTTGGTTGCGGCAGCGCGGCCTCGATGCGTTCGCGCAAGGAGGCCGGCGCGGTGTAGCGCAGATTGGCGCCGGCGACGGCCGCGCTCATGGCGCGGTAGTCGGCCAGCGCGGCGGTGCAGCGCGGGCAGCCGGCGACATGGGCTTCGACCTCGCGGGCGTGCCCGGCATCGAGCTCGCCGTCGATCAATGCGTGGAGCAGGATCTCCGCTTCGTCGCAGGTCATGTCCGTTGCTCCTCTGCCGCCGTCCATGCCGTACGCAGCATGGCGCGGGCGCGCGCCAGGCGCGACATCACGGTGCCGACCGGCGCTGAAACGATGCCGGCGATTTCGCGGTACGAAAGATTATGAATTTCACGCAAGACGAAAGTCTCCTTGAAAGGCTCGGCGAGCGCATCGACCAGTTGCCGGATCGCGGAGGCATCGCGCTCGCGCAGCATCGTGGTTTCCGGTGTCTCCTGCGGCTCGTGCCACAGCGGCGTCTGCTCGGCATCGTCGGGCATATCGTCGAGGCCAGCGGTCGGCGAGCCCGAACGCCGGGCGAATTCGGCGCGGCAGACGTTGCGCAGGATCGCAAACAGCCACGGCTTCATCTCCGGCCCGCGATAGCTGTCAAAATGTTTCAGCGCGCGCAGATAGCATTCCTGCACCGCGTCCTCGGCGTCTACCGGATCGCGCAGCAGATAACGCGCCAGCGTGTAGGCGTCGTCGAGATAGGGCAGCGCCGCCTCGCGAAAGCGCAGCGCCTTTCCCAGATCCTCGCCCGAAGAATGGATCGGCATCGCCTGTTTTCCGGCTGTTGCTGGTGACGGCTGCGCCCGGCCGGCAGGGGTCCGCCGGCCGGGCATTGCTGTGATGCCTTGGTTTGCCGCGCTATTCAACCTTGATCGTCCCGGTCATGTGCGGGTGCAGCGAACAAAAATATTTGTATTCGCCGGCCGCCGTGAAGGTGAAGGAGAAGCTGTTGTCGGTATCCATCGCCTTCGAGCGGAACTTTCCGGCCGACACCACCGTGTGCGGGATGTCGTCATGGTTGGTCCAGGTGACGGTGTCGCCGACTTTCACCTTCAGCTCGGCGGGCGAGAAGGTGAAGTTGTCGATCGTCACTTTGGATTCCTCGGCGTGGGCGACACCGAGGCCGAGGTAAAGGGAGAGCGCTGCCGCGACGGCGAAGCGAGCGCCGCTGCGGCCAAATGATGCCGATATCATCAGAGTATTCCTTCTGGTTCTTGTTGCTTTTCAGCCTTGTCGGTTCGGCTTGTAAGTTCAGCCGGCCAGCGGGGTGTCGATGATCGCGAGGCGCTGATCGCCGCGCTTGAAGTTGATGCTGGCGGTGCCGAGCATGGTGCGCAGCTTGTCGTCGGCGACCTTCATCGGACCGGGCGAGGGGGCCGTACCCGGCGCCGGCTGCGGGAACGCGGTCGAGCGCGCGGTGTGGAAGGTGACGTTGCCTTCGACCTTCTGCATCACCTGGTGGATATGGCCGTTGAGCACGGTCACCGAGCCAAAGCCTTTCAAATATTCCAGCGCGCGGGCGCCGTCCTCGGTGCCCCAGCCCCATTCCGGATACACGGTCCACAGCGGGATATGCGCGAACACCACGATCGGCGTCGATTTCGAGCGGCCCTTGAGATCCTGCTCCAGCCATTCGAGCTGCTCGGCGCCGAGATTGCCGAGCCCGCCGGCCTTGAGGTCGACCACGTTGACGAGGCCGATGAAATGCACGCCGTTGGCGTCGAAGGAATAATAGCCGGCGCCGCGCGTCCCCTTGCCGTAGCGGTCCTTGTAGAATTTGATCTCCTCGTCGAGGAAGTCGTGCTCGCCCGGCACGTAATGCACGTCGAGTTTTGCCTGCGAGATGATGCGCTCGGCGTCGTCGAATTCGGAAGCCTTCGACAGATGGCTGATGTCGCCGGTGTGAATCATGAACGACGGTTTGACCGGCATGATCTTGATGCGGTTGATCGCCTCTTCAAGCGTGCCGAGCGCATTCGGGTTGGCCGGCTTGTCGAAGCCGACATGGCTGTCGCTGATCTGCAGGAAGGTCATCCCGGTGGGCTCCGCCGCCATCGCCGAGCCGACCAGCCCGAGCGAGCGCGGCACGCCGCCGGACACGGTCCACAGGATGCCGGTGCCGGCCCAGGTCATGCATTCCAGCACCTTGCGGCGGCTGAGGCCGGTCTCGGGATCGATGGGGCCTTTGCTGTGGTGGTCGTGGTCGCTCATCGCCAGTCTCCATGCTGCCCGTGATTGGGCTTCGGGGACGTGATTGGGCGGGGCGGCGGTTTATTCCCGGAATTTTGCCAGCCGCCGAAAAAGCCGGGAGGGCCGGGATGACGATTCCGTGACCGGGGAGGCAAGGTTAACGGCGCCAACTGACGGCCTGCAACAAAGCTGTCTTGCGGGCGTCAGCAAAGTGTCAGGCGCGTTGCGTAAAGCGTGCTGACTGATAACCACCCATCGGGAGAGCAACATGAGCGAACACGCGCACGTCGAGCATCATCACAAGGCCGCCGAGCATCACGAGCACGCGGCAAAACATCACCGCGAGGCCGCCAGGCATCACGAAGCCGGCGATCACGAAAAGGCGGCGCACCACGCCCACACCGCGCACGGTCATGCCAGCCACGCCGAACATCACCACACCGAGGCGAGCCGTCACCACGCCGCCCATCACGGTCAGCACTAGCTTTTTCTTTTGACGCGTTTTCTTCACGCGAACCGGCTTCCACCCCCGGATCAAGTCCGAGGGCATGCTTTGCTCGAAAACGCCATCAATAACCAAGAAGCGTCTTGTACCGCGTAGCGTCTGGCCGCCCCGTTCGACGGGGCGGCTTTTTTCTGCCCCCGCCGGCGATGCCGGGGCGATTGCTTACCCCGGAAAATTCAGGGAGACTGGACCACATTCTCGCTTTTTCGGGAGTCTTCCATGGATGATCGTTCCGGCGACTCGACCGACCGCCCACAGTTGTCCTTTGGAGAAAAAGAGATGAAGATTAAGATGAAGATCTGGCTCGCCTTGGCTATTTCATTTGCCTCTGGTCAAGCTCTCGCGGGTTCATGCTTGTCAAACCATCCTCCGCGCGGATCGGGATATGCAGCAATCTTGGGTTATGGGGCACTTGAGAGATGGCAGTTTTAATCACTAAATTTATGTTCCGTCCGCTGCTGGCCGCCGGTCTCATCTTTGCGACGATTAGCGGCAGCGCGGCGCAATCCTGCGGGCCGGGTTTGCCTATCAGCAAAAGCTGCGCCTGCCCATGGGGGACGCACCAGGCCGGCTCGAATGGAACGAAAATGAGTATGGTCTCGTGTGGCGCTCCATGTCCGATGTGTACACAGGATGACCCTCCGCGACCGCAGCGGCAGACGAGCGAGGCGCCGCCCGACATCGCGGACAAGCCTCAATCTCCAGGCGATGACGCTGAGCCCGCTTGGCAGGTACCGTCAAACCAGAGGTGTCAAAACGGATTGTCATGGATGCACATGGCAAAGTTTCACGGCGCATACGCAGTATCGAAAGACAGCAAATCTTGTGGGTGGAGTATGTGGCGGAATCGACCAATTGAGGTCATAAGACGCGAAGCGCTGGAACAATGCGCCCAAAGAGGCCTGGACTGCAAAATCATCAGCGAAAAATAGGGACGCAACCATTGTTCTCGCCATACGCCGGGGCAACAGTCACGCGTCGTCAACGACCTCAAGGTGAGCCACGCGGCAACGGCTCAAGTGACGAGCAAAGCTCTCCGACGACTGATAGTGACGGCAAAAACAGTCAAGGCCGGTGAAAATCTCGCGCCGATCGCGGGCTGCTATCGTCAACGTCTGCCCCGCTCGGAGGCGGTCGTGTGGAATGATCTCGCGCCGCTCAGACATTGTCAACGACGGCAACCACTGCAGGGCCGGTGACAACTTCGCGTCGGTCAAGCCCGGTCATGTGTCAAACCATCCTCCGCGCGGATCGGGATACGGAAACCGAATTTGATAATAGCGGTCGATGTCCGGAAGTTGGGCTGCGTCCTCGGTGTAAACATCTGCAAAAGGATCGCGCGGATCGCGCTGAGTGTAATCGAGATAGATGGCGCCGCCATGTTGTCGGGCGGTACGAAGCAAATAGGCGTGCCGCGCCACAAAGGTCGCAGCACGTTCTAAAGCGAGGAAATTGGGTGAGGCGCGAGAAGCCTCGCCCCAACTGCAAGCGAAGGTGGGGCTGCCATCCGGTTTTGGTGCGTTGAAGAAAGTGAAGCCGCTGACATGGGAAATACGTAACGTACCGTCCGGCAAGATTGCAAAATGCCACGGCGCGCCCAGCATGAAAGCGCGAGGCGTTAGCACCGTCTCGGCTGGGATTGGGATGGCGGGGGCAACGCCAGCTACAGCAACCGCTGCAAGGCCGAGAAGAAGCTCGCGGCGAGCAAGCCCCGTCATGTTTCAACCCACATCAATGGCGGCGCGTCCTTAGTGATCGGATCATGATAGGGGTCATCAGGATCGGCGTCGGGCCGATACCGGAAATAAACCGCGCCTTGGTGTTCGGGGCGGCACGTCAAAACCAAAAGAATTTGCAGGCTGACGAAACGGGCAGCGCTGGCAATAGTCGCGATCGCGCCTGCGTCTGTCAGCGGCGGAATTTCGATACGCGCAACGGCGTATTTGTCGGCCTCGGTGGGTCTGCGCTGAAAGGTCAAACCGGTCGGAACGTGACGGATAATGAGCCGGTTAGGTTCTACCTCATGGTAATGCCAGAGGGACCGGAGCACTACGCTGCGCCGGTCGAGCACCGGGCTGGGGATGGCCAGGGCGGGACCAATGTCCGCGACAGCAACCGCTGCGATGCCCGTCAAGAGTTCACGGCGACCTATTCCCATGCCTCCACCTCATTTTATGAGCGAGGCCGAAGTGAATCATAGACCTTGAAAGCCGTCACCCGTTTTCTTGCAGGGTGGCGGAAAAAGGCGGGGCCGCTCTATGTCACTTCGTCGGAAATTTCATAATCGGGTCGGGAAATATTGTCGCTGGTTCGTGAGACGCAGCGCAGAAAGCGCGTTCAGTATCGCGTAGCGTTTTGCCGCCCCGTCGCGCACGGGGCGGCTTTTTTCGTTTCGCGGCCCTTGAGCGGATGTCGTGCCGTGCTAGCCTCCCCGGGACAAAGGGAGTCCTGTCATGAACGAACTTCCCCGCGGCATCGAGCCCGCCCCGGCGCGTGAAGGCGGCTGCCCGGCCCGGATCTATCCGCTGCGCCGGCCGGAAGGCCACACCGCGCCGATCCCGCGCTTTTCCGCCGTGCTGCCGCAGCAGGACAAGGTCGCGGTGCTGTACATGGGCGTGCAGTCGACCGATGCGGCGGCGCTGCGCGACGTGCCGATCGGCGATTTGCTGAAAGCGGGCGCAGAGCTCGCGCCCGTCAACGCCGACGAGGCGACGTTCACGGACCCGCAGGGTTTTTTCAATCGCGTCGCCGCGCTGTATTGGCTGAAGGCATCGGATTTTGCCGCATGGTCAAAACTGCCCACTGTTGTCGAATGGCGCGCGAACTTGACGAAGTCGCCGGTGATCGGGCTGTGGTGGGAGCCGGTCGCGGTCGACGGCCGACTACATGGAGACGATCGCGTTCAGGGAATATCCGCGCGGCTTCTCCGGCTGCCCGGTCGGCTTTGCCAATACCGAAGGCACCGGCTATTGGGGCGCGGCGCGCGACCGCATTCCGGCTTCCGCCTATGACCTGTTCGAAGGCTCGGACCTCGTCGCCGAGCCGGAAGCGGGCGACGCAAAAATTCCCTACCGCAAAATCCAGCCGCCGAAGAACATGACGGTGATCCGTTCCGGCGTGACGTGGAAGGATTGCGAAGGCGAGCAACTGAAGGAATATCAGGAGCGCATCCGCCCCGCGCTCGATGCCGGCATGGAATATCTGCGCAGCCATCCGCGCGAGACCGGCTGCTTCGCGCTGCGCCAGGTCGGCTGCGTCAGTCCTGACGGCGAGGACCTGGCCGAAGGCTATTCGCTCGGCGCGTTCGTCTCGCTCGGCCATCTCGAAGCCTGGTCGAAAGATCACCCGAGCCATCTGGCGATCTACACCCGCGCGATCGCCGCGCGCCGCAAGTACCAGGACAAGTTGCAGATGCGCACCTACAACGAGATCTTCATTGTCGATGCCGACAACCCGCCGTTCGAATATTTCAATTGCCATGCGAGGACGGGACTATTGCCGTATGCGCGGGCGCTGGAAGGCGTGGCGGTCTGACGCACGATAGCGTCCGACACCTTATCATCGGGGCTGCTTGGATTCCCATTCGCCCCAAATGCTCACGACCTTCTCGCTTCCATACTGTTCGCGAAACAAGGCGGCGGCCTCTTTTAGGGTGTGGGCCTCCAGCGATACTTTGGTGTGCAAGCCGTTGGGATCGTCGGTTAGGGCTACCAGCGCCCAGTAAACGGTTATGCCTTTAGGTGGTCGGGGATGCATTTGACACTCGCAACAGCTGCAGGCCGCCCTCTACCCATCCGTCAAAATCATCGCCGCGCGCCTTTTCCGCGATCATCGCGGTCGGCGTGTTGGTATTGCCCGAGGTGATGGTCGGCATCACCGAAGCATCCACCACGCGCAAGCCCGGCGATCCCATAAAACCGCAGCCGCTCGTCGACCACGGCCATCGGGTCGTTGGCCGTGCCCATCTTGGCGGTGCCGACGGGATGGAAGATGGTGGTGCCGATATCGCCGGCGGCTTTTGCCAGTGACGCATCGTCGTCGCCGACCGAGGGGCCCGGCAAAAATTCCTGCGGGTGATAGGGCTCAAGCGCCTTTTGTTTCATCAGCCGCCGCGTGGTGCGGATGGCGTCGGCGGCGACTTCGCGGTCTTCGTCGGTCGACAGATAATTCGGCGCGATCGAGGGCGCTTCATCCGGCCTGGCGGATCTGATGCGCACGGTGCCGCGCGAGGTCGGCTGCAGATTGCAGGCGCTGACGGTGATGGCGGGAAAACGATGCAGGGGATCGCCGAACTTGTCGAGCGACAGCGGCTGCACATGGAACTGGATGTTGGCGCGGTCGCGGCGCGGGTCGGAGCGGGTGAAAATGCCGAGCTGCGACGGCGCCATGGTCAGCGGACCGCGGCGGCGGAAGGCATAGTCGAGCCCCATCAGCCCGCGCCGGAACAGGTGTAATAGGTCTCGTTCAGGGTGCGGATGCCCTCGACCTTGTAGATCGCGCGCTGCTGCAGATGGTCCTGCAGATTGCGCCCGACGCCGTGCCGGTCGAGCACGGTCTCGATCCCCAGCGGCGCCAGCCAGTCGGCAGGCCCGATGCCGGAGCGATGCAGCACCTGGACCGATCCGATCGAGCCGGCGCACAGGATCACTTCGCCCTTGGTGCGGGCCTCGACCACTCTCGCCGCCCTGCATAAACCGCACGCCAACGGCGCGACCGTTCTCGATGATCAGCCGATCGACCAGCACGTTCTTTTCCAGCCGCAGGTTTGGCCGGTTCAGCACCGGTTTCAGAAAACCGCGCGCCGACGACCAGCGCCGGCCGCGCTTCTGGTTGACGTGGAAATAGCCGACGCCCTCATTGTCGCCGGTGTTGAAGTCCGGCGTTTTGCGGATGCCCATCTGCTCCGCCGCAAGGCCGACCGCGTCCAGCACCGCCCAGGACAGCCTGGGCGCCTCGATCCGCCAGCCGCCGCCGGTGCCGTGATGTTCGCTGTCGCCGAGGAAATGATCCTCCAGCCCGCGGAACGCCGGCAGCACGTCGTCCCAGCCCCAGCCGGCGAGGCCAAGCTGGCGCCAATGGTCGTAATCGGCGGCCTGTCCGCGCATCGAGATCATGGCGTTGATGGCCGAGGAGCCGCCGATCACCTTGCCGCGCGGATAGGCCAGCGAGCGGCCGTTGAGGCCCGGTTCGGCTCGGTCCGGAACATCCAGTCCGAGCGGGGATTGCCGATCGCAAAGAGGTAGCCGACCGGGATGTGGAACCAGATCCAGTTGTCGTTGCCGCCGGCCTCCAGGATCAGGACGCGGTTGGATGGTTTGGCGGACAGCCGGTTGGCGAGGATGCAGCCGGCGGTGCCGGCGCCGACGACGATATAGTCGAAATCACCTTCTATTCGTCGTGTCATTCGCTGTTTCCGCCCGGTCTTATGGTTCGCTGTGCCCGGTTTTGGGACCGGACGGCGATCAAGGCAACCCCCGGGCCATGGGCGGGCTCGTTATGCTTTTGGCCGACGCTGGCTCTGCCGGGGGAAGTGTTGGGCCGGCCGGAACGGCATGCTAGACGTCTGGGTCATATTTGGCCCCAACCGAGACCCCTCATGCCCATCATCAATCGTGTCGCCGATCTGCAACCCGATATCCAGGCCTGGCGCCGGGATATCCATGAACATCCCGAATTGCTCTATGACGTGCATCGCACGGCCGCCTTTGTCGCCGACCGGCTGCGGGAATTCGGCTGCGACGAAGTCGTCACCGGCCTCGGCCGGACCGGCGTGGTGGGCGTCATCAAGGGCCGCAAGCCGGCCGGCAAAGACGACAACAAGGTGATCGGGCTGCGCGCCGACATGGACGCGCTGCCGATCGAGGAGGCGACCAACCTGCCTTACGCCTCCAAGAATGCCGGCCTGATGCACGCCTGCGGCCATGACGGCCACACCGCGATGCTGCTCGGCGCGGCGCGCTATCTCGCCGAAACCCGCAATTTCGCCGGCGACGCGGTGGTGATCTTCCAGCCCGCCGAAGAGGGCGGCGCCGGCGCCAAGGCGATGATCGAGGACGGCCTGATGGACCGCTTCACGATCGAGCAGGTGTTCGGCATGCACAACACCCCGGGTCTGCCGGTCGGTGCATTCGCGATCCGTTCCGGCCCGATGATGGCGGCCACCGACTCGATCGACATCAGGATCGAGGGCCATGGCGGCCATGCGGCGCGTCCGCACAAGATGCATCGATTCCGTTCTGGTCGGCACCCAGCTGGTCACCGCGCTGCAATCCATCGTCTCGCGCAACGTCGATCCCCTGGAATCGGCCGTGCTCTCGATTTGCGAATTCCACGCCGGCAATGCCCGCAACGTGATCCCGCAGACCGCCGATCCTGCGCGGCACCGTCCGCACCTTGACCAAGGAAACCGCCGAGCTGGTCGAAAAGCGGGTCCGCGAGATCGTGGCCGGCGTGGCGCAGATGACCGGCGCCAAGGTCGAGCTGGATTACGTCCATGGCTATCCGGTCACCGTCAATCATCCCTCGCAGACCGACTTTGCCACGCAGGTGGCCAAGGAAATCGCCGGCGACGACAAGGTGCACGAGACCCCGCCGATGATGGGCGCGGAGGATTTTTCCTACATGCTGGAAGCCCGGCCCGGCGCCTTCATCTTCTGCGGCAACGGCGATACCGCCGGGCTGCATCACCCCGCCTATAATTTCAACGACGAGGCGATCGCGTTCGGCACGTCGTACTGGGTCAAGCTGGTGGAGAACACGCTGGCGGCGTGAGGGGACTTGCGTGTCCCGGACCCGGTGCAGCGTGTAACGCTGCGCCGCAGAGCCGGGACCCACCCACGCGGATGGACCCCGGATCAGCAGCGCACCACGCCGAAGACGGCGTGCTGCGCCGCATCCGGGGAACGAGAACCGCCTTCATCTAAAATGAAAAGGCCCGCGCCGAAAGCGCGGGCCTTTTTGTTGAGGACCTTAATCTATCGCTCAGAAGATCCTGGAGAATATCAGATACAGGCAACCCGACAGGATCATCGCGGCCGGCAGCGTCAGCACCCAGGCCAGCGCGATGTTGCGGATGGTCGACATTGCAGCCCCGACCCGTTCGCCGCCATGGTGCCGGCGATGCCGGACGACAGCACATGGGTGGTCGAGACCGGAAGGCCGTAACCGTCGGCCGCCGCGATGGTCGCCGCCGCGGTGATCTCGGCGCAGGCTCCTTGCGCGTAGGTCAGATGGGTCTTGCCGATCTTCTCGCCGACCGTGATGACGATGCGCTTCCAGCCGATCATGGTGCCAAGCCCGAGCGCGATCGCGACCGCGATCTTCACCCAATCGGGATGAACTTGGTCGCCGCGTCGAGCGAGCCCTTGTAGGCGTTCAGGGTCGCAACCTGGTCGCCGCTGAGCTCGGCTTCCTTGTCCTTCATCAGGAAACGAAGCGCCTCGGAGGCCAGGTACATGTCGTTACGGGTGTTGCCGACGAGGTCGGAGGGCACCTTGGCGAACGAGCCGTATTGCGCGACCTGCTTGCCGATGTCCTCGACCAGCACCGCCAGCGAGGGATAGGTGCCCTCGTTGATCTGGTGCTCGGCGACGTAATTGGTCACCGCCGGCCGCGGATTGCCGATCACGCTGAAGCCGGAGGCCTTGCCGGCGATGATCTTGCTGGCGGCGGTCGAATTCTGGGTGAATACCGCGATCTGGCTGTCCGGCAGCGCGCGGTTGAGCGCATAGGCGGTGGGCACCGTGCCGATCAGGATCAGCATGATCAGGCCCATGCCCTTCTGGCCGTCGTTGGAGCCATGGAAGAAGCTGACCAGCGTGCAGGTCAGGATCAGGATGCCGCGGATCCACCACGGCGGCGGCTGATCGCCCTTCGGCTCGCCGAACAGAGCCGGGGTGACCCGTGCCAGCACTGCCTTGAGGACGAACAGCAGGCAGGCCGCCAAGGCAAAACCGAACAGCGGCGACAGGATCAGCGCCTTGCCGATGCCGGCGGCCTGGCTCCAGTCCACGCCGGAGGTGCCGTTGCGGCCGCGCAGCAGCGCGTTGGTGATGCCGACGCCCATGATCGATCCGATCAGGGTGTGCGAGCTCGAGGCCGGCAGGCCGAAATACCAGGTGCCGACGTTCCAGATGATCGCCGCGATCAACAGCGCGAACACCATGGCGAAGCCGGCGCCGGAGCCGACCTGCAGGATCAGTTCGACCGGCAACAGCGAGACGATGCCGAACGCCACCGCGCCGGTCGAGAGCAGCACGCCGAACAGATTGAACATGCCCGACCACACCACCGCGATATTGGCGGGCATCGAGCGGGTATAGATCACGGTGGCGACCGCGTTGGCGGTGTCGTGGAAGCCGTTGACGAACTCGAAGCCGAGCGCGATCAGCAGCGCCACCAGCAGCAGCAGATAGGGCAGATAGGAGGTGACGCGGGTGCCGGTCGCATCGACGTCGGAATAGATGCTGTAAGCGACGAACAATAGCGCGGCGGCGACCACCCCGCCGTAGATGATGCCCTGCAATGGATTGATGCCGTGGTCGAGCTTCGGCCCGCCCGTGCGGGCAGCAGGCTCGATTGAACCGGGTAACGCAACGTCGGCCATCCCAAATACTCCCCTAAATCCGATGGCCGGACATTGCTTGAGGCATGTGACAGTTACATGAAACGTGAGCGAAAGTGCCGTGTATTCAGGCAATTAAATCGCACTGCGGCTTTTCGATCGGAGCCGCAGCGTGCCGGTCTTTGTGTTTGAAATTACTTGGGGATTGGCGGACCCTGACAGCTCGTAGGGCGGATTAGCGCAGCGTAACCCGCCATCTTCCTCCGTGCACGTAACGGCGGGTTACGCTTCGCTAACCCGCCCTACAGGTTCGACGACGTCGGACGGTCACGCCGCGTGCGCCTTGTTCAGGATGCCGGCGGCGACCTTGAGGTCCTCGACGAAGCGCTGATACTCCCGCGCCTTGGCGTCGGCGTCGGGCAGCCGCAGCAGATAGGACGGGTGCACCGTCACCAGCGCTCTGGTGCCGTCTTCCAGCTCGATCAGCCGGCCGCGGCTCTTGTTGATCGGCGTGATCTTGCCGAACACGCTTTGCGCGGCGGTGGCGCCCATCGCCACCACCAGCACCGGTTTGATCGCCGCCAGTTCGCGCTCGTACCATGGCCGGCACGCCCTGATCTCCGGCGTCGCGGGTTTCTGGTGCAGGCGGATTTTTCCGCGCGGCACGAATTTGAAATGTTTCACCGCATTGGTGACGTAGACCTTGCTGCGGTCGATGCCGGCTTCCTCCAGCGCGCGGTCGAGCATCTGCCCGGCCGGGCCGACGAACGGTTTGCCGGCGAGGTCTTCCTTGTCGCCGGGCTGCTCGCCGACCAGCATGATGCGGGCGTGCGGCGGGCCTTCGCCGAACACGGTCTGGGTCGCGTCTTTCCAGAGCGGGCAGGCCCGGCAATCCGCCGCTTCCTCGCGCAGGGCGTCGAGGTCGCCAGCGGATCGATTCGTGGGGGCTCATGGCGGGCTCGGGTGCCTTCTGCGCTTTGTGCGGTTCGGTAGCGGCATTGGCGATCATCGGCCTCGGTGTTTCTGACAGCGCTGGCGATCAGCGGTTTAATCAGCGAGGCCTCGGGCAGGTTCCGCCAGTATTTCTTCGGCATCTCGTTGCGCATCGCCTGCACCTTGAGCCGGGCCGGATTGAAGATGCTGGTGTAATAGCTCCGCCAGACCTCCTCGAGCCGGTCCTCGGTCGGCGCCTCCGATTTGGCGACGCCCGGCGTGAACGAGACCGCATGGCCGTCCCAATGGGCGCAAAGGTCCGGCGTCAGGATCGACCACGGCATGTCGGCAAAGCGGCGGGCAAAGAACGGCGCGGCCAGTTCCACGATATGGTGCTCGGGCTCGAACCAGGCGACGTAATGCGCGTGCTGCTCGCGGCCGACCTCGCGGAAACGGACAAAGGCGTGCATCTTGTGCTCGTCGCGGCGCACGGCTTTGGCCATCGCGGAGACCAGCGCGACATCAGGATCGGTCGCGACCGCCAGCAGATCGTGATGGCCGCGCAGCCGCCACAGCAGCCGGTACAGGATGGCAAAGCGCTCGGGATCGCGGTGCAGGATCGCCGATTGCGCGAGCTCGACGAATTTGGCTGAGCACGTTGAAGGTGGCGTTGGCGGGCGCCGGTTCGGGCGGCGGCGTTTCGGCTTCCGGCGCGAACAATTCGGGCGCGTTGCCTTGCACCGTCCACGTGATGTCGGCCGGCTTTACTTCATGTAGCACCAGCGCCCGCGCCGCTTTGCGCCAGCCGTCGAAATCGGTTTCGCTGTCGAGGGTTATGAAGTGCATTTAACTCTACTCCTGCTACTACATCTCGTCATCCTGAGGAGCCGCAATGCGGCGTCTCGAAGGATGTTGTTCATCGTCGTGCTGCGGCCATCCTTCGAGGCTCGCAGAGCTCGCACCTCAGGATGACGGCGACGCGTGTTGCGGCGGCGTGCGACAACGCGTGCGCGCGCGTCAAAACCCGAACCCCAATTGGGTCGCCTTTGGCTTGAACCGCTCCGCCAGCCGCGCGCCGTCCAGCAGGTGCGGCGAGGGGCGGTGGTCGGCGAGAACGATGAACGGCAGCGCCTTGGCCCGGGGGATATGCAGCCGCGCCAGATCGGCGATCGGATCGAGGTGACGCGGCGGGTGGCGATGATGCGGTCGACCGCACGGGTGCCGAAGCCGGGCACCCGCAACAGGTCCTCGCGGCAGGCGGTGGCGATATCGAGCGGAAAGCGGTCGCGGTGCCGCAGCGCCCAGGCGAGTTTCGGGTCGATCTCGAGCGACAGCATGCCCGCTGCCTCGTCGACGATCTCGTTCGCGGCAAAACCGTAAAACCGCATCAGCCAGTCGGCCTGGTAGAGCCGGTGCTCGCGCACCAGCGGCGGCGCGCTCAGCGGCAGCGCGCGGCTGCATCCGGGATCGGGCTGAAGGCGGAATAATAGACCCGCTTCAGCCGGTAGGAGCCGTAGAGATTGGCGCTGAGGTGTCGAGAATGGTCTTGTCGGTCGCCGCATCGGCGCCGACGATCATCTGCGTGCTCTGGCCGGCCGGCGCGAACGCGCGGCGGTTTTGTCTTGGCGATGCTCTTGCCGGCCTCCTGCGCCTCGTCGAGCTTCAGGCGCAGCCGGCCCATGGTGCGGCGGATCGCGCGGACGTCTTTCTCCGGCGCCAGCCTGGCCAGGCTCGCCTCCTCCGGCACCTCGATGTTGATGCTGAGGCGGTCGGCATAGCGGCCGGCTTCCGCGATCAAGGCGTCATCGGCCTCGGGGATGGTCTTGAGATGGATGTAGCCGCGAAAATGATGCTCTTCGCGCAACGTGCGCGCGACGCTCACCACCTGCTCCATGGTGTAATCGGCGCTGCGGATGATGCCGGAGGAGAGAAACAAGCCCTCGATATAATTGCGGCGATAGAAGTCGAGCGTGAGCTTTACAACTTCGTCGACGGTGAAACGCGCCCGCGGCACGTTGCTGGAGGTGCGGTTGACGCAATAGAGACAGTCGTAATGGCAGGCGTTGGTCAGCAGGACCTTCAACAGCGAGATGCAGCGTCCGTCCGGCGCGTAGGAATGGCAGATGCCCATGCCCGGCGCGGTCGAGCCCATGCCCTTGCCGTCGCTGGAATCCCGCTTTTCGCTGCCGCTGGACGCGCAGGAGGCGTCATACTTGGCGGCATCCGCCAGGATTTCCAGCTTGCGTTGCACGTCCATGCCAAAATCCCTTTGATTCCATTGCAAAATCGCCTGCATCGCCAATTCGATTGACTCCGCGGCCGCCGTTAGCTTTATATTAGAACATATCATGAACAAATGGGCCAGCTTCGGGTTCTCCTCTTCGAACCGAAAATGGTCACCATCACCAAAGGAAGCGGCGCATGATCGGCGCACGCACGAACACGCTTGCGACCTTGCGCGGCGCATCGAACGGCTCGAGACATCAGGCGAAGCGCCATGCGCTGAACCGGGTGGCGCTCGGCCATGCGGGCGCCGATGCGGTGCTGCAGGGCGGTCTGGCCACGGCGCGGTGCACGAGGTGTTTGCCGAGGGACGGCAGAGCGGCGCGGCGACAGGTTTCGTCGCGGGCTTTGCCGGGCGGCTGAGTGCGCGGCGGCCTCTGGTCTGGGTGCGGCAGGATTTTCGCGAAATTGAATCCGGCGCGCTGTCGATGCGCGGACTTGGCGAACTCGGCCTCGATCCGCGGCTCACTCGTCACCGTGCGCGCGGCCGATGTCGACAATGCCGTTGCGGAGCGCCGCCGACGCGCTGGCCTGCGATGCGCTCGGCGCCGTGGTGCTGGAAGTCTGGGGCGAGGCGCGGCAGCTCGATCTCGTCGCCAGCCGCAAGCTGACGCTGGCGGCGCAGGCCTCCGGCGTCACCTGCCTGGTGCTGCGGGTGGCGGCGGAGCCGCAGCCCTCGACCGCGGAAACCCGATGGATCGTGCAGGCGGCGCATTCGCCGCCGGCCCGGCTCTGGAGCGCGTGGGGCGCGCCGGTGTTCGACGCGCAGCTGGTTCGCAACCGTCATGGCCCGGTCGGGCGGTGGATCATGGAATGGAAATGTGATGAGTGCCTTTTCAGCGAACCCGCGGCGTATCCTCAGCCTGTGGCTGCCGCGCCTGCCGATCGACCGCCTCAGGCGGCAGCTCTCGCGTTCAACACTTCAAGCGACGCCGCGCCGGCTGATTTGAAAAATGCTCGCGGCGCGAACAGCGGGCTCCCTCTCCCTCGTGGGAGAGGGCGGGGGAGAGGGGGAGCCACGAGCACCACCCTCGCGGACCCCTCTCCCTAACCCTCTCCCGCAAGGGGAGAGGGGACTGCTCAGAGCCTTGCAGCAACGACCGGGGTAGCGACGATCCCGCATCGTCGTCGCCAAACAAAACAACGCGCTGCAGATCTACTGCGCTGGACGATGCCGCGGCGCGGCTCGGGCTCGAGATCGGCCTGCCGCTGGCCAATGCCCGCGCGATCTGTCCCGCGATAGCAGGTGTTCGATGCCGATCGAGGCCGCCGATGCCGCGCGCTTTGAATGCCATCGCCGACTGGTGCGACCGTTTTACGCCGCTGGTGGCGCTCGATCCGCCGCATGGCCTGTTTCTCGACATCACCGGCTGCGCCCATCTGTTCGGCGGCGAGGCCGCATGCTGCAAATGATATGCGGCGCGCTGACCCGGCAGGGTTTTGCGGTCAGCGCCGCGATTGCCGCCACCTCGGTCTGCGCGCGCACGGTCCGAAGCCACGCCCATGGCCGCATCGTGCGATCGGCGAGGAGGCCAATGCGGTCCGGCCGCTGCCGGTGTTCGCGCTCGGCGCCGACGAGGCCATCACGCGCGGCCTGCGCCGCGCCGGGCTGAAAACCATCGGCGATGTCGCGACGCGCGCGCGCCATGAAATCACCGCGCGGTTCGGCGCCGACTTCACCACCTTGCTGGAACAGGCGCTGGGGCAAGGCGATGCGCCGATCAGCCCGCGCAAGCCGCTGCCGGATTACATCGTGGAGAAGCGGTTTGCCGAGCCGGTGGCGACCGAAGCCGTGATCTCGGCGACTTTGTCCGGGCTGGCGCAGATGCTGGTCGCGGCGATGGACCAGCAGGGCAAGGGCGCGCGGCGGCTGGAGGCGAGTTTCTTTCGCACCGACGGCGCGGTGCGCAGCGATCGCGGTGGATACCGGCCAGCCCGTGACCCGAAGCGTCGATGATCGACCGGCTGTTTCGCGAGCGGCTCGATGCCTTGCGCGATCCGCTCGATCCCGGTTTCGGCTTCGATCTCATCCGGCTGTCCGCCAGCCGCACCGAAATCGTGGTGCAGCAGCAGCGCGATCTCGACGCCCATGTGCATGACAATGACGAACTCGCCGCCCTGATCGACCGCATCGCGGCGCGGATCGGCGGACGGCGCGTGGTCGTGCATCTGCCCGCAGGATACCCATATTCCCGAACGCGCGGTGCTGGCGGCGCCGGCGCAGCATCATCTCGCCGCGGCAATGCAGGCGGCATGGCCGGCGCGCGTGGAGGGCGAGCCGCCGTTGCGGCCGCTGCGGCTGTTCGAAAAGCCGGAGCCGATCAAGGTGCCATCGCGAGGTGCCGGACGGTCCGCCGCCTCGTTTCACCTGGCGGCGCGCCAGCCATGCGGTGGTGCGCGTCGAAGGCCCCGAACGCGTCGCCATGGAGTGGTGGAAGCAGGGCGACGACGCTGACGCGGGATTATTTCCGCGTCGAGGACGAGGCCGGCCTGCGGTTCTGGATTTATCGCGATGGCCTTTACGGCCAGCGAGATCGCTGGCGAGGCGGCGAGCCGAAGCCCGCCAACTGGTTCATGCATGGGCTGTTCGCATGAACATTCCGCCTTTATGCCGAGATCGGCATCACCACGAATTTTTCGTTCCTGCGCGGCGCCTCGCATCCGCAGGAATATGTGCATCAGGCGAGCGAGCTGGCCTGCCCGCCATCGGCATCGCCGACCACAACACGCTGGCCGGCGTGGTGCGGGCCTACAAGGAACTCGACAATCCCGAGCTGAAGCACGGCCAAAACTGCTGATCGGCTCGCGCCTCGTCTTTATCGACGGCACGCCGGACATTCTGGCCTATCCGCGCGACCGCGCCGCCTATGGCCGGCTCTGCCGGCTGTTGACAGGCAAGCGCGGCAGGAGCTCGACAGCGGAAAAGGGCGAGTGCCGGCTGACATCTAGACGATCTGCGGAATTTGCCGAAGGGCAGCTTCTGGTGCTGATGCTGCCGCACCGGTTCGAAGCGGCAGGCGCCCTGCAAGATCCTCGACCAGTTGCAGCGCGAGCCGCGCCGACGGCGTCTGGCTGGCGGCCAGCCTGCTCTATCGCGGCGACGACCGGCGCCGGCTGGCGCGGCTGCAGCGCATCGCGGCCGACCGCCCGCGTGCCGCTGCTCGCGACCAACGAGGTGCTGTACCACGATCCCGCGCGCCGGCCGCTGCAGGATGTGCTCACCTGCATCCGCGAGAAGACCACCATCGACGCCGTCGGCCGACAGCTCGAGGCCAATGCCGAGCGCCATCTGAAACCCGCGGCCGAAATGGCGCGGCTGTTTCGCGACATCCCGGATGCGATCGCGGAAACCCTGCGGTTTGCCGGCCGCATCGACTTTTCGCTCGACCAGCTTCGAAATACCAATATCCCGACGAGCCGGTGCCGCCGGGCAAGACCGCGCAGCAGCATCTGGAAGACCTGACCTGGCAGGGCGCTCACGAATACTTTCCCGCACGGACATCGAGCCAGAAGGTTCGCGCCACCCTGCACAAGGAACTCGCGCTGATCGCAGAAGCTCGACTACGCGCATTATTTTCTCACCGTGCACGACATCGTCCGCTATGCGCGCGGCGCAACACATCCTGTGCCAGGGCCGGGGATCGGCGGCCAATTCGGCGGTGTGTTATCGTGCTCGGCATCACCTCGGTCGATCCGACCAAGGTCGATCTGCTGTTCGAGCGTTTTATCTCCGAGGAGCGCTGCGAGCCGCCCGACATCGACGTCGATTTCGAACATTCGCGGCGCGAGGAGGTGATGCAATATGTCTACCGCCGCTATGGCCGCCACCGCGCCGCCATCATCGCCACCGTGATTCACTACCGTCCGCGCAGCGCCATCCGCGACGTCGGCAAGGCGCTCGGCCTGACCGAGGACGTCACCGCCGTGCTGGCCGACACGGTGTGGGGCAGCTGGGGCGACGGCCTCGACGAGATGCAGGTTCGGCAGGCCGGGCTCGATCCGCACAACCCGATGATCCATCGCGCGGTCGACGCTTGCGACCGAACTGATCGAATTTCCGCGCCATCTGTCGCAGCATGTCGGCGGCTTCGTGCTGACCCAGGACCGGCTCGACGACTATGTGCCGATCGGCAATGCCGCGATGGACGACCGCACCTTCATCGAATGGGACAAGGACGACATCGATGCCTTGAACATGATGAAGGTCGACGTGCTGGCGCTGGGCATGCTGACCTGCATCCGCAAATGTTTCGACCTGATCGATCATCACAAGGGCGAGCGCTGGGAGCTGGCGACGATCCCGCAGGACGAAACGCCGGTCTACGACATGCTGTGCCGGGGCGAATCGCTCGGCGTGTTCCAGGTCGAGAGCCGCGCGCAGATGAACATGCTGCCGCGCCTGAAGCCGCGGACCTTCTACGATCTCGTCATCGAGGTGGCGATCGTGCGGCCCGGCCCGATCCAGGGCGACATGGTGCATCCCTATCTGCAAGCGCCGCAACGGATGAAACCGGCCGATATCCGAATACGCCCTCTCCCGAGGCATGGCGACAAGGACGAACTGCGCAAGGTGCTGCACAAGACCCTCGGCGTGCCGCTGTTCCAGGAGCAGGCGATGCGGATCGCCATCGAGGCCGCGAAATTCACCCCCGAGGAGGCCAACGGGCTGCGCCGCGCCATGGCGACGTTCCGCAATGTCGGCACCATCGGCAAATTCGAACACAAGATGGTCGGCAACATGGTCGCGCGCGGCTACGATCCCGAATTTCGCCAAAAACTGCTTCAACCAGATCAAGGGTTTCGGCAGCTACGGTTTTCCGGAAAGCCATGCCGCGAGCTTTGCCCAACTGGTCTATGTCTCGTCATGGCTGAAGCATTTTCATCCGGACGCGTTCTGCTGCGGGCTGTTGAATTCGCAGCCGATGGGTTTTTACGCCCCGGCGCAGATCGTCGGCGATGCCCGCAAGAACGGCGTCGAGGTGCGCGAGATCGACGTGTCCTTCAGCTTTGCCCAGAACACGCTGGAGGAGAGCGGCGGCAAATATCATGCGCGGTGCGGCTCGGTTTTCGGCAGATCGACGGGTTCAGGTGGACCGATCCGGACGAAGTACGGTTGAAACAACCGTCATTCCGGGGCGCGCTCTTGCGCGAGCTAGGATGCGCAATTGCGCATCCGAGAATCCATAACCCCTGTGACAATGTTCAGCACGAGACGACGTCACTGCCAAACATCACCACGGGGCGTATGGATTCCGGGCCTGCGCCAAGCGGCGCATCCCGGAATGACGGCGTCGACGACTGGGCCGAGCGCATCGTCGCCGCGCGCACGCGCAGACCTTTCACCTCGCTGGAGGATTTTGCCCGTGACACCGCGTTGCCGAAGCGCGCGCTGATGCTGCTGGCGGACGCCGATGCGTTTCGCTCGATCGGGCTCGACCGCCGCGCCGCGCTGTGGGCGGTGCGGCGGCTGCCGGACGACGTGCCGCTGCCGCTGTTCGAGATCGCCGCGGCGCGCGAACAGCCCGACGAGAACGCAAAGCCGCTGCCGGCGATGCCGTTGCCGGAGCAGGTGGTGGCCGACTACCAGACCATCCGGCTGTCGCTGAAAGGCCATCCGATGGAATTTCTGCGGCCGATGTTTTCGGCCGAGCGCGTGCTTCCCTGCACTGATGTGGCGCATCGCAACCAGAACCGGCGGGTGCGCTGCGCCGGCGTGGTGCTGGTGCGGCAGCGTCCGGGCAGCGCCAAGGGCGTGGTGTTCATGACGCTGGAGGACGAAACCGGCATCGCCAATATCGTGGTGTGGCCGAAGGTGATGGAGCAATTCCGCAAGGAGGTGATGGGCGCGCGGCTGATTTTGGTCGAGGGCTATATCCAGAGCAGCCCCGAACACGTGACGCATCTGGTGGCGCAGCGCCTGTTCGACCGCTCGCCCGACCTGGTCAACCTCGCCAACGACGCGCTCGCCCGCAAACCCGCGCTGCCGGTGGGTCCCGCGCTGATCGAACCGCTCAACGACGACCGCCGCGAGCATCTCGAAAATCCCGCGCAAAAAATCCGCCACCCGCGCAACGTCCGCATCCTGCCGCCGTCAAGGGATTTTCATTGAGGCAACGGAGCTGCGCCACGCCGCGCCGGCCGTCATTGCCAGCCGGCGGGGCGGGCGAATGCTCTGCCGGCAGCTTTCTTACGTAGTTTTACGGCAACGGTATTTCACCAGTGTTTAAGCTGTCGATGGAAAGGTGGTCGCGGCGCACCCCGGCTTTCTGCTTCGGGGCAGAGCAAAGCCGCGCCGGGCTCACTGCTCCGATTTTCCTGATTTCCTCTGCCATAAGCCAAGGACGACATTCATGCCGGCATTGGATCGGTCGATAGCGGGAAAAGTGGAGCGAAGCGGTGCCGTGGTTAGCGCTGGCGCACCCGGTACATTACCTTTGACCCCGAAGCTGTCATTTGCCGACGCCGCCTATGAACGGGATTTTGGCCGCTATTACCACGATTTCTACTATCGCTACGCTCAGGTCAGCCTCACCCTCGGAATGGTGCTGATCACCGGCGATTATCTGGTGGACTATCTGGCTTTCGACAGCGAACCCGCGAACATCTACCGGCTTCAGCTCTGCCTGCCGCTGCTTGGAATTGGAATTGCCTATTCCTTTACCCGTTACGCCAGGCGGCATTGGCAAGTGGTCATGTCCGGCTTCATCGTAGCGGTCTCCTGCAGCCTGTTCTGGATCCTGCTGGTCATCGACGGCCAGGGCGGCATGGGCCTCAAGTCCTGGGTCGGAATGCTCAACTTTGTTTTTCTCGAGTTTTATTGTTTCGTCATTCTCGGCGTCCAATTCAGATACGCGCTGCCGTCAGGGATACTCATTTTCCTGATGTTCGAGACGGCCATGCAGATCGAGTTCGGCAAGGACCTGAGGACATTCTGCTACTGGTCCTATCACGTCTCGACTTTGTTCGTTCTGGCGGCGGGGATCGGTTGGTGGCGTGAATTCCTCCTGCGCAAGGACTACTCGACGCAGACAACCCTGAAGACGGCCAAGGATTTTCTGAAGAACCAGAACGAGCTTCTCGAACGTGAGGTCACAAAACGCACCCACAAGATACAGGAAGTGCAGGACGCCACGATTGTAATCCTGGCATCGTTGGTGGAGACCCGCGACAACGAAACCGGCAACCATATTCGCCGTACCCAGCAATATGTCAGGGCCCTGGCCCGGCGTCTGCAACCTCACCCCGGTTTCGCCGGATATCTGGCGGAGCATCAGATCGATATCTTGTTCAAGTCGGCTCCGCTTCACGACATCGGCAAGGTTGGAATTCCAGACAGCATCCTGCTGAAGCCGGGCAAACTCGACCCGGCGGAATTCGAGATCATGAAGACCCACACGACGCTTGGTTACAACGCCATCGAGAATGCTGAAAAACAAATCGGCATGACGGTCGAGTTTCTGGCCTGCGCCAAGGAAATTGCGTTGAACCATCAGGAAAAGTGGGACGGCAGCGGCTACCCGCGGCACCTGAAGGGTACCGCCATTCCAATCTCGGCGCGTCTAATGGCCGTGGCCGACGTTTACGACGCGCTGACCAGCCACCGCGTCTACAAGGACGCCATACCGCATGATCAGGCGGTGGCGATCATCCTCGAAGGTAGGGGCAAGCACTTCGACCCGGATGTCGTTGACGCATTTCTTGAAATAAAAGACCAGTTCAAGGATATTTCAGGTCGTTACTCGGATTGAGCGCCGCCGCAGGTCCGGAAGTTGGTACAAACGGATCTGACGATAGATCAGCGGGCGATCAGTGCTTGTAGGTCGGGTTGGCGTCCTCGGCGTCGGCGTCGCGCCGGAAGCTTTCGGCGATATCGGCAAACTCCTTGATGGCTTCCAGCGTGGTCATCGACCTTGAGCGCCGGTCGGCGATCGCGGCCTGACCCCTGAGATATTCGCTCCACGCTTTCATTGGAATTCCCCCGCCCGCGGCAAGCGAGCATGGGGCAAGCATCTCGGGCCCGGGCTGTTCCGTGGGCGGGCGGCTATTCCCGCGGCTTGATTAATGGATCGTAAGGCGTTTTGGCGTCGCTGGAGTGGGTCCCGGCTCAAGGCCGGGACGACGAAGCGTTGTCGCCCCGGCAAACCGCTGATAATACGGCGATGCTTTCCAAGGAATCCTTCCCATGCAAACACCGCGCGAAATTCTCGCTGATCTGTGGACCGGGGCCGGCGGCGATGTCGCCGCGCTCGACGACGTCACGCTGACGGGAGAAGAGCCGCAACTGCCGTCGTCGTTCCGGATCGGCGCGTCGGCGCAGGCCAGCATCGCGGCGGCGGGATTGGCCGCGGCGCAGATCTGGAAAATGCGCAAGGGACAATCGCAGAACGTTTCGGTCGACATGCGCCATGCCGTGGTCGAGTGCCGCAGCGAGCGCTATCTGCGGGTCGACGGCAAGCCGCCGGGGCCGACCTGGGATGTGATCGCCGGCGTCTACAAAACCCGCGACGGCCGCTTCGTGCGGCTGCACACCAATTTCCGGCATCACCGCGATGCCGTTTGCAAGGTGCTGAGCTGCGAGCCCGAGCGCGAAAAAGTCCAGGCCGCGCTGATGCAATGGGACGCCGAGGCGTTCGAGACCGCGGCCTATGCCGAAGGCGGCGTGGTCGCGATGATGCGCTCGCGCGAGGAATGGCTTTCGACGCCGCAGGGCAAGGCGCTGGCCGAACAGCCCGTGGTGACGATCGAGAAGATCGGCGAGGCCGCGCCAAAACCGTGGCCGCAAGGCGAGCGGCCGCTCGCGGGATTGCGCGTGCTGGATCTGTCGCGGGTGATCGCGGGCCCCGTCGCCGGCCGCACGCTGGCGGCGCACGGCGCCGACGTGATGCTGATCTCGGGTCCCGATCTGCCGGCGATCCCGTGGCTCACCATCGATACCGGACGCGGCAAGTTTTCGACCTATGCCGATCTCAAGGCGGATGAGGGACGCGCTACCCTGCGCGGGCTGCTGGCGCAGGCCGATATCTTTTCACAGGGCTATCGGCCGCGCTCGATCGCGGCCTGCGGCTTTTCGCCGGAGGAGGCGGCGCGGATCAGTCCCGGCATCGTCTATGTGTCGCTGTCGGCCTATGGCCACCAGGGACCGTGGGCGGAGCGGCGCGGATTCGACTCGCTGGTGCAGACCTCGACCGGTTTCAATCACGCCGAAGGAAAAGCCGCCGGCGTCGACGGGCCGAAGGAATTGCCGGCGCAGATGCTCGATCATGGCTCCGGCTATCTGATGGCGTTGGGTGCGATGATGGCGCGGGCGCGGCAAGCGCGCGAAGGCGGCAGTTGGCATGTCCGGGTATCGCTGGCGCGCACCGGCTATTGGCTGTGGGATCTCGGCCGGTTGGCTGACGGTCTCAAGGCCGCGGACTACACCAACGACGAGGTGAAAACCTTCATGGAGGACTTGTCTTCGGGCTTCGGCCCGCTGCATTCGGTCCGCCATTCCGCCGTGCTGTCGCAAACACCGGCGTTCTGGGATCGCCCGGCGATGCCGCTCGGCAGCCACCAACCGCAATGGCCGGCGCGCGCGTAAGGCATGTGTAAGGTTGGAGGAGCATGCAGATTTTTAACGTGATCCGCCTGCCAACTACGCGTTTTTAGTTTGTTTGAAACATCAAATCAGCACTATTAGCGTAGCGATGAGGCCACTTCTGCCAGAATCAGTGCTGACTTGACCGGACCCCATGCCTCCTGAATTTAACCAACGATTGCAGATGCTTAGTCGAAAACATCTGGCCGTTGGCGGGGTGGTGCTGGGCTTGATTGCGGCCGGCTGGTTCGCACTCTCGCATCTCGGCGGAGCGCCGCCGCGTTCATCCGACCTGTCGAGCCAGTCCCGCAAGGGATCGGATCGCTATACGCCGACCGCGGCCGAATGGGCGAGCCTCACCATCCAACCGGTGGCGGATCACGATTTTCGGGCCGAGCACATTACCGAAGGCAAGATTGCGGTCGACGAGGATCGCTCGACGCCGGTGTTTTCGCCCTATACCGGCCGTGTCAGCCAATTGATGGTGAAGCCGGGCGACCAGGTCGCAAAAGGCCAGCCGCTGTTCGTGATCGAAGCGTCCGACACGGTGCAGGCGCAGAACGATTTCATCACCGCGATGACCAGCCTCAACAAGGCCAAGTCCGCGCTCGATCTGGCGCAGTTGCAGGACACCCGCGCCAAGGATTTGTTCGAGGGCAGGGCGGTGCCGCTGAAGGACTATCAGCAGTCGCAGGCCACCTTGATCCAGGCGCAGAACGACCTGCGATCGTCGCAAACCGCGCTGGAGGCCGCGCGCAACAAGCTGCAGATCCTCGGTTTCGACGATGCCGCCATCGCATACTTCCAGGAGAAGGGGCGGCTCGATCCGAGCACCACGGTGTTCTCGCCGATCGCGGGCACGGTGGTGCAGCGCAAGGCCGGACCCGGCCAGTTCATCAATTCCGGCGCCAGCGATCCGGTCTACGTGATCGGCGATCTCTCCACGGTGTGGCTGATCGCGTTCGTCCGCGAGACCGATGCGGCGATCGTGTCGGTCGGACAGCAGATATCGTTCAACGTGCTGGCGCTGCCCGCGCATCCCTTCGCCGCCCATGTCGATTATGTTTCCGCCGCGATCGACACCAACACCAGACGCCTCTTGGTTCGCGCCACCGTCGACAACAGAGACGGCCTGCTGAAGCCGGAAATGTTCGCCAATGTCACCATCTTCTCCTCCGGCGATCATCCGGCGGTCGGCGTGCCGAAGCAGGCGCTGATCTATGAGGGCGATCAGGTTCACCTCTGGGTCGCGCATGACGACAAGTCGATCGAGCTGCGCCAGGTCAAGACCGGCCTGATCAATGGCGATCTGGTCGAGATCAACGGCAATTTGAAAGCGGGCGAGCAGATCGTTACCAAGGGCAGCCTGTTCATCGACCGCGCGGCGTCCGGCAGCTAAACGGTGGCACCCATCCCGCTTCCATTGAGAGCCAGATCCTTTTGAAAGACCTGCCCTAGATGGATCGTCTTGTCGCCATTGCCGTCGAGCGCCGCTATTTGATGGTGGGCCTGCTGATCGCCGTGCTGGTCGGCGGCGTGATCGCGTTCAGGCAGCTCAACATCGAGGCCTATCCCGATCCGACGCCGCCGATGGTCGACGTGGTGACGCAAAGCCCGGGCCTGTCGGCGGAAGAAATCGAACGCTACATCACCATTCCGATCGAGACCCAGGTCGCCGGCATCAAGAACCTGAACACGATCCGCACGGTTTCGCTGTACGGATTGTCCGACGTCAAATTGCAGTTCTCGTTCGACTACACCTATGACGAGGCGCTGCAGCAGGTGTTGAACCGGCTGTCGCAACTGGCGCCGCTGCCCGGCAACGTGCAGCCGGGGATTTCGCCGACCAGCGCGATCGGCGAAATCTACCGCTACCGGCTCAAGGGCCCGCCGAATTACAGCGTGCTCGACCTCAAGACGCTGCAGGACTGGGTGCTGCAACGCCGGTTTCGCGCCGTGCCCGGCGTCATCGACGTCACCGGCTGGGGCGGCAAGACCAAGACCTACGAACTGCAGGTCGATTTCAACAAGCTGGTCGCCAACGGCCTGACCTTGCCGGCGCTGCTCACGGCCGTCAGCAATTCCAACATCAATGTCGGCGGCAACACCGTCAATATCGGCACCCAGTCCGCGGTGGTGCGCGGCGTCGGCCTGATCCGCTCGATCGACGACCTCGCCAATACCATGGTGTCGGCGAGCAACGGCAGCCCCGTGCTGGTCAAGGACGTCGCCACCGTCACCGTGGGCGAGAAACCGCGGCTCGGCATCGCCGGCCTCGATGACGCCGACGACATCGTGCAGGGCATCGTGCTGATGCGCCGCGGCGAGAAGAGCTCGCCGACCATCGCCCGGGTCGAGGAACTGGTCAATTCGATCAACGGCTCAAGCATCCTGCCGCCCGGGGTACGGATCGAGCGGATCTACGACCGCAAGGATCTGATCGACCTCACCACCGCGACCGTGCTGCACAACATGGTGGTCGGCATTCTGCTGATCGTGCTGCTGCAGTGGATCTTCCTCGGCGACCTCAGAAGCGCGCTGATCGTCGGCGCCACGATTCCGTTCGCGCTGTTCTTCGCGGTCATCATCCTGGTGCTGCGCGGCGAATCCGCCAATTTGCTGTCGGTCGGCGCGATCGATTTCGGGCTGATCGTGGACGCCACCGTGATCATGGTGGAAGCGATCTTCCGCCGGCTGACGCAAACCACGGCGTTGTCGGAGCTCGAACAGAGCCATATCTCGACCGAAACCACGATGGGCATGAAGAGCCATGCCATCCTGTCCGCCGCCGCCGACGTCTCGCGGTCGATCTTCTTTGCCGCGGCGATCATCATCGCGGCGTTCCTGCCGCTGTTCACGCTGAGCGGCGTCGAGGGCAATATCTTCGGGCCGATGGCGCGCACCTATGCCTATGCGCTGGCGGGCGGCTTGCTCGCGACCTTCACAGTGACGCCGGCGCTCTCCGCTATCATCCTGCCGTCGCATGTGCAGGAGACCGAGACCTGGATCATGGGTTTCCTGCACCGGCTCTATGTCCCGGCGCTGAACTGGGCGGTCGCCAACCGCAGGCTGGTGGTGATCGGCGCGGTCGGGCTGGTGGTGATGACCCTGGTGCTGGGCCGGTTACTGGGACTGGAATTCCTGCCCAAGCTCGAGGAAGGCAATCTGTGGATCCGCGCCACGCTGCCGCCGACCATCTCGCTGGAAACCGGCAACGCCTATGTCAACGAGATGCGCAAGCTGATCCGCAGCCGCCCCGAAGTGGAATCGGTGGTGTCGCAGCACGGCCGTCCCGACGACGGCACCGACGCCGCCGGCCTGTTCAACGCCGAATTCTTCGCGCCGCTCAAGCCGGTGGCGCAGTGGCCGGGCACCCATGACAAGGACGAACTGACCGCCGAACTGCTCCAGCAATTGCAGGACAAGTTTCCGGGCGTCGAATTCAACTTCTCGCAATATCTGCAGGACAACGTGTCCGAAGCCGTATCCGGCGTGAAGGGCGAGAACTCCATCAAGCTGTACGGCAACGATCTGGAGGCGCTGACCGACACCGCCAACAAGATCAAGGCGGTGCTCGCCACCGTGCAGGGCATCACCGATCTCGCGGTGTTCACCTCGCTCGGCCAGCCCACCATCCAGATCGACATCGACCGCGCCAAGGCCGCGCGCTATGGGCTGGCGCCGGGCGACATCAACGCCACCATCAAGGTCGCGATCGGCGGCGATACCGCCGGCGACCTCTACGAGCCCGGCAGCGATCGGCATTTCCCGATCATCGTCCGCCTCGCGCCGGAATATCGCAAGAGCGCCGAGGCGATCCAGAATTTGCGGATCGGCGCGCCCGGGCCGAACGGCACCATCACCCAGGTGCCGCTCAGCGAGGTCGCCACGATCAAGCTGGTGTCGGGCGCCGCCTATATCTATCGCGAGCAGCAGGAGCGTTATCTGCCGATCAAATTCTCGGTGCGCGAGCGCGATCTCGGCAGCGCGATCCGCGAGGCGCAGCAGAAGGTCGAGGCGCAAGTGAAGCTGCCGCCGGGGTCGCGGCTCGAATGGGTCGGCGAGTTCGGCAATCTGCAGGACGCGATCCGGCGACTGTCGATCGTGGTGCCGATCAGCCTGACCCTGATCGCCGTGCTGCTGTGGTTCAATTTCGGTTCGATGATCGACACGCTGCTGGCCATGAGCGTGATCCCGATGGCGATCTTCGGCGGCGTGTTGGGGCTTCTGATCAGCGGCATTCCGTTCAGCGTCTCGGCCGCGATCGGCTTCATCGCGCTGTTCGGCATCGCCGTGATGGACGGCATCATCATCCTGTCGCAATACAACCAGCTGATCGACGAGGGTGTCGATCGCATCAGGGCCGTGATCCGCACCGGTGAATTGCAGCTTCGCCCGGTGCTGATGACCTGCGTGGTGGCGGGCGTCGGCCTGATGCCGGCGGCGCTGTCGGCGGGGATCGGATCGCAGGTCCAAAAACCGCTCGCGATCGTGGTGGTGACCGGCATGATGCTGGCGCCGCTGGTGATCCTGGTGACGCTGCCGGTGCTGATCTCGCTGTTTTCGCGCCGCGCGCGGTAGCGGCTTCTCGCCTTAGGGGGCGCGAAGCGCGTGGGCATGCGCCCATAAATCCTGCCCACTCCGATTGTGGTTGACGCCATCGGGCGGCTATTCCTTGATGCAGCCGATCAAAAAACCGCGGGAGCACACCATGCGGATCGAGGGGCGGCAGGGAAGTCAGGGCAATGGGCAGGCTCCGGGGCAAGGAAACGGTCAGCCGATGCCCAGGACCTCGGACCAGATTCTGGAGGAAATCCGCGAATTCTGCCGGGCCACGCAGACCGCGGAATCCACCTTCGGGCGGCTCGTCGTCAACGACGGCAAGCTGGTGTCGCGGTTGCGCGACGGCGCCAGGATCACCACCGGCACCCTCGACAAGGTGCGCGCCTATCTGGCGGAATACCGCGTCGCGCCGCAGCGCCGCCGCGGGCAAGCCGCTCGCCGGCGCTGATGCCGGCCAACGGCGCCGCCGGCCGCGCCCGGGTCGCGCCGGCGGCTTCCGGTTTTTCGACAACCGGCAGAAATATCTGCTTGTTCGTCTCGACCTGCAGCGAGAAGACCGACGTCGCCAACCGGATTTCGCTGGAACTCGGCAATCTGCAACCGACGCCGCCGGCGCTGCGGATTTTCGACGCCGGCGTCGGCGACGGCACCGTGCTGTCGCGGGTGATGCGGGCGCTGCACGCCCGCTTTCCGACCATGCCGCTCTACGTCGTGGCCAAGGAAATCAGCTACGAGGACGTCCGGCTGACGCTGGAGAAGATGGCGGACCGGCTGTTCGAGCATCCCGGCCACCGTGCTCGTGGTCATCACCAATCTCTATTATGCCGAGGCGCCGTGGCTGACGCCGCGCTCGGCGACCTCGGCGCAAAGCCTGATCTGGAAGGATGTCGCGCTATCGGGCAATACCGCGCACGGCTTTGCCGAGCAGATCGGCGAACTCGAAGGATTTTCTCGCCGAAAACTGGCGCGCCGGGATCAGCCCGACCACCGGCAATCCGGTCTATACCGCGGCCGGTCGATCCTGACCTTGCGGCGCGAGGATCACTCGTTCCTGCTCGATCCGATCATGCCGCGGCCGGGGCGGGTGATGGCCGATTACGATCTGGTGATCGCCTCGCAGCCCTACCGGGCGCGGGCCAGCGTCGAATTCAAGGCTTCGAAGGTCGTGACGCCGCTGGTCAGGTCGCTGCGGCCCGGCGGCCGGCTGATCGGCATCCATTCGCATGGCAAGGATCCCGGAATCGAGATCATCGACCAGGTCTGGCCCGGCGACGATCCCTTCAAGACCGATCGCTATGCGATCCTGCGCCAGGTCAAGCACGAACTCGGCACCGCCGCGCGGCATTACAATTTCAACGCCTCCTCCGACGCCCGCTCGATCTTCCGCTATCACATGCACACGCTGCCGGACGAGGTCAGCGGCCCGATCGGAACCTCGACATTGTTCGCCGCCTGGAATGCCGCGATCTATGTCGCGCAGATCGAGGACGTCAGGCTGTCCGAGGTGGTGCGCGACGGCCGCTACCTCGAAGCCACCGACCGGGTGCTGAAAAAATACGGCGGCCTTTGGTTCAACGACGAGACCTATGTGATTTCGCGCCGCCGCGTGTCGGCATGATCGCGATGCAGGACGTGCATAGTGAGTGCAAGCCGATCATTGCATCCGTCCGGCGAACTGACGGCGCTGCTGTCGCAGGCTTCCGTCGAGGTGTCGTCGCGCGGCCATCAGCTGGAGGAACTGCAGGATCATTTCGCGGCGGGCACCGATGTGACGATCACCTTCCTGCCCGGCGACAATTATCGCCACAATATCGAGACCGCCGCGGCGCTGCGCCGCGCCGGATTCAATCCGGTGCCGCATATCGCCGCGCGCGAAATGCCGTCGCGCGAGGTGCTCGACGATTTTCTGGCGCGGCCAGAGGCGAGGCCGAGGTCGGCCGCGTACTGCTGATCGCCGGCGACGTTGCGCGGGCGAGGGGCCCGTTCAGCTCGAGCCGCGATGTCGGCGCCAGCGGATTGATCGAGGCGCACGGCATCGACATCGCGTGAGCGTCGCCGGCCATCCCGAAGGCCATCCCTATCTGGCAGCCGCCCGGCGTCTTCAAGGTGCTGGAAGGCCTGGCGCGACTGGGGGCGCCAGACCGGGCATCCATGTCGATGTGATCGACGCAATTCTGTTTCGAGAGCGCGCCGATCCTGGCATGGATCGGCGAACTCGACGCCCGGCACTCGATCTGCCCGTCATCGTCGGTCTGGCCGGTCCGGCGACGCCGGCCACGCTGACGAAATTTGCGCTGCGCTGCGGCGTCGGCAATTCGATGCAGCGTCGCTGCGCGGCCAGATCGGCCGCTTCGGCCGGCTGTTGACCGATACCGGCCCGGACGAGGTGATGCGCGGCCTGCGTGAGGCAGCCCGCGGCGGCGACCGCGCCGATTGCCGGATTCCATCTGTTCCCGTTCGGCGGATTGCGCAAGGCCGGCGACTGGCTGCGCGATTAGCCAGGCGCGCAGGGCCGGCCGCGGCCACGGCCGCGGGCCGCGATATCCGAAACCGGCTCTCAGAACCCGTAAAGCCGCGCCGGATTTTCGACCAGATAGCATGGAAGCGATCGGCGCGAGGGCTACTGCCCCGACGGCGTGGTGGTGCGCAGGCCTTCCCAGGCGTCGCGCACCTGATGATAATGCGCTTCCGGCAGATAATCCGGCGTGTTGAGCCCGAGCGTCTTGACGTCGAGCCTGCCGATCGCGCTGAGCAGGGTGTAGGACGCGATCACGCGGTCGCGCTGCGCGCCGATCAGCCGGGCTTTTGCCGCGATCAGGTCGGCTTCGGAATTGAGCACGTCGACCGTGGTGCGCTGTCCACCCGATGCTTCCTTCTGGACGCCCTGAAGGGCGACGGTCGCGGCGCGCACCTCGGATTCGGAAGCCGTGACCGCGACCTTCGCGCCTTCGTTGGCGACCCAGGCCCCCAGCGCCGCGGTGCGGGCCTGGCTGCGGACCTGGTCGAGCACCAGCCGGCTTTGCGCGGTGAGTTCCTTGGCCTGCCGGGTCTGCGACGCGGCGGTGCCGCCGTCATAGATCGGCGCGGTAATCTGGCCGATGACGGAAGCCTGGTCGGTTCGGAAGGTACCGAGCGTCGGATCATCGTCCATGCTGTGGCTGGCGTTGCCCTGCAGGGTGACGGTCGGCAACAGGCTGCTTTCGGCGACGCGGATGTTGGTCGAGGCGACGTCGACGTCGAAGCCGGCGGCGAGCACCGCCGGATTTTCCTTGAACGCCAGCGTGGTCGCGTCGTCGCGGCTGCGCGGCAGATAGCGATCCACCGTTTCGGCCGCGCGCAACACCCCCGGAGTGTTGCCGATCACCTGGGTATAGGTCGCCTGGCTGACGGCGAGGTTGACTTCGGCGGCGTTGAGATCGGCCATGCCGCGGGCGAGCCGCGCCTCCGCCTGCGAGGTGTCGGTCGGTGTGACGTCGCCGGCCTTCAGGCGCCGGTTGGTGATCGTCAGCGTCTCCTGCAGGAAGCTGACGTTGGAACGCTGTGCTTCGACCAGCGACTGGTTGGCCAGCACGTTGGTGTAGGCGGTGACGGCATCGAGCAGCACGCCCTGACCTACATTGCGCAGCGCCTCGCGGCCGGACTGCACCTGTAGTTCCGCGACGCGCACGCTGTTGGCGGTCTTGTTGCCGTTGAACAGCGTCTGCGTGACCGTGACCCCGATGATCCACGGCTTCAGGGTCGCAGACTGTACGGTGTTATCCGGCAGCAAATTGCGGATCGCCTGAAGCCCGCCGCTCAGGCTGGCGATGATCTGCGGCCGGTAGCCCGCCAGCGCCTGCGGCACGTTCTCGTCGGTGGCGCGCTGCCGCGCCCGTTCGGCATTGAGTTGCGGATTGGTCTGGTAGGCTTTTGCCAGCGCTTCCGGAAGGCTCTCGGCGGAAGCCGTTGTCGCGGCAAATCCAACGCAAGCTATGACAAGGCAAGTTACGACACCAAGGCAGATGCCCGATCGAAGCATGCGCCAGCCGAATTGGCCAATTTTTGTGGCACGCCCAACCATCTGATCCCGCAACGACAAACCTCGGCCGTCCGCCCAACCGACGTCCCGACACGTTTACCTGTTTAGAGGGCGCCTCGGCCACAGGCAAACCGCTGGCCGTAGAAACCCCCTGAATTCGGTTGGCTGCTGTTGCCGGTACGTCACAGACAAGTCTAGCTTCGGTTCTGATGGAATCAGAACCGAAGCTCTAAAATCTTGTTTTGACGCGTTTTCTTCACGCGAACCGGTATCCACTTCGCTCGAAAACGCTCTAGCTTACAGCTACATTACAGCGGCGGCGGCTACCGCCCGATTCCGGGCATTGGCCGCCGTCCTTTGCCCAGACTGGTATTTTGGAATTCCGAATCTGATGCCGAAGATATTCACCGACCCCGAGGCGATCGCGGAGGACATCATCCGCGATGTCGGAACCAACCTGGTGGTCGGGCTGCCGCTCGGGCTCGGCAAGGCCAACCACATCGTCAACGCGCTGTATGCGCGCGCCGTCGCCGATCGCGTGCATCAACCTGACCTTCTTTTCGGCGCTGACGCTGGAAAAGCCGAAGCCCAACGAACCTGCTCGAACGCCGCTTCATTGCGCCGGTGATCGATCGGCTGTTCGGCGGCTATCCCGACCTGGCCTACGCCGATGCGCTGCATGCAGGCGCGCTGCCGCCCAATATCCAGGTGATCGAGTTTTTCTTTCTGGCGGGAAGGTGGCTGCATGTGCCGTTCGCGCAGCAGCATTATATCTCCGCGAATTACACCCACGCGTCGTCATATCTGCTGGCGCGCGGGCTCAACGTCGTCACCGCAGCTGGTGGCCAAGCGCGTCGTCGACGGCATCACCCGCTACAGCCTGAGCTGCAACACCGACACCACGCTGGATCTGTTGCGCGCCCGCGCCGAGGGCCGCGCGTCGTTCAGGCTGGTCGGCCAGGTCAATTCCGAATTGCCGTTCATGCCGGGCGCCGGCGATCTGCCGGCCGACGAATTCAGCGCGGTGCTCGATGGTCCCGGCGACCGAATTTCCGCTGTTCGCGCCGCCGTCCGAGCCGATCACCGACACCAAATACGCCATCGGGCTTCACGCCGCCGGCCTGGTGCGCGACGGCGGCACGCTGCAGATCGGCATCGGCCAGGTCGGCGATGCGCTGGCGCAGGGGCTGATCGTGCGCCATCGCGATAACGCGCAATTTCGTCGCGATCATCGGGCGGCTGTCGCCCGCCAGCCGGCCACACGTCGGCGCTGCGCAGACCGGACCGTTCGAAAAGGGCCTCTACGGCGTCAGCGAAATGCTGTTCGAGGCGTTTCTCGGCCTGATCGAGGCCGGCATTCTCAAGCGCGAGGTCGACGGCGTGCTGCTGCACGGCGCGTTTTTTCTCGGGCCGAAGTCGTTCTATCGCGCGTTGCGCGAGATGGCGCCGGGCCAGATCGCGCGAATCCAGATGATGCCGGTATCCTTCACCAACGAGCTCTACGGCGACGAGGACTGCCAAGCGGCGCGCCCGCGTCGACGCGCGCTTCGTCAACAACGCGATGATGGCGACCCTGATGGGCGCGGCGATTTCCGACGGGCTGGAGAACGGCCAGGTCGTCAGCGGCGTCGGCGGCCAGTATAATTTCGTCGCCCAGGCGTTCGCGCTGCAGGGCGCGCGCTCGATCCTCACGGTGGAAGCGACCCGGCGGGCGGGCGCCAGCACTGCAATCGAACATCCGCTGGAGCTATGGCCACGAGACCATTCCGCGGCATCTGCGCGATATCATCGTCACCGAATATGGCGTCGCCGATCTCAGGGGCAAATCCGACGCCGAGGTGATCGCGGCGATGCTGCAGGTGGCGGATTCGCGCTTTCAGGCCGAACTGATGCGGCAGGCCAAGGACGCCGGCAAGCTGCCGAAGGGCTTTGAAATCCCGCGCCGCGTATCGCGACAACCACCCCGAGCGGATTGCGCGGGCGTTGCAGCCCGCGCGCGACGCCGGCCTGCTGCCGTCGTTTCCGTTCGGCAGCGATTTTACCGACAGCCGAGCAGCGGCTGATTCCGGCGCTGCAGTTCCTGCAGGAGGCGCAACATGCGCCGCACCGCCTGGCCGCTTGTTGTGGCAGGGGCTTGACGCGCCGGCCGGATGCGGCCGACCGCGAATGCCTGGCACGGCTCGGCCTCGACCGACCCGCGACATGGTCCGAATACGGCTACCGCGCGCTGGTCGGCGCGGCGCTGGCGCGAAGCCGGAGGTGATGCTGCGGTTTCGCGCTTACCGGTTCTTGTTCACCGGCTTGCGCTTCTCGATGAACGCCGCCATGCCCTCGGCGCGATCTTCCAGCGCGAAGGTCGAGTGAAACAGGTCGCGCTCGACCTTCATGCCTTCGGACAGCGGGGTCTCGAAGGCGCGGTTGATGGCACTCTTGGCCATCGCGGCGGCGGGACGCGACATGCGCGGCGATTTTTTCCGCCGCCGCCAGTACCTCTTCCATCAGTTTATCCGCCGGCACGATGCGGCTGACCAGTCCGGCACGCTCGGCTTCGGCGGCATCCATCATCCGCCCGGTGAGGCAGAGGTCCATCGCCTTGGATTTGCCGATCGCGCGCGTCAGCCGCTGGGTTCCGCCGATACCGGGAATGGTGCCGAGGGTGATTTCCGGCTGCCCGAACTTGGCGGTGTCCGCGGCGATGATGATGTCGCACATCATCGCCAGTTCGCAGCCGCCGCCGAGCGCATAGCCGCTGACGGCGGCGATGGTCGGTTTGCGGCAGTTGGCGACCCGGTCGCCGCCAATGGCGGTGAAATCGCTGGAAAACATGTCGATGAAGGTTTTCGGCTGCATTTCCTTGATGTCGGCGCCGGCGGCGAAGGCCTTTTCGCTGCCGGCCAGCAGGATGCAGCCAATGCTGTCGTCAGCCTCGAGGTCGGTCGACCGCGGCGGCGATCTCGCTGAACACGCCGAACGACAGCGCGTTGAGCATCTTGGGGCGGTTCAGGGTGATGACGCCGACCGCGCCTTTGCTATCGACAATGATGTATTCGAACGTGCTCATGGTCCACCCCGCGCCCAGATATCGCCGGCAATGTGCCTGCTGGCGGGATCGGCTTCAAGTGGGCAGTCGAGCTACCGCAATCGCATCCTGCAAGGCTCGGCTCAGGCCATGAACATGCGCGCCGCGGAGGCCATGGTCAGCAGGGCGCCAAAGCCGATGAAGATTTTCCCGATCAGCGAGGTCTGGTCCCAGGTCGAACTGTCGTTGCGGCTCGCCGCGGCAGGTGCCTCGGCCGAGGCCATCGCCAGCGTCGCCTCGGGGGCGGCATGTTCGTGCAGCGCGCGATCGACGTCGTTGAGCTGATCGGCGGACACCACCTCGGTCTCGGCGGCAGGCAGCGCATCGTCCGGATGGTCCGGCGCGGCCTGCGGCAGGGTGCTGGCCCGCGCCGACATCGCCTTGGGGTCGCCGCTCGGCGTATCGGAGGGCGGCAATTGGGCATTGGCATTGGCGACCGACGGCGGAATGCCGGAGCTTGGACCGCGGTTGAATTGTCGGCGTCGTCGGCCGCGGCATCGGTTGTTCTGGTCGGCGGCGGATTTCAGCGCCACCTTGCCGGAGTTTCGGTGCGCGAGCTTTTTCCAGTGGCGCGAGGCGTGCTTGGCCGGCGCGGCGGCCGCGACCGATGGCGGCTTTGAACTTGCAGCGGCATCGCCTGGTGGCGGCCTGCAATGGCCGGCCAGATATGCCAGCAGCCCTGCTGCCAGAATCAATGTCGAGCGCCCGTTGGCCGTGATGGTCATTTGGCAATCTCCCCGTTTGCCAGTCCCCAAAGTGGAATGAGACCCCGCGGCGTGTCCGCAGCGCGGCAGAAAAAGGGAATCTTCGGGCGAGACCGGGCGAAAACGGGGCAATGAGCCGGATGCAAGGCAGCCCGTTCCACGCCGCTCGCTTCCGGCCAGGTCCCGAACCATGCGGCGGGTGTCAGCCGCGACCGATCGATGTTATGAGCCTGCCGGTGCGGGACGGTGGTATCGCGATTCCCTGCGGCCGGACCGCCAGGTCGCCGGACTTCGGGACGAGCCGTTATCACGATTTCGTGATCTGATGCCTGCGGGCGTAACAAATTGAAAGATCGACCGAATTGCAGAGTGGGAGCGCGCGTGCGCGAACGTGAAGACGAATGGACCGGGCTGATGCGGTCGGCCATTTCGGGCGACAGTGCGGCGTATCATCGTCTGCTCAAGGCGGTCACGCCGGTGTTGAGGGCCGCGGCGCGCCGCGGTCTGGCGCGGGCCGGGCAGCCGGTCGATCAATCCGAGGATATCGTGCAGGACATTTTGTTGGCGGTGCATCTGAAGCGGCATACCTGGGACGCCAATGCGCCGTTCGCGCCCTGGCTGTTTGCGATCGCCCGCAACAAGCTGATCGATGTCGCTGCGCCGCCGCGGCCGGCGGGTGTTCGTCAACATCGACGATTTCGCCGAGACGATCCCGAGCGAGCCGGCCGCGGAGACCGCTCCGGCGAGCGAGGTCGCGGCCCAGCTGCAGTCCTTGCCGGCGCGGCAGCGCGAGGTACTGCAGTCGATCGCGGTCGACAGCGCCTCGATCAAGGATACCGCGGCGAAATTAGCGATGAGCGAGGGTGCGGTGCGCGTGGCGCTGCATCGCGGGCTTGCCAGCCTCACCGCCAAACTGCGGGAGCAATGAGAATGGAAACCGATCAGCTCATTCGAACCCTTGCCGCCGACAGCGCCCACCGTGCGCGGCCGGTCGGTTTGGTTTTGACGCTGGCGTTGCTCGCCGCGTGCGCCGGTTTCGGTCGGCGATGTTCTTCGCGACGCTCGGCGTGCGTCCCGACGTCATGACTGCGATGCATAATCCGTTCTTCGACCTGAAGTTTGTCGGTGACGCTGGCGCTGGCGATCTCGGCGATCGCCGTCAGCCTGCATCTGTCGCGGCCGGAAGCCTTGCTGCGCGGCTGGGCCTTGCTGCTGTTGATTCCGGCCGGCCTGCTCGCCGCCGGGATCGGCGGCGAGATGATGTTGCCGCAGCGGCTGCCGATGATGACGCGGTTGATCGGCAGCAATTCGAGGGTTTGCATGACGGCGATTCCGCTGCTCTCGCTGCCGCTGCTGGCGGCGGCGCTGATCGGCCTGCGCCACGGCGCGCCGGCGCGGCCCGCGGTCGCCGGCGCGATCGCCGGAATGTTGTCGGCGGGCTTGGCGGCGACGCTGTACGCGCGCATTGCACCGACGATTCGCCGCTGTTCGTGGCGACCTGGTACACGATCGCCACCGCGCTGGTCGACCGCGATCGGCGCGCTGGCGGGATCCAGGGTGCTGAGTACTAGCGCGTTCGATCGCACGAAGCTTCGCTGCGACTGCGCGCTGGCGGTCATGACGCCGGGCGCGGTCTGCTGCATGCGATGGAAGCGCAGCACCTGCTGCGCGGTCGAGGGCCGCAGCCGTTCATAGGTGTCCTTGCAGGCCTGCAGATCGGTCGGCTCCGTCCCGGAGAGATCGTCGCGCATGTTGATGATCGCCTTGACGGTCGACCACGACATTCCCGCGACCTTGGCCAGGATCATGACGCCCTCGGCGCGGGTTTCGATCATCATGTTTTCTGCGATCGACAACGGCACGTTGGCGAGCGCCGCGATCGCGGCATTGGCTTCGTCGAATTTGCCGGCCTCGGCAAACGCCGCCACCTGCTGCTCGTCGAGCCTGCCGTCCTCGTAGAGCGATTTGACCAGCGCGTGGGCGATCGCGGTTTCCTTGGTGATGGCCGACGGCGCCGAGCGCGCCAGCCGCGTCGCTTCCCGCACCGCGGTCGGCACGTCGTCCGCCTGCTGCGGGTTGGCGGCCTCGAGCCGCGTCCGCACCGTCTCCGACGCCTTGGCGATCAGTTTCAGATACAGATGCCGCGGAATGGTCGGACGCAGGCCGACGCAGGTCGCAAGGTCGTCGTCGCCCTCGGCGCGGTTGACCAGCCGGGTAAAGCCGCGCTCGGAGAATTCCGCGCCGGGATTGTTGACGGTGCTCTGGATCACCTCGTCGTTGCCGCGCAGCACCAGCACGTCGGTCACCGCGCCGCTCAGCACCCTGCGGGTCGAAATCGCCATCAGATGCGCCTGGCTCTTGGTGCGCGCGGTCTCGATCAGCGCGTCGTCGTCGAGCCGTTCCGAACAGCGACAGCACCGGAGCTGCGACCTCGATCAGATCGTCGAATGCCAGCGCGCGAACGGTCAGCGGCGGCGCGGTCGTCGATCGGCGCCAGCCGGTTGGCGAGCAGCGCCCTGGCGGAGGTCTCGATATGGTGCATCAGGCACTGGAATACGTCGTCGAACAGCTCGATCTGTTCGTTGGAATAATCCACCGCGCCGTTGATGAAGAGGTCGGTGACGCGGCGCAGGGTTTCGACCCGGCGCGCGACGGTGCCGTGTGCGAGCGTGGCCTGCAATTCGTCGAGCAGATTTTCGGGATTGGCAATAGCGGATTTCGAACTCATGACTCTGTCCTGGAGTGTTCGGATATCAGGCCGGTGACGGTTTCTCCGTCCCCGGTAAACGGAAATGGTCGGATCAGGCGCTGGCGATGCGGTTGCGTCCTCGTGCCTTGGCGGCGTAGAGCGCGCTGTCGGCGCGCGCGAGAAATGTGTCCGGCGTCTCGTCCGGCTTCAGGGTGGTGATGCCGGCTGAAATCGTCACCCGCATGCCGGGCGAGAACGCGCTCCAGTCGAGATCGGCAATGATCAGGCGCAGCCGGTCGAGGATGCGGGCGGCGCCGTCCTCGGGCGTGTCGGGCAGCACCAGCAGGAATTCCTCGCCGCCGTAGCGGCCGAACCTGTCGATGCTGCGGATGTTGGCAAAGACGGTGATGGCGAACGTCCTGCAGCACTTCGTCGCCGGTGGGATGGCCATAGGCGTCGTTGATGCGCTTGAACCAGTCGAGATCGATCAGCGCGATCGAGCAGGGCGTACTTGGTGCGGCGGGCGCGGGCGATCTCTTCATCCAGCATCCGCATGATGCAGCGGCGGTTGAAGGAGCCGGTCAGTTCGTCGAGTTCGGCGAGCTCCTCGATCCGCTTATAGGCTTCCTTGAGCTTGAGGCCGCGGTTGTAGAGCGATCTGGCGCATCGACGCGGAGAATATTCCGAGAAACATGCATCGCCCGATCGTCAGCGCGAACACCGACATGGTGGCGAAACGCTCCAGCGGCGTGCCGTACGGCATCGAGATCGGCTTGTCGGTCAGCAGGAACAGCCCGGCGAGGCCTGAGGTCATCAGGGTCCAGACCGCGGCGGTCTGCCGCGGCGTCGAGCGCAGCGAGGCGAAATTGAAGATGATGAACAGCGTGCAGAGAAACAACACGCCGACTTGCGGCGCGACGTAGAAGAAAGCCAAGGCTGACCGTCATCCCGACCACCGACTGCGGGGCGACGAAATAATGATCCTTCGAAACGCTCGGTGAGGCCGGTTTCCGACAGCACCAGGTAGCATGCGACGGAGAACAGGCCGATCAGCGGCATAGGCCGGTCCGATCGACGCCGGTATCGTGCCGGCCTCGCTGTAGATCAGCAGGACCAGGGCATCGATGACGTAGCTGACGCCGACCATTGCCTGGATCTGCCGACGCTGCCTGGCCCGGCGTGCCAGTTCCTTGGCCGTGCGCTGTCTGCCCACGACTTCCAGTTCGGCCGATAGCGGATCGAGGAGCGCGGACGCAGCGGTGCCCATGGCCTTGCAGTTGAGACCTTGCCGTTGATGGAACTTGACAAAAATCTAAGAGGGAAAGCCTTTAGGTTTGGTATCTTTTGCCGCCGATTTCGGCCCCGCCGTATCCGTGATTTCCCTTGTTTCGCAATGGAATATTAGCCGGATCGGGGTAGGGTGCGGTGGGCCAGCGAATCCGGCCGGAAGCCGTCCGATCGGGCCGCCCGGCGGTGAGACCGCTGTGCTAGGATCGGGCGTTCTCGGGTGCTACGGCCATTGTCGAGCGCCTAAAGGGGATATTGCTGTATTATGGTACCGAGATTACGAGTCTGGATCGGCTTTTGACGCGCGGCTCGCCGGTTTTTTTAGTCGCTTCTGTGCGGTACATCACAGATGCCGTCCGTACTATTGCGATAATTCGAAGAATCTTGCCTTTTCGATCGAACCACGCCAGCCTCCCAATCCGACCAACCTTGCGAGACGGCCATTGAGTGCGACACAGGCGGCTTCGGACGACGTCCTGATCGCTCGGATCGCTCAAGGCGACCGGCTCGCCATGCAGGTGCTGTACGGAAGGCACCATGTCAGGGTGTTTCGCTTCGGGCTTCGACTTGTGCGGGACGAGCAGGTCGCGGAAGACCTCATCAGCGAGGTCTTTCTCGATGTCTGGCGCCAGGCTGGCAAATTCGAAGGCCGATCCGCCGTTTCCACCTGGCTGCTGGCGATTACGCGATTCAAGGCCCTTTCTGCGCTGCGCCGCAGGAAGGACGTCGAACTGGACGACGAGGCCGCCAACGCGATCGAGGATGCGTCCGACGATCCGGAAGTGGCGGTGCAGAAGAAGGATACCAGTCAAGCGTTGCGCAAGTGCCTGACCGCACTTTCGCCGGAACATCGGGAGATCGTCGATCTCGTCTACTACCACGAGAAATCGGTGGAAGAGGTGGCTGAGATCGTCGGCATTCCGGAGAACACTGTGAAGACGCGATTGTTTTATGCGCGCAAGAAATTGGCCGAACTGCTCAAGGCAGCCGGCGTGGAGCGAGGCTGGCCATGATGGCAATGAGAAGAAAATGCTGGAGCAAGAGCCCAGTGAAATCGAAATGCTGTTGCCGTGGCATGCGGCCGGCACGCTCGAATGCGCGCGATGCCAGGCGCGTCGAGGAAGCGCTCGCCCGCGATCCCGAGCTTGCCAAGCAATACGCCGTGATCCGGGAAGAATACGCCGAGACCATTGATCTCAACGAGAGCCTCGGTGCGCCGTCGGCGCGTGCGATGCAGAAGCTGTTCGCGGCGATCGACGGCGAGCCGGCGCGCAAGCCGTCGACGTCGCGCAGCGTCTCCGCGCGGCATCTCCGGATTTTTCGCCAGCCTGTCGCCGCGGACGCTGGCCTGGTCGGCGAGCCTCGGCGCCGTTGGCGCTGTTGCTGCAGGCCGGCGTGATCGGCGCGGTGCTGGTGAAGAACGCAGCCCGCGACGTTCCAGACCGCCTCGCTCAGCACCAACGAGCCGATCACCCGCTCGCTGGGGCCGGAAGCGCCGCCGCGCGCGCTGGTGCGGTTCGCGCCGGACGCCCGCGTCGCCGACATCACCGCGCTGCTCGACAGCTATCAGGCCTCGATCGTCGATGCCCGCGGCGGCATGTTTCGCCTGCAATTCGGCAACAAGGCGATGTCGAAGGATGAGATTGCCGGCCTGATGAGCAGGCTGCAAGAGCGAGAAGATCGTCAGTCTCGCGGTGGCGACACCGTAAAGCATGATCCGGAACGACCGCAGCCGGTTTTCCGGATCATGCTCAACGAGAGAAGCCGAACGAGGCCTTTGGCGCGCTTGAGCCCGAGGTCTCATGGTCCATGATCGCGCCGACAAATGGCGATGAAGGCGCGGCGTGCGGTGCCGCAGCTGGCGATCGCGGCGATTGTCGTTCGCGTATTTCGCGGCGCCGGCGGTTCAGGCGCAGAGCATCATGCGCTCGCCCAACCTCAATATCGGACCGCGATTCCGAGCATCAATCCGAACATCGCCGGCCGGGTCAATCGCCAATGTCGGGCAGCGCGGATCAATCCGCAACATCGGACCGCGGGTCTCCGGCATCAGCGGCCGGGATCGGTCTGCGCCTGCATCCCTATGTGCGCTATTCGCCCAATCTGTATCCGCCCTGCAATGGCGTCAGCGGCGATGCGGCATGCTCGGATCAGCCGGCTGCAACGGCCGATGGCGGCGGCGGCCGCGGCGCCGGGCGGAAGCAAGACGCAACGGTCCGCGCCGAACGACGGCGCGCAGGCGCAGCTCAACCCGCGCACGCATCGCCAACGAACTCGTGGCCGAGATCGACGGCGCGCTGTCGCGATGCGCAGGCCGACGAACTGGCGCGGCGTCACGGCCTGGTGCGGCTGCAATCGCAGAATTTCCCGCTGATCGGCGCGCACCATCGGCCTGTTCCGCGTCACCGACCGCCGCGCGGTGGAGACCGTGAGCCGCGAATTTGCCACCGACGCCAGCGTTCGCTCGGTGCAGCCGAACTTCCGCTATGTGCTGCAGGAGCAGAAGGCAGCACTTGACCGAGGGCGATCCCGCGCAATATGCGGTCGCGAAGCTTCGATTGCCGGAGGCGCACACGCTGGCCCACGGCGCCAACGTCACCATTGCCGTGATCGATTCCGGGATCGACGTCAAACACCCGGAACTCGCCGAATGCGATCGCGGATTCCTTCGATGCGCTCGGCAGCAAGGAAGGTCCGCATGTCCACGGCACCGGCGTCGCCGGCGCGATCGTGGCGCATGCGCGGCTGATGGGCAGCGCGCCGGCGGCGAGGATCTTGGCGATCCGCGCTTTCGGCGTGGCGCCGAACGGCGCGCGAAAGCACTTCGTTCGTGATCCTGAAGGGCTTGGATTACGCCGCGGCGCATGGCGCGCAGATCGTCAATATGAGCTTTGCCGGTCCGAAGGATGCGCTGATCGAGCGCGGCATCGCCGCGATGGCCGCCAAGGGCATCGTGATGGTGGCCGCGGCCGGCAATGCCGGGCCGAAATCGCCGCCGCTGTATCCCGCCGCCAATGCCAGTGTGATCGCGGTCAGCGCCACCGATGCCCAGGACCGGCTGTTTGCGGCATCGAACCGCGGCGGCTACATCGCGGTCGCAGCTCCCGGCGTCGATATCTTCCTGCCGGCGCCCGACGACAAATACCAGATGACGTCGGGCACCTCGTTTTCCGCCGCCTATGTCAGCGGCCTCGCGGCGCTGATGCTGGAGCGCAATCCCGCGTTGAAGCCGGACGACGTTCGCGCGATCCTGATGAAGACCGCCCGCGATCTCGGCGCGCCCGGCCGCGACGATCTGTTCGGTGCCGGCGAGGCGGATGCCTATGCGGCGGCCATCGCTGCCGTCCCTGCGCCGTCGGTGCCGGTGGCTTCGTCAGGCCAGCCCGCCGCGGAGAAGCCCGGGACGCAACCGCCCTCGGATCAAAAATCGTTTGATCAGAAGGGTTTGGACGACGCGCCGGCGACCCGCGCGTTGGCATCGGAGCGCTCGATGCCGGCTGAGGCTAATCGGCCGGCGGCGCAATAATCGGCGGCGCAAAGCCCGCCAAAATCCCTGCCAAAAAATCCTGCCAAGAAGTTAAAAAAAATCTCCGTCGCGTTGAACGTCCCGTCGCCCTGCCGCGACTACTCGATGTGGGAGCGGTAATCCCTCCCCAACGAGGCTGTATCCGGCGCGAGCGCCCATCCACCCCAAGCGCCCATATAGCTTGACCCGTCCGGTTGTCCCCCCGGACGGGTCTTTCGTTTTTGCGGGCGCTTCATCGGATTTCGAGCCAGAGCGCTTTCGAGCCAGAAATTTTCGAGCGGCGGCGTTCGGCCGGCGCGCAGTGATCCCGCGCAACCGGTCACACGCGCGCAATTGTCGCTGGCGAACTCCGCGGAGCCGCCATGCCGTGTTGCGGCTTGACTGTGAATAGTCAGGACAACCCCGTATTCGCCCGGGTTTTTGTCGATCGCGTAACGCGCTATAGCGTCGCTGACTGGACAATCGCGAAAGTTTTCCACAGAATATCCCTGTCACGTTCGATTGATTCGGTCACGGTTGCGTCTGCGTCCGTTTTTTCTCCTCACGGGCAGGTTTATGACACATCGAATCGACGTGGCGCGCGGCCGCGAGTTGCTCGTGCGCTGGTGCAATCTGGCCGAGCAACGGCTGGAATATCTCACCGAATTGTTCGAGACCGGCCGCTGGCGCCGCTTTCACAGCGAAATGGCATTCCTCGAAAATATCAGGGAGGCCAAGTCCGCGGTGGAGATCTGGCGCGATCTGTCGACGCGCGAGGCTGCCGACCACAATCGCGGTCGATCTGTCCTGGCTCGCCCGAGCAACTGCAACGCTGCCGCGCAACCAGCCACCGCGCGATCACGGCCTGCGGGTTGCGCCACCGCCGCTGCGATTTTCAGCCGAGCTGGCGCCGAGCGAGACGCCTTCGGTCGCCGCGATCGATCAACCTGCTTTCGAGCCCGATTTGCCGGCCCTCGAACTGGCGCTGGATATCGTTTCACAGCCGCCGCGGGAGGCGCCCCCGATCGAGGCGCGCTATCCGCAGCTCCGCAACGCGATGTAAGTCGCAGCCAACACGGAAACGTCACCCTTCGAGGCTCGCAAGAGCTCGCACCTCAGGATGACGGCATTGGATGGCTCCTGTCAGCAGCCCTTACACAACGGAAACGTCATCCTGAGGTGCGAGCCTCTTCGGCGAGCCTCGAAGGATGCTGTTCATCTACTTGCCGCGCTTAAAGCCGCACCGCGTTGGTGCCGATCACCACCTGGGTAAAGCGCTGCGCGCCTTCGGCCGACAGATCGGGCGTGACCGGGACGGGCGTGATCGAGCCCGACCACCGCGCCGCGCGGCGTCTCCGAAATCATGTTGTTGTTGACCAGCGCCGTGCCCGCGCCCGGCGTCACCGACACGCCGACGCCGACAAAGGCCTTGCGGATCACGTTGCCTGAGATCACGACGTCGCGCAGATATTTGCCCCAGCCGGCCATGATGCCGAACGACGGCGCGTTCTCGATCACATTGCCGGTGACCGGCGCTATCGGCCTCGACATAGATGCCGACGCCGGCATCGTCGTCGGGCGCGGTGCCGATCGGGCGTTTTGGCAGCAGATTGCGGATGATATTGCCCTGCACGACCGCGATGCGGCCGCCCTCGTTGAAATTGCAGACCGAAACACCAAATGCCGCGCCATCGACGGTGTTGTTGGCGATCACCGCGCCCTCGAACGCGAATTCGGAATACAGCGCCACCTCGCGGACGTCGCTGACGCTGTTGCCGGTGATCTGGATGTTGGACGCCGAATTGCCGCGCACCGCGGAATAATCGCAGTTGCGAATGCGGTTGCCGCGCACGATCACGTTGCCGGCGCGAAACGCGTTGATGGCGTTGCCGTATTGTCCGGAGCCGCCGGGGCCGGCCTTGATGTCCTCGATCCGGTTGTCGAGCACCAGCGTGCCGTCATCGCCGATCGCGGTGCGCAGGATTTCGATGCCGTTGTCGTTGGTGCCGTTGAATGGTGTTGCGCGAAACCAGCAGGCCCTGCGCGTCGAACGAGACGAACGCGGTGGAGGCGGTGTTGGTGATGATGTTGCCGCTGACGTCGCCGGAAACCTGCTCGAACCAGATGCCGGCGCCGCCGCTGCCGGCGATTTCGCAATCGACTGATGCGGATGTCGCGACCCGCCGAGGCAATGCACCAGGCCGCGCCGGGCCGGCAGCGCAATGCCGCCGCCATCCAGCGTGATGCCGGTGAGGCCGATGTGGTCGGCGCCTTCGCCTGACAACATCGAGGCGCCGCCGTTGAAGACGAGTTTGGTCGCGCCGCGCACGCCGACCAGCTGCGTGCCGCTCGTGCAGGCGCAGCAATCCGGTGCGATAGACGCCCGGCGGCAACGCCAGCGGCACCTGCGCCCGCGCCGCTTCGTCGATCGCGCGCTGCAAGACCCTGGTCTGGTCGTCGGGGCTGCCGGGCCGCACGCCATATTGGGTGGCGTCGCGCCCGAGCGCCGAGGTCAGCGGCGCCGCGCGCGCGGCATCCGGCGGCATCGCCAGCGCGCCGGCAACGCCGGCGGCGGAAGCTCCAATCAGATGGCGGCGATTGAGGTCCATGATCGCGTGTTCCGGGAGGCGCGGATGGCGCGCCCGCATGCCCTGAAGTAACGCAGAAATGCGCCGTGGCAGGGTAAAGCCCAAGGCGGGGCAGGGCGATTGTTGCCGGTAGGGTTAATCGTCGGCGACTTCTAAGCCGCTTCCCGCACCGCGCTTCGCGCCAGCTTTATCATTTCCAGCAGCATCGCCTCGCCGGCATCGACCAACTGGTCGAGCGTGATGCGCGAGCTGCCCTTTTGTTGCGGGGCGCCGTCGCGCGCCAGCAAGGGAACATGGATGAACGCGGCGAGATGCGGACCCTCGTCGCGATCGGTGGCCTCGATCGCCCGCCAGCTCAGATAATTGCAGAGATAGCTGCCGGCGTTGTTCGAATTTCGCGCGTCGATGCCGGTGGAAAGCGCGGCGCGCAGCAGCCTTTCGGTGTGCGGCCCAAAATTCATCGCATCCGCGCCGCCGGCGATCGATCCCTTGCGCACGCGGGTGTGGTCGGCATCCGGCCACAGCATGGTGACGGCATTGCGGGCGCGGGTCTCGATCCGCAGGAACGAGCGTGCGCGCGGCCAGCCCGAACATCAACATGGCGTCCGGTTTGTGCCGCTTCAGCAATTCCGGCAATTGCCGGTCGACCGCGCTGTAGGTGACCGGGAAAATATGCCCGGAGAGTTCGACGTCGTCCAAGGCCGGCCGGCGCAGTTTTGTCAGCCGCGCGACCAGCGGCTGGGTCGGATTGTAGGGTGCGCCGGGGAACGGTTCGAAGCCGGTGACGAGAATGCGGAGTTTTGTCATTTGAATTACCGTAAATCATTCAAGCTTGTCATGCCCGGCCTTGTGCCGGGCATCCACGTCTTTCTTGCAGCCAAGACGTGGATGGCCGGGTCAAGCCCGGCCATGACGGAAAGGCACACCGGACTCACTTCAGCATCTCCGCGATCTGCTCGGCCGCGACCGCCGGCGTGATCCGCCCATCGGCAACCTCGGTCTCGGTCTTTTTCACCCTGGCGCGGACAGCGGGATCGGCGCGCAGCCGCGCCATCATGCGCTGCTCCAGCATCGACCACATCCACTTCACCTGCTGCTGGCGCCGTCGCGCGGCGAAATCGCCGGAGGCGTTCATCGCGGTGCGATGGTCGAGGATTTTCTGCCAGAGTGTGTCGATGCCGGTGCCGGTCAGTGCCGAATAGGTCACGACCGGCGGATGCCAATGCTCGGAGCGCGGGCTGAGGATATGCAGCGCGCCGCGATATTCGGCGGCGGCAAGGTTGGCGCGCTTGATATTGTCGCCGTCGGCCTTGTTGACCGCGATCATGTCGGCGAGTTCGACCAGGCCCTTCTTGATGCCCTGCAACTCGTCGCCGGCGCCCGGCAGCATCAGCGCCAGGAAAAAATCCGTCATGTCGCAGACCGCGGTCTCGGATTGGCCGATGCCGACCGTCTCCACCAGACCACGTCGAACCCGGCGGCCTCGCACAACAGCATCGCCTCGCGGGTTTTCGCCGCGACCCCGCCCAGCGTGCCCGACGCCGGCGAGGGACGGATATAGGCGTCGTCGGAGGCGGACAGCCGCGCCATCCGTGTCTTGTCGCCGAGGATCGAGCCGCCGGTGCGGGCGGAGGAGGGGTCCACCGCCAGCACCGCGACCTTGTGGCCGCGCTCGATCAGAAACATGCCGAGCGCATCGATGGTGGTGGATTTGCCCACCCCGGGCGAGCCGGTGATGCCGACCCGAATTGCCTTGCCGGTGTCGGGCAGCAGCGCCTGAACCAGATCGCGCGCCGCGGCCTGGTGGTCGCCGCGCCTGCTTTCGATCAGCGTGATCGCCCGCGCCAGCGCGGCGCGGCTACCGTCGCGAAGGTCTTTGGCGAGGGAGGCGGTCTGGCTTGATTCGGGGGCCGGAGATTTGGACATGCCAGCGGTTTATATCGGATCGACACGACCGACGAGAGGGTAAAACCTCCATTGCGAACGGCTGCGGGCCGTTGCGTCGAGGATGGCCAACAATAACCGGCTGCTTGCCCGGTCCGGTTAGCGATGCCTCACTGCGGGAGGAGCTGCGCCGCGGCCGACCACGCACGGTATTGCATTGAGAGCGCCGTAACGGCGACCAGCGTGCCGAGCACGCCAACGCCGACAATAGCGATCGCGTTTCGGCGAAAGCGGGGTAAGGCATCGTTCCGCTCCCAAGGCTGGCAAAGCACAAAGGCAGCCATGGCGCCAACCAGCGCACCGCCGATGTGAGCGCCGTAGTCTATTTTGACCGCGGTAGCCGAGGCCATCGGCAGCAGCGACGGCACCAGGATTTGTCCCGCGCGCAATTGCAGTCCGGTGCGGCTGGCTCCGGCGCTGTAGCGGAAACTGATGACGAGCACGGCCGCCAGAAGGCCCATGATAGCGCCCGAAGCGCCCACCGTAACCAGGTCAGGCGGATTGACCAGCAGCGAGCCGCAGGCGCCACCCAACGCGCCGAGCACGAATATTGCGGCGAACCACAGGCGTCCGGCTTCGCGTTCCAGGGCGAAACCGGCAACCAGAAGCGCAGCGCTGTTTGCCAGAACGTGGATCAGGCTCGCGTGCAGCAACGGACCGGAAAACATCCGGTACAACTGTCCATGCTCGACGGCGAGCAGATATTGCAGGCCGCCGAACGCGATCAACGTTATGATGCCGGGTGTGGATCCGCGCGCGGGCTGATCCACCCCGAATTGAAGTTCCGCGTAAAAGATCAGCGCCAGCAGGCCAACCAATCCGAAGGTCGTGTAGGGAACGACTGGCGGAGGTGGTTCGACGCCGACATCCGGCACGGGATCGGGTTCGTCCTCCGCCTGCCTCGGCGACTGCAGCATCGTCTCGATGAAACCCCATTCCGGCTGGCCCTGGAGCGAGCTCGACCAGACGGTGCCGGCGACGGTGTCGACCAGGAGCGCAGACGCCAGGCATATGGACATTAGCTCGGGCAGCCTGATCGTCTTCAGCCTGTCCTGCTGCCCGGGGGATGTCGGTCCAATCTCGACGATGCGGATGACGTTCGGCATCCGGTCCGTGTTGATAGGCCCGATGGCGTGAGAATATTTCAGGCATTGTTCCGCAATGCCTTCGAGGTCCGCGATGGGCAGATCGAACTGCTTTCCGGGATGGGCTTCACGGTCGATCAGGCAAAGGATGGTGAAAGGACCGTCGCCGTCGAACGTCAGGACGATGTCGCTCGCCAGCGCAAGCTTCGCGGCCTCCGGCACGGTCCCGTTTCTAAAACCTCTTTTTCTGATGAATTGCCTGGCGAGATAGTCGCAGAACGTCTCGGCGCGGGCGGCGGGGAAGTCAGCCCGAGATGCGCTCGTTGTGGTCTCGGACATTTGCTTCCGTGTGGCAACGAATTTCTATTTCGTCGTGGCAACGCAAATATAGATTGTAGTTGTGAAGCAGCGCAACTGGAGAGTCAATGTCAATGTCAGTTCGAGTCGTCGTCGCCCTTGGGCCGTGCGCCGGCAAAGATGCCCGCGCCCTCCGGGCTCAAATACGGTTTTAGCGTCTCCCACGGCACGAAGGCGACATATTCGCCTTCGGCATAGGGTCCGACCGCATAGGGCGGGTAGTGAAACGTCAGACCGGAGCTTTTGCCCGGGGTGGTGGAAGGCGCCAGCGTCACCGCGCCGATCTTCAGCAATTTTGGCTCAAGCCCCTTGAACCATTCGGCAGTTGCCGTCTCTTCGGTGCCGCGCTTCTTCTTTTCGATCTTGAGCGAGGCGAGTACCGCTTTGAGCACCGCCCGCATCGTCGCGCCATTATCGGCGGTCTCGGTGAAGAACGGCCGGATGCTGATGCGCTTCTTTAAGGTTCTGTCCCACAGAATGGTATCGACGTCGGTGTTGGGATGCGCGCCGTGGGTGTCCATATAGTCGGACCTGATGACGCTCACATAGCGATCATCGACCACCGAACGGATGTCGTATTTGCGCTCATAGCTCCAGCCGCCGTCCTGGAACAATTGCGGATCGGTCTTGCGCGAACTGGCGGCGTCCGCCGCCTGCTTGCCGATCCACTTCTTGCCTTCCGCGAGGCAATCCGCCGCCAGCGCCGGATCGGCCTTGATGCTGTCGCCGAGAAAAACGCTGGCTTCGACGGTTTTGTTCTTGATCGTGGCGTCGGGCTTGGGATCGGCGGCGAGGGCAGGTGTGCAAAGAACGAACGAGAGGGTGAAGATCAGCGAACGAAGCAGCATCGGTTTCATTTCATGATCAGTGAACATGCCGTACAGGGACTTAGAGCAAGTTGGTGGCTCTGCTGGCAGCACACGCTTCGAGTGACAGGAGAGTATCGTTCGCCAAGTTCCACAAGGTATCAGGTTCGATACGCTCGAGGGAATCTTCCAGCCGTACGCTCATCTCCGACAATGTCCGCCAGTCCACTTGATTTTCCGTGGTCTTGATGTCGTCAGGTATGTGATCGCAAGCGACGCTGATGATCTCCATTAGTCGTTCCAGTGCCAATTGGCAGTGCCGATCATTGGCGAAGCCTTCATAAGAATATCGGCGGAGTATTGTCTGAACGTCGTCGATTGCAGACGAGATGTGATCAAAGCGGTCACATGTCGTCGGCGGCGCCTCAACGGTCTTGTTTCCCAGATGAAACATTGTGATCGATCCGGCGAAAGTTGCTGCAGTCTACTCCGCCGCCTCGCTATGCCCGAGCCGCGCATTGAGCTTGTGGATCAGCTCCTCGGCGGCGTCGGCGATCACGGTGCCCGGCGGGAAGATCGCCTCGGCGCCGGCCTTGTACAGCGCGTCGTAATCCTGCGGCGGCACCACGCCGCCGATGATGATCATGATGTCGTCGCGGCCCTGTTTCTTCAGCGCGGCCTTCAGTTCCGGCACCGCGGTCAGATGCGCCGCCGCCAGCGACGACAGCGCCGAGGATATGCACGTCGTTCTCGACCGCCTGCCGCGCCGCCTCTTCGGCGGTGGCGAACAGGGGCCCGATGTCGACGTCGAAGCCGACATCGGCAAAGGCCGACGCGATCACCTTCTGGCCGCGGTCGTGGCCGTCCTGGCCGATCTTGGCGACCAGGATGCGCGGCCGGCGGCCTTCGGCATCCTCGAACGCATCGATCAGCGCCTGCACCTTTTCGACCCGGTTGGACATGGTGGAGGCCTCCCGCTTGTAGACGCCGGTGATGGATTTGATTTCGGCGCGGTGGCGCCCGAACACCTTTTCCATCGCGTCGGAAATCTCGCCGACCGTGGCCTTGGCGCGCGCGGCGTCGATTGCCAGCGCCAGAAGATTGCCGTTGCCTTCGCCGGCGCTGCGGGTCAGCGCCGCCAGCGCCTGCGTCGACGTCCTTCTGGTTGCGCTCGTGCTTGAGCCGCGACAGTTTGTCGATCTGCAGCCGCCGCACCGTGGAGTTTTCCACCCTGAGCACGTCGATCGGCGCCTCGTTGACCGGCTTGTATTTGTTGACGCCGATCACCGCCTGCTTGCCGGCGTCGATCCTGGCCTGGGTCTTGGCGGAGGCTTCCTCGATCCGCAGTTTGGGCACGCCGGCCTCGATCGCTTTCGCCATGCCGCCGAGCGCCTCGACTTCCTGGATGTGGCCCCAGGCCTTGGCGGCGAGATCGTGGGTCAGCCGCTCGACATAATACGAGCCGCCCCAGGGATCGATGATGCGCGTCGGTGCCGCTTTCCTGCTGCAGGAACAACTGGGTGTTGCGGGCGATGCGCGCGGAGAAATCGGTCGGCAGCGCCAGCGCCTCGTCGAGCGCATTGGTGTGCAGCGACTGGGTATGGCCCTGGGTCGCCGCCATCGCCTCGATGGTGGTGCGCATCACGTTGTTGTAGACGTCCTGCGCGGTCAGCGACCAGCCCGAGGTCTGGCAATGCGTGCGCAGGCTGAGCGAGCGCGGGTCCTTCGGGTTGAACTGGGTCAGCAGCTTGGCCCACAGCAGCCGGGCCGCGCGCATCTTGGCGACTTCCATGAAGAAGTTCATGCCGATCGCCCAGAAGAACGACAGCCGCGGCGCGAAGCGGTCGACGTCGAGCCCGGCCGCAAGGCCGGCGCGCAGATATTCGACGCCGTCGGCCAGCGTATAGGCGAGCTCGAGGTCCTGGGTCGCGCCGGCTTCCTGCATGTGATAGCCGGAGATCGAAATCGAATTGTATTTCGGCATCTTCTGCGAGGTATAGGCAAAAATGTCGGAGATGATCCGCATCGAGGGCGCCGGCGGATAGATGTAGGTGTTGCGCACCATGAACTCTTTCAGAATGTCGTTCTGAATGGTGCCCGAGAGTTTTTCCGGCGGCACGCCCTGTTCCTCGGCGGCGGCGACGAACAGCGCCAGGATCGGCAGCACCGCGCCGTTCATGGTCATCGACACGCTCATCTGGTCGAGCGGAATGCCCGAGAACAGCGTGCGCATGTCGTAGATCGAATCGATCGCCACGCCGGCCATGCCGACGTCGCCGGTGACCCGCGGATGGTCGGAATCGTAGCCGCGGTGGGTGGCGAGATCGAACGCCACCGAAAGGCCCTTTTGCCCGGCGGCGAGGTTGCGGCGATAGAACGCGTTGGAGTCTTCCGCCGTGGAGAAGCCGGCATATTGCCTGATGGTCCAGGGCTGGTTGACATACATCGTGGGGTAGGGGCCGCGCAGATAGGGCGCGATGCCGGGCCAGGTCTCGAGGAAATCGATGCCTTGCGAGGTCGGCTTCGCCGTAGCCCGGTTTGACCAGGATGCCTTCGGGCGTGAGCCAAGGTTCGGCGCCGCCGGCAGGCTGCGGCGCGGGCGGGCTTTTCAAATGCGATATTGGCGAAATTCGGTATGCGGCTCATTCCGGGTTACCATCATAACGCACATCGATCATAGCGATGGTCGTCATCCCTCAATCATGGTCCGGATGCTGGTGGCTGACGATGCCGCCGAGCTTGTCCGGGCCGTAGTTCTGCAGCGTGGTCTGGCTCGGCAGGTTGGCGATCGCCACCACCCAGCCGAGCCGGGATTCGGTGCCGAATTGCTGGGTCGGCACCATCCGGTCGGGGCGGTCGAAGGCGCCGGTCATGATCTCGATCCGCGGGCCGTCGATGCGGCGGAAGCTCAGCGGCGTGCCGCAATCCGCGGCAGAAATCGCGCTCGGCGATGCGAGGAGGAGCGGAACGCCGCCGGCTTGCCGCGGGTCCAGGCAAAATCGCTGCGTTCGATGTCGGCGAAGGAGGCGAACGGCGCGCCGGACGCCTTCTGGCACATCCGGCAATGGCAGATGCTGACTTTCACCGGCGCCGCCGATAGCGCAAAGCGGATGGCGCCGCATTGGCAGCCGCCGGTCAGAACGGGTTTTGTCGTCGCCGTCATGTTCAGCTCCATCCGCCGCCAGGCTTCCTGCAGCATCGCCAGCGCATCGCCGCCGGCAAAGATGAAATCGCCAACGCCGGCGGCACGCAGCGCGGCTTCCTGTTCGCCGGGCCGCCCTGCCAGATAGATATGCTTGGCGCCCGGCGGCTTGAAGGGCTTTTGCGGCCGGCGCGGCCTGCGCGGCATAGACCTTGTCGGACGAGCAGAGGCAGGCCAGCGCAGCGCCGGAGGCCTTGAAGGCGGCGGCGAGCGCCGCTGGATCGGTCAAATCCCGCGGTATCGACCGCCTCGATGCCGCCGGTCTCGAAGAAGCTCTTCGCAAAGGTCGCGCGCGCGGTGAAGTCGGCGGCGTGCCGAGATTGGCGAGAAAGACCTTTGGCCGCGCGCCGTGTGTCTGCCAAAATTCGATCCGAGCGGTCGCGCAGGCGTTCGAACGGCGCCGCCAGCCGCATCGGCGGCAGCGCGTCGAATTTGATCTCGGCTTCGCCGTAGGGCGCCAGCGCCACCGGGCTTGGCGTCCAGCACCGCGACGTGAGCCTCATGCAGATTGGGAAATTCGCTGGCGCCGGTCAGCACTGTCCTTGCGCCGGGCGATATCGGCTTCGCGCGCGGCCCGCGTCGCCGCGACCTTGCGCTGGATCAGGTTTTGTTCGAGCGCGGCGAACACGCCGCCGGCTTTCTCGATCTCCTGAAACAGCGACCATGCCGCCTCGCAAAGCTGCTCGCGTCAGGGCCTCGATGCCGCCGGAGCCGGCCGCCGGGATCCGACACTTTGGCCAGATTGGATTCTTCCAGCAGCACCAGTTGGGTGTTGCGCGCCACGCGCCGCGCGAACGGATCGGGCAGTCCCAGCGCCAGGGTGTGCGGCAGCACGGTGATGGCGTTGGCGCCGCCAAGGCCCGCGGAAAACGTCGCCATGGTCGCGCGCAGCATGTTCACATAGGGATCGCGCTGGGTCAGCATCCGCCAGGCGGTTTCGGCGGCGATGAAGATCGGCTTCGGCGACAGACCGCAGGCTTGTTCGATGCGCGCCCACAGCAATCGCAGCGCGCGGAATTTCGCCATGGTCAGGAACTGGTCGGCATCGGCGCTGAGGCGCGCAAGACAGTGCCGTGCGCGGCGATGTCGAGCGCGACGCCGGCGCCTTCCAGCACGCGCAGATAGGCGACGCGCGAGCGCCAGCGCGAAGGCCAGCTCCTGCGCTTCCGATCCGCCGGCATCATGGATCACCCGGCCATCGGCCAGCGCGAACGGGCCCTTGAAGCCGCGCGCGGCGAGGTCCTTGACCACCGCCGGTCGAACCGCCGGCACGATCTCGGACCACGGTATAGGGGCTTCGATCCGCGCACGGCGCAGGTACCGAGCGGATCGAGGTTGAAGCGGATATCGCAGGCTGGCAGGGTCGACGCCTTTGCGCTTCGACGTAGATCGGCGAGGTTGGATCGCCGGCCATCCGCGATTGCGGGCTGACCGGTTGAGCGCGATCGCGATCCCGGCATCGATGAAGACGCCGTCGAACAGCTTCGCGATCAGCGTTCCGCGGTCGGCATCGACGATGCCGAAGCCACGGGCGCCGTTGGCGCCGGCAAACACCAGCTCCAGCCCGGTGGCGCCGTTTTCGAGATCGTGCAGCGCCTGCGCGTTGGCCGGCGGCCGGATCGGGATGATCGATCCGCTGCATGATCTGCCAGGGCGCGGCCGCGGCGCGGCCGGCGATCGGCGCAGCATCGCGCGCGCGTCGATAGATCGGCTCGATCCGCAGGCCATCATAGGTCTTGCCGACCAGCTTTTCGAACGGCGCGCCCTTCAGCACGCCATCGACCAGCTTGCGCCAGTCGTCATAGCTCGCCGGCGCGAAATCCGCCGCCAGCCGCAGGTCGTCGGTTCCGGATGTCATTCGGCGCGGTCGCTCCCTTCCAGCAATTGCTGCGATTGCCGGAAATTGCCACGGACCGGACGCCAAGCCAAACGGTTGTTTCAGGCCGTTTCGGTCAGCCGGGATCGGGTCAGCCAGATCGGGCAGCCGCTCGATCCCTTCGGTCGATAGCTGGGCCAGCGCCGCCGCGACGCTGCGGCCGGCGATGAGCCGGTCGGGCGCGATCTCCGCCAGCGGCACCAGCACGAAGGCGCGCTCGAACAGCCGGGGGTGCGGCAGCGTCAGTTCCGGCTTTTGGATCGAAACGTCGTCATAGGCGATCAGGTCGAGATCGAGGGTGCGCGGACCCCAGCGCGTTTCGCTGGCGCGGTCGCGGCCGAATTTCTTTTCGATCTTGTGCAGCGTGAACAGCAGCGCGTGGGGATCGAGGCTGGTTTCGATTTCGATGCAGGCATTGATGAAGCGGGCCTGCCGTTCGTCGCCCCAGGGCGGCGTGGCATAGTCGGACGAGCGCGCCAGCAGCGCGCGCCTGCGTCATGCCGCAGATATTGGCAATCGCCTTTTGGAAGGTGGCGCGGACCTCGCCGACATTGCCGCCGAGCGCGATCAGGACGCTCAGCCATGTCAGCCTTTGGCGACCGGTTGCCGCGTCCGCGTCAGCACCACGCCGACATCGTCGAAAATCGCGGCGATCGGGGCATGCGGCTTGTGCACGGTGACCTTGACGGCGCTGATGCGGGGAAACTGCCGTCAGGATCGGCCTCGGCGACGGCGCCGGCGGCGCGTTCCAGCAGCTTGTAGTTGGCGTTCTTGAAGGCCGCGGTCGCGGTCGCGACCACGTCGGAATAGGAAACCGTATCGGCCAGCCGGTCGGTGCGCGAGGATTCCGACAGGTCGGCCGACAGTTCAAGATCGATGACGAAACGCTGGCCGACCTCGGTCTCATGCTCCATGACGCCATGGCGGGCATGGATCACGACGCCGGTGATGAAGATCGTGTCGCTCATCGCTTGTCCTCGATCGCCGCCGCGACCCGCAGCGCCTGTACGGTTTCGGCGACGTCATGGGTGCGGATGATCCGCGCGCCGCCCTTGGCCGCCAGCAGATGCGCGGCAATCGAGCCGCCGAGGCGCTGGTGCGGCTCCGAGGGCATGATCTGGTCGATGAACCGCTTGCGCGAGGCGCCGACCAGCAGCGGCAGGCCGAACACCCTGAGTTCGCCAAGCCGCGCCAGCGCCGATCATGCTCTGCTCGGGGGTCTTGCCGAAGCCGATGCCGGGATCGAGCACGATGTTTTCGGCTGAAATGCCGGCCTTCGCGGCGATCTCCAGCGAGCGCTCGAAGAAGCCTGCGATATCCTTCATGATGTCGATGCCGGCATCGGCACTGTCGCGGTTGTGCATGATGATGACAGGCACGTCGTGCTGCGCCACCAGCTCGGCCATCTCCGGATCGCGCTGCAGGCCCCAGACGTCGTTGGCGATCGCGGCACCCGCATCCAGCGCCCACGCCGCCACTTCGGATTTCATGCTGTCGATCGAGACGGGAATACCGAGCGCGACGATTTCGGAAAGCACCGGCTGCAGGCGCTTTTGCTCTTCCTCGGCGGAGACCGGTTGCGCGCCGTAGGGCCGGGTGGATTCCGCGCCGACATCGATGATATCGGCGCCCTCGGCGATCATCCGCCGGGCTTGCGTCAGCGCGCGCTCCGGCGCGATGAACTGGCCGCCGTCGGAAAATGAATCCGGCGTCAGGTTCAGCACGCCCATCACGGCGGGATAGGGCCGGGACACGAGATCGCGAAGCAGGGAATGACCTGCAGGGCTGGCCGCGGGAGCGGGTCTGGAGGTGGTCGCGATCATGCGGTCGCTTTGCGCGGTCCCCGCATGGGAGTCAAGATGCGGGGTAGGGAGCGAACATGCCCGCCGGACCGCTTCCAGGCTAGTCTAGTAGGTAATTTTCGGCTGCAGCTTGCGTGCCTGCGCGATCAATTGCTCGACCGACTTTTCCGACGGCATCACCCGGACCAGTTTCCGCCTGGTATTGACGTCCTTCATGTTCTGGGCCAGCCGCGCCGGATTGCGCAACGCCAGTTCCCGAACCGTGGTGACGCCGGCCGCGCGCACCAGCCCGACCTTGGCCTTGCCCATGCCGGGAATCCGCATGTAGTCGGAGATATTGGCCCATTCGAGCAGTTGCTGTTCGCTGATTCCGGTCTTGGCCGCGAGCGCCTTGCGTCCCTTGACGGTTCGGGTGGCCTCGAGCAGCGCGTCGGTGGTGCGAATGCCAAGCGCCTTCAGTTTCGACGCGGTGAAGGCCGAAAGACCTTCAATCTCGGAGATTGGATATGTCATGATACTCGATGTGCAATAAAGGTGCTTTGAGTGGACGCGCCCTCAGGCTAACTGGCTGAGGCCAATTCCTTCGAACCCCGCGTCCCCGCGATGATCTCGCCCATCTGATCGGCTCCAATTTTGTCGCGTCCGAACCTGAAAAGTTCACGCGCGATGTTCTGAATTTGCGCCATGCCGAGCCCTAGCCCCATCAGCTTGGCGCCGAGCGCCATCAGGCCGCCGCCCATCAACCGGGAAAGACCGCCGCCGCTGCCGGAGGCTGCGATGACCGCTTCCGCGCCGGGGATGTTGTCGATCAGGGCCTGAACCTTGTCCGCAGGACCCTCGTTGCGAAGGAAACCCAGCATGATGCCGACGCTCTTTTCGGCGACAGCCTTCTCGATTCCGGCTTTTTCAGCCAGTCGCCCTATCAGTTCGTCCATATGGCCCCCGCCCTCGACCGGTTGTGTGCCGGACCCTTGCTTGTGAATTTATCTTGATCGCCTGCCATACGAATTACAAGCGACCCCGCCTGCGGAGGCCGATTCAGCTTCAATCGCGTGGCAAGTGTTGCAGCAATGCAAGAGTTGAGGCTCCGTTTCGCGCTATGATGTCGCATTGCGCACACCGTTTCGGGGCGTGGAAATACGGTTACCGCTGCGGATGGTTTCATTCCATTTCCGGCATGCGGTATGCTTATGTCGTCAGTGCGACCTTCGTCTGGATCAAGAGGCGATGCCAAGAGGCTATGCCAAGGGACTACGTAATGAGTGCTTCCGACGACAAGATGGCCGATACCGACGAGAAGATTTTCGTCGGTAAGGGTGAGCAGCCGGCCTGGCTGACGCTGGCGCTCGGCAATCGCCACGGGCTTGTCACCGGTGCGACCGGTACCGGGAAGACCGTCTCGCTGCAGGTCATGGCGGAGGGGTTTGCGCGCGCCGGCGTTCCGGTTTTCGCCGCCGATATCAAGGGAGATTTGTCCGGCATCTCGGAACCCGGCGAGCCAAAGGATTTTTTGCTGAAGCGCGCCGCCGATATGGGACTTACATTCCAGCCCGACCAGTTTTCGACGGTGTTTTGGGACGTGTTCGGCGATCAGGGCCACCCGGTCCGCGCCACCGTCACCGAAATGGGCCCGCTGTTGCTGTCGCGGATGCTCGATCTCAACGATGTGCAGGAGGGCGTTCTCAACGTCGCCTTCCGCGTCGCCGACGATAACGGGCTGGCGCTGATCGACATGAAGGACCTTCGTGCGCTGCTGGATGCCATCGTCCCGGACGCCGGCAAAAAGGGCGCGGATGGCGACGGCGACCCGCTGGCGTCGATCCGCAAGGCCGCGCAAAGCTTCGGCAACGTGACCAGGGCTACCGTCGGTACCATCCAGCGCCAGCTGCTGGTGCTGGAAAACCAGGGTGGCGCGAAATTCTTCGGCGAGCCGGCGCTGGCACTGAAGGATTTCATGCGCACCGACCGCGACGGCCGCGGCATGGTCAATATCCTGGTCGCCGACAAGTTGATGCAGAGCCCGCGGCTCTACGCGACCTTCCTGTTATGGATGCTGTCGGAGCTGTTCGAGGAATTGCCGGAGGCCGGCGATCCACCCAAGCCGAAACTCGTGTTCTTCTTCGACGAGGCGCATCTGTTGTTCAACGACGCGCCGAAGGCGCTGATGGACAAGATCGAGCAGGTGGTGCGGCTGATCCGCTCAAAGGGCATCGGGGTCTATTTCGTGACGCAAAATCCGGTCGATGTGCCCGATACCGTGCTAGGGCAATTGGGCAACCGGGTGCAGCATGCGCTGCGGGCCTTCACGCCGCGCGACCAGAAGGCGGTCTCGTCCGCGGCGCAGACGTTCCGGCCCAATCCCAAGCTCGACACGGCAAAGGTGATCATGGAATTGGGCAAGGGCGAAGCGCTGGTGTCGTTCCTGGAGGGCAACGGCACGCCGGCGATGGTCGAGCGGGTGATGATCCGGCCGCCCTCGGCGCGGATCGGGCCGATCACGCCGGAGGAACGCAAGGCGATCATGGATGCGAGCCCGGTGAAGGGCAAATACGACACCGCTGTTGATGCCGAATCCGCCTACGAGATCATTCAGAAGCGGCTGGCCGGGACCGCGGCCGACGGCGGCTCGCAAGCAAGCGGCGGTGGCGTTCTCGACAAGATCGGGGCCATCGTCGGCACCATCTTCGGCACCAATGTCTCGCGCGGCCGCTTGTCGACCGGCCAGCTCGTGGCGCGCAGCGTCACGCGTTCGGTGACCAACAAGGTGGTCGGCGGGGTCGTTGCCGATCTCGGCAAATCGGTCGGCGGCTCGATCGGGGGTTCGGTCGGCCGCGCGCTGGTGCGCGGCGCGCTCGGTGGACTGCTGCGACGATGAGAGGCTATCGCTGCCGCAAGATGATATTCCGCTGCAAGGAAGCGCGCGCGTGCTGAGATACCCGTCATTGCGAGCGCCGCTCGATATTCTCTTCCTGGTCTGCTGCGTGCTGCTGACGCTTGACGTGCTCGGTCCGGAGATCTGGGGTCACGGCAAGACCAAGGACTACCCGCTGTGGTTCTACGCCGGGCAGCAGGTGCTGCAGGGCAGGGGCCTCTATCCCGACCACCCCGGGGTCTATTTCCAGTTCATCTATCCGCCGCTGCCGGCGGTGCTGCTGGCGCTACCGAGCTATTTCGGCAAGATCCCGCTCTATCTCTGCCTGTCGTTGCTCAATGTCGTCGCGTGGTGGATGACCGCGCAATTCTCCAACGCCATGACAGGTTCGGGGCGAACGCCTGGCCCATTTCTGTTTGCGCTGCCCGGCATCCTGACGGTCTCCTTCGTGTTCGACATGTTCGACCTCGGCCAGCCCAACCTCGTGCTGCTGGCGCTGATGCTGTACGGCTTCTGGCTGATGCAGCACGAGCGGCCGTGGATGGCGGGCAGCATGTTCGCGCTGGCCACCGCGATCAAGGTTTTCCCGGTCGCGGTGTTTCCCTATCTGATATGGCGCAGGCAGTGGTGGACGGCGGCGAGCATGCTGCTGTTCATTGCGATTTTTCTGTTCGTCGTCCCGGCGCCGGTGCGTGGCTTCCAGCACAATGTGACCGAACTGAGAAACTGGTACCAGGGCATGATCGGATCGAGCTCCGAAAAAGGTTTCGGCCAGCGCGACGAGCAGAACTGGTCGTGGGTCAACCAGTCGATCATCGCGGTGACGCACCGGCTGACCCGGCCGGTCAACTACAATCAGGACGAGCCGGGAAAACCGCCGGCCTACATGAACCTGCTCAATCTCGATTTCAAAACCGCGAACTGGATCGTGGTTGCGATCTCGCTTCTGATCGGGCTCGGCTATATCGCGGTGATGCCGCGCCGCGACCGGCGAACGCCGCGCTCGGACGCCGAGGAACTCGGGATATTGTTTTGCCTGATGACGGTGGCCTCGCCGCTGGCCCGGCAATATTACTTCCTGTGGCTGTTCTTTCCCATCACCATCCTGATCCACCGGGCTGCCTATGATCCGCGGCCGGCGGTGCGACACGGGAGCTGGGCGGTGCTCGCGGTCGCGGTCACGCTGATCGGCTTTTCGCTGCCGGTCTATCCGAACGTATTGCAGGCCTGGGGCAACAACCTGGCCGCCACCGCGGTGATCGCGGCGGGACTGGCCTGGCATCTGCTGCATCCGCTTTCGGATGCAGCAGATGCTGCAGGGAGCGCCTTGCCTCCGGCATCAGGTGGGCTAAAACCCGATATCAAACACCAAACCTAGACCCCGCCAGGGAACAAGCGGCAAAGGAAAAAACAATGTCCAGCGCAGCGCAACTACAGCCGGTTCTCGACCGCATCGATGCCGATTTCGACAACAGCCTGGAGCGGCTGTTCACGCTGTTGCGGATCAAGTCGATCTCCTCCGAGCCGGCCTTTGCCGCCGACTGCAAGAAAGCGGCCGATCATCTCGCCAAGGACATCGCGTCGCTCGGTTTTGCCACCGAGGTCCGGCCGACCGCGGGCCATCCCGCCATCGTCGCCAAAACCAACGGCAGCAAGGATGGCCGTCCGCACGTGCTGTTCTACGGTCACTACGATGTGCAGCCGGTCGATCCGCTCAACCTCTGGCATCGGCCGCCGTTCGAACCCGTGGTCACCGATCACAAGGACGGCCGCAAGATCATCGTCGCGCGCGGCGCCGAGGACGACAAGGGCCAGCTGATGACCTTTGTGGAGGCGTGCCGGGCCTGGAAACAGGTCACGGGCTCGCTGCCGGTCGACGTCACCATCCTGATCGAGGGCGAGGAGGAGATCGGCTCGAAGAATTTCGTGCCGTTCCTCGAGCAGAACAAGGACGAGTTCAAGGCCGACTTCGCGCTGGTCTGCGACACCGGCATGTGGGATCCGAACACGCCGGCGATCACCACCTCGCTGCGCGGCCTGGTCTACGACGAAGTCTGGATCAAGGCCGCCAACCGCGACCTGCATTCCGGCGTGTTCGGCGGCGGCGCGCAAAACCCGATCCGGGTGCTGACCAAAATTCTCGGCGGCCTGTTCGACGACGACAACCGCATCACGATCCCCGGTTTCTATGATGGCGTGAAGGATGTGCCGCCCGACATCCTGGCGCAATGGAAGAAGCTCGAGCTGACGCCGGAAAAATTCCTCAAGCCGATCGGGTTGTCGGAGCCGGCCGGCGAAAAGGGCCGGCTCTTGATCGAACAAATATCTTCGCGGCCGACCTGCGACGTCAACGGCATCATCGGCGGCTACACGGCCGAGGGTTCCAAGACCGTGATCCCGGCGCAGGCGTCCGCCAAGATCTCGTTCCGGCTGGTGGTGGGTCAGGACCCCGTCAAGATCCGCAAGGCCTTCCGTGAATACGTCACGTCACGGCTGCCGAAGGATTGCACCGCCGAGTTCGGCGACCATTCCAGCGGGGCGGCGATCGCGCTCGACTGGAGCATGAAGCCGCTGCTCGCGGCCAAGCAGGCACTGACCGACGAGTGGGGCAAGGAGACCATCCTGTTTGGCTCCGGCGCCTCGATCCCGATCGTGACCGATTTCAAGAACACGCTCGGCCTCGATACCGTGCTGGTCGGGTTTGGTCTGGACGACGACAACATCCATTCGCCGAACGAGAAATACGACCTCAAGAGCTTTCACAAGGGCATTCGCTCCTGGGCGCGGATTCTCGGCGCGCTCGCGGCGATGCCGAAAGCCTGATCGGCACCATCAGCCGGGACGGCCGAATGCGTAATTCAATCCAACGAGGCCACCATAAACCGTGGCGCGGTTTTGGCCGAGCTGCGCCGTGAAGGAGGCCAGTCCGCTCCAGGCTGCGTGAGTCGTGAGTTGCGTACCAACGGTCGCGGTGGCCCAGTCGCGGCCGAGCACCACGGCCGGCAACGAATAGCTCGGCGCGACGATCGTGGTCAGCGACGCCGTAACTATCCGGTCGAGCGGATCGAACTCGTGATCCCATGCGAGTTGCACGAACGGGATGCCACTTGCCCCAGTCGAATCTCGCCTGGTAGCCAAGCACGCCGACCTCGGAATTACGGATTTGTTCGCTGAACGATAAGCTGGTGAAACTGCCGCTTTCGGTGAAGCCGTTGACTCTGGCTTGCTGCAGGATCAGGCCGGCGAGCGGGCCGTGCGTCACGGGATCAGCGTGGAAATCATATCCGATCTCGCCGGCGAGCGAGAGATCATCGCCATTGGTCGATCCGTTGTTCGACCTGAACGGTGATGCCGATCGGCACTGTCCGGTTGGTATCGTAGCCGAGCCAGGCAGCAGTGCCGGTGAGGTCGCGCCACCAATTGCCGTTGCGATACGCCGTATAGAGACTGAGCGCGACGGTGTCCTGCTTGTAGCCGCCGCCCAGCGAGAAGGTTGGATTGACATAGCCTGCGGTCAGCGCGGCGCCGGCGAGCCAACCGTTCTGCCATTTGTAGTCGACGCCCATGCTGCCCGAGAGCGGATATCCTGGGTCGCTGGGAAATCCCGCTGTGCTGTTGTCGAGCTTGAGATAGCAAAGTTCGCCATTGACCCACACGTTCCAGCCCGGCCGGCGCAGCCGTTGCGCCAGGTCGATCTGCTGCTGGATGCCGGTGACGGTCTGGAACGTGGTCTGGACAGCGGTTTCCGCGAGAAAGGATATTTCGCTTGGCGCGGCCAACAGGTTGTAAAAATAGTCGGCCTCAATGATGCTGGCCCGCTTCGGTGAGATGGACGCCATCCATGAACAGGTAGGTTTGCGTCGCATTTGCCGATTGCAGATAGCCGTGTGTCGTGCTCGGCGCCATGGTCGGCGCGCAGGTAATCCCATAGCCGGAAGTCGAGCCCGGAGCCGATCGCGGGCAGGCAGGCATAGTTGCGGGGCCGGTGGCGAGCGGATCATGCGTGATGCCGAACGCCGCCGGATTGGCTTCCACCGCTGAAAACACCGAGACCGTATCCGCCGGAATAAATCTGACGCCGGCCGCGGCAAGATCGCTCCAGGTAGCGGAGAGGATGGTCTTCGCATAGAACGTCGTGGCGGGATTGTCGGAAGGCCCGGGATAATAATTGCTCACGATGATGGTAGCGCGCGCCCGGCGGCCTGAAGGTTGACCAGCAGTCGCTCAGCGCTTGCGCCTCACCAAGCAGGTAGACGACCGCAGTCCGGAGAGAGACGGACCGTATGTGAGAGCGCCGCGGCTGGCGTCGTTGCCACCGCTAGCCAGCAAATAAATAGCGCTGGGATTGGCGTGGCCACCGCCGACGCCAGGTAGTTGTGATCTGGGTCGCGGTGCCCGGGAGCAACGGATTTGGATACTGGTTTCCGGTCGCCGTGGCCGGAATGAAGCCTGACGGGACGAGGAAATCGACAGCGTTGCCGATCGCGTAATTGGTGCCGCCGGGTTGACTGGCGGAATTCACGTAAAGCCGAAGAAGCCAGCAACGATTTGGGCGTTACCGAGCCCCGGGTCCGGTCGGATGGGCGTTGCCGCCGGCCGCCAGCGAGGCCGCGATCGACGCATCGAGACTGGCGATGCCGGTCGAATGCGGGCCGCTGGTCGCGCCCGTGTACCAGCCCGTGTCAACGGTGCTGTCGCCAAAGCCGATAACCTGATTGAAGTTCTGCGCCTCGGCCGATGGCGTCAACAGAACAATGCCGCGACAGCAAAGCAGGCTTGTTTCAAGTTCGTCATACGCTACCGCCCGCTGGGCAGGTTTCAGCGGCTGTTGATGGATCAGGCTATCACAGGCGAGGGTATCCGACCACGATAAGCGCGTGAACGCTTGGACCAGCCGGTGGTCCGCTTGGACTGACGGGCGCTGCCGAGGGTAGGCTTGCCGCCTTAGCTCGCGCGGACCGTAGTGCCACGGGCATTGAAATTAACCGAAACGAAAAATGCTTAACCGTAATTTTGCGTAAGCGGAAGTGCTCCATGTCGTTCGGACATCGGCTGTCACGATTGTCGCCCAATTTTTTTCAGGACCTTCGCAATGCGCACCAACCTTCCGGTGACAACCGTCGAATATCCCATAACCGATAGCACCCTCATCGTGTCGAAGACCGACACCAAGGGAAGGCTGACCTTTTTCAACGATCAGTTTGTCGACGCCGCGGGCTTCACCGAAGCCGAACTGATGGGGCAGCCGCACAACATTATCCGGCATCCGGACATGCCGGCGGAAGCGTTCCAGAATCTCTGGGATACGCTGAAAGCCGGCAAGCCCTGGGTCGGCGCGGTGAAGAACCGCCGCAAGAACGGCGATTTCTACTGGGTCTTGGCGACGGCCTCGCCGATCCGCGAGAAGGGCCAGGTCACGGGCTACACCTCAATCCGCACCAAACTACCCGCCGACCAGCGCGCCGAAGCTGAAAAGGTCTACGCCGCGCTGCGCGAGAAGAAGGCGCACGGGTACAAGATCGATGCCGGTATCGTGCGCCGCCGCTCGCTGCTGGACAATTTTGCAATATTCAACGGCACGCTGAAGGCCCGCCTGATCACGCTGATCGCGGTTCAGGCGGCGTTCTTCGTTGGCGCAGGCGCGCTCGCGCAATTGGGTTTCGCCGGCAACGGGATTGTCTTCGCAACGTCTTTGCTCGGCGCCGTTGTCGCCGGACTGATCGGAGTGCAGGCGCTACGCGCGATCAACGAGCCAATGCGGCATTTGATCGGCGAGATGCTGAACATCTCGGAAGGAAAGCTCGACAACCGGGTTTTTGTCGCGCGGGATGACGAAATTGGCGAGGCATTGCGCAATCTGCAGACGCTGCAGACGCTCGTTCGCTTCAACGCGGAGGAATTGAAGGCCATCGAGAGGCGTGCATCGGTGCAGCGCAAGGCCGACATGGTCAAGCTCGCCAGCGGCTTCGAGGGCGCCGTCGGGGAAATCATCGAGACGGTGTCGTCAGCCGCGACCGAGCTCGAGGCATCCGCAGGTTCGTTGACGACGACGGCGGTGCGGTCGCAGGAGCTCAGCACGATGGTCGCCGCGGCCTCGGAGGAGGCCTCCACCAACGTTCAGTCGGTGGCTTCCGCGACCGAGGAGATGACCTCGTCGGTCAACGAGATCAGCCGCCAGGTTCAGGATTCGGCGCGGATGGCCGGCGAGGCGGTCAGCCAGGCGCGCAAGACGACCGAGCGAGTCGGCGAGTTGTCGAAAGCCGCCTCCCGGATCGGCGACGTCGTCGAACTGATCAATACCATCGCCGGCCAGACCAACCTGCTGGCGCTGAACGCCACCATCGAGGCGGCGCGCGCCGGCGAGGCAGGGCGCGGCTTCGCGGTCGTCGCTTCCGAAGTGAAGGCGCTGGCCGAGCAGACCGCCAAGGCCACCGGCGAGATCGGCCAGCAGATCAGCGGCATCCAGGCCGCCACCCAGGACTCGGTGAATGCCATCAAGGAAATCAGCGGCAGCATCGAACGACTGGCGGAGATTTCCTCGACCATCGCGGCGGCCGTGGAAGAGCAGGGCGCTGCGACCCAGGAGATTTCCCGCAACGTTCAGCAGGCCGCGCAAGGCACCCGTCAGGTTTCCTCCAACATCGTCGACGTACAGCGGGGCGCCAGCGAGACCGGTTCGGCTTCCTCGCAAGTGCTCTCGGCGGCCAAGTCGCTGTCCGGCGACTCCAACCGCCTCAAGCTTGAGGTCGGCAAGTTTCTCGACACCGTACGGGCGGCCTGATCAACACACCCGGCTCGGCATCGAGCCGGGTTTTTACATCAGTCGGTCGCGCTGCCCGCGCTCGCCATTTCGCCAAGGCGGAACCTCGCCGTCAACGGAATCTTCGTCACAGGCCCCGCATCGGCCGCGTGTGGCCGCGCCGAACCCGCCCGGCAATGCCTGAGCAAGGCGAGGTTATGAGGCCGCGGAGGCCAAACCGGCATGCGCATAAACGCGAATTTGTCGAGCCGGATCAAGCTGATTTGGGGTGTCCAGTCAGCCCGTAAAAAATATTCTCGTTTTCGTTGGTGGCAAATCACCGGCTTATGGTGCGCATCCTGTCCCGAAAAGGGGCGTTAGGCCTTCGTCACTGACGTCGGGGCAGGTTGCGGTGGACGCGGCAGCGTCGTCGCGCGCTTTATGCGCGCGGGCGAGCGGCGCTGAAGCGTACGGCTAAGTCGTGTGGTCCTGACGCCCGGAATGCTGGCGTCAAGTCCTTGGGAGGCTAACGCCTCCCGGGGGCGATGGTGGCAAGAGGCTCCGATTCACCAGGGAGAGCACGATATAGGCCGTAGAGCCATTGCGCAGGGAAGGCCGGAGTGTTTCCGCTGAACCTGTATGCTCGTGTGCGCATTTCTTTGTGCATCAATGCACACGAGACCGCGGGTGCAGCGCGCACCCGGTCTTCCCTGCGCCCTTGCTTTTGGGGGCGGAGCTTCTTGGCAAACCTCGGGCGCATGCTGTCGCGAGAACGAGAAGTCATACCCGATCATCATCGCCCGGCCCGACCGTGCGACCCACTATTCCAGAGTGTGGATGATGAATCAAAAGAGCTGCGGCGTACTGGATGCTCCGCTCCGCTTTCGCGGAGTAAGACGGTTGAGCGATCGTAGCCCGGATGAGCGAAGCGACATCCGGGGAGGCGGTTTCCCGCATATCGCTTCGCTCATGCGAGCTACGGCGACACGGGACATAAAAACGCCGCCCGGAATTGGGCGGCGTTTGTGATGGAAGTGCAGAGGTCGTTGAACGGGAAGCTACACCGAAATGATAAAAATTTCAATTCTTGTAGCTGGGATCGAGCCGTTCGAGTTTGCGCAGCAGTGCCGGCCAGACCAGCGTGGTCGAGCGCAGTTCCTGCCGGTCGGGATTGTTGAGCACACTGGTGTTCTTGTCGATCACGGCCTGTTCGACCGGGTAGGCTGATGGTCCCAGCATACGCGTGCGCACCTGCATGGTGCAGGCCCGTTCGAGGTGGAACATGCGCTCGAACGCGGAGGCCACCGAACGGCCGACGGTCAGCGTGCCGTGATTGCGCAACAGCATGTGGTTGTGGTTGCCGAGATCCTTTTGCAGGCGCGGGCGCTCGTCATGATCGAGCGCGATGCCTTCATAGTCGTGATAGGCGAGGTCGTAGGTGACGAGCTGCGCGGTCTGGTTCATCGGCAGCAGGCCTTCGGCGCTGGTCGCGACCGCGGTGCCGTCGGGCGTATGCAGATGAAGCACGCAGCCGGCATCCTCGCGGACTTCGTGGATCGCCGAATGGATGGTGAAGCCGGCCGGGTTGATGCTGTAGTCGCTCTTGGTCAACTGGTTGCCGTCGAGGTCGACTTTTACGAGGCTGGAGGCGGTGATCTCGTCGAACATCAGGCCGTAGGGATTGATCAGGAAGTGATGCTCCGGCCCGGGCACGCGCGCGGAAATATGGGTATCGACCAGATCGTCCCAGCCGTAATGCGCGATCAGGCGGTAGCAGGCGGCGAGGTTGACCCGCTGGTTCCATTCCGCCTCGGTCATATCCGACGGCACTTGCTTGAGGCGCGCTTCTGCTGGCGACATGATCGGCTTCTCCAAAAAGGGCTGTTGAAAGCTGTTATTCTTGCGTCGAAACTAATCCCGGGGCCGGCCTGCAGCAAGCCTCAAGCGAGCCCGCGGCTTGCGTGGCAGTCATGTTTTCGCTCGAGCGTGACCGGCGAACGCAAGGCCTCAGGGCGCGGGGATGGCGAGCAGGCTGGAAATGCTGCGGCCGCGGATATCGTAGACCCGCGCGAACACCACGTCGTCGCGCTTGATCTCCACCATCACAGGCGCGGTCAGGCCCTTGCAGTAGAATTCGCCGAGCGTCATGGCAAAATCGGCGGCGTGGCTGTCCCAACCGATGGTGAAGTCGGGGCCGAGCGCGACCTGGGCCGGGCGTTGCGGTCCGCACACCGCGACCTTCCATTTGCGGCCGTGCGGCGGCGATTCCTGCCGCTCGGTCGAGCTCCTCGCGCAGGCCGTCGGACGCCTGTTTCAGCGCCAGGCCCCAATAGTCCAGCATGAACTTGTCGTCGGCGCCGCGGACGGTTCCGGCGATATGGTTGAAGTGGGTATATTCATAGGGATGCAGCCGGATCATCTCGGTCAGCGGCAGCATCAGGCCGAATGCGAAAAGAGCTACCGCGGCAGGCTGCCAGTGGCGGCCATTGTCCTTGAGCCAGTTGACGCCCCAGGCGAACGCGACACCGGCCAGCACCGTCATCGGCGGAATCACGAAGATGAAATGGCGAATGCCGTTGTAGAGCGCCGGCCGTTTCACCATCGCGATCAACAGCGGCAGCAGTGCCGCCACCGTCAGCATCAACAGGATGGTCTTGCGGCGGCCGGTTACCTCGCGGCGCGACAGCGCGACCAGCGTGCCGCCGGCGCCAGCGATGAACAGGGCGAGCAGCACTTCGGGCAGTTGCAGCGCGAACAGGGTCGGAAGGTACGACCACGGCATGTCCGGCACCGACACCAGCGCGCCGTCGAACATTTCCTTCCATGGCTTTTCGAAGAAGGCGGAGAAATAGGTCAGCGCCCGGAATGGATTGCCCAGTTCCATGATCGACCACGGCCAGATCAGTCCCATGACAAGGTAGCCGAGGATCAGGCCGGGCAGCAGGACGTAGCCGACATGCGCCAGCCGTCGCGCGGCTTCGCGCACGCCCTGGGTCCGGATTTCTTCGGCGAACAGCGGGAGGAAGCCGATCACCGCATACAGCAACGCCAGTCCGCCGAGCACGCGCGAGCCGAGCGACAGGCCGGCGCCGAGGCCGACGATCAGGATGGTGCGCGGCGAGGGCGCGGGATATTCCTCGGCGAGGCGGACCAGACCGAGCATCAGGATCACCATCGCCACGGCGAACGGCGCGTCCTTTGGATTCATGAACATGTGGCCGTAGAAGGTCGGGCACAGCACCAGCAGCAACAGCGCGGCGAGCCCTGCCAGCGGACCGCCGACGCGGCGGGCCAGCCGCCACGTCACCGCGAGCCCGATGATGCCGACGACGGCGCCGAGCAGCCGGCGCGTTTCAAACAATTCGAGCGGAATGACCCTGTGCAACAGCGCCGCGACCATGTCGAAGCCGCCGCCATACATATACAGATTGGCGAACGACAGCGCGCCGGTGTCCTTGAACCCGGAGCCATACATCTTGAGCAGCAGGTCGGCATATTCGGCGTGGGTGTAATCGTCCCAGCCGAGCCCGTAATCGCGGAAGGTGAGGCTCGCGATCAGGCCGACCGCCGCCAGAACGAGGATGGCGAGGTCGTCGCAGGTCCGCTCCATCGAGCGCCGCAAGGGCGTATCGATGGTCGACGTCGTGATTGATGACATGGCTATTGGTAACCCGGCGTCCCGATGGCCCAGCGTTGGCGCTTTTGGGCCTCATTCCCCGGCATCCATATAGCGCAGTTCGCTTTCCAGGTAATTGAGAAATGTGGCGTAATTGCCCTGATGCGCTGCAGCAATGGGGCAGACATAAGTAGGGGGTAAATATCTACCCAAGCGTACCGAACCGCGTCATTGGGCGAAAATTAGGGCTTGGATCGTAGATTTTGGGCGGGGACAGCGGTTTCCCGCAGGAACTTCCCCTGCAATTGTCGGTTGGCGGTGCACACAATATGACGGTATCGTGGCGTCGGCGGCTGTGCGGTCTTTCAGCGCAGCAGGGGTATTTTAGATGATTATCGCGTTGTTGATCGCCGGAATTGTCTTTTTGCTGGCCGGCCTTTTGGGGGTCGCCTACGGGATCCCGATCAAGGAATTCAGTTTCGGCAATACCGTGATTATTGCCGGTGCGCTCACCGCCTGCACCGGAATGATCATGATCGCGCTTTGCGTGGTGGTCCGCGAATTGAAGGCCATCGCGGAGCATTTTGAAGCGTCGTCCGCGCTGGGGCCGCGCACTGGCTTTCCGGCGCCGCTATCGGCGGCAAGCGCCGCGCCTCATGACCAGGCGCACGGCGAGGACGGCCTTTTCGATCAGGCTGGCGCGACAAATCCGGCCGACGGCGACCACGCCGCGCCGCCGCCGTGGCATGAAGAAACCGCGACACGGGATCGCGGCCGCGGCGAGGCGCCCCCTGTCGAGGCCGCGCCGGTGCCCAAGCCGCGCCGGAACCTGTTGTTTTCCTCGACCTCGCGCAAGGAACGCGAGCGCGCCGAGGGCCGCGCGCCGGAAGTCGCGGTAACGGATTCGCGGACGCCGCCCGCGGTCGCGCCGCCGCCGCCGCCCAAGCCAAGCGAGCCACCGCCCGCGAGCTTCGAGGACGCCTGGCCGCAGCCGGAACGCGCAAGGTCGGTGGATGTCCGGCGCAGCACCCGCACGCCATCGACCTCGGCCGAGCCAAATCCGGCCGCCGCTCAGCCGCCGCGCCGCGAGGAGCCGCAGGCGGTGACGGTCCTCAAATCCGGCGTCGTCGACGGCATGGCCTATTCCTTGTACTCGGACGGCTCGATCGAGGCGCAAATGCCCGAGGGCATGATGCGGTTTTCCTCGATCGACGAATTGCGGGCGCATCTCGACCAGCGCACCTAGAGCGTTTTCAGCGAAGCATGCCCTCGGACTTGATCCGTGGGTGGACACCGGTTCGCGTGAAGAAAACGCGTCAAAACAGGAAACCAGAGTCGGTTTGATTCAATCAGAACCGAAGGCTCTAGACCGTATTCTACTTCGGACGGAACCCGCGCGAAAATAAAACTTTGTTTTTCTTGTCAATTCGGCAGCAATTCGCTCATATTCGCCAAGTAGTCGGCGATTCCGCTGATGTATTGGGCTCACGGGATACTGTTCGATACCGAGATTTCCAAGAGCAGGAGATCGTCCCGGTGCAAGAGATCATCGAAAGGTTCGGGCCATGAGCGACGCTGCCAGCAAGAGCTTCATCGATCTGACCGCGAATATCGTCTCCGCCTATCTCAGCAACAATCCGACGCCGGCCTCGGAAATCCCGGCTTTGATCAGCCAGATTCACGCGGCGTTGCAGCGGGTTTCGACCGGTCGGGTCGAGACCCCGATGGAGCCGGCCAAGCCGGCCGTGTCCGTCAAGAAGTCGATGACGCCGGATTATCTGGTGTGTCTCGAGGACGGCAAGCGTTTCAAGTCGCTGAAGCGTCATCTGCGCACGCAGTACAACATGACGCCGGAACAATACCGCGACAAATGGAGCCTTCCGGCCGACTATCCGATGGTGGCGCCGAACTACGCGGTGGCGCGTTCGCAACTGGCGAAAAAGATGGGCCTGGGCCAGCAGCGCCGGCGGCGCAAGTAGGCGAAATTTACGCGGCGCCGGCCAGCGCCGCGCGGGCGTCGGCGCGGATTCGCTCGACCATCGCCCGCAGGCCGTTGGATCGCTGCGGCGTCAGATGCTCGCGAAATCCGAATTCGTCGAACACCGCGATCGCGTCGGTGGCCAGGATCTGCTGCGGGGTGTGGCCGGAATAAAGCGTCAGCAGGATCGCGATCAGCCCGCGCACGATATGCGCGTCGCTGTCGCCGAGATATTTCAACAGCGGCTTGCCGGCCTCGCTGCGGTCGAGCTGTTTCGAGAGCCAGACCTGGCTAACGCAGCCCTGCACCTTGTTGGCCGCGGAATGCTCGGCTTCGGGCATCGGATCGAGCATGCGGCCGAGTTCGATGACATAGCGGTAGCGGTCGTCCCACTCGTCGAGCAGCGCAAAATTGTCCCTGATTTCGTCGATCGTCATGATGTCCCGCGCTCAATCCCAAAGCCCTATATAGGGTCGAAGGCGATCGAAAGCGAGTTTGCCGACGCGAAAAATGCGCGCGGTTTTGCCGTTACGGGGGCGACGGCGTTCGCCATTCGGCGGCGAGATCGTCCGGCGTCAAGGTGTCGCGCGGCGCCACATCGGCGGGCGAGGAATTGTCATTTTCGACAGAGCCGATCGAGCCGGTATGGTCCGGCCCGCGCTTGTCGGTGGTGTCGGGGGCCCGCTTGTCGGTGATGATCTTGTACAGCTTGCGCGCGCCGTCCTCGGCGCGCTGGCCGATCACGGTCGCGGCCTGGCCGCCGACTTCGCAGGCCGCGGGCTGGCGCTTGCAAAATTGAGTCATGTCAGACACCGCCGCGGTCGCAGCCTGCACCGCCTGCGAGGCGCCGATCTGCGGCAGCTTTTCCGATTCAGGTGTCTTCTCTCTGGGCAAAAGCACGAGCACGAGCCCGAGCCAGAACGCCATGCGGAGCAGAAAAAACATCTCGCGACCCTAGCCGTCTCTTTTGATCCCGTTGCGCTTGATCCCGCGCAATCAATCCCTGACTTAACAGCCGTCGATAAATCGCAAGTGTTTGCATTGAGATTAATTCAGCGAAAATTCGCGGAAAATCCGATTGATTTGATTCGGTGTAAATTTTCGATTGATGCGGAATTTCGCGGCGAAATCGCCCGAGGAAGGCGTCCACCATTTCGAAACCATAAGCTTGCCAGATCGGAAACCGCTCATTCACCATCCGGACCGAATGCGCCGCCGGAACCCGGTGAAAACCCGGCGAAGTTGCCGTCTTTGACGGCCGGCCCCGGCGCCTTAGCGTTAGCTTAATGTCGCTCTGACACGGTGGGGCAACGATAAAGGGGGCGTTCCGGCGCGTCTGTTTGGACGAACAAGCCGAAGCGCAAGAGCCGTGACTGTTTTGAACATTATCCGCGATTGCCTCGATGCGCTGCTGCACCCGTCCGCGCGCTATGACGTGCTGACCCGCGCGCGCCATCGCGCCTTCATCGCGCCGCGGCTATTGGGCAGCCTCGCGGCGCTCGCCGCATTCCCGGTCTATATCGCGATGCGTGGTGCACCTGGCGCGATCGAGGTCACAGCGTTCGCCTGGCTGATCGCGCCCATCCTGCTGTCGTGGTTTCTGTCGCGGACCGGCCGCTACGAGGGCGCCTACCTGTTGTCGTCGCTGGCGTTGGCGGGCCTTGTGCTGACGGTTGCCATCAGCACCGGCGGTATCGAATCCTTTGCCGCGATCTGGCTGGTGGTCATTCCGCTGGAAGCCGCACTTTCGGCATCGCGCCGCGTGGTGGCTTTTGCCTCGGGCCTGGCGCTGGCGTGCGCCGCGCTGTTGATCGCGCTCGGGCAGTTCGGCATGTTGCCGGCGCCGGATCTGGCCCTGCGCAGCCTGTGCATGGCGTTTGGCGTCGCATCGGGCACGCTCTACGCCGCCGGACTTGCGTTCAGCGCGGAGTCGCTGGCGCGCACCAGCGTGTCCTTGCTCTATGTCGAGGAAGATCGTTATCGGCTGCTGGCGCGCAACATGAGCGACGTGATTTCGCGTCACCACCGCAATGGCGCCGTGCAGTTCATTTCGCCGGCGGCCGAGGCCATGCTCGGTGCGCCGGCGCCGCGATTATTGGCTCACGGCTTGTTCGAGCGCGTCCATGTCGCCGACCGGCCGGCCTATCTGACGGCGTTGTCGGACGCGGCGCGCGGCGACGAGGAGCGCAGCGTCGAGTTTCGTCTCAGGCGCGATGCATCGCGCGGCAGCGAGCGCGGCACGAACAATTCGGTCGATTTCATCTGGGTCGAAATGCGCTGCCGTCCGCTCGGTCAGAGGTCTGGCGCTGCGGTCTCTTCCGAGGCCGAGGTGGTCGCGGTGATGCGTGACATCACCGACCGCAAGATCCAGGAGCAGGCGCTCGATCTGGCCCGCACCGCTGCCGAGCAGGCCGACGAATCCAAGAGCCGCTTCCTCGCCACCATGAGCCACGAGCTGCGCACGCCGCTCAATGCCATCATCGGTTTCTCCGAAATGATCGTTCAGGAAGACGCGCTGATGCTGAACGCGGCGCGGCGCAAGGAATATGCCCAGCTGATCAACGATTCCGGTCAGCATCTGCTGTCGGTGGTCAACGGCATCCTCGACATGTCCAAGATGGAGTCCGGCAGTTTTCGAGATTTTGCCGGAACCGTTCATGCCGCGCGCCGCCTTGCTCAATTGCTGCAATTTGCTGGCGCTCAAAGCGCGCGAAAACGGCATCGATCTCGTGACCCGCGCCAACGAGGATTTGCCCGGCATGACCGGCGACCCGCGTGCGTTCAAGCAGATCGTCCTGAACCTCGTCTCCAATGCCATCAAGTTTACCGAACGCGGCGGCACGGTGACGGTTTCCGCCGCTGTCGAGGGACCGCTGATGCTGCTTCGCGTCAGCGATACCGGCGTCGGCATCGCCGCCGATGACCTCAAGCGCATTGGCGATCCGTTCTTCCAGGCAGGCAAGACCTATCAGCGACGCCATGAAGGCACCGGTCTTGGCTTGTCCATCGTGAAAAGCCTGGTTGGCCTTCATGCCGGCGAAATGACGGTGCAGAGCAAGATCGACGAGGGAACCACCGTGACGGTCGCGCTGCCACTGACGTTCACGCCGCCGGTCCGCGAGCCGTCGAGCAATATTGCAACACTCAACCCCGCGGCGCGATCGGGATCGCCGGAGCAAACCTACCAGGTGAAGAAAAGTGCCTAGACGAATTGCCGATGACGAAGACATGCCCCGGCGTCGCCGCGGCGCCAAAGCGGTTGCGGCGGAGGCGGAGGCCGAGCGCGGCCTCGTGCTGCGTATCCTGCTGCACAGCCCGAAAGATACCGTCGCGGGGGTATTGGCCTTTGCCGCGATCACCGCGATCGTCGCCAACGCGCTGTTCCTGCAAGCCGGACCCCATCCGTCGCCGATGTTTGGCTCGATCGTAACGATGCCGGTCCCCGCGCAGGCCCCGGCCAGTCCGCTGCCGCGCCCGCGGCCGGCGGAAGCGACAAAGTCCGAGGCGGCTCCCCCTGAACCGAAGGTTCCGGAACCCCGTGTTGTCGAATTGAAGGCTGCGGAACCGAAGGCCGCCGACCCTAAGGGCGCCGATCCACTGACCAATCTCGTCAAGGCGACCAGCGCGGCGCCGCAGGCGACGTCCTCGATCCCGCGTCCGCCGGCCGCAATTCCGGTTTCCTCCCGTAGTGACAGCATGCTGGGCCCGGGCGGTTCGCGCCGCGTCGCGGCGGTGCAGCGCGCGCTGACCGAATATGGCTACGGTCAGTTGAAGCCGACCGGTACCGTTGGTTCGGACACCCAGGCCGCGATCGTGAAGTTCGAGCGCGAGCGCAAGATTCCGGCGACCGGGCAGATGAACGAACGTCTGGTGCGCGAACTCTCCGCGATGATCGGACATTCGATCGATTGATGCGGAACCGGCTTCCGTGTGCGGCGGCTTGTCACGCAGCCATACATGTCTGGTGCGCCCCCGTAACATTGCGGCTCCAGCGGCAATTCGTTGACTCCTCAGCGGTAAGTCACGGAATGGTGTAGCTGTTGCGGCTCGGTTACAGCTCGCGGAAATGCTATCTCATTTCGGCAACAGTGGCGCGGATCGCACAATGATTCGGCAATTGCCTGTTTAAGACTCACTCGTTGCCCACTATCTACATTGCACCAGAAGCTGCCCAGAGTGTCCAATCGAGCCAGGTGCTGAGGCTGATTCGTAATGCGGGCAATGCCCCGTCGGTGAGCTAGTCCGCGACGCAGTCGTGCAGCGATCAGATTGTGGAGAGGGATCATGTACAACAATTCTCTGTTCAATGCTTTCGCGCGGTCGTTCGAGGCTCGAAGCCAGACCGATATGTCGATGGCCGAATATCTGGAATCGTGTCGAAGCGATCCGTTGCGATATGCCAATGCGGCCGAACGGTTGCTGGCGGCGATCGGCGAAGCGACGATGATTGACACGGCCAAGGATGCCCGCCTTGGCCGAATTTTTTCGAACCGTACCATGCGGGTCTATCCGGCGTTCGCCGGTTTCCACGGCATGGAGGAAACCATCGAGCGGATCGTCGGATTCTTCCGGCATGCCGCCCAGGGGCTCGAAGAGCGCAAGCAGATCCTCTATCTGCTCGGACCGGTCGGCGGCGGCAAGTCTTCGCTGGCCGAGCGGCTCAAATCGCTGATGGAAGTGCATCCGATCTACGTGTTGAAGGCCGGCGATGAGCTGAGCCCGGTATTCGAGAGCCCCCTGAGCCTGTTCGATCCCGAAACGCTCGGGCCGATGATCGAGGAGAAATACGGCATTCCGCGCCGCCGCCTCAACGGATTGATGAGTCCGTGGTGCTACAAGCGGCTGGAAGCCTTCGGCGGCGATATCTCGCAATTCCGAGTCGCGCGCATCCAGCCCTCGCGCCTGCGGCAGATCGCGATCGCGAAGACCGAACCCGGCGACGAGAACAACCAGGACATCTCCTCGCTGGTCGGCAAGGTCGACATTCGCAAGCTGGAAACCTTCGCGCAGAACGATCCGGATGCCTACAGCTATTCCGGCGGTCTCAACCGCGCCAACCAGGGCATTCTCGAATTCGTCGAGATGTTCAAGGCGCCGATCAAGATGCTGCATCCGCTGCTGACCGCGACCCAGGAAGGCAATTATATCGGCACCGAGAATATCGGCGCGATCCCGTTCACCGGCGTCATTCTCGCGCACTCCAATGAATCGGAATGGCAAAGCTTCAAGACCAACAAGAACAACGAGGCCTTCATCGACCGCATCTGCGTCATCAAGGTGCCGTACTGCCTGCGCGTCACCGAAGAGCAGAAGATCTATGAGAAGCTGATCCAGGGATCGGAGCTTGCGACCGCGCCTTGCGCGCCGGCGACGCTCGAGACTGCTGGCGCGGTTCTCGGTGATGTCGCGGCTGCGCAAGCACGAGAACTCGACGATGTTTGCCAAGATGCGGGTTTATGACGGCGAAAGCCTCAAGGAATCCGATCCGAAGGCCCGCAGCGTCCAGGAATACAAGGATGCCGCCGGCGTCGACGAGGGCATGGACGGGGTTTCGACACGGTTTGCGTTCAAGGTTTTGGCCGCGACCTATAACCACGATACCTCGGAGCTCGGCGCCGACGCCGTGCATCTGATGTATGCGCTGGAGCAGGCGATCCGCCGCGAGCAGCTGCCGGAGGAGGTCGAAAAGCGCTACATGGAGTTCATCAAGGCCGATCTGGTGCCGCGTTATGCCGAATTCATCGGCCACGAGATCCAGAAGGCCTATCTGGAATCCTATTCGGACTACGGCCAGAACCTGTTCGATCGCTATGTCGACTATGCCGACGCATGGATCGAGGACCAGGACTTCAAGGATCCCGACACCGGGCAAATGCTCGATCGCGAACTGTTGAACCAGGAACTGACCAAGATCGAGAAGCCGGCCGGTATCGCCAACCCGAAGGATTTCCGCAACGAAGTGGTCAAATTCTCGCTGCGGTCGCGGGCCCAGAACAACGGCAAGAACCCGGGCTGGACCAGCTACGAGAAGATTCGCGAAGTGATCGAGAAGCGGATATTCTCGCAGGTCGAGGACTTGTTGCCGGTGATCTCGTTCGGTTCGAAGAAGGACGGCGACACCGAAAAGAAGCACGGCGAGTTCGTCGCGAGAATGGTGGCGCGCGGCTACACCGAGCGCCAGGTTCGCCGGCTGGTCGAATGGTACATGCGCGTCAAACAAGCCGGCTGACGCGGCTGAAGGATAGCCATGCATATCGTCGATCGGCGTCTCAATCCGGGTAGCAAGAGTCTTGAGAACCGCCAGCGTTTCCTGCGTCGCGCCAAGGCGCTGGTCAAGGGCGCGGTCAAGAAGTCCTCGGAAGGCCGCGATATCAAGGATGTGCTGGAGGGCGGCGAGGTATCTATTCCGCTCGACGGCATGGACGAGCCGCGCTTTCGCCGCGAAGGCGGCACCCGCGACATGGTGCTGCCGGGCAACAAGAAGTTCATCGAAGGCGACATGTTGCCGCGTTCGGGGGAAGGCCGTGGCAAGGCGTCCGATCCGGGCGAAGGCGACAGCGAGGATGCGTTCCGGTTCGTGCTGAGCCGCGACGAATTCGTCGATCTGTTCCTCGATGATCTGGAATTGCCCGACCTCGCCAAGCGCAAGCTTGCGGAAGCCGAAGGCGAGGGGATTCACCGGGCGGGTTATGCGACCTCCGGCTCGCCCGCCAACATTTCGGTGAGCCGCACGGTGCGGCTGGCGCTGGCGCGGCGGGTGGCGTTGCGGCGGCCGCGGCCGGAACAGATTGCCGAGCTGGAAGCGGAACTGGCGGACTGCGACGAAGAACGCCGTCCCGCGCTGCTCGCCGAGATCGACGCGCTCAAGGCAAAATTTCGCCGGATTCCGTTCATCGATCCGATCGACATCCGCTATCGGCGTTTCGAAACTCTTCCGAAGCCGGTCGCGCAGGCCGTGATGTTCTGCCTGATGGACGTGTCGGGCTCGATGACCGAGCACATGAAGGACCTCGCCAAGCGGTTCTACATGCTGCTCTACGTGTTCCTGAAGCGGCGTTACCGGCATGTCGAGATCGTGTTCATCCGGCACACCGACCGGGCGGAGGAAGTCGACGAGGAAACCTTCTTCCATGGCCCGGCCTCCGGCGGCACGCTGGTCTCGAGCGCGTTGCAGGCAATGCACGATATCGTGCGCTCGCGGTTTCGCCCGGCCGACTGGAACATCTACGCCGCGCAAGCCTCCGACGGCGACAATTCCAGCTCGGATGGCGAGGTCGCCGGCCGGTTGCTGACCGAGATGATCCTGCCGGTCAGCCAGTTCTTCGCCTATCTCGAAGTCGGCGAAAGCGGCGGCAGCACGTTCGATATGTCGGACTCCTCGCTGTGGTCGCTGTATGAACGCCTTCGCGCCAACGGCGCGCCGCTTTCGATGCGCAAGGTCAGCGACCGCAGCGAAATCTTTCCGGTGTTCCATGACCTGTTTCACCGTCGCGGAAAACAGGAGAAGACCGCGCCATGACAGCCGAACGCCTGTTCGAGGGAGCCGATTGGGATTTTCCGACCTTGCAGCGCATCCACGACGCCTGCGAGGAGATCGCGCGCTCCGAACTCGGGCTCGACGTCTACCCCAACCAGATCGAGGTCATCACCGCCGAGCAGATGCTGGACGCCTATTCCTCGGTCGGCATGCCGCTGTTCTACAAACACTGGTCGTTCGGCAAGCATTTTGCGTTTCAGGAAGCTTCCTACCGCAAGGGTTACAGCGGCCTTGCCTATGAGATCGTGATCAACAGTTCGCCCTGCATCTCCTATCTGATGGAGGAAAATACCGCGACCATGCAGGCGCTGGTGATCGCGCACGCCGCGTTCGGCCACAACCATTTCTTCAAGAACAATTATTTGTTCCGGCAGTGGACCGACGCCGACGGCATTCTCGACTATCTGGACTTCGCCAAGGGCTATGTGGCGCAATGCGAGGAGCGCTATGGCCGGCTCGCGGTCGAGCAGACGCTCGATGCCGCGCATGCGCTGATGTCGCACGGCATCGACCGGTATCCCGGCAAGAAGAAGCTCGACCTGCGCGCCGAGGAAAAGCGCGCCAGCGAACGCCGGCAGCATGCCGAAAGCGCGTTCAACGATCTGTGGCGCACGGTGCCGACCGGACCCGTCAAGAGCGAAGCATCTCTCAATACCGAGCGGCGCCGCGAATTGCTCGGGCTGCCGCAGGAAAATCTGCTGTATTTCCTCGAAAAGGCCGCACCCCGCCTGAAACCCTGGCAGCGCGAATTGCTGCGGGTCGTGCGCCATATCGCGCAGTATTTCTATCCGCAGAGCCAGACCAAGGTGATGAACGAGGGCACCGCGACCTACGTGCACTACCGCATCATGACCCGCTTGCACGAGCAGGGCCGGATCACCGACGGCAATTTCCTGGAATTCCTGCAATCGCACACCAACGTGGTGTTCCAGCCCGACTTCGACGACCGCCGCTATTCCGGCTTCAATCCCTATGCACTGGGTTTTGCGATGATGCAGGACATCGAGCGCATCGTCCGCGATCCCGACCAGGAGGATCGCGAATGGTTTCCGGAGATCGCCGGCAAGGGCGATCCGATGGCGGTATTGCGCGACGTCTGGAGCAATTACCGCGACGAAAGCTTCATCAGCCAGTTTCTCAGCCCGCGGCTGATGCGGCAGATGCGGATGTTCCACCTCCACGACAACCCTGATATCACCGCCGGCATCCGGGTCGATGCCATCCACGACGCGCGCGGCTATCGCCGGATTCGCCGCGAGCTGGCGCGGCAATACGACGTCGGCTACATCGATCCGAACATCGAGGTGGTCGATGTCGATCTGGCCGGCGATCGCCGCCTGATGCTGCGGCATGCCGTGGTGAAGGGCGCCCGGCTGAGCGAGACCGACGCAAGGCGCGTGCTGCAACATCTCGCCGACCTCTGGAGCTATGACGTGTCGCTGGTCGAGGTCGATGCGGCCAACAACGTGCTCAAGGAATACGTTGTCAGTCCGCGCGCCCTTGCGGCAGCGGCGTAGGGCGGCTTGCGGGACCCGAAACCGGACTATTTCCTTTCGACCGATCGCGGCGCTCCCTGGAGTGAATCGTGATGGACCTGCTTTGGCCGGCGCTATAATAAAGGCCTGATCGAACAAGGGCGGTGCGGCGGGGACGCCGCGGCCGCAAGCGTTGCCGGAAAGCTTCCGTCTCAAATGTCTCGTCTCAAATCCAGCATATGGGTGGCCGCTTATCTGCGCCGCTGCCAGACCGAGGGCATCTTCGGCGCCGTGCGCAAGCGCGGCGCGGAGGAGGCCGGCGCGGTGTTCGTCAAGATCGGCCTGCTCGACGGCAACGCCATGCTGTATGCCCCGGCGCCGCAGACGGTCTACGACGAGAGCCGCCCGGTCGAGCGGCTGTTCGTGCCGGCCTCGCCGCAGCCGGTGGCGGAAGCCGCGGTCGACGAACGCCTCTCCCGCGAGCTGAAGTTCGATCCGGACGCCTGGATCGTCGAAACCGAGGATAGAGCCGGGCGGCATTTTCTCGATCTGGCGCGCGCCTGATCCTCAGCTTCCTGTGTTCTTGGTCGGGGTGCGGGCCACGATGCTGGAGCCGGGCTGCACGGTCGGGCGGGTTTGCGCCGGCGCCGCGCGGGCGCGCTGGCGTTCGTCGTCGTACAGCGTCGGCCGGTATTTGGCGCGGGTGACCGCGAGCGTCGAGCCGCGCCACGCCGCCAGCATGATCAGCGCCGAGCGCTCGCTCAGGCGGTCGTACAGCCGCGACAGCCGGTAGACATTATTCACCGACGAGCCGAATTCCGGTTTCAGGAACAGCAGCACCCGCTGGAACACGGCGCTCGGCATATCCAGCGCCTTGGCCGCGCAGGCCAGCGGCTCGCCGCCGGGGTCAGCGACCACTTGCGCCGCGACCCGCGCCGGCAGAATCAGGGCCTCGCCGAGTTCGAGGGTAAAATTCTCGACGTCGGGGGCAAACGCCGCCATTTCCAGGATCTGGATCGCGCGCCTGGCGCGCGCGGCGGGAATCCGCGCCGACGCCCGCAGCGGCGTTTCCGGCAGATTGTGCAGGATCAGCGCGCGCTCGCTGGCGCTGGCGCTGAAAAACATGTTGCTGATCTCCGCGGCATCGGTCGGTTGCATCGACAAATTCGACGCCATCCGTTGTTGCGCCTCGCTCGGCGCCTCGACCTCGGGGGCGGCTACCGGCGTCGGCGCGGGAATTGCCGCGGGGACCGGTACGCGGATGTCGCCGCGAGCAGGGTTGATGCCGAGCTTCGCCGCGATGATCGCCGGCGTGCCCGGATAGATCGCGAGCCGCGACCGCACCGCGGCGCGGGTCGCATCGTCGACTTCGTCGATCAAGCGGGAGGTGAGTTCGACGAACTGCCGCGCCTCTTCCGTGCTGTGCGTGTTGGCCTGCACATAGAGGTCGGTCAGCACGCGCAGCAAGGTCGGGCGAATATCAACGCCTTCCCTGCGGGACAAAATCATCAACCCGTCAAAGCCGGGGAACATCGGAGGAGTTGTCATGTCTGTGTACGCGACTGAGTAATGCTTTGGGACAGCCTAGGCCGGTTGTTTTAATGGCTCGTTAAGGAAAACATTCGGTGAAGGTTGACTCCGATTTTCGCGATATCGCTTCGCGCGACCGGGGCGCCAACTGATGCCGGCCGGCAACAGCGCATTAAGATGCCGTTAACCACGTCCTGTTCTTAATGATTGCGCAATCGCCGGCCAAATCATGTCGGTGCGGCGATCAGAGAGAGTTTTATTATGGGCACCATCATTGAATTTCCGGCGGATGCGGCTTCGCGACGGCCGGGACCAGGCGTCGATGGCGGTCCGCGCGGAGTGATGGGCACCGTCCTGATCCTCCCCGTCATCCGGATCGAACGCCAGAGCGATGAAACCAGTGGCGGCCGTGGACCGGAAGAGGGAACGGCCCCCGGCCGCCGCCGCCGTCGCCGCTGACATCTCGACCGAGAGCTGGAATTTTCAACATGCCGGAGACGCGCTTTTCGATCCGGACCAGGCGGCGGATTCCGGGGTTGCCGCGGGCGCTGCCCGTCATGCTGCTCGGCCTTGTGCTCGGCGGCTGCAGCGGCGGCGATTTTGGCCGCACCCGCGCGGATTTCCGCAATGACGACATGCACCGCTGGATGGGCGCCGAGGTCACCGGCAGCGTCGGCCTGAAACCGTCGCAATTCCAGCTCACCGACTATGAACGCCAGATGCGCGATCAGGCCTATCCGCTGATCGAGCCGCCGCATTCGCGCCCGGCCTGGAAAAGCGTGTTCGGCGATTACAAGCCGCTGCCCTCGCCATGGCGGCAGGGCGTGCCGGCGTTCGATCGCTCCAGCTATGGCCGCATGCTGATCGACGAGCCGCACCGCTCGGATTCCTCGCGCTATTCGCAGCTGATCGACGACGTGCGCGACGACATCAGCCGGTTCGAGCCGTTCTACGCCACCGCGATCAAAGTGCTCGATCTCGACCGCAAGCGTAACGCCAGCCTCGCCCATGTCTCCGAATTGTCGCCGCGCGAGCGCGCCGATGCGGTGGCCCGCATGGAAGAGAACACCATGATCGTGCAATGGGTGCAGCAGTGCCTGGAGCGCAGGATCTCGTCCTATCACTGGGCGCTGGAGCGGCTGGTGGTGCAGGCGCCGGATAACATGGCGGCCGAGGCCGACCGCCTGATCACCGAACTCGCCGCCCAGACCGCCAACCCGCCGGTCGCGGCCCAGCCGGTGATCGGCCACGCCGTCAGCGTGCGCGGGTAGGGCGCTCGTCATTGCGAGCGGAGCCAAGCAATCCAGAGCTCCACATGTGGCGGCGGACTGTTTCGTCGCGTTCGCTCCTCGCAATGACGACAAAACATCACTCAGCATTTTGGCGACATCGCCGGGCTCGTAGCCATGGTTCGAGACGGCGCTTCGCGCCTCCTCACCATGAGGGTTTTGCCTGAGGGGAACCTCATCCTGAGGAGCGCGCTCTTGCGCGCGTCTCGAAGGATGCGCCCCATGCACACCTTCTCGTTCTCGCGACATGGTTTGCCCGAGGTTTGCAATTTCGTTTTGCGCCCCAAAAAAGAAGGGCGCAGGGAAGACCGGGTGCGCGCTGCACCCGCGGTCTCGTGTGCATTGATGCACAAGGAAATGCGCACACGAGCATACAGGTTCAGCGGAAACACTCCGGCCTTCCCTGCGCAATGGCTCTACGGCCTATATCGTGCTCTCCCTGGTGAATCGGAGCCTCTTGCCACCATCGCCCCCGGGAGGCGTTGGCCTCTCAAGGACTTGACGCCAGCAATCCGGGCGTCAGGACCACACGACTTAGCCGTACGCAACGAATGCCGTTCGTCACGTGCCAAGGGCACGCGCAACATCATCGCGTCCACCGCAACCCGTCCCAACGTCAGTGACGAAGGCCTAACGCCCCTCTTTCGGGACGGGATGGCCGCATTAAGCCGGTGATTTGGGATCAGAGTCCAAAATAAATTTTCCGATAATCGGAAAAAAGAGACTTGACAGGTTTTAGGTGATTTGCCTCGTCGGGCTATCTTGTCGCTACTGGAGGCGCCCTGACGCGATGCCGCGCCTTTGGCCGATCTGCCGCGTAGCGAACAATGGCCGCTGCCATCGCTTGCCGCATGGCCTGCAGGGCGAAAGAGGCGCATGCACGCGGTCCGTGCTTCCGATACGAAAATGGCCCCGGTCAGGGGCCATCCGTCTTCATGGCTTGTTTTTACATCGCGTGCCGCATCAGCGACTCGGCGCCATCACGTCTCCCACCGTGTTATGGCTGCGGCTGGGCGCCGTAACGTCTCCCACATTGTTGTGGATCCTGGGATTGGCCGCCATCACGTCTCCGACCGGGCGATCGCGGCGCGGCGCCCGGTGATGCGACCAGCCGCGGCGCATCCCGTCCCCATCGTAGGCGCTGGCAGTCGTGGGCGCGGCAACGGCAACGCAAGCCAGAATGGCCAGCACAGCAGCAATGCTCTTCATGATATTTCTCCCGGGGGGGGGGGGCGGCATCCAGGACAAACATCCCTGCGGGAGGTTTGTTCCATCGTGCGGCCAGGCCGTCCGAGATGGAAAGAAAACGCAGAAGGCGCGCCCTCAGAGCACGGCCGGTCTGAGGAGAGGCGCATGCGCGTGGCGGCACGGTAGATACGAAAATGGCCCCCGTCAGGGGGCCATCCGTCTTACATACCTTCTTTTTTCATCATGTGGTGCATCATGCCATGGTGATGACGATGCATCGACATGTCGCGGTGCATGCGGTGATGCATCATGCCGTGGTGCATTCCTTCTTTATGCATGCCCTCGGCGCTGGCAATCGTGGGGGCGGCGACGGCAAACGACGCCAGAGCGGCCAGCACAACAGTAATTCTCTTCATTATGTTCTCCAGGGGGTGAAGTATCCCGGAGGGAACACAAGCAGGGGGTGTTTGTTCCATCGCCCGGGAAGCGGGCGATGCCTTTCTACCGCGACGCTGGACTCAGCGCTTCGCGGCCGGTGCAGCCACTTTCGGCGGCGGAGCCTCGGGCGGTGCCGTATCGGTTCGGCAGCTTGCGGCGGCCAGCGAGGCCTGCGCCAGCGGCATCAGGCCGGGCTCGGCGGCCAGCGCCTTCAACACGATCAGCCCGGTCGAGGTCGGGGAATCGATGATCAGGCGGTCGGCCGCGGTGATGTCCTCGTCCTCAGGCAAATCGGCGTGCTGCGCTTCGGTCATCAGATTGAGTTCGATCACCTTGCGGCCCGCTGATCGGTCGTTGATGGCGTAATAGGCGACGTCGCTGCGGGTGTAGAACGACACCGAGGTGTAGGCCTGGCTGACCGGGACCGCGAGTTTTATGGGCCCACTCGACAGATCGTAACGGCAGATCGCGGTCGCAAATGCCGGATCCATATAGGGCATCAGCGTATTGCCGGGATCGGCAAGCGGCAACGGCGTCACCGCGTTGAGCTTGGTGATCGCGCTAAGCCGCGAATAGGCGTCCTGGCTGGCAATGCGCGGCAGCGCCAGCACGCTGACGAGATGCACCACGCCGCCCAGCAGCACGCCCGCCAGAATCGTGAACAACAGCCGGATCATGGACACCCCGCGGTCGCAATCGCCGGCATCGGCGCATCGCGCGGCGTGCGCGTCGCGACGCCGACGGGGGTATCGTACAGCCGCAGCATCAGCGCGTAGCGCTCGATGCCGCCAGTCGGCAACCAGTTGCCGGCGCGCGACCGCGACGCCATCCGGACCTCGAACGAGCCATCCGCGCCGCGGATGATCTCCTCGCTCGTAAAACCGTAGCGCTGCAGCGAATTGGCCACCAGGCGTCCCTTCAAATCGTACAGCGTCAGGGTCCAGAACCGCGCCGCCGGCGTCACGCCGCTGACCACCACGTCGCAGCGGCCGTCGAGCGGCTTCTTCTTGTCGTCGGTGGTGGCAAGAAACGCCACGCCGTCGCCCTGGCCAATCGGCAGATCGCCGGCGCGCGCGATCGAGGCGCGCGAATAGGGATCGACGTCGGCGGTGCCGGTTTTGGGGCGCGCGGTCCAGGCGCCGATCCGCAGCGTGCCGAAATCGGTGCCGCGGGTGGCCGTCATCCACGTCGCGCCAAGGCCGACGGCGGTGGCGATCACGAGCGCCAGCAAGGTGATGAAGATCAAACGCACGATCGGTTCACAGTCAGTTCTTGCGCGCCACGGACGTCGGATCGCCGGGCGCTGCCGCAAAGCTTTCCGGGAAGGCGAGCGACGTGGAGCGCGCCGGCTTCGGGTCGGTGGCAACGGGCGTGTTGCCCGCGGTTTTGGCGGCGTCGTCGAGCAGCTTTTCCGTCTGCACCAGGATATCGGCGCCGCGCCGGGTCAATACCGGCGGCGCCCCGGGCTTGATCTCCAGCACCTTCGGCGCGCCGTTGGCGGCGACGGTCGCCGCCGCGGCCGGCGGCTGCGGCAGCTTGGTGCCCATGCCGACGCCCACCAGTTCCTTGATCTCGACGCCCTGATGCGCCGCGACCATGATCTCGTGCCAGGTCTGCGCCGGCAGCGAACCGCCGGTCATGCGGTTGGTCGGCGAGTAATCGTCATTGCCGTACCAGACCGCGCAGGTGAAGTTGCCGGTGTAGCCGACGAACCAGGCGTCCCTATAGGCATTGGTGGTGCCGGTCTTGCCGGCGGTCGGGATGCCGTCGAGCGCGGCGCGGCGCGCGGTGCCTTCGCTGACGACGTGGCTCATCATGCCCGCCATGTCGGAGGCGACCGAAGCCGGGATCGCCTGCGTCGGCTTCGGGCCGTCGCGGTCCCAGCGCCAGACCGGGTCGCCGGCGCCGGTGCGGACTTCCAGCACCGCATGCGGCGTCACCGCCTTGCCCCTGTTGGGGAAGGTCGCGTACGCCACCGCATGCTCGATCACGGTGACTTCGTCGGCGCCGATCGGCAACGACGGCGTGTCGGGCAGCGGCGCCTTGATGCCGAAGCGCCGCGCCACTTCGACGATCTTGGCGCGGCCGAGTTTTGCAGGGTTTTTCGATTTGGGATCCTGCCTCTGGCCGATCGCGATCGACAATTTGACCGGAACGACGTTGATCGAATTGGTGATCGCCTGGGTCAGCGTCACCGCGCCCGAATAGGAGTGGCCATAATTCTGCGGGCACCAATTGCCGATGCAGACCGGGCCGTCGACCACGATCGATTTCGGCGTGAAGCCGTTCATCAGCGCGGTCGAATAGACATAGGGCTTGAACGACGAGCCGGGCTGGCGATAGGCGTCCACCGCGCGGTTGAACTGGCTGGCGCCGTAGTCGCGGCCGCCGACCATGGCGCGGATGCCGCCGTCGAGATCGCTGACCACGGTCGCGGCCTGGGTGGCGTGGTAATCGCGCCCGAACTGCCGCAGCTGGTTTTCGATGGTGTCTTCGGCGGCATGCTGCACGTTCATGTCGATCGCGGTGCGAACCACGAAGACGCGCTCGTTGTAGGATTTCGGGAAGGTGTCGACCAGTCTGCGCATCTCGTCGAAGGCATAATCGAGATAATAGTTCGGCGAATTCTCGTCGCGGCGATCGACGGCGGTGGCGGGATTACGCCGTGCGCCGAACACCTGGCCCTCGGTCATGAAGCCCGCGTCGACCATGTTGTCCAGCACCTGATTGGCGCGGGCGCGCGCCGCTGGAAGGTTGATGTGCGGCGCGTATTTGGTCGGCGCCTTGAACAGGCCGGCCAGCATCGCGGCTTCCGCCAGGTTGACGTCGCGCGCCGACTTGTTGAAGTAGAAATGCGCCGCGCCGTCGACGCCGAACGTGCCGCCGCCCATATAGGCGCGGTCGAGGTAGAGCTTCAGAATCTCGTTCTTGGTGAGCCGCGTCTCCAGCCAGATCGCCAGGAAGGCCTCGTTGACCTTGCGCTCGATGGTGCGCTCGTTGCTCAGGAACAGGTTCTTGGCCAGCTGCTGGGTGATCGACGAGCCGCCCTGGCGGACGCCGCCGGCCTGCGCGTTGGTCACCAGCGCGCGGGCGAGACCCGGAAAGTCGATGCCGAAATGGTCGTAGAAGCGGCGGTCTTCGGTGGCGAGCGTCGCCTTGATCAGATTGTCCGGAAAATCCTCCAGCGGGATCGAGTCGTTGTGCTTGATGCCGCGGCTGCCGATCGGATTGCCGTAGCGGTCGAGGAAGGTCACCGCCAGATCGGACTTCTTCAGCCAGTCCTCGTCGGCGGTCTCGCGAAACGCCGGGATCGCCAGCGCCAGCATCAGGACCCCCCCGGCCAATCCGATGGTGGCGGCTTCCGACAGCGGCTCGATGAACACCCAGCGCTTCCAGCGGCCGACATAGAAGCGATCCATGAAGGTCGAGTAGCGCTCATAGAGTTCGCGCACGCCCTTGCCCGACGAGAACAGCGTCGAGTCGATGCGCGCGTCCAGATCCAGGAAGAAATTCCGGATCTTTTTCTTCCATGTCGGTGGTAGTATCTGAGGCACCGGAGGCCCTGGTCGGTTCGAAAGCGCCGGCGCGCCCTTGCGGGCGCCGCCGAGACGTCTTGCGGGAATGTTGCGGCAAACCCAAGGCGCGAATTGAGACGCAATTTCGCACCATTGGGGACTCGGTGGTTTTGTAGCCGAGCGGGGGCCATAAACCAATGGCGGGCCAGCGATATTGACCGGCAAAGCTAACGTAATGGGGGATCGCCGAACGCCCCGCTTGCCCCGCCGCTGCCATAGCTCCTAGAAGGACGAAGGGCCGTATTTGGCTTTACTCCAATAGGGGCCACACGGAACCCCAGAGATCTCATGACAGCCGCACCCAAACGTCCCTCGGGCCAAGAGGGATTCTTCTGGAAAACCAAGACGTTGGAAGAGATGTCCAACGCCGAATGGGAGAGCCTGTGTGACGGCTGCGCACGCTGCTGCCTGGAGAAGCTGGAAGACGAAGATACCGGCAAGATCTATTTCACCCATGTCTCCTGCAAGCTGCTGGATGCCGGGCTGTGCGCCTGCAAGGACTACCAAAACCGCTCCGACCAGGTTCCGGACTGCGTCCGGCTGACCCCGGAAAACGTCCGGACCCTGAACTGGCTGCCGCCGAGCTGCGGCTACAGACTGGTCGCCGAGGGCCGCGATCTCTATTGGTGGCATCCGCTGGTATCCGGCGATCCCAACACCGTGCACGAGGCGGGCGTTTCCGTGCGCGGCCGGGTGCGGGGCACCGAGGACGATATTCCCGACGCCGATCTCGAGGATCACATCGTGCAGTGGCCGGCGCTGTTGCCGAAGCGGGCCAGGCTGAAAAAGCCGCCGAAAACCTAATACCGGCCCGCGACAAGCGCGAAAGCGTCGGCGCCGACATCACGCGATTGCGATTGTGCTCTGCGGGATGCACCCATGCGCCTGACCCGCTGCCGCAGGACGGCTTTGCCGCGTACATAAGAGCTCAGAGAACGAATCCCTCGCGCTTTCCGCGCCGTGCAGCAAAAATCATACGCCTGAGATGAACAAGTTCGAACGGCAGAGCGGCGAACCTGCCGACCACCAATTATTGTCCGATGAGCTTGCCACCGAGCTCTCGCATATTACGACCGAGGTGCTCGATCTCAGCGATGCGCCGCCGCTGGCACCACGCGCGCCGCTGACGCAGGGCGAAGTCCGCACCATCCTGATGAGCCTGATGCTGACGATGTTCCTGGCCGCGTTGGACCAGACCATCGTCGCGACCGCGCTGCCGACCATCGGCCGCCAGTTCCAGGACGTCTCCAGCCTGTCATGGGTGATCACGGCCTATCTGCTGGCATCGACCGCGGTGGCGCCGGTGTTCGGCACGCTGAGCGATATCTATGGCCGCCGCGCCATGATCATCGTGGCCATGAGCCTGTTCATCGCGGGGTCGGTGTTGTGCGGGCTCGCCCCCAACATGCCGGTGCTGATCCTGGCGCGTGGCCTGCAGGGCCTCGGCGGCGGCGGCATCATGCCGATCGTGCAGACCGTGATTTCCGACATCGTGACGCCGCGCGAACGCGGCCAGTACCAGGCCTATTTCAGCGGCGTGTGGACCGCGGCCGGGATCGGCGGCCCGGTGCTCGGCGGCGTGTTCGCCGAACATCTGCACTGGTCGATGGTGTTCTGGATCAACGTGCCGCTCGGCGTGGTCGCGCTGGCGACGCTGCTGCCCAAGATGCGCAAGATCCCGGTGTTCCACCGCAAGCGCGAGGTCGACTGGGTCGGCGGCATCCTGCTGATGGCCTCCGCCGTGGTGTTCATGCTGGTGCTGACCTGGGGCGGCAACCGTTTCCTGTGGCTGTCGCCGACCATCCTGGCGATGCTGGGCTCCTCGGTCGCGCTGGCGTTCGGCTTTGTCTGGCACGCGCGAAATGCCAGGGAGCCGTTCCTGCCGCTGCCGTTGCTCGGCGGATCGGTGGTGCCCTACGCGATGGCCGCCGGCGGCTGCGCGATGGGCGCGATGATCGGGCTGACCGTGCATCTGCCGCTGTATTACGAGGTGGTCTATCATTTGACCGCCAGCGAGGCCGGGCTGGCGCTGATCCCGCTGGCGGCCGTCTCGACCTGTGGCGCGGCGATCGCCGGCAAGACCATGGCGCACGCCAAACATTACAAGCGGGTCGCGATCATCGGCATGTCGTTTGCGGCATTGGTCGGATGCGTGTTCACCTTTGCGACCTTGCCGCTATGGGCGTTGCTGGTGCTGCTGGCGCTGTTCGCGCTCGGGCTCGGCACCGGATTTCCGATCAGCGTGGTCTCGCTGCAGAATGCGGTGTCGCGGGCGCAGGTCGGCACCGTGACCGGCGCGATGAATTTCTTCCGCGCGCTGGCTGCCTCGTTCACGGTGGCCGCCTTCAGCACCATTCTCCTGATGGCGCTCGGCGCGGATATTTCGCTGGGCGGCGAGCATCGCGGTCCGGTCAATTCGATTGCGGTCCCCGATATGATCGCGGCGTTCCGCTATGTGTTCGCCGCTGCGACGGTGCTGCTGGCGACCGGCGCGCTCTGCATGGTGGTGATGGAAGAACGGCCGCTGGCGGGGCCAGCCAAGCCGCCGGTGGCGATGACGGAATAGGGCGCTTTTCCCAGGGCCCGCGCTCAAGCCCTGTTATTGCAGACCCTGTCCCCTAAGCCTTTCGGCTTCTTCTATCTATCCGCCATGATTTGATCTAACAGCGGCGCCAATGGATTCCCGACCCTGGATCAAGGAGAGCCGCCATGAGCAAACCCACCGTAGAACAAGCCAAGATGGGCACCGAGGCGATCGCCTTCTGCATCGCGCGCACCCTGATCGAGCGCGATCCCTCGCTGAAGGCGCCGATGCGCGCCAATTTGCGCAAGATGTGGGAGCTGCTGGAAGAGCGCGAGGACCATGCCGCCGCCGACATGGTCGACACCATGATCAAGGCGCTGAACGATCCCGCCTTCTTCAAGCCGTGAGTGCGTCCTGACTCGGGCGGACCGCTTACTCCGCCTGCGCCAGCCTGGTGTCGATTTCCTCGCGCAACTGGCTGAAATCGATCGGTTTGGTCAGCAGGCCCGCGGCGCCGCCGGCGAGCGCCTTGCGCCGGGTTTCGGCATCGCCATAGGCGGTGATCATGATGACGGGCACTTCGGGCCGCAACGCCTTGACCTTGGGCAGCATCTCCAGCCCGCTCATGCCGGGCATGTTGATGTCGGACAGGATCAGGATCAGCGACTGCTCTGTCGTGCCGCGCGATCCGCGCCAGCGCATCCGCCGCCGAATTGGCAAAATCCATCATGAAACGCTGCGCTTTCAGATCGCGCCGGAATTGCTGGCGGAACAGCGCCTCGACATCGGGTTCGTCATCAACAACCAGGACCAAAACGCTCACGTCAAAACCTCTATTTTTTATTGTGCAATATGGCTGATGCGCGGTAGCCGCACCGTGAATTCGGTAAACTGCCCGGGCTCGGTTTCGACGTCGATCGTGCCGCCGTGTTGTTTCACGATGATGTCGTGGCTCATCGACAGGCCGAGCCCGGTGCCTTCGCCCGCCGGCTTGGTCGTGAAGAACGGGTTGAACATCTTTTGCTTCACCTCGGGCGGAATGCCCGTGCCGTTGTCGCGAATCCGGATCTCGACGCGGTCGCCGAGGTTCGCTGGTCGCGGCGCTGACGACGGGGTCAAAACCCTGCGGCCGCTTCCGCCTTGCGCTTGGCCACCGCATAAAAGCCGTTGGCGATCAGGTTGAGGAAAACGCGGGTGATTTCCTGCGGGAACAGCTCGATCATGCCGGCGTTCGGATCGAAATCGCGCCGCAGCGTGACGTTGAATTCGCGGCTTTTCGGCGCGCGCGCCATGATAGGCGAGGTTGAGGCTTTCATCGAGCAGCGCGTTGATGTCGGCGGGGCGGTGGTCGCCGGAGCCCTCGCGCGAATGCAGCAGCATGTTCTTGACGATGGAGTCGGCGCGCTTGCCGTGCTGCACCACCTTCTGCAGATTGTCCTTCAGCAGCCCCGTCAGTTCGTCGACTTCCTCGCGGACCTTGTCGGCCAGATCAGCCGTCTTCAGCACGTCGTTCAGCTCGTCGGTCAATTCGGCCGATAGCGCCGAGAAATTGTTGACGAAATTGAGCGGGTTCTTGATCTCGTGGGCGATGCCGGCGGTGAGCTGGCCGAGCGAGGCCAGTTTTTCGGTCTGCACCAGGCGATCCTGCGCGGTGCGCAACTCCTCGAGCGAGGCGGCGAGCTCGCGGGTGCGGGCCTGGGCTTCGTCGAACAGCCGCACGTTCTCGATCGCGATCACCGCCTGGTCGGCGAAGGTTTGCACCAGATCGATCTGGCTCTTGGTGAAATGACCCGGCTCGGGCCGCGTCAGCACCAGCACGCCCTCGACCTTGTTATCCCTCAGCATCGGCACGCCGAGCGTGGCGCGGATGTTGACCAGCGCCGCCGCCGTCATCTGCATCTCGGGATCCGTGCGCACATCAGGGATTTCTTCGATCTTTCCCGAGGCGATCACGCGCTCGGTCGCCGAACCGCGGCCGGCGCGCGGCGGATGGGCCGCCCAATATTGCAGGAATTCCGGGGTGGTGCTCGACGCCGCCTTGAGCGGAAACACATCGCCTTCGCGCAGGAAGATCGAGCCGCGATAGGCGCCGCTCAACTCGACGGCGGAGGTGATCAGCGTTTCCAGCACGGTTTGCAGATCGAAGGTCGAGCGGCTGATCACCTTCAGCACGTCGGCGGTCGCGGTCTGCTGCTGCAGCGCCTCGCTGAGGTCGCGGGTGTCGCGCCTGCACCTCGTCGAACAGCCGCGCGTTCTCGATGGCGATCACCGCCTGGTCGGCGAAGGTCTGCAGCAGCTCGACCTGGCGCGCGGGGAACGGACCGGTTTGCGAGCGCGCGATCACCATCACGCCGACGACGGCGTCGTCGCGCGTCATCGGGACCGCCAGCGTCGAACGCAGCTGGCCGGCGCCCGAGCCCGCCTCGGCGGCGTTGCGCAGGAAATCCCTGACTTTTGGATCGAAGTCGGGGTCCGTGGCGAAGTCGGTGATGCGCGTGCACTTCACCGGTCAGGATCACGCGTTCCGCGGCGGTGCCCCGGCCGGCGCGGATCGGACGTCCCTTGAACAGCCGGTTTGCCTCGGCGACACCCGCGCCGGCGATGCGCCTTGCATTCGAAAGCCTCGTCACCGCGCAGATAGAGCAGACCGAGATCGGCGCCGCACAGCTTGTAGGCAGACTCGACCAGGGTATCGAGCACGGTCTGCAGGTCGAACACCGAGCGGCTGATCACCTTGAGCACGTCGGCGTCGCGGTCTGCTGCTCCAGCGACTTCGAGAGGTCGTTGGTGCGGGCCTGCACCTCGTCGAACAGCCGGACGTTCTCGATCGCGATCACGGCCTGGTCGGCAAAGGTCCGCAGCAACTCGACGTGGCGATCGGCGAACGCGCTGGGCTCCGGCCGGGTTATGCCGATCATGCCGATCGAGGCGCCGTTGCTCATCAGTGGCGTGAACAGCATGCTGCGAAAGCCGCGGGAGCGCGCCAGATCTTGCATCTCTGATGGCACCTGGTCCGCTTCTGTGTCGGAAAATTGCGCCGTTTCGCCCTCGCTCACCAGCTCGAAGATCGGAAATCCGGCGAGCGGCCGCGGAAACAACGATTGCAGCATTTGGTCGCCGGCGGGGCTTGTTGTGGTAAATGCCTTCAAATGCATCTGGCCGTCGATGAAGCGGAACACGGTGGTCGAGAAACCCGCGATCAGGCGGTTGGCGCTGGCGGCAATGGCGTCGAACACCGGCTGCACGTCATCAGGCGAAGACGCGATCACCTTGAGGATGTCGGCGGTCGCGGTCTGCCGCTCCAGCGCTTCGCGCGTCTCGTTGAACAGGCGGACGTTCTCGATCGCAATCAGCGCCTGGTCGCAGAAGGATTTGGCCAGCGCGATTTCGCTCTCGCTGAAGGTGCGGGGCTTTTTGCCGATTAGCGCCAACACGCCGATGCATTCATCTTCACGCAGCAACGGCAGGAATAACGCCGATTGGACGCCGATGATGCTTTGGATGAAGCGTTCGTGCTCGGGCAGATCGATTTGCGAATAGTCCGGCAGGTGCAGCATCTTCTTTTCGACGATCGCGCGCGATGGAAAGTTGGCATCAGGATCGATCGGCACATTCCGGGCCGTGGTATTCCCTGTCGGGCCTTCCGGCGTGGCCTCCGCCACCGGCGAGAAGACACCGCCGTCGCAACGCAACACCGCCGCCAGGTCGCAGTCGAGCAACCGCATCGCGCTCTGGACAATGGCCTCGAACACCGGCTGTACGTCGGTCGGCGATTGGCTGATCACGCGCAGGATATTGGAGGTCGCGGTCTGGCGCGCGAGCGCTTGCTGGGTCTCGTTGAACAGCCGCGCATTTTCGATCGCGATCACGGCCTGGTCGGCGAAGGCCTGGATCAGGGCGAGCTGATTTTCCGAAAGCCGGAACCCGGCCCGCGGGTGGCTGAGGATGATGGTGCCGATGCCCTGGTCCTGGTTGAGCAGCGGCACGAAGGTGATGGACTTGAAACCGCTGGCGGACGCGGCCTGGCGGGTATATTCGGGCGTGTCTGGAGCCGCGACGTCAGGAATTTCGATGATCCGGCGCTCCAACACGGCGCGCGCCGAGGGCGCCCGGTCAGGATCAAACGGGATCGGATACACCGCCTTGGCTTGTTCGGTGTCGAAGCCCGGCAGGCTGCTCCCGGTCGCGCTCCAGTGCAGCTTGCCATCCTTCAGCGTCGTAATGGTCGCACCGCAAGGCCCGAACAGGTTTGCCGCGCTCTTGACGATGGCGTCGAATATCGGCTGTACGTCCGACGGTGAACTGGCGATCACCTTGAGGATGTCGGCGGTCGCGGTCTGCCGCTCCAGGGCCTCCTGCGCCTCGGTAACCAAGCGCGCGTTCTCGCTCTGCAGCCGGGCATTTTCCTGCGCCAGCGTGGCCTGCCGGGCGATCGCCTCATCGTAGACGACAAAGCTGGATTCAAGGCGCTGCTCGAGCTCGGCCACCAGCCGGCCGAGGTCCGCCACCTCATCCTGCGGAAGCGCCGTCATTCACTGAAATCCGTTGGTCCGGTGCACGGCGGCATGGGCTCGAAACATGGATAGGCCGAGATAGCCAATATCCCAAGTATTGGTCAAAGCCTGCCGCCGCTCAAGGGGAAGGCGGATGCCCCGAACCGAAGTCCCCAAACGGATCAGGTGCAAAATCAGGTACCCGGCCGTGAAACCTCGGTTTCCTTTGAGGTGATGAACTCCAGCAGGACGGGAATGCCCTCCTTGGTCTTGGCGATGCCGCGCTTGATGGCCGGGATGATGTCCTCGGGCTTGGTCACCCGCTCGCCATAGCCGCCGAACGCGCGCGCCATCGCGGCATAGTCGCCGGAGATATCGGTGGAGCGATATTTCTCGGTCGAAACCGGCATCACCTTCAGTTCGATCGCCATGCTGAAATTGTTCAAGCAGGATCGACATGATCGGAATCCGCTCGCGCACCGCGGTCTCGAAATCCATGCCGGTAAAGCCGATCGCGGCGTCGCCCCAGACATTGATGCAGAGCTTGTCGGGTTTTGCCAGCTTGGCGCCCATCGCAAGGCCCAATCCGTAACCGAGCTGGGTGGTCTTGCCCCAGCCGATATAGGACAGCGGTTCGACCGCCTTCCAGAACGGCGAGAGCTGGTCGCGCGGGCTGCCGGCATCATGGGTGATGATGGTGTTGTGCGATGTCGACGGTGTGCTGCAGATCCCACAGCACCCGATAGGGATTGAGCGGCGCGTCGTTGTGGGTCAGCTTCGGCATCCACTTGGCAAGCCACTCCTTGTGCGAGGCCGCGATCTCGGCGGCGACGCGCAGTTGCATCGCGGTCGGTCTTGACGGTCTTGTCGATCTCCTCGAGCAGCGCGTCGAGCACCAGGCCAGCGTCGCCGACCAGGCCGATTTTGGCTTCGACGTCCTTGTTGAGATGGTTGGGATCGAGCGTCGAATGGATGATGGTCTTGCCCTTTGGCATCGCGATGCCGAACGAGGTTTCGGTGAAGGAGCAGCCGATGCCGAAGATCGACGTCGGCCTCGGCGAGGAATTTCGGCACCGCGCGCGGCACCGCGAGGCCGCCCGAGCCGAGCGACAGCGGATGGGTTTCCGGGAACGACGATTTGCCGCCCAGGCTTGACGTGACGGGGATCGCCAGCCGCTCGGCCAGCCGCTTCAGCTGCGGCCAGGCCTTGGCGTAATGCACGCCCTGGCCGGCATAGATCACCGGCCGCTTGGCGCTGACCAGCAGCGCCGCCGCTTCCTTCACATGCACGGGATCGGCGCCGTAGCGGGTGCGCAGCACCGGGGTGTAGTTCAGCGGTTCCGGCACTTCCTCGTTCCACATGTCGGCGGGGATTTCGACGATTACAGGGCCGCCGCGGCCGTTTTTCAGTTTTGTGAAAGCGCGGCGAAAGATGTTGCAGACTTCGGCGGCGAGGTTGATCGGCTCGGCGGATTTGGAAAATGCGTTCATCGCCTGGCTGGAATTGAAGTTCGGCTCGATATTGGCGAGCCGCCGCGCATAGCCCATCGGCAGCACCAATACCGGCACCGACTCGCCGTAGCATTGCGCGACGCCGCCCATGGCGTTCTCCGCGCCGGGGCCGTGCTGCATGCAGAACGCGCCGATGGTGTGGCCCGAGGTCACGCGGGAGATCGCGTCCGCCATGTGGAGGCCGATGCGTTCCTGGCGCACCATGACCGGACGGATGTCGGCGGCGGCCGCATGCTCGATCAGATGATTGACCGGATAGCCGCAGAGAATCTCGATTCCCTCGCGCTTCATGATTTCCGCAATCGCGGTGCCGAGCTTCATGGCCAGAGTCCTCCCGAATCTTGCTTGTTCGCGCCGGCCGATGTTGAACCCGGCCTGGCCGGACAGTTGGAACAGGAATCCGGTGGCCGGTAAAGCGCGCACGCGGCTGTTGCGGGAAGCTCTGCTATCTCGTTTTGCATCCCGGCGGCTCTGAGCGCGGGTCTGCAACCCCGGGAATAGCGGGCAGCGCGGAGGGCGATGCCTATTCGGACCGCCGCCTGAGTTTGGCCTCGCGGTTCAGCGCGGCAGCCAGCAGGCCGAGAAAGCCGCGCCGCGCCGGCCAGTCGGGTTTTACCGGCCGGTCGGCGGCGCGTTGCTCGTCGGCGGCCTCGCTCAGGATCGCGATGAAATTCTTTCTGGTTTCGCGCTTCTGCGCTGACATGATGGCTGCTCGCGGGGACGCCGTTTGCAGGCACGGTGCAAAGCGAACCAAAAACCCGAAGTAAACTTTGGGCTCCGTACGAATACCGGGAGCATAATTGGCGGTCGGTGAGATCCGGCGTTCGGGCTGAAAAACGCGTGTGGTAACAAAAGCCGGGCTTCGCCTTAACCGTGCATTCAGCCTGTTCGTCAACACGCCGGCAACCAATACCACCTAGATTTCGCCGCAAGCCTGGGCGCGAAAAATCCGCACAACGCGTCAGCGGGAGTTTGCAATGCGTCAGCTGCTTTCAAGATTTCTGGCCGATCAATCCGGCGCCACCGCGATCGAATATTGCCTGATCGCCTGCGGCATCGCGCTTACGATTATCGGTACGGTGCAGAATATCGGTCCCAAGCTCAGCAACACATTCTCGTCGGTCAATTCGTCGCTGAAGTAACACGCAGTTGAGGCGTCACCGGCTTTTGCCGTCCCCGTTCAACGCCCGCAGCATCGCGATCCGCGCGAACATCAGCCAGCCGCCGCCGGTCTCGGCCGCCTGGATCAAATTTTCCACGGCGGTCTGCCAGCGCGGCTGGCGCTGGGTGGCACCGGGCAGTTTCATGACGTAGTCGGCGGCCTGCTGCAGCGTGACGAGTTTGCGGCCACCCTTCAGCGCGATCGGCTCGTCGAACGGCGTCGACCACGGCATCGCGCGTTACCGTAGATCGCCGGTCCGCTAGCCCGCCTTCTTCGATCGCGCGGCGGTTGTCCGCGCCGGCTTCTCGGCCTTTTTGGGCTCGGGCTTGGCGGTTTCTTTCGCCCCGCGCTTGCCGCCGCCGCTGATCGGCAGCAGCATCTCGCGCTGGCCCTCGGCGCGCTTCTTCGGCTTCTTGCCGGCCGCCTTGACCGTATTTTTGGCGGCAGGGGAGGTCGTTTTTTCGCTGGCGAGGCTGCGCTTGAGCGCGTCCATCAAATTGATGACGTTGCCGGTGGACTTCGGCGCCGCTTTCGGCGCCGGCAGGCCGTTGCGCTTCTGGTTGATCAGCTCGATCAGCGCCGATTCATAACGGTCCTCGAACTCTTCGGGCTCGAACGATCCGGATTTCTGCTCGACGATGTGCTTGGCGAGATCCAGCATGTCTTTGGTGACCTTGACGTCCTGGATGTCGTCGAAATAGTCCTTCTCGCTGCGCACCTCGTAGGGGTAGCGCAGCAGCGTTCCCATCAGGCCCTTGTCGAGCGGCTCCAGCGCAATGATGTGCTCGCGGTTGGTCAGCACCACGCGGCCGATCGCGACCTTGTTCATGCTGCGGATGGTTTCGCGGATCACCGCAAAGGCGTCATGGCCGACCTTGCCGTCGGGCACCAGGTAATAGGGCCGGATCAGATAGCGGTTGTCGATATCGCTCTTGGGCACGAACTCGTCGATCTCGATGGTGCGGGTCAATTCCAGCGCGATGTCGTCGAGCTCTTCCTTTGACACCTCGATGTAGGTGTCGGTGTCGACCTTGTAGCCCTTCATGATGTCGTCGGCCGCGACTTCCTCGCCGGTGTCGGCATCGACCTTGGCATATTTGATGCGATGGCCGGTCTTGCGGTTGATCTGGTTAAAACTGACCTTTTCCGTATCCGACGTCGCCGGATACAGGGCGACCGGGCAGGTCACGAGCGAAAGGCGCAAAAAACCTTTCCAGTTGGCGCGGGGGGCCATGGGGATACTCCGAGAACGCAACAGACGACGGCACAGAATAGCACGGGGAACCCGGAATTGAACGGATCGTCCCGGGAAGTTTCGAGGGAATTTCCTAATGGCGTTAACCGTCGCCGGGCCGGTTGGTTCGGAGCCGGGCGGCTTTTGTCCGATTTTACCTTCGGTTAGCCCGCCAAAAGGCTCGGAACATCATTCCCGACCATGCGTTGCTTTTGACAGTTGGTATCGAGGCAATAGTGGCATTTACGCACTTACGGAATGAGGCTCCCATGGCGACGAGACAACACGACCGGATCATCGAAACCGCGACCGAGGCCCGGCAGGCCGAGCCCGGCCCCTCCGTGCTCGCGCTGCTGACGGCGTCGACGGGGCTTGCCGTGCTGATCCTCGGTATCATCTGGTTCGCGTTTTTCCGCAGCTAAGTTTTGGCGAGGCGACGCCCAGGCCGAGACATCGTGATATCTCCGGTCGGCGGCCTGTGCCGCGGATCATTCTTGTCGCATCGCGGCCTTTGGCCGGGGTGCGACAATTTAGCCTGCCGGTCGCGCGACGTCGGCCGTAACTGACAAGTTGCGTCCGGTTTTATCTTCGTTGGTGTACTGTTGCGCTCAAATCCTCCGCCGATCTCGGGATTGGCCGGGAATTGCGGTTGTGAAGAAAAAGTAACATTGCGCCATGTGTCCTGTTCATTGCCCATTCACGCGCGTGAGCCTCATGATGAGGTCAGTTATCGTGCACCTGACCTGCGGAGACCAGCTTGCGCTTGCTCGTCGTTGAAGACGATCCCGATCTCAACCGCCAACTCACCACGGCGCTGACCGATGCCGGTTACGTCGTCGATCGCGCCTTCGATGGCGAGGAGGGGCATTTCCTCGGCGACAGCGAACCTTATGACGCGGTCGTGCTCGATATCGGCCTGCCCAAGATGGACGGCATTTCGGTGCTGGAGGCCTGGCGCCGCAACGGCCGCGCCATGCCGGTCCTGATCCTCACCGCGCGCGACCGCTGGAGCGACAAGGTGCAGGGCTTCGATGCCGGCGCCGACGATTATGTCGCAAAGCCCTTTCACCTCGAGGAAGTGCTGGCGCGGATGCGCGCGCTGCTGCGCCGTTCCACCGGCCATGCCCAGTCCGAGCTGACCTGCGGTCCGGTTTCGCTGGATACCCGTACCGGCCGGGTCAGCGTCGCGGGCAACCCGATCAAGATGACCTCGCACGAGTACCGGCTGCTGGCCTATCTGATGCACCATACCGGGCGGGTGGTGTCGCGCACCGAACTGGTCGAGCATCTCTACGACCAGGACTTCGACCGCGACTCCAACACCATCGAGGTGTTCGTCGGCCGCATCCGCAAGAAGCTGGAGGTCGATATCATCCAGACCGTGCGCGGGCTCGGCTATCTCTTGACCCCGCCGACGCCGAATTCCTGACATTGAGAACCCGATTAAAGGTTCTTGCTAACGCCAATTCTTTCTAAAAACATGGCCGATTTCAGCTATTGATCGGGCCGCGGACTTGTTCTCTTGTTCGCGCATGATCTCAATTGAAGACATTTTGAAGATTTGCGTCGGGCTGTCCGACCTCCGCCCGCCGACATGATTTTCGGAGCAAAATCCTGATGCGCGGCAGCTCGCTCGCCACCCGGCTGTTCCTGTCGGCGACCGCGTGGGTGGTGGTGATCCTGGTCATCACCGGCATCGTGCTGTCGTCGGTCTATCGCGACGCCACCGAGCGGGCGTTCGACCGCCGTCTCAATCTTTATCTGCGCACTTTGATCGCCGAGGTCGCGACCCCGGACGAGCCGCCGGACCACCAGTTCCAGTCGCTCGGCGAGCCGTTGTTCGAACTGCCGCTGTCCGGCTGGTACTGGCAGATCACCCGGACCGACACCGAGAAGGGCGAGACCCGCGCCTCGCGCTCGCTGTGGGACAAGAAGCTGCCGAAACTGGACGAAAACATCACCGATCTTGACCGCGGCCGGCGTCCGCCTCGGCTATGTCGATGGCCCGGAAGGGCAGACGCTGCGGATGGTGGAACGGCCGGTCGATCTCGGCGCCGACGGCAAATTCCTGGTCAGCGTCGCCGGCGACGCCACCGAGATTTTCGACGAGACCCGCAGCTTCGATTATTACCTCGGCGGCACCTTTGCTGCGCTCACCATCGTGCTGCTGCTGACCACGATTTTCCAGGTCCGGTTCGGGCTGGCGCCGCTGAAGCGCATTTCGGATTCGATCGCCGATATCCGTTCCGGCCGCGCCGAACGGCTGGAGGGTGAATTCCCGGTCGAGATCGCGCCGCTGGCGCGCGAGACCAATGCGCTGATCGACGCCAACCGCGAAATCGTCGAGCGCGCGCGCACCCATGTCGGCAATCTCGCGCACGCCATCAAGACGCCGCTGTCGGTGATCGTCAACGAGGCGTCCGCGCACGGCGCCGATCCGTTTGCCAGCAAAGTGCTGGAGCAGGCCGATTTGATGCGCGACCAGGTCGCCCATCATCTGGAGCGCGCCCGCATCGCCGCGCGCCCCACCATCATCGGCACCGTCACCGAGGTCGCTCCCGCCATCGAGGCGCTGCGCCGGACCATGGAGAAGATCCATCGCGACCGCGGCGTCGTGATCGAGCTCGAAGCCGATGCGCAGGCGAAATTTCGCGGCGAGCGGCAGGACCTCGAGGAGATGGCCGGCAATCTGGTCGACAATGCCTGCAAATGGGCGGCCTCGCGGGTGTTCATCGAGGTCAGGGTGGAGCGGCCGGTCGAGCCCGGCGCCGGCCACGGCCTTGCGGATCATTGTCGACGATGACGGGCGGGGGCTCTCGGCGGCCGAGCGCACACAAGTTTCGCGGCGCGGCCAGCGGCTCGACGAATCCAAGCCGGGCTCGGGGCTCGGGCTGTCGATCGTGGTCGACCTCGCCGCGCTCTATGGTGGCAGCCTGTCGCTCGGCAACGCCCCGATCGGCGGGTTGCGGGCGGAACTGGTGTTGCCGGGGTATGAACCGTACGGTCGGAACGACGCATCTGATCGTCATAGTTCCTAAACGACTTCTTAACGCCGGGGCTTTTATGATGACCGGTGGACGCGCATTTGCCGTCCGCGCAACACAGACGTGCATACCGGCGCATGGAGCCAGACATCGATCGAGCGGCTGAGGGATTATCTCGCGCAGCTTCCGCCGCAGTCGCAGGCGTTGCTGATGCGGGAGTTCGAGCGCGCCATCGAGCGGGGCGAAGACGCCGCGGTTGCCAACTTCGTGCTGGAGCAATTGCGCAAGATCGTGCGCGGAACCGACGAGCAGACGCGGCCGCGCACCGACGATCCGGCGCGGCTGTTGTTCCGTCCGCTGGAACCGTTTCTGGTCGAGGGCAATTTTCCGCGTGCGGCCGGGCCAGATCCGCCGCGCTTCGCTGCTGCCGGTGTGGCAATGGCTGATCCGCGACGGCGCGCCCGATCAGGCGCGCGAATTCGAGGCGGCGCTGGCCCGGGCCGCGACAGCGGTGACATCCGCCGCGCTTGAAGTCGCGGTCCGCAAATTCCAGCGCGCCGCGGCGGATGCGATCGGCCAGATCGCCACGCCGGAGCGGCGGCGACAAGCGGCGCGCTGGCCCGCGTCGGCGCGCCCGACGTGATCGAGGATCTGCTGCCGATCGGCGCGGTTGCTGCAGGCCCGCGAGGCGATGGAAGCCCTCAACGGTCGGCTTCCCAGCCATTTCCGGGTGTTCGCGGAGGCGCAGATCGCGATCGGTCGGTCGCCGCGCTCAACGTTCCCGCCCTGCAGACCCCGCAGCTGCTGCCGTTCGCGCTGTCGCTGGTGATGCAGCGGCTGATCGGCGCCGTGGCAAATCATCCGCCTCGCCATCAAGATCGCGGCCTCCGACGACGAAATCCGCGTCGCCGCCACGCCCTACGGCGTCGCCGTCACCATCGCGCTGCACGATCTGTCGTATCTTGCCGCGGTGCTGCGTGCCGACATCAAGCGCGGCCATTTCGACAACGTCGCCGAGCATCTCAAGACGTTGCATGACGGCGTGCGTGGCCTGCGCACCGAACTCGATCTGCGCAACAATTCGACGTGGGGCAAGCAACTGACCGCGATCCGGGCGGAAATTTCCAACGCCCTGCAATCGGAAATCGACAGCGTGCCCGGCCGCGTCCGGCGCCTGTTGCGCCAGCGCGCCGACAAGGATATCTCCGTCGGCGCCAAGGTCGATTCCAGCGAGGTCGACGAGACCGCCGCATTGATCGATTTCGTCGCGGTGTGCCGTACCTATGCCAGCGAACTCGCCATCAACGAGGTGACGCTGCGGACCTATTCCGACCTGCAGCAATATGTCGAGAAGTCGACCGAGGCGCTGGTGCAATCGCTGCGCAGCGGCGACAGCAAGACGCGCGCCCTACCGGCAGATGCAGGTCGCAGGCCGCGATCCGCTTCTGCGAGGTGCTGTTCGGCCACGATTATGCGTCGCTGATGAGCCGGGCGGCCGAGAACGCGGTGACCGTGGAGCGCAAATCCTCGCGCGCCGGCTAGCGCATGATCGGTTCCGACAGAAGCAGAACCGCAGCACTCGATTGGTGTTTTGACGGGTTTTCTTCACGCGAACCGCTATCCACCCTCGGATCGAGTCCGAGGGCATGCCCTCGGATCAAGTCCGCGGGCAGCTTCGCTTGAAAAACGTTGTAACGAGATAGCAAAAATTTTAAAATACTATTTCTGGTTGACCGCGCGCGGTGGACAACCTATTTTCCCGGTATGAACTCGGTCATCAATTTCGTCGAACTTGAGAACCGCGTGATCTCGGCGACGTATCGGAATCTCATGGTCAGAGCCAAGGTCGTGCTGGTCGACAAGGCCAGCGGCGAGCAATTGCCCGACCCGTCACCACGATTGCCTCACCGGCGCCCAACGGCTCGCTGCGGATCAGGCTGCCGGAGACCATCAAGCCGGGGCATATTACCTGATAGCGCTGAACGGGCATGGCGAGGCTGCGGCGCAAAGCGCCGAGTTTTACGTCGGTTGACGGCCGGTTTATGCCGGTTTTGTGATAGCCCGGCGAGGCCGGATTTGCGTGCGACAATTGCCAATTGCCCGGCTTGCCGCCGGTGGTGTAAAGCGGCGCATCGGCCCTTCGTGTGGCGCCGATTCTACCGGAACCCGTTTGATGACGCTGTGGTTTGTGTTCGCGCTGATGACGGCTGCGGCGATTTTCGCCGTGCTCTGGCCGCTGGGCCAAAGCCGGGCCACGCGAAACGACGCCAGCGAGGCCACCGTCTACAAGGATCAACTCGCCGAGATCGACCGCGATCTTGCCGCGGGGCTGATCGCGTCGCCGGAGGCCGAGGCCGCGCGGGTCGAAATCAGCCGCCGCCTGCTGTCGGCCGTGGACCACCAGCGCGCGCCGCCGACGGCGGCGAACATAAGACTGCGCCGCATCGCCGCCGGTCGTAGCCCTGGTGGGGCTGCCGATCGCTGTCGGTGGCTTTCTACCTGCCGCTGGGCTCGCCACGTCTCGGCGATTTTCCGCTCGCCGAGCGCGGCCGTTCGCCCGGCGCCAACCAGTCGCTCGACACGCTGGTCGCGCAGGTCGAGGCGCATCTGGAGAAAAATCCGACCGATGGTCGGGGCTGGAATGTGCTGGCGCCGGTGCTGATGCGGCTCGGCCGCTATGACGATGCGGTGCGGGCCTTTCGCAATTCGATCACCTATAATGGCGACAGCGCCGACCGGCGCGCCGATCTCGGCGAGGCGCTGACCGGGGCCGCGGGCGGCGTCGTCACCGCGGAGGCCAAGGCCGAATTCGAACATGCCGTCGCGCTCGATGCCGACGAGGTCAAGGCGCGCTACTTCCTCGGTCTTGCCGCCGAGCAGGATGGCCGCCGCGACGAGGCGGCCTCGATCTGGCGCGCGATGCTTGAAAAGGCGCCGCCGGATGCGCCATGGCGTCCGCTGGTTCAGGCCGCTTTGGTCCGGGTCGGCGGTTCCGCCTGCGCCGGCGCTGCCGGACGATGCGATGGCCGCCGCCAAGGACATGAGTGAGGCCGACCGCGACGCGATGATCCATGGCATGGTGGACCGCCTCGCCGGCCGATTGAAGCAAAACGGCGACGACGTCGAGGGATGGCTGCGGCTGGTGCGGGCCTATATGGTGATGGGCGACCGCGACAAGGCAAAGAGCGCGCTGACCGACGCCCGCCAGGCCGTCGCCAACGACGCCGAGCGGCTGCGGCAATTGAACGAAGGCCTGAAAAATCTCGGGCTCGATGGATGAGCATGATGCCGAACGTGGAAGCGGTTTCCGGATCACATCAATGCAGCTTGCGGGGCGTACATGACGCGCAGGCAGCGGCGGTTGACCATGATCGGCGGCTCGCTCGCGGTGCTCGCGGTTGCGGCGGCGCTGGTGCTGAACGCGATTGCGCGATTCGATCGTGTTCTTCTCGACGCCGGCGATGGTGGCCGAGAAGCACATTCCAGCCGGCAAGCGGTTCCGGCTCGGCGGCCTGGTCAGCCAGGGCTCGCTGGTGCATGGCGACAATCTCGCCGTCAGGTTCCAGGTCAGCGACGGCAGCGCGACGCTGCCGGTGTCCTACAAGGGCATTCTGCCCGACCTGTTCCGCGAAGGGCAGGGCGTGGTCGCCGAAGGCGCGCTCGATGCCTCCGGCGTGTTCAGGGCCGACACCGTGCTCGCCAAGCATGACGAGACCTACATGCCGAAGGATGTCGCGGACGCGCTGAAGAAGCAGGGCCACTGGAAGGACGATTACGGCGACGGCGAAAATCGCAGCGGCCCGCGTCGCCACGGCGCACCGCGCGCGCCGGAGCTGAGGTGCCGCAGTGATCGCGGAAGCCGGACATTACGCTTTGGTGCTGGCGCTGGCGCTGGCGCTGATCCAGTCGACGGTGCCGATGCTGGGCGCGCGGATGGCGCGATCCCGCGCTGATGAACGTCGCGCGCTCGACCGCGCTGGCGCAGCTGTTGTTCGTGCGCGGCTCGTTCGCGGCGCTGGTCACGCTGCATGTCACGTCCGATTTCTCCGTCGTCAACGTGTTCGAGAATTCGCATTCGCTGAAACCGCTGATCTACAAGATCACCGGCGTCTGGGGCAATCACGAAGGCTCGATGCTGCTGTGGGTGTCGATCCTGGCGCTGTTCGGCGGCCTGGTCGCGGCGTTCGGCAACAACCTGCCGCTGTCGCTGCGCGCCCACGTGCTGGCGGTGCAGGCCTGGATCGCCAGCGCGTTCTATCTGTTCATCCTGATCACCTCGAATCCGTTCCTGCGCATCGCCAATCCGCCGATCGAGGGCCGCGATCTCAATCCGGTGCTGCAGGATATCGGCCTCGCGGTGCATCCGCCGATGCTCTATCTCGGCTATGTCGGCTTCTCGATCTCGTTTTCGTTCGCGATCGCGGCGCTGATCGAAGGCCGGATCGACGCGGCATGGGCGCGCTGGGTGCGGCCGTGGACGCTGCTGGCGTGGATCTTCCTGACGCTCGGCATCGCGATGGGCTCGTACTGGGCCTATTACGAACTCGGCTGGGGCGGCTGGTGGTTCTGGGATCCGGTCGAGAACGCCTCGCTGATGCCGTGGCTGGCGGGCACCGCGCTGTTGCATTCGGCGGTGGTGATGGAAAAGCGCAATGCGCTCAAGGTCTGGACCATCCTGCTGGCGATCCTGACCTTCTCGCTGTCGCTGCTCGGCACCTTCCTGGTGCGCTCGGGCGTGCTGACGTCGGTGCATGCGTTCGCGACCGATCCGACGCGCGGCGTGTTCATCCTCCTGATCCTCTGCGTCTTCATCGGCGGCAGCCTGACGCTGTTCGCCTGGCGCGCCTCGGCGCTGAAGCAGGGCGGCCTGTTCGCGCCGATCTCGCGCGAGGGCGCGCTGGTGCTCAACAATCTGTTTCTCACCACCGCCTGCGCCACCGTGTTCGTCGGCACGCTGTATCCGCTGGCGCTGGAAGTGCTGACCGGCGACAAGATTTCGGTCGGCGCGCCGTTTTTCAACCTGACCTTCGCGCCATTGTTCGTGCCGTTGATGATCGCGGTGCCGTTCGGGCCGCTGCTGGCGTGGAAGCGCGGCGATCTGCTCGGCGCAGCGCAGCGGCTGTTCGCCGCCGGCGTCGCGGCGCTGATCGCGATCGCGGTGCTTGTGGGCGTGGACGCGCGGCGGCTGCTGCGTTCGCGCCGCTGGCGATCGGGCTTGCGGTGTTCGTGATCGCCGGCGCGCTGACCGATCTTGCCGAGCGCACCGGACTGTTCCGCGTGCCGCTGCCGATCGCCGCGCGGCGCGCGCGCGGATTGCCGCGCTCGAGCTGGGGAACGGTGTTCGCCCATGCCGGCGTCGGCGTCGCCCTGATCGGAATCGTCTGCGAAACCACCTGGAACAGCGAATATATCGGCTCGATGAAGTCCAGGCGATGTCGCCCATCGTCGCCGGCTATGCGTTGACGCTCGATCGGCGCTGGCGCAGCGGCAGGGGCCGAATTTTCGCGAAATGGTGGCGCAGTTCACGTCAGCCTCGACGGCGGCGGGCGGATCGGCGTCATGACGCCGTCGAAGCGCAATTTCACCACGCGCGGATCGACCACCACCGAGGCCGCATTGCTGACCCGCGGCGCCAGCCAGCTTTATATTTCGCTCGGCGATACCACGGCCGACGGCGCCATCGCCGTGCGCATCTACCACAAGCCAATGGTGCTGTTGATCTGGTTCGGTCCGGTGCTGATGGCGTTCGGCGGCCTGCTGTCGCTGTCGGACCGGCGGTTGCGGGTCGGCGCGCCGAAGCCGGCGCGGGCGCCGCGCGGCCTGCAGGCCGGCGGAGTGATCGATTGAAACGATTGAACAGATCCTGATGAATCCTGGCCGCTGTGTTTGCCCTGTCGGTGCTGCTCGGCGCGCCGGCCGCCTATGCGGTGCAGCCGGACGAGATCATGGCGGATCCGGCCAAGGAGTTGCGGGCGCGGGATTTGTCGCGCGAACTGCGCTGCATGGTCTGCCAGAACCAGTCGATCGATGATTCCGAAGCGCCGCTGGCGCGCGATCTGCGCCTGTTGGTGCGCGAGCGGATCGCGGCGGGCGACAGCGATGCGCAGGTGCTGGATTTCCTGGTGGCGCGCTACGGCGAATTCGTGCTGCTGAAGCCGCGGCTTCGAACCCCATACCTGGTTGCTGTGGCTGTTGCCGCCGCTGGCGCTCGGCGGAGGAGGGCTGGCGCTCTGGTTCCAGGGCCGCCGCCGTTCCAGATCCGCAGGCGGCGCGGATCATTCGGCGGTCAAATTGACCGCGGAGGAAGAAGCGCGGCTGGAACGATTGATCGCGGAACAACCGTTGCCGGATGGTCCCGCGTAGGACGCCGAAGGCGCTCATGGCGGGCGTTAAACCATTGTCGCCCTGCGATAAACTGCCGCATTGGATTCCAGCTTTATTACAAAAGTTTAATTCCTCCGCCAGCGCGCTGTAAGGCGGAAATCCCCATGTTTGGACCACAAGGTGCTAGCCCGCAGGCACCGTCCGTTTCAGGCCTCTGCTAGACTTTTGGAGACTTTCTCAATGACTGACCGTCCCACCGATTTTTCCTCGCTTCCGTCTTATCGGGCGCCGCGCCGTTCTTTGTTTTCCGCGCGCAAGTTTGCCTTGATGGCCTCGGTCGTGGCCGGCCTCGGCGTTGCCGTTTATGGCTTCGGTCCGACGCGGACCGGTCGATATCTTCACCAGCGCGGCGCATGCGCAGGTCAACAACGAGGTGCGCAAGGTCGCGCAGCCGGTGGGCTTTGCCGACATCGTCGAGCACGTGAAGCCGTCGGTGATTTCGGTCAAGGTCAACATCAACGAGAAGGTGGCGTCCAAGGACGAAGCGACAACAATGAGGACTCGCCGTTCCAGCCGGGCTCGCCGATGGAGCGTTTCTTCCGCCGCTTCGGCGGACCGGATGGCTTGCCGCCCGGCATGCGCGGCGGTCCGCGCGGACACGGCGCGGTGACCGGGCCAGGGCTCGGGCTTCTTCATTTCCGCCGATGGTTATGCCGTCACCAACAATCACGTGGTCGACGGCGCCGACAAGGTCGAAGTCACCACCGACGACGGCAAGACCTACAAGCGCCAAGGTGATCGGCACCGACGCCCGCACCGACCTCGCGCTGATCAAGGTCGAGGGCGGCTCGGACTTCCCGTTTGCCAAGCTGTCCGACGGCAAGCCGCGGATCGGCGACTGGGTGCTCGCGGTCGGCAATCCGTTCGGCCTCGGCGGCACCGTGACCGCCGGCATCGTCTCGGCCAGCGGCCGCGACATCGGCAACGGCCCCTATGACGACTTCATCCAGATCGACGCGCCCGTGAACAAGGGCAATTCCGGCGGCCCGGCCTTCAACACCGAAGGCGAGGTGATCGGCGTCAACACCGCGATCTATTCGCCGTCGGGCGGCAGCGTCGGCATCGCGTTCTCGATCCCGGCCGCGACCGTCAAGAGCGTGATCGCGCAGCTCAAGGACAAGGGCTCGGTCAGCCGCGGCTGGATCGGCGTCCAGATTCAGCCGGTCACCGCCGACATCGCCGACAGTCTCGGACTGAAGAAGGCGGAAGGCGCGCTGGTCGCCGAGCCGCAGGCCAACGGCCCGGCCGCCAAGGCCGGCATCGAATCCGGCGACGTGATCACCGCGGTGAACGGCGAGACCGTCAAGGATGCCCGCGAACTCGCCCGCACCATCGGCGGGCTGGCGCCCGGCAACGCCGTCAAGCTGAACGTGCTGCACAAGGGCGAGGACAAGGTCGTCAACCTGACGCTCGGCCAATTGCCGAACACGGTCGAGGCCAAGGCCGACACCGATAATGACGACAAGGGCAGCGCTACCCGCGGCACCGACGTGCCGAAGCTCGGCCTGACGGTCGCGCCCGCCAACAGTGTCGCCGGCGCCGGCAAGGATGGCGTCGTCGTCACCGAGGTCGATCCGAAGAGCGCGGCGGCGGAACGCGGCTTCAAGGAAGGCGACGTGATTCTCGAAGTCGCCGGCAAGATGGTCGCCAACGCCGCCGATGTGCGCGACGCCATCAACGCGGCGCGCGCCGACAACAAGAACAGCGTTCTGATGCGGGTCAAGAGCGGCGGTCAATCGCGCTTCGTCGCGGTGCCGCTGGCGAAAGGCTGACGTATCGGAGGTTCAACGAGATGGAGGGTGTCGCCGGCATTCGTCGCCCCCGCCGACGGCTCTTTCCGGGGGAGCGGGTCAAAAGCTCGCTCCCTCCAAAGGTTCGGTTAGAGGCTCTTTTCAAGGTTCCTTCCGGTGGAATACGCCCCCCTCCGTCGGAAGGTCAAAGGGCGGTGAGGTCCCCCCAGCTTCACCGCCCGCTTTTTCTCGAGCATGATCCGGAAAAGTGGAGACCGGTTTTCCGATCGGATCATGCTCAAACACAAGAGTTGGCGGGTCGTCTTGCATGATGATGCCGGCCGCGCCATGGTGACAGAAGGCTCGCCCAAGTGACCGCACAAGTGACCGCAACCGATCCCCACATGCGCCTCCTGATCGTCGAAGACGACCGCGAATCCGCCGACTATCTGGTCAAGGCGTTTCGCGAGGTCGGCTACGTCGCCGATCTCGCCGGCGACGGCGAGGAGGGGTTGGCGCTGGCCGACAGCGGCGACTATGACGTGCTGGTGATCGACCGCATGCTGCCGAAGCGCGACGGCCTGTCGCTGATCGGCACCTTGCGCGACAAGGGCAACCGGACGCCGGCGCTGATCCTCTCGGCGCTCGGCCAGGTCGACGACCGCATCAAGGGCCTGCGCGCCGGCGGCGACGATTACCTGCCAAAGCCCTATTCGTTCGCCGAACTGCTGGCGCGGGTCGAGGTGCTGTCGCGCCGCCACGGCGGCCCGGCCGAGGAAACCACCTATCGGGTCGGCGATCTCGAGCTCGACCGGCTGTCGCACCGGGTGGCGCGCGGCAAGGACGAACTGACCTTGCAGCCGCGCGAGTTCCGGCTGCTGGAATATCTGATGAAGCATGCCGGCCAGGTGGTGACGCGGACCATGCTGCTGGAAAACGTCTGGGACTATCATTTCGATCCCCAGACCAATGTCATCGACGTGCATATTTCGCGGCTGCGCTCCAAGATCGACAAGGGTTTTGAGCGGCCCTTGCTGCATACGATTCGCGGCGCGGGATACATGATCCGTGACGGCATTCGGTAAACTCATCCGCACCACGGCGTTTCGACTGACGCTGGTCTACCTGTTTTTGTTTGCGCTGTTCGCGGCTTCTCTGCTGGGCTATTTCGCCTGGAACACGCGCCGGCTGATCACCGAGCAGATCACCACTACGGTGAACGCGGAAACCGGCGAGATCAGCGACATCTACGCTCGCCGCGGCCTGCGCGGGCTGGTCTTCACCATCGAGAACCGGGCGCTGCGCCCCGGCGCCAACCTCTATCTGGTGACCACGCCGACCGGGCAGGCGGTCGCCGGCAATGTCGGCTCGCTGGCGCCCGGGCGTGATGGGATCCTCTGGCTGGTCGGAGACCGCCTACCGCCGGCTCGACGAGCAGGACAATGCCGACCATCGCGCGCTGGTGCGGGTCACCGAATTGACCAGCGGCTTCCGGCTGCTGATCGGGCGCGATCTGGAGGAGCGCCGGCGGCTGTTCGGCATCGTCGCGCAGGCCGCGCAATGGTCGGTACTGATCGTCGTCGTGCTCGGCCTTGGCGGCGGCGTCTTTGTCGCGCGGCGGGTGCTGCGCCGGATCGACGCCATGACCGGCACCACCCAGCGCATCATGGCGGGCGACCTCTCAGCGGGCGGTTGCCGGTCGGGCGCAGCGGCGACGAACTCGACCGGCTGGCGGAAAATCTCAACGCCATGCTGGAGCGGATCGAGGCGCTGATGATCGGGCTCAAGGAAGTCTCCGACAACATCGCCCACGATCTGAAGACGCCGCTGACGCGGTTGCGCAATCGCGCCGAGGAGGCGCTGGCGAAATCCGGCAACGAGGCCGAATACCGCACGGCGCTGGAACGAACCATCGAGGAATCCGATGGCCTGATCCGCACCTTCAACGCGCTGCTGATGATCGCGCGCGCGGAGTCGGGCCAGGCCCGCGACAATATGGACGATTTCGACGCCGCCGACGTCGCCAACGGCATCCACGAACTCTATGAGCCGCTGGCCGAAGACGACGGCATGATTCTGCACGTCAAGACGGCGCCGGCGCCGCTGCACGGCAACCGCGAACTGATCAGCCAGGCGCTGGCCAATCTGGTCGAGAACGCGATCAAATATGGCAGGCCGGTCGCCGCCGCCCAGCCGCTCGGCGCGGATGCGGTCGCGGGCGACCAGGGCCAGAAAGAAATCCTGATCGAAGCGCGGCGCGACGGCGACAAGGTGCTGCTCAGCGTCACCGATCACGGGCCGGGTATTCCGGAAGTCGATCGTGGCCACGCCGTGGAACGCTTTGTACGGTTGGAGGCCAGCCGCACCTTGCCGGGTTCCGGGCTCGGTCTCAGCCTGGCCTCGGCGGTAGCGACGCTGCATGGCGGCGATCTCATGCTCGGCGATGCCAAGCCCGGCCTGCGCGCCACGCTGGCGTTGCCGGCGCGGGCTGCGACCAGTGACCGGGTTGCGGCTCAAACGCTGGATATGCCACAGAAGGTGGCATGAATTCCTCCGCATCTGACAAAGCCGACCGGCGCTGTCTGGCCGCGCGGTTCGTGGACGGACCGCTTCTGTCCGATCCGGTTGAGGCGGAACGGCGTCTGGCCAGCTGGCTGGCCGATCTCGAGCCGGGGCAGGCGACGGCGATCCGTGGTTTCGCCGCGCAATTCCCGCAAACCCATCGCATTCTCCTGGGTATCGCGGAGGCATCGCCTTATCTGTTCGACCTGATGCGGGCCGATGCCGCGCGGCTGCTTCACTTGCTCGGCTGCGACCCGGACCGGCAGCTGGCGCAACTGATCGACGCTACCAGCCGCGAGGTTTCGGCCGCCGGCAGCGAGGCCGACGCGATGCGGTCGCTGCGCCGCATGAAGTCGGAAGCCGCGCTGCTGATCGCGCTGTGCGACATCGGCGGCGTCTGGCCGGTGATGCGGGTGACCGAAGCGCTGACCGGTCTTGCGGTCGCCTCGGTGCAAGCCGCGTTGCGTTATTTGCTGCGCGAGGCGGCCGTGCGCGGAAGAATATCGCCGCCAAGCCTCGATCGCCCCGAAGAGAACAGCGGCCTGATCGTGCTGGCGATGGGCAAGATGGGCGCGGGCGAACTGAACTATTCCAGCGACATCGACCTGATCGTGTTTTTCGATTCCCGCGCGCCGACGCTGGCCCCCGACATCGAGCCGCAGCCGTTTTTCGTGCGTATTGCGCAGGGCTTGTCGCGGATGCTGCAGCAGCGCACCGGCGACGGCTACGTGTTCCGCGTCGATCTGCGGCTGCGGCCGGATCCGGCCTCGACCCAGGTTGCGATCTCGACCGTCTCGGCGCTGCATTATTACGAACGCGAAGGCCGCACCTGGGAACGCGCCGCGATGATCAAGGCGCGGCCGTGCGCCGGCGACGCCAGGGCCGGCGAGGCGGTTATGGCCGATATCGCGCCGTTCGTCTGGCGCAAGCATCTGGACTTCGCGGCATTGGCCGACGTCCACGACATGAAACGGCAGATGCAGACGTTTCGCGGCCAGAGCGACATCGCGGTCGAAGGCCACAACGTCAAGATCGGGCGCGGCGGCATCCGCGAGATCGAGTTTTTCGCGCAGACCCAGCAATTGATCGCCGGGGGCCGGCACCCGGAATTGCGGGTGCGGCCGACGCTGCAAGCGCTCGACGTGCTGGCATCGAGCAACTGGATCACCTTTCAGGCGCGCGACGAAATGTCGGCGGCCTATCGCTTCCTGCGGCGGGTCGAGCACCGGCTGCAGATGGTCGCCGACGAACAGACCCATGCACTGCCCGACAGCGTAGAAGTGATGGAGCGGTTCGCCCGTTTTTTTGGTTATGAAAGCCGCGCTGCCTTTGCCGGAGACCTGCTCGGTCATCTCGATATCGTGCAGAGGCACTACGGAAAGCTGTTCGAGGGTAATCCGGCCGGAACCGCGCAACTGCCGGCGGCCGATTACGGCGCCGGGCCGGAAGATCGACGCCTGCTCGACCATCTGGCCACGCTCGGCTTCAAGAAGCCGGCGGCGGTGGCCGCGACCGTGCAGCAATGGATGGTCGGCGACTATCGCGTATTCCGGCAGCAGCCGGCGCGAAGCGCCTTCGTTGAATTCGTTCCCGCGTTGATCGCAGGCCTTGCCGATGCCGAAGAGCCCGACGATGCGGTCGCAGCGTTCGATCGTTTCCTGCGGGCGCTGCAGCGCGGCGGGCGGCTGATTTCGCTGCTCAGCCAGAACAGCGATTTGGTGGCGTTGGTGGCGCTCATCCTGGGCGCGGCGCCACGGCTCGGCGACATGCTGGCGCGGCAGCCGCAGATCATGGATGGCCTGATCGATCCGCGCTTCTTCGGCGCGATGCCGGACCAGCGCGAACTTTCCGCGCGGCTGGCGGCGACGCTGGCGGATGCGGCTTCCTACGAGGAGTTCCTCGACCGCCTGCGGCTGTTCGGCCAGGAGAGCCTGTTCCTGATCGGAACACGCATATTGTCCGGCACGGTGTCCGCCTCGCAGGCCGGCGTTGCCTTTGCCGACGTTGCCGAGGGCATTGTCGATACCGTCAAGGGACTGGTGACCGGTCAGTTCGCGGCACAACACGGCCGCATCAAGGGCCAGGAGATCGCGGTGCTGGCGATGGGCAGGCTCGGCAGCCGGGAGATGACGGCGTCTTCCGACCTCGACTTGATCGTGTTGTATGATTTCGATCACGACGAGCCGGATTCGGACGGCGCACGGCCGCTGAGCGGGGCGCATTATTTCGCCCGTTTTACCCAGCGGCTGATCAGCGCGTTCACCACCCGCACCAATTACGGCGTGCTTTATGAGGTGGACATGCGGCTGCGGCCGTCGGGCCGGGCAGGGCCGGTGGCCTCCCGCCTCGATTCGTTCGCGCAATACCAGGACCGCGAGGCCTGGACCTGGGAACACATGGCGCTGACCCGGGCGCGGGTGATTTCGGCATCGCCGGCTTTTCGCCGCGAGATCGAACGCATCATTCGCGAGGTCCTGACCCGGCCGCGCGATGCCGCGAGCGTCGCCACCGATGTCGCGGACATGCGCCGCGCGGTCGCGCTCGAAAAGGGTGAGGACGATATCTGGGACCTGAAATACGCCTCGGGCGGTCTCGTCGATATCGACTTCATCGCGCAATATCTGCAACTGGTGCATGCCGCCGAAAAGCCCGACATCCTCGACGTCTCCACGCTGCAGGTGCTCGACAATGCCGCGCGGCTCGGGGTGTTGCCGCAGGCTTCCGCGGAAATCCTGCGCGGCGCGGCGCGGCTCTACCATGATCTGACGCAAATCCTGCGGCTCTGCGTGACCGATAAATTCAAGCCGGAAACGGCCGGCGAGGATCTGCGGCGCGTGATGGCGCGTGCCGGGGATGCGCCTGATTTTTCCTCGCTGCAGGCGCGGGTGAAGGAAATCCAGATTGAGGTGCGGCGGGTGTTCGAGGCGGTGGTCGAAAACCGCTAGCTGGTTGATGCGCGTATCTGCACCGGGACCGACTTGTACGACGGCGTTCCGGATTTGGTGTCATAGTGATCGAGCGCGATCAGCACATTGGCCTCGGGGTAATAGGCGGCCACCGAACCTTCCGCGATGGTGTAGGCCACCGCGGTCAACCCGCGCATGATCCGTTCGCTCAACGCCGAGCCCAAGGGATCCCTGACACTGACGTCGACCAGATCGCCATGGCTCAAGCCACGTTTCGACAAATCGTTGGCATTGATAAAAATAACGTCGCGACGGCCGGTGATGCCGCGGTAGCGATCGTTGAGGCCGTACAGCGTGGTGTTGTACTGGTCGTGGCTGCGAATCGTGGTCAGTGTCAGCGCGTCCGCTGCCGGCGCGTCTTCCTCGAGGCCGGGATAGACCAGGAAATTGGCTTTTCCGTTCGGCGTCAGCCATTCGCGTTCGGAGGCTGCGTTGCGCAGCCAGAAGCCGCCGGGGTGCAGGATGCGGGCGTTGAAATCCTTGAAGGCCGGGAATACGCCTTCGATGCCGTCGCGGATTTTGTTGTAGTCCGCGATCAACTCGCGCCACGGCACCTTGGTATTGGGCAGTGTTGCGATCGCCATCTCGGCGATGATCGCCGGCTCAGATTTCAGGTGCTCGGAGGCAGGCTTGAGGCCGCCGCGCGAGGCATGCACCATCGACATCGAATCCTCGACGGTCACCGCCTGCGGGCCGCCGGCCTGCAGGTCGATCTCGGTACGGCCGAGGCACGGCAGGATGAAGGACTGTTTGGCCAGCAGGAGATGCGAGCGATTGAGCTTGGTCGCGATATGGACCGCGAGGTCGAGGCCGCGCATCGCCTGGAAGGTGGTCTGGGGGTCCGACATCGCGACCGCCAGATTGCCGCCAAGACAGATCAGCGCCTTGGAGCGCCCATCGCGGATCGCCTCGATGGCTTCGACCGCGTCGTGTCCCTTGGCGCGCGGCGGCTCGAAACCGTAGACGCGGACGATGCCGTCGAGCAGGGCCTTGTTCGGAATCTCGGTGATCCCGACGGTGCGATCGCCCTGCACGTTGGAATGGCCACGCAGCGGCGAGATGCCGGCGCCGGGTCGGCCGATATTGCCGCGAAGCATCAGGAGATTGGCGATCTGCTGCACATTGCCGGTGCCGTGGCGGTGCTGGGTGATGCCCATGCCGTAGTTGATGATGACGCGGTTGGCCTTGGCGTAGACACCTCCGACCGCTTCGATGTCGGCGCGCGACAGGCCTGACGCCGCTTCGATCGCCTCCCAAGAGGTCGCTTCGATGTCGGCCAGCAACGCCTCGATGCCGCTGGTGTGTTCGGCGATGAATTCGCGATCGAGCAGGCCGGGGCCACCTTCGGCGAGATTTTTGGCGTCGAGCGCGAGCAGGGTCTTCATCATGCCCTTGAGCATCGCGACATCGCCGCCGACCTTGACAAGATAATAAGACGAGGCGATCGGCGTTGAGCCGAGCGTCAGCATCTCCACCGGGTTTTGCGGCGCCGTAAAACGCTCCAGCCCGCGCTCGCGCAGCGGGTTGATCGCGATGATCGGCACGCCGCGTTTGGAAGCCTCGCGCAGCGTGGTCAGCATGCGCGGATGGTTGGTGCCGGGATTGTGGCCGATGCAGAAGATGCAGTCGCTGTGGTCGAAATCCTCCAGCGTCACCGTTCCCTTGCCGACGCCGATCGATTCCGGCAGGCCGACGCTGGTGGCCTCGTGGCACATGTTGGAGCAATCGGGGAAATTGTTGGTGCCGTATTCCCGCGCGAACAACTGGTAGACAAAAGCGGCCTCGTTCGAGGCGCGGCCCGAGGTATAAAACTCCGCCATGTCGGGATCGGGCAGGGCGCGCAAGGCGGCGCCGATCCGCGCCATCGCGTCCTGCCACGAGATCGGCACATAGCGGTCGGTGGCGCGGTCATAGACCATGGGGTGGGTGAGGCGGCCCTCGTTCTCGAGGTCGAAATCCCGCCAGTTCCAGAGTTCGCTGACGCTATGGGCGGCGAAGAACTCCGGTGTGGTGCGTTTGGCGGTGGCTTCCCAGGTCACCGCCTTGGCGCCGTTTTCGCAGAATTCGAACGAGGAGGTGTGCCTGGGGTCCGGCCATGCGCAGCCCGGGCAATCGAAGCCATGGGGCTGGTTCATGGTCAGCAGGCCGTGGGTCTCCTTGCCAACCGCCATCTGGCCACGAACCGCGTCCGCAACCGCCTTCAGCGCACCCCAGCCGGCGGCCGCGCCTTGATAATCCTGAATGCCATCGAGGTTTTTCTTGGTCATCAGCCTGTCCTGCTACTGCATAGAACAGGTAGGAAGCCGGGGGCCGGTTCGATAGACAATAAATGATGCAAATTGGTTTTAACCGCGGCAGGCCAGGCCGTGTGCCTAAGCCTTGCGCAGCGTCTCAAGTGCCGTGCGAACATTCGGATCGAGCCCTTCGCCACCGGCGTCGAGATGGGCGTTTATCTTTGCCTTCATCCGCGGATCCCAGAACTTCTTGATGTGATCGGCTACTCCCGCCACGGCCAGGTCCGGCCCCTGGCTCCTGAAGAAGCTGCCAATCTGGTTGGCCATATAAACCAGGCGATCAGGCGACGACATACACGGTTCCCTGCGTTGCCATCTCCGGCACGATGCGGCCCGGATGGGTGAAGACCTCAAAGCCGTCGGCGCGTGCGATCGCGGCGAGCGTGATGCCGGCGGCGTCCGCCATGCGGACCGCGAGCGCCGTAGGCGCGGAGACCGCGACCATCAGCGGCGCGCCCATCGCCGCCGCCTTCTGCACCATTTCGACCGAGACCCGGCTGGTCAGCAACACCATGCCTTCGCCGGCGGCGAACCTCTCCTGGGCGACCGCGCCGGCCAGTTTGTCGAGCGCGTTGTGGCGGCCGACGTCTTCACGAAGCGCGACGATGCCACGCGCCGGCATCCAGAATGCCGCCGCATGGACCGCGCGGGTCTCGATGTTGATCTGCTGCAACGGCGCAACGCTTTGCATCGCCGTCATGATCTCGCGCGGCGCGAACGACCGGCCCTGCGCCACGATCGCGGCGGGACGAATGGCTTCTGCGATTAAATCGATGCCGCAGAGGCCGCAACCGGTCGGGCCCGCGATATGCCGCCGCCGCTCGCTGAGCCGGTCGGCTCTGGATGGCGCCAGCCACATCCGCAATTCGATGCCGTCGTCGAGATCGACGATGTCGAGCGTATCGATATCATCAGGCGACTGGATGATGCCTTCGCCGAGGCTGAAGCCGATGGCGAAATCCCGGAGATCCCGCGGCGTGCCCATCATCACGGCGTAGGTGCCGCCATTATAGGTCAGTGCCAGCGCGGTCTCCTCGGGGATCGTGCGCGTGCCTTCACTCAGGCCGCCGTCGCGCCAGACCTGTCGATCGACGGTGCGGACGGGATCGTGCACGGCTACTCCGCGGCTTCCACGGCAGGCGCGATGCGGCGCGAATGCCGTGCCTGTTCCTCATAGGACTTCTGCCATTCGGACGGGCCGTTCGACGGCGAAATCTGCACCGCGGTCACCTTATACTCCGGACAATTGGTCGCCCAGTCGGAAAATTCCGTGGTGATGACGTTGGCCTGCGTGTCCGGGTGGTGGAAGGTGGTGTAGACCACGCCGGGCGCGACCCGGTCGGTGATCAAGGCGCGCAGCGTGGTTTCGCCGGCGCGGCTGGCGAGCCGGACCCAGTCGCCGTCACGGACGCCGCGTTGTTCGGCGTCGTGCGGATGGATTTCCAGCCGGTCTTCGCTGTGCCAGATCGTGTTGTCGGTGCGTCGGGTCTGGGCGCCGACATTGTACTGGCTGAGGATGCGGCCGGTGGTCAGCAGCAACGGGAAACGTGGCCCGGTGCGCTCGTCGGTCGGGATATATTCAGTGATGACGAACTTGCCCTTGCCGCGCACGAAACCGTCCATATGCATGATCGGCGTCCCCAGCGGTGCCTTCTCGTTGCACGGCCACTGCACCGAACCGACTTCGTCGAGCTTGGCGTAGGACACGCCGGCGAAGGTTGGGGTCAGTGCTGCGATCTCGTCCATGATTTCGGACGGATGGCTGTATTTCATCTCGTAGCCCATCGCCTTGGCTAGCTTAATCGTGACCTCCCAGTCGGCGAGGCCATTGCGCGGCGACATCACCTTGCGCACGCGCTGGATACGGCGTTCCGCGTTGGTGAAGGTGCCGTCCTTTTCCAGGAAAGTCGATCCCGGCAGGAACACATGTGCGTAATTGGCGGTCTCGTTGAGGAAGAGATCGTGCACGATCACGCATTCCATCGCCGACAGCGCCGCCACCACATGCTTGGTGTTGGGGTCGGATTGCAGGATGTCTTCGCCCTGCACGTAGATGCCCATGAAGGTGCCTTCGATCGCGGCGTCGAACATGTTGGGAATCCGCAAGCCCGGTTCGGGGTTGAGCTTGACGTTCCAGATCGCTTCAAACAACTCGCGCACGACGTCGCCGGAGATATGGCGATAGCCCGGCAGTTCATGCGGGAACGAGCCCATGTCGCAGGAGCCCTGCACGTTGTTCTGGCCGCGCAGCGGGTTCACGCCGACGCCGGGCCGGCCGATATTGCCGGTCGCCATCGCCAAATTGGCGATCGCGATCACCGTGGTCGAACCCTGGCTGTGCTCGGTGACGCCGAGGCCGTAATAGATCGCGCCGTTCCCGCCGGTGGCGAACTGCCGGGCCGCTTCACGCAAATCCTTTGGGTCGACGCCGGTCATGATGGCGGTCGCTTCCGGGCTGTTGTTCGGTTGCGCGGCGAACGCCGCCCAATCCTCGAACTCGTTCCAGTCGCAGCGTTCGCGCACGAAGGCTTCGTCGACCAGGCCTTCGGTGACGATCACGTGGGCAACCGCGGTGAGCACCGCGACATTGGTGCCGGGCAGCAGCGGCAGATGCAGCGCCTTGATGTGGGGCGATTCCACCATCTCGGTGCGGCGCGGATCGATCACGATCAGTTTTGCCCCTTGGCGCAGCCGCTTCTTCAGGCGGGAGGCGAACACCGGATGGGCGGCCGCGGGATTGGCGCCGATGATCATCACGACGTCGGTATGCTCGACGAAGTCGAAGTCCTGGGTGCCAGCCGAGGTGCCGAAGGTCGTCGAGAGGCCATAGCCGGTCGGCGAGTGGCAGACGCGGGCGCAGGTGTCGACATTGTTGTTGCCGAAGCCGGCGCGGATCAGCTTCTGCACCAGATAGGTTTCCTCGTTGGTGCAGCGGGAAGAGGTGATGCCGCCGATGGAGTCGCGGCCGTATTTGGTCTGGATCCGCTTGAACTCGGACGCCGCATAGGCAAAGGCCTCGTCCCACGACACTTCGCGCCAGGGATCCGAAATCTTCTCGCGGATCATCGGATTGAGGATGCGCTCCTTGTGGGTGGTGTAGCCCCAGGCGAAGCGGCCCTTGACGCAGGAGTGACCGCGATTGGCCTTGCCGTCCTTGTACGGCACCATACGCACGACTTCCTCGCCGCGCATTTCCGCCTTGAAAGTGCAGCCGACGCCGCAATAGGCGCAGGTCGTCACCGCCGAATGCTCGGGCTGGCCGATCTCGATCACGGATTTCTCGGTCAAGGTCGCGGTCGGACAGGCCTGCACGCAGGCGCCGCAAGATACGCATTCGGAGCCGAGGAAACTCTCGCTCATGCCGGGCGATACCCGGCTATCGAAACCACGACCGGAGATGGTCAGCGCAAAAGTACCTTGCACTTCCTCGCAGGCGCGGACGCAGCGCGAGCAGACGATGCATTTCGAGGGATCGTAGGTGAAATAGGGATTGGATTCGTCCTTCGGCATCCAGGCCGCGTTCGGCTTGCCTTCGGACTTGGCGAACACATGGTTCTCGCCCTGATAGCCGTAGCGCACGTCGCGCAGGCCGACCGCGCCCGCCATGTCCTGCAATTCGCAGTCGCCGTTCGCCGCGCAGGTCAAGCAGTCCAGCGGATGGTCGGAGATGTAGAGTTCCATCACGCCCTTGCGCAGCTTCTTCAGCCGTTCGGTCTGGGTGTGGACCACGAGCCCGTTCATGGCGGGCGTGGTGCACGACGCCGGCGTTCCGGCGCGGCCCTCGATCTCGATCAGGCAGAGCCGGCAGGAGCCGAACGCGTCCACCATGTCGGTGGCGCAGAGTTTTGGGATCTGCGTGCCGGCTTCCATTGCCGCGCGCATGATCGAGGTGCCCTCGGGCACCGTGACGCTTTGACCGTCGATGGTCAGCGTCACCATGGTCTCGGATTTGGAGCGGGGGGTGCCGAAATCGGTTTCCACAATGAGCGACATGAAGAGCGTCCTTTGCGTCCTTTATTCCGCGGCCTGCAGGCGGGTCGGCGCCGGGCCGAAATCTTCCCGGAAATGTTTTAGCGCGCTCATCACGGGGTAGGGGGTGAACCCGCCCAGCGCGCAGAGCGAGCCGAATTTCATGGTGTTGCAGAGGTCTTCGACGACCGCGAGGTTTTCGCTGACGCGCTCGCCGGCGCGGATCTTGTCGATGGTCTCGACGCCACGGGTGGAGCCGATCCGGCACGGCGTGCACTTGCCGCAGGATTCGATCGCGCAGAATTCCATCGCAAAGCGCGCCTGCTTCGACATGTCGACGGTGTCGTCGAACACAACAATGCCGCCATGGCCGATCAGGCCGTCGCGCGCGGCAAAGGCTTCATAGTCGAACGGCGTATCGAACAGCGCGCGGGGGAAGTAGGCCCCCAAGGGTCCGCCGACCTGCACGGCGCGCACCGGGCGGCCGCTCAGCGTGCCGCCGCCGACGTCGTCGATCAGTTCGCCGAGCGTGATGCCGAACGCGGTTTCGAACAGGCCGCCGCGGGCGATGTTGCCGGCCAACTGGATCGGCATGGTGCCGCGCGAACGGCCCATGCCGAAATCCGCATAGGCCTTGGCGCCGCCGGCGAGGATGAAGGGGATTGCCGCAAACGACAGCACGTTGTTGATCACGGTGGGCTTGCCGAACAGGCCCTTGTGCGCGGGCAGCGGCGGCTTGGCGCGGACGATGCCGCGGCGGCCCTCGAGGCTTTCCAGAAGCGAGGTTTCCTCGCCGCAGACATAGGCGCCGGCGCCGACCCGGACTTCAAGATCGAAATCATGGGCCGAGTTGCCGATACGGCTGCCGAGATAGCCGGCCTTTTTCGCTGCCTTGATCGCTTCGTTCATCGCGATGACGGCATGGGGATATTCCGAGCGGATGTAGATATAGCCCTTGCTGGCGCCCACCGCGACGCCGGCAATGGTCATGCCCTCGATCACGACAAACGGGTCGCCTTCCATGATCATGCGGTCGGCAAAGGTGCCGCTGTCGCCTTCGTCGGCATTGCAGACGATGTATTTCCGCTCGGCGCTGGTCTGCGCCACGGTTTTCCATTTGATGCCGGTCGGAAAACCCGCGCCGCCGCGACCGCGTAACCCCGACGCGGTGACGTCGGCGAGAATGCCATCAGTACCGAGTGCCAGCGCGCGCTCGAGGCCTTTATAACCGCCATGGGCGCGGTAATCGTCGATCGAGCGCGGATCGATCACGCCGCAACGCGCGAAGGTAAGGCGGGTCTGCCGCTTCAGCCAGGGAATTTCCTCGGCGACGCCACGCCGCAGCAGATGCGGCCCGTCCGCGGTCATGGCATCAAGCACGGCGGCGACGTCGGCGGTCGTCACCGGGCCGAACGCGACGCGGCCTTTTGCGGTGGCGACCTCGACCATCGGCTCCAGCCAGTACAGGCCGCGCGAACCGGTGCGGACGATTTCGTGAGCTACGCCACGCTTGGCCGCGGTCGCTTCGAACGCTGTTGCGACTTCATCGGCGCCGACCGCGACCGCACCGGCATCGCGGGGAATGAAAATTCGAAGGTTCATCGCTGCGCCTCCGCCACCAGCGCATCGAGCCGCGCTTCATCGAGGCGACCGACGATACGGCCATCCAGCATCGCGGACGGCGCGGTCGCGCACAGCCCGAGGCAATAGATCGGCTCCAGGGTCACCCGCTCATCGGCCGTGGTATTGCCGAGCGCAATGCCGAGCTTTGCTTCGGCGCGCGCCGCCAGCGCGTCGCCGCCGGCGGCCTGGCAGGCTTCGGCGCGGCACAATTTCAGGATATGCCGCCCGGCGGGCGCGTGACGGAAATCATGATAGAACGTAAAGACGCCGTGGACCTCGGCGCGCGACAGATTGAGCGCCTCTGCGACCATCGGAATCGCCGGCTGCGGCACGTAACCGAAGGCTTCCTGCAACGCATGCAACATCACCAGCGTCGCGCCCTCAAGGCCAGCATGTTCGGCGATGATTTCGGCGCCGCGCTTCTCGTCCCAGGGTTCGGAAGCTGAGTTCATATTTCTATCTCGATCAAAGACTTATTAGCTGTGTGTTGTGTGTTGGAATCGATCCAATAATCAATAAAGCTGTCCCATGCGGCGATACGGAAACCCGATCAATACCAATGTCGAATTGGCCGATGTGAAAATCATACAAATCGATCGCGCAGTGCGTTTTCGACGCGGCCGCCCTGGATAGGGGACAACCGGCGAGCATGTTATGCGTGGCGGGGGATTGTTGGTTGATGGGGAAGGGCTGACTTGATCGACAAGCTTGAACTCTTGCTGGCGCTGGCCAAGGAACGGCATTTTGGCCGTGCCGCGGAGGCCTGCGGCGTGACCCAGCCGACGATGTCGACCAGCTTAAAACAGCTCGAGGAAATTCTCGGCGTCATGCTGGTGCAGCGCGGCTCCCGGTTCCAGGGTTTTACCCCCGAGGGCGAGCGGACGCTCGACTGGGCGCGGCGGATCGTCGGCGATGCCCGCGCGATGCGGCAGGAAATCCAGACCCTGAAAGAGGGCCTTTCGGGCGAGATCGCGATCGCCGCGATCCCGACCGCGCTCGGCATGGTCGCCTCGCTAACCACGCCGTTCCGGGCGCGTCACCCCAATGTCCGGTTCCGGATCGTGTCCACCACGTCGATAGAGGTGCTCGGGCTGTTGGAAAACCTCGAGGTCGATGCCGGGCTGACTTATCTGGAAAACGAGCCGCTCGGCAAGGTCCGCTCGATCCCGCTCTACAATGAAAGCTACCGGCTCCTGACCGCGCCGGACGGCATGTTCGGCGACCGCAAGCAGGTGACCTGGAAAGAGGTCGGCCAGGTGCCGCTATGTCTGTTGACGCCCGACATGCAGAACCGCCGCATCATCGACCGCGCGCTGAAATCGGTCGGCGTCGAGGCGTTGCCGACGCTGACCTCGAACTCGATCATCGTGCTCTACACCCATGTCAAAACCGGGCGCTGGGCCAGCGTGATGCCCGCAAAACTCGCAGCCACGCTCGGCTTTGCGGACACGGTCCGCAGCATCCCGATCGTCGACCCCACCGTCACCTACAGCGTCGGCCTGGTGGTGCCGCAGCGCGAGCCGCTAACGCCGATGATCGCGGCACTGATCCACACCGCGCGCGAAGTGGCGCCGACGCTGGAGGCCTGAACCCCGCGCTTCATCATCATGCTCAACATGAGCTCGTCGCCAACGTGAGAGATCGAGGCCAATCCTCTCAGCGTTCGACAGAAATCTGATAGCGCTCGGCGATCGCCTTGAGCTGGCTCCAGGTCTCGCTGTCGACCTCGACGCCTTTTGCCATGCGCTCGGCCCGGGCGATCCGCTCGGGCTCGCCGGCCACCAGAACCGGAAGCTCCGGGTCGGACGGTTTGGCGGATTTCACCCAGCCGATCATCGCGTCGATCTCGGTCAGCATGCTGTCGCGCGACGACAATCTGCCGGGGTCGATCACGATGCTCAGCATGCCGTTGATGATGCCGCGCTCCGGCGGCGTCGCGGTGGTGACGCTGGCGGAGCCGACGATCGCGCCGGCCAAAAGTTCGCAGACCAGCGCCAAACCGGAACCCTTGTGCTCGCCGAACGGCAGCACCACGCCGCGCGGCTCGGTGTACATCACGGAGGGATTGTCGGTCGGCTTGCCATCATGGTCGAGCAGCACGCCGTCATACATCTTCTTGCCGGCATTATGCGCGACCCGCACCTTGCCCATCGCGACGCGGCTGGTGGCGAAATCCAGCAAAATCGGCTCGTTGCTGGCGGTGCCGGGGATGGCGATGCAGACCGGGTTGGTCAGAAAGCGGCCCTCACGGCCGCGGAACGGGGCGACCGGCGGCGGGCCGGAGGCGACATTGACAAAATGCAGCGCCACCATGCCCTCGCGGGCGGCGATCTCGCCATAGGTGCCGACCCGGCCGATGTGGTGCGCGTTGCGCAAGCCGTTGACCGCGACGCCGTGCTTTTTCGCGGCGCCAATCGCCCATTCCACCGCCTGGCGGGCGATCACCTGGCCATAGCCGGCCTGGGCGTCCCACACCGAAATAGTGCCGGTGTCGGAAACGATCTCCGGCTTCTGGTTGGGTTTTAGCGTGCCGTTCTCGAAATCCCTGACATAGGCGACCAGCATGCCGACGCCATGGCTGTCATGGCCGCGCAGATTGGCCTCCACCAGATGGTCGGCGACGATCTCGGCCTCGGCGGCCTTGCTGCCGCCGGCGGTGACAATTTTCGTGGCCAGCGTACGCAGTTTGGCCTGGTCGATCAGCATGCTTTTACGTCCTCCCAATAGGCGCCGGCGCGCTTCGCTTTAGCCGTCAGGAACGGCGGATAAGTCGCTGTCATTTAAAGCGATGTTGGCGCGGCGTCAAAGCCGGTAATGGCGCAGGGCAGGTAGCAGGAAACGTCAGGCGGCAGCGGCGATTTCGGCTTTTATTTTTTTTTGGCCGTCGCGGGGCAGCGACACGCAGACCACGGTGCCGGTGCCGAGCCGCGAGCGCAGCCGCATTGATCCGCCATGCAGGCTGGTCAGCGATTTGGCAATCGCCAGTCCCAGCCCGGAGCCATGATAGGTTTTTGTCAGTTGGCTCTCGACCTGTTCGAATGGCCGGCCCAGCCGTTGCAATGATTGCTGCGCGATGCCGATCCCGGTGTCGGCGATCATCAGATGCACCGCGCCGTTTCGCAGCCGGCTGCGCACGACCACCCTGCCGCCATCGGGGGTGAACTTGACCGCGTTGGACAGCAGATTGACCATGATCTGCTTGATCGCGCGGCGGTCGGCCACCACCGACGGGGTGCCCTCGAGATCGGCCTCGAGCGTCAGGTTCTTGGCTTCCGCCCGGCCGGCGACCACCCGCATGGATTCCGCCAGCGTTTTCGACAGGTCGAGCGGCTCGAGGTCGAGCTGCATCCGTCCGGCCTCGATCTTGGACATGTCGAGGATGTCGTTGATGACTTCGAGCAGATAGCGGCCGGAGGTCAGGATGTCGTGGCAGTATTCGGAATATTTGTCCGAGCCGAGCGTGCCGAACATGCCGCTGCCCATGATCTCGGAGAAGCCGATGATGGCGTTGAGGGGGGTGCGGAGCTCGTGGCTCATATTGGCCAAAAACTTGCTCTTGGTCTGGTTGGCTTCCTCGGCGCGGTTCTTTTCCTCGGAATATTTCTCGGCGAGGTCCGCGAGTTCGATCGCCTGGCGCTCCAGCGCGGACTGCGAACGCTGCAAATCGATCACCGAGGCGCGCAGCCGCAAATCGTTGTCGACCAGCTTCTGCTCGTGCTCCTTGATCCGGGTGATGTCGGTGCCGACCGAGACGTAGCCGCCGTCCTTGGTGCGCCGCTCGCTGATGTGCAGCCAGCTGCCGTCCTCGATCTGGGCCTCGAAGGTGCGGGCGCCCGGCGCCGGCGCGCCGGTCTCCTGCAGCCGGGTGCGAACCTCCGGCATGCTGCCGACCTCGATCACCGTTTCATAGGAGGTGCCCGGGGCGACGGCGGATTCCGGCAGCTTGTGCAGGCGCTGGAAGTGCGAGTTGCACAGCACCAGGCGGTCTTCCGCGTCCCACAGCACGAAGGCTTCGGGAATGGTCTCGATCGCGTCGCGCAGCCGCAAATCGGCCTCGACGGTCTTCTCGGCGAGGCTCTTCTGTTCGGTGATGTCGACCGCGATGCCGATCAAATGCAGGCCGGCGTCGCTGTCGCCATGGCTCAGCTCGCAGCGTACCCTGAGCCAAATCCAGTGGCCGTCGGTATGCTGCATCCGGAACGTCTGGTCGATATGGTCGATGGTGCCCGAGATCAGCTGGTCGGCGATCGCGAACAAATCGATGTCGTCGGATTTTACCAGCGCGTTGACCTCGCCGAAGGTCAGGAGGTCGCTGCGGCTGTCCAGCCCGAGCATGGTGAACATCGATTGCGACCAGAAGATCCGGCCGCGCGACAGGTCCCAGTCCCACAATCCGCAGCGGCCGCGATTGAGCGCGGTGTCGATCCGGCCGCGCACCGCGTCGTTGATCAAATCGCCCTCGCGGGCCCGGGTCGATTGCCAGTGGAAGGCAAAGCCGAGGATCAGCACCACGAAGCCGGTGGTCGCCGACAGCGTCACGGAAAGTGCCGCGTCCGATCCCCACAGGGGATCGATCCTTTCCTGGATCACGATGACCCGGCCGGGCAGGCCGGTGATGAGACGCTGGATCGCCAGCGCGCTCTCGCCATTCGGCAGTGCGATGTCGGTCGCGGCCGAGGGCAGGCCCGCCGCGGCGAGCGGCAGCGCCGCGCCGATGATGTCGAGGATCCCGGCGGTCTCGCCGATCGCGCCGTCGGCCGGCAGCCGGGCCAGCACGCGCTGGTCCGCGCCGGTGACGATGACATGGCGGCCGACCGCCGCGCCCCAGGGCGGGATCATGCCGGGCAAGGTCAATTGCAGCCGTTCGAAGGTGGCCGTGCGCTCGCCGCGGCTCGCGGCGAGGCGTTCGATGCGCTCGGCCAGCACGTCGGCGATCGCCGCCAGATCGCGCTTCATCGCCGCGCGCTTCTGCCGGTTCTGGTCGATCACCTGGACGAAGGCGCCCAGACAAATCGTGATCAGGAAGGCGATGATCAGGGTCGGGACGGCGCGGCGCAATGCCGGCTCCGCGGTCAGGAGCCGGTGATAGGCCGGTTTTGCGATCGACTGCGCCAATCCCTTGATCGAATCGGATTGGACGCACGCGTTCGCCGCGTGGACGCGCGCCATGCCTTAGACCCCCAAAAACTTGCCTGAAAACGCCCTTTCGAAAGCCCCCGAACTCGCTCCCGAATCACAGCGATTTGAATCCAGTTTTCCCGGCCTGTCGAGAGTCAACGATTCGTTAATTCGAAAAAATCTTGTCCAACGGAGAATCAAAATTTCAAAACCGAGTCCGAAACAAGAACGTGTGACTCGCCGTCACGTAGTTTTGCGGAGTCGTTTGAGACACCGACTCATTTACTCACGCGCTAGACGCGCGGGGGCTCGGCGTGGCTGATGACGCGCTTCACGCTCGGAAACGCGCGGCGCAGCGCGCGCTCGATCGCGTCGACATTGTCGTGCACCCGGATCACGCTCATCTGGGGCGCGGCGCGGCAATGGAAATTGACAATTTCGCCGGCGTCGGTGTCGCGCACCCGCACGTTATGGATGTCATGGATTTCGCCGTCGGCGGCAAACCGGGTCAGCGCCGCCTTGATCGCCTCGACCCGGGCGGGCGCGGCGTCGGAGCCGAGCGGCAGCTCCGGCTCCAGCGGCTCGATATGGGTGTCGACCTCGACGTCGCCGAACTCGTCGCGGATGTCGCGCTCGAGATCATGGGCGATGTCGTGCGCCGATATCAGCGCCATCTCGCCGTCGACCTCGAGGTCGATCGAGACGGTGAGCTTGCCGCCGAGATCGTGCACCGTGACATGATGCACGGCGAGGCCGGAATTGCGCGCGATCACCATGATGCGCTCGCGCACGCTTTCATTGTTGCGCGCCACAGGTACGGCTGTAAACGTGAGGTCGGCATCGCCAAGCGCCGCGGCGACCGCTTGCTGCGCGCGCTGCTTGATCTCCTCGACCCGGTCGATCGGGAAGGTGCGCGGCACGGCCACGATGGCGTCGATGAAATGGGTAGGGCCGACCATGCGGACGCGCAGGCGTTCGACGTCGACCACGCCGGGGATGGAACGGATCGCGGCGTTCGCCTTGACCGAGGCGCCTTCGGGGGCGCGGTCGAGGAGCGTCTCCACGGTGGAGCGCGCCAGCCGCAGGCCGAGCAGCGCGATCACGAGCGCGACGCCGATCGCCGCGGCCGCATCGCCCCAGCGATAGCCGAACCCGGAAAGCGCCAGCCCAATGATGACGGCGACCGAGCCGAACACGTCGGAGGCAAAATGCAGGGCGTCGGCGGCCAGCGCCTGGCTCGCGGTGGCGCGCGCGGCGCGGTGCAGCGCCCACGCCCGCCACAGATTGACGAGGATATCGAGCAGCAGCACCGCGAACGGGATGATCGAGATCGCCGGCGGCGGCGTGCCCTCGCGCAGGCGGCCCCAGGCGGCGACCAGGATGCCGCCCGCCAGCACATAGAGCATCGCGATGACGCCGAGCGCGGACAGGCTTTCGAGCTTGCCGTGGCCGTAATGATGCTCCTCGTCGGCCGGCCGGTCCGATACCTGCACCACCATCCAGGTCACCACGGTGGCGACCACATCGACCGAGGAATGCAGCGCCTCCGAGATCAGCGCCAGCGACCCGATCGCGACGCCCACCACGAATTTCGCGGCGGCCATCGCGGCACTGGCAAAAATCGAGATCGCCGCGACGCGGGATTTGGAGGGCAGGGAACTGGGTTGAACGGTCGTGCTCATGCGGGTCGGTCTAGCAGCCCCATGTGTCGCGTCAAAGCATGGCGAAGGCCGCAATCGCCACTCATTTGCAGGAACTGATTTGTTGCGAATTGTTCCGATTCAAGGGGGCGCCGCTCCAACCTCTGCCGTCGTCCTCGCCTAGTGCGCAATTGCGCACGGGGCGCGAGGACCCATCACCCCTGGCATCAATCGCGATAGAAGGCATCGACCCCATTCTTGTAGCCTGGATTGAGCGCAGCGAAATCCGGGAGCGGCCGTGCCGCCGGGAAGGCCTGCCCCGGATTTCACTTCGTTCAATCCGGGCTACGCGCTGAACACACCTTCTCGTTCTCGCGACAGCTTTTTTGCCCGAGCCTTGCAAATCGTTCGCCCCCTAAAAGTTAGAGGACGCAGGGAAGACCGGGTGCGCGCTGCACCCGCGGTCTCGTGTGCCATTGTGCATCAAAAAAAGGCGCACACGAGCATACAGGTTCAGCGGAAACACTCCGGCCTTCCCTGCGCGATGCTCTACGGCCTATGCCGTGATCTCCCTGGCGGCCATGCTGTGCCACCATCGCCCCCGGGAAGCGTTGGCCACCCCGGGACTTGACGCCAGCCTTGGGGCGTCAGGACCACACGGTTTAACCGTACGCGACGGCTTCATACGTCAGCGCTTGCGCGCCTGAAGCCCCGCGTCCACCGCATCCTGACCCAACGTTCGTGACGTTCGCGAGCGCCCCTCTAGCGGGCAGGATGGGGGGATTATACGGGTGATTTGGGAGTAGAGTCAATAAAAATTCTGTAAATCGGAAATATCGAGAGGCGTAAAAAGGGTGACTATGCAAATAAGGCGATGTGGGAGGGAGGTGGAAGTTGTGCCATTCTTCCAGCCTCGCTGCCGAGGCAGAAAGTAGCGGCCCGTCCGCGCGCCAAGACCGCTCACCTAACGCCATACCCCGACGCACGCCTGGTGTGAGCTTGTAAAAAAATAGAAATAAGCGCTTAGATTGTGAAACCTGCTACGGCGATCTCGTAGAATTCGGACGTGATCAGTAGCTCGAATTAACTGACAAGAGCGAGGAAAAAATGGAAGGGTTTGATCTCGGTCGTCTAAATCCTATTTCGTTTGAACGACTAGTTCGAGCTCTTTGCTTTTCCAAAATGGGTCCAGCAGGCACGGTCTATCCACGGAGCCGACGACGTCATCTTGATGGTGCCGACTTCAATGCGGAGTATTCCTGATATTGCTACAAAAATAGGTATCCTTTTGTCATACTCCGAGCAATTTGCAGTTCAAGATCCAAACGTTCGAGATCTAGTTGTGAGTAGTTTTGAAGCCGACCCGACGTTAGAGGCATTATGGTATCCTGCGTCGCTTGGTCTTTTGGCCGATGAAACTGCGGATGCAGGCAAGAGGCTCATTGCGGCGCTCTCACATATGGAGAGTCGCAAAGAGGTGAGCGGCTTATATCCAAAGACGACTGTTAGCGTGCTAAGATTGATTGAATGTGCAGATGTCGAGAAATGTGTCGATGACATCCTAGCTATTGGTCAAACATCGGCGTTGCTCTCCATGCTTTTGGTCGGCGAGACGCTACCTGTTGAAAAGCGACTAATTGTTCTAACCGTAATAATAAAAAAATTGCATCAGCTAAATTCGCCGGCCTGGCCGGAATACATCCCTCTTGCGCGGAAGGCCCTTGACGCACGCAAGTCTGATCTGACCAATGCGCTCGTTTGGAGATGTAAATTAGTATTTCCCCCCGAAAGTTTCGAGGTCTTGTTGCCGGTCGTTACGACTGGGGGGTGAGTTTTGATGGGTTCAGCGCTTGATCAATTCTGTGGTGTGAAGTGCAGGGTCCATTTCTTATCTATAGGTTGAACACTATCCCGTTAATGTTGAAAGGGGTTCTGCGGGTCGAAACGCCTGAAGCCACAATCTTCCAACCGCAACCCTGCCGGCGCTTTCCTGTCAGAGTAGTCATAGGTCGTCGTGATCTCATCCGGGGAAATCCAATCGAACTCTTCAGCATCTCGCAATCCAGGTCGCCGATGGTCTGGGTGCCGTGCAGGACACCGTCGGGCTTGTTATTCCGGAATACGCGATCTTACTCGCCGGCTGCGATGAGATGGCGCCCGCCGGCCCCGCCATACCCATTCCAGATACCACCCTCCCGTTTCCCAGCGCTGCGGTTCCCCGCAAATCCCGCCATATTGCCCTCACAAGAAACGCGAGAGGAAACATGGCCGAGAGCACCGTCAACACCACAGCTGCGTCCGTCCCGGTGGCGGGCGCGGTGTCGCCGCAAAAGATATTCTGGGCGACCTGGTTCGGCTGGATGCTCGATGGCTTCGACTCCTCGATGTACAGCTATGTGCTGGTCGGGGCGTTGTCCGAACTGCTGCCGGCCTCGGGCATCGAGGCGAGCAAGGCCAATATCGGCCTCTATGGCGGCGCGCTGTTTTCGATCTTCATGCTGGGCTGGGCCTGCTCGATGGTGTGGGGCTGGGCCGCGGACCGCTTTGGGCGGGTCCGGATCATGTGCTGGACGGTGCTGGTCTACTCGGTGTTCACGGCGCTGAGCGGCATGGCGACCGGGCTGGTGATGTTCGCCTTGTTTCGCTTTGTTGCCGGTTTTGGCATCGGCGGCGAGTGGGCCGCCGGCACGCCGCTGCTGCAGGAGTCCGTTCCCGAAAACATGCGGGTGCGGCTGGCGGGATGGCTGCATACCGCGACGCCGACCGGGCTGTTCCTGGCGGCGGCGGTCACGCTCGCGGTCGGCTCCCAGCTCGGCTGGCGCGGCATGTTCCTGCTCGGCATCTTGCCGGCGCTGCTGATCGCCTATCTGCGCAGCAACATTCCCGAACCGAAACGCGACATGTCGCGCGCGCGGCCGCCGGTTAAGGCGCTGTTTTCCGGCGAGCAGGCGCGCACCACCTGGTCGGCCGCGCTGATGATGGCCTGCATCATCTTCGGCCTGTGGTCGTCGAACTTTTGGGCGCCGACCGTGGTCGCGACCAAGCTGGTGGCCGCGGGCTCCACGCCGGCGCATGCGCAGCAGATGGGCGCGGTGGCGGGGCTGATCACCAATGTGGGCACGCTGACCGCCTGCCTGCTGGTGCCGTGGATCACGACCTGGCTCGGCAGCCGCCGCAAGACCGCGGTGATGTTCTTTGTCGGCGGATTGATTTCCGTCGTCGTCTGTTACGAGGTCGCGATCGAGTGGCTGGATAACCTCGTGCTGTTCATGGCGCTGCTGCCGGTGCTCGGCTTCTTCACCAATGGCGTGTTCGGCCTGTTCACGATCTGGCTGCCGGAAATGTTCCCCTCAGCGCTGCGCGGCACCGGCTCGGGGTTTTGCTTCAGCCTCGGCCGCGTGCTGGGCGCGGCCGGCCCGACCCTGATCGGCGTGCTGGCGGCGCGGACCGGAAGTTTTCCGCTGGCGATCTCGCTGTTGTCGCTGATCTACCTGATCGGCCTGCCGCTGATCGCGCTGGCGCCGGAGACGGCGGGAAAACCGCTGGCAAGGTAGAATGTAGGGCAGGGGCCGTGTCCCGGACGCGGTGCGGCGCGAAGTGCCGCTCCGCGGAGCCGGGACCCAGCCGCGCGGGTGGACCCCGGATCAGCAGCGCATCACGCCGCAAGAGCGGCGCCATAGCGCGTCGAAGACGCGCGTGAACGCGCTTAGCGCAGCATCCGGGGAACGCGCGCCTGCTCGGCTCGCTCATACCCTGATATGAGCCGCATCTTCCCAAGGAAGGATGGTACGGCCGGCGTGCCAGGCCTTATTGATCGAATGCGAAGCGGAGGGAGAGCACCATGAACGAGCCAGCGATCAGGGCGGCGCTGCAGCGCCACTGGGACGCCTCCGACGCCAATGATTTCGAGGCCGAGCATGACATCTATCACGACGATGCCGTGCTGGATTATCCGCAATCGGGCGAGCGGATCCGCGGCCGGCGCAATATTCAGCAGAGCCGTTTTGTCCAGCCCAGCGACAAGCGTTTTAAAGTCCGGCGCATCACCGGCAGCGGCGAGCTCTGGGTCACGGAATTCACCCTGAGCTATGACGGCGTGCCGTCCTGGGTGGTCAGCATCATGGAATTCCGCGACGGCAAAGTGGCGCACGAAACGCAATATTTCGCCGACCGGTTCGCGCCCGGCGCGTCGCGCGCGCATCTGGTCGAGCTGGTGAAGGACTCGTAGGGCGGATTAGCGAAGCGTAATCCGCCGCTTTATTGTCGTGAAATGGCGGATTACGTGGAGTTTATCATCGGGCGCGTATTCGCGCGACCCGTCGGCTAATCCGCCTTACAAATCGTTCCGCCCCGTTCAATCCAGCGGCTCGACCTTGACGATCGAGGCGCCGTCGTTGCTGCCGACCCAGAACCGCACCGGCGTGGTCGAATTGTCGACGAACACCCGCCTGATATTGGTCGGGCGCGGCAGCAGGTAGTCGACCATCTCGCCGGACCTGGTATCCACCCGCGTCACCAGATCGGTCACCATCGAACCGGTCCAGGCGTTGTCGTTCTTGTCGAGCACGACGTCATAGGGCGCCGACCAGCGGGTGTTGAGCTTCCATTCCCTGAACGCGGAGGTTTTGGTGTCGAGCATCCCGATCCGGTCGCCGCGATATTCGCCGAACCAGAGCCGGTCCTGCGCATCCATGTTGCCGCGGCGCGGCGCCGAGCGCGGCGTCGGCGTCTGGAACAGCGTGATCTCGCCGGTCTTGGCGTCGATGCGGCCGATCTGGCCCTGGCGGAAATCGGTGAAGAAGGCGTTGTTGTGGGAGTCCGGAATCACGTCATAGATATTGTGGGGCTGGCCTTTCGGCGCGTCCTTGAACGGTGCCCAGGTCTCGATCTGGCCGGTCGCGAGATCGAGCCGGTGCACGCCGGCAAAGCCATTGTTCTGGGTCCAGACCTTGCCGTCGACGTCGGAATGCTGCGGGCTCACCATGTTGATCTGGGCGGCGGCGATGTTCGCCTCCGGCGGCAGCGTCCAGTACTGGAATTTTTCCGTCCTCGGATCGAACTTTACAATTGTCGCCTGGTACATGTTGCCGAGCCATAGATTGCCGGCGGCGTCGGCGCGCAGGCCGAGGCTGCCGGTCGGGCCGTCCGGGCGATGCATCTGGTAGGGGAATTCGGTGACCTTGCCGCTTGAAGGATCGAGCCGGCCGAGGTTCTGTTCGCCGAAACTGGAAAACCAGACGGTGCCGTCCTTGGCCACCATCGTATCATGCGGCGCGATTTCCTCGCGCGGCAGATCGTATTCGGTGTAGATCACCCGCGTCGCCCGGCCTTTTGGGCGCGGATAGGTCACCAGCGGATATTGCCATTTTTCGGTGGTAGAGAGATTGATGGTGCTGAGATATTGCGCCACCGCGCGAAAAATCTCGATGCGGTCCTCGCCCTGTTCTTCCATCAGCCGCTCGGCCGGGCGCAATTGCGGATGGATCGGCAGGCTCTGCTGCACATAGCCCTGCATGCGCGGCAGGATCTGGGTGAGGAAGCCGTCGGTGTCGTATTTCGAGCGCATGATGCGCTCGACCCGGTGGCAGCCGACGCAGTTGAGCAACTGCCCCTTCTGCGCGTCGGTACCGGGAATGCTGGCGAGCCATTCGCCGTTCGACAATTGCGCGGCGAGGTCGGCCGCCTTGCCGAGTTTTATGTCGACGGTCGCGGTCTTTTGCTCGGCGATCTCGACGGTCTTCGGTGCGTCGAGCTGATAGCCGACCGCGCGCACCGCCAGATGATAGGTGCCGGACGTCAGCCGATCGGCCGGAAAACTGAAGCGGCCGTCCGCGCCTGACACAACCGTGGTGGTGATGGTCGAGCCGGCTTTGGTCGCGCTGACCAGCACGCCTTCCATCGCGGGCTCGTCGGCTGAACTGACCAGGCCGGTGAGGGCCGTGGCGGGCGCCTGCGCGAACGCTGCTGCGGGAAAGGCGAGAGTAACGAGCTGGGCAAAGGCCACGCCGACGGCAGCAAGCAGCGGATGACGCATGGTCTTCTCCCGGCCGTTTTTTATGTTGCCTTCAGCATAAGCTTGGCGGCGTCCGGGGTGCAAGGCCGCCAGGTCGTCAATTTTCAGCGGCTTGCTTAGCGGATCCTTGCTTATTGTCGGCCCGTTCTGAATCGTGACATGGATCACGCCGCCGGTGAACGGCGTTCGTCACGCCTGCGTCTATGGTCATGGAGGGAATCGTCCCTCCGGCAAACAGGAGCGAGACATGACCGATTTGAACAACGAAGGTTGCGAATTGACCGTGGAAGATCTGGAAGCGGTCAGTGGCGGGCGGATCAAAATTGAAAAGCCTGCCGCCGTGCTGGCCTGGGAAATCGCCAAGCTCGAGGCCGATAATCCCGGATTCTGCTGAGCAAGATCAGCGACGGCTCGCGTGCGAGGCCGCCTTCCCGGGTGGCCTCGAAATTCGAAGTCGCAAGCGGACTTGGCTTCCAGAGCTTTGGTGCTGACGGCAGGGATTTAAACCTGCGACCGGCGGGCCGCTAGTCGGCGAATTGGAATACGCGGAGTGTACGTTCACGACATAGCGGGCGCGGTGGCCATCGCCAAGGACTGGTTACCGATCTGGGTCGTTCTGCGCGTCCAATCCGGGCCGAAATAAGTGTAGGTCGAGAAGCTCTGATAGACGGCCTGCCGTCGGGCCGTGTAGGCCTTGATCACGGCGACCACGTCGGTAATTCCGGCAACGGCTGTAGCGGTTTGCGGACCCCAAGCGCCGTCCACGTCGATGCCAAGGACGAATTGAAGGATCTTGATCGATTCGGCCCCCATATTCACCGCGCTATCGAAGAACGACAAATCTAGCCCCGCCTGTAATTGCGGGCAATGAGGCTGCCAGTAGTTCGCTTGGTAAATAGCGTAGCCTTCGGCCTGGGAAATCAATCTCACGCTTTGGGCGGGCTCGCTCAACGACTTTCGATAGGCGTCATACTCGACCTGGATGATGCCGCACATCGTTGCTCCGCCGGGATCGTGCGGATCATCTGAAAAGTTTGCAGCATTGCTCCAATCGGTCGGGAGCGGACATTCCTGAATGAGGGTGTCGGGCAGACAGATCAGAAACCGGCCTGCCGCCTGCGCCGCTGGCGCGGGGCCGGGCTGTGTTGTCGCGGGGGAGGGGGTCCATGACAGCGCTTTCGATATGTACATTTTGACTGCTCCTTGAAATGAATAGCGATTGAACTTTTCTTCAGAAAGTTTTGCGGGCGCGGCCTCGATGTCCCGCTGGCACGCTCTGCTATTTAAAATGACGCCGTAAGGCGCGAAGACGTACCAGAATTAATGGCGGAAAACGAGCAAAAAAATACTGCGCTATCTTAACGAGATATCGCGGAGGTGGCTGAACCGACGGTTTTTCCCGCAACCCAACGAGCGCAGAAAAATTCAGAAACAAAAATGCCCGGAACAAGTCCGGGCATGTTGAAGGAAGCGCGCCCGCTTCAGAACCGCGCCACGATCTTGCCGAGATGCTGGTTGGCTTCCATGCGCTCGAAGGCTTTGCCGATGTCGTCAAAGGCAAACACCTTGTCGATCGGCAATTGCAGTTTGCGGCTTTCCACCGCGGGCCAAATATCCTTTTGCACCTCGTTGAAGATGTCGCGGATTTCCTCGATCGAGCGGGTGCGGAAGGTGACGCCGATATACTGGATGCGGCGGGCGGCATGGAGATCAAAATTGAAGTCGCCGTGGGTGCCGCCGAGCCGGCCGACATTGACGATGCGGCCTTTTACTTTCGTCGCCTTCAAATTCTGGTTGGCGACGGGCCCTGAGACCTGGTCGACGATCAAATCGACGCCTTCGCCATTGGTCGCCTTGAGTACCTGATCGACCCAGCCGGGATCCTTGGAGTCCACCGCGAGATCGGCGCCGAATTCCTTCAGCCGGCCGCGGCGGGTCGCATCGGTCGAGGAGCCGATCACGATCTTGGCGCCCTTGAGCTTTGCGATCTGCATCGCCATCAGGCCGACGCCGGAGCTGGCGCCCTGGATCAGCACGGTCTGGCCCGCCTGCAGCGCGCCGTTGGTCACCACCGCATTGTGCATGGTGGCGAGCGCGACCGGCAAGGTGGAGGCCTCCTCGAAATTCATGTTGGCGTTACCGGGAATCCGGAACAGCCGGCCGTGATCGGCCAGCGTATATTCGGCGAAGGCCGCGCCGCCGGAGCCCATCACGCGCTCGCCGACTTTGACGCCTTTGGCTTCGGGGCCGACTTCCGCGATCTCGCCAGCCCATTCCATGCCGAGCACCGTGCCGACGCCGCCGGCCGCGCCGTGGGCGTGGCCCTTGGTCATGCCGAGATCGGCGCGGTTCAGCCCGCAGGCGCGAACACGAATCAGCACCTGGGTGCCCTTCGGCGAGGGTTTTGCGACGTCGGTGACTTCAGCGCCGTTGGCGCCGTAAACATAGGCTTTCATGGCGACATACTCGGTTGGAGCGGGGGAAGTGCTGTTATTCCGCGGCTTGCTGGCGGCCGCCTGACAACATGCTGTCGAGACGGCTGCGGATGATGGCTTCGGCGTCACGGATGATGCGCGACACCAGTTCGGCGCAGGTCGGGATGTCGTGGATCAATCCCTGCACCTGGCCCGCCGACCAGATGCCTTCATCGTGATCGCCTGACGCATACACCATCTTGCCGCGGGCGCCGGCGACGAGTTCGCGGACATCCTCGAATTTGGCGCCCTCGCGCTCCATCGCCACCACCTTGGTCGAGATCGCGTTCTTGGCGACCCGCGAGGTGTTGCGCATGGTGCGGAAGATCAGCTCGGTCTCGCGCTCGTCATTGGCGACGATCCTTTCCTTCACCAGCTGATGGATCGGGCTCTCCTTGGTGCACATGAAGCGGGTGCCCATGTTGATGCCTTCGGCGCCGAGCGCCAGCGCCGCGACCAGGCCGCGGCCGTCGCCGAAGCCGCCGGACGCGATCATCGGGATTTTGACTTTGTCGGCGGCGGCCGGAATCAGGATCAGTCCGGGGGTGTCGTCCTCGCCGGGATGGCCGGCGCATTCAAAGCCGTCGATCGAAATCGCGTCGACGCCCATGCGCTCGGCCGATAGCGCGTGGCGGACGCTGGTGCATTTATGCACGACCTTGACGCCGTGCTTCTTGAATTCGGTGACGTGTTCCTGCGGCTTGTTGCCGGCGGTCTCGACCACCTTGATGCCGCTCTCGATGATGGCCTGGCGATACTCGGCGTAAGGCGGCGGTTTGATGGAGGGCAGGATGGTGAGGTTCACACCGAACGGCTTGTCGGTCATGTCGCGGCAGCGCGCGATCTCCCTGGTCAGGTCCTCCGGCGTCGGCTGGGTCAGCGCGGTGATAAAGCCGAGCGCGCCGGCATTGGCGACGGCTGCCACCAGTTCGGCGCGGCCGACCCATTGCATGCCGCCCTGGACGATCGGATGTTCGACGCCGACCAGTTCCGTAAATCGTGTTTTGATCATGTTTCCCCCGAAATGGTTCAAGCCGGCGCGTTCGCGCCGCATTGCCGGTTTTTCGGGGTCAGGATGCCGTTATGTCCGGCAAAAGTCTATCCTGCAGGGCGCAGGCACGGGCGACGCCGTCATGCAAAAGCGGCGGCCTTGTTTCCGCCAGACGGACAATGCGCGTGGCGGACGGGCGTCAGGCTCAGGCCGGAATGGCGGCCGCTTCGTCGAACGCGGTCGAGATGTCGCGGATGCTGATCACGCCGATCAGGCTGTAATTGTCGATCACCGGCAAATGCCGGATGTGATTCATGTTCATGAGGTGACGGACGTGTTCGAGCGTATCGCTCGAAGAGCAGGAGACCAGCTGCTGCACCGAAATCAGCTGCGACACCTTCATATTGACGCCGGCGGCGCCGTGCTCGGCGATGGCGCGCACCACGTCGCGCTCGGTGAACATGCCGGCCGCGGTGTTGCCCTCGGTGCGCACCACGTCCTTGACCACCAGCGCGCTGATATTGCTCGCACGCATCAGTTGTGCGGCGATAGCGACCGTTTCGTTCATGCGGACCGTCGCAACGCGCGCGGTTTTCTTGCGCAGGATGTCTCCGACTTTCATCGCAACCTCCTTGGGGTCAGCTACAGGAAAGGCCTTGGGCGTTGATATTGGTATACATTATTCCAATTTTCAATTCGAGATCGATGAAATCGTCTCCGCCGCTCGTTGAAAGAAAGTGGCAGTATTATTGACGTTCTGTGATCAACGCTTGTGGGCGTGATCCCATAAACCGGTCGCGCGCGGCCTCGAATGCCATAGTTTGGCATTTTGTATTCCAATCCAACTGGGCGAAAAAAGAGGCGCATCGGAATGCGCCTCTTTGACCGGATGTGGCGTCGTCAGGCGGCCTTGACGTTTCGCGCGGTCGCTTCCGCCGTGGCTTCGTGGCCCAGGATGAAAGCGCGCCGCATCGGCTTGATCACGAAGATCGCCATCAGCGCCGCGGTGGCGTTGAGCGCGACCGCGATCACGAACACCGCCTGCCAGCCGTAGCTGGCGGCCACGATGCTCGCCAGCGGCACCAGCAGCGAGGCGGTGCCCTTGGCGGTGTACAGCATGCCGTTATTGGTGGTGGCGTATTTGACACCAAAGGTGTCGCCGCTGGTTGCCGGGAACAGGCTGTAGATCTCGCCGAACACGCCGAAATACACCGCGGTCGCCAGCACGAACACGATCGGAATGTGACCGTACATCGACAGCGTCAGCAACATCAGCGCCGCGGTGGCGAAGGCGATGAACATGGTGTGTTCGCGGCCGATGGTGTCGGACACCCAGCCGAAGAACGGGCGGCCGAAGCCGTCGAAGATCCGGTCGAGCGAAATCGCGAACGTCAATGCCGCCATCTGGAAGCCGAGCATGCTGACGGGTTCGTTGGCGATCTTGTAGTCGTGGGCGATCGGTGCGATTTGGGCTGCCGCCATCAGGCCGCCGGCGGCGACCATCACGAACACCAGGTACATCACCCAGAAGATCGGGCTGCGCAGCACCTGCGGCGGGGTGAAGTCGATCTTGGTCTGCGGCAGATTGAGTTGCTTCTTCTTCATCGGCATCGTCTGCGACGGCTTGCGCAGGAAGAACGCCAGCAGGAACACGACGACGCCTTGCCCGATGCCGAAGGTGAAGAAGGCATGCTGATAGCCGCTGGCGGCGATCATGTTGGCGATCGGCACCACCGTGATCGCGGCTCCCGCGCCGAATCCGGCGGCGGTAGCGCCGGCGGCGAGTCCGCGGCGGTCGGGAAACCACTTTAGGGCGTTGCCGACGCAGGTGCCATACACCGAGCCGGCGCCGATGCCGCCGAGGATCGCGGCGATGTACAGCAGCACCAGCGAGTCCGCGTAGGAGTTCAGGACCCAGGCGAGAGAGATCATCACGCCGCCGAACATGATCACGACGCGCGGACCGTATTTGTCGACGAACCAGGCTTCGACCGGAACCAGCCAGGTCTCCGTCACGACGAACAAAGTGAAGGCGAGCTGGATCGCGGCGCGGCCCCAGTGAAATTTCGCGTCGATCGGATCGACGAACAGGGTCCAGCCATATTGCAGGTTGGCGATCATCGCCATGCAGACGATGCCCATCAGCAGTTGCAACCAGCGGTAATATGGGGCTTCAGCCAACGGCGTTGTTGCGGTGGTCTGGGAAGTCGTCATGATTCCTCCGAGGCACGCTTCTATTTAGAGTGGGAGCGTTACCGGTGGCGCATATTGGTATGTGATATGCCAGAGCGCAAGCCCTACCTTGTGCCCATTGTGTCGCACTCTGGAGAACCCCCGTTCACGGGCGGTCTTCCCAATGTCACACAAAAAAAGACCCCGGAGAACCGGGGTCGTAAGTCTGGGAGGAAGCCTTCAAGCCCATCCGGGGCGTCAGCGGATGTTCCGGATCGGCCGGGTGTCAGAGCCCGAAATAGGGCAGGTCGCCGTTGCGGATTGCGATCCGGGCGCTGGCCATCAGGAGGCTGTCGATCGATGCCATCAAGCGGCCGAAAAAGCTGGGCGCGGGCGCGAGGCCGAGGGACGTAATTTCAGACATTTTAGTCTCCATTCGGGGCTGCAGGGAACGCCGCTGCGCTGTTGGAGATCAAACTATGTATACCAGATACCAAGTGCAACCCGTTTGTTTGCATAGCAGCAATTTGTGTTTCGCAGTGCACCAAAATAGGGTGATCAGAGATTCGGATGGTGGACGCGTGGGGGCCTGCCCAACGGAGAAGGCCGCGGGATTTCGGCGGCCTTTTCATCCAGCAATCGTCACACATTCAAACCTCATCCTGAGGAGCCACGAAGTGGCGTCTCGAAGGATGGGCCACATGCGCGGCCATGGTTCGAGACGGCGCTAACGCGCCTCCTCACCATGAGGCTGTGCTGTGCGGCCTCTTGGCCGCGTCTCGAAGGATGGGCCGCAATCGTGGCCATGGTTCGAGCCGGCGCTGACGCGCCTCCTCACCATGACGCTGTGCTGTATTGCGCGAGTCTTCCTGCGCCGAACGCCGCACATACGACCTCATCCTGAGGAGCCACAAAGTGGCGTCTCGAAGGATGGGCCGCAATCGTGGCCATGGTTCGAGACGGCGCTTACGCGCCTCCTCACCATGAGGGTTGCCGTTACTCCGCGGCCTGCTTGCGCGGCGGATCGAGGGCGCCGGAATCGTGGATTTCGGCGACCTGGTGATCGCTGAAGCCGAGCACCTGGCGCAGGATTTCGTCGGTGTGTTCGCCGAGCAGCGGCGAGCGCGTCACCTCGGTCGGGCTGTCCGACAGTTTGATCGGGTTACCGACCGACAGATATTTGCCGCGGGTCGGATGATCGACCTCGACCACGGTGCCGGTGGCGCGCAGCGACTGGTCTTCCGCCAGTTCCTTCATCGACAGGATCGGGCCGCAGGGGATGTCGTCCTTGTTGAGGATGTCCATCGCCTCGAATTTTGTCTTGGTCATCGTCCACTGTTCGATGCGCGCGAAGATTTCGTTGAGGCGGGACAGCCGGGCCGGCGGCTTGGCGTAATCCGGATGGCTCTTCCAGCCGGGCTCGCCGATCACGTCGCAGATCTTTTCCCAGACCGGGGCTTGCGTAATGAAATAGATGTAGGCGTTGGGATCGGTCTCCCAGCCCTTACACTTCAAAATGCGGCCGGGCTGGCCGCCGCCGGAATCGTTGCCGGCGCGCGGCACCGCTTCGCCGAACGGAATGCCTTCACCGAACTGGCTGTATTCCTTCAGTGGACCATGGGCGAGACGCTGCTGGTCGCGTAGTTTTACGCGCGCGAGATTCAACACGCCGTCCTGCATCGCGGCCGTGACCTTCTGGCCCTGGCCGGTCATGGTGCGCTGGTAGAGCGCGGTGACGATGCCGAGCGCCAGATGCAATCCGGTGCCGCTGTCGCCAATCTGCGCGCCGGTGACCAGCGGCAGGCCGTCGCGGAACCCGGTGGTCGACGCCGCGCCGCCGGTGCATTGCGCGACGTTCTCATAGACCTTGCAGTCTTCGTAGGGACCGGGACCAAAGCCCTTGATCGAGGCCACGATCATCTTCGGATTGAGGCTGTGGATCTTCTCCCAGGGGAAGCCCATGCGGTCGAGCACGCCGGGGCCAAAATTTTCCACCAGCACGTCGCAGCTCTTGATCAGCGCGGTCAGGACTTCCTTGCCCTTGGCGTTCTTGGTGTCGAGCGTGATCGAGCGCTTGTTGTGGTTGAGCATGGTGAAATACAGGCTGTCGGCATTGGGCACGTCCTGCAGCTGGCCGCGCGTGATGTCGCCGACGCCGGGACGCTCGACCTTGATCACGTCGGCGCCGAACCACGCCAGCAATTGCGTGCAGGTCGGTCCGGACTGGACGTGGGTGAAATCGAGAATTCGAACGCCCTTCAGCGCCTTTGTCATCTGGTCTCTCCTTAAAAATACAAAACGTTTGTCGTCATGCCCGCGAAGGCGGGCATCCAGTAATCACCGCGGGTTCAGTTTAGCTAAGGCCGTCATCTCAAGGATCTTCGGTGGTTACTGGATTCCCCGCCTGCGCGGGGAATGACGCTGTGGCTTAGGGATGGTCACTTCTTCTTGCTGAGCACGCTCTGCGGATTGAGGTTGCCGATGCGGCCACTCTCGCTGCCGGCGGCCGGATCGAGCACGGCGTTGATCAGCGTCGGTTTTCCTGAATCCATCGCCGCGTTGACGGCGCGCTTCAATTCGTCGGGCGAGGTCGCGTTGACGCCGACACCGCCGAACGCCTCGATCATCTTGTCGTAGCGCGCGCCCTTGACGAACACGGTCGGCGCCGGATCGTTGCCGGCGCTGTTGACGTCGGTGCCGCGATAGATGCCGTCATTGTTGAAGATCACGATGCAGACCGGCAGATTGTAGCGGCAGATCGTCTCCACCTCCATGCCGGAGAAGCCGAACGCCGAGTTCGCCCTCGACGCACAGCACCGGCTTGCCGGTCTCGATCGCAGCCGCAATGGCGTAGCCCATGCCGATGCCCATGATGCCCCAGGTGCCGACATCGATGCGCTTGCGCGGCTGGTAGATGTCGATGATGCCGCGCGCCAGATCGAGCGTGTTGGCGCCTTCGTTGACCAGCATCGCGTCGGGGCGCTCCTTGATGATGGTGCGCAGCACGCCGAGCGCGCCGTGATAGTCCATCGGCGAATTGTTGTTCATCAGCCGCGGCGCCATCTTGGCGACGTTCTCTTCGCGCTTTTTGGCAATCGCGCTCATCCAGTCGGCGGGCGCCGCCTGCCAGCCATTGCCCATCGCCGTGAGCATGGCGGCGACGCAGGAGCCGATGTCGCCGACCACAGGCGCCACGATCTCGACGTTGGAGTCCATTTCCTTGGGCTCGATGTCGATCTGGATGAATTTTTTCGGCGCGTCGCCCCAGCTCTTGCCCTTGCCGTGCGACAACAGCCAGTTCAGCCGCGCGCCGATCAGCATCACGACGTCGGAATCCTTCAGCACCGTCGAGCGCGCAGCTCCCGCGCATTGCGGATGGGTGTCGGGCAACAGGCCCTTGCCCATGCTCATCGGCAGGAACGGCACGCCGCTCTTTTCGACGAAGGCCTTGATGGCCTCGTCGGCCTGCGCGTAGGCGGCGCCCTTGCCGAGAATGATCAGCGGCTTCTTGGCGGATTTGAGCACGTCGAGCGCGCGCTTGACGGAATCCGGGGAGGGGATCTGCGCCGGCGCGGCATCGATCACTTTTACCAGCGACTTGCGGCCGGCTTCGGCGTTCATCACCTGGCCGAACAGCTTTGGCCGGCAGATCGAGATAGACGCCGCCGGGGCGGCCGGATACCGCGGCGCGGATCGCCCGCGCCAGACCAATGCCGATGTCGGCGGCGTGCAGCACGCGGAACGCGGCCTTGCACAGCGGTTTTGCAATCGCGAGCTGGTCCATCTCCTCATAGTCGCCCTGCTGCAGGTCGACGATCTCGCGTTCCGACGAACCCGAGATCAGGATCATCGGAAAACAATTGGTGGTGGCATGCGCCAAAGCGGTCAGGCCGTTAAGAAAACCCGGCGCCGACACCGTGAGGCAGACGCCCGGCTTCTTGGTGAGAAAACCCGCGATCGAGGCCGCGTAACCGGCGTTCTGCTCATGGCGGAACGACAGCACGCGGATGCCCGCGGCCTGCGCCATGCGGCCGAAATCGGTGATCGGAATCCCCGGCACGCCGTAGATCGTGGTGAGGTCGTTGAGCTTGAGCGCATCGATGATCAGGTGAAAGCCGTCGGTCAGTTCCGCGGTGTCGGCCGGCTTTGCGTCGATGCTCTGTACTGCTGCGGACATTCCGCGTCTCCCTGATCGTTTCTTGGTTTCGGACGAGGCCGTTGCCGTCCTCGTCCATGCGTTATGGCTAAAACAGTTCCTGTCCGTGCGCCTCGACATAGGCGGCAAGGCCGAGCGTGTGGTCGCGCGCGCGCTTTTCCGCAAGCTCGGTGTTGCGCTCCTCGAGCGCCTCGATGATCGCCAGATGTTCGGGCAGCGAGGTCGCGGTACGGTCGACCCGGCCGATGGTCAATTGCCGGTAGCCGCGCACGTGCAGCAGGATGTCGTTGGTCATGTCGACCAGCACCGGCGACTCGCTGAGCGAGATCAGCGCCTGGTGGAAGGCGATGTTGGCCTTGGAATATTCCTCGACGTGATCCTGCGGCAGGCGGTCCTTGCCGAAATCCTTGAAGAAGTCGCGCAGCGCCGAGATGTCCTTCTTGCGCGCGGTGGTGGTGATCAGGCGCGCCGCCATGCTTTCCAGCGCGGCCCAGGCGCGGATCATGTCGACGATCTCGCTCTTGGTGCGGCGGACCACGACAATGCCGCGGCGCGGCACGGTTTTGACGAAGCCGTCCTGCTCCAGCATCGCGATCGCTTCGCGAATGGGCGTGCGGCTGACGCCAAGCCGCTCCGACAGCGCGCGCTCGTCGAGCATCACGGGTTCGGGCGTCGCGTAGATGTCCATCTTGAGAATGGCTTCCTTCAAGGCTTCATAGGCCTTGTTCTTGAAGCTGGTCTCCGGAGCGATCCGGACAATTGCGATTTCTGCCTCGGCCATAGTGGGCAACGCCTTGGTTGGTTTCCGTTCGGGCACGCTGAGTTTCCTCTGTGGGAGACATCTTGTAGCAGACTAATGGTCGACAGATTTTTGGCATACCAGATGCCAGAATGTCAACATGACTTTGTTTTCAGCATTTTGCAGTCACCGTCTTGCCTTGACAATCCGTTTTCTGGCATACCAAATGCCATACAGGCGAATTCGCCGCAAGGCGGTTGCGCGCGAGAGCTATTTCGCGTGGGCGGCTTGCGGGCCGGTGGCTCTGCGCCGGCGCCGCCGTCGAGCGAGACCTGCGAACCAAAAAACGACTTCAAGGAGGAAACCAATGTCGAATTCCAAAGATGCGGTCCGCAAGATTCTCGATGCGGTCAAGGCGGACAAGCGCACCAGCCTGACGGCGCCGGAAGGCAAACTGGTGTGCGATGCCTACGGCATTCCGGTTCCGAAGGAAGGCGTGGCGACATCGGCCGCCGAAGCGGCCAAGATCGCGACCGGCATGGGCTTTCCGGTCGTGATGAAGATCGTCTCGCCTGACATCCTGCACAAGACCGAGGCGGGCGGCGTCATGGTCGGCGTCAAGAACGCCGCCGACGTCGAGGCCAATTACGCCACCATCCTGGCCAACGCCAAGAAGTACAAGGCCGACGCCAAGATCGAAGGCATCCAGGTCCAGCAGATGCTGCTCGGCGGCCAGGAAGTCATCGTCGGCGCGGTCACCGACGGATCGTTCGGCAAGCTGGTGGCATTCGGCCTCGGCGGCGTACTGGTCGAGGTGCTGAAAGACATCACCTTCCGGATGGCGCCGGCCACCAAGCAAGACGCGCTCTCGATGCTGGACGGCATCCAGGCGCACGAAATGCTCAAAGGCGTGCGCGGCAGCGACCCCGCCAACCGCGACGCGATCGCCGACATCATCGTCAACGTGTCAAAACTGATCACCGATTTCCCCGAGATCAATGAAATGGATCTCAACCCGGTGTTCGCCACCAAGAAAGACGCGATCGCCGCCGACGTGCGCATCGTGGTCGACTTCGCGCCAAAACCGCCGCGGCCGCGCCCCAACCACGACGACATCGTGCGGCAGATGAACCGCATCATGAAGCCGAAGGCGGTGGCGGTGATCGGCGCCTCCGCCGAGAACGGCAAGATCGGCAACTCCGTGATGAAGAACCTGATCAACGGCGGCTACAAGGGCGAGATCTATCCGATCCATCCCAAGGCCGAAGAGATCATGGGCAAGAAGGTCTACAAGTCGGTCAAGGATATTCCGGGCGAGGTCGATATCGCTGTTTTCGCGATCCCCGCGAGCCTGGTGGCCGGTGCGCTGATCGAATGCGGCGAGAAGAAAGTGGTCGGCGCGATCCTGATTCCATCGGGCTATGCCGAGACCGGCAACGTCAAGGGCCAGGAGGAGATCCAGGCGATCGGCCAGAAATACGGCATCCGCCTGATGGGGCCGAACATCTACGGCTTCTATTATACCCACGCCAATCTGTGCGCGACGTTCTGCACCGCCTACGACGTCAAGGGGTCGGCGGCGCTGTCGTCGCAATCCGGCGGCATCGGCATGGCGATCATCGGCTTTTCGCGCTCGGCGAAGATGGGTGTCTCGGCGATCGTCGGTCTCGGCAACAAGTCCGATATCGACGAGGACGATTTGCTGACCTTCTTCGAACAGGACGACAACACCCAGATCATCGCGCAGCATTGCGAGGACCTGAAGGACGGCCGTGCGTTCGCCGAAGTCGCCGCGCGGGTATCGAAGAAAAAGCCGATCGTGGTGCTGAAGGCCGGCCGCACCTCGGCCGGCGCCAAGGCGGCGAGTTCGCATACCGGCGCGCTGGCCGGCAACGACAAGATCTACGAGGACGTGTTCAACCAGTGCGGCGTGATCCGCGCGCGTTCGCTTGCGCGACATGCTGGAATTCGCCCGCGGCGTGCCGATCCTGCCGACGCCAAAGGGCGAAAACGTCGTCATCATCACCGGCGCCGGCGGCTCCGGCGTGCTGCTGTCGGATGCCTGCATCGACAACAAGCTGTCGTTGATGACGATCCCGCCGGATCTCGATGCGGCGTTCCGCAAATTCATCCCGCCGTTTGGCGCCGCCGGCAATCCCGTCGACATCACCGGCGGCGAGCCGCCGATCACCTATGTCAACACCGTCAAACTCGGCCTCGAGGATCCGCGCATCCATTCGCTGATCCTCGGCTACTGGCACACCATCGTGACGCCGCCGATGGTGTTCGCGAGGAACATGGTCGAGATCAAGAACGAGATGAAGAAGAAGGGCATCGAGAAGCCGATCGTGGCCTCGCTGGCCGGCGACGTCGAGGTCGAGGAGGCCGCCGATTATCTCTACCAGAACGGCATCGTGGCTTACGCCTACTCGACCGAAATCCCGGTCGCGGTGCTCGGCGCCAAGTACAAATGGGCGAGGGGCGCGGGGCTGCTGTAAGGCTGCCGCTTTCGCGTTCAACACCGTCATTGCGAGGAGCATCTTGCGACGAAGCAATCCAGTCTTTTCCTGCGACTTTGGATTGCTTCGCTTGCGCTCGCAATGACGATTTAACTCGCGTCAACCCGAGCCGTGCGCAATCGTCCCATCGCCCAATCGACGCCGGCGGCCACGACAAATCCCACGCACGCCGCCAGCGCATCGACGACGAAATCTTCCAGTCGCGCGTGCCTGCCGGGTGCAACGAACTGCAGCAGTTCGAGCATGCCAATCAGGACGACGGCGATAACGGCGGTGCGCAACCGGTTTCCGGCGTAGGCGAGGCCGAACGCGAGACCGAGCAGGACAAAGGCCAGCGCGTGCTCGCCGTTCTGGCCGAGGTGCGAATGCGGTCGCAAGCGCGCCGGCCCCAGCGTCGCAAAGGTGACGGCCGCGGCCAGCAGCCAGGCGATGATCCGGAAGAGGATTGTCATCGGGGCCGCAATAGCACGTTTGATCCGGTCGCCGTTCGCGCTCACGCGAACTTGCGAGCCCGTGTAGTTAACGGGAAGGTCGCTACAGCGGCTGGCGGGCGCCGAGGCCAATCATGAACCGTTCGCGGATCTGCACGGGATCCCTGCGGGTCTGCCCGGTTCCCGGCTTGTCGTCGATCCGCACCCCGATCAGCATCGGTCCATCAGTCGTAAGCGACTGATCGAGCAGGCGCTCAAAATCCTCCTCGTCGGCGGCCCAGGCGCTGTTGGTCAGGCCCGAGGCGATCGCGATCGCGACGATGTCGGCGACCGCTGCGGCCGGGGTCGGCTGCGAGCCGGTGATCTGGTAGACGCCGTTGTCCATCACCACCATCACGAGGTTTTTCGGCGCCAGCGTCGCGATGGTGGAGAGGCAGCCGAGCTGCATCAGCAGCGAGCCGTCGCCTTCGAGCGCGAAGATCTTGCGCTTCGGTTGCGCCAGCGCCACGCCGAGCGCGATCGGAAAGGCGAGGCCCATGCTGCCCAGCATGTAAAAGTTCTGCGGCCGGTGGCCGGCGGCCCAAAGATCAAAATTGGTGTTGCCGATGCCGCCGACCACGGCTTCCTCGTTCTTCAGTTTTCCGACCAGCCGCGAGGTGAGATCGAACCGGTTCATGATCTTGGTGTTGCGGGCAGGAGCGCTGGTGTGCGTGTTCATGGCGGCGCTCACTTGTCCAAAACTTTGCCGCCGGTCAACAGCGGCGACAGGATCAGCGCCACCGGCGCCTGGGTGGTGATGGCCTGCTTGATCGAGCGATCGACGATGAACTCGAATTCGTCGAGCCGGGTCGCGGTGTGGTGTTCCATGGCGAGCGAATCCAGCACCGGGCGCATGGTGCGGCAGACCAGCGACTGTCCATAGTTGAATTCGCCGAGCGTGCCGCGCTCGGAGACGAACATGATCAGCGGAATCTGGTAGGGCATCGCCAGCGAGGCCAGCACGTTGGCGAGCGTGGCAAAGCCTGACGTCTGCATCAGCACCGCGGCGCGCAAGCCGCCCATCCAGGCGCCGGAGACGATGCCGACCGCTTCCTCTTCGCGCGAGGTCGCAAACGTCGTGAAGTAGGGATCGGCGTGCAGGCTCTTGATCAGCGGCGTCAGCACCCGGTCCGGCACATACGGCACCAGCTTGATGTCATTGCGCTTGAGGGATTGCAGCACGATGCCGTGCCAAGTGGTTTCGCCAGAACTGGTTTCACCTGAGGATTTGGCCTTGGTTTGGGCCTCGGCAACCGCCATCGCATTCTCCCTGTGCCGCGCGACGATGTTTCGTTCGCGACATGATCGCCAATAGTCGTAAGGCGCCGAAACTTGACGCGATCCCCGGGATTGTCAACTGTCCGGGCGGTACCCGTGACCTGCGCCTGACGACGGTCGCGGGGCCGGGTTGACGTGCGATAAGCGCGCTTAACAAGAAGCTTGGGAGAGATGCCGTGGGAAGTTTCGGGGTGGTTCCGGATGTTGGCGGCGGCAGCCGCAATGCTGGCCGCCACAGGCAGCGCCTCGGCGCAGCCGTTTCCGTCAAAACCCGTGCATATCCTGGTGCCCTACGCGGCGGGCGGCGCGGTCGATATCCTGTCGCGCACGCTGGGCGATGCGGTCTCGCAGCAATGGCACCAGTCCGTCATTATCGAAAATCGCCCGGGCGCGGGCGGCGTGATCGCCTCGCAGGCGCTGGCGACCTCGCCGCCGGATGGCTACTACGCTGATCGTGGTGGCCAGCGGCCATCCCACCAACGCGTTCCTGTACGAAAAGCTGCCTTACGATACCTTCAAGGATTTCACGCCGATCTCGCTATTGGCGTCCTCGCCGAACATCCTTTTGGTGCGCGCCGACTCGCCGTTCAAGACGCGTTGCCGACGTGATCGCGGCGTCAAAGGCCAAGCCGGGCAGCCTTTCTTACGGACATGCCGGCAACGGAACCTCGACCCATCTCGCCGGCGAGCTTTTGAAGAAGCTCGCCAGGATCGAGATCACTGGCATTCCCTACAAGGGCGGCTTGCCTGCGATCAACGATCTCCTGGGCGGGCAGATCCCGCTGTCGTTCAACAACGGACCGGAATTGGTCGGACAAATCCAGGCAGGCTCCGTGCGGGCGCTCGCGGTCACCACCAAGTCGCGGGTGGCGTTCCTGCCCGATGTGCCGAGCATGTCCGAGACCGTGCCGGGCTACGACACCGAGGTGTGGTGGGGGCTGCTCGGGCCGGCCAACATGCCGCCGGAAGTGCTGGCAAAAATCTCGCATGATTTTGTCGCCGCGCTGAACACCGATGCGGTGAAGGAGCGGCTGGCCAAACTCGGGGCAACGCCGATCGGCAGTTCGCCGCAGGCGTTCGACGCCAAGATTCACGCCGACTACGACAAATGGGGGCCGATCATCAAGGCCGCCGGCATCAAGCCGGAATAAAGCCCGTCACCGATCCAGCGAATTTTCGAAACCGAAGGTCTGATCAAAAAATGCCCGTCAACAACAAGCGCGTGTTCTACGTCAAATATCTGTCTCATCCGATCTACACCGAAATCCTGAAAGCGCGGGCCGATGTGCGGCTCGACCGGCTCGAGAACGACAGCACCGACGATGTTGCCGCGCCGATCCTCGCGGCAGCGCACGTTTACCAGATCGGCGCGGCGCGCGACGAACTCGCGCCGCACTTCCATGCCACTGCCGACCTGTTGAAGCGCGCGCCGAACCTGCTGCTGGTCTCCAGCAATGGCGCAGGCTTTGATCCCGTCGACGTCGATGCCTGTACCGCGGCCGGCGTGGTCGTGGTCAACCAGTCCGGCGGCAACGCCAATTCGGTGGCGGAGCACGCCGTCGGCATGATGCTGACGCTGTCGAAGCGCATCATCGAGGCCGACCGCGCGCTGCGGCGCGAGGCCAATGTCAATCGCAATGCGCTGATGGGCAACGAAGTACAGGGCAAGACCGTCGGCATCGTCGGCCTCGGCAATGTCGGCCGCCGCATTGCCGAGCTATGCCGGGGACTGCTGCATATGAACGTGCTGGCCTACGATCCCTATCTGTCGGCGACCGAGATGGCGGCGCGCGGCGGCGAGAAGGTCGAACTCGACGATTTGCTGCGCCGTTCCGATTTCGTCTCGATCTCTTGCCCGCTGGCAAAAGACAGTCGGGGCATGATCGGTGCTGCGCAATTCGCGCTGATGCAGAAACACGCCTATTTCATCACCACCGCGCGCGGGTTCATTCACGACGAGGACGCGCTGGCCGATGCGCTGCGGGCCAGGAAGATCGCCGGCGCCGGCCTCGACGTCTGGGCCAAGGAGCCGCCGCCGCCGGATCATCCGCTGCTGCAGTTCGACAACGTGCTGGCGAGCCCGCATACCGCGGGCGTCACCCACGAAGCCCGCGAAAACATGGGCCGGATCGCGGCCCTTCAGGTGCTCGACACGCTCGACGGCAAGCGGCCGCCGCGCATCATCAATCCCGAGGTCTGGCCGCATTACGTCAAGCGGTTCGAAAAGGCATTCGGGTTTCAACCGGGGTAGGCGAGCGGTAATTCGGTCATTTGCGGGCGTTCCCCGGATGCAGCGCAGCGCGCCGCCCTTGCGGCGTGATGCGCTGCTGGTCCGGGGTCCACACGCGCGAACGCCGTCACGCATTCAATTGATCGCTCAGGTCGCGCCAATCCGGATTGAGGCTCTCGATGAGCGATATCTTCCAGGCGCGTCGCCAACGTTTCAGCGCATGTTCTCGCGCGCGCGCTTCGAGTATGGAATCGAACGCCTCGAAATAAACCAGCCGATCGACTTGGTATCTCCGGGTAAAGCCGGGAACGAGCTTGGCTTTGTGTTCAGCCAATCGGCGCGCCAAATCATTGGTGACGCCGACATAGAGCGTTCCATTTTTCTTGCTCGCGAGAATGTAGACGAAGAACGTAGCGTTCATCGGAAGATCGCGTTCGCAAATGCGCTAGCGAATAGTCTAACGGCTGAATGGGGAGGATGCCAGGATTGGCGGGTCCCGGCTCAGCGGCGCGGCACTTCGCGCCGCACCGCGTCCGGGACACGGCTATCTGCCGGGATTCGCCCCGTTTACCGTCATTTTCGGGGAGAAGAATTCTCTCTCCGGCGGCCTTGGGCCAGCACGAAAACGACTGCCATTTGCGGTCAAAACAACGGCGATATTGCTATTTTTGCGGCGGTCTCGACACGCCATGGGGGCGGGGCCACCTTCCAGTCGTGCGCTGGTTCTTTTCGCGGAATTAAGGTTCCGCTGGCGCCGCAGGAATGTTCGTCATGCAGCAAGCAGTTGTTTTATTCTGGAGCGCGCCGTCGCGGATCAGCCGACGTCTTGCCCAGTTCGTTGCGATCGCCGCCACCGCCTTGCGGGATGCTGGCGTCTGATCAGGCAACGCCGGTCTGTGCCGTCACCAGAGCCTTTTCGGTTCTGATAGAATCAGAACCGAAGGTCTGGTTTCTTCTTTTGACGCGTTTTCTTCACGCGAACCGGTATCCACTTCGCTCGAAAACGCTATAGCGGCGTGAATTTCAGCGAGAAACATGCACCTGTCGGCTTGCGGTTTTCGACCGTGATGACAGCCGAGTGCAGTTCGGCGATGCGCTGCACGATCGAAAGCCCGAGCCCGGTACTGCCTGGCTTGTTGCGATCGCGCCGCCAAAACCGCTGAAAGATCAAATTGCGTTCTTCCTCGGCGATACCCGGCCCCTGGTCGAGCACGCTGACCGTTCCGTTGTTCTCGACGACGAATTCGACGGTGGTGCCTGCTGCGGTGTGATTGATCGCGTTTTCCGAGAGATTGCGGATCGCGCGGCCCAGCATTTCCGGGTTGCCCTTGACCCAGACCGGTCCGGCCGCGCCTGACAGAGCGATGTCCTTGCCCTGCGCCAGCGCCAGCGGCGCCACGAATTGCGCGATCTCCGCGGTCACCGACCTCAGATCGGCTTTCTCGAGCGGGTCGACCACGAACGCGTCGAGTTCGGCGATGTCGAGCAGCTGGCTGATGATATGCGCCATGCCCTCGACGTCCTGCTGCAACGCGTGGCCGATCTTCTTGTCTTCCAGGAGATCGAGCCGGGTGCGCAGGATGCTGAGCGGCGTGCGCAATTCATGGGCGGCGTCCGCGGTGAAATCGCGTTGAATGCGAAAACCTTCCTCGAGCCGGTCGAGCGCCAGGTTGATGGCGGACACCAGCGGCCGCACCTCGCGCGGAATTTCGCCGGTCGGCAGCCGGACGTCGGTGCGGGCCGGTCCGATTTCGCTGGCGATCTCGGAGGCCTGCCGCAGCGGCCGCAGCGCGCGGCGGAAGATCGCGATGTCGGCGATCAACAGCACCAGCAGGATCGGCAGCGTGATCCAGCCGACATTGCGGTAGAAGTCGGCGACGATGTCGTCGATCAGCACGTCGCGATTGGCCAGATCCTCGCCGGTCTGGATCCACACGGCCCGATCGCCGATGGTCTTCTGGACGCTCGCGCCGGACACGGTGGCGTCGCCGATCCGCTGCTGCAGGAAAGCGACATTGCGCGATCGCGTGTCCGCCGGAAACAGCGCCGCTTTGTCCTTCAGCGAGGAAAACAGCACATGGCCGCGCTCGTCGACAACGGCATAGGAATAGCGGCCATAGGCCTGCGAATAAAGACCGAGCAGGTCGAGCGGCAGGTCGAGTTCGAGCTGACCGTCGGCATGCGCGATCAAATGCTCGCCGACCGAGACGGCCTGCTCCTGCATCGCCTCGTCATGGATGGTGTTGGTGGCGTAGTTCAACAGCCACGACAGCGCCAGCGACATGAAGACGGAGGTGATGACGACGGCGACGACGTGAAGAATCACGATGCGTGAAATGATCGACTTGAATCGAAACACGCTAACTCTCCTCGGCGATCAGGTATCCGACCCCCCTGATCGTATGCACCTGGACCTTGGCGCCGCGCTCGGCGAGCTGCTTGCGCAGGCGATGAACATACACCTCGATCGCATTGGAGGCGACTTCGCCGGAATGCCCGAAGATGTGGTCCTCGACCTGCTTCTTGGAGACCACGCGACCCTTGCTGCGCATCAATAGTTCCAGCACCTCGGTTTCGCGGGCCGACAGCACTTGCGGCTGGTCGTCGATCGAGGCCTGCCGGTTCCTGGTGTCGAATTCGAGGTTGGCGATGCGCAGCGAACTGCCCAGCAGATGACCCGGCCGCCGCAACTGGGCCTCGATTCGTGCGACCAATTCCTCCAGCGCGAACGGTTTTACCAGATAATCGTCGGCGCCGCTGCGCAGGCCGTGGACGCGGTCATGCAGGCCGCCGCGCGCGGTCAGCACCAGCACGGGAATTGGATTGTTGCGATGGCGGAGCTCGCGCAACAGCGCGAGGCCATCGCCGTCGGGCAATCCGAGGTCGAGAATCAGAGCGGCGTAGAACGTCGTCAGCAGGACACTGGTTGCTTCCTCCACGGTCGACAGCACGTCGATCTCATAGCCGGCGGTCCGCAGGCCCTTGGCCAGCAGTTCCGCAAGCTCGACATTGTCTTCCACAACCAATAACCGCATCCGCGGCGCGCCCCATCGATCGATAAACCACACTAGCCATGACCCGAGTCAGATCATCAAACAAGGGCCGATCCGACGGTGCGTGTTACCCTGTAAGCTTGATGTAAGGAAGCTGGTGCGGCATACGCCGGTGGGGCGCCGCGGTTTCAGATGATCCAGACCGATTGAACGATCGTGTCAGACAACCGGTCAACGCCAATTACCTGTCTTCCACGCAAAGAGTGCGTAGGCCGCGATCATCGCGACCACAATGAGCATCCAGTTCTGCCCCTGGAAACCCAGAAAGGTGAATGGCTCAACGAGGAATTGCACGGCGTCCGCCTCTTTTCGAGGCAGAACATATAACGTCTTTTAGCAGCAGAATATATTTTTTATATATTTTCGGAAAATTGCGCTCGGCTCAATCGGAGACGAATGCGGACAATGCCAGACGATCGAATTCGAAGGGGCGATAGCGGGTGCCGTCGGGGCCGGTGATGACGACTTGCCAGCCTTCCTTCATGAGGGCGTCCGCCTTGGCGCTGGCGGCGGCGGCGCTTAGCCGGAAGGTCGTCAGCGCGTCCGCGTCCCTGGACGCTTCTAAAATGAAAGTCATGACGGAGTTTCCGAATTTGCTTTGCCCGGCTGGAGCAAATTCTGTTCCACGGCCGACCGTCATGTCAGCGCAAGCGGGATCGGCCGCCAAAGGGCTATTTCGCGGCGGCCTGAATTGATAATCCGTTCAGGAATTCTTCCAGCGCTTGCTTGCCGGCCAATTCGGCGTCCAGCGGTGTCGGAAAACCGCCTTGCCTCAACTTCACGCCCATCGCTTTCCTTTTGCGGCGTATCTCCCAATACCAGGACTCGCGTTCCGCGGTTCGGGACACCGCCACGTAGTACAAACTGCGCGTTGCGTAACGGGCGGCCATCGCCTTAATCCGCCGAGTTGGCCTCGAGTTGAGACTTCAGCCGGTAGCCAACGCCCGACTCGGTGATCAGAAGGTGGGGGTCGTTGGGATCCGTCTCGATCTTCTGGCGCACCTTGCGAACCAGGATCCGCAGATATTGAATGTTTTCGCGCTGGTTGCCGCTCCAGATTTCCTTGAGCAACTGGTCGTGTGTAACCACGAGGCCGACATGCGTGGCCAGGATGTGGATCAGGCGATATTCCTTTCGGGTCAGCCTGATCAGCCGGCCGTTGAGTGAAACCGATCGGGTGACAAGATCGACGGAAAGCGGGCCGACCACGACGACCGAACTTTCGGTACTGCTCTTGAAATATCGCCGCAGCGCCGCTTCGCTGCGTGCCAGCAATTCGGCGATGCCGAAAGGCTTCACGACATAGTCGTCCGCGCCCATTTTCAGCAGCCGCACCTTCTGCTCCTCGCTCGATTCGACCGAGAGAATGATGATCGGAACGTTCGACCAGGACCGGAGCCGCTCGAGGATCTCTCCGCCGTGAAGGTCGGGCAGATCGAGGTCGAGTACGATGAGATCCGGTGCGTTGAAGGTTGCCGACTTCAGTCCTTCTCCCGCGTCTTCGGCCTCGTGAACCGAAAAGCCCTGCAGTTCGAAGCCGGCACGCAGGAATCGCCTGATCTTCGGTTCGTCATCGATCACGAGAACGACATTGGCTGGTTTACTCATTGGCCAGCGCCGCGGAGTCGAACTCGTATATCCAGGACGCCGGCAGCACGATGGATGCCGTCGTGCCAAGTCCCGCGCCGCGGCTCGCAATCTCGATCTTGCCGCCGTTGGCACGGACGAAGACGGACGCGATCCAGAAGCCGAGGCCGGAACCAGGAATGCTCTCGCGAAAACGCTGGCTTCGGAACGATCGCAAGCCGAAGTCTCAGCTTCTCCTGCGGCGTCAACCCGAGACCCTGGTCGGACACCGACAGGCCGACCTGTCCCGGATACGCGCGCACCGCGACCGATATTGGCGAGCCGGAGGGAGAATATTTGGCGGCATTGTCGAGCAACTGACCGAGCGATTCCTGGACCAGGGCGGAGTCCACGTTGACCAGCGGCAGATCGTCGTCGAATTCGACTTTGACATGATGTTGCGCGAGGCGTCGGGATCGCGATCCCACCACCGCGTTGACGATGTCCCTAGGATCCGCCCATTCGAGCCGAGGCTGGACGCTGTTGGTGGTGACGCGAGCGGTATTGACCAGGTTCTGGATGAAACCGTCGAGTCGTTGCACCTCGTCGGCGATCGCTTCGGTCAGCGGATACAACCGAGCGTCGTTTCGAATCACGGGGGCCGAGCCCAACACGCTGGCGGAGCCCTGAATGGCCGAAAGCGGCGAACGCAATTCATGCGACAGCATGCCGTGCAGGGCATCCTTCAGCAGTTGCGCCTGCAACTGCAGTTTGGCCTCTTCCATCGCGTTGCCAATGTCGAGGCGCTGCAGGGTCAGCGATGCCTCATCCAGAACCGCCTCGACGCGATTGGTTTTCGCCGCGATGACGGCCTGCGAACCGCTGCCGATGTTGACCGCGATGACGCCGTGAACGGTGGCATCGGAATGCACCGCTCTGAGCAGCCAGATACTCTGGGTCGGGGCATCGAGGATGGTAAAGGCCGGGAGCCCGATCTTTGCGATCATCGATCCGACGCGTTCTTCCACTTCCGTGGGTACCAAACCGGCTTCGAGCGGCTCGAGGTGACCGTCGTTCCTGGCGACGAAGAAAAGAGCCTGTTGCCCAAGCGTGCGGGCAAGATGATCCTGAATGGCGGCAACCAGGTCCGGTATCGTGAAGCAGGCGGCCAGCCGGCGCGAGAATTCATAGAGGTAGTGCAATTCGGTCTCGCGCTGCTTCAGCGTTTCCTTTTCGCTTCGCAGCCGGGAGGCGAGGTGGCCGCTGACCAGGGCGACGAACAGAAACAGCAAAAGGTCGATCACCTCCTGCGGGTCGTCGATGCTGAAGCTGTAGAACGGCGTGAAGAAAAGGAAATCGGCGGCGCCGCCGCCGGCGATTGCCGCCGCGATCGCGGGCCAGGTACCCCATCGCGTCGCGGCGATCACCACCGGAATCAAATAGACGATTGGAAATAAACTGAACGGCAGCAGACGGTCGAGCAGCAGGAGCGCGACCGTCGCAACGCCAACGCAGGCCAGCGCCTTCAGCAGCGGCAATCCAACGGTTGCAAGGAAACGAAGCGGTGCCGGACTATCGTCCGGCCGTGAAGCGGCTACGAAGTTATTGCCCGCGTAATCCTCGCCTGCATTGGCAAGACGCCCCGATATTGGCAGATGCGAATTCACGAAGCCCGCCTTCGTAGCAGAACATCAATCGATGTCGCCGTGGCCGTTGCCAGCTGTGCGACGATCAAATCTTCCAACCCTTGAAAAAAAGCAGAACCGCGCCTGCCGGGATGCCGTTACCCCGAAAAAGCGGTGCGTGAATCCTATTTCAAGAATTATCCTCGATGTCGTCGACTACCCAGCGGCGCCAGCATCGGCCAACTCGGCGTAGGAAAGCTATGTCGTTTTCGGGTCGATGAGATAAAGAAATCATAGTAATTCCGCCGGCTCGCAGCGCCGCCGGAAGCGCGCTCATACCCATTCCGGCGCCGACCGCGGGTCAGATCCAAACTCCGATCTATTGGCAAAGTCTTCCCGCATCGCGCTCGCATAATTGAGGGCGACCCGCTGGCTCGACAATTCCGGGCCGGATGCGCGTTGCCAGCCCGGATCGAGTGGCGGTGAAACGGCGGGAGGGGCCAGGGCCGCCAGGATCGCGGGACTGATGTGTTTCGGCGGGTAGAGATAATACTCCATCAGGAACATGCGCGAACTGCGGGTGCGAAGCAGCGCGTTGGCGATCGATTTGGCCTCCGGGAACATCGTGCTCCAGCTCGCAAAGTCGCTCGCCAGGATTTCCAGCGACAATATTGCCGTGGCTATCTCGACAAATCCCTTGTTGGCGGCTTTCGCGCTTCTCGTGGTCGAGGCTTTCCTGAGGATCTGGCGCAGGCAGGCCTGCTTCTTGATGAAGCCTTCGAGTTCGGCCCGCCACAGCATGTCGGGCAGGCAGGTGTAGCCGTGAATGTCGTGGTAGCTATAGATCAGCCCCCGGCATTGCGCGATCAGCGTCGGCGGCAGGGCGCCGAGGTCGAGCATCTCTGTTTCGGCGCGCGCAGCGTCGTGGCGGTTGTCGGGGACGCTTGCTGTTATTTCCATCGTCTGTCTCGCATCGCGCCAACAAGCTAGCGCTGGATGCAAGCATAGCGGCGCGCCGCATATTTCTTCGATATCCAAACGCCGCGATTTACATAGAGAAATAATAGCGCATCGCTCGCGGTTGCGACTTTTCTACAACAACTTCATGAAAACTTACGACCGTGTAAGGTTCTGCGGCGATGCAACGGCGATTTTAGCCGGTGTTTTCGCCTGCGGCGTGAGCAACGCGGGAGGCAGTTGTCCGTTCCGTGTGCAGATGGCGGCAACAATCCGATTTTAGCTATTTTTAATTTATGAAGCGGCGAAGAAAACCGCATCGATTTTATTTGTCCCGCAAATGAAACATGACGGCAATGGTTCACGAAACCAAGAAGAGCGCTCGGCGCCGTATCAACAGTTTGGGGCACAACGATGAAAAAACTTCTTCTAGCGGGCGTCTCTTTGGTGGCGTTCGGTCTTATCAACGGGGCATATGCCGCGGACGCGTCTCTGCCGGCAAAAGCGGCTGGATGTCCCAACGGGGGCGATCCCTACAAGAATTATTCCTGTCTCGATGCCTATCTCGGCACCGACTTCCTCAGCCGCTTCATCAATTACTACAGGCTGGAGTGGGGACATGATTCGGCGCCGTCCGACCCGAAGGCGCCTCCGGGCCGCCGCGACTATTGGCCGACGACGCCGCAGAGCACGCCGCCGATGCCGTTTACGGAATGGCCCTATGGCGGCACGACGAGTTCTCGGTGTGACGCGGCCGAGCTCGATCGACAGCCCGCTCATGAACGCGCTCGGCAATACGCCCGCGGGCCAGACGCTCAACGATTGGCATATTCAGATCTACGGCTGGGTCAACGCCGGCGGTAACCTCAGCTCGAACACCGTGCGTGGCGGCAATGCCCCTGCCGCCTACGACTACAATCCCAACACGGTGCAACTCGATCAGGCCGTCGTCTATTTCGAGCGGCTGCCGGACACGGTTCAGAAGGACCACATCGACTGGGGTTTCCGGCTCGCCCCGATCTATGGCGAAAACTACCGCTATACGACCGCGTACGGCCTCTGGAGCAACCAGCTCCTGAATCAGAACAGCAATTACGGTTACGACCTGCCGATGGCTTATGGCGAAGTATTCATTCCGCAACTCGCCGAGGGTCTCTTGCTGCGATTCGGCCGCTTCATCTCAATTCCGGACATCGAGGCACAGCTCGCGCCGAACAATTACATGTACACACACTCGATGACCTATACGTTCGACAACTACACCAACACCGGACTTCAAGCCACATTGGCGGCGACCAAGAACTGGATCCTTCAGTTGGGATACAGCGTCGGCAGCGACACGATGCCGTGGAACGAAGGCGCTCATCTGACCAACCTGATGCCCGGCAACCCACTCTATCCCGGTTCGACTTTCCTGAAGGACCCCGGCGCCACGCCCAGCGTCACCGGCGGCATCCGTTACACAACGGACAGCGGAAAGGACAGCATCAACATTGTCGCCGACGCGATCAACGGCGGCCAGTGGGGTTACAACAACCTGCAGTGGTACGGGTTGACCTACTACCATATCTTCAACGAACAGTGGCACATCTCCTTCGAGGCGTACCAGCTGGGTGAAAAAGGCGTGCCTAACGCGCTTAACCCGGCCGCCGCAGGTATCGTCGCGGGCGGAGGCACGCCGTTCTCGCCCCAGTTCGTGCCGTTCAACGCGCCTGGTCTGGCGCAATGCAATAGTACGACTGTACTGACCTGCAACACCAGCACGGTAACCGCGCTCGCCTATGTGAGCTACAGCCCGACGAAGCTCGACAATATTTCCTACCGCATCGAATATTATGATGACAAAGAGGGGCAGCGTACCGGCACCAAGACGGCCTACTTCGAAACCGGCCTTGGCTGGCAGCACTGGTTCTCGCCGCAAATCGAGATCCGGCCAGAGGTTTCCTATTACAAGTCGCTGGATGCCAATGCCTTCAACGGCAACGCAAACCTCGGCATTCCCGCCACCAAGAACTTCGCCCTGATCGGCTCGGCGGACATCATCATTCACTTCTGATGACGGACATCGCGTGACGGTCATGACCGTCACGCGTGCCACTCGGAACAATTCGACAGGGGTTAACAATGAAAAGACTTCTTTTGACGACAGTGTCGCTGGGTGTGCTGGGCTTCGCAGTGCCGGCGCTGGCGGCGGATCTTCCTATGTACTCGAAGGCGCCTGCCATCGTCGCACCGGTGTATGACTGGTCCGGCTTCTATGTCGGCGGGTTCGGCGGCTACGGCTATGGCAACCACAACCTCAACAACGCGACGGGTCCCGCCGGGTTCGCCAACTTCACTACCAACTACTCGTCGCAGGGCGGGTTCGGTGGCGCCGAGGCCGGGTACAATTTGCAGAGCGGCAACATCGTGGTCGGCATCGAAGGCGACTTCGCCTGGTTCGATATCAAGGGCAGTGACGGGTTTACGTCAGTCGATGCGGCGGGATTTGCATCGAACGACGCGACCAACCTGCGCTGGGCCGGCTCGCTGCAGGCGCGCGGCGGCGTCGCCGTCGATCGCCTGATGCTGTTCTTCACCGGTGGCTGGGCCTATGGCGATCTGCAGCATACCAGCACCGATCCGGTGTTCGGTATCGATCAGTTCGACAACCGCCGCAGCGGTCTGACGGCGGGTGGCGGTCTTGCTTACGCGTTCACCAATAACGTAATCGGCAAGTTCGAATATCGTTACTACGATTTCGGCACCTATCACCGAGACGCCAGCGCGCTCACGCCGAACGGCCAGCTCGGCTACAGCGTCGCCAATACCTATTCGGTCGTGACATTGGGCCTCGATTTCAAGTTCGGCGGCCCGGTCGTTGCCAAGTACTGACATCAAGTACTGACGTCACGAGAAGCCGGTGCGGGCCGCGGGCGTCGACGCGGCCGGCTCCGGGTAGCGAAAGCGAGGATTAGATGTCGAAATCGGTTTGGATGAAATCGGTCGGAACGCTGCTTGCGGTTGCCGCGCTGTGCATGGCGGTCGGTGGATGCGTCGGCGACACCGGATCATCGATGTCCGGTGCGTCGCAGTCGCCCGGGGATAGCCCGACCATGCGGTATTACGGCGGCCCGAAATACCCGATGTGGTCGAGCCAGTAGGCAAAAAGTCGCTGCAATTGACTTCAGGTGGACACATTGACCGCTCAGACCGCCCAGAAATCCAGTTCGGAAAGGCCGCCGCTAGCGGTCGCGCTGCTGACGGCAGTTGCGGTCTTTGTCTGTTTCGGCGCGACGCGGATGCCGATGCAGCACGTCAACGCTTACACGCTCATGCTTTTTGATCGTCTCGGGCTTGATCCCGTCGAGCGGGCGATGCGAACAGCCGAGTTGAACGTTCAGCGCTACCCGCTCGAAACGAGTGTCGGCAAGCGGCTTAGATACGGGGGCCCGGTCGTCGCTAAGTATTGAAGTCACCCGAAGCCGAGCCGTCGGAAGGCCTCATAACAGTTGAGCGATACATGACCGAGCATATCATTGTGACCGATGAGGATTTCACGCGCACGATTACGATGTGGCGTCCGGAAAAGAACGCCCTCACGCAAGAAATGTACATTGCGATGAGCGATGCTATCGACTCCGCACAGTCAGATCGGGCGATCCGCTGTCTGATCCTCGCGGGACGTTCGGGCGTATTCACCGCAGGTGACGATATCCCGGACTTCCTGCAAGCCGCGACGGCCAATCACGACGTCGCACGCCCGAGCGATGCGGACACTTTCCTGCGATCATTGGCAAAAAATGCCAAGCCCATCATCGCCGCGGTCGACGGCGCCGCTGTCGGCACCGGAATGACCATGGTTTTGCACTGCGATTATGTCATCGCCAGCACGATGACGACGTTTTCCTCACCCTTCACCAAGTATGGCCTCGTGCCCGAAGGCGCTTCCAGCTTGCTCTTGCCGCGGATGGTCGGTCACCAGCGTGCGTTTGCCATGCTGGTGATGGGCCGGCCCATCAATGCCCAGGATGCCTATGACGCGGGTTTCGTCAACGCGGTTGTTCCGCCGGGAGAAGCCGTCATCGAGGCCAGGAACGTGGCGCGCAAGATTTCGGAATTGCCGGCGGATGCAGTGGCAATGTCCCGGGATTTGTTGAAGTTGCCAACGGAGGATTTGGTTCGCCGAATTAACCAGGAAGACCGCTTCTTCGGCGAGCGGATGCAGTCGCCTGAAGCGATCGCAGCATTCCGAGAATTAACTTTACGCAAAATGCGGTGATTGCGGAAGGTGCGAAGGAGAGAACATGCCCCGTGAAATGCTCATTCTCGCGATCATTGCCGTTTGCCTTGGTCCGGCGTGCACCTCGGCCGTCCTGGCGCAGTCAGCAGCGCAAACGGATGGCATGCTCAAGGGCGGGCCGCCGAGCTGGGACACAAATCGCGACGGCGTCTACACATGTGCCGAATGGAAAGACTTTATGGGCCGGCTGTTCGGTTCGGCAGACCGCAACCGTGACGGAAAGCTCGACGTATCCGAGTTCGCCGCGGTTCAAAAGGCGGATCCGTCATTAGCCGATTCTGATTTCGGTTATTTCGACGAAAACCAGGACCACAAGATCTCACGTAGCGAGTTCGTTGAAAAGCCCAGCCCGTTTATTCTGAGGTTCGATGCCGACGGCGACTGCCGGGTGACCGGCGATGAGATCAAGGCTGCACTTGCTCCAAAAGGCCCGCAAGGCCCGGCTCAACGGCCACGCGACGTTTTCCATTGACCGACCTGAGCAGCGCAAAACACCTTTGTAAGGTGAGTGTAAGCAAGCGGCTCGAGCTGCAAATATCTGGCCGTAAGGTGCTTGTAAGTGAAACGCTTTACATCGCTTTGAGCATCGTGCGGCGCCTCGCATAGCGGCAGGAGATGCGCGGACACTGATCCTCTCTGCATCAACCGGCGGGGAAATCGACGTGACGATATGCACCGGCCTTACGGGAAGAAAGCTAATGAAAACGACGATTTCGGCAGGGCTTGTGCTCGGCATCGCGATGTTGCTTGGCGGGGTTTATTTCGCGGGCTCGACCAGCGTCGGCGCCGCGCCCGGGGATCGCGATCGCGCGAAGCGTGCGGTGTCGAGCGACGATAAAGGCCAGCAGTTCGTCGATCTGACCGACAAGCAGACCGGATCGCTGAAGATCGCGCCGGTTCGACTGCGCAGCTTCGAGCTGACCAAGACCGCCGTCGGCACCATCGATTTCAACCAGAACATGCTGGTGCAGGTGTTCTCGCAATATCCCGGCAAGATTTTGAAGGCGAACTTCAACCTCGGCGACGAAGTGCATCAGGGCGATGCGCTGTTCACGATCGACAGTCCCGATCTGCTGCAAGCTGAATTGGCGGTGCTGGCAACCGCCGGCGTCCTCGAAATGCAGAACCGCACGCTGTCGCGCGCGACGCAATTGTTGCGGCAGGGCGGCAGCGCACAAAAGGATGTCGACCAGTCGACATCGGACCAGCAGACCGCGGAGGGTAACTTCAAGGCGGCCAAGGACGCGGTGCGGATCTTCGGCAAGACCGATGCCGAGATCGACCAGATCGTTGCGCAGCGCAGGATCGAATCGACCCTGCTGGTGCCGAGTCCGATCTCGGGGAAGATCGTCGCGCGCAACGCGGCGCCGGGATTGCTGACGCAGCCGGGCAGCGCGCCGGCGCCTTATGCGGTCGCCGATCTCTCGACGATGTGGATGCTCGCCAATGTGATCGAGACCGACGCGCCGGCCTATCGCGTCGGCCAGCAGGTCGAGGTCCGGGTGCCGGCCTATCCGGACATGGTGTTTCGCGGCCATGTCACTACGCTGGGATCGATGATCGACCCGAACACCCACCGGCAGCTGGTGCGCTCCGAGATCGCCGATCCGCAGCATCTGCTGCGCGCCGGGATGTTTGCGAGTTTTGTGATCGGAGTCGGCGATCCCGCGCAATCGGCGGCGATACCGGTCGAGGGCGTGGTTCGCGAGGGCGACGGCACCATGACGGTGTGGGTCACCACGGACCGCCGCCACTTCACCAAACGAACGGTCAAGATCGGCATCCAGCAGCAGGAAGGCTGGAGCCAGATCCTGGAGGGCGTGGCGCCCGGTGAACTGGTGGTCGGCGACGGCGCGGTCTTCCTCAGCAACAAGCTGCTGCTGGGCGCCGACGGCTAGACCCCTCGAGCCGCGGCACTTCGACCAGCACCTTTCGGGGGATTCTCTGATCAAGTCTGTACTTGAGTTCGGTTTGACGCGCAGCGCGATCATCGTGCTGGGCCTGCTCGTGTTCTGCGCGGCAGGGTTTTGGGCGTTTTCGAAGCTGAATATCGAGGCGTACCCAAATCCCGCACCGGTGATCCTCGAAATCACCGCGCAAGCGGCCGGTCTCTCCGCCGAGGAGATGGAGAAGTACTACACCATCCCGATGGAGGTCGGCCTTTATCCAACGCCGGGCGTGGTCAGCATCCGCTCGACCTCGTTCTACGGCCTGTCATTCGTCAGGGTCACCTTCAAATACGGCGTCGATTATTATTTCGCGCTGACGCAAGCCTCGATCAGCCTGCAGCAGAACGTCAATTTGCCCGGCAATCTGGTGCCGACGATCCAGCAATCGAGCCTGGTCGGCGAAATCTACCGCTATCAGGTGGTGGGCCCGCCGCATTTCGGTCTGACCAATTTGCGGACTTTGCAGGATTACGTGGTGGCGCGGCGGCTATTGACCATCCCGGGCGTGGTCCAGATCAACAGCTGGGGTGGCACGACAAAACAATTCAACGTCGAGGCCGATACGCAAAAGCTGGAAGCCTACAACATCACGGTGCCGCAGCTGATTCAGGCGCTGGCCAATTCCAACATCAATGTCGGCGGCCGCGAGATCACGATCGGCCAGCAATCGGTCAACATCCGCGGCATTGGCCTCGTCGACAGCGGCGGCGCCGACGACGTGACAAAAGGATACCGGGTCGAGGACATCGAAAACGTCGTGCTGACCCAATCCGGGGGCTTGCCGATCCAGGTCAAGAATGTCGCAAAAGTGTCGATCGGCTATGTGCCGCGGCTGGGCATCGCCGGCCGCGACAATGACGACGATGTCACCACCGCGATCGTGGTGATGGGGCGCACCGAGCACACCAACGACATCCTGCCCAAGGTCGCGGCCGAGGTCGAAAGACTGAACAGCGACGGCAGCCTGCCGGCGGGCGTCAAGGTGGTGCCGTATTACGACCGCAGCTCGCTGGTCGCGGTCACCACGCACACGGTGCTGCACAATCTGGTATTCGGCTGCCTCTTGGTGTTCCTGATCCAGTGGGTGTTTCTCGGTGATTTGCGCAGCGCCATCATTGTCGGCGCCAACATTCCGTTCGCGCTGTTCTTCGCCATCATTATCCTGGTGCTGCGCGGCGAGGACGCCAATCTGCTGTCGCTCGGCGCGGTCGATTTCGGCATCATCGTCGATTCGGCCGTGATCATGATGGAGAACATCTATCGCAATTTTCAGTCGACCGGGGAACACCGCCAGTCGCTGCTGACAAGATTGTCGGAGGGCTATTGGGGCACCGACCCCACCGCGGCAAAGGCCGACGAGCCGACAACGGCCCCGCGTTGGACCGAGCGGCTGCGCCTGATTTTTGTCAGCGCGCTGCAGGTCGACAAGGCCGTGTTCTTTACCGCCGCGATCACCGTCACCGCCTTCGTGCCGCTGTTCACCATGCAGGGCGTCGAGGGCCAGATTTTCGGACCGATGGCGCGCACCTATGGCTACGCGCTGGCCGGCGCGCTGCTGGCGACGTTTACCGTGACCCCGGTGCTGGCGGCATTGGTGCTGCCAAAAGAAATCGAGGAGACCGAGACATTCATCGTTCGTATGCTGCGCGCCTCCTATACGCCGGTGCTGCGATGGGCGCTTTCCAACACCCGCATCGCGCTGTTGCTGGGGCTTGCGTTCATGGTGCTCAGCGTCGCGGCGGCATCGCGGCTCGGCAGCGAATTTCTGCCCGCGCTGGAGGAGGGGAATTTCTGGATCCGGGCCTCGATGCCGTCGACGATTTCGCTCGATGCCGGCACCGAGGCGACCGGCAAGATGCGCAAAATCCTGCTGCGGCATCCCGAAGTGATCACCGTGGTGTCGCAGCACGGCCGGCCCGACAATGGCAGCGACGCCTCGCCGTTCTCCAACGTCGAATTGTTCGCGCCGTTAAAACCCTTCGACGAATGGCCTTCCGGCGTGACCAAGGAGAAGCTGACCGAGGAGCTGCAAAAGGAATTCAGCGAGGAATTGCCGGGCATCGGCTTCAATTTCTCGCAATATATCCAGGACAATGTCGAGGAGGCGCTGTCCGGCGTCAAAGGCGCCAATTCGGTCAAGATCATCGGCCCGAACCTGCAAGTGCTGGAAGGTCTCGCGACGCAGGTGATGGCCGAGATGGCCAAGGTGCCGGGCGTCGAGGACCTCGGCATTTTCCGGCTGCTCGGCCAGCCCAACCTCAACATCCGGATCGATCGCGAAAAAGCCGCCCGCTACGGCCTCAACACCGGCGACATCAACACCGTGGTGCAAGCCGCGCTTGGCGGCACCATCGCGACCAATGTGCTGGAGGGCGACCGCTCGTTTGCCCTCGCGGTCAGGCTCGATCCGCGGTTTCGCAACAGCATCGACGAGATCCGTACCGTCAAGGTGGCCTACCAGACGCCGAGCGGAACCAACGCCTACATTCCCCTCAGCGAACTCGCCGATATCACCCTCGATACCGGCGCCTCCTTCATCTATCGCGAGCGCAGCCAGCGTTATGTGCCCGTAAAATTCTCGGTGCGCGGCCGCGATCTCGGTAGCACGGTCGCCGAGGCGCAGGAGCGGGTCGCCAGGGCGATAAAACTGCCGAACGGCTACCGGATCGTCTGGGCCGGCGAATTCGAGGACCTGCAGAATGCAAAAGCGCGGCTGATGATCGTGGTGCCGATCACGCTGCTGTTGATCCTGGTTCTCTTGTACGGCCTGTTCAATTCGTTGCGCGACAGCCTGTTGGCGGTGGCCGGCATTCCCTTTGCGATCGGCGGCGGCTTGATCGCGCTGTATGCCGCGGGCCTCGATTTCAGCGTCTCGGCGGCGATCGGCTTCATCTCGCTGTTCGGTGTCGCCGTGATGGACGGGATTCTCAACATCACCTATTTCCGCGAGTTGCACGCGACTGGGATGGAAGCGGGCGAGGCGGTATTTCGCGGCGCCGAGCAGCGCATGCGCCCGATGCTGATGACGGCGTTGTCGGCGGGTGTCGGCTTGTTCCCGGCGGCGATCTCGCATGGCATCGGCAGCCAGGTGCAGCGGCCGCTTGCGACCGTGGTGGTCGGCGGCATGTTCATCGGCCCGTTGCTGCTGCTCGTGGTCGCGCCCGCATTGCGCAAGGTATTTCTGGCGCGAAAAGTCCGGCAACCCGTCGAGAACAATACCGATGGCGCGGCCGGGGAGGCCGCGGCAGGCGCCCAGCCTGAGTTGAAGGGTTGACCAGCGTGTTGAGTGTATCCAATCCAAAGCCCCCTGCGTCGCGCCACTGGCGTGCGGCCGGAGCGGGCCTGCTGACGCTGGCGGTTTCGGGCTGCGCGGTCGGCCCCAATTTCGAACGGCCGGCCGCGCCGGAGGTCAATGGTTATGTCCGCGAAAAACTCGCTTCGCCGGATCCGGGACCCGGCGCGCCTCGCGTCGCCGGCCAGCATTTCGTCACGGGTGCCGACGTCTCGGCGCGCTGGTGGTCGGCGTTCCGGTCGCGGCCGCTCGACGATCTCGTCAGGCAATCCGTCGAGCACAATCCGACCCTGCAGGCGGCCGAAGCCGCGATCCGGGTCGCGCAATATAATGCGCAGGCGCAGCGCGGACTGTTTTTTCCGCAGCTCACGGGCAATTCGACGTCGTCAAAACAGTTGCTGTCGAACGCCGGCAGCGTGTTTCCCGATCCCGGCGCAGCGCCGCAGACCCAATACACGCTGGTGACCAACCAGCTCACGGTGACGTTCGTGCCGGATATCTGGGGAGCGAATTTTCGCGCCGTCGAGAATCTCGACGCCGTGAGCGAGCAGCAATTGTTTCAGCTCGAGGCGGCGTATTTGACGCTGACCAGCAATGTCGTCACGGCGGCGATCCAGGAAGCCTCGCTGCGCGGCCAGATCGCCGCCACGCAGCGTATCGTGGCGATCGAGCGCAATCTGCTCGATATCCTCAAACGCCAGTTCAATCTCGGCCAGGCGGCGCAAGCCGACGTCCTGGCGCAGGACGCGGCGCTGGCACAAGCCGAAGGGCTGTTGCCGCCGCTCGAGAAGCAACTGGCGCAGCAGCGCGATCTGCTGACGGCGCTGGCCGGGCAATTGTCGGCCGACGAGATCGCGCAGAAATTCGATCTCCTGGGTCTTAGATTGCCCGCGAACCTGCCGGTCAGCCTGCCAAGCAGACTGGTCGATCAGCGGCCCGACGTGCGGGCGGCGGAAGCCAACATGCATGCGGCAAGCGCCGAGGTTGGGGTTGCGATCGCGGCCCGGCTCCCGAATATCCAATTGTCCGCCAATGGCGGTTCCAGCGCCTATAATTGGGCGCAGAGTTTTGCGCCGGGCACCGGATTTTACACCATCGCCGCGAGTGCCACCCAACCGATTTTCGACGGCTTTACGCTTTACAACAAGCAGAAAGCGGCGGAGGCCTCGCTCGACCAGGCCGAGGCGCAATATCGCAGCACGGTCATTACCGCGTTCCAGAACGTCGCCGACGCGCTGCGCGCCCTACAGGCGGATGCGCGCGCGGCCAAGGCGGCCCGGCGTGCCGAGGACACCGCCAAGGCCAGCCTCGACATTGTCGAGAAACAACTGAACGCCGGTCAGGTCAATCAATTGGCTGTCCTCAATGCGCAGCAGACGTATCTTACCGCTGCGGTTGTTCGCGTGCAGACCGAAGCCAATCGCCTGTCCGATACCGCAGCGCTGTTCATGGCGCTCGGCGGCGGCTGGCCCGCCGCCTGCACCACGCCGGTCTGGCGCGACTGCGCGATGGGCGAAGCGCCGGTCGGGCAACTGGCGCTGCAGGCACCGGATCCGAAATAAAGCCGCGCGCTAGATCTGAAATGCCTTCACCAGCGCCTTCTCAGCCATGCTCTCGTATCGTTCCTTGTGCCGCAGGACCAGAAAGGAGCGCTTCGGCAGCTCGATCCTGACGCGATGAAGCGTGCCGGCGGCGAGCGAATGCATCGCCACGAGGTTCGAAATCGCGGTGGCGCAGTCGCCGGCTTCGACGGCGGCGCGTACGGCCTCGTTGGAGGGAAGTTCGAGCGCGATCCGGAGATCGGAAAATCTGATCCCGAGTTTCCTGACAGCGGCCTCGAACATCGCGCGCGTGCCTGAGCCTTTTTCCCGCAACACCCAGCCGGTCGCTGACAGGCTTTTCGCTGTGATCCGGTTTTGGCCGACCCATGGATGGTTCACCCCGACCACCACGATCAGCTGGTCACCATCGACCTTTCGGACCGAAAGTGTGGGATCGTCGATATCGCCTTCGACAAAACCGAGATCGGCGCTGCCCTGGTGCACGGCTTGCGCGACCTGTTCGGTATTGGCGATGGCGACATGCAAATCGATGCCGGGATGGGCGCTGTGAAAGGCCTGCAGGCGGGGTGGCAACCAGTAGTTCGCCACCGTCTGGCTTGCGGCGAGATTGAGCGATCCCCGTCTCAGCCCGGCGAGATCGTTGAGCACCTGGGCCGCGGCCTTGGCGCGGGCCACGACGCCGCGGGCTTCATCGAGGAAATCGCGGCCGGTCTGGGTCAGCACGATGCCGCGTCCGATGCGATCGAACAATTTTATGCCGTAACGCGCCTCCAGCGCCGCGATGGCGGCGCTGGTTGCTGATTGCGTCAGGTTCAATTCGCGGGCGGCGCGGGTGACGTGCTGCTGTTCCGCGACCGCGATGAAGATGCGAAGCTGTTCGAGTGTCATGTTATCCGATCAACTTGATCAGGGTGAGACTGAAGCCGGCGATGAACAGGAAGGCGAGCGCGCCGAGCAACGCGGGACGAAATCCCTTTGCCGTGAGCTTGCCGATATCGGTCTCCAGCCCCATCGCCGCCAGCGCAACCGACAGCAGGAACGTGGTGATCGCGACGATCCAGACCCTGGCTTCCGCCGGGATGGCGACGACGCTGTTGACGCCGACCAGTGCGACGAAGCCGAGCACGAACCAGGGCATCGGCGGGCGGGCCGACGTTGCACCCCGATTGGAGCGGCTCGCGATCAGCCCAAGCGCGATGACCATCGGTGCGAGCAGCATGACGCGGGACAATTTGGCAATGGTGCCGAACTCGCCGGCCTTCTGGCCGTCCTGGAACGCCGCGGCAACGACCTGCGCGATTTCGTGGATCGAGGCGCCGCTCCACAGCCCGAACGCATGGGGATCGAGATGCAGCAGGCCGGGCAGCAGGGGATAGGTGAACATCGCCACCGATCCGAACACGGTGACGCAGGCGACCGCGTAGGCGACGTCCTCGTCCTGCGCGTTGGTGACGGTATTGGTGGCGATGACCGCGGAAGCGCCGCAGATCGAGGTGCCGGCCGCGATCAATTGCGCCAGCTTGCGGTCGACGCCCAAAAGCCCGCCCATCCACGCCGTGAAGGCGAAGGTCGAAACGAGCGTCAGCGCGATGATGCCGATGCCACGGCCGCCGACTTCGATCACTTGGGTGATGGTCAGCTGCAGCCCAAGCAGGATGATCGCCACGCGCAGTAGCCGGCGCATGCTGAAGGCGACGCCTTGTTTCGCCCAAGCCGGGGTGCCCACCACATTGTGGAAGGCGATGCCGATCACGATCGCGAGGATCATCGGGCTGAAGGTGGTCATGCCAGGCAGTTGCCGGACCGCGTAGGCGGTGGCGGCCGCCACCGCGGCAAGCGCGAGCCCCGGCCAGATACCCCGGCCGTGCAGGCCTGACCAATTGGTTTCACGGGCGGGAAGCGCGAGAACCATGGGCTCCTGCGCGGGCCGGGTGATCGCGGCATTTGATGGGTTGGACATGGCTGGCTCCTTGACTGACCAACCGAATATCGCGGCTTGCATTCAATCAATCCAACAGATTATTCATGTAATATCAATCGATTATGTCACTTAATTACCGAATCCGGCGACGTCGCGGTTAGCGCCGTTTCTCGCACTTTTATTCCTTGTGATCGGCCCCGGGATCCCTCATTCCTCCGGCAGGCAAATCCGATTTCGGCGAGAGTTGCAGGCAATGACAAAAACCAATCTGTCGCTCGATGCCGAACGGCTGTGGGCCGATATCATGCGGCTTGCCGAGATCACCGATCCGGCGCGGCCGTGGACGCGGCGTTCGTTCACCGCTTTGTTCCTGGAGGGGCGGGCCTGGCTCGCCAAGCGCTTTGCCGAGGCCGGCCTGGTCACGCGCATCGACACGGCAGGCAATCTGATAGGCCGGCTTGAGGGCTTAAATCCCGCGCTGGGCGTCATCGCGATCGGCTCGCATAGCGACAGCGTACCGTCGGGCGGACGGTTCGACGGCATGGCGGGCCTTGCGACCGGGCTCGAGATCGTGCGGGCGCTGCGCGATGCCGGCATCCGCCCGCACCACACCATCGAGGTGATCGATTTCCTGGCGGAGGAGCCCAGCGAATATGGCCTTGCCTGCATCGGCAGCCGCGGCATGGGCGGGGCGCTCGATGCGCGGATGCTTGATCTCACCGAGCCCGGCGGCGAAAAGCTGCGCGATGCCTTGCGCCGCGTCGGCGGCGATCCGGACCGGCTTGCCGAGGCCAAACGCGGCGATGTCAGCGCCTATCTCGAACTGCATATCGAGCAGGGCGTCGTGCTGGAAAGCCGCGCGCTCGACGTCGGCATCGTGACGACGATCGTCGGCGTCCGCCGCATCGAGATCATCTTTCAGGGCGAGGCCGATCATGCCGGCACCACGCCGATGGCGTTGCGGCATGATGCGCTGGTGGCGGCGGCCCACACCGTCGCTGCCGTGCGCGGCGTGGCCGAGCAACTGGCGGCCGAAGGCGCCGACTATTTTGTCGCCACCGTCGGTATCCTCAACGTCGAACCCTCGGCCTCGAACATCGTGCCGGGACGCTGCCGGCTGATCATCGACGCGCGCTCGACCGCGCCGGCGTTGATCCAACGCTTTACCGAGACGATCGAGCGGGAAAGCCAGGCGCATGCGGCGGCGGGACGCGTGACGCGCGCCTCATTCACGATCGTGTCGGACGGCCCGCCGGTTGCCTGCGATGAAAATCTCCGCTCGGCGCTGCGCCAGGGCGCGCGTGATCTCGGCCTTGGCGAAACCGACCTGCCGAGCGGCGCCGGTCACGACGCGGTCTATATGAGCCGCATCTGCCCGTCGGCGATGGTGTTCGTGCCGTGCCGCGCCGGCAAGAGCCATACGCCGGAGGAATGGGCCGACCGCGACGCGATCGCCGCGGGCGCGGAGGTGATTTTTCAGGCGTTGCGGGAACTCGATCAGACGTTGCGGTGAGTGAAGCGGTGGCGATGTAGTCTCGTGTCCCGGACGCGATGCAGCGTTCTAACGCTGCTTCGCAGATCCGGGACCCACCCACGCGGCTGGACCCCGGATCAGCAGCGCACCACGCCGCAAGATGCGGCGCGCTGCGCTGCATCCGGGGAACGAGACACTCGTCATTGCGAGCGCAAGCGAAGCAATCCAGAGCCACTGAAACCATGGCTGTTTCGCCTACCCCACGCGCTGCGGCAGCGTGACCGGCGCGCCGATCCGCATCGAATGTTCGATCGCAAGCGTGGCTTCCAGCGTGGCGCGGGCGTCTTGCGGTGTCGCCAGCGTGCAGGGACGTCCCATCGCGAGATGATCGAGCCAGGCCCGCGTTTCGTTGGCGATCGGCCCCCGGAACTCGCCCAGCGCCCAGTCGCCCGGCGTTCCGCTCTGCAGGAACACCATGTTGACGTTGTGATCGGGCAGATAGACATGCGGCACGCCGGTCTCGCTGTACATGATCTGGTCGGTGTGATCGTCGTCGAGGATCATCACGCCGCCCATGCCCAGCACCTCGACCCGCGCGGCATGCCCGAGCGCCGGATATTTTTCGGGCAGCGCGTAGCTGACGCCGAGATTGACCACCGCGCCATCGTCATAGGTCAATACCGCGTAGCTGACATCGGGCACGTCATGGCCGGCTTGCTTCAGCACGCCGGTCTGGCCCCGTGCATAAATCTCGACGATATGGCGGCCTTCGAAAAACCAGTTCATCAGGTCGACATAATAGGTCAGCGCATCGACGACCGGCGTGGCGTGCGGGTTGCGGCCGAGCATCGCGAGCGCCTGCGAGCGTGAGTTGAACACGCGCGCCGCGCCCCCGGTCAGTGTGCCGAGCCGTCCTTTTATCACCTGTTCCTTGGCGATCTGGTAGCGCTCCTTGTAGCGCCTGGAGTAGCCGACCCGGACATTGCCGCCGTGCTTTGCGAGCGCTTCCAGCACCTGATCGGCCTCGCGCAGCGTCAGCGCGATCGGCTTCTCCACCAGAACTGGCTTGCCGCGCGCGATCGCCGCCAGCATCGGCGCCATGTGCTCGCCTTCGCTGGTGGAGACGATCACCGCGGTCACGTTGGGGTCGTCGATCACGGCAAAATTGTCGCTGCCGTGGCTGCGGCCGCCGACCAGCGTCGCCAGTCTTGCCGCATTGGCGGGATCGAGATCGGATACCGCGATGCCACTGACGGCCGCATGTCCGGACGCCAGCCGCGCCCGCAAGGTGCCGATCCGCCCGGAGCCGATGATGCCGAGCCCGATGCTATTTGCCGGCATGAGACCTCCCGCAGCTCACTTGACCAGCACCGGCATCGGTGGCGCACCGCCGTTCGGAATCTCGATCCGTCCCGCTGCGCTTTGTCGGCATGGCTCACTCCCGTCTTGTTTTGGTGCGGCTTGTCGCGGCACGGTTGTTTCTTGATCGTTTTTGCCGCAAAGCCGGGAGCTTGGGTAGCCGAAATCTGCGATAACCGAAATCGCCCGGAGGCAGCGCGCGCACGAGGCTACTTTCGCTGGCGTCCGAACGGCTTTTCAAACCGCTTTTCAAACCCCTTGGCCAATCGCGAAACCGCCGCCGGGATGATCCGGCTCGGATATCCGCTAAAACCCATCACCAATGCGGATCGCGGTGGTGCCGCGACATATAATCTGCTCATCGCGCGCACGATGACGCCGTTTTCGCGCGCGGCGCGCTCGATTTCGACATCCGAAAGGCCCCGCCGCAGATAGGCCACGAGATGCATGCCCTGGTCCGGCGGCTCGACCGTCATTTCGTCGCCAAGCCGCTGTCGTAGCGCGCTCACCAGCACGTCACGCTGATCCCTGTATTGCAGGCGCATGCGCCGGATATGCGCCGCGAAATGTCCTTCCTCGATAAAACCCGCCACCACGGCCTGGGCCAGGCTCGAGGGTTGCCGGTCCATCAGATAACGCGCGCTGACGAACGCCTTGAGCAGCGCCGGCGGCACCACGACGTAACCGAGCCGCAGGCCTGGGAATAGCGCCTTGTTCAGGGTGCCGACATAGATCACCCGCTCGCTTTCGTCGAGGCCCTGCAGCGAAGCCAGCGCGCGTCCGCCATAGCGGAATTCACTGGCATAGTCGTCCTCGATCACCCACGCGTTGGTTTCCCGCGCCCAATTGAGCAGTTCGAGACGCCGCGCCATCGCGAGCACGACGCCGGTCGGGAACTGATGCGAGGGCGTGACGAACACGGCGCGCGCTTTCGGGGCGGAACGGATGCCGGTGCCGACATTGATGCCCTGTCCGTCAACCGGCACCGGGTGCGTTTTGATGCCGGCGGCCATCAGCGCTTGTCGGGTCAGCGAATAGCCGGGGTCTTCGACCCATGCCTGCAGGTCGGACCGGTGCAGCACCCGGATCACGAGATCGATGGCGTGCTGGGTGCCGGCGGTGACCACGATCTGCCCGGGATCGCAGTGCACGGCGCGCGCGGCGCGCAGGTATTCCGCGATTGCCTTGCGCAGAACTGGCAGGCCGCGCGGATCGGAGTAGCCGAAATGGTCGGGACCGAGCCGGCGAAAGATCCGCGCACTGACCTTGCGCCACAATTCCATGGTCCTGGCATCGACCAGCGTGCGCCCGAGGTTGAACGGGCGCTCTTCACTCTGCACCGTGACATCGGTGAAATCGGCCGGCATCGGCGTTTCGATGGCGACGGGCCTGGCATTGGTCGGAGGCCGCTTGACGCGCTTGCCGCCGCGCCCCTCAACCGGTTCGGGAAGATCAGGCGATACGTAACTGCCGGAGCCGATCTTGCCGCTGGCATAGCCCTCGGCCAGCAATTGTTCGTAGGCCGCCACCACGGCGGACCGCGAGACCCCAAGTTGCGCCGCGAGCTGCCGGGTCGACGGCAGCCTGGTGCCGGGCCGCAGGCTTTGCGACAGGATGGCCTGTCTGATCTGCGAATAGATCTGGCGAAACTGCGGCGCGTCGCCGGTTCGGTTCAACTGCCAGGCATAGAGGCTTTCCCAGCCGCGCCGCTGCTCTTTCATTCCGATTGCACCGGCGCGGGCTGCCAAAATGGTATGCCTGATTGGTATCAAGTGGACCTTTCGATAGAACCACTCATGACGTTATGCCCAACGTTGTTGATGAATTCAAGGACGGCGCGCCGGCGGCGGCGCACCGCCGAGTGGAGGATGGCCATGAGCGGCGGCCCGGGCCTGCGACGCGCCGACAGGGCGATGACCGAGGAGCAGACGCTGCGCGCGCTCGCGTGCGGTTTTGCCGGGCGGCTCGCGACCATCAGCGAGGACGGTTATCCCTATTGCGTGCCGCTGTTGTATATCTGGGCGGAAGATCAGGTCTTCCTGCACGGCACCGGCGCGCGCGGGCATCTGCGGCGCAATGTCGAGTGCGAGCCGCGGGTCTGCTTCGAAATCGACGACCCGGAGGCCATATTCGACTATGGCCGCTTCGAATGCGACAGCGGGCTGGCGTTCCGCAGCGTCATCCTGTTCGGCAGGATTCGGATCGCGGAAGATCGCGAGACCAAGCAGCGGTTCTGCGAGCGGTTGATGCAAAAATACGGCAAGCCGAACTCGATCCGGCCTAAAAACTTCTTTCCGCGGCTGGACGCCATCACCGTCTATGCCTTGACGGTCGAGCGCATTACCGGCAAGGAAAAAACCCTGCCGCCGCTCTCGGAACAATGGCCGGCGATCGACCGGACCATGACGCCGCACGCACGGCCCTAGACCGCCATCGCCGATCGCGGTCACGATTCCGTTGTTTTTGTTCTATCGACGCGACCGAGGGGCAGGCACGGTGATGGCGGATTGCCATGCAACGGGTCATGGCGGCGGTTTTTATCGTTAACTTCCACGTGAACCGGCGGCTGACCAAGGTTGGCATCGAGAAGGAGATGGAGCAGGTTTGACAGCACGTCATCGTCGGGGGATCGATACAATGAGGAAGACCGAAGATCAGGTGACTATCGACCGCGGTTGGAAATACCAGCGGGCGATCTCGCTCCGGACAATGTGGATTGTAGCCGTCGCCTGCCTGATCGCCGGCGCGATGCTGCCATCGCGAATTCTGTCCATCGCCGTGCCGGTTTCGCATGCCGCGACGCCCAGCGGCGACGGCAACGAGCAGGCTTTTATCAGCGAAAACGATGTGGCCATGAACAGGATGATGGCCGATATGGCGGTCAAGCCGAGCGGCGACGTCAATCGCGATTTTGTGGAGATGATGATTCCGCACCACCAGGGCGCCATCGACATGGCGAAGGCCTTGCTCATTCACGGCAACAACGAAGCGTTGCGCCGAATCGCTCAGGAAATCGTGATCACGCAGCAGCAGGAGATCGTGGCGATGCGGCTTGCCATCGGCGAGCCCGCGCCGCCAAGTGCTGCCCCGAATACAGCCACGCCTCCTGCGACGGGTAATGCGCCCAGCGGTATTGGCGAAGTTCAAATCTGTCGCCATTCGACCAATTGAAGTAGCATCCCGATGAAACATGGGCACTCCGCTGCTGTTTTCGCCACTCTGTCTCTTGTCGCAGTTCTTTGTGGCGCCTCTTCGGGGGGTGCCCTCGCGGGGCAGGCGCCGGGATCTGCGGCGGATCCGGATATTCCGGTCAGCCATCGCGATCGCGTCTATACCGCCGAGCAGTTTTCCAACACGGTGTCGGTTACCGATCCCGTCGACAACAGGCTGGTCGGCGTGATCCGGCTCGGCGATCCGCAGCCGGGAAATTTCAGCCCGCTCTACAGGGGCCAGGTGCTGGTCCACGGCATGGGCTTTTCGCCCGATCACACCACGCTGGCGGTGGTCTCGATCGGTTCGAACTCGGTGACCTTCATCGACACCGCGACCAACGCGATCAAACACACCACCTATCTCGGCCGCTCGCCGCATGAGGCGTTCTTCACGCCCGACGGCAGCGAGGTCTGGATCACGGTGCGCGGCGAGGATTATATCGCGGTGCTCGACGGCAAGACATTCGAGGAGAAGTCGCGGATCAAGGTGCCGGCCGGTCCGGGCATGCAGATCTTCTCGCCGGACGGCAAATACGGCTATGTCTGCTCGTCGTTCAATCCGGAAACCGTCGTCATCACGGTCGCCGATCGTCAGATCGTGGGCCACGTCAAACAGGACAGCCCGTTCTGTCCGAACATCGCGGCGACCCCCGACGGCAAGCAGGTCTGGATGACGCTGAAGGATACCGGGCGGACCATGGTGTTCGACGCCAAGCCGCCATTCGCGGTGCTGAAATCGCTCGAAACCGGGCCGATCAGCAATCACGTCAATTTTGTCGTCAACGCCAAGGGCACCTTCGCCTACATCACGATCGGCGGCCTGAACGAGGTCAAGGTGTTCCGCACCGACGATTTTTCGCAGGTCGCGACCATTGCGGTGGGAAAACTGCCGCACGGCATCTGGCCGTCAGGCGATGGAAGCCGCATCTATGTCGGATTGGAAAATGGCGATGGGCTGACCACGATCGACACACTGACCAACAAGGTGATCGCGACCAGCGCGATCGGGCAGGCGCCGCAGGCCATCGTCTATGTTCCGAACGCGGTCCCCAACGGCGCGGGCACACAGGGGCTGCAGCCGCCCGGCATCGCCGCCCAGGCCACCCATCTTGCGCTCGGTGCGATCGAGAATGGCAAGCTCGCGCTTGGTGCGCAGACGGCGCCGACCAGCGTCTCGCTGTTCGATCAGGGTCTGATCCAGGTGCTGCAGGCCGCCGTCACCGGATTGCAGCCAAAACAGCCTTACGTGCTGGCGCTCGCTCAACAAGCCGATGGCAAGGGTACGCTGGAGCCGCTGGCTTCCTTCATGACCAATCCCGCGGGCTCGGCCATCGTCAATGCGACCGGCCCGATTCGGCAGGTGGTGCAGGGCGAGGACAAGATTCCGCGCCGCTACCTCGTCGTCGTGCCGGGAACGGCCGCGGACCCGGGCAAGCCGGTACAGCTGCAAATTCCGTGAATGATTGGAGCGAACCTCATGGCAGCGGATGGACTGACCACGCTTAAAAGCAGTCGTGGGCCGAAGGAGACCATGGATCGCCTGGTGGCCGAGGTCGAGGCCAAGGGCCTCACGGTGTTCGCGCGGGTCGATCATGCCGCCGGCGCCAGGGACGCCGGGCTGGCATTGCGGCCGACCGAACTTGTGATGTTCGGCAACGCCAAGGGCGGCACGCCGTTGATGCAGGTCAACCAGGCGATCGGGATCGATCTGCCGGTGAAGGCGCTGGTCTGGCAGGACGCATCCGGCGACACTTGGCTGTCGTATAACGATCCGGCGTGGCTGGCGCAGCGGCACGGGCTGGGCAACGAGGTCGAAGCGCCGGTAAAGGCGATGACGGCCATGTTAGGGGCGGTCACGCGTGCCGCAACGGGATCCTAAGAGAAGCAGGGGGCATCAATGATCCGTGGCTACAGCGATCACGCCGCGAACGAGCGGACATTTCTGGCGTGGGTACGCACCGGCATCGCCGTGATCGCATTTGGGTTCGTGGTTGAAAAATTCAACCTGTTCCTGCGAACCATGGCGGGCTTTTCGGGGCAGGAGGCCGGACGGCGAATATCGATTGAACAGCTGTCCGGGCCGCTCGGCCGTTACGACGGACTCGCGCTGATCGTGGTCGGCATCATATTGATCCTGTTCGCTGCCGGGCATTTCGTCCGCACCACGCGGCTGATCGACGACCAGGAAATGCACCCGGCCAGCAGCATCCGCGTCGAACTGGCGCTGTCGGCGGTGCTGGGCCTGATCGTCGCGGTGCTCTGCGCCTATCTCGCGTTCGGCTGAATTCGTCTATTTGCCCTTGAACTCCGGCTTGCGCTTTTCGTTGAAGGCATTGACGCCTTCGCGGCGATCGCTGGTTGGGACCATCCGGTTATAGGCCTCGATCTCGAACGCCAGTCCGTCGGAAATCGACATGTCGACGCCGCGCCGGATCGACTGCTTGATCTGCCGGGTCGAGATCGGGGCGTTGTTGGCGATGGTTCGGACCGTTTCCATCACGCGCGCCATCAGCGCGTCCGGCTCGCAGACTTCATTGACGAGACCCCAGCGCTCGCCTTGCTCGGCCGAGAACGGTTTGCCGGTCAGGATGATTTCGCTGGCGCGGCGGGTGCCGACCGCGCGCGCGAGGTTTTGCGTGCCGCCGGCGCCGGGCATGATGCCGAGCGTGACTTCTGTCAGGGCAAAGCGGGCGTGGCGCGCGGCATAGATGAAGTCGCAGGCCGCCGCAATCTCGCAGCCGCCGCCGACCGCCGCGCCATTGACCGCCGCGATCACCGGCAACGGACAGTTGATCAGCGCGCGCACCATGCGCTCGAAGATCGCGTGTTGCGCCTGCCATTGCTCGTCGCTCATGGTGCGGCGCTCGACCAGATCGCCGCCGGCGCAAAAGGCGCGGTCGCCGGCGCCCGTGATCACCACGCAGCGCAACCCGTCCTGCCGGATCTGCAGCGTCTCGAACACCGCCATCAAATCGAGGCCCATCTGCGTGTTCATGGCGTTGGCCGCCGCCGGCCGGTTGATCCGGACCAGCAGCACGTTCGGCTCCAGCCGTTCCAGTTGCAGGGTCGGGGTGGGGCCGGCGAGGAAGTCAGTCATGTCCAGTTCCGTTCTTGATCTGCAGGTTCTTGGCATTGTGTTCGCCGAGCTTTGGGGCGCGCCGCGCGTTGCGGGGCCGCACGCCGTCAAAGGAAAGCGGAATCGAAACCAGCGCCAGATTGTCGTCGCAGGTCACGGTCGCGTCGAGCGCCTTTGTTTGTGGATGCCGCGCGACGCCTTCGACCCCGAGCAGCGGCGAGTTGGGCACGCCAACCGCATCGAGCCGCTCGCCCAGTTCATCCATGCCGAACTTTGCGACGGCCTCGGCGACAATCGGAATGAGTCTTTCGCGGTTGATGACGCGTTGCGAATTGGTGACGTAGTCGGGATCGGCGACAAGCTCCTTGCGGCCGAGCACCTCGCAGAATTTGCGGAACAGATTGTCGTTGCCGGCCGCGATCATCAGCCAGCCGTCCCGGGTCTGGAACGCCTGATAGGGTACGATTTCGGCAACGCCCGAACCATAGGGCTTTCGAATATCGCCCGCGGCCTCGTAACCCGCGAGCGGAAGCGTCATCCAGGCCAATCCGGTCTCATACAGCGAGGTCGATACCTGCGCGCCGTCGCCATGCTGCATCCGGGAAATGAAGGCGGACAGGAACCCGAGCGCGGTCCACATGCCCGAACCCAGATCGACCAGCGAGATTCCGACCCGGACCGGCGGCCGGTCGCCTTCGCCGGTCACGCTCATGATTCCCGTGGACGCCTGCACCAGCGGGTCGTAGCCGGGTTTTTGCGACATCGGTCCCGTCGCGCCGAACGCGCCGATATCGCACCAGATCAGAGACGGCTTTGCCTTGCGGAACGACTCCGCCGAGAGACCAAAGGCATCGAGGATGCCGGGCCGCAGATTCTGGATCACGCCGTCGGCGGAATCGATGATCAGCCGGCGCAGCGCCGCGGCCTGATCGGCATCGGAAAAATCAACGGTGATGCTTTCCTTGCCGCGGTTGAGCGAGGCAAAGGCCGAAGAAGTGTCGCCCCAGAATGGCGGGCCCCAGCCCCGGGCGTAATCGCCGTGTCCGGGGTTTTCGACCTTGATCACGCGCGCGCCGAGGTCGGCGAGGATCAGTGCCGCATAGGGCGCCGCGACGCTGTGTCCGAGTTCGACGACAACGATGCCCTCGAGCGGCCTTGGATGTTTCATGCCTCGCCTTCCGTTTTGCGCGGCAGACTAACAGTGGAGGCCTTCCCGTCAACCGGCCGGAACCGAACGGATCATTGGTTGGGCTGGTTTGTCCCGCGCGTCGCATTGCCTTAGAGATCGGGCATGAGCCCGGTTCATGCCCACGCCGACGCGGCCTCCGCGCGCATCCAGGACGAAGCCGGTCGGGTCGGCCATCCCGGCCTGGTGATTGTCACGACGATTTTGGCCTCGGCTCTGGCGTTCGTCGATGGGTCGGTCGTCAATGTCGGTCTGCCCGCGATCGGTACGAGCTTTCATGCCGACGCGGTCGGTCTGCAATGGGTCGTCAACGCTTATTTGCTGCCGCTCAGCGCGCTGCTGTTGCTGGGAGGCGCCGCCGGCGACCGGTTCGGCAGCCGGCGCCTTCTGATGATCGGGGTCGCCCTGTTCGGCGTGGCGTCGATGTTGTGCGCGCTGGCGCCGGACCTTCGCTGGTTGCTGGCGGCGCGCTTTATCCAGGGCATCAGCGCCGCGGTGCTGATGCCGAGCAGTCTTGCGATCCTCGGCCGGAGCTTTTCCGGCGAGGCCAAAGGCCGCGCGATCGGCATCTGGGCCGCGGCCGGAACCGCCGGCGCCGCGCTGGGTCCGGTGCTGGGCGGTTGGCTGATCGACGCCGGAAGCTGGCGGTTGATCTTTCTGATCAACCTGCCGCTCGCGGTCGCGGCGGTCGTGCTGGCGTGGCTTTATGTCGATGCCGACAACAATGACGGTTCGCGGCGGCTTGACGCGCTGGGGTCTGTGCTCGCAACGGCGGGCCTTGGTCTTGCAACCTGGGCGTTGACGGAAGGATCGGGCCGGGGCTGGTCGATGCCCGCGCTGGCCGCGCTGGCCGGGGGAGGCTTGTTGCTGATCGCGTTTGTGTGGGCGGAACGCCGTCGCGGCGACACCGCGATGATGCCGCTGTCACTGTTCGCGTCGTCGGGCTTCGTTGGATTGACGCTGCTCACGGCGCTGCTTTATTCGGCGCTTGGCGGCCTTTTTGTGCTGTTGCCTTACGTGTTGATCGAAGCTTGCGGGTACACGGCGATACAGGCCGGATCCGCCTTGTTGCCGTTGCCGGTCGTGATCGCGCTGGCTTCGCCGGCGGCCGGTTCCCTCGCGGGCAGGATCGGGTCACGATGGCCGCTTGTGATCGGACCGATGATCGTCGCCGCGGGGCTGTTGCTCACGTTGCGGATCGGACCCGGTGCGAGCTATTGGTTCGGTGTGCTGCCGGCCATGATCGTGATCGCGATCGGGATGGCCGGTGCGGTCGCGCCGTTGACGACCGCGGTGCTGATGTCCGTCGATAGTCACCACGCTGGCGCCGCATCCGGCCTTAACAGCGCGGTCGCGCGAACCGGCGGGCTGGTCGCCACCGCGCTGATCGGCACCGTGATGTCGGCGGCGGGACCCGCGCTGGTCAGCGCCTTTGGGGTGGCGGCCGTGGTCGGCGCGGCACTCTGCGTTGCCGCGTCGCTGAGCGCGTTCTTGCTGATTTCGCCGCGTTGACGATCGAACGGGCTTCGATCAACCCAGATATGCCCATTCGCGTGCGCTCCCTGCAGGAATTGCGGTGGCGCTTCCGATCGAATAGCGAAAGGATCGGAGTTTAAGGCAGGCCATCGGGCGATATGTATCCAGACCCAAAATCAACGTCGCAGAAGTTGTACGATCGCGCGCTGACGAGCCTGCCGGGCGGCAATACCCGCACCACCGTGTTCATGAAGCCGTATCCGATCTATGCGGCGCGCGGCGAGGGCTGCCGGGTCTTTGACGTCGACGGCAATGCCTATATCGACTGTATCAATAATTTCACCTCGCTGATCCACGGCCACGCGCACCCCGTGCTGATCGAGGCGGCGACGCGGCAATTGGCGCTGGGTTCGGCGTTCGGCATGCCGACGGAATTGGAGGTCGAACTGGCGGAATTGATCGCGGCGCGGCTGCCGTCAGTCGAGCAGGTGCGGTTCACCAATTCCGGCACCGAGGCCGTGATGATGGCGCTGAAGGCGGCCCGCGCTTTTACGGGCCGGCCGAAGATCGCCAAATGCGAGGGCGCCTATCACGGCTCCTACGACTACGCCGAAGTGAGCCTCGACCCGACGCCCGACATTTGGGGCCGCAATGCGCCGGTCTCGGTGGCCTACGCCAAGGGTACGCCCGAAAAAGTGTTGTCCGATGTGATTGCCATTCCCTTCAACGATGCCGAGGCCGCGGTCAGCCTGATCCGCGAGCACGGCGCCGAGCTCGCCTGCGTGCTGGTCGACCCGATGCCGAACCGGGCTGGTCTTGCGCCCGCCGACCAAAGCTACCTCGAAGCCTTGCGTCAGGTCACGCGCGAGGTAGGCGCGCTGCTGGTGTTCGACGAAGTCATCACGTTCCGGGTCGGCTATCGCGGCGCGCAGGGCGTGTGGGGCATCGATCCCGATCTGACGACGCTCGGAAAAATCATCGGCGGCGGCTTTCCGGTCGGCGCGGTCGGCGGCCGCAAGGAATTCATGGCGGTGTTCGATCCGCGCGGTGGAAAACCGGCGCTGCCGCATGGCGGCACGTTCTCGGCGAATCCGGTGACGATGCGGGCAGGCCTGGCCGCGATGGAATTGCTCGACGAGGCGGCGTTCGCGCGACTCGACGAGATCGGAAACGCGGTGCGTTCCGGCATCGACGAAGCTTTCCGCAAGCACGGCGTGCCCGGCGGCACCGTCGGGTTGGGCTCGCTGCTAAAAATTCATTTCGCCGATCATCCGGTCCGCGATTACCGCTCGGCCTATTTGACCGACGCAGAGACCAAACGTCAGTCCGCATTCCACCGCGCCCTGATCAATCGCGGCGTGCTCGCCGCCCCCAACGGATTGATGGCGCTTTCGACGCCGATGACGGATGCCGATATCGATGCGATCGTCGCGGCGGCATCCGATGCGCTTGCTGAAATATCCGCGATGAGTTGAAAGTCGAGACTACCATGACCGCCAAGATCGATCCCATCACTCGATCCGTCGTGCAGCACCGCCTCAGCTCCATCGTCAAGGAGATGGGCGAGGCGATGCTGCGCACGTCCTATTCGCAGATCCTGAATTCCAGCCGCGATTTCTCGCTCGCGATTTGCGACACCCATGCGCGACTGATCGCGCAGGCCGATCATATCCCGATGCATGTCGGCGCGCTGCCCTGGGCGACGCTGGCGGTGGAAGAGCGGTTCAACGATATCGCTCCCGGCGACGTCATCCTGCTCAACGATCCCTATCACGGCGGCAGCCATCTGCCCGATCTGACGGCGTTCGTGCCGTTCTTCGACGGCGACAAGCGGCTGTTGTGGACCATCGTGCGCGCGCATCAGAGCGACATCGGCGGCGCCACGCATGGCGCCTATAACCCGTCCGCCACCGAGATCTATCAGGAAGGCCTGCGCGTCCCGCCGATAAAACTCTACGAAGCCGGCAAGCTTCGCGAAGACCTGCTCGACCTGATCGCGCTCAACATCCGCAACCCCCGCGAATTCCGCGGCGACCTCGCGGCGATGGTCGGCGCGGCGCATCTCGGCGAGCGCCGGCTAAAGCGGCTGTTCGGCGAATTCGGCGGCGAGGTGGTCGAGGCCGCGATGGAGACCATCCTTGATGCGGCCGAACAGCAGGCCCGCGCCGTGGTTTCGACCTGGAAGGACGGCGTGTTTTATGGCGAGGCCTTCCTCGACGATGACGGTCACGGCCGTAGCGACATCAGGATCGCGGCCAAGGTGACCAAGAAAGGCAGCGACATCGAGGTCGACCTGTCGGACTGCGATCCGCAATCGACCAGTTTTGTCAATTCCTCGCATGCCAATATGCAGGCGGCGTGCTCGATGGCGTTCGCCTTTCTGATCGACGCCGACATCCCGAAAAATTCCGGCGCGCTGCGTCCGCTCAAGGTGATCGCCAAACAAGGCACCGTGGTGTGGGCCGATCCGGGCCGCCCGGTGACGCTGTGTACCAGCCATCCCTCCAATGAAATCGTCGAGGCGATCGTCAAAGCGATGTCGGCATCGTGCCCGGAGCGCGCGATGGCAGGCTGGAGCCGGCGCTTTCGTATCGCGATCCAGGGCGAGAACCCGCGCAACGGAAGGCCATTCATCTGGCATTTGTTCCAGGCCCGCCCGGGCGGCGGCGCCTCGTCGGGCGGCGATGGCTATTCCTCGATCGGCGAATGGCATTCCGCCGGCGGGATCAAATTCGGCAGCCTCGAGGTCGCCGAGGTGCGTTTTCCCCTGTATTTCCGCCATCACGAATTCCGCGCCGACTCCGGCGGCGACGGCCAGTTCCGCGGCGGCCTCGGCGTCGCGCTCGATCTGGTGATGGAGATCGAAAAGCCCGCGCGCGGCAACACCGCGGGTGACGGCGTGCGCTACGGTCCGTGCGGAATGCTGGGCGGCGAAGACGGCGCCACGCATCATTACCGCCTGCTGTCGGAAGGCCGCGAGCCGCGCGTGCTGCGCACCAAGGAAACCGGCATCGAGATCAGGCCGGGCGATTGCCTCGAAGTGCGCTCCTCCGGCGGTGGCGGCTGGGGACCGCCGGCGAAGCGATCGGCGGCCGCGCGCGAGCATGACCGCAAAGAGGGCCTCGTCACGACCGGGCGGAACGCCTGATGTTCACCATTGGAATTGATGTCGGGGGCACCTACACCGACCTCGTCGCGATCGACGATAACCGCGAGGTCGTGTTCGCCAAATCGCCATCGACGCCGGCGGACCAGTCGATCGGCGTGATGGCGGGGCTCGACGAACTGGCGCGCCGGCTAAAAGTTTCGCGCGCGGACATGCTCGCCGCAACCGACCGCGTGGTCCATGGCACCACGGTTGCGACCAACGCGCTGCTGGAACAGAAGGGCGCAAAAGTCGCGCTGCTGACCACCGAGGGCCATCGCGACGTGATCGAAATGCGCGAGGGCCTCAAGGGCGACCGCTACGATTTGCGCACGCCGCCGCCCGCACCGCTGGTGCCACGCAGCCGGCGTTTCGGCGTCAAGGAGCGGATCAAGGCCAATGGCGAGATCGCCATTCCGCTCGACGATCGCTCGCTCGATCAGGCGATCGCCGACATCAAGCGTTCCGGCGCGACCTCGGTCGCGATCTGCTTTCTGCATTCCTATCTCAATCCCGCGCATGAAATCGCCGCGGCGGAACGGCTGGCGCGCGAACTGCCCGGGGTCAGCGTGTCGCGTTCGAGCGACGTGCTGCCGCAGATCAAGGAATACGAGCGGGTATCGACGACGATCGTGAACGCCTATGTTGGGCCGCTGGTGCGCAGCTATCTGCAGGGTCTGGAAAAGCGTCTCGCCGAAGCCGGCTTCAGGGGCAGCCTGTTCATCATCCTGTCGCATGGCGGCATGGCGCCGGTGGAGGAGGCCTCGCGGCTGGCCGCAGGTACGGTGCTGTCGGGGCCTGCCGGCGGCATTTCCGGCGGAAGGCGATGCGCGGATATCCTTGGTATTCCCGATCTGGTGCCGTTCGACATGGGCGGAACCACTACCGACATCTCGCTGATCGCGGACGGACAGGCGTCGCTGTCGGCCGACGGCACGCTGGCGGGATCAGCGCATCGCGCTGCGCAGCCTCGACATCGCCAGCATCGCAGCCGGCGGCGGCTCGATCGCCCGCGTCGACGCCGGCGGCACGCTGCAGGTCGGGCCGCACAGCGCCGGTTCGGTGCCTGGGCCGGCCTGCTACGGCAATGGCGGCGAGGCCGCGACCGTGACCGACGCCAACGTCGTGCTCGGCTATCTCGACGCGCAAAGCCTTTATGGGGGGACGACGGCCGCTCGATGCGGCCGCGTCGGAAGTCGCGGTCGGCAAGGTGGCCGCTTCACTCGGGCTTTCGCTGGAGCAGGCCGCGGCCGGCATCTATCGCATCATCAACCTGAAAATGGCCGACGGCATAAGGCTGATGACCTTGCGGCGCGGCGTCGATCCTCGGCGGTTCGCGCTGCTGAGTTTTGGCGGCGCGGCCGGCGTGCACGCGGTCGAGGTCGCGCGCGAACTCGAGATCAGGCGCATCATCGTGCCTTCAGCCGCCTCGGTGTTGTCGGCGTGGGGCATGCTGACCTGCGACCTGCGCTACGAGCTGAGCCGGACCCATTACGGCGCAGGCAAACGTATTTCGCCGGGCGAGGTGCGCGAGATCTTTGCCGCGTTGGAAGGGCAGGCCACGGGCCGGCTTCGCGGCTGGTTCGGCGGATCGATCGCGGTTCAACGCTCCGCCGAGATGCGCTATGGCGAGCAGATTTTCGAGATCGACGTCGGGCTCGACGGTCTCGACTGGAACGATGCGGCGTTGGTCGACCAGATCGAGGATCGCTTCCATCGCCGTCACGAGGAACTCTACACCTACGCCTCGCGCGATCAGGAGGTGGTGTTCGTCAATGCCCGCGTCGCGGCGGTCGGTGAAGTCGCAGGGATCAGCGAGACCGCAAAGCCGGCGTCGTCGATCGGGGCTGCCGCGCCGCTTGGCAAGCGCCGGGCGCTTTTTGGCGAGTGGATCGAAGTGCCGGTTTACGCCATGGATGCGCTGAAGCCGGGGCATGCCGTGACGGGCCCGGCGATCGTGGAGGCGGAGACCACGACGGTAGTGATCGGCGCAAAGGATCGGCTGACCGTCAACGCGCTGGGCTGGCTCGATATCGCGGTGGGTTAACGAGCGCTCTCGGCGGTGGCGATGAAATTGCTTTCGACGGCGGCTTCGATCGCCGATCGATTGATCTGGTTTGCGAGGCCGATACAGACTATGCGTCCTGGGCCTTCGACCCAGTCGGGCGCGGGTTCGACCAGCGCCCGTTGGCCGACGATATGCAACGTGGCGAATGTGCCGTCGATCCGGCGGACAAAGCCCTTCGCGCGCAGCAGGCCGCAATCCGTTGCCGAGAGCGCGGCGGCCAGCCGCTCGGGATCGCGCGGTGCGTCGATCTCAAAGCTCAGGGTTTCATAATCGGCGGTATGCTGGCGTCCGGAGCGCGGCGTGAGCCTGCTATCGGCTGTTCGCGGCGAATGTTGGCCGACGATGATGTCGAGCGGAATGTCGGCGTTTTCAGCGGGAACGGTACGGGCGCGCGGCGCGGTCTCGATCAGCCAGCGCGAAACATCGGAAAACCGTTCGGGTGACACCAGGTCGACCTTGTTCAGCAGGATGATGTCGGCATGCGCAAGCTGCGCCAGCACGGTTTCGCCCATATAGCGATCGCGGGCGCGCGCCTCGATGGTTTCCGCGTCCGCCAGCACGATCACGCCATCGAGCGCGAGGTCCGGTAATAGCGAGAGCGATTGCACGATCGAAGCCGGCAGCGCCACGCCTGAGGTCTCGATCAAGAGATGGTCGATGGCGTCACCGCGCTCCTTTAGTTGCATCAGCGCCGCGAGCATATCGCTGCCAAAGCTGCAGCAGATGCAGCCGCCGGAAATGCTGATCAGATCGCCTTCGCGGGCCACGATCAGGTCGGCGTCGATTGCTAATTCACCGAATTCGTTGACCAGCACGGCGAGGCGGCGCCCATTGGCGTTGCGCAGGAGATGATTGACCAGCGTGGTCTTGCCGGCGCCGAGATAGCCGCCGATCAGCGTGACCGGGATGGTGCCGGTCATATCGTTTCGGCGGCGAAGATGCGGCCGCCTTGCACGGTGCCCCAGATGCGGACATCGCGAAGCTTGTCGCCGCCGATTTCGGTCGGATCGTCCTCCAGCACGGCAAAATCGGCGGCCTTGCCGACTTCGATCGAGCCGACCTCGCTGTCGAGGCCGAGGGTGTAGGCCGCGCCGAGCGTGATGGTGCGCAGGGCATCCGCGACGGAGATCCGCTCCTCGGTTCCAAGAATGCGGCCGCTGGCGGTCTGGCGATTGACCGCGCACCAGGCGGTGAACAACGGTCCCAGCGGCGTCACCGGCGCGTCGGAATGGATCGCCAAGGGCACGCCGTTGGCCAGCGCGGTGGCGCAGGCATTCATGCGCTCGGCGCGTTCCGGCCCGACGGTCAGGGCATAATGCTGGTCGCCCCAGTAGAAATGGTGGTTGGGAAACAAATTCACGCACATGCCGAGCGCTTTCATGCGGCGGAACTGGGCAGCATTGGCGAGTTGGCAGTGCTGCAGCGTGAAGCGATGGTCGGGCGAGGGGTTTTTGCGCAACGCTTGCGTGAGCGTATCGAGCACCAGCTCGGTGGCCTCGTCGCCATTGGTGTGACTGTGCACCCGGACGCCGGCGGCCAGCGCGCGTTCAAAGATTTCGCGCAGCTGTTCCGGCGCGATGTACCACAGGCCATTGGGCGCGCCGTTGTAATAACCGGGCGCTCTGAGTCGTGCGGAGAATCCCTGGATCGAACCATCGACCACGATCTTGATCATGCCGAGCCGCAGCCGATCGGTGCTGAGTTTTGCCAGTTCGACGACGCGTTCGACCAGTTCGGCGGGGCTGACCTCGCGTGCCACCCGCAGCGACACGATGCGGGCGGGGAATTGTTGTTCGCCGGTCACCCTCAGCATCATCTCGACGGCAGGCTGCGGCAACAGATTGGCGAGATCGGCGGCAGTGGTGACGCCCTTGCGCACGCACAGCCGCGCGAAATCGCGCAAACCCGGCTCATCCGAAGCGAGCAAGGCGCGGTCGAGCCCGACATGCGGCCCTAGTGGGGTCATGGCGTCCGGGCCCTTGATCTCGCCGGTCGGCAGGCCGTCGTCGCCGAGGGGTATACCGGGGTGGTTGATGCCCTTGCGCAGCAGGCCCGCCAGCTCCAGCGCTCGGGTGTTGACGTTCATGATGTGCATGCTGGCGTGCATGACCGCGATCGGCCGCGCATCGGATATCTGGTCGAGGTGCTGCCGGGTCATGCGGCGATTGTCGAAATAGATCGGGTCGAGCGACCAGCCGGTCAGAGGCTGCTTTGAGTCGTAGAGTTTGGCGTTGGCGACGCGCAACCGCGCCACGACTTCGTCGATCGACTTCACGCCCGTCCACACCTTGCCCCCGGGATCGGTGCGATCGAAATAGCCGCAATAGACAAAACGCCATTGCACGCCCTCGGCGACGTGGCTGTGTCCCTCGACCAGCCCGGGCATCAGCACCTTGTCGGCGAAAGTTCGGTCGACTTTATGCTTGCCCCAGCCAATCAGATCGTCGAGCGAGCCGGCGCCGAGAATCCGGCCGTCGCGCACCGCGACGTGGGTCGCCAGCGGTCGGCTCGGATTCATCGTGACGATTTTACGCGCCTGATAGATCGTGATCATGTCGCACCAAGGTTGGATGGGTCCGGATCGCCCGAAGATTGCTCAGACATGCACGGGGGTGCGGACACGCCCGGCGTTGCCGAACACGCGCAGATAACGCTCGACCTCCGCCTCGTTGCCGGTGGCTTTTTCCGGATTGTCGGAGAGCTTGACAGCCGGGTGGCCATCGACCGAGGTGACCTTGCAGACGATCGAGATCGGATCGAGATCGGCCGATCCGTCCGGCGCGCAGCCGACGAAATCATTGGTGAGGTTGGTGCCCCAACCAAAACTGACGCGCACTTTGCCGGCGAAATGGTGGTAGGCCTCCTCGATCGAATCGACGTCCATGCCGTCGGAAAACACCAGCAGCTTTTCCCTGGGGTCCTTGCCCTTCTGCTTCCACCACCGGATGATTTCTTCGCCCGCGGAGATCGTCGGCGCGCTGTCGGGCCGAAAACCGGTCCAGTCCGCGACCCATTCCGGCGCATCGCGCAGGAACGAGGTGGTGCCGAAGGCGTCGGGCAGCGCAATCAAAAGGTTGCCGCCATAGGTATGGCGCCATTGGTCGAGAATCCGGTAGGGCGCCCAGCGCAATTCCTCGTCGTCGCGCGCCAATGCCGCCGCCACCATCGGCAATTCATGCGCGTTGGTGCCGATCGCCTCGAGATCGTTGTCCATCGCCAGCAGCACGTTGGAGGTGCCGGTGAAGCAGGGGCCGAGGCCTTCCTTGACCGCCTCGACGCACCAGCGCTGCCACAAAAAGCCGTGGCGGCGTCTTGTGCCGAAATCCGACAGCCGCAAGCCCTCAAGCTTGCGCAGGCGCTCGACCTTGCTCCAGAGTTTCGCCTTGGCGCGGGCGTAGAGCACGTCGAGCACGAAGCGTCCCTGTCCCTTGGTCACCCGGCGCGAGCGCAGCTCGTTGAGAATGGCAAGCGCTGGAATCTCCCACATCGTGGTGTGGGTCCACGGCCCGTGGAAATGCAGCTCATATTGCCCGTCTACCTTGCGCAATTCGTATTCGGGCAGCCGGAAATTGGCGAGCCAGTTGATGAAGTCGGGCGAGAACATCTGGGTCTTGCCGTAAAACGTGTTGCCGGCCAGCCAGATCAGCTCTTTCTTGGAAAAGCGGATGGTGCGGGCGTGGTCGAGCTGGGCGCGCAACTCGCCTTCGTCGATCACTTCCGCGAGCCTGACATGGCGGCTGCGATTGATCACCGAAAAGGTGGTGCGGGTTTCCGGATAGAATTCCCGGATCATCTGCAGCATCAACAGCTTGTAGAAATCGGTGTCGAGCAGGCTGCGCACGATCGGGTCGAGCCGAAAGCCGTGATTATAGGTCCGGGTCGCAATATCGGTGACTGTCATGGGGCAAGCCTATCCTGCCCAAAAGGGTGCAGCTAGGGCCGTTTCGGCAGGACTGTGCTGAAAATGACGAGACAAATCAGTTGGCGGCCGCGTGCCTGATACGGCCGATGGCTGCTTCCAGATCGGGCCATGGCGGTTTGCCCGGCGCGAATTGGCCGCGCAAATAGGCGACCAGTTCGGCCATTTGGCCGTCGGACAGGCTGTCCTTGAAGCCCGGCATGTAGCCGAGGTCGCTTGATGCGGGCGCGGCGATGCCGTGCAGGATCAGCTGGATCAGATTGTCGGGCATGGTGCTGTGCAAATTGCTGTTCAGCGCCAGCGACGGCCGGCTGCCGAACAATGGTGCACCGCCCACTTCATGGCAGACCGCGCAGGCGCCCTGGTAGATCCGGGCGCCGGCGGACGGGGCGATTGTTGTTTTAGTGGAAGTTTCAAGCTGCGAAGCCAGCGCTTGCTGCGCGGGGCGATCAAGGGCCCCTTCGTTGAACGAGGCGAGATAGACCGCCATCGCGCGGATGTCCTGGTCGGGCAGCGACGCGAGTTCCTTCACCACCGGCGCCATCGGCCCGGCGGCGACGCCGTGGAAGCGGGATTCGCCTGATCGCAGATAGGCGAACAGCTCATCCTCGCTCCAGCGGATCGGCGCGTGTGACAGCGACGTCAGCGGCGGCGCCTCCCAGCCTTCGGCGAGGCCGCCGGCGAGGTAGGCGCTTTGCTTTTCCGCGCCAAAAGCGTTGCGCGGCGAATGGCAGGCGGCGCAATGGCCGAGGCCTTCGACCAGATAGGCGCCGCGATTCCAGACTTCCGATTTCGTGACGTCGGCTTGGAAAGTGTCAGGCTGGTGGAACAGTGCGTTCCATCCGGCCAGCAGCGGACGCACATTGAACGGAAATTTTAACGTGGTTTGCGGCGTCTCGGCGCGCACCGGCGCTTGCGCCATCAGGAACGCGTAGAGCGCCTGCAGGTCGGCATCGGTGGTTTTGGCAAAATGATTGTACGGAAACGCCGGGTACAGATGCCGGCCGTCGCGATGGATGCCCTCGCGCATCGCGCGCTCGAAGGCGGGATAGGACCACGCGCCGATGCCGGTTTCGACATCGGGGGTGATGTTGGTCGTGGTGATGATGCCGAACGGCGTTTCCAGCGGCCGGCCGCCGGCGTTAGCGAGGCCGCCTGTGGCGGTGTGGCAGACCGCGCAATCGGCGAGCGCGGCGAGCTGTTGGCCGCGCGCGATCGTCGCCGCCGAAAACACCGACGCATCGGGCCGCGCGATCGGCGTGATCGCGCGCCAGGGCAGGACGGCGGCACCGATGCCGACCGCCGCCGCGCACAGCGCCGCGATGCCGGCCAAGACGCCGCGCCGCCGCGCGAACGGATTTTGCCATCTATCGGATGGCGCGGTGGGCTGGAGCGGAGGCACCGGCAGCACACCGGCTATCGGTTGATCCTCGCCACACAACCCGCGCAAAATTCGCTCCGGCGTGAACGGCGGTTCGCGAAACCGCACGCCGGTCGCATCAAAGATCGCGTTGGCAATCGCGGCGGCGCTCGGCACCGACGCGGACTCGCCGACGCCGAGCGGCGGCTGGTCCTGCCGTGGCAGCATCAAGACGTCGATCTTGGGCAGGTCCGGAAATTTGATGATGGGGTAGGCGCCCCATTCGCGGCTGGTCACGGCATTGCGGTCGAACGAAACCTGTTCCATCAGCGCGCGGCTGGTGGACTGGATCACATTGCCATGGATCTGATGGCGGACGCCGTCCGGGTTGATCATCAGGCCGGAATCTTGTCCGGCCACGACGCGCGTCACGCTGACGTCGCCGGTCGCGGTGTTGACGGCAACGTCGGCGACCCAGGCCGACCATGCCGCGCCGTAGCCCGGAAATTTGCTGTGCACATAGAGCGCATAGGCAAAGCCGCGGCCGCGCACGATGTCGCCCTCGGCCTCGGGCGGCTGCCAGACCGGGCGCGGCTGCCATCCGGCGCGCTCGGCGACGGCGTGGACGAGATCGACCGCGCGCGGGTCCTTCAGGTAACGCAACCGGTATTCGATGGGGTCGACGCCGGCTTCGGTGGCGAGTTCGTCGATGTAGGATTCATGGGCAAAGGTGTTCGGCAGCGCCGAGACGCCGCGCAGCCACGACGCTCGCACGATCGGCGGCATGTCATGCGCGACCACGCGCAGATGGTCGTAATCGTAAGGCGGGATCGCGGTGCGGTCGCCCATCTCGAACACCTCTGCCACCGGCGCGACCTTGCCGGTCAGCAGCAGCGCCAAGGTCGGCGCGCCGTTCGACGGATAGCGCGTGGCGAAGTCGTATCCGGCGACGCCGCCGTCGGCGTTCAACCCGCCGCGGACGTCCATCAATTGTGCGGTGCCCTTGGGTTCCCAGGCGTGCTCCTGTTCCCTGGTCAATTGCACGCGCACCGGGCGGCCGACCGCGCGCGACAGCAACAGCGCATCGGCGGAGACGTCGTCGGCGCAGTTGCGGCCGTAGCAGCCGGCCGCCTCCATCCGGATTACCTCGATTTCGGCTTCGGGCCGGTCCACCAGCAACGCCAGATCGGCGCGTAGCACGTGCGGGTTCTGCGTGCCCGACCACACCCGAATGCCATCGTCGCCGACATCCGCGACCGCGCAGGAGGGGCCGATCGAGCCGTGCATCTGGTAGGGCCAGACATAAGTCCGCTGCATCGGTTTTGCCGCGTCTGCAATCGCCGCATCGACATCGCCTTTGTCGATCAGGGTTCGCGGTGTCGAGGGATTGGCGCGCAGCGCGGTCTCGATATCCCCGAGATCGGGCAAAGTGGGTGTCGGCTTCCAGCTGACCTTGAGCTGGCTTGCGGCCTTGATCGCGTTTTCCTCGCGCTCGGCCACGACGCCGACGAAATCGCCGATCGTGACCACGGCGATCAGCCCCGGAATATGCCGCACCGAGACCTCATCGACGGCGATCAGGCTGGTGCCGACAAAGGCGCCGGCATCGACGCCGGCATAGGGCGGGCGCACCACGCGGCCATGCAGCATGCCGGGCACGCGCACATCATGGACATAAACCAGTTCGCCGGTGGCTTTTGCCGGAAGATCGACGCGCGGCACCGATTGGCCGACGATGCTGTAGCCGTCGACCGCTTTCAATGCGACATCATCGGCGAGTTCAAGCCGAATGGTTTCGCCCGCGATCATTTCGCCATAGCTGACGCTGCGGTTGTCGTGGCCGCGGATCAGGCCGTCCTCGATGGTCAGATCATCGGCGGGCAGTTCAAGCCGCTCCGCTGCGCGCGCGAGCAAAAACTGCCGCGCCTGCGCCGCCGCCTTGCGCAGCGGCACCGCCGTGATCTGGATGGTTTCGCTGGCGATGGTCGGGCCCTGATTGGGCACGCGCGTGGTGTCGCCGAGCACCACGACAACACGGGCAAAGGAGACGTCGAGTTCTTCGGCGACGATCTGCCCGAGCGCGGTGCGGATGCCGGTGCCGAGATCGACATGGCCGTTATAGGCCGTCACTCCGCCATCCGCCGTGATCTTGATGAAAGTTTCGTAGCCGCCAGTGCCGCCCGGACGGACGACCGACAATGTGCCTTGCTGATGATCCGCGGAATCGTCCGGTGCAGCCATCAGCCGCCAACCTCCGCGACGTGACCCGCGGCCCGCATCGCCGCGCGCATGATTTCGACGTGCGCGCCGCAGCGGCATAAGTTATGGCGCAACGCCTCCTGCACGTCGGTTTCGGTTGGATGAGCGGTTCGCCGCAGCAGCGCCTTGGTGCCGATGATCATGCCGTTGAGGCAGTAGCCGCATTGCGCGGCGTTTTCCTGGATGAAGGCGGCCTGCACGGGATCGGGATGTTCGCGCGAGCCGAGGCCTTCGAGCGTCACCACCTCGCGGCCGACGCAACCTTCGATCGGGATCACGCAGGCGCGCGCCGCGATGCCGTCGATCAGCACCGCGCAGGCGCCGCATTCGCCGAGGCCGCAGCCATATTTCGGGCCGTTCAATGCGAGATCGTTGCGCAGGACATAGAGCAGCGCCGTATCGGGAGCGGCATCGACCTCGTGGATCCCGCCGTTGACGTTCAGGCGCATCGCGGTTCTGCCCCTCAGCTCCGGTGGTTACGCGAACGGAAGGATACCGTTTGTGTACAAACGTGCAAGCCGCGCCTCCCGCGCTGCAATGCGCTGCCCATGTTATGAACAACGGGCTTGAGCAAATGCGCTATTGTTCGGCAGCGGCGGTTTTTCCTCCGCGGGCCCGCTTGACAGGTTTCCACGCCGCGCGCAGGATCGTTCGTATACGAACAAATGCCCCGGTGGCCTAAGCCCCACAGGGGTGGAAGCCGCCCTGACAGAGTAGGCTTGTTCATGAGCGATGTGACGGCTGCGGCCGCTGGCGACAAGATCCGCTGCGATGCCTGTCCGGTGATGTGTTACATCAAGCCGGGCGCGGCGGGCGCCTGCGACCGCTACGCCAATCATGATGGCCAATTGGTGCGCGTCGATCCGCATATCGTGCTGGAGCGGACGGTATCCCATGGCGGGCGGCTGGTGCCGTTCCAGGCCGGCGGCGACTGGGACGGCACGCTGGTGCGCGAGCCCGAAATGTTCGTCACCGCGATCGGCGCCGGCACCACCTATCCCGATTACAAGCCGGCGCCCTTCATCGTGTCCTCGGAGATCGACGGCGTCGACATGGTCACCGTGGTGACCGAGGGCATCTTCAGCTATTGCGGCGTCAAGGTGAAGATCGACACCGACCGCTATCTCGGCCCGGAGACCGCGACCGTTCGCGCCGAGGGCGAGGCGATCGGTCACGTCACCACAAGTGAATACGGCTCGCAGATGCTGTCGCTCGGCGGCGTGCATCATTTGACCGGCGGCTCGAAGAAGGAGGGCCGCGTCACCTGCGATGCGCTGATGGATCTCAGCAACTGCAAGCCGGTCGAACTCACCATCGATGGCGGCGCCACCGTGGTGGTGCAGGCCGGCTATCCCCCCATCGTCAACGGCGTCGCCGAAGAACGGATGCGGGTCGGCTGCGGCTCGGCGACGATCGGCATGTTCGCCAAGCAGTGGCACGGCAAGGTCGACGAGGTCGTGGTGGTGGACGACCACATCACCGGTGTGCTCAGCGAACACCAGGCCGGCAAGCTGCTCGACATCCCCGACACCGGCATCAAGATGAAGGGCCGGCGCTCGACGCCGGGCCGTTATTTCCAGGTCGCCGAGCCCGGCACCGGCTGGGGCGGCACCATGATCTCCGATCCGTTGTCGGTGCTGGGCCCGTTCGATCCCAAGACGGCGCGGCCGGGCACGACCATGCTGATGGTCTCGACCACAGGCGAGCACGCGGCTTATTACGAACTCGACGAAGCACTTCGTCCAATCGAGAAGCCGATGCCTTCCGACCTCCAATTCTCGGTCGAGCGCATCAAGGAAAATTGCGAGCCGGCGCTGTGCACCGTGCTGTTCATGGGCGGGGCGGGCGGCTCGCTGCGATCCGGCGTCACCGAAAATCCGGTGCGGCTGACCCGCTCGGTCAAGGACGCGCTGACGCGGGTGACCAGCGGCGGCGCGCCGGTTTATGTCTGGCCTGGTGGCGGCATTACCTTCATGGTCGATGTGACGCGGGTGCCAGCAGGCGCGTTCGGCTATGTGCCGACGCCCGCGCTGGTGGCGCCGATCGAGTTCACGCTTAAAACTATCTGATTACGCCGCGCTCGGCGGCCACATGGATTACGTTCGGCCGCTGGCGTCGCTGAAGGACGCGGAATTCCGCCCGATGATCACACCGGGGCGGCGTTCATGACGCGGCTTCCGCAAATCGCCTGGCTTGCGGACGGCGAGCGGCTGCATTTGCAGGATGGCCCGATCGATTTGATCGTGGAGGCCGAGGGTAGGTCGGTCGACATGCGCTGCGCTTACGAGGCGGCGGCGCGGCGTTTTACCGGGTTGCTCGATGAACTCTGCGCGGAACTGACGGAATTGCGCGCGGGCGGCCGATCCGCAGCGCTGCCAGTCTCAAAGGCGTCGTTGCGCAGCGGATGCATGCGGCCGTTGCGCCGTTTGCAGCAGACCATTTCATCACGCCGATGGCGGCGGTTGCCGGCTCCGTGGCGGAGGAAATTTTGGGCGCGATGCTGAATGCCGCGCCGCTTGAGCGCGCCTATGTCAACAATGGCGGCGATATCGCGCTGCATCTTGGCGAGCACAAACGGTTTTCGATCGGATTGATGGACCGGCCCGATCGGCATGGGGTGATGCGAACGCTGGTGATCGATGCCGGGGACACCGCGCGCGGCATTGCCACCAGCGGACGCCATGGCCGCAGTTTCTCGCTTGGCATCGCGGACGCGGTGACCGTGCTGGCGCGGACCGCGTCGCAGGCCGATGCGGCCGCAACCATCATTGCCAACGCAGTCGATCTGCCCGGCCATTCCAGGATCGTCCGCTGCCCTGCCAATGAGTTGCAGCCCGACAGCGACCTTGGCGCGCGGCTTGTCACGCGGGATGTCGGAGAATTGTCATATGCCGAGGTCGAACGCGCGCTCGAGGCGGGCGTCGACTGCGCGCGGAACTTGCTGGCGGCGGGATTGATCGAGGGCGCCATTCTGCGCCTCAAGGGCGAAGCCGTCGAAATCGGAACAAGTCGAATGGAACGCAGGGCAACGCACCTTTTTGATGAGCGCGCGGCCTAGGAAAATGATGCATGCTTGAGCGCGATGACGAGGGAAGGCTGCGGCGATGAGCGCGATCATTCGCAAGATTGTCACGGTGGTGGAAGAGACCCATCTGGAGATGGGGCAGGCGGTGTCACCGCCGACCCGGCGCGCCGCGGCGATCGCCGTGATCGAGAACCCGTTCGCCGGCCGCTATGTCGAGGATCTTTCGCCGCTGATCGCGATCGGCGAGGAACTCGGCGAATTGCTGTCGAAGCGCGCGGTGGCGGCGCTCGGCATCGACGGCGCCAAGGCGCAGAGTTACGGCAAGGCCGCCGCGGTCGGCGAGAACGGCGAACTGGAACATGCCGCCGCGATTCTTCATCCGAAAATGGGTACGCCAGTCCGAAAAGTGCTGAGCAAGGGCGCGGCGTTGATCCCGTCGTCGAAGAAGCGCAGCGGGCCCGGCACCACGCTGGACATCCCGCTCGGCCACAAGGACGCGGCGTTCGTGCGCAGCCATTTCGATGGCATGGAGGTGCAGATCAACGATGCGCCGCGCGCCAACGAGATCATGGTCGCGGTCGCCGTCACCGACAGCGGCCGGCCGCTGCCGCGGGTCGGCGGATTGACGGTGAAGGAAATCAAGGGCGAGGACGGGTTACGCTAGTTTTTTCAACATTGGAGGCGTGAGGATGCGACGGAGCGGATATCTTCTAGGGGCTGGCTTGGCGATCGTTGTTTCCGGCATGGCACACTCCGCCATGGCGCAGCAGGGTGAAATCAAGATCGGCGAGATCAACAGCTACTCGCTGTTGCCGGCGTTTACCGATCCCTATCGCAAGGGCTGGCAACTCGCGGTCGAGGAAGTCAACGCCGCCGGCGGCATCAACGGCAAGAAGCTGGTGGTGATCTCCAAGGACGACGCCGGCAAGCCGGCGGACGCGCAGACCGCCGCCAACGAACTGGTGTCGAGCGAGAATGTCGCGATGCTGGCGGGCACCTTCCTGTCCAATATCGGGCTCGCCGTCAGCGACTTTGCCAAGGAGAAGAAAGTATTCTTCCTGGCCGCCGAGCCTTTGACCGACGCCATTACCTGGTCGAAGGGCAATCGCTACACCTTCCGCCTGCGCCCCTCCAACTACATGCAGGCGGCGATGCTGGTGGAAGAAGCCGCAAAGCTGCCGGCAAAACGCTGGGCCACGATCGCGCCGAACTATGAATACGGCCAGTCCGCGGTCGCGGTGTTCAAGAAACTGATGTCGGAGAAACGGCCCGACATCGTGTGGGTCGACGAGCAGTGGCCGCCGCAGGGCAAGATCGACGCCGGCCCGGTGGTGCAGGCGGTTGCCGCCGCCAATCCCGAGGCCATCCTCAACGTCACCTTCGGCGCCGATCTGGTCAAACTCGTGCGCGAAGGCAATACCCGAGGCCTGTTCAAGGACCGCGCCGTGGTCAGCTTCCTGACCGGCGAGCCGGAATATCTCGATCCGCTCAAGGACGAGACGCCGGAGGGCTGGATCGTCACCGGCTATCCCTGGTACAGCATCAAGACGCCGGAACATGATGCGTTCCTGAAGGCGTATCAGGCCAAGTACAACGATTATCCAAGGCTCGGCTCGATCGTCGGCTACGAGACCATCAAGTCGGCAGCGGCGATCCTGACCAAGGCGAACTCGACCGATCCGGAAAAGCTGATCGCGGCCGCCGAGGGCATCGCCGTGCCGTCGCCGTTCGGCGAGATCACCTTCCGCAAGATCGACCATCAATCGACGCTCGGCGCCTTCGTCGGCAAGACCGCGCTGAAGGACGGCAAGGGCATCATGGTCGATACCGCCTATCGCAAGGGCTCCGACTATCTGCCGAGCGACGCCGAAGTCGAAAAGCTGCGCCCGAAGGAGTGAGGTGTAGGCCGTCATTGCGAGCGCAGCGAAGCAATCCAGTGCTCCAAGCGAAGACTGGATTGCTTCGTCGCTTCGCTCCTCGCAATGACGAACACTAACGTCATCCTGGGGAGGCGCGAAGCGCCGTCTCGAAGGATGGAGCTAGTAGGGTGGGTTAGCGAAGCGTAACCCACCACCTCGCACGGTTCGGTGGGTTACGCTTCGCTAACCCACCCTACGAAACAAACTAACCCGGATCGCCGATGGCCTTTTATGTCGTTCAGTTCCTGACGGGGTTGGCCAGCGCGGCGTCGCTGTTCCTGGTCGCGTCGGGGCTGTCGATCATCTTCGGCGTGACGCGGATCGTCAATTTCGCTCATGGCGCGTTCTACATGCTCGGCGCCTATGTCGCGTTCACGCTGACCGAGCGGTTTTCCGGCGCGCTCGGGTTCTGGGGCGGCATCGTGCTGGCCGCGCTGGTCGTGGCCGTCATCGGCGTACTCGTGGAGATGCTGCTGTTGCGGCGAATCTATCACGCGCCGGAATTGTTCCAGCTGCTGGCGACGTTCGGCCTCACCCTGATGGTGGAAGACCTCGTGGTGCTGATCTGGGGCCCGAGCGACCAGCTCGGCCGCCGCGCGCCGGGTTTCAAGGGCGCGGTGGATTTCTTCGGCCAGAACGTTCCGAGCTACGACCTGTTCCTGATCGCGCTCGGTCCGGTTGTGCTCGGCGTGCTCTGGCTGTTGTTCCAGCGCACCCGCTGGGGCGTGCTGGTCCGCGCCGCGACCCAGGACCGCGACATGGTGGCGGCGCTCGGCGTCAATCAAAAATGGCTGTTCACCAGCGTGTTCGCGGTCGGCGTCTTTCTCGCAGCGCTCGGCGGCGCGCTGCAGATCCCGCGCGACGCGGTCAATCACGCGATGGATTTGCGGATCATCGTCGACGTCTTTGTCGTCGTGGTGATCGGCGGCCTTGGCAGCATCATCGGCGCCTTTGTCGCGGCCGTGCTGGTCTCCGAACTCAATGCGTTCGGCATCCTGATTTTTCCCAAGATCTCCATCATCCTGGTATTCCTCGTGATGGCTGTGGTGCTGATCGTGCGGCCGTGGGGCCTGTTCGGCAAGCAGGAAGCGGCCGCGCGCCGCACGCCGGGCTTGACCGTCAATCCCTGGCGTCCGCTCACCTCGACTGGACGGCTGGCGGCGATCGCCGCTTTGGCGTTCGCGGCGATGCTGCCGCTGATCGGCGGCAATTACGCACTTAACGTCGCCTCCGAGATCGCGATCTTCGCGATCTTTGCCGCCAGCCTGCATTTCCTGATGGCGGTCGGCGGGCTCGCCTCGTTCGGCCACGCCGCCTATTTCGGCTTGGGCGCCTATGGCGTGGCGCTGCTCGCCAAGATGGCGGGCCTGCCGATGATCGCCTGCCTGCTGCTCGGTCCGCTGCTTGGATGTCTTGGCGCGGCAATATTCGGTTTCTTTGCCGTGCAGCTCTCCGGCGTCTATTTCGCGATGCTGACGCTGGCCTTCGCGCAAATCGTGTGGTCGATCGCGTTCCAGTGGGTCGGCGTGACCGGCGGCGACAACGGCATTTTAGGCGTCTGGCCCGAGAGCTGGGCGGCGAGCCCGTCGCATTTCTACTGGCTGTCGCTCGGGGTCGCGGCGCTTTCGGTCGCGGCGTTGCGGGTCGCGACCTTCTCGCCGTTCGGCTTTGCGCTGCGGGCGACGCGGGATTCGCCGCTGCGCAGCGAGGCGATCGGGATCGACGGCAAGCGCGTCCAGTGGACCGCGTTCGTGATCGCCGGCACGGTCGCCGGTATCGCGGGCGCGTTGTTCGCCTATCTCAAGGGCAGCGTGTTTCCCGACAATCTCGGCATCTCGCTCTCGGTCGATGCGCTGGTCATGGTGCTGCTCGGCGGCGTCGAGACGGTGTCGGGCGCCGTGGTCGGCGCCATCGTCTACAAGGCGCTCAACATCTGGCTGGTGAGCCAGACCGATCTGTCAAAACTGGTACTCGGCGGCTTTATCGTCCTGATCGTGGTGGTATTCCCCAAGGGCATCGTCGGCGTGCTCGAAACCATCCGCAATCGCCGCCGGCCGGGCGCCGGCGCTGCTGGCCTCACGCATCGAGACCGCCGAATGAGCGAAGAAATGAGTACTTGGCCCACATTGCTGTCGGTCGAGGGGTTGAGCAAATCCTATGGCGGGGTTCACGCCGTGCGCGGCGTGTCGTTCGAACTTGCGCGCCGGCGAAATCCTGGCGCTGATCGGCCCCAACGGCGCCGGCAAAAGCACCTGTTTCGACATGCTGAATGGCCAGAAGGCGCCGGACAGCGGCCGGATCACCGTGCTGGGCGAGGACACCACGGGTAAGCAGCCGCGCGCGATCTGGCGGCTCGGGGTCGGGCGCACCTTCCAGATCACCGCGACTTTTCCGACCATGACGGTTCGGGAAAACATCCAGGTCGCGCTGGTGTCCTTTGAGCGCCAATTGTTCAATCTCTGGGGTTCGACGCCGCGCTTTGCAAGGGCCGAAGCCGGGCGCCTGCTCGAACTGGTGGGGATGGAGGGCTATGCCGAGCGGCCCTGCGGCGAGCTCGCTTATGGCGACCTCAAGCGGCTGGAGCTTGCGGTCGCGCTCGCCAACCAGCCAAAGCTGCTGTTGATGGACGAGCCGACCGCCGGCATGGCGCCGCGGGAGCGGATCGAGCTGATGAAACTCACGGCCGATATTGCGCGGGAAAAATCCATCGGCGTGCTGTTCACCGAGCACGACATGGACGTGGTGTTCGAGCACGCCGACCGCATCATCGTGCTCAATCGCGGCAATCTGATCGCCGAGGGCTCGCCCGCCGAGGTCCGCGGCAATCCGCAGGTCCGCGCGGTCTATCTCGGCGACGGCCTGGTCTATGATGCGCGCCATCGCGAGGGAGCGGGCGCATGAAGCTCGCCGTACACGACCTCAACAGTTTTTATGGCCCCGCGCATATCCTGTTCGATATCGCGCTCGAGGTCGGCGAGGGCGAGGTGGTGGCGCTGCTCGGGCGCAATGGCGCCGGCAAGTCGACCACGTTCCGCTCCATCGTCGGCCTGGTCGCGCAACGTTCCGGCCGCATCGTGTTCGAGGGCAGGGACGTCTCGCGCGAGCCGACCCATGCGATCGTGCGCGGCGGGCTCGGTTACGTGCCGGAGGAGCGTCGCATCTTCACCGATTTGACGGTGGAGGAAAATCTCGAGGTCGGCCGGCAGCCGCAGCGGCCCAACGCGCCGCACTGGGACCAGAAGAAATTGTTCGCGCTGTTTCCGAACCTCGGCGAAATGCGCAACCGTCCGGGCGGCCGCATGAGCGGCGGCGAGCAGCAGATGCTGACCATCGCGCGCACCCTGATGGGCAACCCGTCGCTGGTGCTGCTCGACGAGCCGTCGGAGGGATTGTCGCCGAAGATCGTCGAGCAGATGGTCGAGGCGATCCTGGAGATGAAACGCGAAGGCGTCAGCATCGTGGTGTCGGAGCAGAATTTGCATTTTGCCAGACTGATTTCCGACCGCGCCTATATCATCGAGCGCGGCCGGATCTGCTTTGGCGGCACGATGGCCGAACTGGATGCGCGGCCGGACATCCGCGACGCGCATCTGTCGTTGTGACGCAGGGGCGGGAATGATGGGAAAGAGCGCTGCGGTGAAACCAAGGGCAAAACCGGCAAAACCGTCCTACATTCTCGACGAGCAGATCGGCTTTATCCTGCGCCAGGTCTGGCAGCGCCATGCCGCGATCTTTGCCCGCGAGATCGGCATCAATCTGACGCCGACGCAATGGGCGGCGCTCTCCAAGCTGATGGAGACCGGCCCGTGTTCGCAAAATCAACTGGGGCGCTTGACCTCGATGGATGTCGCCACCATCAAGGGCGTGATCGACCGGTTGACGGCGCGCGGCCTGACCGAGACCAGCTCCGACCCCGAAGACGGCCGCCGCCTGCTGGTGAGCCTGACCCGCGCCGGTCAGCAACTGGCGGAAAAAGCCGCGCCGAATGCGCTCGCCATCACCCGCGAAACCCTGGCGCCGCTCGATGCGAAGGAACGTGAGACGCTGATGGAGCTGTTGGAAAAGCTGCGGTAGTCCGTGCCAGCACGGCCCTTATGGTGAGGAGGCGCGAAGCGCCGTCTCGAACCATGGGCCGCGAGCACTGTGGCCCATCCTTCGAGACGCGGCGCAAGCGCCGCTCCTCAGGATGAGGGTGGACCGGAAGTCGGCAGCGGTCCGTTCGACTTTCTGCTTTTAACCCAAGGCGGACGCGGCGGTACGAACTAGCGAAGTCCTGATTGCCTGACGTCGGCGACCTGAACCTTCTCCCCGGCCAGCTTCCCTCCAGCCAGCAGGCTGCTGCAATACCACCAGACTTCGTAGTGTCTCCAGGCCAGAAAAGTCCCGTTCTCCCTGCACGCCTCGTAGGTCTTGAAGTTGCGTACGTTTCGACACGTTGCCGAAAACTTGAAATTGGCTTCTGACCCGGAGCATCCGTTCCAGGGTTGGTTGCCGTACTTGAAACTTGTCTGGCAACCATCGGTGCAATTGCTGCTGGTTCGCTCGAGCTCCTTGAGCCTCGCCATCACCGAACCCGGCGCCGGCGTGCCAGCCGCCGTTTGAGTAGTCGTCCGAACGCCGGGCGCTCTGCGATGACCGACATTAGAGTTTGCCACCCGCCCTGGTCCATGATGCGGCCTTGCCGCTTGCGGCGGAGCCGCGACCGTCACGCTGGGAAGCGTAGAGCTTGATGTGGCTTGCGACATCGCGGTGCCGCTGAGGCCACACAGCAATACGACTGACATGAGAGCAATCGTCGAAGGCCCGACAATGCTCGATGAAATGCTCATGACTTGTTCTCCCAAACCAGGACATCAATGCCCGTCCCGATGCGGACACCGACCACTTGGCGTCGCTGTAGCCGGTGACGCAGACTGCCCAATTTTGCCTCGGCTGGCAAAACGAGCATGTCCTAGTCCGGGTCCAGCGACATCGCTTCCTCCAAAAAGAAGAGGAGCATCACTGGAAGTGGACGATGTATCCCGCGAATTTCCGCGGGTCGCCGTTTTGAAAGTTTCCATGTCAGGACGGCGGAAAGATACAGTATGTTACAAAAAAAGGATTTGTCGCTCGCCTCCAGGGTTGGGTACTCTGGCGTGCATGGGGAACCCGGACCACATTCTCGTTGTCGACGACGATCTGGGTTTGCGCGAGCTGCTGGACCGATACTTTGCCGGCAACGGTTATCGGGTCACTTCGGTGGCCAACGGCCGGCAAATGCGCGAGGCTCTCGCAAACCACCGGATCGATCTGATCGTGCTTGACCTCATGCTGCCGGGGGACGACGGCCTCACGCTCTGCCGCAACCTGCGCGCAAATCAAGCGTATGAGATTCCGATCCTGATGCTGACGGCGCGCGGTGACGAAGCGGACCGCATCGTCGGCCTCGAGATGGGGGCGGACGACTATCTCACGAAGCCGTTTGCCCCACGCGAGCTGCTGGCACGAATCCGCTCGGTGTTGCGCAGGGCCGAGATGCTGCCCCGCAACCTTGCGGCATCGGAGCAAGCCCGGCTGCTTCGGTTCGGCGAATGGAAGCTCGATACGGCTGGACGTTTCCTGATCGACCCCGACGAGACCGTGGTGTCTTTGAGCGGCGCCGAATACCGATTATTGCGCGTGTTTCTCGATCACCCTCAACACGTCCTCAATCGCGATCAATTGCTCGCGCTAACGCAAGGCCGCGAGGCCGAAGCCTTCGATCGGTCGATCGACCTTCTTGTCAGCCGCCTTCGCCAGCGATTGCGCGACGACGCCCGGGAGCCGTCCTACATCAAGACGGTGCGCAGCGAAGGCTATGTCTTTGCAGCCTCCGTCGAGGCCTTGCAGAAGCCATCATGAACGCCCGCTTTCGGCGTATGGCGGCGCGTCTTTGGCCGGACTCGCTGTTCGGCCGGCTGGCGATGATCCTGTTTTCCGGCCTTGTCGCGGCACATGTGCTGGCCTTCGTCTTGATTGTCCTCGACCGTAGCGCCGTTGCCGAAGACCTGAGCGATAAATTCACGATCATGGACATCGCGAACGCGGTCGCGATCCTCGACTACATCAAACCTGATGAAAGGGCCGCCTGGCTCGATCGCCTCGCTCGGCGAGATTATCGATACGTTCTTGGCGGTGGGGGAGAGATAGAGGCGGAGCCGTCATCCAAAAGGCGGCAATTAAACATCGCGCGTCTGAGGACCGTGCTGGGGGCCGGCCACGACGCGAACTTTTTCACCTTCGATTTATCGAAGCTGCCGCGACGGGCCCTGCTCATCCACCTGAGGGACGGTAGCCCGCTGACGCTCGAGGTCCTTACGCAGAAGGCAGTCATTTCGCCCTGGTTGCCGGCCGCGCTCGCCGTTCAACTCGGTATTCTCGCCTTCTTCGTCTGGGTTGCCGTGAAGCACGCGACGCAGCCGCTGGCGCGCCTCGAGCGCGCGGCCAACAGCCTGGGTTCGGATTTGCGCGGTGAGTTGCTGCCGGAGAATGGTCCGAAGGAAGTAGCACGCACCGCCATCGCGTTCAATTTCATGCAGCGACGAATTGCCGAGCAGGTCGCGGAACGGGTCCAGATGCTGGCGGCGATCTCGCACGATCTTCAGACCCCGATCACGCGCATGCGGCTGCGCACCGATTTCCTGGGTGACGGCGACGCCAAGGAAAAGCTGGAGGCCGATCTCCTTGAAATGCAGGCGCTCGTCAAGCAGGGTCTCGACGTGGCGCGGGAGTACGGCGACATTGGCCCGGGAGCTACCGCCGATGTCGGCCTTCAGGGGCCTTCATGAGCGCCCGTTTCAAGCGTTTGGCGGCACGGGTTTGGCCGGATTCCTTGTTCCGCCGGTTGTGGATGATCTTGTTCGCCGGTCTTCTGGCGGCGCATGTGCTCTCCTTTGGTCTGGTCGCCCTCAATGTCTTCGGCCCCAGCAACGAGTCGGGCGACGACTATTTCATCAGGTACATGGCGACGGCGGTAGCTATCCTCGATCGGGTCGAGCCCGAAGAAAGACCCGCCTGGCTCGACCGCCTCTCTCGACCCTTCTATCGGTATGTTTTCAGCGAAAGGGGAGAGATAGAAGCAACGCCGCCCAAACGGCGAGAAGAAAATCTGGCGCGTTTGAGGGCCATGCTGGGGGCGGGCCATGCCGCGAATTCTGTCGTCTACTTCGATCCGCCTGGTCGGCGGCGACTGGGCTGGCTCATTCACCTGAAGGACGGCAGCCCGCTGATGCTCGAATACCTCGCACCGAGAACAGCCGTTTCGCCCTGGCTGCCGGCGGCGTTCGCCGTTCAACTCTTTGCCCTCGCATTCCTCACCTGGGTTGCCGTGAAGCTTGCGACCCAACCGCTGGCGCGCCTCGAACGCGCGGCCAACAGCCTGGGTTCGGATCTGCGCGGCGAGTTTCTCCCGGAGGATGGCCCGAACGAGGTGGCGCGCGCCGCTACCGCGTTCAACGCGATGCAGCGACGCATTGCCGAGCAGGCCGCGGAGCGGATCCAGATTCTGGCGGGGATATCCCGGCGTCTTCAGAACTCCGATCACGCGTATGCGGCTGCGCGCTGATTTCCTGGGTGACAGCGATGCCAAGGAAAAACTGCAGGGCGACCTGCAGGAAATGCAGACGCTCGTCGAGCAGGGTCTTGCTCTGGCCCGCGGGCGCGACGCGATCGGCGAGCAGCGGTGCCAGACCGACCTGTATGCCCTTATCGATAGCCTCGTGTGTGACTATTCCGACACCGGAGAAACGCTTCGCTTTGCCGGAGAACGCGGGGTAACGATTCTCACGCACCCGCAGGCCTTGCGCCGCATCATGATCAACCTGATCGATAACGCGCTGAAATTCGGCGAGGATGTCGAAGTCGCCATCGATGCGCGAGGGTCGAACCCCATCACGGTCACCGTATCGGATCGAGGCCCCGGCATTCCCGACCAGCATCTGAAGTCGGTATTCTTGCCGTTTTATCGTATCGAGGCTTCGCGCAGTCGCGAAACCGGTGGTACCGGACTTGGTCTTGCCATCGCCCAGCAATTTGCCGGCGCGCTTCGCGCGACGCTCACGCTCGCCAATCGGGACGGCGGCGGATTGGAGGCGCGCCTCGAATTTCTTGAGCCGGCGACACGATGACTTCGGCGCGAAGCGCATGCGAGCGCCGCCGCAGATCACGCTTGATTCGCCGGGCTGCGGAACTCAGAACCGCGCGCGGATCGAGGCAAGAATCCCGGCGGTCGTATCCACCACCTGAAGCGCCTGTTGCGCCTTGGCTGATCCCAGAGGCGACCGGGCGCACTGGTCGGAAGGCTGTGCCAGCTTTTTTCGTTCGCCTGCGAGAACGTTGCTCGACTTGTCGAGCGCGAACTTGACGACGTCCCGCATCGGACTGTTCTCGCCAAAGTCGGTCAGATCCTTTTCGATCGTGATCAGATATTCGTAGCTCGAGAGCTCCTGCGAGATTTCGACGAGGTCCTGGACCGTCGACTTGATGCAATCGGCATCGACAGCGGAGATATCGGTCCGCCTCGAGGTCTGGACCAGGTCTCCCATCAGGCCGGCGAACATCGGCCTCAAATCCTCGACCCTCTTCAAGTCGGCCGGGCTGAGCACGCCGGCCAGGCACGCATTGGTGGCGAGCAGCAGACCCACGCCATTGCACGCCAGCCGATAGGCCAGGGCGCGAAATGCTCCACTGCGCAAAGCCTTGTCCGTTTGCAAAGTCATATTTGCGAAGTCATGTCAGGGGTTTGAAATCCTCAAACTTCTAAAAAACGGTCGTCAGTCGCAGCTAAGCATGGCGCGACGCGGGATGTCGCTCAACCGCAATCTCCGCGACAAAAAGCCCATTGGCGGCCGGCCCGCTCTGTGACGTTGCGTACATTGTGCCGGAATGGCATCCATGTATTATCAGCGAATATTTTAGCCGCCGCAAATTGATTTTGAGAAACAGCGAAAAATGGCCGCATCGGCCGGGCCGCAGGGGGATTGAGGCGTGGCTAACGGCTCCGAGCGTATTTTCCGTGCCAGCGCGCTACAGCGCGCCGCTTCGCCTGACGAACTCGACCACCTCGTTGCCATTACCAAGCCGTCGGACTGGATCCTTGCGGCCGTGCTGGCCATCGCGCTGGTGACGGCGATCGTGTGGGGCATTTTTGGCCGGCTACCGTCCCGCGTGTCGGGCCAGGGCATTTTGGTCGGCAGCGGCCGGGTCTTTGATGCGGTATCCGGGGCGGAAGGCAGGCTCGCGTCGCTCGGCGTTGCGGTCGGCGATCACGTCGAACGCGGTCAAACCATTGCGCAGATCGCGCAGACCGATATCGAGCAGAAATACGGCAATGCGGTGGAGAGCTACAAGGAGCGCCAGCGCGAGCACGACGACATGGCCACGAAGGTGGCCGCGGAACTCGCGGCCAAGACCACCAACTTCGCCAAACTCGAAGCGGCCTTCAACAAGGTCATCGAGGCCAGCGATCAGCGGGTGCAGTTTCTCGCCACCGACGTGAAAAACCTCGAGCAACTGATGGCAAAGGGTTTGACGACGCGGAAGATCCTTGAAGACCGGCGGCTGGAGCTGACCGAAGCCCAGCAACGCAACGTGGATTCGCAAAACGAGATACTGAAGCTTCACGCGCAACAATCCGACCTTGAAACCCAGCGCGAACGTGAATTGCAGCAAGCCCAGTTCGCGGCCAACAACGCACGCCGCGAGATGGACGCCCTTGCCGGAACGCTGGGGCGCAATTCGGAGGTCTTGAGTCCGATCGCAGGACGTGTCGTGGAAGTAAAAATATCGACTGGCTCGGTGCTGTCCGTCGGCACGCCGGTGGTCCTGATCGAGGACGAGGGCGCCAAACTCGAAGCCGTCATTTACGTACCCGCGGAGCAGGGCAAGAGCGTCAAGCCGGGTTTTCAGGTCCGTGTTGCGCCAAGCACCGTCAAACGTGAAGAGTTCGGCACGATGGTCGGGACGGTGCTGGACGTTTCCGACTTTCCCGTGACCCCGCAAGGCATGACGGCCGTGCTTCACAATGAGCAACTGGTGAAACTGTTCTCGCATGACGGCGCGCCCTACGCGGTCGCGGTGTCGCTGCAGCAGGACAGTTCCACGGCAAGCGGATATCGATGGGCGGTCGGGCAGGGGCCGGACATCCATCTCTCCAGCGGCACGCTGGTTCAGGCCGAGATCACGACCCGAAACCGGCGCCCGTTTGACCTGGTTGTGCCTCTTTTCAAGAAGCTGACGGGAACAGATGGATAGCTCTGCTCCGTCTCCGGCCGGGACACAGAAACCCTCCCGGCGAATGCGTACGCGTCTCCGTGGCGCCGGGATCAAGCGAACGCCGACCATCCTGCAGATGGAAGCGGCCGAATGCGGCGCCGCTTCTCTCGCCATGCTGTTGGCGTATTACGGCGTATGGGTCCCGCTCGAACAGCTTCGGGTCGAATGCGGCGTGTCGCGCGATGGCAGCAAGGCAAGCAATATTGTCCGGGCGGCGAAGCGCTTCGGATTAGACGCCAGGGGATTCCGCCAGGAGCCGTCAACGCTGCATCTGGCCGCGATGCCCTGCATCATTCACTGGAACTTCAACCATTTCGTGGTTCTCGAGGGCATCAAGGACAAGTTCGCCTATATCAATGATCCGGCCTTCGGGCGCAGACGGATCGGCATGGAAGAACTCGACCGGTGCTTTACCGGCGTCGTGCTCACCATGGAACCGACCGACCGGTTGCTTCCACTCGGCAGCAAGCCGAAGGGACTGGGTCTGCTGCTGCGCGAATTGCGCGGCTCGAAGGCCGCGGTCGGCCTCCTCGTCTTGCTCAGCTTCGTGATGGTGATACCCGGTTTGGTCGCCGCGAGCTTTTCGAAAATCTTCGTCGACGACATCCTCATTCAACATCTCACCGGATGGCTGCGGCCGCTGCTGGTCGGCATGGCCGTTACCGCGCTGGCCCGGACCATCCTGGCGGTGTTGCGACAATCCCTGCTGCTGAGGCTGCAAACCAAGCTTTCGGTGGTGATGATCAGCCGGTTTCTCTGGCGCGTGATGGCACTGCCGATCGAATTCTTCAGCCAGCGGCATGCCGGTGATATCGCCGCGCGGGTCGCGGCCAACGAGCAGATTTCGCGGCTGCTGTCGGGTGGAATTGCGACCAACGCATTGAATCTCACATCCGTGGTGTTTTTCGCGGCGGCAATGGCGATTTACGATTGGTCGCTGGCCGCGATCTGCATCGCGTTGTCGCTGCTCAACGTGCTTTCACTGAAATTCTTCGGTCAGCGCCGGCAGGATCTCAGCCGCGGCCTGGCGCAGGAACGCGGAAAGCTGCTGGGATCCGTCGTCGGCATCGTCAGGTCGATCGAGACCATCAAGGCGAGCGGCCTCGAGGACGAGGCCTTTGGGCAATGGTCCGGAATCCAGGCCAAGCTGCTCAATGCCGAGCGCGATCTCGGGGCATCCTCGATCATTCTCGACATGATCCCGACGCTGATTTCGGGACTGACCCTGACCGCCATACTGGTCCTTGGCGGCCTGAGGGTCATCGAGGGCTCGCTCACGCTCGGAAGCCTTGTTGCGTTCCAATCCCTGATGGCAAGCTTTTCCGAGCCGCTCGCAACGCTCGTCGGCCAGGCCAGCAGCTTCCAGTTGATCCGGGGTGCGCTCGACCGCCTGGAAGACGTTTATAACTACCCGCTCGACGAAACTGGCAATCAGAGTCGCCGCGCGGGACAGCTTTCCGCCCAAGCTTGCCGGCAGCATTGAGTTCAGGGACGTCAAGTTCGGCTACTCGCCGCTCGAGCCGCCGCTGATTTCCGATCTCTCGATCGTCGTCAATCCGGGATCGCGGGTGGCGCTGGTCGGCGCCTCGGGAAGCGGAAAGTCGACGATCGGTCGATTGATTTGCGGGCTCTACAAGCCCTGGGGCGGAGAAATCCTGATCGACGGCTCGAGAGTTCAGGACATCCCGCCCGAAGTGCTGGCCAATTCCATCGCCTATGTCGACCAGGATATTTTTCTGTTCGAGGGCACGGCGCGCGACAATCTCACGCTCTGGGATCCGACCACCCCGGATGTCGATCTCTCGACGGCGCTCCAGGAAAGCGTCATCCAGGACGACATTGCGACCCGGACAGGCAACTACGATTGTTATGTCAACGAAGGCGGCACCAACTTCAGCGGTGGACAGCGTCAACGCATCGAAATAGCCCGCGCGCTGGTCGGCCGCCCTTCCATTGTCGTGCTCGACGAGGCAACCGCCGCGCTCGATCCGATCACGGAACAGATCATCGACGATAATCTGCGCAAGCGCGGCTGCACCTGCGTCATCATCGCGCATCGTCTGAGCACGATTCGGGATTGCGACGAGATCATCGTGCTGCGGCAGGGAAAGGTCGCCGAGCGCGGAACCCATGAGAAGCTGATGGGCATCAACGGCGAATACGCACGCCTGGTGACGCAGGAATGACCGGCGGGATCGACAGCATCACCTCCAGCGCCGGCCTCGTCCAGTCGGCGGCATCGCCGATCGACGTCGCGATGGACGGACGGCGGTCGATGCTGCTCGATCACCGTGGCCATGTGTTGCAGGTCAGCTCGGGTCACGTCGATGTCTTTGCCGTCGACATTCACAACGATATTGCCGGCGGCCGCCACCACCTCTTTCGCATCGAAAGTGGCGACATCATTCCCGATCTACCCGATGTCGCCGGTCCGTCGGGGGACGGCTTGTGTTTCGTTGCGGTCGGATCCAGCGGCGCTCAGGCGTCGATAATCCGCCGAACCGAGTTGACGTCGGCGCTGCTCCCGCTGCGCTGGATCGAGCGGTTGGCCCGCTTTGTCGCCGGGCCGGCGCCGCGGTGGCAGATGGCCGAATTGCCGGTCGGCGGCGGCGAACTGGCGGCCCGCGAATGCCGCCGCGGTCCGATGCGGGACCTGGCGTGGCTGACGGTGGAGCAGGGGGCCGTCAGGCTGATGGGCGTTGGGCCGGCTTACGCGGCCGGCAGCCATCCGCTGCCGTTGACGTCGGGCCTGTGGGTCGAGGCCGGCGCCGAGCCATGCATCGCCAGCACGTCCGCGCAAGGTCCGCAAACCGACGCGATCTGGCCATCGATCGATCAATTCCATCTCGGCATCGTCGCGTGCATCCGGGATCGCCTGCTCGAAGCGAGGCGACGCGAAGGCGATCGTCTGCTTGACCGGACCAACCGGACGGCGTCGCAAACGCTGGAGGCGTTTGACCGCCTTTCCGGCATCATTGTCAGGCGCTTCGATCACGCCGAGGCCGATGCTGGCCATCCGGACCGGCTGCTCGGTGCTTGCCGGATCGTTGCCGCCGAAATCCGGACACCGATAACCGTCGCTGGCAACGCCGGCGGCGGCCGCCAGGACTTCGCGGCGCTGGTCGAGGTCGCGCAAACTTGCCGCCTGCGCGTGCGCCAGGTGCTGCTGCGGGAAGAATGGTGGAAACTGGACGCCGGCCCGCTGGTCGGCTGGCATGGCGAACAGCGCGAGCCGGTCGCGCTGATCCATGTGCCGAAACGCGGCTACGTCATGATCGATCCGCAGACCAGGCTGCGTCGGCCGGTCGACCGTTCCCTCGCAACCCAGATCACGCCGGAAGCCGCGACGTTCTATCCGCCGCTGCCGGCGCGACCGCTGAAGTTTCGCGATCTCCTGCAATTTTCCATCCGGCACGCGCGCGGCAACGGGCTGCGCATCGCGCTGGCCGTCATTGCGACCGGACTGCTTTCGCTGGTGACGCCGCTGATCACCAACACCCTGATCAGCTCGATCATACCGAGGTCGGAACTCGACCAGCTGGTTTTCTGCGCGCTTGCGCTCGGAGTGACCGCGCTGTCGATGGCCGCCATCCAGGTGATGCAGGGGCTGGCCATGCTCCGGATGGAGGCAACCATCGACTGGCGATTGCAGTCGGCGTTGATCGATCGCCTGCTCAAATTGCCGGCTTCGATCTTTCGGGAGTACACGGCGGGCGACCTGGTCGACCGCTCGATGGGAATCGATGCCGCACGGCGCGCGCTGACGGGTCGCGCGCTGCTTGGAATGCTGGCGGGCCTGTTCTGCCTGTTCAGCATCGGCCTGATGTTCTATTACGACATCAAGCTGGCGGCCATCGCGGTCCTGCTGATCCTGGTCAGGGCATTTGCCATTATCGGCACCAGCCTGCTGCGACTGCACTATGAAAATGCGCATTTCAACCTGCAAGGCAAGGTCAGCGGCTTCGTTCTGCAATTATTGACCGGCGTCGGAAAATTACGCGTCGCGGCGGCGACCGCACGCGCGCTCGGGATCTGGTCGAAACAGTTCGCGGAGCAGAAGCGGTATTTCGTTTCATCCCAGATCGTGGGCAACGGCTTTGCTGCGTTCGAGACCGCATTTCCGACCCTCGCGACGATGGTCATTTTCGCCTACGCATCCTCGGCCGGCAGCAAGCTGGTCAGCGACCTCGGTGCTTTCCTGGCGTTTTTCTCCGCGTTCGGACAGGCGATGGGCTCGATCGGCTCCTGGGCCAGTGGAATCAGCGAGACGCTGATCGCCATACCGCCGCTGCTTCGGCTGCGGCCCTTGATCGCCTGTGCCGCGGAAGTTCCTGACGACCGGAAATCGCCCGGCGAATTGTCCGGATCGGTCGAATTCGCCCGCGTATCGTTTCGCTATCTTTCCAGCGGGCCGCCGGTGCTCGACAACGTCTCCTTGAAGATCTCGCCCGGTGAATACGTCGCGATCGTGGGCCCGTCGGGCAGCGGAAAATCGTCGCTGTTCCGATTGTTGCTGGGATTTGAGCATCCGGAATCCGGCGCGGTGTTCTACGACGGCAAATCGATTGCGACGCTGGATACCAGCGCCGTGCGGCGCCAGCTCGGCGTGGTGCTGCAGAATGCCAGGCTGGCGAGCGGAAATATTTACGAAAATATTTGCGGCGGCATCCGGTTGCCGCTCGAGCAGGCCTGGGAGGCCGCGCGCCTCGCCGGCCTGGAAGAAGACATCAAGGCCATGCCGATGGGCATGCTGACCCAGGTTTCGGAAGGGGTCAGCACGCTGTCCGGCGGCCAGCGGCAACGCGTCATGATTGCACGCGCCATCGCGCGCCGTCCGCGCATTCTGCTGTTCGACGAGGCCACCAGTTCGCTCGACAATCAATCGCAGGCGATTGTCAGCGACGCCCTGGGAGACCTCAACGTCACGCGAATTGTGATCGCTCACCGGCTCAGCACGGTGCAGCGGGCGGACCGCATTATCGTGATGGTCGACGGCAAGATCGTTCAATCCGGCAGTTTCGGCGAGCTGAATGCCGCGCCCGGCGTATTTTCGTCGTTCTCGCGACGGCAGATGCTGTAACGCATCCGCGCCAACCCCTGATGATGCGACGTGCGAAGCATGGCGCATCAGGGGCTTCCATTGTGATGCAGGTCACGCGGTCAATGAACGAGGCTTCTCCCAACCGTCACTACCGGGCATGAGGGGATGGTCCCCTCCCTAAACGAGGGAGACACTGATGAACACCGACATTCTTGCCCTGAGCACCGACGATCTCGAGCTCGTGGCCGGCGGAAACAGCAGCCAGATTCACCAGCCCTGGTACCACGGCCCGGTGATGCATGTCCCGGGCTCGATCGCGCAGGGCGACACGCTCGACAACACCTTGACCTTCGACCAGCTGCCGTAATCGTCGAGGATTTCGTCAGTGAAAGGGGGGCGTGGCAGCACGCTCCCCCTTCTTTTATCCGAGCGTCACGCCTGGGGGGGCGCGCTTGGGTGTGGGCGAGATGCCCCGGGGTCGCCCGTGCAGCGATTGACTCTGGCTGTGTGAAAACGCTGCTGCGCTGTTATGATTTTCTCGATGATTCCCGGGAGAGAGTTGATGAGGCGCTTCATTGAAGAGGCGGATCGTGGGCAATCGACGCTGCTGCCCGAATGCCTCGATGATTTCATTCACCTCCTTACGACCCAAAGCTTGCATCAGCGGATCGCTGGTTGGGTCTTGCGACGACGCGCTGTTGCAACTTACCGCACCGCAAAAATTCAATCCTCGCCTTGTCGCGTGAGACGTTATGACCTTTAATCGCGTCACTGGCTGGCCGGGAGATATCCATGAACTGGCGAATATTGTCGGTGCGGACCGCCGCAACGCTGACAGCGCTGATGCTTTCGGGACTGGTGGCGGCTGCGGCGGAGGTGAAAGTGTTCACGTCGGTCGCGCTGACGAATGCGCTCGGCGAGCTTGCGCCGATCTTCGAGCAGAAGACGGGCAACAAGCTGACAATCAGTTACGACCTCGCCGCGGTTCAGAAGAAGCGCATTCTCGACGGCGAGCAGGCTGACGTGATTATTTTGACGCGGGGCATGATGAACGACCTGGCCAAGCAGAACAGGCTGGCGCCAGGCGACATCGTCAATATTGCGGGTACTCCGGTTGCCTTGGCGGCTCGTGCCGGCGCGCCAAAGCCGGATATCGCGACAGCCGAAGCGTTCAAGCAAACATTGCTGTCGGCCAAGTCGATCTCCTATGCGGATCCGGCCAAGGGCGGCCTGAGCGGTGTGGTCGCCGGCCGCGCCATCGAGCGATTGGGAATCGCCGAACAGATGAAGTCCAAGACGACGCTCGTGCCGGGCGCGCAGTCGCCAGACCTGGTGGCGAAAGGAGAGGTGGAGCTCGGCATCGCGCAAGCGTCGGAGATCGTGCCGATTGCAGGGGCGCAACTGATTGGGCCATTACCGGGCGAACTCGGCAGCATTACCCAGTTCAGCGGCGGCATTGGTGCGGCATCGGCGTCGGCGAACGCATCGAAAGCCTTGATCGATTTCCTCGCGAGCAAGGAAGCCGGACCGCACTTCAAGGCGAAGGGGTTCGAGCCGGGAGGCTAGAGCCATTTCGGTTCTGATTGAATCAGAACCGAAGCACCGCCCCAAATTCCCTGGCGAGCCCTTCACGCCATCAGGCGCAAAATGCTCCAGCGGCGGGATACGGTGCGGCAAGGAGAAACACAGCAAGATGGCTGGGGCGAACCTGTTAGCGCCAAACGGACCTGATGCGATTTGCGAGTTCATTCCGTTGTCAGGTGCATAATGGAAGTCGACTTTGGTGCTGCCCGAGCGGCTTTTGACCCCGAGCGAAAGTCAAATTTCGTTCGGGTGCCACCTCCTGCCGAACCCCAGCCCCGTGGAACTACGGGAGCCAAAACCAGCGAATCGATTAACTCAAAGCGAGTTTAATGCCGCAGGTTCGTCGCTTCACCTGGGAAGGCAGCTAGATGTTCAATCGACAGCGCAAGGAAGAAATACGCCACGCCCTTGCTGAGTCTGCGGCTATCAACAGGTCGCAAGCGGTGATCGAGTTTAAGCTCGACGGCACCATCATCTCCGCCAACGAGAATTTTTTGAAGGTGCTTGGATACTCGTTGGCCGAGATACAGGGCAAACATCACAGCATGTTTGTCGAACCGGCGGTGCGTGACAGTGCGGCTTATCGAGAATTCTGGGCCGATCTGAACCGCGGTGAGTTTCGATCAGCTCAGTACAAGCGCATTGGAAAAGGCGGCCGAAAGGTCTGGATACAGGGGACATATAACCCGATCCTTGGAGCAGACGGCAAGCCCGTCTCCGTCATAAAATTTGCAAGCGATATCACGTCGGTCAAAAACCGGGACATGGAAGACGCCGGAAAGGTCGCGGCCATCAGCCGGGCACAAGCCGTCATCGAATTCGAGATGGATGGCACGATTGTCGCGGCCAATCAGAATTTTCTCGATGCTCTTGGCTACACGCTGGCTGAGATTCAGGGCAAGCCCCATGGCATGTTCGTCACTCCGGCCGACCGCGACAGCGCGGCTTACCGCGAATTCTGGGCGATGCTGAACCGCGGTGAATTTCAGTCCGCCGAATACAAGCGAATCGGAAAAGGCGGGAAGGAAGTTTGGATACTCGCGAACTACAACCCAATTCTTGATGAGGAAGGCAAACCCTTCAAAGTCGTAAAGTTCGCGACAGATGTAACCAAACAAAAACTGGCTGCTGCCGATAGCGACGGGCAGATCGCCGCGATCCGAAAATCGCAGGCCGTCATCGAATTCAGTATGGACGGCACGATTCTCGACGCAAATCAGAATTTTCTCGATACGCTGGGATATGCTTGGGCGGAGATTCAGGGAAAAAAACAAAGCATGTTCGTTGATCCGGCTGAGCGAGCCAGGCCGGAATATGCGGCTTTCTGGGCCGCCCTCAATCGGGGACAATATCAAGCTGCCGAATATAAGCGTGTCGGCAAGAACGGAAAGGAAGTCTGGATTCAGGCGTCCTATAATCCCATTCTCGATCTGAACGGCAAGCCGTTCAAAATTGTGAAATACGCTACCAACGTTACGCAACAGGCGCTCATGCGCACGAGGGCCGAACGGGCCCGTGGATTGATCAAATCGGTCGCCGCAGGCAGTGAGGAAATGAGCGCTTCGATTCGAGAGATTTCGGAGACGATGGGAAAATCCAGACAGAATGCTTTGACAGCGGTCGATCAGGTCGAGTCCGCGGACGGACAGGCGCAGAAGCTGACTGCGGCGGCACAGGCGATGGGTGGAATCGTCGGTTTAATCGGGAATATCACGGGACAAATAAATCTGCTGGCGCTGAACGCGACCATCGAATCCGCTCGCGCAGGCGAAGCCGGCAGAGGCTTCGCGGTGGTTGCGTCCGAGGTCAAGAGCCTTGCCAATCAAGCCAAGCAGGCAAATGACAAGATTTCCGAGGAAGTCGAATCCCTCAACGGAATTTCGTCGGATGTCGTGGGGGCCCTGAGCAAGATCAAAGCCGCTATCGAAAGTGTCAATGAATTCGTCACCTCAACCGCCGCGGCGGTGGAACAGCAAAACACGGTCACCGCCGACATGTCGGCTAATATGCAGCGGGCCGTCGCAGAGCTGGGATAACATTCGTACCCCGATATTGATCAAATAGAATTGGCGCGCCGGCGACGCGGCGGCCGAGCAGCACCGCTGCAACAAGGCCCACAATCCCGGCAGCAAACTCCAGCGCCGAGGTAGGCCTTCGCCTTCGCTCAAGCGAGTGGGCCCCTGTGCCATGCGACTAGCGGTCAGGACGCAACCGCGGTGGTCAGGTCCCCGTCGCGCCACCGCCCTGGCGTCACTCCGGTCACCCGCTTGAAGGCGCGATTGAACGCCGCCTCTGAATCGTAGCCGACGTCGGCCGCGATCGAAGCAAGACTGCCGCTTCCGGCGCGGATACGTTCGGCCGCAAGCTGCATCCGCCAGCAAGTGATGTATTCGATCGGGGCCTGGCCCAACACCTGGTGAAATCGCTCGGCCAGCACGGTGCGGGATGAGCCGGCCTCGCGCGCCAGTTCCTCCACTGTCCAGCGCCGCGCGGGGTCGGCGTGCACGGACTGGATTGCGCGACCCACCAGGGGATCGTTGAGTGCGGCGAACCATCCCTTGGCGCTCGCCGGCAACCGCGTCGCGTAACGCCGCAACACCTCGACGAACAACAATTCCATCAGCCGGCCAAGCATCAGCTCGCTGCCCGGCGCCGCGGCTTCCGTCAGCGCAAGAATCTGTCTGACCGTGGACTTGATCAGCGCGCTGACGCTGTCGTCTTCGGCACGATCGACCAACAGCGCCGGCAAGGTGCGAAACACCGGCGTCAGCAGGAACTCGGACAACTCCAGGAATCCGCAGACCATGCGGGTTTGCTGTCCGCCGCCGCCATGATTGATCGTCCAGATCCCCTTCATCGCCCCGGGGCGGACAACGTCATGCGCGAGCGGCGCTTGCGGCGCGCGCCCGTTGGAGAATTTATGCCGGTCCGCAAACGGCATCAGGATGATATCGCCGGCCAAGACTTTCCTGCGTTCGCCGCTGGCAAGTTCGAGGTCGCATTCCCCTTCCGCGATCAGATGAAACACGCTGACATGGCGCAGATGCGCCATCGGGCTATTGGCGTCGAACTGCTTCGGACTGATGATGCCGAACGGCGCGGTAAAGCAGGCGTCAAGAAACACCGAGCCGGTCAGGCGTACCGCGCGCAATGATTCCGCAAGCACGTCGTGGCTGTTGTCCGGCGCAATAGCAAATGATGGCGGTGTCTCGATCATTGTGGATGTGGCTCTTCGGCAATACCCATGGGTCGTCGGTGCAGGCGTTTGGTTCAACGCACTGCACCTCACCGATGGAGATTTGCAATGATGGGAAATTGGGCTGCAAAAGCGGCCAATCGGGGCGTCGACCTGGTCGCATCATTGCTGATGCGATCGGCGATCAAGTCCCTGCTCGAGATCGACGATCGATCCCTTCTGGCGGTGGGATTGTCTCGCGCCGACCTCGTCGAAAGCCTTTCCACGCCATTCGCCGCCGATCCAACCGAGCTGCTGGTTTCGCGCGGCCAGGCAGTGTCGGCAAGCCGAAACGCCCGAAGGGTGAAGCGGGCATGTATGCGAAGCGGCGTCGCACCCGGCGCGCGCGCCGTTTCCCGGCGCACTGCCTTTTCAAACGGATTTGAGCGGCCTTCAATGCCCGGTTTGACCGCAAGCGCCTCCGCGTTCGGCTCCGGGTCCGGAGCCGCGGAATAAGCCGCCGATCTCCACCACCGATGTCACTCCAAATCGAAAAGGAAAGAATGCCATGACCGGCCAAGCCTCCCTCCACACCACTGCCGACTTCACCGCCATCAAAGGCCAGCAACAACGCGCCTGGTCATCCGGCGACTACGCCGTCGTTGGCGTGACGTTGCAGATCGTCGGCGAGATGCTGTGTGAGGCGGTTGATCTGCGCAGTAACCAGCGCGTGCTCGACGTCGCCGCCGGAAACGGCAATGCGACACTCGCCGCCGCGCGGCGGTTCGCCGAAGTGGTTTCGACAGACTATGTCGCAGCGCTGCTCGAACGCGGCCGCGAACGCGCCCGCGCGGACCGGCTATCGGCGATGTTCCGCGAGGCCGACGCCGAAGCGCTGCCGTTCGAGGATGCAAGCTTCGATGTGGTGCTGTCGACATTCGGCGTCATGTTCACCCCGAACCAGCGGCAGGCGGCGAACGAGATGTTGCGGGTGTGCCGCCCCGGCGGGAAAATCGGCCTCGCCAACTGGACCCCGGAAAGCTTCATCGGGCAGTTGTTCAGGATTATCGGCGCGCACCTGCCGTCGCCGGCAGGCGTCTCATCGCCGGCACTGTGGGGCACGAGGACGCATCTCGATCATTTGTTCGGTGCCGGTGGCCGCATCGGAACGCAGAACCGGAATTTTGTGTTCCGCTACAAATCGCCGGAGCACTGGATCGAAATTTTCCGGAACTATTACGGTCCCGTGGTGAAGGCATTTGAAGCCCTCGATCGCGCGGCGGGCGTCGCACTCGAGAGGGATATCAACGCCTTGCTCGGAAAATTCAATCTTGCCACCGATGGCACGCTGGTGATCCCGAGCGAATATCTCGAGGTCGTTATCATCAAGAACGACTGAGCACGCATTGCGGCGCCATCGAAGCTGCCGTCGGACCAATATGGCCCGTCCTTCATGGTTCGGCGGCCGCTGCGATTTTCGGTTCTTGCGGCGGCGTCACGAGCTCGTAGCCCGGATTGAGCCACCGGGTCGCGCGTATGCGCGCCCGGTGCCAGGCTCCGCGAAATCCGGGAGCAGCAGCGCCACGCGGGACGCCCCGGATCACTTCGTTCAATCCGGGCTACGGAGGATTACCCGTCATTGCGAGCGAAGCGAAGCAATCCAGAGTCCCGCGTGAGCACCTGGATTGCTTCGTTTGTTTCGCTCCTCGCAATGACGTCGCCGCTCAATGCCCCACGATCTCCGCGATCCTGGTCGCCGGCGGGGTGTTGCGGCTGCGCTGGGTGCGAACGATGCCGTCGATGATGGTCATGCTGATGCCGGGCAGGTCGCCGAGCCGCACGCTTTCCAAGAGGTGCTTGCCCGGCGAATGCTGCGCTTTGTCCATGATGACAAAGTCCGCCGAGCGGCCGACCTCGATCAGGCCGCAATCCAGCGCCCGCATCCGCGCGGTGTTGCCGGTGGCGAAGCAGAACGCGAGCTCGGCCGGCACTTCGCCGAGCGAGGACAGCATCGACACCATGCGCAAAATGCCGAGCGGCTGCACGCCGGAGCCGGCCGGCGCATCGGTGCCCAGGATAATACGGCTGAGGTCGCCCATTTCGCGCGCGGTGCGCAGCGTGAACAGCGCCGAGCGCTCGTTGCCGTTGTGAACCAGCTCGAGGCCGCGCTTGCAGCCCTCGCAGATGCAGCGGATCTGATCGTCGGGCAGGGCGGTGTGGCCGCCATTGATGTGGCCGATCACGTCGGTGTCAGCTTCCAGCACCACGTCCTTGTCGATCAGGCCGGAGCCGGGGATCGAGGGACCGCCGGTGTGGATGGTGCTCTGGATGCCGTATTTGCGCGCCCAGCCCACCATCTTGCGCGCGGTCGGGCCGTCCTTGACGCCGCCGAGCCCGACTTCGCCGAGCAGTTTTACCCCCGCCGCGGCCAGCTCCTTGAAATCATCCTCGACCATTTCGCATTCGATCACAGGCGCGCCGGCATGGACCTTGACGCCGCCGGGCCGCAGCGTCCAGAACGCGCGCTGCGCGAAGATCGCCATCGCCTTCAGCCCGACCACGTCGCGGGGCCGGCCCGGCATGTGGACTTCGCCGGCCGAGATCATGGTGGTGACGCCGCCATGCAGATAGCTGTCGATCCAGCCGGTTTGATTTTGCCGCGGCGTCCAGTCGCCGGCGACGGGGTGGACATGGCTGTCGATCAGACCGGGCGCCACCGTGGTGCCGGCGGCATCGACAGTCGTGGTGGCGTGCGCGGTGTCGACGTCCTTGGCGCGACCGATGGCGGTGATTTTGCCGTTCTCGGCGACGATGGTGTCGGCATCGAGGATCGGCTTTTCCATCGCGCCCGACAGCAATAGCCCGATGTTGCGGATCACCAGTTTGCTCGGGCCGGTTGCCTGGGGTGCGTCGTGGGCCATCGGGTTTGCCTTGTGGGTTTTTGCTGTTGGTTCAATGCCTTCGCGGGCGGCTTTGAAGCCATCTTGCGCGGCTTGACGGCGGGATCAAGCTGGATTATTCGTTTGTACACGAACGATCGTATACAAATGAGTTTTTCGACGCAAATCTGCCTCTGGATCCCCAAACCATGAGCAATTTCAATCAGGAAAGCGTCCTCAGTGTTCACCACTGGACCGACACGCTGTTCAGCTTCACCACCACCCGCAATCCCTCGTTCCGCTTCCGCAATGGCGAGTTCACCATGATCGGGCTGAAGGTCGGCGAGAAGCCGCTGCTGCGCGCCTACAGCGTCGCCAGCGCCAATTACGAGGACCGGCTCGAATTCTTCTCGATCAAGGTGCCGGACGGCCCGCTGACCTCGCGTCTCCAGCATTTGAAAGAGGGCGACGAAATCATCGTCAGCCGCAAGGCCACCGGCACGCTGGTGATCGACAATCTGGAAGACGGGCGAAATCTCTATCTGATCGGCACCGGCACCGGGCTCGCGCCGTTCCTCAGCGTAATCAAGGACCCCGAGACGTATGAGCGTTTTGAGAAGGTGGTGCTGCTGCACGGCTGCCGCCGCGTCGCCGAACTCGCCTATGGCGAGCTGATCACCAGGCAATTGCCTGATGACGAGATGATCGGCGAACTCGTGCGCAACCAGCTGATCTATTATCCGACCGTGACCCGCGACCCCTTCCGCAACCGCGGCCGCATCACCGACCTGATCAATTCGGGCAAATTGTTCGCCGATATTGGCGTTGCGCCGCTCGAGGCCGCGCATGACCGGGTGATGATCTGCGGCAGCCCGGCGCTGGTGCAGGATACGCGGGCGCTATTGTCGGATGCGGGATTGACCGAAGGCAATCACGGCGAGCCGGCCCAGTTCGTGGTCGAGAAGGCGTTCGCGGAGCGCTGAGACTCTGCGGCGGCGAGCCATGCCGGCCGGCGCGTTGCGCTGCAACACGGCCGGCTGTCGGATCGCCCGGCGTGACGCATGGCAGCCATTCCGGGTCGCGGCAAATCCAGAAACATTCGCTAGTTCCAAAGACGCCCTTTAACCCGGTGCCGAGAACAGGCATGCTCCCCGCAAGCTGACCGGGCTATCTCAAGGGCCGGAGGCGAATCAGGGGAGAGAATGATGCCGATAGATCAATCGGGGGGAACGCGCGCGGCCGCCATTCTGGCGCGGTTGGATCGCTTGCCGGGTACGCGGCACGTGTGGGTGCTGATTACGCTGCTCTCGCTCGGAGGTGTGTTCGAGCTCTACGATTTGTTCATGACCGGCTATGTGGTGCCCGGCCTGATGAGGGCGGGGTTGCTTGCCGGCATTTCCGTCAGCATTTTTGCTGGACCGGCTCTGTTCGTCGCCGCGACCTTTACCGGTCTCTTTATCGGCACCTTCGTGTTCGGCTACGCCGCCGACAAATACGGGCGGCGGACCATCTTCACTTATTCGATGCTGTGGTATTGCGCCGCAACATTCGTGATGGCGTTCCAGACCACCGGGTGGGGCGTCAGCCTGTGGCGGCTCATTGCCGGCATCGGCATCGGCGTCGAACTGGTGACAATCGACACCTATCTCTCCGAACTCGTGCCGAAATCGATGCGCGGGCGCGCCTTCGCCTTCAACCAGGGCGTCATGTTCTGTGCGGTGCCGATCGTTGCCCTGACCGCCTATCTGCTGGTGCCGACCAGCCCGTTCGGCATCGACGGATGGCGCTGGGTCGTGATGATCGGTTCGATCGGCGCGCTGTTTGTCTGGTTCATCCGTCGCGGACTCCCGGAAAGCCCTCGCTGGCTGATCAACCAGGGTCGGCTGGACGAAGCCGAGGCGGTCACAGCTGGAATCGAAGCCAAGGTGCAGGCCGACCTCGGCAGCACGCCGCTGCCAACGCCGGGCGTTCACGCCATCGACAAGGCCGAGCCGGTAGGGCGCCTGTCGGAGGCGTTCGTGCCGCCATATCGCAGCCGAACCATCATGCTGATGGTGTTCCAGTTCTTCCAGACCTTCGGCTTCTACGGCTTCGCCGCCTGGGTGCCGACGCTGATCGCGCAGCAGGCCGGCATCAAGCTCGGCGACAGCCTGCTTTATTCCTTCATCATCGCGATCGCGGCCCCGTTCGGTCCGCTGCTGGCGATGAGCTTTGCCGACAAGTTCGAGCGGAAATGGCAGCTGGTCGGTGCGGCCTGCTGCATCGGCATTTTCGGTGTGACGTTCTCCTACCAGAACACGATGCCGCTGTTGATCCTGTGCGGCGTCCTGATCACGCTGTCGAACAACGTGCTGTCCTACTCGTTCCACAATTACCAGAGCGAGCTGTTCCCGACGCGGATCCGCGCCCGCGCGGTCGGGTTCACCTATTCGCTCAGCCGGATCAGCACCGTGTTCGCGAGCTTCGTCATTGCTTTCTTCCTGCAGGAAGCGGGCACCAAGGGCGTGTTCGGCCTGATCGCGTTTGCGATGACGATGGTAGTGATCTCGATCTCCGGCTGGGGTCCGCGCACCCGCGATCTGGAACTCGAACAGGTCTCCGCATGAGCGGCTGATCGCAGAGCTGACACCGTTTGCAAAATTGAAGGGCGGGACCACGACCGGTCCCGCCCTTCAAATTATCGTCATCCTTTCGTACGCGCTATCGGCTCGAGACCAGCCGCAATCGGGGCTTTAGCGTTTCCTCAAGCTCGGCCTTCAGCTGTTGCACCCGCATGTCGCCTGAATGGGCCGCGCAAACGGAAAACTGATTGACCGATCGGGCGAGCGCCTGCCGCTCTTCGGCATTATTGGTGACACCCGCGTTCGACAGCCGCAGCACCATTTGGCCCAGCTGTACGAGAATTCCGTCGATGGCGCGATCGATCTCCGCAAGCTCTGTCATGACGCTACTCCTGTGACCAGAATAACGGGCGGCAGCGTGCGCCGTTCCTGGCTTTGGCCATCAGGGCTAACCGCCGGTAAACGACCGATGATGAAAAGAGCGGCAGCGCCGGAAGCGGGATTGTGGCCGAATGCATTTGGTTCCGGCCGTGTTGTCGTTTTGTGCGATCCTCGCTGTCTTGCGGCCCGCAAAAAATGTCCTAGGATATTGCGAGTGATTACTCTGCCGGGTGAATGACCAGCCGGGACGTCCGATGCGCGCTTGCACCCTCAAGGAGAAAGCCCGGATAACCGCCGGCGCCGTCGCGGCGCTGGTCATCGTCGGATGGCTGTGTGTGCTCGCCATCGCATTTCTTGCCGTTCGGTAGACAGCGCGGGAAAGACTTCATGCCGAAAAAGGGAATCACCGGCCACGACGAATGGGTTGTCACGGAAGCGCTGGCGACCGCGCTGGTCGCGCTCGAACAGCTTCCAGCAAAGCACCAGCCGCGCGCGCAGATGGACGATATCAAGAAACTGCTGGCCGCCGGCTGTCAGCCGGGGACCACGGCGCTGCATCTGGCGCAAGCAAAATGCCGGTTGTTTCCCGGCAACGATCCGCTGGAGATTTATCGCGAATACGGCCTCGAGGACGGGCAGGGCTGAGAATTATTTCGCGACGAATGCCAGCATGGCATTGTTGCCGGCGGCGGGCGGCACCACGAGCGCTTCGCCGCTCTGAATCGCGGCCACCCCGAGCGCCCGCCGCGCGCTCGCAAGATCGCCGACCGCCAGCACCAGACCGACGCCGCCCCGCTCCGGCAATCCCTCCATCGGCACATCAGGATATTGCCGGTCGAGCACATCGCGGGCGAGAAAGACAAAATCCGCGCGGCCCGGGCCCGAGGCGACCTGCCAGGTGCCGTCGCGTTCGCCGCGTGCGGGAATGTCGATCATCGTGGCTAGATGCCCGGCGTCCGCTTTTGGCTCCGGCGAGACGATCAGGATGCGTTCGATGCGCTTGGCCGTATTGGCGTGCTGCTGCAACTCCGGGATCCAGACGGTGTCGCGGGTCTTGTGCTGGCATGCGAACAGCCGGACGCCGCCGGGCGCCTGATCGATCGGCCATTGGAACGTAGCGAATTTCGCGGCGCTTGGCCGGCCGTCGGGCAGCGTTACCGGCCGTTCGAAATCGGTCGGGCCAATGGGCGGATAACCGCGCGCGCGGATCTCCTCGGTACCGGCCGATGCATCGAGCGTCGTGAAGGCGACGCGTTCGATGCCGCCACCGGTGCGGGCGAGGAATGCTCGCGTGGGCGCGTTGTGTTCGGTCGCGTCAAGCACGCCCAGCAGCTCGAGATAATCCTCGCCGAGCATGATGGTATAGTTGCCGGTTCCCATCTTGGCGCTGTGGGTGCCGCGCGGCGAGACCGTAAAGCCCAGCCGCTTCCAGTTCTGCGCGGCGCCGTCGAGGTCGTTGACGACGACGACGGCATGATCGACCCCGATGATGTTCTTCAGCGACATTTTTCGCGGCTCCGCGGCCCTTAGAGCGTTTTCAAGCGAAGTGGATTCCGGTTCGCGTGAAGAAAACGCGTCAAAACAAGAATCGAGACTTTCGGTTCTGATTTTATCAGAACCGAAAGGCTCTGGCTTCGCGGACTATGGGCCATTTGCCAAAATAATCGCCGGCGATTAATGAAGCGTGGGCCCCCGGAGAAGGGGCGGCAAAAACCGTTCGGCGGAGAACACATGTCGGAATTACTGGCGGATTTCACCCAGACCCGGATCAAGACCAGCGGGGCCGACATCGCGCTGCGTTATGGCGGCAAGGGCCCGCCGCTGTTGCTGATGCACGGCAATCCCTTCACGCATCTGTGCTGGCACAAGGTCGCGCCGCGTCTCGCCGAGGAATTCACCGTGGTGCTGCCGGATTTGCGCGGCTACGGCGACAGTTCCAAGCCGGACGGAGGACCGGATCATTCCGCCTATTCATTCCGTGCGATGGCGCTCGACCAGATCGAGGTGATGAAACATCTCGGCTTCGACAAATTCATGGCCGGCGGCCACGACCGCGGCGCGCGGGTGCTGCACCGGCTGTGCCTCGATCACCCCGACGCCGTGACCCGCGCGGTGTTTCTCGACATGTTGCCGCAGCATCATTTGCTCAACAACATCACGCGGCGCTGGGGTACGTTCTCCTGGCACTGGTTTTTCATGATCCAGCCCAATCCTCTGCCGGAGACCATGATCAGCGCCGATCCGGAGTTCTACATCCGGAGAAAACTGTCGAAGACCGATCAGGGCACCAGCTTCTTCGATCCCAGGGCGCTTGCGGAATATATCCGCTGCATCAAGGATCCCAAGACCGTCTACGGCATGTGCGAGGATTATCGCGCGACGTTCGGCGTCGATCTCGACATGGATACGGCCGATTTCGCCGCCGGCAACAAGGTGACGTGCCCGACCATGATCCTGTGGGGCCAGAAGGGCGGGGTGGGACGCAACCATGACGCGGCAAAAGTGTGGGCGGATTACGCCAGCCGGATCGAACGCACCGCGACGGTGCCGTCGGGGCATTATTTGCAGGAAGAGTGCCCGGACGAGACCTATACCGAATTGCGCAATTTCTTCGCGGCCTGAGGTTTCGGTCTAAGCGCCCGCCGCCTCGATCGCGAGCAGGAGGCCCGATCTGATTTCGGCGACGATCTCCTCGGCCAGCTCCTCGCGGCTCGCGCCGGCTAGTTCGCCGGTCAACAATCCCTGTTCGGCGAGCATCACCACGCCATGCAGCGCGGCCCAGATTTTCAGGGCGCTACGCTCACGCAGCGTGCCGACCGCAGGAGCTTCCAACGCTTCCACCAGCAGCCCAAAGGTTTCCATCGCCGCGGCATGAAGTTCGCTGTCCTTGGGCATGCAGGCCATCGCGCGCGAGGCGAAGATCAACCGGTAGAGCCCGTTGCGGCGCAGGCCAAATTCGAGCGTCGCCAACGCGAAGCGCGACAGTTTCGAACGTCTGGAGGGTTTGCCGATCGCTTCCCGCACCGTCTCGAGAAACTGGCGCAGCGCGACGACCGTCACGGCGGCAAGCAGGCTTTCGCGGTCGGCGAAATGCTTGTAGGGCGCGGGCTGCGAGACGCCGAGTTGCTTTGCCAGCGCGCTGATGTTGATGGCTTCGGGACCGCCCCGTTCTACTTCCGCAAGCGCAGCTTGCACCAGGGCATCCCGGAGATCCCCATGGTGGTAGATGTGAAGCGGTTTGCGGGTAGGGCGGGCTGGCATTGTGATGTAATAGACTATAACTTTTTGCTTGACAGCGCAACGGTCGGCGGAAGTAATATGATATAACTTCGAGCGGGACGGCCGGTGGCCGCTCTCGCCGTCAGGCATCGGGAATGCAGATGCGCGTCAGGTCAACGACGCGCGGCCAAAAGGGAACGCCCAATATGTCCGGAAAGCTCAAGATCCGCGTCGACCAGGACAAATGCCAAGGCCATGCGCGCTGCAAGTCGCTGGCGCCTGAGCTGTTCAATCTCGACGAATTCGGCAACGCCCACGAAATCGGCGACGGTGTGGTGCCGGCCGGCCTCGAAGACAAGGCCTGGCTCGCGCAGACCAATTGCCCGGAGATCGCGATCGAAGTGACCGAAGAGTAGGCGCCCGCGAACGCATCGCCACCGCCGAACGTTTGATCTGCGCGAACCACATAAGGAAATTGCCCGATGTCCGATTCCGCGAGCATCATGCCCGAGCATCCCCCGGTCACCGACTGGGTGCACGATTTCGATCACACCGATCCGCGCTGGACGGAAAATCCGTTTCCGATCTGGGAGGAATTGCGAGCCGAATGCGCTGTTGTCCACACCAAGCGCTTCCTCGGCTGCTATCTGCCGACCACCTACGAGGCGGTCAAGGAGATCGCCTACGACACCGAGCATTTCTCCTCGCGCCGGGTGCTCGTGCGGGACGTCCGGCCGGAGACTGTCGGATCGGCGCCGCCGATCACCAGCGATCCACCGGAGCACAAGCCGGCCAAGCAACTGCTGCTGCCGCCGTTCACACCCGATGCGATGAAGAAGCTGGAGCCGCGGGTTCGCGGCATCTGCAACGAACTGATCGACGAATTCATCGCCGACGGCAAATGCGACGCGGCGGCGCGCTACACCAAGCATATTCCGGTCCGCGCCATCGCCCATATGCTCGGAATCCCCGAAAAGGACGGTGATCTCTTTATCAAATGGATCCACGGCATTCTCGAACTCGGCATCAAGGACAACGACGCGCTGATGCAGGCCGTACACGAGATGACCGAATATTTCGCCGGTCATATCGAGGAGCGCAAGAAGCATCCGACCGACGATCTGATCTCGACGCTGATGAACGCCAGGGACAAGAACGGCGTGCCGCTGTCGGATGAGCATGTGCAGGGATCGCTGCGTCTGCTGTTGATCGCCGGAATCGACACCACCTGGAGCGGCATCGGTTCCTCGCTGTGGCATCTGGCGAAGACGCCGGCCGACCGCCAGCGCCTGGTCGCTGAACCCGAACTGATGCCGACCGCGATCGAGGAGTTTTTGCGGGCCTATTCGCCGGTGACGATGGCGCGCGAGGTGATGAAGGAAACGACCATCAGCGGTTGCCCGGTAAAACCCGGCAACATGGTGCTGCTGTCGTTTCCCGCCGCCAACCGCGATCCCGCCATGTTCCGGGATGCCGACAAGGTCTTGATTGACCGCAAGGAGAATCGCCATGCCGCGTTCGGCCTCGGCATCCACCGTTGTGTCGGCTCCAACCTCGCGCGGATGGAAATGACGGTCGCGATCGAGGAATGGCTGAAGCGGATTCCGGATTTCCGTCTCGATCCCGCAGGCCGCGTCGCCTGGTCGGAGGGCACCGTGCGCGGACCGCGGCGGCTTCCGGTGCTGTGGGGCAGGGCCTGATTGCTCGTTTTTATGTGATCGGTTGAAGGCGGTCCGAACGAAAAAAGGTCGAACCATCAGTCGATAAAGGGCTAAAATGCCCGTCGAACAACTTCGCTGGAAGTTGGCGGACGGGAGGCACCATGGAACGAAGGGCGTTGCTGGCGGCTGGGGCCGCGATGGCCACTGGCGTGATCTCGCGCCGCAGCCAAGCGCGGGATGCAACGGCGTCGCTTCCGGATCGCTTCGCCGCCGCGCTAAGCGCCCATGACATGACAGCGTTCGCCGCGCTGTTTGCCGAGGACTATGTCAATCACCAGTCCAGCGCCGCGGCGCCGCCGCCAGCGGGCGGCAAACCGCAGAAGCAGGGTTCGGTCGATTTCTTTGCCGCGCGGCTCGCGGGTATGCCGGATTTGCTGGTGACGGTCGAGGCGTCGGTGGTTTCAGCGGATCGCGTCGCGGCCAGTTTTGTCTACACTGGCACCCATGACGGCGTCTATTTCGGCATCGCGCCGACCCATCGCAGACTGCGCTTCACCTCGTGCGACATCTTCGCGGTGAAGAATGGCCAGTTCAGCGAGCACTGGGGCATGGGCGACATCGCCGGCATCCTCGCGCAATTGCGCTGAGCCCGCCTCGTGCATAGCCAGGAAAGCGATACAGAAGCGGTGCAAGGCGAGGGCGCATTCACCCGACGCGATCTGCTGTCGCTGATCGGCTCCGTCGCCGGCAGTGCTGCGATGTATCAGGCCATGACCAGTCTCGGCTTCGCAGGGGAGTCCGGCTTCAAAGGCCCGATCAAGCTCGATGGCGATCCCAGGGGCACCTCGGTTCTGATTCTCGGCGCGGGCCTGGCGGGCATGACCGCGGCGCTGGAATTGCGTAACGCCGGCTACAAGGTCCAGGTACTCGAGTTCAACAGCCGGCCGGGCGGCCGCAACTGGAGCTTAAGGGGCGGCGACAGTTTTACCGAACTCGGCGGCGCGACGCAGACCTGCGAATTCGAGCAAGGGCTTTATCTCAATCCCGGACCATGGCGCATTCCCTATCATCATCGGGCGCTACTCGATTATTGCAAGCGCCTCAACGTCGCGCTTGAGCCGTTCATCCAGCTCAATCACAACGCGCTGTTGCATTCGGTCAATGGGTTCGCCGGCCGCCCGCAGCGCATCCGTGACATCAAGACCGACTTTCAGGGCCATGTGTCGGAGCTGCTGGCCAAGGCGACGCAACAGAATAAGCTCGACGAAGCAGTCTCGACCGAAGACAAGGAGATCCTGCTACAGGCGTTGCGGTCCTGGGGGGCGCTGGACAAGGATTATGGCTACAAGGCCAGTCTGATTTCGGCGGACTTTCGTGGCTACGCCAGGGACCCCGGCGGTGGACTTGGCGCCGCGCCTGTCGCCGGCGAACCGCTGAACCTGTCGGACATCCTGCAATCGCGGCTGTGGCGGTATCTCCAGAGTTTTGCGCTCTATCAGTTCCAGACCACGATGTTTCAGCCGGTCGGCGGCATGGACATGATCGGCAAGGCGTTCGCCCGCGAAGTCGGCGATCTCATCACGTTCGATGCGAAAGTCACCCGGATTCAGCAGAACGATCGCGGCGTAAGCGTGAGTTATGTGAATTCCAAAACGCCCGGCACGCCGCAGCTCGCAACCGCCGACTGGTGTGTCTGCACCATCCCGCTCTCGGTGCTCAGCCAGATTCCGATCGACGTCGGCTCACCCATGAAAGCGGCGATCGACGCGGTGCCCTATGCGGCATCGGTCAAGATCGGCCTGCAATTCAAACGCCGGTTTTGGGAGGAGGACGAGGCGATCTACGGCGGCATCAGCTATACCGATTTGCCGATCCGGCAGATCTCCTATCCCTCCACGGACTTCAATCGTGGCGGCCGTGGCGTGCTGCTTGGCGCCTATCTCTTTGAGGGCGCCAATGCGTTCGAATTCACGTCGATGGCGCCTGCGGACCGGGTCGCCTTAGCGGTCGAATTGGGTTCGCGCATTCATCCACAGTATAAAGCCGAGTTCGAAAACGGCATCGCGGTGGCCTGGCACCGGGTGCCTTTCACGCTCGGCTGTGCCGGCAACTGGACCGACGAGGCGCGGGAGCAGCATTACGACAATCTGTGCCAGATCGACGGCCGGATCGTTCTGGCGGGTGAGCATGCCTCGTATATTCCGGCGTGGCAGGAGGGCGCGATTCTTTCATCGCTCGATGCGATCTCGAGGCTACACCAGCGTGTTGTCAGGACCTGACGCGATGCCATCAGGCCGGTTCAAAGTGACGATACAAACCTGGTTGGCGATCGCCCCATTGTTGGGTGTTCTTTCGGTGCCGACGGGCTCGCTGCCGGTGAGCGCGCAGGACAAACCTTCTCCAGCGGCCGAGGCTCCGTTGAGTCCGGGCTTCCGGTTCACGGAATTGAGCGGAGAGCAATTGTTCGCCGGAATCTGTCAGGGATGCCATATGCGGGACGGCAGGGGTGCGGCTGGCGCAGGCAGTTATCCCTCGCTTGTCGAGGACCGGAACCTCGAAGCCGGGGGATATCCGGTTTATGTTGTGGTCAGGGGGCAACGGGCGATGCCCCCTGTCGGCAGGATAATGAGCGATGATCAAGTGGCCAGCGTCGTCAACTATGTCAGGACGCATTTCGGCAACCGATATCAGGACGCGGTCACTGCCGATGACGTCAAGCAGGTTCGGCCCAAATAGAAGCGGCCCCGCGTATCGGTTTGGAGAACAGTGGCAATGAATCGTGATTTAGGGCGTTTTGCAGGTCTCCTGTGTGCGTCGATATTTGCCGCCACCGGCTTTGCGGTGCCAAACCCGGCATTGGCGCAAGCGTTGACGCCCAGCCAGCAGCTCGCGTTCGATGTCTACAAGGAACTGGTTGAGATCGACACGACGACAGAAACCGGCGATACCGCGAAGGCTGCCGAGGCCGCGGCGGCGCGGCTTCGTGCCGCGGGCTTTCCCGATGCCGATGTTCACGCGTTCTCGCCGGCGCCGCACAAGGGCGACCTGGTGGCGCGGCTTCACGGTAGCGGCGCGCGCAAGCCGATCCTTTTGGTCGCGCATCTCGATGTGGTTCCGGCTGATCCCAAGGACTGGTCGGTCGATCCATTCAAGCTGACCGAACAGGATGGCTATTTCTATGGACGCGGCAGCGGCGACGACAAGTACATGGCGGCTGCCTTCATCGCCAATCTGATCCGTTACCGTCAGGAAGGCTACAAGCCGGACCGCGACATCATCGTGGCGCTGGAAACCGACGAAGAGATCCTCGATCGCAATGCGCTCGGCATCCGGTGGTTATTGAAAAACCATCGCGATCTGATCGACGCTGAATTCGCCTTGAACGAGGGCGGCGGCGTTGGTCTGAAGGACGGCAAGCCGATCCGCGTCGCGGTCCAGACCAGTGAAAAAGTCTCTGTCACCTTTCAGCTTACGGTCAAGAACAAGGGCGGCCATAGCTCGCTTCCGACCAGGGACAATGCGATCTACCGGCTGGCCGGGGGATTGACCCGGCTCGCGGCGCTCAGCTTTCCCGTGAAATCTCAACGATACCACCCGCGTCTATTTCGAGCGCACCGCGCAAATGGAAGGCGGTCAACGGGCGGAGGATTTGCGCGCGGTGTTGGCCGGCCAGCCCGATGCTGCCAACGCGGCGGCGACACGGCTCAGCGAGAGCCCGGCCTTTAATGCCCAGTTGCGAACCACATGCGTTGCGACGATGCTGGAGGGCGGCATCGCGGTCAACGCATTGCCGCCGCTCGCGACCGCCAAGGTCAATTGCCGCATCATGCCTGACGAGCCCGTCGACGGCGTCAAGGCAACGCTCGAACGCGTGATGGCCGACGATCAGATCGTGGTCACGCGCATCGAGCAGCCGACATTGAGCGCGCCGTCCGCGCTCCGCGACGACATTCTTGGGCCGATCACCAAACTATCGGCCGAGTTCTGGCCCGGCGCGATGGTTTTGCCGGTCATGAGCGCCGGCGCGACCGACGGCAGTCACCTGCGTAATGCGGGAATACCGACCTATGGACATTCGGGAATGGCGAGCGATATCGCCGATTCCCGCGCCCATGGCCGGGACGAGCGGGTTCTCGTCAAATCCTTCTTTCAAGGGGATGAATATCTCTATCGCCTTGTGAAAGCGCTCGCCGGCGGCCAATGATCGCGGATCTCCGGAGCCAGGTTGCACGATGAGTTAAATACAGGATGTCGCCGATCTCGCGGTCATGGACCGGCGGGCCGTCGGCAACGACACCGAAGCGCGCAAGGCGCTGTGGGGATCGGCGCTCGGCTACGCCATGGACGGTTTTGATCTCTTGATCCTCGGCTTCATGCTGCGCGCGATCTCGGCCGATCTGCATCTGACCGCGACGCAAGCCGCTTCGCTGGTCACCGCGACCCTGGTCGGCGCCGTAATCGGCGGATTCCTGTTCGGCATGCTGTCGGATCATCTCGGCCGGGTGCGCGTCCTGACCTGGACCATCGTGCTGTTTGCGGTCTTCACCGGGCTTTGTGCGCTGGCGCAGGGCTATTGGGATCTCTTGGCCTATCGCACCGTCGCCGGCATCGGACTCGGCGGCGAGTTCGGTATTGGCATGGCGCTGGTGGCGGAAGCCTGGCCGGCGGCCAAGCGCGCGCGGGTTTCGTCCTATGTCGGATTGGGCTGGCAGAGCGGCGTACTGGCCGCCGCCCTGGTGACGCCGCTGCTGCTGCCGGTGATCGGCTGGCGCGGCATGTTCCTGATCGGGATTTTCCCGGCGATCGCGGCCTACTTCATTCGCTTCCAACTGGACGAACCGGACGTCTTCATCGCGAACAAGACACACGGCTCGAACGGCGCGTTCGCGCTGCGCCAACTGGTCGCCGATGCCGCCACCGTCAAGACCAGTCTCGGGATGATCGTGCTCTGCTCGGTGCAGAATTTTGGCTATTACGGCATCATGATCTGGCTGCCGAACTATCTGTCCACCCGGTTCGGCTACGGCTTGACGCAGTCGGCGCTGTGGACCGCGGTGACCGTCGCCGGCATGGCGCTTGGCATTTTCGTGTTCGGTGATTTCGCCGATCGTTTTGGGCGCCGACCGGCCTTTCTCAGCTACATGTTCGGCGCGGCCGTCATGGTCGTGGTCTATTCGCGCCTGGTCGATCCGACCGCGCTGTTGATCGGGGGCGCCGTGATGGGCTTCTTCGTCAATGGCATGCTCGGCGGCTACGGCGCGCTGATGAGCGAACTCTATCCGACCTCGGCGCGCGCCACCGCGCAGAACGTGTTTTTCAATATCGGCCGCGCCGTCGCCGGGTTCGGGCCGCTGGCGGTCGGCGCCCTGAGCGCGTCGTATGGGTTTGCAACCGCGATCGCGCTGTTGGCGCTGCTGTACCTCGTCGATATCGCGGCGCTGCTGTTGCTGGTGCCGGAGCGATGCGGCGCGGAACTTGTGTGAGCGAATAGCTCGAATAGCTCGCGGGGACCATATTAAGCATTGGAATTCAGTACTTAAGCATGGGCGTGATCGGCTATGTCGTACCAGATGAAGTACCTCACCGTTGGCGAGCGCGCTCAAGCGAGTGAAATTTCGGCTTTGTGAATCGCGAGCAGAACCAACGCTTCGCAGATGCCTTCGCGAGGCGCCGCGGAATGGTTGCGCGTCTTGCCCCGGCGCTGTTGGCGCGCGATTAACCGTCAACATTGATTCAATTTTACTGATCTGAAGGAGCGTAACTTTACGGGCTCCGTACTACTACGATGGTTCCTGCATTGGGGGGGCCATGTTTTTGCAAAGAATGGGTTCGCGGCTCGGGTCCATTTCCGACGCGGTCCACATGGAAGTCGTCGACGGCCTTTATGCCACGATGGTGCCTATTGTGTTCGCGGGAGCTTCCCAAGCGATTGTTGGAGCGATCATAGTATCGCAGACCGCCGACGTCGTGACGGGAGTTCTGACCGGCGTCGGCGTGATCGTCGCATTTCTACGCGCATGTGACGTTCTAGGCTTCCGGCGCCGCTTCGCCCAAAGGCCGGCGCTTGACCGGGTCGAAGCGAATCGCTGCAGGCGGCGTTACGCGATCGGAACAGGCACCACCGCTTTCTTGCTAGGCCTGTTCGCGGCGCGCAGCCTGATGCTTCAAGACACGATTTGTTCGACAATGGCGATCGGTATCGCGTTTGGTTTCGGCGCCGGAATTGTTGCACGGCTGTCGTTGCTGCCATTCGTTGCGATTGCCGATCTGAGCGTGATGGCACTCCCTCCGATCGTTCTCGCGTTCGCGTCGATGGATACGCCACATTTCGGGTTGGGCATGCTGATGACGATCTATCTCATTGGCAGTTTCGAGATGGTTCGTTTGTCGTTCAACTCCACGATCAATCAGATCATGCTCAAGCAGCAGTTCGAGCAGCTCGCCCGCATCGACCCGATGACGGGTGTCTTCAATCGCTCGGTATTGGCAACGGACCTGTCGGACATGATCGCCGATCGGGGAGATCGCACGGTCGCGATCCATGCGATCGATCTCGATCATTTCAAGGCTGCCAACGACAGATTCGGCCATCCGGTCGGCGACGCGTTGCTCAAACAGGTCGCCGAGAGGCTCAAGTCGCTTGCCGGGCAGCACGATCGCGTCATTCGGATGGGAGGCGACGAATTTGTTCTTGTTCAGAGGTCGATCGGGTCGCATGAAGGCGCTGAACGGATGGCGCGACGGATTTTCGAGACGGTCAGTGCACCCTATTGCATTGAGGGGCATGAGATCGTGATCGGCGTCAGCATCGGGGTCGCCCTGTCGGGGGATGACGGCCAAACCACCGAGGCCCTACTGTCTCGCTCCGACAAGGCGCTTTATCAGGCCAAAATCTGTCGTGGTGGATACGTATTCGCGCGCGACTTGCCGGTGACTTGCTTGCCGGTTTCCGACGAAGCGACGGTGCGCCCGCGCGCGGCGTGACCCCTCGCTTTTGCTATTGCGCCGATGATTTCTCCGGGTATTGCATCGGATCGGGTTGGGCAGGGTTGCGAACCCTTGCGTTAAGGTCTCTCCGCTGCGCCCGCTGAACTCACGGATCTCTTGGAGACCGGAGCTGGCTTCCGGCACAAGCGATAGCGCTGGTTGAGCGCATCTCCGGCCTGCGCAGCCGATGTTAAAATCGTTACCCGCGGCGTTAGCGTCTCGAACGCGGCTCCCGGCACCCACGGATTGCCCAATGTCGATCCGATCAACACAAGTGGTTCAACCAGTTGAAAAGAAAGGAAAATGCTTTACGTCTATCGCTCGGATCACTGGCCGGCCCGAAATACGGTTGGACGGATTGGCGTCGCAAAATCCAATGAAAGCAACATGTTAGACTACCGATTTTCCGTAGCCCCGATGATGGACTGGACCGACCGGCATTGCCGCGTGTTCCATCGGCTGATGACGCGGCGGGCGCGGCTTTATACGGAGATGCTGACGACCGGCGCCATCATCCACGGTGACCGCGAGCGGCTGCTCGGTTTCGACGCCAGCGAACATCCGGTCGCGCTGCAACTGGGCGGCTCCGATCCGCGCGATCTCGCCACCGCGGCGAAGATCGGCGAGGATTTTGGTTACGACGAGATCAACCTCAATGTCGGCTGCCCCTCGGACCGGGTCAAGGACGGCCGTTTCGGCGCCTGCCTGATGGCGGAGCCGCTGCTGGTCGCCGAGGGCATCGCGGCGATGAAGCGCGCGGTGCGCGTGCCGGTCACGGTCAAATGCCGGATCGGCATCGACGATCAGGATCCGGAACTCGCGCTCGATACGCTGGCGCGCCACGTCGTCGCGGCGGGCGCGGATGCGCTGGTGGTCCACGCCCGAAAAGCCTGGCTCAACGGATTGTCGCCGAAGCAAAACCGCGACATCCCGCCGCTCGATTACGACAGGGTGTATCGGCTGAAGGCGGCGATGCCGAATGTGCCCGTCATCATCAATGGCGGCATTGCGAGCCTGGACGAGGCGAGGGGGCATCTCGATCATGTCGACGGCGTCATGCTGGGCCGCGCGGCCTATCACGAGCCCTGGCGGCTGCTGTCGGTCGATTCCGAATTGTTCGGCGAAGCCTCGCCACATCGCGCGATGAAGGACGTATTCGCTGCGATGATGCCCTATATCGAACGCGAGCTCGCGCACGGCGTGCGGCTGCATTCGATCACGCGGCATTTTGTCGGCGCGTTCCATGGCGTGCCGGGCGCGCGGGCGTTCCGCCGCCACCTCGCCGAAAACGGCGTCAAGCCGGGCGCCGGCGCGGACGTTTTGCGCGATGCGATTGCGCTGGTCGGGGATCGCGCGACGGCGCCGCTCGCGGCCTGACGCTATCTACGGATAGCCGTGCAGCATCAGGCGGTCGGCGCGGACTTCCCAGCTTTCCAGCCGGTCGAGATAACTCATGCCGAGCAGATTGGTCTTCATCTGGCCGCGCGGCACCACCAGCGCGGGCACCGAGCGCTCGACCAGCTTGCCGATCGCCAGGCGATCGAGCGTCAGCCGCGCCGCCTTGGTGTGACCGCCCGCGGTTTCGACGTCGACGTCGTATTCCAATAGTTCCAGCGGTAGCCCCGCGGCCTTCGCGGTCTCATAGGTCAGCACCACCGAGGTCGCGCCGGTATCGATCACCATCGGCGCGACGGTACCGTTGATTTTGGCTTGCAGCGCGAATTCGCCGTTCTGGGCGCGCTCGACCTGCACCGCGCGCCGGCTTGCCCTGGCGCGTTTGTGCAGGAGGTCGGAGACGGTATCGCCGGCGCGCGCGATTCTTTCAGGGTCGCCATAGGCGACCACCGCGCCGGCGGTGGCGGCGAGCATCATCAGCACCAGCAGGATGCGGCTCATGGAAACCCTCCGGCGCAGAGGGATGGCGTCGTCAATCCGGCTTCGGCGCGTCCACTGATCCCAGCGGAACCAGCCCTGCTTCCGTCATGCGCGCCGGCAGCAGCGCCATCACCGCGTGCCGTTCGGCGCTCTCCATGCGGTGCCAGCGCGCGATCTCCGGAAGCGTGCGTCCGCAACCGAAACAGAGGCTGGTCTTGGGATCGATCATACAGACTGCGATGCACGGCGTATCTTTGCTCATTGACCAAGTTTGAAACGTATTTCGTCGGTTGTGCAAGCGCCCGGGTTCACAATCCGGTGCCGGCGCTCATGATCGGCTTGTTGCGGGCCCGGCGCTTTTCGTCGGGGACGGCGGCCTCCGGTTGCAGCGGTGGTGCGCTTTCCTCGGCCATCGGCGCCAGAGCCGACATCACCCGTTCCGGCGGGAAGGTGACGATCACCTCAGTGCCGATCCGCAGCTTCGACTTCAGCGTAAAGGTGCCGCCATGCATGTCGATCAGGCTTTTGGCGATCGGCAGGCCGAGGCCCGCGCCTTGCTCGGCGGATTTGATCGAGTTGGAGCCTTGCCCGAACGAAGCCAGCACGATCGGGATTTCATCCTCGGCAATGCCGGAGCCGGTATCCTTGACGCTGAGATATTGCCCGCCCGAGGCGGTCCAGCCCACCTTGAGCCAGATCTCGCCGCCTTGCGGCGTGAACTTGATCGAATTCGACAGCAGGTTGAGCACGATCTGGCGCGTCGCGCGTTCGTCGCCCCAGATCCTGGGCATGCCGTGCTCGAACACCTCGTGGATGGTGATGCCGCGGTTCGACGCCCGCAGCTTCAAGAGATGGTGGCAATCGGCGACGACGTGCACCAGCGACACCGCCTCTTCGTTGAGCTCGTAGCGGCCGGCCTCGATCCGCGACAGATCGAGGATTTCGTTGATCAGGTTGAGCAGGTGCACGCCCGAATTGTGGATGTCGGCGGAATATTCCTTGTAGACCGGTACCTTGTGCTCGCCAAAGATTTCGCTCTTCATCACCTCGGAAAAGCCGAGGATCGCATTCAGCGGCGTGCGCAGTTCGTGGCTCATCTGCGCCAGGAAGCGCGACTTGGCGACGTTGGCGGATTCGGCGCGATGCCGCGCTTCGTCCGAGATCGCCTTGGCCTGTTCGAGTTCGCCGATCAGCGCGTCCTTTTCGGCGCGCGCCTCCAGCGTATCGAGCGTGGTCGAATGCAACCGGCGCGCCAAAAGGGCAAAATAGCCTTCCGCGGCGAGCGCCAGCAGCGCCAGCACGTAATTGTCGAAGGTGCCGCTGAGGGCGAAATTGACCGCGATCGCCGCCGTCACCGGCGCGGTCGCGACCAATGCAGCGATCGGCAAATTCGCCGCCAGCATGCTCGTCACCGCGATCACCAGCAGCATCAGGAACAGCATCAGCGTGTTCGACGTCATGTCAGGGCTGGTCGGATGGATCAGGATCGCGGTCCAGCACAGGCCGTACACCAGGTCGAGCAGTACGAAGCGCGTCCGCCATTTGCGGGTCGCCGTCATCGAAGCCGGCTCCGCCAGGAAACGGCTGCAGGTGCGCATGATCACGAAATGGATGCAGAGCATGCCGAGCGTCCACGCCGCGGCCGAGATCGGTTGCATCCAGAGGCCGAACAACAACCCGGTCGCCACCACCAGCAGCATCACGACATAGGACGCCGAGATGCGGGTCTGGGCATATTGCCGGAGCAGTTCGCGATCGAAGGCGGGGCGGGTTCCGCTGGTCGACGTTAACCGGTCGCGGGCTTCGCGCACCCGCTGGGCCGCCGCCCGTCGGGTGTTGGCCGGCGGCGCGGTCGGCGTTTCAGCCGGAAGCTGGACAATTTCGGGCTTATCCGCGGGTTTACTCATCAAACAACACAAATCCTGCCCGCGAACCGCGCGGACTTTTGGCATCGTCTATCTGTCGCTCCAAATCATTAAGAGGGGCCTTAAAGAGGGAGATAATCTCGTTAACGGGGAGTTAAATTAACTTCTAACCGGCTTGTCGCCGGTCTCGCGGTCCAGTTAGCTTATGCCGGCTTGGCTAGCAGACGGCAGCCTTTGGCACTGAAGAGGTGACTGAGTGAGACGACGGGAATTGCTCGCCGCGCTGGCGGGTGCAACGACGTTCCGCGCCATACGGACAGATGCTGCGGAAAGGGTCTATCGGCTGGCGTTCGTCTCGCCGTCGCTGCCGACCACGGCGATGACTGAGACAGGCTACCTGCAATCCTTCTTCAAGGAGCTGCGAAAACTGGGTTATATCGAAGGGCAGAACCTCGTGATCTCGCGGTTTTCCGCGGGCGGCGATGCCGGGCGTTACGACAGCGTCATCAATGAAGCCATCAACGCTAATCCCGACGTGGTCGTTGCGGCCAACAATCCGCTGATTTTGCGCTTCAAGGCCTTGATGAAGTCGACCCCGATCGTTGCCTTGATGGGAGATCCCGTAGCTTGGGGTATCGTGCCAAGTCTCGCGCATCCCGGTGGGAATATCACCGGGATCAGCTCGGACGCCGGTGAGGAAATTTGGGGCAAGCGGCTGTCGATCCTGCTCGAGACCTTCCCAACGGCCGAGCGGATCGGATTTCTGACCACGGAACCGTTCTGGCAAAGCCCGCAAGGTGCGATGGTTCGTGCGGCTGCTCAAAAGTCGGCCGTCAACCTGATCGCGCCCCTTCTGGCGGGAGTCTATGACGAGCGTGAATATCGCCGGGTCTTCGCCGAGCTTCAGCGCCAGAACGCGGAAGTATTGCTGGTCAGTGACGCCTCGGAAAACTTTGCGCATATTGGCCTGACCGCCGAACTGGCGGAGCAGGCGCGTCTGCCGACGCTGCATGCCTATCGCGAGTTTGTGATCAAGGGTGGCCTGATGGCGTACGCGTTCGATGTGCAGGACATGTTCGTGCGCGGTGCCCGCTACGCCGATGCGATCCTCAAGGGAGCAAAACCCGCCGACATGCCGATCTACCAGGCGGACAAGTTCACGCTTGTGATCAATCTTAAGACCGCCAAAACGCTAGGCGTGACCATCCCGCCGGCGTTGTTGGGAAGCGCGGACGAGGTGATCGAATAGGGGTGACTTCGCGGCGAACTTCACCGGAAACGTGAATGCCCGGGGCAGGCCCGCGCACCACGAAAATTGAATCAGCTTCAAGCGGTTAGTGAATCACATTCATGCGGTTTCAGATCAGCGCTAAGAGCCGTGCCCGAAGCAAAAACGTCAGGCGCGTCTTGGGTCGGTCTTGGTCCTGTTAGCCAAGGTCCTTGAGCATCGAATAGGACGGCGCAAAGAATGTCGTTCCGGTCATCGGCGTCGAGAAATCCAGTATTCGATCGTGCCGGCCCGTGGAGATACCTTTGAACATGTTCTCCAGCATTTTTTCGATGACCCACAGATTTCGGGTGTAGCCGATAAAATAGGTCCCGAACTCGCCGCGGCCGGGACTTCCGAACGGCATGTTGTCACGCAGGATGTCGTGCTCGACGCCGTCAGCATCGACGATCGTCGTGAGCTGCTTGTGCGATTCCCGTCCGGCGGCGTCTTCAAGTTCGACGTTATCGGCCTTGGTTCGCCCGACGATGCTCTCTTGCGTCGCGGTGTCCAGCTTCTGCCATTTGTCGAGTCGATGCAGGTACTTCTGTACGACAACGTAACTGCCACCTTCAAATGCCGGGTCGTCGGATTGGATCAGGGCAGATTGCGTCAAGCCGACGCCGGTCGGATTTTCGGTGCCGTCGACAAAGCCGAGAAGGTCGCGAGAGTCGAAATATCTGAAACCCTCGACCTCGTCAGCGACCGTCACCGCATCTCCGAGGGCGTCGAGAATGAGCCGCTCGAGTTCAAAACACATGTCGGCGCGATTGGCCCGGATGTGGAACAGCAAATCTCCCGGCGTTGCCACCGCGGTATGCACGGGGCCGCGAATTTCGGCAAACGGCCGCAATTGCGCGGGGCGGCGCGACTGCCCCAATCGGTCCCAGGCCGCGCTTCCGATCGCCACGTTGCAGGAGAGGCGGCCTTGCAGGTCCCTGAATCCGACCGCCCGCACCAGTCCGCCGATATCGGCGATCACGCCGCGCACCCGCTGCATCGCCTCCGGCGTGCTGCCGATCGACAAAACCAGGAACACCGCCGCGCGCGACAGCGGTGCCGTGATGCTTTGCGGCTCGATCGGAACCCGATCGGAGGAATCGACCATCGCAAAAGACCTCCGGAGTTCTCTTGCGATCAGCGCTGCAGCCGCGCCAGCAGGCTAGACGTATCCCAGCGCTTGCCGCCCATCTTCTCCACTTCGGAGTAGAACTGGTCGACCAGGGCGGTGACCGGCAGGTTGGCGCCGTTGCGCCGGGCTTCGGCGAGACAGATCGAGAGATCCTTGCGCATCCACTCGACGGCAAAACCGAAATCGAATTTGCCGTCGTTCATGGTCTTGTAGCGGTTCTCCATCTGCCAGGACTGCGCCGCGCCCTTGGAGATGGTGTCGATCACCGCGGGGATGTCGAGGCCGGCCTTCTTGGCGAAATGAATGCCCTCGGAAAGCCCTTCGACCAGGCCTGCGATGCAGATCTGGTTGACCATCTTTGTGAGCTGCCCGGAGCCTGCCGGCCCCAAAAGCTTGCACATCCGCGCATAGGCCGCGATCACGGGCTCCGCGCCGGCATAGGCGTCTTCCTTGCCGCCGCACATCACCGTCAGCACGCCATTCTCGGCACCGGCCTGGCCGCCGGACACCGGCGCGTCGACGAATTTGAAGCCGGCCTTGCTGGCGGCGGCATCGAGTTCGCGGGCGACTTCGGCTGATGCCGTGGTGTGATCGACGAAGGTCGCGCCCTTTTTGATGCCGGCGAACGCGCCGTCGGCGCCCAGCGTCACCGCGCGCAAATCGTTGTCATTACCGACGCAACACATCACAAAATCCTGGCCTTCGGCGGCGGCTTTCGGGGTCGCCGCGGTCTTGCCGCCGAACTTGTCGGCCCATTCCTTCGCTTTCGCCGCGGTCCGGTTGTAGACCGTGACCTCATGGCCGCCCTTTTTCACGAGGTGTCCCGCCATCGGGAAACCCATCACGCCGAGACCGAGAAAAGCGACTTTGGTCATGTCTGCTACCTTGTTATCTGCCCTGATTATTGGCTTTGATATTGCTTTGATATTGCCTTGGAGCCCGGTCCGCGGGATCGAAATGGCCGGCATTCCGCCCGGGGAGGGAGGCCGCACCATACCGCCTGCGCAGCCGAGGGCAACGCCTTCGTTGGGTGGCAACGCCCGGTTTTGTGCTAGGGTCGCCTGACCAAAGAACCTCACAAAAAAGGGAGAAGTAGGCCATGGGCGTGAGCGTGGGCACACTCGATCATTTCAACATCCGGACCCGGAATCTCGCCGATACCGTCCGGTTCTATCAGGACGTCCTGGGCCTCGAAAAAGGCCCGCGGCCGAATTTCGCCTTCCCCGGCGCATGGATGTACAGCGAGGGCAAGGCGGTGGTCCATATCGTCGATATTTCCAAAACCGACGAGGCGCAGAAGCCGGATTCGGGCGTGGTCCATCACGTCGCCTTCGCCAGCCAGGGTTTTGGCGGCATGAAAAGCCGGCTCCAGTCCAAGGGTATGGCGTTCGACTCCCGGCAGGTTCCCGGCGGCGACCTCTGGCAGATCTTCGTCGATGACCCCAACGGGGTCATGATCGAGCTGAATTATGAGGCCGCCAAGGAAGAGGGCGGCGCGGCGCCGCTCGAGCGGGCGGACGACGTCGGCGCAAGGTAAGGTTTGGGCGCAAGGTAGTATTTTGCGCCGCAACGCTCTAATGGGGCGCATCTAACTCATTCCCGGAGATGCGCCCGTGAGCGTAACGCAGCAACAGGTTCTGGATGCTCTGGCGAAGGTAAAATCGCCGCGCGGCGTCGCCCTGACCAATGCCGGCGCGCTGTCGGCGATTTCGGCCAGCGACGGCAAGGTGTTTTTCTCGATCAACGTCGATGCCTCCGAGGCCCGCGCCTGGGAAGGCACCCGCGCCGAGGCGGAAGCCGCGGTGCGGGCGATTCCCGGCGTCACTACCGCGATGGTCGCCCTCACCGCCGAACGCAGGGCCGGCGCCGCGCCTGCGGCGCCGCCGCAACAACGTCCCGCCCATACCCATAGTCACGGCGTGCAGCCGGCGGCCGCGCATCGCCATCCCCAGCCGCCCGGCGCCGCGTCGCCGATGTCGCGGCAAGCGGAAATTCCCGGCGTTTCCGCTGTTATCGCGGTGGCCTCCGGCAAGGGCGGCGTCGGCAAGTCGACCACCGCGCTCAATCTGGCGCTCGGGCTTCGCGACCTCGGCCTGCGCGTCGGCCTGCTCGATGCCGATATTTACGGGCCTTCGGTACCTCGCCTGACCGGCATCCGCGAGAAGCCGCAGTTGAACGACCAGAAGAAGATGATCCCGATCGTGCGCTTTGGGCTAGCGATCATGTCGATCGGCTTTCTGGTCGAGGAAGACACCGCGATGATCTGGCGCGGGCCGATGGTGATGTCGGCGATCACCCAGATGTTGCGCGACGTCGCCTGGGGCACGCTCGACGTCCTCGTGGTCGACATGCCGCCCGGTACCGGCGATGCGCAACTGACGCTGGCGCAGAATGTGCCCCTGAAGGGCGCGGTAATCATTTCGACGCCGCAGGATCTGTCGTTGATCGACGCGCGGCGCGGGCTTGCGATGTTTCGCAAGGTCGATGTGCCGGTACTCGGCATTGTCGAGAATATGAGCTATTTCCAGTGTCCGCATTGCGGCACGCGGTCGGACATCTTCGGCCATGGCGGCGCGCGGCATGAGGCCGAGCGGCTCGGCGTGCCGTTCCTCGGCGAAATCCCCCTGCACATGTCGATTCGCACCGCCTCGGATTCGGGGACACCGGTGGTGGAGAGCGAACCCGATGGCCCGCACGCGGCGATTTACCGTGCGATCGGGCAAAAGGTTCGCGACCAGTTGCAAGGCGCAATTGCCGCGGCTTGAGCCACTGAAGGCTGGTGAATCCAATTTTATGCGACTTTCGTTTAATCCACATTGTCATGCCTTTGTTGCGTTTTCGCCGGGCGGCTTCCGTGTTAAGCCCGGCACAAATCGCCTTCCGCCGAAGCCGACACAGCTTTGCCGAAAAGAAACTCCAGGAAATCTGGGAAACGTCCGTCTTAAGGAGATGCCTGAATGAAGCGTCGTGATTTTTTGAAAGTTTCCGCAGCCGGTGCCGCCGCCACCGCGGTGGCCTCGCCGGCGATCGCGCAGTCCTCGCCCGAGATCAAATGGCGCATGACCTCGAGCTTCCCGAAGTCGCTCGATACGATTTACGGCGCCTCGGTGGAATTCGCGAAATACGTCGCGGACATGACCGACAACAAGTTTCAGATTCAGGTATTTGCCGCCGGTGAGATCGTGCCCGGCCTCCAGGCGCTCGATGCGACCTCCAACGGCACCATCGAGATGAGCCATACCGTCTCGTATTATTACGTCGGCAAGGATCCCACCTTCGCGATCTACGCCTCGGTGCCGTTCGGCCTCAATGCGCGGATGCAGAACTCCTGGTGGTACCAGGGCGGCGGCATGGAGCTCGGCAACGAGTTCTTCAAGAAATACGGCGTGATCGGTTTCCCCTGCGGCAACACCGGCACCCAGATGGGCGGCTGGTTCCGCAAGGAGATCAAGACGGTCGGCGATCTCTCCGGCCTGAAATTCCGCATCGGCGGCATCGCCGGCCAGGTGCTGCAGAAAGTCGGCGTGGTGCCGCAGCAGCTCGCCGGTGGCGACATCTATCCGGCCCTGGAAAAGGGCACCATCGATGCGGCCGAGTGGGTCGGCCCGTATGATGACGAGAAGCTCGGCTTCCAGAAAGTGGCAAAATACTATTATTACCCCGGCTTCTGGGAAGGCGGCCCGACGGTGCACGCGTTCTGCAACCTCGAGAAGTGGAATTCGCTGCCGAAGAACTATCAGGCCATCCTCAGCGCGGGCACTGTCTATGCCAACACCTGGATGGCGGCGCGCTATGACATGCAGAATCCGGCGGCGCTGAAGCGCCTGGTCGCCGGCGGCACCCAGCTTCGTCCCTTCACCAATGAAGTGCTGGAAGCCTGCCTGAAGGCGACCAACGAATTGTGGGGCGAGATCTCGGCCAAGAACGCCGACTTCAAGAAGTCGATCGATGCGATGCAGGCCTATCGCTCCGATCAATATTTGTGGTGGCAGGTGGCCGAATACACCTTCGACAGCTTCATGATCCGCTCGCGCACGCGCGGCTGATCCTGCGTCAAAATCGCGCAGCAAGCCCGGTTTCTCCCAGGGAAATCGGGCTTTTTGCGTTGCGACAGCCCAGTTCGCGATGGAAATTGCGCATCGGATGTTCCATGCTCCCCGGCAAGCCTCGCAACGAAGGCTGAGGCAGATGTTTTCAGGGGGATAACGCAATGAAGCGCAGGGATTTTATCAAGGTCACCGGTATCGGCGCGGTGGGAGCGGCGACCATCGCAGCACCCGCGATCGCGCAGACCATGCCGGAACTGAAATGGCGCATGACCACGAGCTGGCCGAAATCGCTCGACACGCTGCATGGCGCGGCCGAGCTGATGGCCAAGGCGGTCGGCGAGGCCACCGACGGCAAATTCCAGATCCAGACCTTCGCCGCCGGCGAAATCGTGCCGGGCCTGCAGGTGCTCGACGCCGTCCAGAACGGCACCGTCGAGATGGGCCACACCGCGTCGTATTATTATTTCGGCAAGGATCCGACCTTCACCTTCGGCTCCTGCATTCCGTTCGGCCCCAATGCGCGGCTCAGCCAGGCCTGGTTCATGCTCGGCGGCGGCAAGGAAATCCTCAACGAGTTCTACAAGAACTACAACGTCACTTCGCTGCTCGCCGGCAACACCACCTGCCAGATGGGCGGCTGGTTCCGCAAGGAGATCAACACCGTCGAGGACCTCAAGGGCCTGAAATTCCGCATCGGCGGTTACGCCGGCCGCGTCATGGAGCGGCTCGGCTGTGTGCCGCAGCAGCTTGCCGGTGGCGACATCTATCCGGCGCTCGAAAAAGGCACCATCGACGCCGCCGAATGGGTCGGTCCCTACGACGACGAGCGGCTCGGCCTCTACAAGGTCGCGCCGCATTATTACTACCCCGGCTGGTGGGAAGGCGGTCCGATGCTGCTCGCCATGATCAACCTGGAGAAGTGGAACGCGCTGCCGAAATATTATCAGAATGTGCTCGAACAGGCCGGCCACTACGCCAACAACTGGATGATGGCGAAATACGACACCGTCAATCCGCTGGCGCTGAAGAAGCTATTGGCTGGCGGCACCAAGCTGCACGGCTTCTCGCCCGCGATCATGGAAGCGAGCTACAAGGCGACCAAGGATCTCAACGCCGAGGTCGCCGCGGGCAACGCCAATTTCAAGAAGATTTACGATTCGGTCACGGCCTATACCAGCACCGGCTATCAATGGTACCAGGTCGCGGAAATCGGCTTCGACAATTTCATGGCGCGTCACGTCCAGACCTGAGGCGCGGCGCGCACACGGACGAAAAAACCCCGGGGCGAAAGCTCCGGGGTTTTGTTTGGTGTTGTGGTCGTAGCCCGGATGAGCTCTTGCGACATCCGGGTTCTGCCGTCCCGCATATCGCAAGAGCCATGCGGGCTACTGGCTGCGCGCCGATCGCTATTGCTTCGCCGGTGGGCCGAAATCCAGCGGCGGCAGGTCGATCTGCGGCACGTCGATCCTGACCTTGTTGAGGTCGACATTGATCGGCTTGTCGAGCAGGCCGGTGACGGTGATCGGGAATGCGATCACCAGGATCACCATGATCGCCTGCAGCCCGATCCAGGGCATCGCGCCCCAATAGATGTCGGAGCTCTTGACTTCCTTGGGTGCGACGCCCCGCAGGTAGAACAGCGCGAAGCCGAACGGCGGATGCAGGAACGAGGTCTGCATGTTGACGCACAGCATGACGCCGAACCAGATCAGCGCGGCGTCGGGGCCGACCACGGGCGCCAGCACTTTCTGCGCGATCGGCGCGATCATCGGCAGGATGATGAAGGCGATCTCGAAGAAGTCGAGGAAGAACGCCAGGAAGAAGATGAAGAGGTTGATGAAGATCAAAAATCCCCAGACGCCGCCGGGCAGCGAGGTCAAGAGGTTCTCCAGCCAGACGCCGCCGGACACGCCCAAAAACACCACCGAGAAGCAGGTCGAGCCGATCAGGATGAAGGTGACCATGGTGGTGATGCGCATGGTCGTCTCGTAGCCCTGCTTGATCAGGTCGCGCAGTTCGGGAATCCGGACGGCCTCCAGGCAAATCCACACCACCGCCAGATAGGTGACGGCGAAAGCGGTCTTGAACAGCAACCCTTCGGTCATGAACATGCCGATGATGGTGCCGATGCCGCCGGCGATCACGCCAATGATAAGCACCTTGCGGCCGATCGTGCTGAAATCCTTGCTGTGGATCGCCGCCAGCACGATCGCGCCGACCGCGCCCATGGCGCCGGCTTCGGTCGGCGTCGCCAACCCCATCATCATGGTGCCGAGCACGACAAAGATCAGCACCGCCGAGGGAATGATGCCCATCAGGCATTTGCGCCACAGCGGCCATCCCCGCAGCGTCAGTTCGGTGACCGGCACCGGTGGCAGATGATCCGGCTTGACGAGGCCGAGCACGAAAGTATAGCCGGCGAACAGCATGATCTGGAAAATCGAGGGACCCCAGGCGCCGAGATACATGTCGCCGACCGATTTGCCGAGCTGGTCGGCCAGCACGATCAGGACCAGCGACGGCGGCACCAATTGGGTGATGGTGCCGGACGCCGCCAGCACGCCGGTGATGTAGCGGATGTTGTAGCCGTAGCGGATCATCACCGGCATCGAGATCAGCGCCATCGCAATCACCTGGGCTGCCACCGTGCCGGTGATGGCGCCGAGGATGAAGCCGACCAGGATCACCGAATAGCCGAGCCCGCCGCGGATCGGGCCGAACAGCTGGCCCATCGAATCCAGCATGTCCTCGGCCAATCCGCAGCGCTCGAGGATCGCGCCCATGAAGGTGAAGAAGGGGATCGCCAGCAGCAGCTCGTTGGACAGCACGCTGCCGAACACGCGGCCCGGGATCGCCTGCAGGAAGTTGAGGTCGAAGAAGCCGAGATGGATGGCGAGGAATCCGAACGACAGTCCGACCGCGGCCAGCGTGAAGGCCACCGGAAAGCCGATCAGCATCGCGACCACGAGGCCGCCGAACATCATCGGCGGCATCATCTGAAGCGTAATCATTGCGTCGGCCTCTCGTACTTCGCGTCGATCGTGACATAGCCCTTGAGGGCGGCGATGCGCTTGATCACCTCGGAGACGCCTTGCAACGCCAGCATCACGAAACCGGACGGAATCACGAATTTGATGGGCCAGCGCACCAGGCCACCGGCGTTGCCCGACATTTCACCGACCGCATAGGCCTGGTGGAAGAACGGCCACGACAGATAGCTGAGCAGCAAACAGGACGGGATCAGGAAGAACAGCGTGCCGATCAGGTCGAGCCAGAGCTGGCCGCGCTCGGACAGGAACAGATAGAAGATTTCGACCCGGACGTGCTCGTTGCGCTTGAAGGTATAGGACGCGCCGAACATCACCAGGATCGCGAACATGTACCATTGCAGTTCGAGCCAGCCGTTCGAGCTGTAGCTGAAGGCGTAGCGGATCATGGCGTTGCCGGCGCTTACCAGGCACGCGGCCAGCACCAGAAAATTGCAGATATAGCCGATCTTTTCGTTGAGCTGGTCGATAGCCGTGCTGAGTGCCAACAGTGGGCGCATCATGTTCTCCCCGGCGCTCGCCCATTGGCCGCGCCGATCGTTTCAATCGTCATCGTTTCAGCACGCATTGCTTCGCCGTCGCGCCGCGGGCGCGCAGAGCCTTCGCTCGACAAGCGCGCAGAGCTTTCGCGCGACGAGCGCGCAAAATCCCGGCTCATGTTTGTGAGCGATTGCAACGGTGATCTTCCCCCCAAAATTCCCGCTTCTGCTTTTCTTGGCTGGGCGTCAGGCTTAAGCGGCTTTTGCAGCCCGGCTAGCCTGAAGCCGGGGCACCATTTCAGCGCGGGCAGGCGGCGTCAATTGGAAAAATCGCCAATTTGCCGTCCAAGCGGTTGTAGGGGTTGGCGAATCGGCGGGGCCGATCTGCGGGTAAACCTGGAGCTTCGGTTCTGATTGAATCAGAACCGAAGCTCTAAATTCATGTTTTGACGCGTTTTCTTCACGCGAACCGGAGTCCACCCACGGATCAAGTCCGAGGGCATGCTTCGCTCGAAAACGCTCTAGCCGCCGGTGACGCTCATATGGCGGCTGACGCTCGGGCGGTTGTGCCGGCGATCGATGATGAAGTCATGGCCTTTGGGTTTCAGGCCGATGGCGCGGTCGATCGCGGCACTGAGCAGCTCGTTGTCGCTTGATGCCCGCAGCGGCTTGCGCAGATCGGACGCATCTTCCTGGCCGAGGCAGGTGTGCAGCGTGCCGGTGCAGGTAATCCGCACCCGGTTGCAGGACTCGCAGAAGTTGTGCGTCATCGGCGTGATGAAGCCGAGCTTGCCGCCGGTCTCGCTGACGCGGACGTAGCGGGCAGGGCCGCCGGTATCCTCGTCGAGGTCGGTCAGGGTGTAGTGCTGGGCCAGCCGCGCGCGTAACAGCGACAGCGGCAGGTATTGATCGATGCGGCCTTCGCCGATGTCGCCCATCGGCATCACCTCGATCAGGGTCAGCGCCATGCCGCTGCCATGCGCCCATTGCATCAGCGAGGGGATTTCGTCGTCGTTGATGTTCTTCAGCGCCACCGCGTTGATCTTGACCGCCAAGCCCGCCGCTTGCGCGGCTTCGATCCCGGCCTTTACCTTGTCGAGATCGCCCCAGCGGGTGATGGCGCGGAATTTCGCGGGGTCGAGCGTGTCCAGCGAGACATTGACGCGGCGGACGCCGCAGTCGCGCAACTCGCCGGCAAAGCGCGCCAGCTGCGAGCCGTTGGTGGTCAGGGTCAGTTCGTCGAGCGCGCCGCTGCCGAGATGGCGCGACAGCGAGCGGACCAGCGTCATCACGTTGCGCCGAACCAGCGGCTCGCCGCCGGTGAGACGTAACTTGCGGACGCCCTTGGCAATGAAGGCCGAACACAGCCGGTCGAGTTCCTCGAGCGAGAGCAGATCGGCCTTGGGCAGGAACGTCATGTCTTCCGACATGCAATAGAAACAGCGCAGGTCGCAGCGGTCGGTGACCGATACCCGCAAATAGCTGATCGTCCGGCCGAACGGATCGGTCATCGGACGCGACAGCACTGCGGAGGGACTCAGGATGGGTCCGTTCATTCAACCGGCCTTGTTACGGCGACGAGATGCCATGTTCCGCATGGCGGCATCGTCGCAGTCACAATGTATGCATCATGCAATCCGCATACAATCGCAACCTTGCGGCGCCTTATTGGGTGCAGTGCAAGCAATTACCGGCTGGCCGGGGGTGGCGGCACCGCGCCGGGGGCTGGGGCCGGGAACGCGGAATCCGCAGGGGCGGGCGCTGCGCCCTTGGGCGGCTTCGGCCGCTTCGGCCGCAAGATCTTCTTCTTCGACAGCTTCGGCGGCGGACCGGCCGGGCGCAGCTCGGCGAATACCGGGTTGGGGTCGATATTAACCGATGCCGGGCTGGTGAAGTCGCCGGGGAACTTGGTTACCTGTACCGGCACGGTGACCGGCTGGAATCCGTTCATCGAGAAGGTGACGCTGAAGCCGCCATCCGGAATCGGTACCGCCGCGGTGCAGGGCGTCTTGCAGCCCGGTCCCACCGAGGTGCGGGCATCGGCGCCTTGCGGGGTCGAATCCAGCTGCACCTGGGATGTCGGCGGCGTGGGCGGCGTCGGCTTGAAATAATCCAGCGAAAACGAGGAGCAGCCGGCGAGGCTCACTCCCGCGGCGGCAATCGCGATGACACGACGCATGATCAATCCGTCACTCTACGGCGGCTATCTGCCACAATCCCCGCTGCGGACCATAGGAGTGTCACGGGGCCGGTGCAACCGGCCGGGGCGTCATCGTTAAGTAATGGTTAATTTCATTGACCAGCGCCCTGAAACAGCCCTGCCGGATCAGCGGCTTAGTTAGACTTTTGGCTAGGCTTTTGACCCGCTATCAGGCTTTCCACGGCGCCCCGCAAATCCCTGAAATGGCCGATCAGACGGTCGGGCTTGAGGTCGGCAATGGGAACCTCGGTATAGCCGAATTCGACGCCGATCACGGGAACTCCGGCGCGCCGGGCGACCCCGATATCGGGGCCGGCATCGCCCACCATGATGGTCGAGGAAATCTCGCCGCCGGCGCGGGCCACGGTCTGCTGCAGGATGGCCGGATCGGGCTTGGAAATGCCAAACGTGTCGGCGCCGCAGATCGCGGAGAACCGCGCGCTCAGGCCGAGCTCGTCGAGCAGCTTCTTCGACAGCCATTCCAGCTTGTTGGTGCAGACGGCGAGCCGGTAGCTGCGGCCGGCGAGCTCGTCGAGCGCGGCCTCCAGCCCCTCGAACGGGCGCGAGCCTTCCGCGATATGGTCGGCGTAATAAGCCACGAAATCCTTCGTCATCCGGTCGATGTCGGCAACGCTTGCGACGCGGCCATCGGCCTCGAGGCCGCGCTCGATCATGCGGCGTGCGCCGGCGCCGATCATGTTGCGCGCGGAAGCAAGCGGAACGGGCGGCATGCCCTCGCGATCGAGCACGAAATTGAGCGCGTTGATCAGGTCGGGCGCGGTATCCACCAGCGTGCCGTCGAGATCGAAGACAACAGTGCGAAAGGGAGCCATTGAGGATCGCTAGCCTCCCCCGCGCCATCATGCAAGTGGACGCGGTTACCTTACCGGAAAGTCATCAATTGAGGCCATTTCGGCGGCCATAATGCTGTTCCCGGAGCAAAAACGACGCTAGATATGCCGCGCCGGACACCGCCGATCGCCCGATCGGTAACGTTTTCCCCAAGCTGATACAGAGGCTGGCCCGCGCGTGGATATGGAAGCACTGAAACGGCAGGCGGCGGCGCATGCGCTCGAGCATGTCAGCTCCGGCATGAGGCTCGGCCTCGGCACCGGTTCGACCGCCAGGCATTTTGTCGAATTGCTGGGCGAGCGGGTGCGCGACGGGCTCGACGTGATCGGCGTACCGACCTCGGAAGTCACCCGCGCCCAGGCCTTGGGCCTGGGCATTCGCCTGACCACATTGGACGATATCGACCGCCTCGACCTCACGATTGACGGCGCCGACGAAATCGAGCCCTCGCTCAATGTCATCAAGGGCGGCGGCGGCGCGTTGCTGCGCGAGAAGATCGTGGCGGCGGCTTCCGACCGCATGATCGTGATTGCGGATGAATCGAAATGGGTCGACACGCTCGGCCGCTTCCCGTTACCGGTGGAAGTTATTCCGTTCGGCCTGGCGGCGACCCGGCGCGGCATCGAGAAGGCATTTGCGCAAAGCGGCGTTTCCGGGCAAATGGCGGTCCGGAAGGGCAAGGACGGTCACGTTTTTGTCACCGATGGCGGCCACTGGATTGTCGATGCCCATCTGGAACGCATAACGGATGCGCCGCGCCTGGCTGGATTGCTGAATGCGATTCCAGGCGTGGTCGAGCACGGTCTGTTTATCGGTCTGGCCAGCACCGTGGTGCTGGCGGGCGCCCAGGGAATTCGTGTTGTTGAACGGCGCTAACGCCGAAATCGAGGAGAATCGGAATGAAGAGCCTTATTCGCATCTTGTCGGCCGCGGGTCTCGTACTGGGACTGGCTCTTGCCGCAGCTCCGGTGCAGGCGCAGACCAACCCGCCGCCGCCGACGCCGGCGGCGATCGCCGCGGCAAAGGAACTGCTGGCGATGAAGCACGCCGATCAGATGTACGCCAACGCCGTGCCCGGCGTGGTGGAGCGGACCAAGACCGAGTTGATGCAGACCAACATCAACTATCAAAAGGATCTGAACGAGGTCGCGGTGATCGTCGCGCAGAAGCTCGGCCCTCGGGTCAGCGAGGTCAGCGAAGGCATGGCCAAGGTCTATGCCAGCCAGTTCACCGAACAGGAATTGAAGGATCTGGTGACGTTCTACAAGACGCCGCTGGGTCAGAAGCTGCTGAACGCCGAGCCCAAGTCCATTCAGATGAGCATGGCTTACCTGAACAATTGGGCGCAGCAATTTTCCGAAGTGGTCAATGGCGAATTCCGTGCCGAGATGCGCAAGCGCGGCAAGGCGATCTGAGCCTGCTTATATGACCCGATAGTCCGGCGCGGAGAGCAGACATGGCGGAGTTCGATCTCGATCTTTTCGTGATCGGAGGAGGCTCGGGCGGCGTGCGCGCCGCTCGCATCGCCGCCGGCTACGGCGCCAAGGTCATGATCGCCGAAGAATACCGGATGGGCGGCACCTGCGTGATCCGCGGCTGCGTGCCGAAAAAGCTGTTCGTGATCGGCTCGCACATCCATCACGAGATCGAGGACGCCGCGGGCTTCGGCTGGACCATCCCGCCGGTCAGTTTTGATTGGAGGACGCTGGTCGCCAACAAGGACAAGGAGATCGCGCGGCTCGAAGGCATCTACACCACCAACGTGTCGAAGGCCGGCGCCGAGGTGGTCAAGACGCGCGCGGTGATCGAGGACGCTCATACTCTACGTTTGGCCGACGGCCGCATCGTCACCGCGAAATACATCCTGATCGCCACCGGCGGCGCGCCGAACCACGGGCCCAAAATTCCCGGCATCGAGCATGTGATCTCGTCGAATGAGGCGTTTCACCTGCCGGAATTGCCGAAGCGCGTCGTGATCCAGGGCGGCGGCTATATCGCGCTGGAGTTCGCCTGCATCTTCGCAGGCTTCGGCTCCGACGTCACCGTGATCTATCGCGGCGACAACATCCTGCGCGGTTTTGACGAGGATGTTCGCGTCCATGTCCGCAAGGAGATGGAAATGCAGGGCATCACCATCCTCACCGGATGCACAGTCGACAAGATCAATCGTGAGAACAAGGTATTCGTCACGCATCTGTCGAACGGCTCCAGCATCGCCGCCGACAAGGTGATGTTCGCGATCGGGCGGCACCCCAATGTCGACGGTCTCGGCCTCGACAAGGCCGGCGTCGCCCTCAATCCGCATAATGGCGGCATCGCGGTCGACACCTTCTCCCGCACCTCGGTCCCGAACATCTATGCGATTGGTGACGTCACCCATCGCGTCAACCTGACCCCGGTCGCGATCCGCGAAGGCCATGCGTTCGCCGACACCGTGTTCGGCAAGCGCCCAATTCAGGTCGATCACGCCACCATCCCGACCGCGGTGTTCTCGCAGCCCGAAGTCGGCACGGTGGGATTGACCGAAGCGGAGGCGCGGGCGCAGTTCAGCCACGTCGATATCTACAAGACCGATTTCCGGCCGATCAAGTCGACGATGTCGGGCCGCGACACCCGCATCCTGATGAAGCTGATCGTCGACGGCACCAGCGACCGCGTGCTCGGCTGCCACATCGTCGGCGACACCGCCGCCGAAATCATCCAGGCCGTCGCGATCGCGGTCAAGATGAAGGCGACCAAGGCCGATTTCGACGCGACGTTCGCGTTGCATCCGACCGCCGCCGAAGAACTCGTGACCATGCGTACGCCGACCGCGCGCTACGTGCGCGAGGCCGCTGAGTAGGGCGGTGGCGCCTACTTCTCCAGCCCGAAGGGATCGTCGACCGAATGCGCCGGCTGGGTGAACCAGCGCGCGCCGGTCTCGGTGATCACCATGTGATCCTCCAGCCGCACCCCGAACTCGCCGTAGATGCAGATGGTCGGCTCGTTCGAAAAGGTCATGCCGGGTTTCAGGACGGTCTTGTCGCCTTTCACGAGGTAGGGCCATTCGTGGACGTCGAGCCCGATGCCGTGGCCGGTGCGGTGCGGCAGCCCCGGCGTCGCATAGCCCGGCCCGAAGCCGGCGCCGTTGATGACCCCGCGCGCGGCGATGTCGATGTCCTCGCAGCGGTTGCCGGGCTTGGCCGCGGCAAAGCCCGCGGCCTGCGCTTCTTCTCCAAATTCCAGACCTCGCGCTGGCGCTTGCTCGGTTCGCCGAACACGTAGGAGCGCGTGATGTCGGAGAGATAGCCGTCGACCGGCGCGCCGGTGTCGATCAGGATCATGTCGCCGTCCTTCAGCGTCTGCGGGTAGGGCACGCCGTGCGGATAGGCCGACGCCTCGCCGAACAGCACGGCGTTGAACGGCGGATCGCCCTCCGAGCCGAGCTTGCGGTGCGCCGCGGTGATGAAGGCCTGCACCTCTGTCGTCATGATGCCTTCGCGCATGATGCGGGCGGCGGCCTTGTGCGCTTCCAGCGTGATGTTCTTCGCGGTCTGCATCAGCGCGATCTCGTGATCGGATTTGATCATCCGGCAACCGGCGGTGACGTCGATCGAATTGATGAAGGTGTAGGCGTTGCCGGCGCGGCGCAGCCCGTCGAAGGTGAAGAACGGCGTCGCCTCGTCGACCGCGATGGTGCCGCTGGGATAGCCGAGCGATCGCACGGTTTCGGTCACGGTCGCGGTCGGATCCTCATCCTCCTCCCACACCGCGATCTTGTCGCCAAACGACAGCATGGTGCGGAGTTTCTCGACCTCGAAGGCCGGCGAGACATAGACGATCTCGCCTTTGGCCGGCAGCACCGCGCTGTGCATGCGTTCGGTGCGGCGGAATTTCAATCCGGTGAAATAGGTCATGCTGGAGGAGACGTCGAGATAGAGCGCGTCGATGCCTTTTTCGCGCATGATGGCTTGCGCGCGTGCGATGCGCCGCAGCCGCTCGTCAACGCCGATCGGCGGCACGTCGCCGCGCATGTTCTTCATGGCCGCGAGTTCCGCTTCCGCCGTCGATCCGCCAACGCCAACCGTCATCGCAAAATCCCTTTCAGTGTTCTTGTTATATCGTCAGCGCCGGTACCGGCGCTGTATCAGGATATTTGCCGTCGCCGTGAGTCCCAGCGTCGCGGTCATCAGGATGAAGGCCGCGGAGGCGCCGAACGGCCAGTTGTTGAGCTGGAACTGGCCGTAGATCAACGGCCCCATCATCCTGAATTTGGGGCCGCCGAGCAGCACCGGGGTGGCATAGGCGTTCATGCTGAGGATGAAGGTGAGGATGGTGCCGGCAAGAATTCCCGGCAGCGACAGCGGCAGCAGCACGCGGCGGAACATGGTCGCGGGGCCGGCGCCGAGGCTGAAGGCGGCTTCCTCGACATTGCGGTTGATGCCTTCGATCACGCTCTGCAGTGTCAGCACCATGTAGGGCAGGTTGACCGCGATGATGCCGGCGACGACCGCGCTCTCGGTGTACATGATCTCGAACGGCTGGTGGATGAGGCCGAACTGCATCAGCGTGACATTTAAAAAGCCCTTGGAGCCGAAGATCGTCATCCAGCCGGCCGCGCGCACCGCATTGCCGACGAACAGCGGCAGCACCACCAGCATGATCAGCACGTTCTTAAACCGGGTCTGGGTGCGCGCCAGCAAATAGGCAAGCGGCAACGCCATCACCAGACAGACGAGGGTGCAGAGCGCGGCGACCCGCAGCGTGGTCCAGAATACGCCGAGGTAATAGGGATCGGCGAAGAACTTTAAATAATTCTGCAGCGAGAAGGCCTCATGCATGATGCGCCTTGCATCCATGGTGTTGAGGCTGTAGCGAAACAGGATCGCCAGCGGCAACAACAGGCCGGCCGCCACGAACACCGTCGCCGGTCCGACCAGTGTCGCGACCGATAGCACCGAGGTCGGTGCTTCCTCGGACTGAAATTGTGCTGTGGCGGTCGCGGCCATCGGTCGACTATAGCGTTTTCAAACGAAGTGGATACCGGTTCGCGCCCAGAAAACGCGTCAAAACAAAAAGCCGACGGGACTTAGCTCTTCAGCTCCTTGTCCCACCACTCCTTGAACGCGATGTCGTTGTTGTTCATGTAGCTATAGTCGAGATCGACCAGCTTCTTGACCTCGTCGGGGGTGAACCCGATACGCTTGTTGAGGTCGGGCGCGACCACCGCGTTGGTAACGGTCGGGTTGTAGCCCATGTCGACCGCGAACGCTTCCTGTGCGCTCTTGTCCAGCATGGCGTCGAGATAGGCATAGGCGCCGTCCTTGTCGGGCGCGTTCTTCGGCACCACGAAGCCGGAGATGTAGGCGAGCGTTCCCTCGGAGGGCGCGATCGCGTCGACGGCAATGCCGGCGTTCTGCCACTGCACCACGCGCGCCTTCCACATCACGCCGGTGCCGATCTCCTCGGCCTTGAGGCCCTGCGCGAACGCCTCGTTGGTCGGATAGATCCGCATGCCCGCCTTCTTGCATTCCAGCAAGAGCTTCTTGCCGGGTTCGATGTCGCCGACCTTGCCGCCGGCGGCGAGCGCGGCGCAGACCAACGTGTACTGGTACTGGATGTCGATGATGCCGAGCTTGTTGCCGTTGGCGGGGTTGAACACGTCCTTGTAGCTCGTCGGCGCTGACGTGATCAGCTTCGGATTGTAGACGCCGACCTTGCCGGAATAGATCTGGCCGACGCCGTAGGGATATTTCATCGCCGGCAGCAGATTGCCGGCATTCTTCATTTTGCTGTAGTCGATCTGCGCCACCACGCCGGCATCCTGCATCTGCGCCATGTTGAGCGCCGAAAGACCCTGCACGTCCGAGGTGCCGCGCGGCAGCCGTGCCTCGGCCAGCATTTTCGAGCGCCGCTCGGGATCGCCGGCCTGGTCCTGCACCACGTCCCAGCCGTCCTTGATCAGGAGCGGCACCTCGATGTTCTTGTTGAGCAGGCGCGCGTAATCGCCGCCCCAGGTGCCGACCACGATGCGGCCCTTGGCCTGTGCGGCAGCCTGGCGCGGCAGAGTGGCCGCACCCGCCAGCGCCGCGGCGCCGAGCAGGACTTCACGGCGGGATTTTTGTCGGGTCATGATGGCTGTCTCCGGGGCGTTGAAGGGCTGGCTAACAGGTTACGACGGGAATACACGGCCTGTCGACTTGCTCCAGCCGATATGGACCGCTTCTCCGATCACCGGCAGCGGTTGTTCCGGGCGGTTCTGGATTTGCACGATCACTCTTTCCTTGGGCGACAGCCGGACGTGCAGATCGACCTGCGACCCCAGATAGGAGATGAACTCGACGTTGCCGGGAAAATGGTTGTCCATTGCCGGCGCCGCGCTCGTGGTCAGCGCCAGCCGCTCCGGGCGCAGCGCCAGCGAGGCGTTGCCGGCGCCAAAACCTTCGCAGGCGACGACGAGGCCGCCGGCCGAGACGAAACGTCCGGGGCCATCCATGCGGCCGTCGATGAAAGTGGAGCGGCCGACGAAATCGGCAACGAATTTTTCCGCGGGACGTTCGTACAGATCCTGCTGCGAGCCGATCTGGCGGATTTTTCCCTCGCTCATGACCACGAGGCGGTCGGCCATGGTCAGGGCTTCCTCCTGGTCATGGGTGACCATCACGGTGGTCAGGCCGAGCTTGCGCTGCAGTTCGCGGATTTCAACCCGGACGTCCTGACGCAGTTTGGCGTCGAGATTGGACAAGGGCTCATCGAGCAGCAGCACGTCGGGGCGGAATACCAGCGCGCGCGCCAGCGCGACGCGTTGCTGCTGGCCGCCGGATAGTTGCCTTGGTAATCGGTCCGCCAGATGATCGAGCCGCACCAGCCGCAACGCCTCCGTGATCTTCGGCACCATCTCCGCCTTCGGCACCTTGCGCATCTCGAGACCGAAGGCGACGTTTTCGGCGACGGTCATATGCGGAAACAGCGCGTAACTCTGGAACACCAGGCCGGCATTGCGTTTCCACGGCGGCAATGCGGTGATGTCGGCGTCGCCGAGCCTCACCTCACCCGAGGTCGGCTCGATAAAACCCGCGACGATGCGCAGGGTCGTGGTCTTGCCGCAGCCGGACGGACCAAGCAGCACCAGGAACTCGCCGTCGGCGATGTCGAGCGAAACGCCGTCGACCGCGCGGAACTCGCCATAGTTCTTGGTGATATTGGATAGTTGCAGGCGCGCCATGGTCAGACCACGCGGCCGATCTTGACGAAGCGATCGGTCAGCAACATCGCCGCGGCAATGAACAGGATTTGCAGCACCGACACCGCGGCAATGGTCGGGTCGATCTTCCATTCCAGATATTGCAGGATCGCGATCGGCAGCGTGGTGCGGCCGGGGCCGACCAGGAACAGGCTCATTTCCAGATTGCCGAACGAGGCGATGAAGCCGAACAAAGCGGCCGCGACGATGCCCGGCAGAATGGCGGGCAGCGTGACGCGGCGGAACGTGGTCAGGCGGTCGGCGCCGAGGCTTTGGGCGGCTTCCTCGACTGAACGATCCATGCCGGCGAGGCTCGCGGTGATCAGCCGTACCGTCCAGGGGATCGCGATCAGCACGTGACCGGCGATCAGCCCGCCGAGCGAGCCGAGGATCGGCCAGCCGGTAGCGATCTCGGCCTCGACATGGAAGACATAGAGCGCGATGCCGAGCACGATGCCCGGCACGATCAGCGGCAGCAGCAGGAGATTGTTCAGCGCCTCGCGCCCGGCAAATCGGCCGCGCACCAGGCAGACCGCGGCGGGAACGCCGAGCGCCAGCCCGATTCCGGTAGCAACCACGGCGACCTGCAGGCTGAGCAGAAAGCCGGAGACAAACCGTTCATTGCCGGGAATCGCGCGAAACCATTTTAGGGAATAACCCTCGGGCGGGAACGACGGAATTTCCTGCGCAAAGAACGCGAGCCAAATGACAAAAAGCATCGGCAGCAGGATGTATGCGAGCGACAGTCCGGCCGCCGCCCGCAGCGCCGCGCGGCCGGCGAAGCGCGATGAGGTCCAACCGGACATGGCGGTCAAGATCGTCTCTCCAGCAGCGGGGCGATCGGTTTAAAGCAGCGCCGGCGTCAATTTGAAAGCGCGTCTTTCGATCAATTCAGCCGGTTTTTGTGCAGTTGACCGGCCTTCATGATCAAGGCGAGATGTTTGCCTTGATCGCCCAGCAGCGCAAGGTCTTTGAGCGGATTGCCGTCGACCAGGATCGCGTCGGCAAACGCGCCGGCCTGCAAGGTGCCGACCTTGCCGGGCATCCGCAGCACGTCGGCGCCTATGGTTGTTGCCGAGCGGATGATTTCGATCGGCGACACCACTTCCTGGCGGATGGTGAACTCCTTGGACTGATCCCAATGCAGTTCGCCCAAGAGGTCGCTGCCATAGGCGACGGGAATGCCGTGGCGCTTGCAGATCTCCAGCGACTTTAATCCACCTTGGAGCACCAGCTCGTTCTTGGCGAGGCTTTCGCCGGACATGCCGAACTGCGCGGCGCGGTCTTTCATCGCGTAATACGTGACAAGGTTCGCGACCAGAAACATGCCCTTGCCAGCCATCGCCTTGGCGCTGGCGTCGTCGATCAGATTGCCATGCTCGATGGTGCGCACGCCAAGCCGCGCGGCGCGGGTGATGGCTTCGGCCGAATAGGCGTGGGCGCAGACATAGCGGCCAAAGGCCGTGGCTTCCTCGACGGCCGCACTCACTTCGCCGTCGGAGAATTGCAGGCTGTCGAGCGGGTCATAAGGTGATGCCACGCCGCCGGACATCATGATCTTCACATGGTCGGCGCCCTGGCGCATCTGCTCGCGCGCGGACTTGCGCACTTCGTCCGCGCCGTCGGCGACGGCCGACTTGAATTGCAGGCCGTTGCAGCATTGGCATTCGCCGTTGAACTTGAAACTGGTGCGGCGGCGCGAATCCGAGTGGCCGCCGGTCGGGCCGATCGACTGGCCGGCGATAAAAAGCCTGGGGCCGGTGATATGGCCGGTCTCGATCGCGGTCTTGATGCCCCAGTCGGCGCCGCCGGTGTCGCGCACGGTGGTAAAGCCGCGATCGAGCATCGCGCGCAGCCGCGTCGCGGCGCGTGCGGTGACCAGCGTCAGCGGCAGCGCCTCCATCGCGCGGATGTTGACCTCGCTATGGATCGCATGCACGTGGGAGTCGATCAGCCCGGGCATCAAGGTGCGCCCGCCGCAATCGATCACGCTGGCCTCCGGCGCCTTGATTGGCGCGGCGCTGAGCTCCCTGACGGTGTCGCCCTCGACCAGCAGCTGATAGCCGCCGCGCAATTCGCCGAATGACGGCTCAAGCAGTTCGAAATTCCGGAACAGGATTTGCTGCGGCATGGCGATCTCAATGCAGCCGGTTCTTGTGGAAGCGGCCGGCCTTCATGATCGCCGAAAGGTGCCGCCCCTGATCCAGGAACAGCTTTAAATCCTTCAACGGATTGCCGTCGATCACCAGGAGATCGGCGAACGCGCCGGGCTTCAGGCAACCGAGCTTGCCCTCCATGCGCACGACCTGCGCGCCGACGATGGTGGCGGAGCGGATGATCTCGGCCGGTGACAGCACCTGCGCGCGCAAGATAAATTCCTCCGACTGCGCCACCTGCAACTGGCCGAGCAAATCGGTGCCATAGGCCAGCGGAATGCCGTGGCGCTTGCAGATTTCGAGCGATTTCAGCCCGCCCTCGATCACCAGGTCATTTTTCGCCAGCATGTCGGAGTTCATGCCGTATTCGCTCGCGCGCTTCTTCATCTCGTAATAGGTGACGAGATTGGCGACCAGGAACATGCCTTTCTCGGCCATCAGTTTGGCCGAGGCATCGTCGATCAGATTGCCATGCTCGATGGTGCGCACCCCGGCATGCGCCGCGCGCGTAATCGCCTGCGGCGTATAGGCGTGGGCGCAGACATAGCGGCCGAAGGCCGTGGCTTCCTCCACCGCGGCCTCGACCTCGCCGACCGAGAATTGCAGGCTGTCGAGCGGGTCATATGGTGACGCCACGCCGCCCGACATCATGATCTTGACCTGGTCGCAGCCCTGGCGCATTTCCTCGCGCACCGCGCGGCGCACTTCGGAAGCGCCGTCGGCAAGCCCCATCGAAAACGACATGGCGTTACAGCAATGGCAGCGGGTGCCGAAGTCGGTGCGGCGGCGGCCGTCGCTGTGGCCACCGGTCGGACCGATCGCGCGGCCGGCGATGAACAGCCGCGGCCCCGCCAGCAGCCATTTATCGGTGGCTTCCTTCAGCCCCCAGTCCGCGCCGCCGGTATCACGCACGCTGGTAAAGCCGCGGTCGAGCATGCCGCGCATCAATTCGGCGGCGCGCGCCGTCATCAAGGTCAGCGGTACGCTTTCCAAATTGCGGATCACCACCTCCGACAGCGTCACATGGACGTGGCTGTCGATCAGCCCGGGCATCAGCGTGCGGCCGCCGCAATCGACGACATCGGCTTCCTCGAGTTTTATCGGCTTGGCCGAGACCTCCCTGATCTTGTCGCCTTCAACGACCAACTCATGGCCGCCGCGCAATTCTCCGGCCTCGGGGTCCAGCATTTCGAAATTCTTGAAGTGGGTAACCGCCGAATTAGGAAGCGTCATGGCCGGGTTTTCCGATCTTTCTCTGATTTGATCGGAAATGTCCTACGCCGGTGTGGCCACGTCAATGGGCACGGCTGCGCCGAATTTGTTTTGTAATGACACCGGCAACGTCGGAAACGAACATTTTCGTTCTGGCTCAATCGACGTGTTTCCTTCGCGCGCCGCGCACGATACGTTTGGACGTCGGCGAGGCTGCCGACAGATGGGGGAGGCTGCAATTGAGCGGCGCGAGATTGTACAGGCTTCTACTGGCTTTTGCCGGCATCGTTGCCTTGTCGACCGGCGGTACTTCGGCGCAAATCGTTGCGCTCGGCCATAGTGCGGTTCGGGGGCATGTCGCCGAGAACGAAATGTGGCCGGCCGTGCTGGAGAGTATGCTCCGGGCCAAGGGCTCTCAGGTCCACGTCATCAATGCCGGCGTCAACGGCGAGACGACAGGAGAACTGCTGGCTCGCGTTGATAGCGCCGTACCGTCCGGCACCAGGATCGTTATTCTGGCCATCAACGGATTCAACGATGCCCATCGGCTGAAAGAGGGATCCGTCAATGCCGCGGCAAATATCGCGGCGATCAAGGGCAAGTTGAGGGCAAAGGGCGTCAGGATCGTGGATGCGATGGGCCTGATCATATCCGTGCTGAAGCAGCCCGGCATGGTTCTGCCCGACCGGATTCACCTGAACGCCGAAGGGTGCAGGAAGGTCGCGGCTGCGTTGGCCGGAATGGTGCGGTAACGAACGCACGCGACGCCGTGGCGCGCGGTGTGGAAAACGTCCTGTGACGGTATGGCCGCGTCAATGGTCTGCCTGTCGGCGAGCGCGTCCGAGACAGCTCAACCTACGCAAACAGCAGGCGGAAGCGTCCAACTATCCCTTGTCAGCGCGCTCGCGCGCTGGTTTTCTGGCAGGCCATAATCTCCCGCAAAGAGGATGCGCCCGATGCAGCAGGCAACTGTCTTTGATTACATCGTCGTAGGCGCAGGATCGGCGGGCGCGGTGGTCGCAAGCCGGCTCAGCGAAAGCGGCGCCTTCCGCGTGTTGTTGCTCGAGGCGGGATCGCACGGCTCCGATTTTTTCTGGTCCCGCGTTCCCGTCGGGGTCTCCAAGATGATCGACGACCCCCAGGTGAACTGGTGCTACCGCTCCGAGCCGGACGAGGGCTCCGGCGGGCGTCAGATCGAGGTGCCGCGTGGCAAGATGCTCGGGGGATCGAGTTCGATCAACGGCATGGTCTTCATCCGCGGCCAGGCCCAGGATTACGATCATTGGGCTCAGCTCGGCAATCGCGGCTGGAGCTATCAGGACGTGCTGCCGATCTTCAAGCGCATGGAGCGCTATGACGGCGGCTCGGACGAATATCGCGGCCGTGCGGGCATCCTGCGCGTGACCGACACGCCTCGGCACAAGGTGCCGCTGCTGGAGATGATCATCGAGGCCGCCAACAACATCGGCCTGCCGTTCAACCCCGACCAGAACGGCAAGAGCCAGGAAGGCATCGGGATGTCGCAGGTCACGATCGCCCGAGGGCGCCGGCAGAGCACGGCGTTTTGCTATCTCGATCCCGCCCGCGGTCGCAAAAATCTCCTGATCGAGCAAAGCGCGATGGCGGAGGCGCTGGTGCTGGACGGCAAGCGCTGCGTCGGCGTTCGCTACACCGTCAACGGCAGTCCGCGTGAGGCGAGGGCGCGCCGCGAGGTCATCGTCTGCGGCGGCGCGATCAATTCGCCCAAGCTGCTGGAACTCTCCGGAATAGGTCAAGGCGATCATCTGCGCTCGCTCGGCATCACGCCGGTGCACGAATTGCGCGGCGTCGGCGAAAACCTGCGGGATCATTATTCTCCGCGGGTGAAGTTCGCGATCACCGCGCGCAATCTCACCTTCAACGACAATGCGCGCGGTTGGCGGCTGGCGCGCGAGGCGATCAAGTATGGATTGTTCGGCAAGGGTTTTCTCGCCTCGACCGCCGTGCCCGTACGCCTTTACTTCCGCACGCGCGAGGGCCTGGAGTCGCCTGATGCCGTGATCTCGATCGCGCCGTTCCTTTACGAGATGGTCAATCGCGAACGCCGCATCGCGCGACGGCCGGGCATCACCATGAACGTCAACGTGCTGCGTTCGGAGAGCACGGGCTCGATCCACGTCAAATCGAAGGACGCCAGCGAACCGCCGGCGATCCGTTTCAATTTCCTGTCGACCGAGCACGACCGCGTCGGCCTGCTGGCCGCGATGCGGAAGGGCCGGGAGCTGATGGCGGCCTCGCCCCTGAAAGAGATCACGGGCGAGGAAATCGCGCCGGGCGCCGGCCTGCAAGGCGATGCCGAGTTGCTCGAATGGGTGCGCAACAATGCCGAAACCACCTATCACCCGGTCGGGACCTGCAAGATGGGCTCGGACGCCATGGCCGTGGTCGATCGTGAGCTGCGCGTGCATGGGATCGAGGGACTGCGCGTCGCCGACGCCTCGATCATGCCGACGCTGACCAGCGGCAACACCAACGCGCCGTCGATCATGATCGGCGAGAAATGCGCTGACATGGTGCAGGCTGCCGCCGCGCAAAAGGAGCGCGCCGCTTAGAGCGTTTTCGAGCGAAGTGGATACCGGTTCGCGTGAAGAAAACGCGTCAAAACAAGAATCTGGAGCTTCGGTTCTGATTCAGAACCGACAATGCTCTAGAACGAAGGCCAGCCCGCGGGGCGACGCGCCGATCGGTCAGCGAAGCCGGTACAATTTCTGGGGATGGGAGGCGTCCGGGGCGCGTGTGCGCACGCGAGGACGATCTTCCTCTGTTACCGGGATCAGGATGGCCTCGAAGATCAGGCCGGGAACCTGCGCAAGTTCACCGGAGCAGGAAGCGAAGCGGTCCGAAACGGTGCCGACAAGCTGGATCTCGACCTCATCGATACCGAACACGGTCGGCCCTCCAGCTGTGTGCCTCCGCGTTGTCAGCGTGGCGGTGAACTGATTGCCATTGACGGTGTAAGTTCCGCCATAACTGATGAAGGCGTCTTGGCCCGATATCCCGCCTTCGCTGAGAAATATCCGGCCGGTGCCCTGACCCCGGCTGGTTCTATACCACGCGGTGTATTCGCCGTCCTTGAGCATGGATGCCTCGTTCAGGCCGCGGCCCGCAAGCCGCGCGCGCGTGCCGCAGGAGACCTTGAAAACGTTAAGGTTGTATAAAGGGGCGGGACCAGCAGATCTTGCGCAGATCAAGGCGATGCGATCAGCCCGCCGCGCGCCGCGGCATCTGGTCGGCGGCGATGTCGGCCGGCACGGGGACCTGCATCAGGATGGTCTGGGCGGCGGACGCGATTTCGATCCCGCACTCCTGGAACCGCCGCTTCATGCGCCGGTTGAATTCGCGTTGTACCGGCCAGCGCCCGCTGTCGGTGCAGCGGATCTGGCCAACGATCGAGGCCATCGAGCCGTCGACCTTGTCGACCCCCCACAATTCGAGATCGCCGCGGATCGCCTGCCGGTATTCGCTCTCCTTGCGCATCTCGGTGACGATGTCTTTCAGGATTTGTCCGGCGCGGTCGGTGTCCTCGCGGTAGGCGACGTTCACGCTGACGGCGGCATTGCCGGCACCGCGGCTTGAATTGGTGATCGTGGTCACCGCACTGAAGGGCACGATATGGACCGCGCCGTCGCCGGCGCGTAAGCGGATGGTGCGGATTGAGACATTCTCGACCGTTCCGGTCAGGCCGGAGACGCTGACATTGTCGCCGACCTGCACGGTATTCTCCAGCAGCAAAAACAGCCCGGTGATCACGTCCTGCACCAGTTTTTGCGAACCGAAGCCGATCGCGATGCCGACGATCCCGGCGCCGGCCAGCAGCGGGGCGACATTGACGCCGATCTCGCTCAGCGCGGTCAGGCCGACCACCGTGACGATCAGGCATAGCAGCGCGGTTCGCAGCATCGGCTGGAAGGTGCGCAACCGCGCCGCGCGGGCGTAGTGGCCGTCACGCGACAGCGCGTTGAGCTGGCGATCCATCAGCGCGTTGCTGGTCTCCCATATCACCGCGGCTGCAAGGGCCGCGACGCCGATGGTGACGACGGCTGACAAGAGCCGGCTGCCGATCTGGCCGCCATAGAACCAGACGATGGCGTCGACGCCCCAGACTTCCAGCAGCGCGACAAACCCGAACGTGGCGATCATCGCGGCGACGATCTTGCGCAGCAATGGCAGATAGCGGTTGGCGCGGGTCTCGAGGCCCGGGAAGCGCTGCAGGATATCAGGGCTGATGCGAAAACCGCGATCGATCAGGCTCAGCACCACGATGGTCGCAAGCCGCGTGATCAGCAGCACCGCGAGGGTGCCGACAAAATATTGCAGCAGCAGCGAATAGCCGTTGCGGATATTGAGCGCCCATACCGCCCACAGCGCGAGGTCGAGCGCGATAGCCAGGTAGTGCCAAAGACCGGCGAGGCGATTGCGCACCATCGCGGCGGTGCCGGTGCGGCCGGCCGGCGCGCAGATCGCGTCCGCAATTTGGCGGCGGCACTGCAGGATGATGACGACAATGGACAAATGCACGATCAACATCACCAGCCGCAGCAATGCGGCGTAGCCGGCGCGGTGCAGGCCGAGCAGCAGTGCGACATTGGCGAACGCAATGCCCGATACGCCGACGGTGACGATGCGCCGTGCCCAGATTTCGATATAGGCCGCGGTCTCGGCGCGGACCCGCAGTAACCCGAACGGTCCGGCCAGCGCCCGGGCAGCGCAGATCAATCCGCGGATCAGCGCGTAGGCATTGATGACCGCAAAAATCACCAGCCGCGTGGTGGCGAGATCGCCCAATCCGGTTCCCAGCAGCATGGTGGCGACGCCGACGAAAACCACAACCGGCAACAGTTCGAGCACCAGGCGTGCCAGCACGAACGGCAGCCGGACCAGCGACTGCCAGGCACGCGCCAGGCTGAGATGCCGCCGATGCCGCTCGGGCTCGGCCGCGATGTCGACCGCGGAGGAGGGCGGGTCAACCGTCGCAAGCACTTGCGCCGGGGTCTGCGCGGTCTGCGCCAGACGCGCTTCCAATAGCGCCACCGGCCGTTTGATCAGGCGGAACGCCAGCCATTCCGCTGCGAATGCACTGGCGAATACCAGCGCGAGTTTCCAGGCGATGTCGAGCAACTGGTTATAGGCAGAGGGATCGTTGGCCGTTCGCACGATCCAGTAATAGAACGCCGGAAAATGCGTTAGCGTCCGCGCGATGTCCGCGACCTCGCGCGACATTTCGCCGAACTGCTCGGACACGGTCACCAGCAATTGCGCGCCGAGGCTGTCGGCCGTCAGCGGGATCGGCGATGGCGCGGCAGCAGGCGCGGGCGCGGCTTGTGGCGCACTCGACGCCGGCGCTGCAGTGGCGATCGCGCGCAACGTATCGATGATCTGTGCGCGTTTTGTATCGTTCTGCAAGGTATCGAGCGCGCGTTGCGCCTGATCGGGCGTCAGTGCGTTGGCGCTGTGCGGCGGCGAGGTCGTGGGTTGGGGCGCGTCTTGCGCCAGTACGGGAGAAACGGACAACGCGCAGGCAAACAGGATCAATGCGAAAAGTTTCTGCGACACGAGGGCCTCTTCTTCAAAAAACATCGGCGCGCCGGGAACCCAGGGAATTCCGAGGTTCGCACGTCGCGCCTGATTCATGTCGGGAGGCCTTTTTCGCCGATTTGGTGTGTCGGAAGTTTGCCGGCGAGGCGGCAATGTCTTGGCATTTGCCGCGGCACAAAAATGTCGCGCCCTGGAAAACCGCCCTGCTCTTGCGGCGAGAGGTCGGATCGCCCTTGGCGATGCGAAGCATCGTCCGACGCGATCCGGGTGAGGGGCGAGGCAGGGCGTTCAACGCGAACACGGCATTCGCAGGAGCGTCTGCCCCTCACCCCGACCCTCTCCCCGCAAAAGCGGGGCGAGGGAGAAGAAGCTACCCCGCAGCTTCCAGCCATTCCGCGGTGCCGCGCCACAGCGTGTCGCGGTGCTCGGGGCGGAAGAAGCCGAGATGGCCGATTTTTGTCGTGTTGGCATCCGCCGGCGCGATGCTGAGGATTTCCGGTTTGATCGAGGTAAAGCCTGAACACAATAGTTCGACCGCCGGCCGCGTGGCCCAGGGATCGTCGGTCATGCAGAGCGCGCGCATCGCGCCCTTGTAGTTTCCGAAATTGCCGAGCGCGGTACTGAGCGTGCCGTCGTCGAACAGATAGCGCGGGCTCATCACCCATTTGGTCCATTGTTCGAACACGCCCCTGGGCAGATCCATGCCGACGCCGCCCCAGCCCGGCGCATAACCGAGCACGCGGGTCAGCGGCAGCCCTAAGAAATTCATCATGGCGTAGACACGGTAACGCTCCGGTGTCGCCATCAGCTTCCAATATCCGGCTTGCGCCGCGATCAACAGCGCGCGGGCGACCTCGGTGTTGTTACCGAGCAATCCTAGCGCCTGGCCGCCGAAGGAATGTCCGACATAGGCGAGCGGAAGGGTTTTGTAGCGCTCGCGCATCCAGGCCACCGCGGAGGTCACATCGAGCGCCGCCCAGTCGGCCATCGAGGCCTTGAAGCCCGCCAGCGATTTCACCTGATTGTAGCCGACCAGCGACTTCTGCCTGGAATCGCCGATGCCGCGATAGTCATAGGTCAGCACGGCGCAGCCGCGCCGCGCCAGATAGCCGGCAAAACCGCGATAGACCTTGCGTGGCACGGCGGTCGCCGAATTGATCAGCACGGCATGGCGCTTGGCGCCACGGGGCAGGAACAGCGACGCCCCCAGCAGATAGCCGTCGGTCGCGGGCAGGCTGATGTCGTCGATGAAAACGTCGTCCTGCGCAGCCTCAGTCACCGCGATTTCCCCCTGCTTTCGCAGCATCTAGCAAATGCGAATTCGGCTTTTGCCGCAAGGGTTTGGTTCGGAAGCAGAAATCCGATGGCGGACCGCTGTGACCCCATGTATAACCCGGCCCACCGCTAAGTAGCGGTTTTTGCTCAGGAGTTAACGTCATGTCCGAGCGGTGGACACCAGACAGCTGGCGCGCCAAGCCGGTGCTGCAAGTACCCGACTATCCCAACGCCAAGGCGCTCGCCGACGTTGAGGCGCAGCTTGCGACGTTTCCTCCGCTGGTGTTCGCGGGCGAGGCCCGCAACCTGAAAAAGTCGCTCGGCCGCGTCGCGGCCGGCGAGGCGTTCCTGCTGCAGGGCGGCGACTGCGCCGAAAGCTTTGCCGAGCACGGCGCCAACAACATCCGCGACTTCTTCCGCGTGTTGCTGCAGATGGCGGTGGTCTTGACCTATGCCGGCGCGCTGCCGGTGGTAAAGGTCGGCCGCATCGCCGGGCAGTTCGCCAAACCGCGCTCGTCGCCGACCGAGAAGGTCAATGGCGTGGAATTGCCGAGCTACCGCGGCGACATCGTCAACGACATCGCCTTCACCGCGGAATCGCGCACGCCCGATCCGCAGCGCCAGTTGATGGCCTACCGGCAGTCGGCCGCGACGCTCAATTTGCTGCGCGCCTTCGCCACCGGCGGCTTTGCCAATCTCGGCAGCGTGCATCAGTGGATGCTGGGTTTTCTCAAGGATTCGCCGCAGTCGCGGCGCTATCGCGAACTGGCCGACCGCATTTCCGACGCGCTGAATTTCATGCGCGCCTGCGGCCTCGATCTGGAAAGCCATCCTGAGTTGCGCGCCACCGATTTCTACACCAGCCATGAGGCGCTGCTGCTCGGCTACGAACAGGCCTTTACCCGGGTCGATTCCACCACCGGCGACTGGTACGCGACGTCAGGCCACATGATCTGGATCGGCGACCGCACCCGCCAGCTCGATCACGGCCATGTCGAATATTTCCGTGGCATCAAGAATCCGATCGGGCTGAAATGCGGTCCGTCGCTGAAGCCGGATGAACTGATAAAACTGATCGACGTGCTCAACCCCGACAACGAGCCCGGACGGCTGACGCTGATCAACCGTTTTGGGTCCGACAAGGTCGGCGATCATCTGCCGGGCCTGATCCGTGCGGTGCAGCGCGAGGGACGCATGGTGGTGTGGTCGTGCGATCCGATGCACGGCAACACCATCACCTCGAATTCCGGTTATAAAACCCGGCCGTTCGACCGCATCCTCTCCGAGGTGAAATCGTTCTTCACCATCCATGCCGCCGAAGGCACCCATGCCGGCGGCGTGCATCTGGAAATGACCGGGCAGGACGTCACCGAATGCATCGGCGGCGCGCGCGCCGTCAGTCATGAGGATCTCGGCGACCGCTATCACACGGTGTGCGATCCCCGGCTCAATGCCGAGCAGTCGATCGACATGGCGTTCCTGATCGCCGAATTGCTCAAGCAGGATCGCGGCAGCAAGGTCAAGCCGATGCCGGCCGTAGCGGGATTCTGAATTGCTGAGGTTCTGGCGGGCCACGCTCAATTCGCGCAACGGCCTGATCTTCGCGATGAGGTCGGAGCAGGCCATTCGCGAGGAATTGGTCGCGCTCGCGCTGGCGCTGCCGGCTTCCTGGCTGGCCGGCGCCACCATGATGCGCCGGGTCGAACTGGTCGCGGCCGTGGTGCTGGTCTTGATCGTCGAACTCCTCAACACCGCGATCGAAAAACTTTCCGACCGCCTGACCACGGATCACGATCCGCAGATCGGGCGGGTCAAGGACATGGGGTCGGCGGCCGTCGGCGTGACGCTGGTGATGGCCGGACTGTTCTGGATTTTTGCCATCGTTGAACGCATCGGCGTGGTCTAAAGCCGGCAATTGCGGTTTCCGCGCGCGGAGGGTAGCAGCCGTGAGGATTTGGTGTGATCCCGGCATCTGGCGAAGCCGCGAGAAGCATGCTATATTTGATTTGCTCATTATGAGAATAAGCTTCGCTCCATGACCGAACCCGCCACCCAATTCACGATCACGCTGGCCCAGCTCAACCCGACGGTTGGCGATGTCACCGGCAACGCCGCGAAGGCGCGCGCCGCGCGCCTCACGGCCAAGGCCGACGGCGCCGATCTGGTGGTGCTCTCCGAGCTGTTCATCGCCGGCTATCCGCCGGAAGATCTGGTGCTGAAGCCGGCGTTCCAGTCGGCCTGCCGCACGGCAATTGAAGAACTGGCGCGGGAAACCGCCGATGGCGGTCCGGCGATGCTGATCGGCACGCCCTGGGTCGAGGATGGCAAGCTCTACAATGCCTGCGCGCTGCTCGACGAGGGCAAGGTTGCCGCGATCCGCTTCAAGTGCAATTTGCCGAACTACGGCGTGTTCGACGAAAAGCGGCTGTTCGCGCGCGGCCCGGCCGCGGGGCCGGTGACCGTGCGCGGCATCCGGGTCGGCGTGCCCATTTGCGAGGACATCTGGCTCGAGGAATCCAGCGAATACGAAAACGTGGTCGAATGCCTCGCCGAGACCGGTGCGGAAATTCTGGTGGTGCCGAACGGCTCGCCCTATGCCCGCGACAAGAACGACCTGCGGCTGTCGATCGTGGTTGCCCGCGTCACCGAGAGCGGGCTGCCGCTGATCTATCTCAACGAAGTCGGCGGCCAGGACGAACTGGTGTTCGACGGCGCCTCGTTCGCGCTCAACGCCGACCTTTCGGTCGCGGCGCAATTGCCGGCGTTCGAGGAGAGCATCACGACCCTGCGCTGGAACAGGACCGCCGACGGCTGGCGCTGCGCGGGTCCGGTAACGCCGCTGCTGGAAGGCGACAAGGGCGACTACGCCGCCTGCGTGCTCGGCCTGCGCGACTATGTCGGCAAGAACGGTTTTCCGGGCGTGCTGCTCGGTATTTCCGGCGGCATCAACTCGGCGCTGTGCGCGGCGATCGCGGTCGATGCGCTCGGCGTGGAACGCGTCCGCGGCGTGATGTTGCCGTTTCGCTTTACCGCGCAGGTCTCACTCGACGATGCCGCGAAACTCGCAACCGCGCTCGGCTTCCGTTACGAGGTGCTGCCGATCGCCCAGGCCGTCAATGGTTTTGAGTCGATCCTGTCCGACACTTTTAAAGGCCTGGCGCGCGATATCACCGAGGAAAATCTGCAGGCGCGCACCCGCGGCACGCTGTTGATGGCGATTTCCAACAAGACCGGCGCGATGGTGGTCACGACCGGCAACAAGTCGGAAATGTCGGTCGGCTACGCCACGCTCTATGGCGACATGAATGGCGGCTTCAACCCGATCAAGGATATCTACAAGACCGAGGTGTTCAGGCTCTCGGCCTTGCGCAACGAATGGAAGCCTCAAGGTGCGCTCGGGCCGTCAGGTGAGGTGATCCCGGTCAACATCATCACCCGGTCGCCGACCGCGGAGCTGCGCGAAAATCAGACCGACCAGGATTCGCTGCCGCCTTACGACATGCTGGATGCGATCCTGGAGCGCCTCGTGGAGCGCGAGGAGCCACTGGCCTCGATCGTCGCCGCAGGCTTCGACCGCGAAGTGGTGGCGCGGATCGACCGGCTGCTCAACATCGCCGAGTACAAACGGCGGCAGGCCGCGCCGGGCGTCAAGGTAACGCGGCGCAATTTTGGCCGCGACCGTCGCTATCCCATCACCAACCGCTTTCGCGACGCGGGCAAACCGCTGCCCGAGCCGGATTATACGCTAGTCACGCGCGCGGGGCGGGGTTCATCGGAAGCGTTCGACGGGTAGGGGCCATCGTCCCTGCGAACGTGCGGATGTGGCGCATCCTTCGAGACGCGCGCAAGAGCGCGCTCCTCAGGATGAGGCCTCATGGTGAGGAGGCGCGAAGCGCCGTCTCGAACCATGGCTACGAGGAAACGACTACCTCGCCGGAATGAACGTCGGGCCTACCGTGCGAATCGACTTGTCGCCGGGAGGCGGAGTGACGCCCGTGGTACCGCCGGCTTCCGCGGGTGGCGGCACGGCTGCCGCGTCGGGCGTCGCAGCGCCTTTCTTGGCGGCTGCGGATTTCGGCGGCGGCGTTTGCTGTGGCCGCGCCATTTTCTTGGCGCTCTCTTCGGTGACGATGATGTCGCCCTGCTGTTCGGAGATCGCCTTGTCGTCGACATTCTTCAGCGCGTCGGACCAGGTCTGTCCGGCCGCCTTGCAGGCGCAGGTCGGGGTGAACTCCTGGCGGTAGCGGAACGCATTGGGCAGGGCGCTATAGGGCGCGCCGCTGGTCGATACCGCCTGGTTCATGTCCTCGCCGGGATTGCGATAGGCGTAGAGCGCGGCGTCGGTCGCGGGGCACTCCGCCTTGCAGGTTCTTTCGTCGTCGGCGAAGCGCTGCGGCACGGTGGCGAACGAGATCGGAAAATACGCGCCGTCGCAGGTGCGGACGCAAACCGTGCGGTAGGTGCCGGATTGCGGTCCGACATCGGCGTTCGGCGTGTTTGGATTATTGTTGCCGCCGAACAGATTGTTCAGGAAGCCGCCCGGACCCGGCTGCTGCTGCAACATGCTGGCGTATTGCGGACCGCAATTATTCTGCGCCAGCGCGATCAGCACCGAACGGCGCTGGTTGTCGCGATCGGCGCCGCTGTTGCCGCGCAACTGCGTGAGGCTGCCGGTGATCTGGTCGAGATTGGCGCGCATCTGCTGGATCTGGGTGTTGACCGGGCCGCATTGCGCGGACTGGCCCGAGAACAGCGAGAAGAAGCCGGAGGAGTCGCAGCCCATCCGCTTGGCCTGCATGGTGACGCGGTCGAGTTCGCTCTGCTGCCGGGTCGCGGCGTCCTGGTAGCGGCGGATCTGGTCGTCGCGGGCGGGATCGCCGGTGCCGCCGCCGCGGTCGATGCTCGCGAGTTGTCCCTCGAGGCGCGGGCACATCGGATTGACAGGCCCACCCTGCACCGGCGGCGGCTGCGGCGCGTTCGGGTTCATATTCGCGTTCGGATTCACCTGCGCCCACGCGTTGGTACCCGGCGCGGCGATGCCGAGCAGTACCACGCAAGCCAAAATCCATTTCGCCGAGAGCTTTATCAAGGGAGGTGTCAGCGTTTCCTGCATATCCGGCCAATAAGGGCGATACCGCGCGGGCTGGTAACCAGGGCACGGCCGATGCGGCTTCCCATAGCCGCTTCTCGGGGCATCGTCACGTCGTTTCCGGGGCGCCGATGTGGCGCTCGCAAGCCCTTGATGTCGCAGGCAGAGCTTAAGTCTAGCGCCGGCAGGTGATGGCGACGTATTCGCCGCAGCCGGCATGGCCGCAATTGGGCCCGGCGGACTTGGGAACCGCTCCCGTTACTTCCTCGGGATCGACGCGCCGGTAGGACGAGGCCTCGGCAAAATCGCGCGACTGGCAATAGGACAGCGCGGCATGCGCGCCGCATTTCTCGCCCTTGGCGAGGCACTGGTCGACCCCGTAGCCGTCGGCCTGGTTTTCGACGATGAACACGCGGCTGTCAGCATGCGCGGCTGACGCGGCAAGAAGGAACGCACAGGCCAATAGCGCCGAGGAAATTCGCATGCTGCACCGGGGAATGAGGAACGCCCTCAATCGATTAAGCCCAAATCCTTAAGAATGATTAACCATGGGCCTGTTGGCCGGACTTCGTGGCCGAAATCGGGCCTTATGGGCGGGCTCTTGACGGGTTCCCCCGATGGCCCCATGGTAGTGCCATGCACGGTCTCCTCGCCATTTGTGGCATTTGCCGCGAGATTATGAGCTAGCAATTCGCTGGCTGAGGCCGTCTTTTCTCACATGAGATCACTGGACGCCCGGCCGCAAGGGACGGGATATCCATGGAACTACGCCTTTACGATACGTTGACCCGGGAAAAGCGCAGCTTCGTGCCGCTCGATCGCGACAACGTGCGCATGTATGTCTGCGGACCGACGGTCTACGACTTTGCTCACATCGGCAATGCGCGCCCGGTGATCGTGTTCGACGTGCTGTTCCGGCTGCTGCGCCATATCTACGGCGCCGAGCATGTGACGTATGTCCGCAACATCACCGACGTCGACGACAAGATCAACGATCGGGCGGTGCGGGATTTTCCAGGTCTTCCGCTCAACCAGGCGATCCGCAAAGTCACCGAGAAAACCGCCGATCAGTTTTCTGCGGACGTGACGGCGCTCGGCTCGCTGCCGCCGACGTTCGAACCGCGCGCGACCGACTTTGTATTGCCGCGTCCGGACGGCAAATCCGATATGGTGACGTTGATCCATCAGTTGATCGCGCGCGGCCATGCCTATGAGGCCAATGGCGAAGTGCTGTTCGACACCCAGTCGATGCCGGACTACGGCGCGCTGTCGGGCCGCAAGCTCGACGAGCAGAAGGCCGGCGCGCGGGTCGCGGTCGATGCCCACAAGAAGAACCCGGCCGACTTCGTGCTGTGGAAGCAATCGTCGCCGGGGCAGCCGGGCTGGGAAAGCCCGTGGGGCAGGGGTCGTCCGGGCTGGCACATCGAGTGCTCCGCCATGGCCGCGGCCTATCTCGGCGACGTCTTCGACATTCATGGCGGCGGCATCGACCTGATTTTTCCGCACCATGAGAACGAAATCGCGCAGTCGCGTTGCGCGCATGGCACGCCCGTCATGGCGAACTACTGGATGCACAACGAGTTCGTCAATGTCGAACGCGAGAAGATGTCGAAGAGCCTCGGCAACTTCGTGACGATCCGGGAACTGCTGGCCGATTGGCCGGGCGAAGTACTGCGCCTCAACATGTTGAAGGCGCATTACCGTTCGCCGATCGACTGGACCCTGAAAGGCATGGAGGACAGCGCGAAGACGCTGGACGACTGGTATTGGGTCGCCGCGGATTTGACCGGCGAACGGCCCGCCGATGCCGTGATCGAAGCGCTTTCTGACGATCTCAATACGCCGCAGATGATCGCTTCGCTGCACAGCCTGCGCAACAGCGCCGCCTCCGGTAATGAACGCGACCGCAACGAATTCGCAGGCTCGCTGCGGCTGCTCGGTTTCCTGTCCGAGAGCGCGGCGGCCTGGAATGATCGCAAGCAGCAGGCCAGCGGCGTCGATGCGAAGCAAATCGACGGCCTGATCTCGGAGCGCACCGCCGCGCGCGCGCGAAAGGATTTTGCCGAAAGCGACCGCATCCGCGACCAGCTCGCGGCGATGGGCGTCGTCATCAAGGACTCCAAGGAAGGCACCACCTGGGAGATCGCGCGATGAATGCGCAAAAGGCGAATCCTTTCCCTCTCCCCCTGCGGGAGAGGGTGGCCCGCGCCGAAGGCGCGGGACGGGTGAGGGGGCGCTGAATCTCACCAAGGCAGCGCGCCAATTGCGTTCGCGCATGACGGACGCCGAACGCAAACTCTGGTTTGCGTTAAAGGATCGCCGATTCGACGCATTCAAATTCCGTCGACAGGTTCCGGTTGGGCCTTACATTGCAGACTTCCTCTGTTTCGAATCGCGATTGATCGTTGAGGTCGATGGCGGTCAGCATGCCGAGTCTGCGCGAGATGTCGAACGAGACGCATGGCTCGCGCAGAACGCTTTTCGCGTCGTACGCTTCTGGAACAACGATGTGCTTCAGAATTTGGAGGGCGTCCTGACTAGTCTGGCGGCGGAGCTGAACGCTACCCCTCACCCGTCGTCGAGCTTGCGCTCGACGCCACCCTCTCCCGCAAGGGGAGAGGGAAAGGAAGAGGGCGTCTGATGGCCCAGGCGATGCCGAAACCTGCGTTGCGGCCGTTTTTGCCGGCCGATGTGCCCGTGCTGGCGGCGATCTTTATTGCCGCGATCGAGGAGTTGACCGGCGAGGACTACACCGAGGCGCAGCAGCATGCCTGGGCCGCCGCGGCTGACGACGAGGAGGCGTTCGGCAAGCGTCTGGCCGGCGAACTGACATTGATCGCGACGTTGCAGAATTCGCCGGTCGGCTTTGCCTCGCTCAGGGGCAAGGACCACATCGACATGCTCTATGTGCATCCGAGTGCGGTGGGACATGGGGTGGCGTCGGCGCTGTGCGACGCGCTGGAGAAGCTGGCGGGCGCGCGTGGCGCGCAAAATCTCACCGTCGATGCCAGCGACAACGCCGAAGGCTTTTTTGCCAAGCGCGGCTATGTCGCCAAGCAGCGCAACACCGTCACCGTCAATGGCGAGTGGCTGGCCAACACCACCATGCAGAAGAGTTTTGCCGAGAGCGCTACGCCGGGAGTTCAGCCATGAGCCGCGAACGCCTCTATCTGTTCGACACCACGCTGCGCGACGGCGCGCAGACCAACGGCGTCGATTTCACGCTGCATGACAAGCAATTGATCGCGCATATGCTCGACGAGCTCGGCATCGATTATGTCGAGGGCGGCTATCCCGGGGCCAATCCGACCGACACCGAATTCTTCGCCGAACGGCCGCAACTTGACCACGCGCGCTTTACGGCGTTCGGCATGACCCGCCGCGCCGGCCGTTCGGCGTCGAACGATCCGGGCCTCGCGGCGCTGCTGGAAGCCAAGGCCGACGCGATCTGCTTTGTGGCAAAATCCTCCGCCTATCAGGTGCGGGTGGCGCTCGAGACCACCAACGAGGAAAACCTCGCTTCGATCCGCGACAGCGTCAAGGCCGCAAAGGCCGCCGGGCGCGAAGTGATGCTCGACTGCGAGCATTTTTTCGACGGCTACAAGGAAGATGCCGAGTTCGCGCTGGCCTGCGCCAAGGCGGCCTACGATTCCGGCGCGCGTTGGGTGGTGCTGTGCGACACCAATGGCGGCACCATGCCGCACGAGATCGAATCCATCGTCGGCGAGGTGATAAAGCGGATTCCCGGCGACCATGTCGGCATCCACGCCCATAACGACACCGAGCAGGCGGTGGCCAATTCGCTCGCCGCGGTGCGCGCCGGCGCGCGCCAGATCCAGGGCACGCTGAACGGGCTCGGCGAGCGCTGCGGCAACGCCAACCTGTGTTCGCTGATTCCGACGCTGCGGCTGAAGCGCGAATTCTCCGACGCCTTCGAGATCGGCGTATCCCAGGACAAGATGGCGACCCTGATGAAGGTGTCGCGGACGCTCGACGACATGCTCAACCGCGCCTCGAACCGCCATGCGCCCTATGTCGGCGAGAGCGCCTTCGTCACCAAGACCGGCATCCATGCCTCCGCCGTGCTGAAGGATCCGCAGACCTATGAGCATGTGGCGCCGGAAGCCGTCGGCAATCACCGCAAGGTGCTGGTGTCCGATCAGGCCGGCCGCTCCAACGTCATGGCCGAGCTCGATCGCGCCGGCATCGCCTACACCAGGGAAGATCCAAAACTGGCGCGGCTGGTCGAGGAATTGAAGGAGCGCGAGGCCACCGGCTACGCCTATGAATCCGCCAATGCCTCGTTCGATCTGCTGGCGCGGCGCACGCTTGGCCGGGTGCCGGAATATTTTCAGGTCGAGCAGTTCGACGTCAATGTCGAGCAGCGCTACAACGCCAATGGCCAGCGCGTCACGGTGGCGATGGCGGTGGTGAAGGTCGATGTCGCCGGCGAGAAGCTGATCTCGGCGGCAGAAGGCAACGGCCCGGTCAACGCGCTCGACGTCGCGCTGCGCAAGGATCTGGGAAAATACCAGAAATATATCGAGAAACTGAAGCTGATCGACTACCGCGTGCGTATCCTCAATGGCGGCACCGAGGCGGTGACAAGGGTGCTGATCGAGAGCGAGGACGAGGCAGGGGAGCGCTGGACCACGATCGGGGTGTCGCCCAACATCATCGACGCCTCGTTCCAGGCGCTGATGGATTCGGTGATCTACAAGCTGGTGAAGTCGGGTGCGCCGGCGTGATGCGGATGAACATCAACTCAACGTCATTGCGAGCGAAGCGAAGCAATCCAGTCTTCGCTTGTGGCCCTGGATTGCTTCGTCGCTTTGCTCCTCGCAATGACGATGGACTGGTGGTGTCGCTCACATGATCGATCACGTCTCAGTCGGCGTCCGCGATCTCGAACGCGCCGCGCGTTTCTACGAGATGACGCTCGCCGCGCTCGGCCTGTCGCGGCTGGTGAGCCGCCCGGCGACGGTCGGCTTCGGCAAAAACTATCCCGAGTTCTGGATCAATCTGCGCATTAGGATGAATGCGGTGCCGCATGAGAGCGGCACTCACATCTGCCTTCGCGCGAAATCGACCGCCGAGGTCGATGCCTTCCATGCCGCGGCGCTGGGTGCAGGCGGCACATCCGACGGCGCCCCCGGACTGCGGCCGCATGACCGTGTACGCTATTACGCGGCGTTCGTCATCGATCCCGAGGGCAATCGCATCGAGGCGGTGACGTTTCCGAGTGAGTAACCTAGGTTTTTGCCGGCTCGGCGGCGGCAGCGGCCATCTTGCGACGGATCAGCGGCAGGATGCCGGCGACATCGTTGGAGATCACGTCGTCGAGGATGCCGGAATTGTAGACGAAGCCGGCGGCTGTCATCCGCGTGAGGGCTACGAGCAGCGGAGTCCAGAACGAATCGATGCTGCACAGCACGATCGGCTTCTTGTGGTGCGCCAGCTGCGCCCAGGTCAGTTGCTCGACCAGCTCTTCGAGCGTGCCGATGCCGCCGGGAAGGGCGACGAAGGCATCGGAACGCTCGAACATCAGCCGCTTGCGCTCGTGCATGTCGCGGGTCACCACCATCTCCTGGACCCGTTTCAGCGCGCGCTCCCGCGCCACCAGGGCTTCCGGGATGATGCCGGTGACAGTGCCGCCATGGTCAAGCACGGAGGTCGCCAATGCGCCCATCAATCCGAACGATCCGCCGCCATAGACCAGATTGATCTTGTTCTCGGCGAGGATCCTGCCGAAATCGGTGGCGGCTTCGATGAATTCGGGGATTGTTACCGGGGCTGGAGCCGCAGTAAACGCAGACATTGCTGATTTTGCTCATCGCCGCGATGTGGCACTGCAACGCAACAGCGTCAAGACATCGCTCGGCCCGGTGCTGCATTTCCGGGTAGAAAAGATTTGTTCCGCCTGGGTGCGAAGCGAGGCAAAAACCCTATATGTAGGCGGCATGACGAAACCAGATCAAAGGGTTCGCGTGGCCAGGCCGGCCTGCGGTGATTCGCGATCCCACTATCCGCGCCGGGCACGTTAGATGGCTCACCCACATTCGCCCCCGGCTACCGGTGCCGTGCAGGCGGCGTCCGAGGCATCGGTCGAACGCGCCACCCTGATCGGGACGCTGGTGCATCTGTGGCCCTATATCTGGCCGAGCGATCGTGCCGATCTGAAGATGCGCGTGGTCTGGTCGGTGGTGCTGCTGCTGATCGCCAAGGTCGCGACGCTGACGGTGCCGTTCACCTTCAAATGGGCGATCGACGCGCTGACCGGGGCGGACAGCGCGCCGGTGCAAGCCTCGAACTGGAAGCTGTGGCTGTTCGCGTCGCCCTTCCTCATGACCGCCAGCTATGGCGGGCTGCGCGTGCTGATGGCGGTCCTGACCCAGTGGCGCGACGGCATTTTCGCGCGGGTGGCGATGCACGCGGTGCGCAAGCTCGCCTTCCTCACCTTCGTCCACATGCACGAATTGTCATTGCGGTTTCATCTCGAACGCAAGACCGGCGGCCTGACCCGGGTGCTGGAGCGCGGCCGGCTCGGCATCGAGCAGATCGTGCGGATGGTGATCCTGCAGCTGGTCCCGACCATCGTCGAGGTCTCGCTCTTGATGGGCGTGCTGCTGTGGAAATTCGACTGGCGCTATCTGGTCGCGACCCTGGTCACGGTCGTGCTGTTTATGTTTTATACCTACAAGGCGACCGAATGGCGGATCGAGATCCGCCGCAAGATGAACGAATCCGACACCGACGCCAACACCAAGGCGATCGACTCGCTCTTGAACTACGAAACCGTCAAATATTTCGGCTCGGAGGCGCGGGAGGCGGCGCGTTACGATCGCTCGATGGAAGGTTATGAGCGCGCCAGCGTCAAAACCTACACCTCGCTGGCGGTGCTCAATACCGGGCAGGCGATCATCTTCACCGCCGGCCTGACCGCGACCATGATGATGTCCGCGGCGGGCGTCCGCGCCGGCCACAACACCGTCGGCGATTTCGTCATGATCAACGCCATGATGATCCAGCTTTACACGCCGCTGAATTTCATGGGCATGGTCTATCGCGAGATCAAGCAGGCGATCATCGACATCGAGAAGATGTTTTTGGTGCTGGCCAAGAATCCCGAAGTAAAGGATATTCCCGGCGCCAAGCCGCTGATCGTGACCTCGGGCAATTTGCGCTTCGACGACGTGCGCTTTTCCTACGATCCGGAGCGCGCGATCCTCAAAGGACTGAGTTTCGAGGTGCCGGCCGGCAAGACGGTTGCGATCGTCGGGCCCAGCGGCGCTGGCAAGTCGACCATTTCGCGGCTGCTGTTCCGGCTCTATGACGTCTCCGGCGGCAGGATCCTGATCGACGGCCAGGATATCCGCAGCGTGACGCAGGATTCGCTGCGCGCCTCGATCGGCATGGTGCCGCAGGACACCGTGCTGTTCAACGACACCATCCGCTACAACATCCGCTACGGCCGCTGGGATGCCAGCGATGCCGAGGTCGAGCAGGCGGCGCAACTGGCGCAGATCGACAAATTCATCAAGATGTCGCCGAAGGGGTATGAAACCCAGGTCGGCGAACGCGGCCTGAAACTGTCCGGCGGCGAGAAGCAGCGCGTCGCGATCGCGCGCACCGTGCTCAAGGCGCCGCCGATCCTGGTACTGGACGAGGCGACCTCGGCGCTCGACAGCCACACCGAGCATGAAATTCAGGGCGCGCTGGAACGGGTGTCGCGCAATCGCACCTCGCTGGTGATCGCGCATCGGCTGTCGACCATTGTCGGCGCTGACGAGATCATCGTGCTGGATCAGGGGCGCATTGCCGAGCGCGGCACGCATTCGCAGCTTTTGGCAACCGGCGGGCTTTATGCCAGTATGTGGAACCGGCAGCGCGAGGCCGAGGAAGCGCGCGAGCGGCTGGCCAGAATCGCCGACGAGAACGAAGCGCCGAACCGCGAGCCGCCGCCACTCGACGACGCGCTGGTGACTCCGGCTGCGGCGGAATGATTTAGATTTGGTGTCGCTGCGCGGGAAGCAGAATCCCCTCTCCCCTTGTGGGAGAGGGTGGCTCGACGCAGTCGAGCCGGGAGAGGGGAGTTGGATCGGGAGCGCGGAATGGCATTACGTCGTCAGGCCAAAGCTCTTCGCACCAATATGACCGACGCCGAGCGCAGGCTCTGGTATCTCCTGCGCGCGCACCGGTTCAACGGAGTCAAGATCAAGCGGCAGGTACCGATCGGACCGTACATCGTTGATTTTCGTATCTTTCGAAAGGCGTCTCATCTTCGAAGTCGACGGAGGCCAGCATGTGGACAGCGAGGCCGACCAGCGTCGCACACGATGGTTGGAAGGTGAGGGGTTTCGTGTGCTGAGGTTCTGGAATAATGAAGTGCTGAAGAATACGAGCGGCGTTCTTGAAACAATTCTATCTGCTATCGCAGACCCCTCTCCCGGCACGCCGCTTCGCGGCGCGCCACCCTCTCCCACAAGGGGAGAGGGGAAGGAAAGCAACACCTGATGTCTATCGGTAACTCGATCCGCGCGCAGATTCCGCCCATTCATCCCGAGGGCTATCCGTTCATCGGCGGTTTTGCGCTGGCGAGCCTGATCCTGTTCTGGATCTGGTCGCCGCTGGGCTGGATCGGCACCTTGCTCACGGTCTGGTGCGCGCTGTTCTTTCGCGATCCCGTTCGGACGACGCCGGTGCGGGAAGGCATCGTGGTATCGCCGGCCGACGGGCGGGTCTCGATGATCACGCAGGTGCTGCCGCCGGCCGAACTCGGTCTCGGCGACCGGCCGCTGCCGCGCGTCTCGATCTTCATGAGCGTTTTCAACTGCCATGTGAACCGCAGTCCCGTCGCGGGACGTATCGATCGCATCGCCTACCGGCCGGGCACCTTCATCAATGCCGAACTGGACAAGGCCAGCGAAGACAATGAGCGCAACTCGCTGGTGATCTCGACGCCGAACGGCCGCATCGGGGTGATCCAGATCGCCGGATTAGTGGCGCGCCGGATCGTGTCGTTCGTGCGCGAAGGGCAGACGCTCAATGCCGGCGAGCGGTTCGGCCTGATCCGCTTCGGATCGCGGCTCGACGTCTATCTGCCGGAAGGCACCACGGCGCTGGTGTCCGAGGGCCAGACCGCGGTCGCTGGCGAGACCATTCTGGCCGATTTCAGGCTGGGCGACCCCGACCGGACCTACCGGTCTGATTAACCATTGAGATCAAGGGCTTATTCGCAGCTATTAGCCTAAGGCGAAACCGTCAGCCATTTGCTATATAGACGTGGCCATGCAGATGCCCTTCGATCCCAAAAACCCTGAACTGCGCCGCCGCCGGTTTCGTCCGATCCCGGTGCGGATGCTGGTGCCCAACGTCATCACGCTGCTGGCGATCTGCGCCGGCCTGACCGCGATCCGGCTTTCCACCGAAGGGCGGATGGAGCTGGCGGTGGCGGCGATCGTGTTCGCGGCCCTGCTCGACGGTATCGACGGCCGGGTCGCGCGCATGATCAAGGGCCAGTCGAAATTCGGCGCCGAACTCGACAGCCTCGCCGACTTCGTCAATTTCGGCGTCGCGCCGGGACTGATACTGTATTTCTGGCAGCTGCACGAACTCGGCAATGCCGGGTGGATCGCGGCGATGGTGTTCGCGATCAGCGGCGGCTTAAGGCTGGCGCGCTTCAACGCCACCATGGACGATCCGAACAAGCCGGCCTTTGCCGCCAATTATTTCACCGGAGTTCCGGCGCCGGCCGGCGCGATCACGGTATTGCTGCCGGTCTATCTCGCGTTCCTCGGCACACCGCGGTTGCCGGTCGTGTTGACCGCGCTCTATACGCTTGTCATCGCGTTCCTGATGGTGTCGCGGCTGCCGGTGTTTTCCGGCAAAACCGTCAAGATGCGCGTGCCGCCGGAAATGGTGCTGCCGGTTTTCGTGTCGGTGATTTTCTTCATTGCGCTCTTGATCGGCTATCCCTGGTACATTCTCTCGGCATGTACGATCGCCTATCTGCTGAGCCTGCCCGCGGGATGGAAATCCTACCGCGACCATGAGCGCAGGGCCGCCGCCGCCTCGGTTGCGGTGCCGGCGACTGCCGCGCCGCCCGATCCGGCCGCGCCATTTTCTCCACCCGCATCCGAACCGGATGATGATCGGCCGATCCGGCTGAACTGAGCCGACGCCCACGCAGGGCTGTCCTGGTTTTGCCGATCGCGGCTTTGTCAGGTATACGGCTTGCCAACCACGGCCTTCGCAATCGGCCGGCTCACCAGGAGAAAACCCCGTGACGACATCCGCACCTCTGCCCGTATCGCTACTCGAGTCGCTTCGGCGCTATGACACGCCGACGATCTGCAACGCGATGGAGGTCGTGGCGCCGGAGCGGCGGCTGATCGGCTACACCACAAAACCGCTGGTGTGCCCGTTTCCGGCTCTGCCGCCGATGGTCGGCTATGCGCGCACGGTGACAATCCGCTCGGTGCTGAAATCCGATCTGCCGGCCGCCGAACAGGCCAAGCGGCGGATCGAGTATTACGAATATATGGGCACCGGCCACGGCCCGCGGATCACCGTGATCCAGGATATCGACGGCGCCGACGTCGGCTACGGCGCGTTCTGGGGCGAGGTGCAGAGCAACGTGCACAAGGCGCTGGGCTGCCTCGGCGTCATCACCGATGGTTCGATCCGCGACATCCCGCAATGGGCGCCGGGTTTTCAGGCGCTGGCCGGTTCGATCGGGCCGTCGCACGCCTGGGTCCATGCCGAGCACTTTGGTGGCGAGGTTCGCGTCGCCGGCATGACGGTGCGCAATGACGATCTGATTCACGCCGACGCTCACGGCGCCATCGTCATCCCGCACGATATCGCCGCGAAGATTCCGGATGCCGCCGAACTCTGCGGCCGTCGCGAGACGCCGATCCTCGAGATCGCGCGCAGCCCCGATTTCACGCTGGAAAAACTGAAGGCCGCGTTGAAAAAATCAGCCGAAATCCACTAAAGCGGGCGACGCGTCATGAAAATGGACGGCAAGACGGCATTGATCACGGGTTCGACCGATGGCGTCGGCCGCTACGTCGCCGCCAAGCTGGCGGCGGCGGGTGCAAAAGTCCTGATCCATGGCCGCGACAAGGAAAGGGCCAGGACGCTGATCGACGAGATCGTGCGTCAGGGGCATGCGGCGCCGACCTTCTATCAGGCCGACCTGTCGTCGATATCAGGGACGCGTGAGCTTGCAGAAGCCGTGATTGCCGACCACAAGCGGCTCGATTTGTTCATCAGCAATGCCGGGATCGGATCGCGCACGCAAGGTGCCGAGCGCCGGACCAGCGCCGACGGGTATGAGTTGCGCTTCGCGGTCAACTACCTCTCGGGATTTTTACTGGCGCATCTGCTGCTGCCGTTGATCAAGGCCAGTGCGCCGTCGCGGATCGTCAACGTGGCTTCGCTCGGTCAGCACCCGATCGATTTCGACGATGTGATGATCACAACAGGATACAACGGCGGACGGGCCTATTCGCAGAGCAAGCTGTCGCAGATCATGTTCACCATCGATCTCGCCAATGAGCTGAAGGGCTCGGGCGTGACGGTCAACTCGCTGCATCCGGCGACCTACATGAACACCACCATGGTGCGCGAAGGCGGCATCACGCCGATCTCGACGGTGGAGCAGGGCGGCGAGGCGATCCTGCATCTCGCGGTCGGCGACGACGTTGCCAACAAGTCCGGACTATTCTTCAACGGCATGAACGAAGCGCAAGCCAATGCCCAGGCCTATGACGAGGCTGCCCGCAAGAAGCTGCGCAAGCTGAGCCTGGAACTGACGGGGCTTTCGTAAGCCTGCGATCGCCTCTGCCTGCGTACAGGCAGAGGCGGAGCCGCGGCGTCAGGCTTACTTCACCAGGTGAAACCCGCCGTCCTTAACCTCGATCACGAAGGCGGAACGCTCGTCATAGCCGTTGTGATTGTCCGGCGTCATCGTGGACAGGCCGTTGTTGAGCGCGATGTCCTTGCCCTTTTCGATCTCGCTGCGCAGTGCGGCGCGGAATTCCTCGGTGCCGGGTTTTGCCACCTTCAGCGCGGCGGGAATCGCGTGCTCCACCAGCGTCATCGAATCCCAGAGATGGGCGCCGAAGATCGAGGGGGTGACGCCGCCATTGGCGGCCTTGTAGGCGTCGACGAACGCCGCGGTGGTTTTGCGGAACGGGCTGTCGGCCGGCAGGTCGTTGACAACCGTAAAAGCCTCGCCGGTGAAGATCGCGCCCTCGACATCCTTGCCGCCGAGTTTGATGAATTCCTCGGTGGCGACGCCGTGGGTCTGGAAGATCGGCCCCTTGTAGCCGCGCTCGCGCAGCGCCTTTTGCGGCAGCACCGCGGGCGTACCGGCGGATGCGACGAACACCGCGTCCGGCTTGCTCGCGATGATCTTCAGCACCTGTCCGGTGACGCTGGCGTCGCTGCGCGCGTAAACCTCGTGACCGGTCAGCGTGATGCCGAGCTTCGGCGCGGCCTCGCTCAGCACCTTGTAATAGCCTTCGCCATAGGCGTCGGAGACGCCGATATAGCCGAGCGTCTTGACGCCAGACTTGGCGATGTATTTCAGAATCGCGTTGGCCATGATGTCGTCGTTGGGCACCACCTTGAACACCCACTTTTTCTTGTCATCCATCGGCGCCACCAGCACGGCGGCCGCTGCGAGCGACAGCAGCGGCGTCTTGGCTTCGGCGGCAATATCGATCAGCGGCAGGCTGACCGGGGTCAGCGACGAGCCGATCAGCACGTCGACCTTCTGCTCGGCGAGCAGCTTGCGGACGTTCTGGGCGCCCTTGGTCGGGTCCGACTCGTCGTCGAGCGCAAAGTACTCGATCTTCTGTCCGGCGATTTCCTTCGGTAGTGCCGCCACCGTCTTGCTTTGCGGCTGGCCGAGGGCCGCGCCCGGTCCGGACGCGCTCATGGTGATGCCGACCTTGATCTGCGCCTGCGCGCTACCGATGCTCAGCACCGTGGCCGCCAGCGCGACCATCCAGCCCTTGTTTCCCAGCATGCTTTTCTCCCGTTTGGTTTGTTGTCGTGTTGTCTTCAATACTAGTACTCGTTGCCGCCGAGGCCGAGATAACTTTCGACCAGTCGGGGATCCCGGGCGATCTCGGCCGGCGAGCCCTGCTGGGTAATGGCGCCCAGCTCCATCACATAGGCATGATCGGCGACCTCGAGCGCGGCGCGGGCGTTCTGCTCGACCAGCAGAATGGAAACGCCTGACTTGCGCAAGTCGGTCAGGATGTGAAAAACGTCGCGGACGATCCGCGGCGCCAGCCCGAGACTCGGTTCATCGAGCATCAAAAGCACCGGTCGCGCCATCAAGGCGCGGCCCATCGCCAGCATCTGCCGCTCGCCGCCAGACAGCGTGCCGGCCAGTTGCTGCCGCCGCTCCTTCAGCCGCGGCAGCCGCGCAAAAATTTCCTCGAGTGTCTGCTTGCGCTCGGCGCGCGAGCGGCGGAAACCGCCGAGCAGCAGATTGTCCTCGACCGGCATGTCGGCGAATAGTTCGCGCCGTTCCGGCACCAGGCAGAGGCCGGCCTGGACGCGGCTTTCCAGCGCCATCGCGCCGATCTCGGCATCGCGGAACCCGATATGACCCTTTGCCTTCAACAGCCCCATGATGGCGTTGAGCAGCGTGGTCTTGCCGGCGCCGTTGGAGCCGATCACGGTGACCAGCGCGCCTGATATCACCCTGATCGAGACATCGTGCACCACTTGTGCGCGCCCGTAGGACACGCAGAGATCGCGGACCTCGAGCAGCGCGGCGCTCATGACACGCCTCCGAGATAGGCTTCGAGCACGACGGGATCCTGCCTGATTGCGGCGGGCACGCCTTCGGCGATCTTGGTACCGAAATCGAGCACCACCAACATGTCCGCGAGGCTCATGACAAAATCCATGTCGTGCTCGACCAGCAAAACCGAAATGCCTTCGCTGCGGACTTCGCGCAGCAGGCGCGCCAGCGCCTTCTTTTCGCCGACGCGCAAGCCGGCGGCCGGCTCATCGAGAAGCAGCAGCACCGGATTGAGACAAAGCGCCCGCGCGACTTCGACCAGCCGCAGCTGGCCGAGCGCCAGCGTGCCGGCCGGCCTGAACGCGACGTCGGCGAGCCCGACGCGTTCGAGCTGGCGTTGCGCGTCGGCGAACAGCAGCGCTTCCTCGGATCGATCGAGACCGAAGATCGCGCGCAGCGGTCCGGCCTCTCCCAGCAGATGCGCGCCGAGCGCGACATTTTCGATCACGCTCATGTCGGCGACGATCTCGACATGCTGGAAGGTGCGGCCCAATCCAAGGGCCGCGGCGCGCTGCGGCGTCTGCGCGCGTAGCGCGTGGCCTTCGAACCGGATTTGACCGGCGCTGAGGGGCAAAACGCCGGTGATCAGGTTGAAGGTCGTGCTTTTGCCGGCGCCGTTCGGACCGATCAGGCCGACGATGCGGCCGCTCTGGACCTCGAAGTCGACATCGTTGACCGCGACGAGGCCGCCGAATGCCTTGCGTGCCTGCTGTACCTGCAGCAGCGGCGTTCCCGGCGCCGGCAACGCGCGTTCAGGCGACCGCTTGTCATTGCGCGGCTTCGGGGGTGTCGGCGCGGGCGGCGGCCCGAACAGGATCGGCCATAGGCCGTGCGACGCGGTCTGCAGGATCAGCACCAGCACGGCGCCGAAGGCGATGGCTTCGTAGTTGCCGGTATTGCCGATCAGCCATGGCAGGATATTTTGTAATTCGTCGCGCAGGAAGGTGATGCCGGCGGCTCCCAGAATGGCGCCGTAGACGCGGCCGGCGCCGCCCAATACCGCCATCAGCAGATATTCGGTGCCGGTACCGATGCCGAACGGGCCCGGTGACACCGAGCGCTGGAAATGCGCGTAAAGCCATCCGGCGAGCCCGGCCAGCATCGCGGCATACACGAACACCATCAGCTTGGCGGCGGCGGTGTTGACCCCAAAGGCTTCGCCGGCGCGGGTGCTGCGCCGAAGCGCACGGATCGCGCGGCCAACGCGGCCGCCAAGCAGATTTTGGGTTGCGATCACGGCGAGCACGACCGCGACCCAGACCACCACGAAATAGTCGCGCGGGTTGGTCAAGGCATGCGTGCCAATGCGCAGCGGCGGAATGCCGGACAGGCCGTCATGGGCGCCGAGCCAGTTGACGTTACCGAACAGATAGAAAAACGCGATGCCCCAGGCGATGGTGCCGAGCGGCAGATAATGACCTGACAGCCGGACCGTGATCGCGCCGATCAGGCCGGCGACGACCATGGTCACGATGAGCGAAGCGGGCAGCGTCAGCCAGGGCGAGAGGCCGAAATCCAGCGTCAGCACCGCGCTGGTATAGGCGCCGAACCCGACAAAGGCGGCCTGGCCGAACGAGGTCATGCCGCCGACGCCGGTCAGCAGCACAAGCCCGATCGCGACCAGGCTGGAGATGCCGATATAGTTGAACAGCGTGATCCAGTATTCCGGCAGCAGCCCGGTAAAGGGCACGACCAGGATCGCCAGCGCGCAGACGCCGGGGATCATTGCGCGGGAAACCGTCATTCGGTTTCCTCGGCATGCGGCGCGTAGACCGAGCGCCACGCGAGCACCGGAATGATCAAGGTGAACACCAGCACTTCCTTGAAGTTGCTGGCCCAGAATGAAAACAGCGCTTCGGCAAATCCGACGCCGAGCGCGGCCAGCACCGTCAGGGGATAGCTGACGAGGCCGCCGAGGATCGCGGCGACAAAGGCCTTCAGGCCGATCAGGAAGCCGGAATCGTAAAACACCGTCATCAATGGGCCGACCAGCACACCGGAGATGGCGCCGAGCCCCGCGGCCAATGCGAACGCGATCTGGCCCGCGGCCGAGGTTGGAATTCCCACCAGGCGGGCGCCGACGCGGTTCGATGAACAGGCGCGCAGCGCCTTGCCGAGCAGCGTGCGTCCGAAAAACAGCGCGAACAGCACCAGCAGCACGGCTGTGACGATCAGGACCGCGACGCTTTGCCCGGTCACCACGAGATCGCCGAGCGAGAACGACGCCTGCGACAACGGCGCCGTGCCGCTGCCTTCGGGACCGAAGAACAACAGGCCAAGGCCGGTCAGCGAGAAATGCACGCCGAACGCCGCCATCAGCAGCACCAGCACGCTGGAATGGGCGATCGGCTCGAACGCGATGCGATAGATCATCGGGCCCATCGGCGTGATCAGCGCGATCGCGAGCAGGATATTCGTCAGCTGGCCGAGCTTCATCGGGGCCAGCGTGCGCGTCAGCAGCAGGAGTACGATCGGCATCGCCAGATCGAACAGCACGATCCTGGCCACGCGGCGCAAATTCAGCTCGCGAAAATGCCGACGAGCTCGGAGAGAGCGGCCAGGCACCCCGAGCGCCAGCAACAGCCACGGCGTCGACGGCATCTTGCCGTTCTCCAGCGCGGCGATGGTCAGCGCGGTAAACGCGACGAACTCGCCCTGCGGCACCAGGATCACGCGCGTCACCGCGAATACCAGCACGGTTGCGATCGCCACCAGCGCGTAGACCGCGCCGTTGATGATGCCGTCCTGCAGCAGGAACAGAAAGATGGTGGTATCCAAGCGCGCTTGCCCCCCGACAGGCGCTTAAGTCCGGTCAATCGGCCGGGCGCGCTGGCATTTTGGTTCCGACCAAATTCACCAACCGCCGGCCTAATACAAGCGGATAGTTCGATTGATACTCGACCTGTGTTACCGAAAATGGCCCTGATGTTGGATCAGACGGTTTGGAACGCCTGGCGGAGAATTTGGAAGATGCATATCGCGATCATCGGTTCGGGCGGCGTCGGCGGGTATTTCGGCGCGAGGCTCGCCCGCGGCGGCGCCGATGTCACGTTCCTGGCGCGCGGCGCTCACCTCTCCGCAATGCGAACACAGGGCATCGCGATCGAGGGACCCGACGAGATTCCATCAATCCTAGTCCGGGCGACCGACGATCCCGCCGACATTGGCGTCGCCGATCTCGTGCTGTTTGCGGTCAAGCTGTGGGACACCGAAGCCGTGCTTGACCAGATCCGGCCGGTCGATGGGGCCGGAAACCGCTATTATCTCGTTCCAGAATGGCGTGCTGAAGGACGACTATCTGCGCGGACGTTACGATGCCCGTCAGATCATGGGCGGCGTCGGCTATGTCGCCACCACGATCGACCGCCCCGGTGTGATTCGCCAGACCGGGCCGATGGAACGGCTGATCTTCGGCGAGTTCGACGGTCACCGCTCGGCGCGCGGCGAAGCGTTCCTGGAAGCCTGCCGGAAGGGCGGCATCAATGCCGAACTCGCGCCTGACATCCGTCGCGAGATCTGGCAGAAATTCGTATTCCTGGTCGGCCTGTCCGGCACCACCACGACGATGGGCGTGCCGATCGGGCCGATCCGCTCCAATGCGCAGACGCGCCAATTCCTGCTCGACATCATGCGCGAGGTGGTCGCGGTCGGCCGCGCCCATGGCGTCGATCTGCCGACGGACTACGCCGAACGCCGGCTTGCGCTGGCCGACGATGTCGCGCCCGATATGACGTCCTCGATGCATCACGATCTGCAGCGCGGCAATCGGCTCGAAGTGCGCTGGCTCGCCGGTGGCGTTGTCGAACTCGGAAAGCAGGTCGGGGTGGCGACGCCGCTCAACCGCGCCGTCGCCGACATCCTGGCGCTTCGCGAAGCCGGGCAGGCGGCTTTGCCCCGGCGCTCCGCACGCTGATGCAGCTTGAGAGACGATCCATGGATAGCGGGCGTTTACCTGAACAAAAGGCTTTGCTGACGATCCGCAGCGTAAGCACAACGGTCGATCGAAGCGCCGATGCGGTTTGCGCTCGGCACCAGTGCCGCCACCGTTCGCGCCGCGCCGTTGCTGCTGGTCGATCTCACCACCGAGCAGGGGATCGTCGGCCGCAGCCTATTTGTTCTGCTATCGTACCAGCGCCGCAAAGTGTGTCGCGGCGCTGCTGGAAGATGCCGTCGAACTGGTGCGCGGCCAACACGCTGCGCCGGTTGAAATCGGGCTAATTGCTCGGGCGCCGCTTTGCCCTGCTCGGCGTGACCGGCATCGCGCGCATGGCATTGGCGGCGCTGGACGGCGCGTTGTGGGATGCGCTGGCGCAAGCCGTCGGCCAGCCGCTGGCGACGATGCTCGGCGGGGCCCCGCGGAAAATTCCGGTCTACAATTCCAGTGGCCTCGGATTGATGGCGCCGGAAGCTGCCGCCGATGAAGCCGAACTGCTGCTCGAACGCGGGTTCAAGGCCATAAAACTGCGTCTCGGCAATCCGACGCTAAAGCAGGACATCGCAGTGACCCACGCGGTCCGCGCGCGCGTTCCTGACACGTTGGAATCTTGGTCGACTACAATCAGGCGCTCGATGTTCCCGAAGCACTCAAGCGCGGTCTTGCGCTCGAAGGCGAGGGGGTGGCTGTGGCTCGAGGAGCCGATCCGCCATGACGATCTCGCCGGCTGTGCCGCTCTGGCGCGCGACCTCAAACTGCCGATTCAACTCGGCGAGAACTTTGATGGGACGAACCAGATGGTCGCGGCGCTGCGGGCCGGCGCATGCGATCTGGTGATGCCGGATTATGCCCGGATCGGCGGCGTCACGGGTTGGGTGCAGGCCGCCGGGATCGCGGCCGCCGCGGGGCATTCCGATGTCGTCGCATTTGTTGCCCGAGGTCAGCGCACATTTGCTGGCGGCGACGCCGACCGCGCACTGGCTGGAATATGTCGATTGGGGCGATTCGTTCCTCGAACAGCCGCTCGAAATCAGCGATGGATACGCCATCATTCCGGACCGGCCCGGCGCCGGGCTTTCCTGGGATGCTTCCGCCGTCAAGCGCCTCAGCGTCGGCTGAAGAAGGGGACGCTCGTCGGCGCTAGCCCCAGCCGGCCGCCGCCTCAGGAATTACGGAAGGTCTCCAGCATCATCCTGGTGCCGCCGCGCTGTCTTCAAGGCGACCATGCGCACCCCCCGTGCGGTTGCTGCCAAGCTATCCGTATCATTTGCGTGGACGAAAATCATCCAACGGCTGGAACCCGTCTGTTACGTCTTCAGGTCCCGGTTTGCTTGCCGGCTGTGTTCATGAACTGCAGCAGGATCGTCTGGACCGCGATCGGGATGTTGATGTTTTTGCGGCGAATTGATTTTCCCAGCGCTTCGACCATGTCGGCGTGCGCGAGTTCTCCCGCCGCGAACCTGATGCCGAGTTCTTTCCATGTCGCCGAGAGGGATTTGCCGGCGAGGTCGGGCGGACGGATCATCACGCCGCGCGATGCCGCCCATTGCAGGATTTCGCGGATGGTTTGCGGGCCGCAATTCCGCGCCGTCGAAAGATGTTTGAACGTCAGCCGCCGAAGCAGGGCGCTGGAGGGCGTCCAGCCCTCCCGTGTTGGGCATTCTCCCAACAGCTCGGCCGCGAGCATTTTCAACACGTTCAGGGCACGATTGCTCAATTCGCTGGAGGGCGGCTGCCGGAATGCCGTCACGTTTCCCACGGGCCGGGGTGCCGGGTTTGGCGCGCTGGGCAGGCGGGCATGAGAGCCGGCAACGGCTTTTTCCCGCGGCTGTTCAGTCTTGCGTCGATCGGGCGTGGCCGCGTTATTTCTCGCGTTCATGCAGATCTCCTGTCCGCTGGATGTAACAGCCGTTCGGTGCCTCCGAAATGTGCAGGCGTTTCGGCTGTCGACCGCAGTGCACCATTCGCAAGCCCGGATATATCGTAAGACGATGTATCTCCCCGGGCAATCGTCCCGGCTTGCGACGAAAGTGACATTGACGGGCGATATATCGTGACGCGATATGTCGACCGATGCGGGCACGAGGCGTGCGCCTTCGTGGAGGCGTCAGCGTCCGCTCGCCGTTTTCAAGGCGGCCGACGAAGTCGGGCGCGTAATAATATAAATCGGGAGGACCGGTGATGAAAAACGCAATTGTCGGACGAAATTCCGGCCTCGTGCTGTCCCGCCGCAGGCTGTTGCAGACCGCGGCAGGATTGGCAGGCGGAACGATGCTTCCCGCAGGCTTTGTGATGCCGGCTTACGCCGACGACAAGCCCGCGATCGGGACCTATCCGGCCGGTTCGTCCGGCTCGTCGGTATTCATCGGCATTTCCGTGCCGCGCACCGGCACCTATGCGGTGCAGGGCGAAGACGAGTTCAAGGGTTACGAGCTCGCGATCGAGCACATCAACAGCGGCCACGAGCTGATCAAGAAGATTTCGCCCAAGACCACCAAGGGCGTGCTCGGCAAGGAATTGAAGTTCGGCGTCGCCGACTCCGCGGCCAAGCCGAACGAGGCGGTGCAGGCGCAGCAGCGCTTCATCAGCGAGAACAAGGCGGTGATGATCACCGGCGGCACATCGAGTGCGGTCGCGGTCGCGCTGAACAAGCTGGCGCAGCGCGAAAAGGTGCTGTTCGTGTGCGGCATCTCCGGCTCCAACGACACCACCGGCAAGGATTGCGTGCGCTACGGCTTCCGTCAGTGCTTCTACGGCCAGACCGCGGCGGCGGCGATCAGCCCGATCCTGGTCAAGGCCTTCGGCAAGAACAAGAAGGTCGCCTATCTGACGCCGGACTACACCTACGGTCATACCGTCACCAAATCGATGCAGGACAATACCGCTGCGGATGGGTGGACCACGGTCACCGACCAGGTCTCGCCGCTCGGTGCGCCGGATTTCTCGTCCTATCTGCTCAATGTCGCCAACTCCGGCGCGGACGTGCTGATCAACGTCAATTGGGGTCACGACGCCGTGCTGTCGATCCAGCAGGCCAAGCAGTTCGGCGTGCTCGACAAGATGAAGCTGGTGGTGCCGTACCAGGTGCCGTTCCTGGCGCGCGAAACCGGCGGCCTGATGCAGGGCGTCTATTCGGCGACCGATTACTGGTGGGGCATCGAGGACAAGTATCCGCTGGCCAAGATGTTCAACGAGGCCTTCGACAAGAAGTACGGCTACAAGCCGGAGTGGGGTGCCGCGAATTCCTACATCAGCTTCGCGCACTGGGCCCGCATGGTCGAGGAAACCGGCAGCTTCTATCCGCCCGATGTCATCAAGACCTACGAAAAGGAGGAAGTGATTCCTTCGCTGGTCGGTGATGTGCATTACCGCAAGGAAGACCATCAGTGCGTCCGGCCCGTCATCATCGTGAAGGGCAAGGAACAAAAGGACATGAAGGGCAAGGAAGACTTCTACGACGTGGTGGAAATCGTCCCCGGCGCGGGGCTGATGCAGAAGCCGGACGCGTTCGGCTGCAATCTCGGCGACTACACCTGATGCTCGCTAAATCCGGCGTCGCGGGAATATTTCCTGCGACGCCATTTTTGTGTCAGTATGATTTTTCGATAGATGGGCTGCAAAATCCGATTCCAGAATGCGTTGAATGATTAATTGGCCGAACTTCATCTCGCAGGTATTCAACGGTTTGGCGTTGGGGGCGCTGCTTGCGCTGATCAGCTCCGGGCTGACCATCATCTATGGCACGCTCGGGGTGCTCAACCTGGCGCATGGCGCCATGTTCATGCTCGGCGGCTATGCCGGCTATGTCGCGTTCGAATATACCGGATCGTTTGTCGTCGCCGTGATCGCCGGATCGCTGTTCGTCATGATCGTGGGCGTGCTGATGGAGCGGATCATCATCCGCCATTTTTATCAGCGCCCGCATGAGGATCAGCTTCTGGTCACCTTCGGCATCGGCATCTGTTTCGTCGAACTGGTTCGCCTGGTGTTCTCCAGCGAATCGAAACTGGTGCCGCCACCGCCGCTGTTCCAGGGCATCACCTCGCTCGGATTCATGTTTTATCCGACCTACCGCCTCGCGGTGGTCGGCATCGTCGCGGTCGCGCTCGGCGCGCTGTTCGTGGTGCTGTACCGCACCCGGCTCGGCATGATCGTCCGCGCGGGCATCGAGGATTTGGTGATGGTCGATTCGCTCGGCATCAACGTCTACCGGGTCTTCATGATCGTGTTCGGCATCGGCGCGATGGCGGCCGGTTTTGCCGGCATCGTCAATGCGCCGGTGGTCTCGCTGACGCCGGGGGTCGGCGACGACATCCTGGTCGAAACCTTCGTGGTGGTGGTGATCGGCGGCGTCGGATCGTTCCCGGGCGCGATTCTCGGCGGCCTGATCGCCGGCGAAATCATCAGCATCACCTCGATGGTCAATCCCGGCTACGCCTACGTCATGCTGTTCGCGGCGATGACGCTGGTGCTGGTGGTGCGGCCGCACGGCCTGCTCGGCACGCAGGGACGCGAATGAGCGTGGTCAACTGATGCTTAAGCAACGTCCTTTTCTGATCGAAACGCTGACCGCGATCGGGCTGCTGGTGGCGCCGTTCGTGCTGCCTCATCTCGGATTCGCTCCCAACACCGTCAACCGGATCCTGGTCTGGGGCCTGTTCGGGCTCGGCTTCGATATCCTGTTCGGCTTCACCGGACTGTTGTCGTTCGGCCAGTCGGCGTTCTACGGCACCGGCGGTTTTGTCGCGGCCTATCTGCTCACCCGCGCCGGATTTCCCAACGTTTTCCTGGCGCTGGTGATCGGGATGATCGCCGCCGCCGCCGTCGGCTATCTGGTCGGCCTGATCGCGCTGCGGCGCACCGGCATCTACTTCGCGATGATCACGGTGGCGATCGCCGAAGTGTTCTTTTTCGTCGAATTCAATCCGCTGTCGGACTGGACCGGCGGCGAGAACGGCTTGCCCGGCGTGCCGACGCCGAGCTTCAATCTCGGTTTCACCACGCTGCATTTCACCACCGGATGGTCGCTCTATCAGTTCCTCGCGCTGTGCTATTTCGTCGGCGTCGTGATCGCGTTGCGCATCGTGCGCTCGCCGGTCGGCGCGATCTTCAGCGCGATCCGCGACAATCCGCTGCGCGCCACCGCGGTCGGCCACAACATCCACGGCTACAAGCTCACCGCCTTCGTGATCGCCGCCGCCTATGCCGGGTTTGCCGGCGGCCTGCTCGGCGTGCTGCAGGCATTCATGCCGCCCGACGCCTTCACCTTCGATACCTCCGGGCAGCTGGTGATGCAGACCGCGATCGGGGGCCGGGGAACCTTGTTCGGTCCACTGGTCGGCGCCGCCGTCTGGCTGTTCCTGCAGGATTTCCTGCAGGCGGCACTTGGCCTCGGCGCGGCATGGAAGCTCGTGCTTGGCACGGTGTTCGTGCTGCTGGTCTGCTTCCTGCGCCGCGGCATCGTCGGCGGCCTTGAGGACCTCTACCACAAGGTTTTTGGAGCGAAACACGTCGAGGCGAGCGCGCCGGTTGCTGCGTCCAGTGTCGCTGCGGTCGATGCACCGAAGATTGCCCCGGCCACTGCCACGCCGGCCCCGGCTCGCACCGGTGTCATCTTGCAGGCGACCGGACTTACAAAACGCTATGGCGGCCTTGTCGCCAACAGCGATATCGATTTCACCGTCAACCATGGCGAGCTGCGTGGCATCATCGGCCCCAACGGCGCCGGCAAGTCGACCTTCTTCAAGATGCTGACCTGCGAAATCGCGCCGACCTCGGGCAAGATCGTGTTCGAGGGGCGCGATATCACCGGCAACAGCGTCACCGACGTCTGCCAGCACGGCCTGACCAAGAGCTATCAGGTCAACCAGCTGTTCACGGGGCTGACGGTCCGGGAAAACATCGTGATCGCGGCACTTGCAAAGTTGCGCGGAAAATTCCGGCTCGATCTGTTCCGCAGCCTGGACAGCATCCCCGGATTGAACGAACAGGTCGGGCACACGCTCGAACTGGTCAATCTCGCCGCGCGGCCCGATACGCCGGTATCGGAGCTTGCCTATGGCGAGAAGCGAAGGCTCGAGATCGGCCTTGCGCTGGCGACTTCGCCGAGCCTGCTGCTGCTGGACGAGCCGCTGGCCGGCATGAGCCCGCAGGAGCGCGTCGAAACGGTAAAACTGCTCAAATCGATCAGCCGGGACCGCACCATGATCGTGATCGATCACGACATGGATGCGCTGTTCGAACTGGCCGAACGCGTCACCGTGCTGCAGGAAGGCCGCGTCCTGGTCGAGGGCACGCCGGACGAGATCAAGAAAAGTAGCGCGGTGCAGGAAGCCTATCTCGGTGGCGTGCATGGAGTGATCGATCCATGAGCTTGCTCGAGGTCAACGGCCTGAACAGCTATTACGGGGATTTCCACATCCTGTTCGACGTCGCGCTGCGGGTCGAGCGCAACGAGGTCGTGGCGTTGCTTGGCCGCAACGGCGCCGGCAAGAGCACCACGCTGAAGAGCCTGATGGGTGTGGTGACGCCACGCAGCGGTTCGGTGATGTTCGACGGCGCCGAGATCGCCGGGAAAAAAAGCCACAGCATCGCGCAGGCCGGCATGCAGCTCGTGCACGAGGATCGCCGGATCTTTGGCAGCCTCAATGTCGAGGAAAACCTGGTTCTCGCCGGCCTGACCGCCTCGAAGCGCTGGCCGCTCGACCGTATCTGGGAGATGTTCCCGCGGCTCAAGGAGCGGCGCGGCAACCGCGGCACCGACCTTTCCGGCGGCGAACAGCAGATGCTGGCGATCGCGCGCGCGCTGGTGCGCGATCCCAAGATCATCCTGCTGGATGAGCCTTTCGAAGGGCTTGCGCCGATCATCGTGCGTGATCTTATGAAGGCCTGCAGCGATCTGGCCGCTGCGGGGCAGACCATCGTGCTGGTCGAACAGAATCTGGCGGCGACGCTGTCATTGGCGCAGCGCATCTACATCGTCAATAACGGGCACATCGTTCACGAAGGCCCGGCTCAGGAGATCAAGGCACAGCCTGAAGTCCTGCAACGATATCTTGGCGTCTGAGCAAGTAGACCCACGCGCGTCCGTTCAGCGGGCGATGCTCGCCTCGGCGCGTCCGCCGCGCTCACCCGGTCGAAAAATCGCGACGCAATAATTTATCGGACCGGCGGAACAAGCCTTCGATTCCCGGGGTTTGACCTGACAGGTGCGGCGCGATTGTTGCTGCAACAAGCAGGAGCGAGCATGGCCGAAGAGCAAAAACCGCCCGCCGGGCCCGATCTGTCCCAGGGTGTGGCCGCAGGTGATTTCAAAACCGAGACCTTGCTGGGCCATGTCGGCGATCAGGAAGTGTTGCTAGTGCGGTCGGACGCGGAGATTTTCGCAATCGATGCGCATTGCAGCCATTATCACGGGCCCCTGGCGGAGGGGATCGTTGCAGGCGGCGGCATCCGCTGCCCCTGGCACCACGCCTGCTTCGATTTGCGGACCGGGGAGGCGATCCGGGCACCGGCGCTGAGCCGGATTTCGGTCTGGCAGGTCGAGCAGCAGAATGGCCGTATCTTGGTGCGGCACAAGCGCGAGCAAGCGAAAACCGGCGGAAAGGCTACGGCCAGTGCGCCCGGCAAGGTCGTGATCGTCGGCGGCGGTGCCGCCGGCTTTGCCGCGGCCGAAATGCTGCGGCGGCAGGGTTTTCCCGGCAGCATCGTGATGCTGAGCAATGATTCGGTCGCGCCGGTCGATCGGCCCAATTTGTCGAAGGACTATCTTGCCGGCAGCGCGCCGGAGGATTGGATGCCGCTGCGCCCCGACAGCTTTTATGCCGAATCCAGCATCGACCTCGGCTCAACAGCGAGGTCAGCGCGATCGATGCGAGGGCGCGTCAGGTCACGCTCGCCGGCGGCGATGCCGTGGCCTACGATCGCCTGCTGCTGGCGACGGGGGCCGAGCCGGTGCGGCTGCCGATCCCCGGCGCCGACCAGCCGCATGTCCATATCCTGCGGACGCTGGCCGACAGCCGGGCGATCATTGCCGGCGCCGACGGCGGGCGCCGCGCGATCGTGATCGGCGCAAGTTTTATCGGGCTGGAGGTCACGGCCGCGTTGCGGGCGCGCGAGATCGAGGTCCACGTCGTGGCGCCGGAGCAGCGGCCGATGGAACGCGTGCTCGGTCCCGGCATGGGCGATTTCGTGCGCGCGCTGCACGAGGAGCATGGCGTCATCTTCCATCTCGGCGATACCGTGACCGCGATCGACGGCAACCGCGCGACGCTGAAGAGCGGCGGCGTGCTGGAGGCCGATCTGGCCGTGGTCGGCGTCGGCGTGCGTCCGCGCCTGACCCTGGCCGAAGCGGCCGGCCTGAAACTCGATCGCGGCGTCGTGGTGGATGAATTCCTTGAAAGCAGTATTCCCGGCATCTTTGCCGCCGGCGATATCGCGCGTTGGCCCGATCCGCATTCGAAGGAAAACATCCGGGTCGAGCATTGGGTGGTGGCGGAGCGCCAGGGCCAGACCGCGGCCCGCAACATGCTGGGCGCGCGCGAGCCCTTCGATGCGGTGCCGTTCTTCTGGAGCCAGCATTACGACGTGCCGATCAATTATGTCGGTCACGCCGAAGCCTGGGACGAGATCGATGTCGATGGCGACATCACGGCAGCGGGACTGCCTGCTGCGCTACAAGCGCAAGGGCCGGGTGCTGGCGGTCGCTTCGATCTATCGCGACGTCGCAAGCCTGCAGGCGGAACTCGCGATGGAGCAGGGCAGGGAGCCCTGAGCCGGTCTTTATTCGCCGCAAGCTGGTGACCGGAGAAGATGCCCAACGGGCTGATTAGCCTTGCCCGGTGGCGCAAACAGGTGCTCAAAATCCGGCTCTCTAGCTATTTGTTTACCAATTGTTATGCCTACCAAATTCGGTAACGCGTCTTTAATGGGGGCCTCGTAGGGTCGTACCGCGCAGCTCAGGATGGGCTGCGCTTCCGTCCAGGATGGCCGGACAATTGCGTTCGCGTGGAGTCTCCCATGGATATCATGACGCTGGTTGGGCTGTTGTGCGGCGTAGCCGTCATCGCCGTCATCATGCTGTTGGGCGGCGATCTGGAAATGTTCTGGAGCGAACACGCCGTCATCATCATCTTCGGCGGATCGATCGCTGCGACGATGATCCGCTTTCCGCTCAGTGCGATCCTCCATGGCCTGCCGCTCGGCGCCAAATTCGCCTTCACCATGAGCCGCTTGTCCGCGCACGATCTGGTCGACCAGCTTGCCAGCATCGCCGAGATTGCCCGCAAGCAGGGCCCGGTCGGGCTGGAAAAGGTCGAGACCAACGAGCCGTTCCTGGCCAAGGGCATCCGCTACGTCGCCGACGGCTACGATCTCGAATTCATCCGCGACAATCTGGAGCGCGACCGCGACAACTTCCTGATGCACCTCGACGAAGGCGGCAAGATCTATCGCGCCATCGGCGACTGCGCCCCGGCGTTCGGCATGGTCGGCACCCTGATCGGCATGGTGCAGATGTTCGCCAACATGACCGATCCCTCGAAGCTCGGCCCGTTCATGGCCACCGCGCTGCTGGCGACGCTGTACGGCGCGCTGGTCTCCAACCTGTTCTGCCTGCCGCTCGCCGACAAGCTTCACGTCAAGCTGCTCGACGAGGAGACCAACCGCACCTTGATCATCGACGGCATCCTGATGATCCGGGATTCCAAGAGCCCGGCGCTGGTCAGGGAAATGCTGCTGGCCTACCTGCCGGAAAAGCACCGCCACGACGAAGCCGAGCCGGTCCCGGCATAAGGCGGCCGATCCCGGTCCGGAACCAACCCCATGGCCAAGAAGAAACGTGGCGACGCGCACGGCGGAGGGCACGGCTGGTTCGTGACTTTCGCCGACCTGATGGGCCTGATGATGAGCTTCTTCGTGATGCTCGTCGCTTTCTCCACCATGGACAACAACAAGCTCAAGATCGTCGCCGGTTCGATGCGCGATGCGTTCGGCGTGCAGTCCGACAAGCGCTATTCCGGCATCATCGAATCCGATGGCCTGCCGACCCGGCCGAAGCTGAAGAACACGGCGCACGTCGCGCCGGAAGACTCCTCCAACACGCCGACCCCGGACCAGCGCGAGGACGCCAAGGTGTCCGGCGCCAAGCTGAAGATGGACCGCGAATTCGCGCTGGCTTCGGCGTCGTTGCGGCAGGCGCTGCAGGACATGCCGGAACTGACCGAGATTTCAAAACACATCATGTTCGAGGAGACCAAGGAAGGTCTCAATCTGGAGATCGTCGACCAGGACGGCCGCTCGATGTTCGCCGATGGATCCAAGGCGCCGTATGACCGCACCCGCCGCCTGATCGAGAAGCTGGCCGGCCCGCTCAAGGCGACGCCGCTGCGGATTTCGATCATCGGTCATACCGCGGCGGGCTTCGTGCCCTCGCAAAGCGACTATGGCGCATTCGATCTTTCCGCCGACCGCGCCAACGCGGTGCGCCAGATCCTGGAGCGGGAAGGGCTGCCGCCCGCCCACATCTTCGCTGTTTCCGGCAAGGCCGATAGCCAGCCGCTGTTTCCCGATGATCCCTCGCTGTCGGCCAACCGCCGCGTCACCATCACGCTGATGCGGGAAGACCCGGCGCTGCCGCCCAACCTGACGCCGTAATTCGCCACACAGCCATATTACCCTGTACGATCGGCCGGCGAGCTGCCGTCCGGGCAGGCCCGGCATTACCTCCGATGCCAAACCTTCGATGACAGGGCCGATCGGTTGACAGTTTTCCGGGAAGCGTCGATAGCCGGGCTGGATCAAATCAACCGACAGAGCGTTTTCAAGCGGAATGGCTGTCAGCGTCTCATCAAGCGAAGCAAAATCTACCGAACTCCCGGAGGGATCGATCACATCGGGCTTCTGGGCGCTGACGCTCGGCAGCATCGGCGTCGTGTTCGGCGACATCGGCACTTCCCCGCTTTACGCGTTTCGCGAGGCGGTCAGCGCCGCGGCGCAGGGCGAGCCGGTCACCCGGACGCTGGTGCTTGGCGTGCTCAGCCTGATCCTGTGGGCGCTTTTCATCGTCGTCACCGCCAAATACGTGCTGCTGCTGCTGCGTGCCGACAACAACGGCGAAGGCGGCACGCTGTCGCTGATGGCGCTGGGTCAACGGGCGTTCGGGCGGCGCAGCTGGCCGCTGCTGGCGCTGGGGGTGATCGGCGCCTCGATGTTCATCGGCGATTCCATGATCACGCCGGCGATTTCGGTGCTGTCGGCGGTCGAGGGCCTCAAGCTGGCGACGCCGGCCCTTGAACATTATGTGGTGCCGCTGACGGTGTTCATCCTGGTGGTGCTGTTCTCGGTGCAAAGCAGCGGCACCGCCCGCGTCGCCTCGTTGTTCGGACCGGTCATGGTGGTCTGGTTCTCCAGCCTCGCGGTGATGGGTTTTTACAATATCAGCGACGATCCCTCGGTGCTGGCCGCGATCAATCCCTGGTACGGGATCCAGTTCCTGCTGTCGCACGGCACGATCGGCATGGTGACGCTGGGCGCGGTATTTCTCGCGGTCACCGGCGGCGAGGCGCTCTATGCCGATCTCGGCCATTTCGGCCGCAAGCCGATCCAGGCCGGCTGGCTCACTTTCGTGCTGCCCTCGCTGATGATCAATTATTTCGGCCAGGGGGCGCTGGTGCTGTCCAATCCCGCCACGATCGAGAATTCATTTTACCGGATGGTGCCGGAAAGCCTGCTGCTGCCGCTGGTGGCGCTGGCGACGGCTGCGACCGTGATTGCGAGCCAGGCGGTGATCACCGGCGCCTATTCGCTGACCCGGCAGGCCGTGCAGCTCGGTCTGCTGCCGCGCTTCGAGGTCCGCTTCACCTCCGAGGCGCATGCCGGGCAGATCTATCTGCCGCGCGTCAACACGCTGCTGCTGATCGGCGTCCTGCTGCTGGTGATGCTGTTCCGCACCTCGAGCGGCCTTGCCTCCGCCTATGGCATCGCGGTCTCCACCACCATGGTCGCCGACGGCATCATGGGCTTTGTCGTGATCTGGAAGCTGTGGAACTGGCGCGCCGCGACTGCGGCGGCCCTGATCGTTCCGTTCGTCGTGGTTGACACCACGTTCTTCAGCGCGAACCTGCTCAAACTGTTCGAGGGCGCATGGGTGCCGCTGTTGTTCGGCCTGGCGATGGCGGTCACGATCTGGACCTGGCGCAGGGGCGCGGCGATCCTGATCGCAAAAACCCGCCGCACCGAGGTTCCGCTCAGGGACCTGATCAAGAGCCTCGAAAAACGTCCGCCTCACGTCGTCAAGGGCACCGCGGTGTTCCTCACCAGCGACCCCAATTTCGTGCCGACCGCGCTGCTGCATAATCTCAAGCACAACAAAGTGCTGCACGAACACAACGTGATCCTGACCATCGAGACCGCGCAGACCCCGCGCGTCGATCTCGCCGACCGCGTCCGCATGGAAACCATCAGCGACAAATTCGCCACCGTGCGCTTACGCTTCGGCTTCATGGAATCGCCGAACGTGCCAAAAGCGCTGGTGATCGCGCGCAAACTCGGCTGGCAATTCGACATCATGGCGACGTCGTTCTTCGTGTCGCGGCGCTCGCTCAAACCGTCGGCGCAGTCCGGCATGCCGCAATGGCAGGATCATCTGTTCATTGCGCTGAGCCGCTCGGCGAACGACGCTACCGATTATTTCCAGATTCCGACCGGCCGCGTGGTCGAGGTTGGGACGCAAGTAACGATCTGAGTAACGATTCAGCGAGGCGATCTAACTTGTCACATTGCAGTCATGCAATTTTGCATGACATGGCCCCAAAATCAGGGTAGGCTATGCTTCAAGCGCAGGGCTATAAGCCGCCTCGCTTTGCCATTGTGCAGTGAAGCATTTGAGGCGTCCCATCTCATGACCACCGATGTTGTAGTCCCCGCCGCGGAAACGACGGCGGCCAATGGTCATGGCTCAGCCCATTCCACGGCAGGCTTCAAGGCGCTGATGCTGGGCAGCATTGGCGTGGTCTATGGCGATATCGGCACCAGCCCCTTATACGCGCTGCGCGAGGCCGTGATCGCCGCCAGCGGCCCTTCCGGCGTCGTCGATCCACACGCCGTGATCGGCGTCGTCAGCCTGATCCTGTGGGCCTTGATCATCGTGGTGACGCTGAAATACGTGCTGATCCTGCTGCGCGCCGACAACCATGGCGAGGGTGGAACGCTGGCGCTGATGGCGCTAGCGCAACGCGCAGTGACCCGGGGCGGCGGGGCGATCGTGTTGCTCGGGATCGTCAGCGGCGCGCTGTTTTATGGCGACGCGGTCATTACCCCGGCATTGTCGGTGCTGTCGGCGATCGAAGGCATCAAGCTCGTCACCTCTACCTTCGACCCCTATGTGGTGCCGCTGACGGTCGTCATCCTGTTCGCTCTGTTTGCGGTGCAGTCGCGCGGCACGGCGCGGGTCGCGGCCTTCTTCGGGCCGATCATGGCGGTGTGGTTCGCCGTGATCGCGATCGCCGCGATTACACCGATCATGCGGCATCCCGAGGTACTTTTCGCGCTCAACCCCGCGCATGCCGTGGAGTTCATGCTGCATCACGGCATCATCGGCTTCGTGACCCTGGGCGCGGTGTTCCTCGCCGTCACCGGCGCCGAGGCGCTCTATGCCGATCTCGGCCATTTTGGAAAACGCCCGATCCAGACCGCCTGGCTGTTCATCGTATTGCCGTCGCTGGCGTTGAACTATCTCGGGCAGGGCGCCTTGTTGATTGGCAATCCGCAGGCGGTCGAGAACCCGTTCTTCCTGATGTTTCCGGACTGGGCGTTGTTGCCGATGGTCTCGCTGGCGACGGTCGCCACCGTGATCGCGAGCCAGGCCGTGATCACCGGCGCCTATTCACTGACCCGCCAGGCCATTCAGCTCGGATTGCTGCCGCGATTTGAAATCCGCCACACCTCGGAATCGCATTCCGGGCAGATCTATATCCCGCGCATCAACATGCTGCTGCTGGTCGCGGTGACGCTGCTGGTGCTGATGTTCCGCTCGTCGAGCGCGCTGGCGTCGGCCTACGGCATCTCCGTCACCGGGACCATGGTGGTGACGGCGATGATGGGTTTTGTCGTGATCTGGAAAGTGTGGAAATGGTCGCCGTTCGCGGCCGCGGCGCTGATCGCGCCGTTCCTGTTCCTCGATCTCACCTTCCTCTCGGCCAACCTGCTGAAGGTCGTCGAGGGCGGCTGGGTGCCGCTGGCGCTGGGCGCCGTGGTGATGCTTCTGATGTACACCTGGCGGCGCGGCAGCCGGCTGTTGTTCGAGAAATCCCGCAAGCTGGAATTTCCGCTGGCCGATCTGGTGTCGATGCTGGAGAAGCGGCCGCCGCAGCGGGTGCCCGGCACCGCGGTGTTCCTGACCAGCGATCCCGCCAGCGCGCCGACCGCGCTGATGCACAGCCTGAAGCACTACAAGGTGCTGCACGAGAAGAACGTCATTCTCACCATCGAGACCGCGCCGACGCCGCGCATCGATCCGTCCGAGCGGGTGCGGCTGGAGGAGATCAGCGCGACCTTCTCAAGAGTGACCCTGCGGTTCGGCTTCATGGAATCGCCCAATGTACCGAAAACGCTGGCGATCGCCCGCAAGCTCGGCTGGCATTTCGACATCATGTCGACCTCGTTCTTCCTGTCGCGGCGCGCGCTGAAACCGGCCGCACATTCCGGCATGCCGCGCTGGCAGGACCATCTGTTCATCGCGCTGAGCCGCACCGCCAACGACGCCACCGACTATTTCCAGATCCCCACGGGGCGGGTGGTCGAGGTCGGAACGCAGGTCACCGTCTAGCGGTGGATGGGTCCGGCGGGGCGACGTTCCCCGGATGCGGTGCCCAAAGCGCGTTCATGCGCGTCTTCGACGCACTATGGCGCCGCACTTGCGGCGTGATGCGCTGCTGGTCCTGGGTCCAAGTGCCGTGCCGGTGGGTGGGTCCCGGTTCTGCGGAGCCGCGCTGAAGAAGCGCTGCGCCGCGCCCGGGACACGATTGTCGTCGCTGCTCACACTTTGCCAGAGCTTTCGGACGGCGCTTTAAGCCGTTTACGGCGCTTGATTTTCTCCGCGCGAGGGGCGACTTTGCGCCCCGAAAATGCGGGCGGTCGGCGCGGCCGATTGTCCGTCAGGCATGGATTGTCGGGAGGACAGTGTGGCGGACCATCAGGTGCACGATTTGACGCCGGCGGAAGTATCCAAGGGCATGGCGGAGGGACGCTATCTCTTGGTCGACGTCCGCGAACCGAATGAAGTGGCCGTCGAAGCCTATCCTGACAGCGTGGTCGTTCCGCTCTCGACCTTTGATGCGAAAAATATTCCCGATCCCAAGGGCAAGCAGGTGGTGTTCGCCTGCCGCTCCGGCAAGCGCTCGGTGACGGCGTCGCTGGCGGCGCAGGCCGCGGGGCTGCCCTATGACAAGCACCTCGCCGGCGGCATTATTGGCTGGAAGGAAGCCGGAATGCCGACCAAGACCGGCGGCTGATCATCGCCATGCGTTCGCTGAACAAGGTCTTTGCCGACCTTCCCGTCACCATTTTCGAGGCGATGTCGCAAGCCGCGCGCGACAATAACGCCATCAATCTCGGCCAGGGGTTTCCCGATGATCCGGGGCCGGAGGACATCCGGCAGGCCGCGGCCGACGCCTCGCTCAACGGCTATAACCAATACCCCTCGATGATGGGGATCCCGGAGTTGCGCCAGGCGATCGCGGCGCATTACGGCCGCTGGCACGGGCTCGCCCTCGATCCGATGAGCGAGGTGATGGTGACTTCCGGCGGTACCGAGGCGCTGACGTCGGCGATACTGGCGGTGGTCGAGCCCGGCGACGAAGTGATCGTGTTCCAGCCGGTCTATGATTCCTATCTGCCGATCATTCGCCAGGCCGGCGGCATCCCGCGGCTGTTGCGGCTGGAGCCGCCGCACTGGCGGCTCTCCGAGGAGATGCTTCGAGGCGCCTTCAACCACAAGACCAAGGCCGTCCTGTTCAACAATCCGCTCAATCCGGCGGCGGTGGTCTATCCGCGCGAGGACCTCGAATTGCTGGCGCGGTTTTGTCAGCAGTTCGATACGATCGCGATCTGCGACGAGGTCTGGGAACACGTGACCTTCGACGGCCACCAACATATTCCGCTGATCACGATCCCCGGAATGCGCGACCGCACCATCAAGGTCGGCTCCGCCGGCAAGATTTTTTCGCTGACGGGCTGGAAAATCGGTTTTGTTTGCGCGGCACCGCCATTGCTGCGCGTCGCCGCCAAGGTGCACCAGTTTCTCACCTTTACGACCGCGCCCAACCTGCAGGCGGCGGTGGCCTACGGCCTCGGCAAGCCGGCGGAATATTTCTACGACATGCGCAAGGGTCTGGCGCGCAGCCGCGACCGCCTGACCAGGGGGCTCGAGAGCCTGGGCTTTCCGGTGCTGAAATCGCAAGGTACCTATTTCCTCACCGTCGATCTGTCGCCGCTCGGTCTCAACGAAACCGACGAGGCGTTCTGCAAGCGGATCGTGGCCGATTACAAGGTGGCGGCGATCCCGGTGTCGGCGTTCTACGAGCAGGATGCGGTGACGTCGGTGGTGCGGTTCTGCTTTGCCAAGAAGGACGCCACGCTCGATACCGCGCTGGAGCGGCTGTCGGACGCGATCCATCGCCGCTGAGAGGGGGGTCATGCGCACGCCAATCGGAATTGCCGCCGCGGTCGTTCTGGCGCTCGCCGCCGCTGCGTTGCCCGCGCGCGCGCAAGAGCGCACGGTCAACTTCTACAATTGGTCGAACTACATGGCGCCGGGGGTGCTGGAAGACTTTACCAGGGAAACCGGCATCAAGGTGGTCTACGACACGTTTGATGCCAATGAGACCTTGGAAACGCGCTTGCTGGCCGGCAAGTCCGGTTACGATGTGGTTGTCCCCACCGCCTATTTCCTGCAGCGACAGATCACCGCGCATGTGTTCCAGAAACTCGACAAGACGAAGCTGCCGAACCTCGCCAACGCCTGGCCGGTGGTGACCGATCGGCTCGCGACCTACGATCCCGGCAATATCTACGCCGCCAATTACATGTGGGGCACCACCGGCATCGGTTACAACGTCAAGGCGGTGCAGAAGATTCTCGGACCCAATGCGGCGATCGACAGCTGGGACATCGTCTTCAAACCGGAGAACCTGGCAAAATTCAAAGACTGCGGCGTCCACATGCTGGATTCCGCCGACGACATCTTTCCGGCGGCGCTGGGCTATCTCGGGCTCGACCCTAATTCGACCAAACAGGCTGACCTGGAAAAGGCCGCCGATCTCGTCAGCAAGATCAGGCCTTATGTCAGGAAATTTCATTCATCGGAATATCTGAGCGCGCTGGCGACCGGCGAGATTTGCCTCGTGGTGGGCTGGTCGGGCGACATCATGCAGGCACGCAGCCGCGCCGCGGAAGCCAAAGGCGAGGTCGAGATCGGCTACGCGATCCCGAAGGAGGGCGCGCAGATGTTCTTCGACAACCTGGCGATTCCCGCCGATGCGAAGAACGTCGCGGAAGCCTATGAGCTGATCAATTATCTCTACCGGCCCGACATCGCCGCCAAAAATTCGGACTTTTTGTCTTATGCCAACGGCAATCTGGCGAGCCAGAAGCTGATCGACCCAAAAATCCTCGGCGACAGGAACATCTATCCCGACGATGCCACGCTGAAGAAACTGTTCGTGATCACCGCGCGCGATCCGGCGACGCAGCGCATCATCAACCGGCTGTGGACGAAGGTGAAAACGGGACGGTAGGGGGAGCCAGTGCCTGTAGATCGGGAGAAATGCTGGGCAGGCGGAGCGGAGCCCTTGCGAGCCGCAAGCGAAAGTGCCTCGGAGATCAAGAGGCGGGCAACGCTGCTTTGGTTCTTCACGATGGGCGCGATCGTGTTGACGCCAATATGTGCCAACGCTCAGATGTTATTTTCTTGGCAAGGGGTGGGACCGGTCCAATTGGGGATGACCGTCCAGGGAGCCGAGAGCGCACTAAACGCGAAACTACGACCTGTAGACGCGCCTTTCTCGGAGGACTGCTACGTAACGGGGCGGGCCGACGGGAAGGAAGAGGCGCTATCCTATGTCGTCATCGATGGAAAGATTGCCGTCATGACGGTATTTCCTCGGAATGAGCATCGTCCCGATCCAAACATTGTCGATGGCAGCGGAATAGGAGTTGGCTCGAAAGAGGCTGATATCCGTCGTGCATACGGGAATGTTCGAAAGGAATTGGCTCCTGATTTTCGTTTAAGCAAAGAAGAAATAGTGGAAGCCGCGAAAGAGCGTACCAAACGGAAGCCGGAAACCTCTCCAGAATATCGGATCGTGGTGGAGAACTCCGACCACAAGCGTGTGATCAAATTCCAGACCTGGAATCAAAAGGTGCTGTATTTCGAGATCGGACTGCAGCCCGAAATCATGTCGTCGGAACATTGCATTTGAGGTGCCGAACGACCGGGTTTTGGTTGACAGCGATTTACTGATTTGCCTGTCGTGTTAGTCGCACTCACCGTTGTTGACTGTTCGTGATCACCGCGGGCCACCCGCGCTCATGCGACACTGGCTCGAACGCTTTCCTCCTCGGTGGCAAGCGCATCGAGATCGATGAGTTGCGGATCGTCGGGAAGGAGCTCGCTTTGGTGTCCTTCGCTGCCGTGAATGTGCATCAGGGTCTGCACACGCCGGGCATTGAGATGGTCCACATGCTTATGCCGCAGCGCGACAGGCAACAACATTTTTGGCAACTCGACCAGCGCGAAAGCCGAAGCGGTACGCGCTTGCCCGGCTTCCCGCCAAAGCAGCGCATTGAGCGTGTAGATCAGTTGCCGATCGATTTCCTGGGTTGGCGCGGGCTGCGGCTCGGTGGTCACGCCGACGGCGATATTCGCATTGCCGGCACGCGTGCGCACCGCCGCGGATCGCAGCTCCCAGCAGATCAAATCGGTGGCCGCCAGAACCTCGCGGCGCACCGCATCCACGCTGGTCGAGAACCTGGTCGCCTCCAGCACCGACGTCGCGCTCTTTGTAACGGCGTTCACCAGCGCGGCGGCACCGGCGTCAAATCCCGGGGCCGCCTGCTCGATGGCCGCAGCCATCGTCTCGATCTGATCGGCCAGCAGGTCGCGATCGCGTTGTGCCTTGGCGTCGGCCAGTGTGCGCTCGGTCGAGGCGATCTGCTCGTCGGCATCCGCCAGTTCGGCCCGCAGCGCCTTGGCGCGCTCCTCGACGGCGCGCAGCTCGGTCTCTGCCCGGCCAAGCTTGGCATCGGTGGCGCCGGCCACCGCCAGCCGTTCCGCCGCGGCGCGTTTTTCTCCAACCACCGTCTCGGCGAGGCTCAGCCGTTCCGCCAGCTTTTGCCGCGCCGCATGCTTGCTTCTGAGCGTGCTCTCGAATCGCTCGACCGGGCCGAGTTCTCGCTTGAAAAATGCCATCTTCAATATCCTCGACGGGCAAGACCTTCAGCCGAATCAGTCGAATCAATGCAGCGGAAATCTAGGCGGAAACTTGGATGACATTGCGGCTCAATTTGGCGCAGCCTCACTGGCCGGCACCGTCACCCCCGGATTTCGCGGAGCTACCTCGTCCGCCAGTGGCCAGCGTTGACCGCACTGGGAGAGGCAGTGCGCGTAGCCCGGAGGATCGTATTTCGGTGGTCGATTGTGTAACCGAAATATCTAAAATGCTTCGGAAGTCAGCATAGTCCCGGCAACCGTTTGAACAGATGCATACCGCGCTTTAGCATCGCATTATTCCGGACCCTCCATCCTCATCCTCGACAGGTGAGGAAAGTCCATGCGTATGTTGAAAGAGCTGGCCATAGCCATACCCGTATTGTTTCTGTTGTTTCTCCTAACCGACCGTTTCCTTGATCCAACTGCGACACGGGCTTTCTCGCTCACGAACCGCGGCGCCTGGGTCGGAGCAGAGTTGGTTCCGGCAGAACGCTTGCTGTTCGGCAAATCGATCGCGACCGGCGCCGCATGGCGAGGGGCTTATCCAAACGAAGCCCCGGCCAGAATCGCAAAAACGCCCACCTTACGGATCAGAGACGTCTTCGCGCAATTCGCGCCCGTCAACCGAAGCCGACAGGGCTGAGTAACAAATCCCTTCGGCCGCCCTCGGTTGCCGCAACAGGCGGTGTCGCGCGTCTCGAAGGATGACTTGTCGCCGTCGCTACCGCCATCGCCGATGCAGCCACAGCCACTGCTCCGGATATTCGCGGATCCAGCCTTCGACGACCGACGTGATCGCCTGCGTCGTGCCCTGGACATCGATCTCGCCCGCGGCGTCGCGGACCGGCTGCACCTCTTCGGAGATTTCGGCGAGGAAGCGGTTGCCGGGCAGCCGGATGACGCGGGCGCCATGGATCGGGCAGTCGACGTGCCGCCGCAGCCGCGCCAGCATCGGATTGGCTCGGGTTTTTCGCCCGAAGAACGTCACCTCGACGCCGCCGGTCAGATATTGATCGACCAGCATGCCGACATGCTTGCCCTCGCGCAGCGCTTCGGCAAGCCGGAACGGCGCGTCGCGGCCGGCCGGAATCAATTCGCCCATGTTGACCCGGCGCATTTCGTTGATGATGCGGTCGGCGCCGGCACTGTTGGGCCGTCGATACAGCACCGCCGAATCCACCCCATGCGCGGGGCCGGCCAGTGCCGGGAATTCCCAACTGCCGAGATGGCTGGCGAAGATCAGCGCGGGCTTGCCGTCGTCCTTCAGCTTCGCGAACAATTCGTGGGTGCGCGGCGCGATCTCGATGCGGCTTTTCTCAGGATGCGCCGGATCGTAATCCCAGATGTGATCGATATGGGCGAATTCGGCGCCGAGGCGGCCGAGATTGCCCCAGACGCCGGCCAGGATGGTCTCGATTTCCTCGGGCGATTTTTCCGGGAAAGCGGCCGTGAGGTTGGCGCGGCCGATCCGCTGCTCGGGCAAAAGCGGGCCGATCCGGCGGGTGACGCGGGCGAACAGGTTCGCGGTCTTGACCGGATCGAAATAGCGCGTGGTGCGCAGCATCGCGATGGTCAGCGCGCCCACCGCGGCTCCGCCGAGCCGCTTGCCCGCCTCGCGAACGCGCGCGCCGATGCGTCGGAGCAGGGGGTGCATCGAGCCGCTCAGAGCGGCTCGCGCGTCAGGATCAGCGAGGCGTTCTGGCCGCCGAAGCCGAACGAGTTCGACATCACGGCGGTGACGCGGGCGTCGCGCGCCTTGTTCGGCACGACGTCGAAGGGAATTGCGGGATCGGGCACGTCGTAATTGATGGTCGGCGGAATCCGCTGATGCTCGAGCGTCAAGAGCGAGAAGATCGCCTCGACCGCGCCGGCGGCCGACAGCGTGTGGCCGACCATCGACTTGTTGGAGGACACTGGCAGGCGACCGGTCTGCTCGCCGAACACCGAGGAGATGCCGAGATATTCCATCTTGTCGTTTTCCGGCGTGCCGGTGCCGTGCGCGTTGATGTAGTCGATCTGCTCGGGGGCGATGCCGGCATCCGACAACGCATTGCGCACGCAGCCGATGATCGGCTTGCCGTCCGGGCTGGAGCGGGTGCGGTGGAAGGAGTCGGCGAGTTCGCCGCAGCCGGCCAGCACGCCGAGAATTTTGGCGCCGCGGGCGGTGGCGCTCTCGTAGCTTTCCAGCACCAGCGCGCCTGCGCCCTCGGCCATGACGAAGCCGTCGCGGTTCTTGGAGAACGGTTTGGACGCCGATTGCGGCGCATCGTTGCGCATCGACAGCGCCGACAGCAGCGAGAACCGGATCAGGTTTTCCAGATTGACCGAGCCGTCGGTCGCGACGCACAGCGCGGCGTCGGTTTCGCCGCGGCGGATGGCTTCGACGCCAAGCTGGATCGCGCTGGCGCCGGAGGCGCATGCCGTGGACAGCGAAATCGGCGAACCCTTGGTGCCGAACGTATCGGCCAGATAGTCCGACACCGAACCGAACAGGAAGCGGCGGTGGAAGCGGGTATATTTGCCGCCGCCGCTGACCCGCAGCAGATCGTCATAGGTATAGTCGGGAGTGCCGGTGTCGCGGCCAACTTCCAGACGATGCGGCCATTCGATCTCGACAGGGGCGACCGCCAGGAACAGCGGTCCCGGAAAATCGCCCTTGGCGCCGATCGCGGCCTGCGCCACGGCTTCTTCGGCGGCGGTCTCCGCCAGTTTTTGCGACAGATCGGGCGAGGAAAACGGTTCGACCTTGAGGAAATCGACCGTTCCGGCGATCGAGGTCTTCAGGCCCTCGGTCGAAAAGCGCGAGATGGTCCGGATGCCGGACTTGCCCGCGGTCAGTTTCGTCCAATTGTCTTCCTTGCCGGCGCCGAGCGAGGTCACCACGCCCATGCCGGTGACGACGACGATCGGCCTGCCGAATTTATCGTGGCTAGCTGGCATATTTCCCCCGCAGGTGCGCCGCGCTCACTTGACCGTCTCGACCAGGGCCATGCCTTCGCTGCGCCAATGGCCGGCTCCGGTCACCACAATCTGGGTCGGAGGCTTGGTCATTTCAAGCTCCAGCGCGGTCGGATCGTTGGCGGGGAACAGCGCCCCGCGCGAGATCGACAACGCGGCAAGCGCCAATCCCAGGATGAATTGCGCTTCCATGTTGTGGCCGAACGCGGTGCCGGTGGCCCGGATCGCGAAATCCCCGTGCTGGCGCAGAAACGCCAGTTCTTCCGAGGTCGCCGGCTCCGCTCCGGTCGCGCCGGTGAGGATGACGCCGTTGTCCTCGAGCTTGCCGAGTTTCGACCACAGCGCCTGCAACGATGCCGTCACCTCGCCGGGCGTTTTGCGGCGGGCCTGATCGGACACCACATTGCTCAGCCGCGCATAGGGTTTGGCGCCGCGCGCCTGCGCATGCGCCTTGGATTCCATCACCAGGAAAGTGCCGACCGAACCGAGCGCGAAGCCCGGCTTGTTGCCGCGGGCCCAGACCGGTGCGAACTTGTCGCGAAGATTGAAATCGTCGAACTCGTAGAGCATCAGCATCTCTTTGCGCTCGGCGTTGTGCGAGCCGCCGATCAACGCGATGTCGCTCTGGCCGGCGGCGATCCGCGCCAGCGCGATCTTGGCCGCGTCGACGCCGGCGCCTTCCTCGCCCATGAAGGTGCGGGACGATCCGGTGACGCCGTGAACGATGGCGATATTGCCGGCCAACAGGTTCGAGAGCTGGGCCAGAAACAGCGTCGGCCGCAAATCGCTCATCAGGCGTTCATTGAGGAAGCCGGGCGCGGAGTTGCTCCTGGCTTCGGCCTGCATGATCGAGGTGTCGACCGCCAGATCGCGCTCGCCGCCGCCGGCGGCGACGATCATGTCGGTGCGGCCGAGAATTTCCTTGTTGCCTTTGAGGCCGGCCGAATCCAGCGCCAGGCCGGCCGCATAGGTGCCGATGCGCTGCCAGGCTTCCATCTGGCGCTGATCGCCTTTTTTCGGAATCTGGGTGTCGAAATTGACCGGCGCCCAGGGATGCACGACGTAAGGCGCGAAATTCTTCTCGTCGACATTGATGCGGCGCGCCTTGAGCGCGTCCCAGGTCGCGTCCAGCCCTTCGCCAAGCGAGGTGGCAAGGCCGATCCCGGTGATCCAGACTTCCGCCGCCGGTTTGGAAGTTTTGCTCTCGGTCATGGCTGACAGGCCTGCATTGGAAAGCCGATACGCTTGGCCATCGCCCCCATGTGCCCGCGCAACTCCGGGTTCGGGAACGGGACCACGCCGAAGGAAATCGTCGCGTTGCTTCTCAACTCACCCTTCACCCGAATCTTGGCTTCGGTGACGGCATAGCCGGAACCTTCATGCACGAGCCGGGCATCGATCGTCAGCAAATCGCCGGGATTGACGAAGCTGCGCATCTTGCCTTCCTTGACCGAGGCCAGAAACGCCATGCGTTCGAATTTGGTCAGCGCGATCAGCAGCCAGCCCGCGCTCTGCGCCATGGCTTCGATCAGCAGCACGCCGGGCATGATCGGGTAGCCCGGAAAATGCCCCTCGAAAATGGTGTTGTGCGTGGGGACCTCGGCTTCGACCGTGATCGTGCCTTCGCCGACATTGAGGTCGACGATCCGGTCAATCAGCTGGAAATATTCAAGACGCATGACGCGCGATTAGGCGCCGGCGCTCTTGGCAGCGACCAGTTCGTCAATGCGCGCGCAGAGGTTTTTCAGCACGAAATACTGCTCGGTGGTGGCCTTGCCGTCGTTGACTTCCTGGGTCCATTTTTCCAGCGGCAGCTTGATCCCGAACGCCTTGTCGATCGCGAACGCGATGTCGAGAAAATCGAGGCTGTCGATGCCCAGATCGTCGATGGCGTGGCTCTCCGGCGTGATCGTGTCGCGCGGGATGTCGCAGGTTTCAGCGATAATCGTGGCGACCTGATCGAATGTGGATGACATCACTAAGCCTTTGATATATTGAGGGTAATTTGTGCGGTGGCGAGACAGCCGGGCGTTGCGCCCCGTAATGCCCGATCCACCCCCCGGAGTTGACTGCCCGTATATCGGAGGCCCGCTTGGAGTTCAATGGAGGCGGCCACGGTCCGGCGGTTGGGCCGGGGCAGGGCCGGACGTGAGCGGGCGGTACCGGTCGGCCCCGAAAACGGCTAAATGGAGGGCGTCGAGATGCGCACGCAGTCGCGCCGTCCCATCAACACGCAATCCTGGGTTTTGCGCAGATCGGCGATGCTCATCGCGAGCCATATTCCGATCGCGGTCAGCGCCACGGTGAATGCGAACGCCGCGATATTTGCCAGCATCCGATGACGAAAATCGTCAGGCTCGTCCCGCGGCCGCTCATAATGCGACAGATCGTTCGGCTCGCGCTGGGAATCGTCCTGATGTGCTTGAGCGTTCGACTCCCTCCGCCAACCCGGCGTGAGCGCCGGGTTACGCGGTCGAAACTGGAGCACCTGATGCTCCTCGTCCGACGCTATGGGCCGCTGGATTTTCACTTCCGCAGAGATCCCTGACATCCCGTATTAAATTAGCACGCTCGCGTCGTACATCCCAGAAAATGTTGATGCACTTATACGAGAGTTTGGTCCGGAATGGTCTCGTGGAACAGGCCGTAATCCACCCTGAGCCGGCCGTCCTCCGTGGTGCCGAGAATCTCCGCATAGCGGTGGCCAAAGCGGACATCCTCGTGATCGTAAGTTCTCCGGGCATGGACGGTTTGCGCCGCAACAATGTCATATCCGGACACCACGACCACGAACGCTACCTTCGCCGCCGCAAGCCCGTCGGCATCCAGCCCGTAAATCGGGCTTTGCTCATCGAGGATATGAAACAGCGTCCAGCTCAATGCCAAAGCCGGGCTCTCGTTTCGCGTCAGCGCCAGCTCGTGGAAGCGGCGGAACGGCAGGCCTTCCTTGCTGACCGTGTCCTTGAACACCCAGAGCCTGGCGGTGGCATTGGCGATGATGTCGTGACGCTCATTGGCAAAACGAACCATCAGGGTTTGCTGACCCTCATGGTCGGAAATGACCGGGTTGTCGGCGAAAAGCAGTCGCGCGTTCGGCCGCGAAAACCGCGCAAAGATCAGCCCTGTCATCAACGACATCGAGAAGATGCCCGTGAACAGCTCGATCGCGGCGATGAAATGGCCGTAATGCGTCTGCGGATGCATGTCGCCGTAGCCGGCGGTCGAAAGCGTTTCGATGCTGAAATAGAGATAGTCGATATAGGAGCCGCCGGGGACGCTGGAGATCGGCTGATCGCCGATCCAGTAGAACACGGCGAAGATCGCGTTGAAGACGACGAACACCAGACCGGCGCCGGCGATGAACGAAGGCCATGTGGCCGTCATGCAGCGATGGCTGATGTCGCCCCAGAAGCTCAGGTACAGGCCCTCGGTGACAAATTCGCGGCCGCCGAGCCGGACCACGCGCGGCTTTGCCGTTTGTTCGCTCTGGCTTTTGAACATCGTCAGATCTTGCAGTGCTCCCCGGTGGAAAGGCGTTTGATCGGTTGCGCCATCATGGCATAATCGCAGCGTTTCAGCCAGATTTTTGCCACATGATAAATGAGGTCCAAGTCATGGCGAACACGCGCGAACCGATCCTTCAGCCCGTACCCATCCTCTCGCTGCGCCCGACCCAGATGACCGTCGGCATGCGCGAGGTCAAGGAAAAGCGCAAGCGCTGGCGCGAACACAAATCGAGCAAGAAGCGGGCCGAGCTGCTCGGCAAGCACATGATCCCGGTCGTGCTCGGTCCGGACAAGCATTATTACGTGGTCGACCACCATCATCTGGCGCGCTCGCTGCACGAAGAGGGCGTCAAGGATATCCTGGTCACCGTGATCGGCGATCTCACCATGGTCCAGCGCGACGCGTTCTGGGGCGTGATGGACAACAAGCGCTGGGTCTATCCCTACGATGCCAAGGGCGAACGCCAGCACTTCAAGGAGATTCCCAAATCGATCACGGAGCTCAAGGACGATCCATTCCGCAGCCTGGCCGGCGAATTGCGGCGCGCCGGCGGCTTCGCCAAGGACACCACGCCGTTCAGCGAATTCCTGTGGGCGGATTTTTTGCGGCGCCGGATGTCGCGCAAGAGCGTGGAAGCGGATTTCGCCAAGGCGATGGAAAAGGCGCTGGCGCTGGGCAAAAGCAAGGATGCGATCTATCTGCCCGGCTGGTGCGGGCCGGCGACCGACGATTGAGCGGGCGTGCAACCGGCGGGCTATTTCGGCAAGCGCCCAGCAAATAAAACTCGTCGTTCGGCCGCATCGCGGTGACGTTCGCCATCCGGTTCGACAGCGCAAAGAACGCCGCGATCGCGGCGATATCCCAGACGTCATCGTCGCTCAAGCCATGGCCTGCGAGCGCGGCAAAATCCTGCTTCGGATATCTTGCCGGCCTCGAGGCTGACCTTCATCGCGAAGTCGAGCATCGCGCGCTGGCGCGGCGTGATATCGGCCTTGCGGTAGTTGACCGCGATCTGGTCCGCGATCAGCGGGTTCTTGGCCCGGATCCTCAGGATCGCGCCGTGCGCGATCACGCAATATTGGCATTGGTTGGCGCTCGAGGTCGCCACCACGATCATTTCGCGCTCGGCCTTGGTCAGGCCGCCATCCTTGTCCATCAGCGCGTCGTGATAGGCAAAGAACGCCCGGAATTCGTCCGGGCGATACGCCAGCGTCAGAAACACGTTGGGGACGAAGCCCGACTTCTCCTGCACGGCCAGCAGCCGGTCGCGGATATCCTCCGGCAATTTATCGATCGCGGGAGTTGGAAAACGTCGGCTGGTCTGGGTCATCGCGGCGGTTCCGGCTCACGCCGCGTGATGCGGCAACGACAGACCATAGTCGATGGCGGCAGTCCCGCAAAGCGTGGGAGTGACGGCCGTGAGCCGAACCGGCGGCTCAGCGCAGCGGCTTTTTCAGCAGCGAAAACCGGTCGGGGTCGAGTCCCATCGACGGCTGCAGCATCGGCGCTTCCACCGACATGGTGCGGGCGGCCGGCCGCTCGTTGATGGTGGGATCGTTCGGCACGTCGCGATGCGAGGTGGCGCCGCGCCAGCGTTCGAGCACCGCGCTGACGAAGTGCATGTCGTGGCCGGCGGCGACCGACGGCACGGTCGAGATCGTGGCTTCGCTGCGCGGCAGCTGGTGCACCGGCACTTCCTTGAAGCGCAGCCGGGTCGGAAGCGCCACGCCTTCGCCGAACGCCAGCACTTCGCGGGTGCCGAGCGAGGGCACGAACGACAGCAGGTTGGCCGCGGCGTCCGACACCGCCGAGCGCAGCAGCGCCTGGTCGCGGTCGTTGGCCAGCCGCATCGCGAACAGCGTGTTGCACTGGGAAATGATGGTGGCGTCGAGCTCGGCCGGACGCTGGGTGACGAGGCCGAGATAGACGCCGTATTTGCGGCCTTCCTTGGCGATGCGCGACACCGCCTTGCGGGTCGGCCCGAAGCCGATGTTGCGGTCGGCGGAGGCGTAGCGATGCGCCTCCTCGCAGACGAACAGCAGCGGCGAGACGCCGTCGCTCCACAGCCCGAAATCGAACGCCATCCGGCACAGCACCGAAACCACGGAATCGACCACTTCGGCGGGGAAGCCGGCGAGCTGCATGATGGTCATCGGCCGGCCGTTGGCCGGCAGCCGGAACAGATGGCTGATCACCTCCGCCATGGTGTCGCCGCCGACATTGGCGTTGTCGAACATGAAGGTGTAGCGCGGATCGTTGCGCACGGTTTCGATGCGCGAGATCAGCTTGTGATAGATGATGCGCGAGGAGCGGTTTTCCAGCTTGCCCATGCGCTCGTCGATCAGCGAGATCAGGTCGACCAGGCGATACGGCACCGGCGTATCGACGGTATAGCCGATCGCCTTCGGGATCGACGCGCTTCAGTCCGACCCGATCGGCGTTCTGGTACTGGGTATAGATGCCCTTGGCCATCGGAATGACCTCGGCGAGGATGTCGAGTTCCTCGGGCACGCCGGGCCGGCCGGCGAACAATACGTCGACGATCTCCTCGAAATTGAACAGCCAGAACGGCAGTTTCAGGTTGCGCGGATTGAGCACCAGCGAGCGCTCGCCGAAGCAGCGGCCATATTCGTTGTGGACGTCGAGCAGGAAGATGCGCAGGTTCGGCCGCGACTTGAGAATTTCGTTCAGAAGCAATGACACGCCGGTCGATTTGCCGACGCCGGTAGAACCGAGCACCGCGAAATGCTTGGACAGCATTTCCTCGATATCGACATAGGCGATGACCGACGGGTCCTGCTGCAGGGTGCCGACATTGATCTGGTCGGATCCGCTCGGCGCATAGACGGTGCGCAATTCGGCGTTGCTGATCAGTTCGACGGCATCGCCGATGGTCGGGTAGTTGGTGACGCCGCGCTGGAATTTCTGGCGCTCCGCGGGCCCCAGGATCTCGCCCAGCAGGTCGACCGAAGCGATGGCAATATAAGCGTCCGAGGCCGGCAGGTTCTCGCAGGACACTTCCGTGATCATCGCGACGATGGTCGAATTGGCGCAGCGGATGCTGATAAAGCGTCCGACCGTGGCCCGGACCTCGGAGACGGCCCTGTGGTGGCCTGTCGCCAGAAGTCCGACCCGGGCGAGGGATCCGCGCACCGAAATTACGCGTCCGAAGGAAATCTCTGGCATGGAAATATCATGTTCCGGGCATTGCTCTGGCCCGGACTATGGCGGGTTCGGCTGGAGAAACGGTTAAGCCGACGTAGCCCGGTCTCGCTAAAATCCGCGATAAACCGGTCAGCATTTTACCTCTGCCCGGCGACCCCGCGGTGTCATTGCAAAATATCGCTGGAAAATCGATGCCTTGCGGCCGGCACCCGGTGAAGTGGATCAAGTCCGGATTAACTTCCGATTTACCAATTTTGCCGCGGAGGGCGGCCGGCCAGGCGACCAGATAGGTGAGGAGTCACGTATCACACGTTGACCAAAAATGGGTTCCCGCCCAGACTGCACGCGTGCTTGCTCGGCCGGGAGGACCACCATGTGCCTGACATGTCGTGCCAGTGAAACCTTGGCGGCCGGAGCAACTTCCCGGCGCAACTTTCTTCGGTCTGCCGGCCTCGCCGTTGCCGGTCTCGCGCTCGCCCCATCGGCGTTTGCCAAAGACACCAAGGCGTCACCCAAGCCGCAAAACGACATTTCACCGGATAAAGCGCTGCGGCGGCTGATGAAGGGCAATGCCAGGTATGTCGAGGGCGTATCGCGGCGGCACGATTTCAAGAGTGAACGCGAGGCGCTGGTCGGCGGCCAAAATCCCTATGCCGGCATCCTGAGCTGCGCCGATTCGCGCATCGCGCCCGAATATGCGTTCGACAGCGGCAGGGGCGATCTGTTCGTGTGCCGGGTCGCGGGCAATTTCGCCAATGACGATACGATCGCCAGCCTCGAATATGCTTCGGCGATCCTCAACGTGCCGCTGTTTCTGGTGCTGGGCCACGAAGCCTGCGGCGCAGTGGACGCCACGATCAAATCGCTCAAGGACAACACCACTTTGCCCGGCCATTTGCCGTCGCTGGTCGAGCAATCTTGCGCCCGCGGTAAAAGCCACCAAAGACCAGCCTGGCGACCCACTCGCCAATGCTATCAGGCAAAACGTCATCGACGTCGTGGCAAAGCTGAAATCGGCGACTCCGATCCTCAATGCCGCCGTGGAGCAGGGCAAGCTGAAGATCGTCGGCGGCATCTATCACCTCGGCGACGGCAAGGTCGAACTGATCGGTTAGCCGGCCGACCCTCAGGCATGTCCGTGAGCGGCGCGGGCCTCGTTTCCCGCATGACAGCATCTTGCAAAGGCGTTCCCGCTGGCAACGCGGCTGGTGTATGAACGCGCAACCTTGCAAGTAACGGAAAGCCCCACCTTGAAGCAGCATCGCGTACGGACGTTCAAATCCGCCGAGCCTCTCGCCCGTAGCGACCAGCTGGCCTGGAAGATCGCGGAGGTGGCCGCCGACCCCGTCGCGGTCGAGCGAGATGTCGCCGAGATGATCGGCAATCGCGTCATCGACAATGCCGCGGTGGCCGCGGCCTCGATCGGCAGGCGCGCGGTCGCAAGCGCGCGGTCGCAGGCGCTGGCCCATCCGTTTGCGCCGGGCTCAACCGTGTTCGGGCTCACGCGAACGCAGCGCATCTCGCCGGAATGGGCGGCCTGGGCCAATGGCGTCGCCGTCCGCGAGCTCGATTTTCACGACACGTTCCTGGCCGCCGACTATTCCCACCCCGGCGACAACATTCCGCCGCTGCTGGCGGTCGGCCAGCATTGCGGCCTGTCCGGCGCGGACCTGATCCGGGGACTGGCCGCGGCCTACGAAATCCAGATCGATCTGGTGAAAGGAATTTGCCTGCACGAACACAAGATCGACCATATCGCCCATCTAGGACCGTCGGCCGCCGCCGGCATCGGCGCGCTGCTGCGACTTCCGGTTGCCACGATCTATCAGGCGGTGCAGCAGGCGCTGCACGTCACCACCACCACGCGGCAATCGCGCAAGGGTGAAATATCCAGCTGGAAGGCCTATGCGCCGGCCTTTGCCGGCAAGATGGCGATCGAGGCGGTGGATCGCGTGATGCGCGGCGAGGGCGCGCCGTCGCCGGCCTATGAAGGCGAGGACGGTTTTATCGCCTGGCTGTTGGGAGGTCCCAAGGCTGAGTATGTTGTGCCGCTGCCGGAAAAGGGCGAGGCCAAACGCGCCATCCTCGACAGCTACACCAAGGAGCATTCGGCCGAATACCAGAGCCAGGCGCTGATCGACCTGGCGCGCCGGATGGGGCCGAAGATCGGCGACCTGGCAAAAGTGCGGGATATCGTCATCCACACCAGCCACCACACCCATTATGTCATCGGCACCGGCGCCAATGATCCGCAGAAGATGGACCCCAACGCAAGCCGCGAAACGCTCGACCATTCCATCATGTATATCTTCGCGGTCGCGCTCGAAGACGGCGGCTGGCATCACGAGCGATCCTATGCGCCTGATCGCGCGGGGCGCGACAGCACGATCGCGCTATGGCGCAAGATATCGACGGTCGAGGATCCCGAATGGACCCGCCGCTATCACGGCCGCGATCCCAAAGAATTGGCATTCGGCGGCCGCGTGGTCGTGACGCTGCAGGACGGTTCGGTGATAGCAGACGAGATGGCGGTCGCGGACGCCCACCCCTCGGGCACGCGTCCATTCAAGCGGCCGGACTACATCCAGAAATTCCGCACCCTGGCCGAAGCCGTGGTGGCGCCGGCGGAGCAGGACCGTTTTATCGCTGCGGCCGAGCGCCTCGCCACGCTCAAGCCGGGCGAACTCGGTGAGCTAAGCTTTACAGTCGACGCAAAATTACTTGGCGATCGCCCGACGCACGGCATTTTCGACTGGCGCAACGGTAACTAGAAGGAAAATACCATGACCTATCTGGTAGGCAGTTCGCTGGCCGATCAACCCGCAGGCGTCAGGTTTCGCGAGCTGTTGCAGCGGCCTGATATCCTGCAGATGCCGGGCACGCATAATGGCATGGCGGCGATCCAGGCGCGCGATGCCGGCTTTGACGCGGTCTATCTGTCGGGCGCTGCGATGACGGCGTCGATGGGCCTGCCGGATCTCGGCATCATCACCGTCGACGAGGTAACGTTCTTCATCCGCCAGGTGTCGCGCGCCGGCGGGTTGCCGGTCTTGGCCGACGGCGACACCGGCTACGGCGAGGTGCTCAATGTCATGAACATGGTGCGCGCCTTCGAGGATGCCGGCGCCGGCGCGGTTCATATCGAGGATCAGCTGCTGCCGAAGAAATGCGGCCACCTCAACGACAAGAAGCTCGCCGATGCACACGACATGGCGCACAAGGTCGCCGCCGCCGCCAAGGCGCGCCGGCATCTCTTTGTCATCGCGCGAACCGACGCCGCCGCCAGCGAAGGCATGGAAGGCGCGGTGGCGCGGGCAAAACTCTATCTCGAGGCCGGCGCGGATGCGATTTTTCCGGAGGCGATGACCTCGCGCGAGATGTTCGAGGAATTCGCGCGCCGCGTGCCCGGCGTGCCGCTGCTGGCCAACATGACGGAGTTCGGCCGGACGCCGTTCTTCACGGCGCAGGAATTCGCCGCGATGGGATACAAGATGGTGATCTGGCCGGTGTCGTCGCTGCGCGTCGCCAACAAGGCGCAGCAGAAGCTGTTCGACGCGCTGAAGCGCGACGGCGGCACCCACAACATGATCGACCAGATGCAGACCCGCGCCGAGCTTTACGCCGCGATCGGACTGCACGATTACGAAGCGCTCGACAGCTCGATCGTCCAGACCGTGATTCCCAGGGCCATGCCGCAGCGATGACCCTGACCTGCGAACGTCCGGCCTGATTGACACCGGCGATAGCAACGCTACGCTGCGCGGGCTTTCCGGATGCCGTTTTCGGCGTTTTGGAAGCCCGGTTGCTGCAATAACAAGAAACAGAGCAGGGTGGAGCGCGATGAGCCGGCGCATCGAGTTTTGAGCGAGTTCGCGCGGCCCTCCGCGCTCGCCCCGTTCCGTATCAAGAATTACCGTTTCCAGTGGCCTTCCGACCTTTTGACGTCGGCGGCGTTCGAGATGGAGACGATCATCCTCGGCTGGTACGTGCTGGTCCAGACCGGATCGGTGTTGCTGCTGACGCTGTTCGCCTCGCTCAATTACACGGGAACGCTGATCGCGCCGCTATTCGGCGTGCTCGGCGATCGCATCGGTCACCGCGATCTGCTCGCCGCGATGCGCGCCTCCTATGCCGTGCTCGCGGCCACGCTGCTGACCTTGGCGCTATCAGGCTATCTCAACGCCATTTGCGTCCTCGTCATCGCGGGATTCATGGGTCTCGTCAGGCCGTCCGATCTCGGTGTGCGCGGTGCCTTGAATGCCGATATCATGCCAAAGGACCAGCTGATCAGTTCGATCGCGGTGTCACGCACCACGCAGGATCTGGCGCGCATCGCGGGGGCGCTGACCGGCGCGGGATTATTCGCAGGCGCGGGTCTCGGCCCGTCCTATGTCGTGATCGTCAGCCTGTATGCGATCGCAACGGTGCTGATGCTGTGTGTGAGACTACCGGTAAAGCCGCATCGGCTTGATAGCGCCGCCGTCGCCAGCCTGCGCCGTTCGCCGCTGCACGATCTCAAGGAAGGTGTTTCCCATGTCTGGACCTCGCCGGGCATGCAGGCGGGACTGTGGATCGCGTTCCTGACCAATTTGACGGCGTATCCCTTCACCAACGGCCTGCTGCCTTACATCGCGCGCGAGGTCTACGGCGCCAACCAGGCCGTGCTCGGTTATCTGTCGGCCGCCTTCGCGGTGGGCTCGCTGACGGGATCGGTGATCCTGAGCCTGGTCGCCAGCAGGGGCGTGGGGAAGCTCATGCTGTACACAGCCGCAGCCTGGTATCTCATGCTGCTGATTTTCTCGCAGATGCAGAGTATCCCGGTTGCGATGGGGTGCCTGACGCTGGCCGGAATCGTGCAAAGCATGTCGATGATCGCGATCGCGGTGATCCTGATGCAGTCCGCCAGCGAGCGCTTCCGCGGCCGGGTGATGGGGGTACGGATGCTCACGATCTACGGCCTGCCGATCGGCCTGATGGCCGCGGGCAGCCTGATCGACGCGGTGGGATTTGCCGCCACCGTGACGATCTATGTCGGCGTCGGCCTTGCAGCGCTGATGGCGATCGCGCTGCATTGGCGCGCCAGCGCGCAGCGCGCGCAGGCGGCGGCCAGCGCCGGATGAGGCAAGCATTTTTTGCCTTTGAGGCCGGGCCGGCATAGATTCGCCGGCAGAAAATATCGGGAAACCTTTGGAAGGGATTTTAATGGCAAAAACCGGCCTGGTGGTCTCGGCGCATCCGGGAGATTTTGTCTGGCGCGCCGGCGGCGCGATCGCGCTGCACGCCAAAAAGGGTTTTCGCGTCAAGATCGTCTGCCTGGCGTTCGGCGAGCGCGGTGAATCGCAGTTCGCCTGGAAGGTGCCCGGCATGACCCTGGAAAAGGTCAAAGCCGGCCGCCGCGACGAGGCGGAGCGGGCGGCCGCCAGCCTGGGCGCCGAGATCGAATTCTTTGACGCCGGCGATTATCCCTTGCATCTGACGCCGGCACACATGGAGCGGCTGATCGACATCTACCGCGAGCTCAATCCGAGTTTTGTGCTGACCCATTCGCTGGAAGATCCCTACAACGTCGATCATCCGGCGGCGGCTGCCTATGCCCAGGAGGCGCGGATCGTGGCGCAGGCGATGGGCCACAAGCCGCAGGCTGATTACAGCTACAGCGCGCCGCCGGTGTTTTTGTTCGAGCCGCACCAGCCCGAAATGTGCAATTTCAAGCCGCAGGTTATCCTCAACATCGACGAGGTCTGGGATATCAAGCGCAAGACCTTTGAAATCCTCGCGGCGCAAAAGCACCTGTGGGCCTATTACGAGCGGGTCGCATTGCAGCGCGGCATGCAGGGCGGCCGCAACTCGGGCAAGGCCATGACCTATGGCGAGGCCTATCAGCGGTTATTTCCGATGGCGGTGGAGGAGTTGTCATGAAGAATGTGGTGGTCCGCAATATCGATCGCGCCGACGCTGCCATCGTCAAGCGGCTGGGCGCGCTCGGCGCCTCGACGGTGCACGAGGCCTATGGCCGGATGGGACTGATGAAGCCTTACTTGAGGCCGGTCTGGGCCGGCGGCGAGGCCGCGGGTACCGCGGTCACCGTGCTGGCGCAGCCCGGCGACAACTGGATGATCCATGTCGCGGTCGAGCAGTGCAAGGCCGGCGACATTCTGGTGGTCGGCTGCACCGCCGACAATACCGACGGCATGTTCGGCGACCTGCTCGCGACCTCGCTGCAGGCGCGCGGCGTGCTTGGGCTTGTGATCGACGCCGGCGCCCGTGACGTCAAATCCCTTCGTGAAATGGGGTTTCCGGTGTGGTCGAAAGCGGTCTCGGCCAAGGGCACCGTCAAGGCCACGCTCGGCGCGGTCAACATTCCCGTGGTCTGCGCCGGCATCAACGTGCATCCCGGCGATGCCGTGATCGCCGACGATGATGGCGTCGTCATCGTGCGCCGCCAGGATGTCGGCGACGTCGTCGCAAAAGGCGAAAAGCGCCATGCCGACGAAGAGGGCAAGCGGAAAAAACTCGCCGCCGGCGAGTTAGGCCTCGACATGTACGGGATGCGCGAACCGCTGGCGAAAGCAGGGCTTGTCTATGTCGACAGGCTGGAGGCCGATTGAGATGACGATGCGGCTGCGCACATTGCTTGGCACCCATCCGTGCACGGCCGCGTTGAAGGACGGCTCGGTTAGGTCGGACAAGGTCGCGCTCGACTTCGCCGACTATTCGCCGACCCACAAGGGTTTCAAGCCGATGATCCGGGAGCAGGCGTTCGACGTCTCGGAGATGGCCATCGTCACCTATCTGATGGCGAAGAGTTTTGCCAAGCCGATGATGCTGTTGCCGAGCGTGGTGGTGGCCCGCTTCCAGCATCCGTATGCGGTCTACCGCGCCGAACTCGGCGAACTCAAGCCGGGTGATCTCCGGGGAAAGCGCGTCGGCATCCGCTCCTTCACCACCACGACCGGTGCCTGGCTGCGCGGCATTCTCGCCAATGACTATGGCGTCGACCTCAACGCGATCGACTGGGTCACCTTCGAGGACGCCCATGTCGCGGAATTCCGCGACACCACGAAGCGGGCGCCCGCGGGCAAGGAGATCATCCAGATGCTGCTCGACGGCGATCTCGATGCGGTGCTCGGCGAGAAGGTCGAGCGCCCGGGCTTAAAACCAATGTTTACGGAAGGCGACGAAAAGGCCTGGGCAGCCAAGCACGGGATATTGCCGATCAACCACATGGTCGTTGTCAGCGAGACGTTGTCCAACAAGCATCCCGATGTCGTGCGCGAAGTGCACAGGATGCTCAGGGAGAGCGAGGCACGCGCGCCGGCGTCCTGGCACCGGTTCAGCGCCGACGAAATGCGCCGCTCGCTGGCGCTGATCAGCCAATATACCGCGCAGCAGGGGCTTATTCCCCGCGCATTTACGCCAGATGAACTGTTCGACGACGTGACGCGCGCGCTGCGCTAGTAACGAATGTGGCGTCATCATCCGCGAATGCGGATGATCCAGTATTCCTAGGTGTTTCCGTCGAACGAGACGCCTCGTCATACTGGGTACCCCGCCTCGCGGGGTATGACGACTGGTGAAGCTTTGATGATGGAGAGATGACATGCATCCCGAACCGATCTTCGATCTCGCCCATCTCGGCCATATGGAATTGCTGACCCCGAAGCCGGACGAGAGCCTGAAGTTCTTCGTCGACGTGATGGGCATGACCGAGAGCGGCCGCAAGGGCGAGTCGGTCTATTTGCGCGGCTGGGACGATTACGAGCGCTATTCGCTGAAACTCACGGCGTCGAAGACCTCGGGCATGGGGCACATGGCGCTCCGCGCCCGCAGCCCGCAGGCGCTGGAGCGGCGGGTGGCGGCGCTGAAGGGATCGGGTTTTGACATCGGCTGGACCGACGGCGACCTCGGGCAGGGGCCGGCATTTCGGTGCCGCGACCCCGACGGTCACGTCATCGAACTGTATTACGAGACCGAATGGTATGACGCGCCGCCCGAACTGAAACCGTCGTTGAAGAACCAGGCGCAGCGTTTTCCCGCGCGCGGCGTCAACGTGCGCCGGCTCGATCACTTCAATTGCCTCGCGGTCGACATCAAGGCATGCCGCATCTTCTTCGAGCAATATCTGGGCTGCCGGCTGACCGAGCAGATCGTGCTCAACGACGGCACCGAAGCGGCGATGTGGATGACGATGACCAACAAGAGCTACGATTTCGCCTATTCGCACGACCATTCCAACACACCTGGCCGCTTCCATCACGTCACCTACGCGCTCGACAGCCGCGAGGAGATTTTGCGCGCCGCCGATATTTTCCTCGAGAACGGCGTCTACATCGAGACCGGCCCGCACAAGCACGCGATCCAGCAGACTTTCTTCCTCTATGTCTACGAGCCCGGCGGCAACCGCGTCGAGGTCGCCAACGCCGGCGCGCGGCTGATCCTGGCGCCGGACTGGAAGCCGATCGTCTGGACCGAGGAAGAGCGCAAGAAGGGCCAGGCCTGGGGCCTGAAAACCATCGAATCCTTCCATACCCACGGCACCCCGCCGGTCGAGATGGCAAAAAAGCCGTGATGGTCACCCGCAAAGCATTTGATCGATATTCGAGACAGGCGTTGGTTTAGAAGCCATAGGATGACAAATGCACGATTCCTCAAGAATATTTTTCGGTGCCTGCTTGGTGGTGATGACGTCATATCAACCCGGGACGGCGGCGGAATCTTCGTTTTATTCGCAGTGTCATAAGCTGCTTCCCATCGCGGACGATTTTGCTCGCGAATGTCAGGAACGAGCGCGTCCATTCTCTAGAACTTTCTATCCGAGCGGCGGAAGCAGAGGTGAAGTGGAATCCTACAGCACTTACTTTAAGCCGCTTGATGCGCCATCAAATTTTATCCTCGGTTGCGTTCTCAATTTCAAACACAAAATCGGTTTTATCGGCCTTTACTATTCCGCGCAGCCCCTGGATATGGCGCGCTTTGACGATTACCCGATAGCTTTTATCGATCCGGACGATAATGTTGGTCTCCAGATAGACGGCGCTCGACGAACGTTGCCGGCAGTTCGGCAATTTGTCACTGACGTTATTCCGCCCAAACTCGTTGGCAGGCCGGTAAATTGTGAGGATCCGAAAATCGAAGAGCTCGATGGTTCAAATGCAACAGCGTTTGTTCATTTTCGAAAGATCGATGAAAGCGAAATCGAATATTGCAACGGTAACTACTGCCGAACCGGGAAATATCTAACGTTCGGGCTCCCACGCGGCTCCCATCATCTATGCATTTAACGACTTGTTTATGGTCGACGCGAACGGCGTACTTTTGCTCAGAGAAGATTACCGTGGGAAAGCGTGTGCATGGAAGAATGATGCATCCAGCATCTACAACCTCATCCATGAGGCGTGTCCCAAAGCGGACTGAATTGGAAACTGGATTTGAAATCGAACTGATGAGACAACTAGCTGCGATCGGGTCGAGGTCGCCAATGCCGGTGCAAGGCTGATCCTGGCGCCGGACTGGAAGCCGATCGTCTGGGCCGAGGAAGAGCGCAAGAAGGGCCATGCCTGGGGCCTGAAAACCATCGAATCCTTCCATAGCCACGGCACCCCGCCGGTCGAGATGGCAAAAAAGCCGTGACAAGGGCGGCGCGGGACTATATCAAGCCCGCCATGATCAACGCCGCGCACCTGTTTGCCTGGTTTTATTATTTCCAAAGCCCCCGGCAGCGGAAGGAACGCGTTTGATCTGACTTCAAGCAAACCCCGTTCATCAAGCTGCCAGTCCCCTGGCGGCTTTTTTTGTGTCGCCAGGAGACTCCACCCCACAGGAGACTTCCGTGCCACCATCGACCGACGACATCCGCATCCGCCAGATCAAGGCCCTGATCACGCCAAACCGCGTGATCGCTGAATTCCCGCAGACCGAGGCATCTTCGACCACGGTCGCCAATTCGCGTGCCGCGCTGAGCGCCATTTTGCATCACGCCGACGACCGGCTCGCGGTGGTGGTCGGTCCATGCTCGATCCACGATCCCGTTGCAGCGATGGAATACGCGCATCGGTTGCGCGCGGTGCGGGAGCGTCTTGCGGGCGAGCTCGAGATCGTGATGCGGGTCTATTTCGCCAAGCCGCGCACCACCGTCGGCTGGAAAGGCCTGATCAACGATCCGGATCTGGACGGCAGCTTCGATATCGATAGCGGCCTGCGCATCGCGCGAAAGCTGCTGCGCGACGTCAATGAACTGGGCCTGCCGGTCGGCTCGGAATGGCTTGACATCGTCGCTCCGCAATATCTCTCCGACCTCGTCGCCTGGGGCGCGATCGGCGCGCGCACCACTGAAAGCCAGATCCACCGCGAACTGGCGTCGGGCCTGTCCTGTCCGATCGGGTTCAAGAACGGCACCGACGGCAAGGTCAAGATCGCGGTCGACGCGGTGAAGGCCGCCGCGCAACCGCATCACTTCATGGCGGTGACCAAGGACGGCCAGTCGGCGATCGCCGCGACCACGGGCAATGACGATTGCCACATCATCCTGCGCGGCGGCAACGGCCCGAATTACGAGGCCGCTGACGTCGAGGCCGCCTGCCGCGCGCTGGAAGCCTCCGGCCTCGAACGCTGCGTGATGATCGACGCCAGCCACGCCAACAGCGGTTATAACCCGGCCCATCAGCCCGACGTGGTCGACGCCGTCGCCGAACAGGTTGCCGGCGGCAACCATTGCATCATCGGCATGATGATCGAAAGCAACCTCGTCGCGGGCAAGCAGACCCATGTGCCCGGAAAACCGCTCGTCCACGGCCAGAGCATCACCGACGGCTGCATCGGCTGGGAGACCACCGTCGAGGTGCTGGAGACGCTGGCCCGCGCCGTGACGTCGCGGCGGCGGACGAAGCGGGCGGTCACGCGGGAGTTTTGTGTGGTGGGGTCGTGAGACAAGCGCGGCGGGTGGGAAGCCCGCCGCGCCTTCCGATCGCCCAGAATCCGCTTTCACCGAAAATCGAATTTGCTTAGCAATTTCATGCTGATTTGGGTCGTCCAGTCCCCCGCGCAAAAATAATTCTATTTTTTTCCAAGCCAAATCACCGGCCTATTGCGTCCATCCTGTCCCGCAAGAGGGGACGTCGGCCGTCGTCACTGACGTCGGGACAGGTTGCGGTGGACGCGGCAGCGTCGTCACGTGCGCTTTGCGCGCGTGGGCGAGCGGCGCTGAAGCGTACGGCGAAAGTCGTGTGGTCCTGACGCCCGGAATGCTGGCGTCAAGTCCTTGGAGGCTAGCGCTTCTCGAGGGCGATGGTGGCAAGAGGCTCCGATTCACCAGGGAGAGCACGTATAAGTCGTAAAGCCATTGCGCAGGGAAGGCCGGAGTGTTTCCGCTGAACCTGTATGCTCATGTGCGCTTTCTCTTGATGCACATTGCACATGAGACCGCGGGTGCAGCGCGCACCCGGTCTTCCCCGCGCCCTCTCTTGAGGGGCGCGCGCGCCCTCTTACTTTTTGGGGCGAACGATTTGTAAAACCTCGGGCAAAAGCCTGTCGCGAGAACGATGACTCACATCTCGTCGTCCTCGCGAACGCGAGGACCCATACGCCGTGTCGTATCTATTTGGCCAATGAGGTTGACGCCTTCCCATACAACCAGCGCCAGGGGTTATGGGTCCCCGCGCCCCGTGCGCAATTGCGCACTAGGCGAGGACGACTAAGCTCACGTCCCGCGAAAAGCCCGCAACACACGCTGATCCGGCTGCGGCGGCTCGACATGGGCCGCAAACGCCGGGTGGCGGAATTGTTCAGATGAGCGAGCGCCGGCCGATGACAGCGCTGGCGGTCTTGATCAGCCCGCCCGTGGGGCCAACCCGTAACAGCGAGGTGAACGGTTTCATGCCCAACCCTCTGATTCTCGGCATGTTTGTTGCATTGTCTGAAGGCAACATAACGGGAGTTGCTTTGATGACATCTGGGATCCGCCGCCGTGAATTCATTGCCGGACTTGGCGCAGGCCTCGGGGCAGGGCTGTTCGCCGCCCCGGCGATCGTGCACGCCGAGGGCGAGCCGATCGTCATTCGCGCCGGCGCGTTGAAACTGATCCATTCCATCGCGCCCTATTTCTACGATCAGTTCGTGCCCGCCGGGTACAAGATCGAGGTGTTGCCGTTCGAAACCCCGACCGAATGCAAGAACGCGGTGGTGACAAAATCGGTCGATTTTGGCGCGTTCGGCATCGCCGCCGCCATTCTCGGCGCCGCGGCGGGCGAGCCTGTTGTGGTGATCGCCTCGACCTGCAATCGCGGCATGGCGATCATCGCCAAAAAGGACTCCGGCATTGCCACGCTCAGGGATTTGAAAGGCAAGCGGGTCGCGGTATTTCCTGGCACCACGCAGGAGGTGTTCTTCCTGGAGCGGTTGCGGATGGAGGGCATGACCATCAAGGACGTCGAACCGGTCCGCGTCTCCTTCAGCGAAATGCATATCGCGCTGGCGCGCGGCGACGTCGACGCCTATGTCGGCGCCGAGCCCGGTCCGGGCGTGTCGTTGTCGAGCGGCATCGGCACGCTGGTCGAATATCCGTATTCGACCGCGATGGGGTCGCTCAACATGGTGTTCGGAACGCACCGCGACCTGATCACGGAAAAGCCGGATCTGGTCCGTGTCATGATCGGCATTCACCAGCGCGCGACCGATTATGCGGCGACCAACAAGGACGCCATGGTCGCGATGGCCTCGAGCAAGCTTGGGCAGAAAAAGGAGGCGATCGAGGCCTCGGTGCCCAATGTCGAACTGACCTGGAAGCTTGGCCCGAAGGAGATCGAGGAGTCGAAAGTCTACGCGGATCACATGCTGGCGTTGAAACAGATCAAGCGTATTCCCGATTTCGCGACCTTCATCGACACCAGCTTTGTCGATGCGATGAAGCCGACTTGATCTTGAGCACGCTCGCCTCCCATACCGAAGGCGACACTGCCGCCGCGCGGGAAACCTCGCGCGGCGTAAGCTGGTGGCCGCGGCTGCGGCCGGTGCTGCTGGCGATCGCGTTTCCGATTGTGCTGCTGCTGATCTGGCATTTTGCCACGGCCGGGCGGCCGGGAAGCCTGATCCCGCCACCGTACGATGTCTGGCTGGAGCTGCGCGATCTCGCTTTTGGCGGCATCAACGACGACGCCTATAGCGGAACCCTGTATATTCATCTGCTGGCGTCGGTCAGCCGGGTCTATGGCGGGTTTGCGATGGCCCTGATCGTGGCGTTGCCGCTGGGCATGCTGATCGGTCGGGTGCCGTTGATCCGGCAATTGATCGATCCGACCATCCAGATCCTGCGCCCGGTGCCGGTCACCGCGTGGCTGCCTTTGGCGATGATCATCTTCGGGCTCGGGCCGCGTTCGGCGGTGTTTCTGGTGTTTCTCGGTGCGTTTTATCCGATCCTGGTCAACACCATCTTCGGCGTCCGCTCGGTCGAGCCGCGCCTGTTCGAGGCGGCCGCGATGCTCGGCTGCCGCGGCCCGGCGCAGTTTTTTCGCGTTGTGCTGCCGGCTGCGCTGCCGTCGATCTTCACCGGCATGCGGCTTGGGACTTGGTTTTGCCTGGGTGGTGATCGTGGTCGGCGAAATGACCGGCGTGCAGACCGGGCTTGGCGCCATCATCATGGAAGCGCGCCAGCTGTCGCGCACCGAGATCGTGATATCGGGAATGATCGTGATCGGCGTGTTCGGCTTCCTGTCCGACCAGCTGGTGATGCTGATCGGACGCCGGCTGCTGGCCTGGAGTCCCTCGCATGGCTGAAGCCACGGTCCCGATCCTGGAAATGAAAAATGTCGGCAAGATTTATGCGCAGAACGGCCGCGCGATCGAGGCGCTGCGCGGCGCCAATCTCAGCGTCCGCAAAGGCGAATTCATCTGCCTGATCGGCGCGTCCGGTTGCGGCAAATCCACGCTGCTGCGGATGGCGGCCGGCTTCGAGGCCGCCACCCACGGCGACAATCTGATGTGGGGCGTGCCGGTCACAGGACCGGGTCCGAGCCGCGGCATGGTGTTTCAGGATTACGGGCTGTTTCCCTGGCTCAACGTCCGCGACAATATCGGTTTTGGGCCGAAATCGAGGCGGCGCAGCAAGGCCGAGATTCGGGAAACCTCGGATCGTTTCATCGAACTGGTGGGTCTGAGGGAATTTGCCGACGTCTATCCGCACCAGCTGTCCGGCGGCATGAAGCAGCGCGTCGCGATTGCCCGTGTGCTGGCCAACGATGCCGAGATCGTGCTGATGGACGAGCCGTTCGGCGCGCTGGATGCAATGACGCGCGAGCGGCTGCAGGACGAACTGGTGGAGATCTGGTCGCGCACCGGTCTCACCGTGCTGTTCGTCACCCATTCGATCGAGGAAGCGATCTTTCTGGCCGACCGCGTGGTGGTGATGTCACCCGGTCCCGGCCGGATCGAACGCGAATATCGGATCGAGCTGCCGAGGCCGCGCGATATCGCGAGTCCCGAATTCAATGAATGGCGGCGCTTGCTGTCCTCGCAACTGCACAGCCATCATGCCCGCAAGGCCGGCTGATGCGCAAGCCGTTCAGGCCAGCAGGTCCATTTCATCGCCGCGGATCAGCAGGAACATGTAACTGAGGAGAATTGCACCGAATGCGAGCAGGCAGGCCAGGTTCAATCCGCTCCATTTGCTGATCAGAGAGGCGTAGATCGCGATGATCACGGCGGTGGCGACCGCGGCAACCAGCAGCAAGATCCGGTTGATTGACATGTGTTCCATCCTGCGAAGTCCGGTGGTCAGTCCTGATGACCGTTAGATGCAGGATGACAATTCGCGTTCATTGGCGAAGTGAGCCGCATCACAGTTCAAACGACCTGATGATAATCCCTCGGCCGACCGTAAACCTGGAGAGGTGAACGGGGCCTGAACGCAACGGCGGGGGCGGTGGTAAAGGCGTCCGTGCTCCGTATCGTCCGGATATCCTGTGCAGGTAATGAGCACGAAACGACAAATTGTTCCAAGCCGTGACAGGGGACGTCAATCCGGCGGGGTCAGACCGGGCTAGAGTCGCCCGCCGATCGGCTTTTCAACGATGGAGGCATGCGGTGATCGACGACATCTTAAAATTCGTAACCGCCGGAAGCATCTTGACCGGCGTCATAGCGGTGTACATCGCCTTGCGAAACAATAACCGGCAAATCGGCGCCCAGATATTTCTGGCCTATTCCGACCGTATTCACGGGCTGCGAAATTCCCTGCCGCTCGAGGCCGATATCTATCAATTGCCGGAGACGATCACGGGCGAGGCCGCCGAAACGGCGCGGCGGGCCGTCGTCACATCCTACTTCCTGATATTCGAATTCTACTCGCTGCGCCGCCATGGCTACATTGCCGACGGCATCTGGACCATTTGGGAGGAAGACATCACCCGATTGGTGGGCACGCCCGCCTTTCGGCAGGAATGGCCGCAGCTGCGCCGCAGCTTCGAAAACCACCGGCACTTCTCGACCTGGGTGATCGACCTGCATCGGCTCAACTCAAATGCAAACCGCGAAACAGGCTAGGTGGATGCCGGTTCGCGTGAAGAAAACCTCTAGAGCGGGTTGGCCGCAGTGTGAGACGGCACTCCCCGGAGTGCCGCCTCACATCTGCCATAGCGAATCCTGGGCGGCCTCAGCCACCTGCTTTCCGTGTGACACCGGCTCGGCAACGGAAACGGCAGGCTTCGGCATGAAGGTGAGCTCCTCATGTTGATCCGTCGCACGCTACCGCCACATACCCCGCATGCGGGCGCCGATATCCAGTTTTGGTCCCTGATTGGTCGGCCCGCGCGCGGTGCCGGCGGGCACAACAGGCCACGCCGTGCGCTCGAACAGTCCGAGCAGTTTTTCGGGGATGAAGCGCGTCCTCGATGCGTAGAGGTGACGATCGCCTTGCGCGCGCTGGCCGTGGACGAAGAAGCGCTGCGGCACGACCAGATGGAGATCGTCCTTGGCGCGGGTCATGGCGACATAAAGCAGGCGACGTTCTTCCTCGATATCCGCCGAGGTGCCGGTACCGAGATCGGACGGCATGCAGCCGTCGACCACGTTGAGCAGATAGACCGATTTCCATTCCTGACCCTTGGCGGAGTGGATCGTGGACAGGATGAGGTAGTCGTCATCGAGCAGCGGCACGCCGGCCTGATCGCTGGTGGCATCGGGAGGATCCAGGGTGAGCTCGGTGAGGAAACGCTCGCGCGAGGGATAGCCGGAAGCAATCTGCTCGAGCTGGAGCAAATCAGCGCGGCGGGTCTCGGAATCTTCGTGAATGCGGTCAAGATGCGGTTCGTACCACAGACGGGCGCGCTCGAGGTCTGCCGGCCATTCCGAATAGCGGAGATTGCCCACGGTTTCGACGAAGGCCGTCCAGTCGTAGCCGGTGCGCGGCGGCGTCGGCAAGGCTTCGAGTGCGGCGATGGGGTCAGCCGCCTCCGCCATGCGGTCGAGCACGCGCTGCGCGGTGGCGGAGCCGATGCCGGGCAACAGATGCAGGAGGCGAAAACCCGCGACCCGGTCGCGCGGATTTTCCGCGAACCGCAGCAGCGCCAGCATGTCCTTGATGTGGGCGGCATCGAGAAATTTAAGCCCGCCGAACTTGACGAACGGGATGTTGCGGCGCGTCAGTTCGATTTCGAGCGGACCGCTGTGGCTCGACGTGCGGAACAGAACCGCCTGTTCCTTCAGTCTTGCGCCGGACTCGCGGGCCTCCAGGATGCGTTCGACGATAAAGCGGGCCTGGTCGGCCTCGTCGCGCACCGAGACGAGTTGCGGTTTTGCCGCGGAAGCCCGTTCGGTCCAGAGGTTTTTGGTGAAACGTTCCCTGGCCAGCCCGATGACGCCGTTGGCGGCGGCGAGAATCGTTTGCGTCGAGCGATAATTGCGATCGAGCGTGACGATGCTGGCCGGCGGCGAGAACTGACCAGGAAAATCCAGGATGTTGCGCACGGTCGCGGCGCGGAACGAGTAGATCGATTGGGCGTCGTCGCCGACCACCGTCAGTCCGCGGCCGCCGGGCTTGAGCGCCAGCAGGATCGAGGATTGCAGGCGGTTGGTGTCCTGATATTCGTCGACCAGCACGTGGTCGAAGCGGCCGCCGATGTCGCCGGCGAGACCGGGGTCGCCGACCATCTGCGCCCAGTAGAGCAGAGGTCATCATAATCGAGCACGTTCTGCTTCTGCTTGGCCTCGACATAGGCGGCGAACAGCTCCTTCAGCTCCGCCGCCCAGCCCGAGCACCACGGATAGATGGCGCCGATCACCTGCTCGATCGGCATCTCGGCGTTGACGCAGCGCGAGTAGATCGGAGAGGCAAGTCCCCTTGGTCGGAAAGCGGCTTTCGGTTTTGGAAAAGCCCTTCTCATGCCGGATCAGGTTCATGAGGTCGGCGGAATCCTCGCGGTCGTGAATCGTGAAGGCGGGATCGAGGCCGATCTGTTCGGCGTATTCGCGCAGCAGCCGCGCGCCGATGCCGTGATAGGTGCCGGCCCAGCTCAGCGCGTCGGTCATGATGCCGGCGTTGTCGCCCATCACCTTGCGCGCGATGCGTTCGACCCGCTTCGTCATCTCCGAGGCCGCCCGGCGCGAGAACGTCATCAGCAGGATCCGGCGGGGGTCGGCGCCTTGCACGATCAGATGGGCGACGCGGTGGGCGAGGGTGTTGGTCTTGCCGGAGCCGGCTCCGGCGATGACCAGCAGCGGGCTCGCTGCCAACCCGCCGGCAGCGCCGTGCTCGACCGCGCGGCGTTGCTCGGGATTGAGAGTTTCGAGGTAATCGGCTGCCGGCAGCAATTGGGCATCATCCATGGTCGGACCAGCGACCGTGGTTGATTCCCGCCGTGACGGCAATCTGGACAGCTGCCGAAAAAGCCGGCCTGCAAAGCCTGATGCGGGAAACGATGCGCGATTTCAATTTTTGAGCGCTGGCTGGGGAACTAGGATTCGAACCTAGACAAACAGAGTCAGAGTCTGTTGTGCTACCGTTACACCATTCCCCAAGTAATTACTCAACAGGTTCAATAACTTAACGCGATGTCCGGCAATTGCGCGCGGGCCGGGTCGTGGCGAAAATCCCGCGCCGAAGCGTGCGCCGTTCTACCCGTTCGGTCCGGGCCTTGGCAAGCGCGGGGCGAAACAGGCTTGGTGCGAGGGGGTGCGGCAGAGGCCGCGGCCATGGGCGGCGCCTGGGCGCTTCGCGGAACAGGGCGGTAGCGCGCATGAGCGCTGAATTTCGAGGAGCTGGATTTTCGCCCGACGCCGATCGGCGTGCTCAGCCTGCGGCGGCGCCGGCAGCTTTCCACCGGCGTCGACATCTTCGAAATCAAGCTCGGCGACGAATTCCTGATGTCGAGCCAGTTCACCGCAGCCGAGATCGAACTGGCGCGGCTTGGGCTCGCGGCGCTCGACAAGCCGGGCGCGGAGCTCGATGTCGTCGTCGGCGGCCTCGGGCTCGGCTACACCGCGCAGGCGGTGCTGCAAAACCTGATGTGCGGATCGCTGGTCGTGGTCGATGCGCTGGCCGAGGTGATCGAATGGCACGAGCAGGGGCTGATGCCGCTCGGGCGGCAACTGACCGGCGATCCGCGCTGCCGCCTGGTCCATGGCGACTTCTTCGCGATGTCGCATTCGGCGGCAGGGATTCGATCCGCGTCGCACCGGGCCGCCGCTTCGATGCGGTGCTGGTGGATATCGACCATTCGCCGCAGAACCTGCTGCATCCGCGCCATGCCGCGCTGTACCGCAGAGAGGGCTGGCACAGCTCGCCGCGCATCTTGCGTCCCGGCGGCGTGTTTGCACTTTGGTCGAATGATCCGCCGGAAGAGGCGTTCAGCGCCGTGCTGGCCAGCGTGTTCGCAAATGCCGCGGCGCATGTCGTGAGCTTCGACGATTGGCAGGGGCGATGCGCGAGGCCAGCAACACCGTCTATGTCGCGCGTCAAGGCTGGTCCGCGCGGTGGCCGCGGTCGATCTTGCCATCGCCCTCGGCCGGTTGAACGGCCAGAATCCGGCCAACTTGCCCCTGCCGAACCGGCATGCGATGTTGGCCCCGCCGGGAAACAACAACGCAGGCAGCACGGCGCGCAACAGCGCGTCGCGGCCCCGGCGTCCGGCCATCGCAGGGAACGCTTACGGAGTAAGACCCCCATGAAATCCAGGCATGTCCTCGGGCTGTTTGTGCGCAGCCTCGGTTGCTGTCGCGCTGGCGGCTGCGGCTTCCGCGCAGGACAAGACCGTCAAGATCGGCGCGGTGTTTCCGCTGAGCGGCAACGCCGCCAGCGCCGGCGTCCATGCCAAGGCGGCGCTCGAAGTCGCGATGGACATCATCAACAACGCCCATCCCGAGCTCGGCAATTTTCCGCTGGCGAAGAACGCCGGGCTGGCCGGGTCTCGGCGGCGCCAAGGTCGAGGTGGTGTTCGCCGACAACCAGGGCAGCCCCGCCACCGGACAGAACCAGACGCTGCGCCTGATCACCGAGGAGAAGGTGGTGGCGCTGACCGGCGCCTACCAGTCCGGCATCACGCTGACGGCGAGCGCGATCGCCGAGAAATACGGCATTCCCTTCGTCAACGGCGAGTCGGTCGCCGCCAACCTCACCGAACGCGGCTTCAAATGGTTCTTCCGGGTGACGCCGGTCGCCTCCGACTTCGCCAAGATCTATCACGAGTTTCTCAAGGACATGAAGGCGGCCGGCGCCAAGACCGACAACGTCGCGCTGGTCCACGACAACACCGAATACGGCACCTCGGTCTCCAGCGTCATCACCAGCGTGTTCAAGGAGAAGGGCCAGACCATCGCGCTCGACATCGCCTACGCCGTCAATGCCACCGACGTGCAGAGCCAGGTGCTGCAGCTCAAGGAGAAGAAGCCCGACGTCGTCATCATGATCGCCTACACCTCGGACGCGATCCTCTACGCCAAGACCATGCAGGCGCTGGACTACAAGCCGCCGATGATGATCGCCGACGATTCCGGCTATTCCGATCCGTCCTTCATCAAGTCGGTCGGCAAGATTTCGCAAGGGCGTGTTCAACCGCTCGTCCTGGAGCGTCGGGCCGCCGGGCTCGCCGACCGCGCTGATCGCCGAGATGTACAAGAAGAAGAGCGGCGACGAGATGGACGACACCGCCGGCGCGCGCAGATGCAGGGCTTCTTCGTGCTGTGCGACGCCATCGACCGCGCCGGCTCGACCGAGCCGGCCAAGATCCAGGCGGCGCTGAAGGCCACCGACCTCAAGCCCGATCAGCTGATGATGGGCTACAAGGGCGTCAAGTTCGACGACAAGGGCCAGAACGTGCTGGCCTCCGGCCTGATCATCCAGCTGCAGGACGGCGAGAACTATGTCGCGGTCTGGCCGAAGGCCAGCGCCGTGAAGCCGCCGGCGATGCCGTACAAGGGCTGGTGACGGCAGCGGTCGAGATAGCGATTCTGAGGGCAAATTTGACCTATCCGGAGGACGCGAGCGCAGCAGCTGCGTCTCGATGGTGAGCCGGCATGGCCGTGTCCGAGGCCAGCTTCGAGCGCGTCGCTTGCGCGATGTCGCAGATGAGCTCCGAGATGGCCACCCGAAAGACTCCGCGGCATGTCCTCCATCCTCGTTCAGGTGATCGTCGGCGGACTGTTGCTGGGCGCGGTCTATGCGCTGTTTTCCTCGGGCCTGACGCTGATCTGGGGCATGATGAACATCGTCAATTTCGCCCATGGCGATTTCGTCATGCTCGGCATGTATGTCGCCTTCGTGGTCTGGACGCTGTTCGGCGCGGGCCCGTGGCTGGCGGTGCCGATCGCCGCGCTGGTGCTGGCGACGCTCGGCATCGTGGTCTATTTCGCGCTGATCCGCAGCATCATGAAGGGGCCGATGCTGGCCCAGATTCTCGGCACCTTCGGGCTGGCGCTGCTGCTGCGCTATTCGGTGTTCTGGTGGTTCGGCGCCAACTTCCTGTCGCTGCCGGAAAATATCGTCGGCGGCACCTTCGACGTGCTGCGGCATCCGGATCCAGGCCTCGCGGCTGTTGGCCGGGCGTGGTCGCGCTGCTGGTGACCGGCGGGCCTGCATCTCCTGCTGACGCGCACCTCGCTTGGGCTCGAAGATGCTGGCGGTGGCGGAGGATTCCGCCGGCCGCGCAGTTGATGGGGATCCGGCCCGACACCATGCAGGCGATCGCCTGGGCGATCGCGGCCGGCGTCACCGGCATCGCCGGCGCGCTGATCGCGACCTTCTTCTACATCGTGCCGACGGTCGGCGAGACCCTCGGGCATCGTCGCCTTCGTCACGGTATCGCTCGGCGGCTTCGGCAGCGTGCCCGGCGCGCTGGTGGCGGGACTGCTGATCGGCGTGATCGAGTCGCTGTCGGCGTACTGGATCGGCGCGGTCTACAAGGACATCGTGGTGTATTCGCTGTTCCTCGTGCTTCCTCTGGTTCCGGCCGCAGGGTCTGATGGGGAAGTCCTGATGGGCAAGGCGTGATGCGGCGCCTGGCTGTGGCCGTCGGTGGCGCTGGCGCTGGTCGATCGCCTATCCGCTGTTGTTCTCGACGCCGTTCCAGCAGCGGCTCGGCGCGCTGGTGCTGCTCTATGCGATCGCCGCATCGGCCTGGAACATCGTCGGCGGCTATGCCGGCCAGGTCTCGGTCGGGCATGTCGTATTCTTCGGCTGCGGCGCCTATGCCGCGATGGGGGCCTATGCGCATTTCGCGCTTGTCGCCGCTGGTCGGCATTCCCGTCGGCATCGTCGTCAGCGTCGCCGATCGCCGCCGTGATCGGCGTGCCGACGCTGCGGCTGTCCGGGCATTATTTCAGCATGGCGACCATCGCGGTCGCCGAACTGGTGCGGCTGATCGTCACCAATACCGACTATCTCGGCGCCGGCGTCGGGCTGAGCGGGCCGACCGTGCCGCGCAACGTGTTCGATCTCTCCTTCATTTCGGCGCTGCCCTATTACTATCTGTTCCTGGCGGTGCTGGCTGATCGACGCTCGGCATCACCTGGTGGATGGCCAACAGCCGGATGGGATTTTATCTGCGCGCGATCCGGGATTCCGAGCGCGCGGCGCGCTCGCTCGGGCGCGCCGGCAAGCCGCGATCAAGCTCTACGCCTTCATGCTCAGCGCCGGCCTGACCAGCGTCGCCGGCGCGCTCTATGCGACGATGTTCGGGTTCGTCGATCCGGAATCCGGGCTCGGCATCCTGATCTCGGTCAAGATGCTGATCATGGCGGCGCTCGGCGGCGCCGGCCTGTTGTTCGGGCCGCTGGTCGGCGCCGCGATCCTGGTGCCGCTGGAGGAAATCTCCAACAATCTGCTCGGCGGCAACGGCGCCGGCCTGACCTTCGTCGTCTACGGCGCCATCATCGTGCTGATCGCGCGGTTTCAGCCCGGCGGCATCCTGACGCTGATCAAGCGGCTCTGGGCCAGGCGACAGCAGGACGCCGGACAGCCCGGCTGCGGCGGGAGCGCCGCCATGCTCCTTGAAGCGCGCGACGTGACCAAAGCCTTCGGCAGCTTCAAGGCGGTCGACGCCGCCTCGGTGACGCTGGAGCAGGGCGACATTCTCGGCCTGATCGGGCCGAACGGCGCCGGCAAATCCACCTTCTTCAATTGCCTGACCGGCGACCTGCTGTCGACCTCCGGCAAGGTGCTGTTCGAAGGCCAGGACATCACGCGATCTGGCGCCGGAGGAGCGCGCACAGCTCGGCCTTGCCCGCACCTTCCAGGTGCCGCAGACCTTCGAGGGCATGTCGGTGCTGGAGAACGTGATGATCGGCGCGTTCCTGCGCACCTCGCATCGCGCCGAGGCCGAGGCCCAAGCCCGCGCGGTGCTGGCAGCGCGTCGGCATGATCGGGCTGGCCGATGCGCCGGCGCGCTCGCTCGGCACGCCCGGCCGCAAGCGGCTCGAAATCGCGCGCGCGCTGGCGACCGAGCCCAAGGTGCTGCTGCTCGACGAGGCGATGGCAGGCCTGACCCAGCGCGAGGTGCAGCTCGCGATCGATCTGGTGCGCGACATCCACCGTTCCGGCATTACGCTCGTCATCGTCGAGCACATCATGGAAGTCATCATGTCGCTGGCGACCCGCGTGGTGGTGTTTCACCAGGGCCGCGAGATCGCGCGCGGCAGCCCGCGCGAGGTCACCGGCAATCCCGGCCGTCATCGAGGCCTATCTCGGCAAGCGCGCCGCCAAAGCCGCCGCCGGCCACACCCCGATCGAGCTGATGGGCGCGAGGCCGCGCGACATGACCGCGCCGCTGCTCGCGATCGAGCATCTCGAGGTGCACTATGGCGATCTGATCGGCGTGTCCGACGTTTCGCTTGACGTGCCCGAGGGCAGCGTGGTCGCGCTGCTCGGCTCCAACGGCGGCGGCAAGACCACGACGCTCAACGCCATCGCCGGCCTGATCCCCGTGCATTCCGGATCGATCGCGTTTCGCGGCGAGGAGATCGGCGGGCAGGCCGGCGTTTGCGATCGTGCGCAAGGGGCCTGGCGCTGTCGCCGGAAGGCTGGCGGCTGTTCGTGCAGCAAAGCGTCGAGAACAATCTGCTGCTCGGCGCGACCCCGCTGCGCGACAAGGCGCGCATCACGGCGCTGCTCGAGCGCGTCTACGAGATCTTCCCGAAACTGGCCGAGCGGCGCAGCCAGCGCGCCGGCACCATGTCCGGCGGCGAGCGGCAGATGCTGGCGGTCGGCCGCGCGCTGATGAGCGACCCGAAACTCCTGATGCTGGACGAGCCGTCGCTCGGCCTGGCGCCGGCCGTGGTCGAATCGATGTACGAGACCTTCGGGCGGCTGCACCGGGAAGGGCTGACCATCCTGCTCGCCGAGCAATCGATCGAGCTGGCGCTCGAGGTCGCGGACTTTGCCACCGTGCTGCAGGTCGGCAGGAGCGTGTTGTCCGGCACCGCGCCGGCGCTCGCCAACGATCCGCAGGTGCAGAAGGTCTATCTCGGTACGTAGCTGTAGGTAGCCCGGATTTCGCTCGCGCCCAATCCGGGCTACAAAAAATCTTTTAATTCGCCGGTGATTTGGCCTCTCAGTCCAGACCTGCCTGAAAAAATATTTCTGTTTTTTTCGGGGGCAAATCACCGGCTTATTCGCGCTATCCCGCCTCACAAGAGGGGCGTTTGCGCAATCGTCAGGAAATGCGAGGCGGGGAGCGGTGGACGCGATGCATCAGGCGCCATGTTGGCGCCGACGATCGATGCTTTCGCGTACGGCTAAGTCGTGTGGTCCTGACGCCCGGAATGCTGGCGTCAAGTCCTCGAGAGGCTAACGCCTCCCGGGGGCGATGGTGGCAAGAGGCTCCGATTCACCAGGGAGAGCACGATATATGTCGTAGAGCCACTGCGCAGGGAAGGCCGGAGTGTTTCCGCTGAACCTGTATGCTCGTGTGCGCATTTCCTTGTGCATCAATGCACACGAGACCGCGGGTGCAGCGCGCACCCGGTCTTCCCTGCGCCCTCTGTTTGAAGAGAGCGCGAACGAAATTGGAAACCTCGGACAAAACATGTCGCGAGAACGAGGAGGTGTGTGTGGCGCATCCTTCGAGACGCGCGCAAGAGCGCGCTCCTCAGGATGACGTCTCCCTGGAGCGCCTCAGCTAAGCCGTCATGGTGAGGAGGCGCGAAAGCGCCGTCTCGAACCATGGCTACAAGGCGCACGGCGCCGCGATAACGCGAACCATTGCCTGAAAATGACATCGGAAGTCGAGACGGCTCCTCTCGCGCCGTGATAGGCAACCTGCAGCAGAACAAGGTCCCCGCGGCTGAACCGCGGTAACGACAGGAAACGCAGCGATGAGCGCAGGCAACGACACGCCGTTCGGCGGCAAGATCGACAAGACCGTGGCGGGCTCAAAACCATGGTGGCCGCCGGCGCCGAAAGCTCCACCCGGCGCGCCCAATATCCTGGTCGTGCTGTTCGACGATGTCGGCTTTTCGGATTTCGGCTGCTACGGCTCGCCGATCAAGACCCCGACCATCGACCGGCTCGCCGGCGAAGGGCCTGCGCTACAGCGGCTTCCACACCACCGCGATGTGCTCGACCACCCGGGCGGCGCTGCTGACCGGGCGCAACCACCATTCGGTCGGGGTCGGCTGCCTCGCCAATTTCGACAGCGGCTATCCCGGCTATCGCGGCAAGATTCGCCCGCGAGGCCGGCACGCTGGCGGAGATGCTGCGCGCGCACGCCTATCGCAATTACATGATCGGCAAATGGCACGTCACGCCGCTGACCGAAAGCGGCGCCACCGGTCCGTTCGACGGCTGGCCGCTCGGCCGCGGCTTCGACCGCTTCTACGGCTTCCTCGATGCCGAGACCGACCAGTACGCGCCCGAGCTGGTGCCGACAACACCCATATCGATCCGCCCGGCAGCTACGCCGAGGGCTATCATCTGACCGCGGACCTGGTCGATCAGGCGATCCGCTTCATCGCCGATCACATGCGCCGACCGGCCCGATCTGCCCTGGCTGACCTGGGTCGCGCTCGGCGCCTGCCACGCGCCGCATCAGGCGCCCGCCGACATCATCAAGCCATACGACGAGATCTTCGCCCACGGCTGGGACGTCGAGCGCGAGCAGCGGCTGGCGCGCCAGAAGGCGCTGGGCCTCGTGCCGCCGGAGACCAAGATGCCGGCGCGCAATGACGGCGTCAAAGCCTGGGACGAGCACATCCGCCGACGAGAAGCGGGTGTTCACGCGGCTGCAGGCGGCCTTCGCCGGCATGCTCGACCACGCCGACCGCCATCTGGCGCGGCTGGTCGGCGTTTCTGGAAAAGGCCGGGATCGCGCGACAATACGCTGATCCTGGTGCTGTCGGACAATGGCGCCAGCCAGGAGGGCGGCCCGCTCGGCTTCGTCAACGCGATGGGGCCGTATAATTTCAGGCCGGAGCCGATCGCGGAAAAGCTGCGGCGGATCGACGATATCGGCGGGCCGGACTCGCACACCAATTTCCCGCATGGCTGGGCGATGGCCTCGAACACGCCGCTGCGCCGCTACAAGCAGAATACCCATGGCGGCGGCATCCGCGATCCCTTCGTGATGTCGCTGGCCGAAGCGGATCGCGGCGCAGGGGCGAGCTGCGCCATCAGTTCGTGCACGCCAGCGACCTGGTGCCGACCCTGCTCGAACTGATCGGCATCGCGCCGCCGACGGAGATCGCGGGCTGTCCGCAAATGCCGATCGAGGGCGACAGCTTTGCCGCGCTCGATCGCGCGACGCCGCGGCGCCCTCAAAAACCTCGCCGCAATATTTCGAGATGTTCGGCCATCGCGGCCTCTGGCACGGCGGCTGGAAGGCGGTGGCCTATCATCCGCCGGGCACGCCGTTCGAAAACGACAAATGGGAGCTGTTTCACCTCGACCGGGATTTCTCCGAGATCGGACGACCTCGCCGCGCGCGAGCCCGAGCGGCTGGCGGAACTGATCAAGCTGTGGTGGAGCGAGGCCGAGAGGCACAAGGTGCTGCCGCTCGACGACCGCTTCGCGCCGCGCTTTGCCGAGAACGCCGCGCGCTTCCAGGGCGCGCGCAACCATTTCGTGTTCCACGCCGGCATGGGGCACGTGCCGACCGACGTCGCGCCGGACGTGCGCAGCCGCAGCTACGCGATCGAGGCGCATGTCGAGATCGGCGAGGCCGGCGCCGAGGGGGTCCTGATCTGCCCATGGCGACGCCACCTCGGGCTACAGCCTCTACGTCAAGGACGGCTATCTGGTTCACGACCTCAATATCGGCGGCGGCCATCGAGATCGTCCGCTCCGAGTCGCGAGGTGCCGTCGGGCGCGCACCGGCTCGGCGTTCGCGTCGAACGGCTGGTGCGCGACACCGCGCCGGCCAAGGGCGCGCGGACCGGGGTCAGCGCCTACACGCTCTTGATCGACGGCGAGCCCGCAGGATCGCTGCGAACCGCAGCTCGGCTTCCACAACCTGATCTCGTGGTCCGGCCTCGACATCGGCCGGGATCGCGGCAGCCCGGTGTCGCATTACGACGCGCCGTTCGAATTCACCGGAAGATTGCTGCGGGTGACGGTCGCGATGCACGAACGACCAGAAGCTCGACGGCGACGGCGTCGGCAGCGCCGAGATGGCGCGGCAGTAGGAGAGTGGCGAATAGCGAATAGCGAATAGCGAGTAGGGACGAGCGAGTAGATTGCTCCACTCGCTATTCGCTATTCGCCATTCGCTACTCGCTATTTTATCTTGTCGTACGCCGCGGCGAAATCCACCAGCGGCATCGGGATCGCGATGGTTTCCTTGTTCATGGTCTGGAACGACAGCTTCATCTGCTTGCCCGATTTCAGCGCGGCGAGCACGTCGGGCGCGACCGCAATGGTGGCATAGCAGCCGCGGTTTTCGCAGGTCTGGATCTGCAGATCGGTGGCCTTGCCGTCATCGACCTGCAGCTTGGCGCCGACAGGCAGATTGAGCCCGAGCGGCAGCTGCACCAGCAGCGACCGGCGCATGGGTGTCGCTGGGCACGCGGATATTGACCAGCACGACCAGTTGTCCGGTCTTGCTCAGGATGGCGGTCTGCTCGATCGCGCATTCGAGCGGCGCATCGCGGCTGGCGCTGGAGCAGCGCGCGGCCCAGCCGGGCGGAGCAGCGGCGGGGGCGGCCTCGGCGGCCGGGGCCACCGCCGGCGCGGGGCGTCGTCTGAGCGGCAGGCGGTGCGGCTTTGGGTTTAGGCGCCTGTTGGGCGTGGCCGGGGCCGATCAGGCTGCAAGCCGTGATAGCGGCCAGCAGCACGGGTTTGACATCGATTTTCACGGCGCCGGCTCCATGATGGGTAGGGTGATGGGTATCGTTCGGATGCGCCGGCAGCGAGGCCGGAGTCAAGTTATTCGGCGGCTTCCTTGATCGTGCCGTGCGCGTCGCCGTGCCGATCCTGATCGGCATTCGGCGAACGTCCCCAGCCCGCAAACGCGTTCGAGAGCCGGTCGAGATAGAGATAGATCACCGGCGTGGTGAACAGCGTCAGCGCCTGGCTGACGATCAGGCCGCCGACCATGGCATAGCCGAGCGGCTGGCGGATTTCCGATCCGGTGCCGGTGCCGAGCATCAGCGGCACGCCGCCGAGCATCGCCGCCATCGTGGTCATCATGATCGGGCGGAACCGCAGCAGCGCGGCCTTGCGGATCGACTGCTCCGGCGTCAGGTGCTCGTCGCGTTCGGCCGAGATCGCGAAGTCGACCATCATGATGCCGTTCTTCTTGACGATGCCGATCAGCAGAATGATGCCGATCAGCGCGATCAGGCTGAAATCGTAGCCGAACAGCCATCAGGATCGCGAGCGCGCCGACGCCGGCCGAGGGCAGCGTCGACAGGATCGTCAGCGGATGAATGTAGCTCTCGTAGAGAATGCCGAGGATCAGGTAGACCACGACCAGCGCCGCCATGATCAGCAGCGGCACGGTGCCGAGCGATTGCTGGAACGCCTGCGCGGTGCCCTGGAAGCTCGAGTTGAGCGTGGCCGGCGCGCCGAGCTCGACCATCGGCTTGTTGCATCGGCGTCGGTCGCCTGCCCGAGCGCGACGCCCTGGGCGAGGTTGAAGCTGATGGTGATCGCCGGAAACTGGCCCTGGTGGCTGATCGAGAGCGAGCGGCACCGGCACGCTGGTCCAGGTCGCGAACGTCGCCAGCGGCACCTGGTCGCCGGTCAGCGGCGACTTGATGTAGAGCTTGTTGAGGGTGTCGAGATTGCCCTGCAGTTCGGGCAGGATCTCCAGGATCACGTGATAGCTGTTGAGCTGGGTGAAATACTGGGTGACCTGGCGCTGGCCGAACGCGTCGTACAGCGTGTCGTCGATCAATTGCGGCTGGATGCCGTAGCGCGAGGCGGTGTCGCGGTCGATCTTCAGCTGCAGCGTGGTGCCCTGCGGTCTGCTGGTCGGTGGCGACGTCGCGCAGTTCGCGGCAGCGTCTTCATCTTGGCTCAGGATCTTCGGCGCCCATTCGTTCAGCTCGTCGAGGTTGGCGTCCTGCAGCGTGAATTCGAACTGGGTGCGGGTCGGCCGGCCGCCGAGCCGCACGTCCTGCGCCGCCTGCATGTAACAGCCGCGCGCCCTCGACCTTTTCGAGCTTCGGGCGCAGCCGGGCGATGATCTGCTGCGGCGCTGGCGTCGCGCTCGTCGCGCGGTTTCAGGGTGATGAACAGGTTGCCGTTGTTGCCGGCCCGGCCGCTGCCGCCGATCGCCATCGCCACGGTGGCGACGTCGGGATCGGCCTGCACGATCTTGCCGAGCGCCTCCTGCCGGTCGCTTCATGTCGGCGAAGGAAATGTCCTGCGCGGCTTCCGAGGTGGCGGTGATCAGGCCGATGTCCTGCTGCGGGAAGAAGCCCTTGGGAATGATGACGAACAGATAGACCGACAATGCCAGCGTCGCGAAGAAGATCATCAGCGTCGTCAGGCGCCAGCGCATCGCGAGGTCGAGGCCGCGCTCATAGGCGTGCAGCATGGCGTCGAAGCCGCGCTCGCTCCAGTCGATAGAACCGGCCGTGCTGGGTTTCGCCGTGCGCGCGCAGAAAGCGCGACGCCATCATCGGCGTCAGCGTCAGCGACACCACCATCGAGACGAAGATCGTCATCGTCAGCGTCACCGCGAATTCGCGGAACAGCCGGCCGATGATGCCGCCCATCAGCAGCAGCGGGATCAGCACCGCGACCAGCGAAATGCTGATCGACACGATGGTGAAGCCGATTTCGCTGGCGCCCTTGAAGGCGGCCGCCAGCGGTTTTTCGCCCTCCTCGATATAGCGCGTGATGTTTTCCAGCATCACGATGGCGTCGTCGACCACGAAGCCGACCGCGATGGTCAGCGCCATCAGCGACAGGTTGTCGAGCGTATAGCCGAACACCCACATCAGCGCGCAGGCGCCGAGCAGCGCCAGCGGCACGGTGACGGTCGGAATCACCGTGGCCCAGAAGCTGCGCAGGAACACGAAGATCACCATCACGACCAGCGCGATGGTCAAGAGCAGCGTGAACTGGACGTCCTCGACCGCGGCGCGGATGGTCTGGGTGCGGTCGCTGATGATCTCGATCTTGATCGCCGGCGGAATCGCCGCCACCAGCCGCGGCAGCAGCGCCTTGATCTTGTCGACGGTGTCGATGACGTTGGCGCCGGGCTGCTTGAAGACCACCAGGAACACGCCGCGCTTGCCGTTGGCCCAGGCCGCCTGCTTGGCGTCTTCCGGCCCGGTGACGGCCTTGCCGATGTCGCGAATCCGCAACGGGCCGCCGTTGCGATAGGCGACGATGACGTCGTTCCAGTCCTTGGAATTCAGCATCTGGTCGTTGGCGTAGATGGTGTAGGCGCGGGTATCGCCGTCGATATTGCCCTTCGGGCTGTCGACCGTGGTGATGGCGATGCTGGTTGCGGACGTCTTCGAGCGACAGGCCCTTGGCGACCAGCTTGGCCGGATCGACCTGGACCCGGATCGACGGCTTCTGCTGGCCGCCGATGGTGACCTGGGCGACGCCGGAAATCTGGCTGATCTGCTGGGCGAGCTGGGCGTCGACCGCGTCGCTCGACGTCGGTCAGCGGCAGCGAATCCGAGGTGGCCGACAACAGCAGGATCGGCGAGTCCGCCGGGTTGACCTTGCGGTAGGTCGGCGGCGAGGGCAGGTTTTTCGGCAGCTGGCCGCTGGCGGCGTTGATCGCGCCCTGCACGTCGTTGGCGGCGCCGTCGATGCTGCGGTTGAGGTCGAACTGGATGGTGACGGCGGCGGTTCCCAGATAGCTCGTCGAGGTCATCTGGGCGATGCCGGGAATCTGCGCGAACTGCCGCTCCAGCGGCTGCGCCACCGAGGAGGCCATGGTTTCCGGGCTGCCGCCCGGCAGCGTCGCGGTGATCTGGATGGTCGGGAAGTCGACCTGCGGCAGCGGCGCGACCGGCAGCAGCGGATAGGCGACCAGGCCGACGAACAGAATGCCGGCCATCATCAGCGAGGTGCCGATGGGATAGCGAATAAAAGGTGCTGAAATCCCCTCGCTCATTCCGGGCTGACCTTGGATTGGGCCGGATCCGAGCTCGCCACCGCGGTGCTGACGAGGGTGCCGGGCTGAAACCTTGTACTGGCCCGCCGTGATCACCTGCTGTCCCGGCGACAGGCCTTCGTCGACCACCGATCGTCCGTCGATCGACTGGCTGACCTTGACCTTGTGCAGTTCGGCCTTGTTGTCGGTGTTGACGCATAGACGTAGAGGCCGTCGGTGCCGTGCTGGATCGCGTCGTCGGGAACCACCGTGGCGTCCTTCAGCGTCTTGACCAGAAGCCGCGTCGACACCGACTGGCCCGGCCACAGCGCGTGGTCCTTGTTGTCGAATACGCCTTTCAGGCGGATGGTGCCGCTGGTGCTGTCGACCTGGTTGTTGACCACCGCAAGCTTGCCTTCCGCCAGCGGCTTCTTGCCATCGGTGGTGATGGCGATCACCTTGAGCTGCGCCGACTGGCCTGAGCCTCGTTGATGTAGGGCAGTTGTTCTTCCGGCGCGGTGAAGATCACGGCGATCGGTTCGATCTGGGCGATGGTGACGATGCCGGTCTGGGTCGAGGCGTTGACGATGTTGCCGATGTCGACCTGGCGCAGCCCGGCGACGCCGGAGATCGGCGCCTTGATGGGGTGTAGTCGAGCTGGGTCTGGGCGTTGAAGATGGCGGCGTCGTCGGCGGCGATCTGCGCCGTCAGATGCTGCACGGTGGTGCGCTGGGTATCGGTCTGCTGCTTGGTCGCGAACTCGCCGAGCTTGGTGTAGCGCTGCAGATCCAGATTGGCATTGGCGAGATTGGCCTCGTCCTGGGCCTTCTTGGCCTTGGCCTGATCGAGCGCGGCCTGGTAGGGCCGGGGATCGATCTCGACCAGCAGGTCGCCCTGGTTGACCATCTGGCCTTCCTTGAAGGCGATCTTGTCGATCTGGCCGTCAACCCGGGTTCGCACCATTACGGTATTGAAGCCCTGAACGGTGCCGAGCCCGGTCAGATAGACCGGAAAGTCGGATTTCTGCGACCGGCGCGATGGTGACGCGAACGGCGGGCGCGGCCACTTCTTCGTGTTGGCTGCCGCCGCGGCCTCCTGACCGGCGCGATATCGCTGCCATCCGTAGTAGCCGCCGGCCGCGCGGCTGCGATCAGCAAAACCCAGCGTGATCGTGCGCGATTTTTTCATGACAACTCGTAGTTATCCGAGACGGCCGGGCGGTTCAAAAATAACGAAACTGTAAGGTCTTTCAAAGCGGTTCCTGGTACACCAGATATAATATGCATGCACTTAATGTGTAAACACACTATCATTTGAGAATTCTAAACAATTGGAAAGGTTTGGGGCCCGTAGAAACCCCGCAAAACCCGTTAAACCCATGTCTCTAGATTTGAAACGCCAGCTGGTTGCACAACTTGTCGAAAGTTCGCGGCTGTTGCGCAACTACATCGATCATCGCGCCAAGGGCGCGGCACCACCCGCGCGCAATGGATCGTGCTGTTCCGGTTGCGGGAACAGGAAGGCCTGTCGCAGGTCGATCTGGCGGATGTGCTCGAATTGCAACCGATCTCGCTGGTGCGGCTGCTCGACCGCCTGGTCGAGCACGGGCTCCTGGAGCGCCGGCACGACCCCAAGGACCGCCGCGCCAACCGGCTGTTTCTCACCGTGGCCGGCCGCCAGCTGGTCGACGATCTCGACAGTCTGCGCGCCTCGATTGCCGAAGATGTGTTGCAGGATGTTGCCGACTGAATCGATCCAGACCAGCCTCGAGACGCTGCGCGACATCAAGGAGCGCATCAAGAGCTTTGCCGAGCCCGGCCATATCGCCGCCAAGTAGTCGGCCGCGCGGTTGTCAGCGCGGCGGACGTCGTCCATATCACGGCCTACGAGCAACCGCCGGAGCCTGTGATGGATGAACTGAACGGACGCATGATCGCCTGCCAGATTTTGATCACCGGCCTGATCGCGCGCGTCGCCAACGATGCGCCCGATCCCTTGCGCTTTCTCACCGACTTTCGCGACGAGATCAGGGCGGTGGTGAAAGGCGTCAACATCGCCGGAATGGAAAACACCGATCGCGTGCGCCAGATCGCGCAACACAGCATCGACGAATTGTTCGCGTTGATGAAGCCGCCGAGTGCCGATTGATCGACGCAAATGCGAGAAACGCCGGATTTGGCGGCACTTTTCGCGACAGTTTAGAACGTCTCGAATTTGAGTTTAGAACGATTTCAAACTGTCGATTTTTAGAATCGTTTTGAACTGGATAGATTCAAACACGCCGTTGCCGTATTCGCATTGACCCGATTTTTATCGCTCGATAACCAACATGCGGGCGCTCATCGCAAACGATGCGCATGAGCAGATCGAATTGTTGGTTAGGGGCGAGTGAAATGAACAAGGCAAAGACGCCGAGGTCGCTGCGCTCGAACGCAGCGATGAACTCGGTCAGCGAAAAGCCGGAAAACTATTCCGGCCGAAAGGTCTCGGCCGTTGCAGGCCTGATGGCGGTGGCAACGTTTTCGGGCGCCGAAGCGCAGCAATCGAACCTGCCGCCGGTGACGGTCGATGCCCCCGTCGCCCGTCCGCGCCCCGCTGCTTCGAAACCGACGCCGGATCAGATCCGCGCCCGCAATGCGCTGCGCCGCGCCGCGCGCCGGTCGCAACCGACGCCAGGTGGCGCCGGTGCCGTTTCCCAACGCCGGCGCCCTGAGCGCGGACCGCAATCCCTATGCGGATGCGGCCGCGCCCTACAAGGTCGATCACCTGCAGGCCTCCGGCAAGTTCCCCGAGCCGCTGTTGAACACGCCGAAGACCGTCACGGTGCTCAGCAAGGAAGTGCTGGCGGACGAGAACGCCACGAACGCTGAAAGCAGGCGGTCCTGAACACCGCCGGCGTGACGCTCGGCACCGGCGAGGGCGGCAACGCGTTCGGCGACCGTTTCTTCGTCCGCGGCTTCGACACCCGCAACGACATCTTCATCGACGGCGTCCGCGACTCCGGCGTCAGCGTCCGCGAGAACTTCTTCACCGAGCAGATCGAGATCCTGCGCGGTCCCGGCTCGTCATTCGCCGGACGCGGCACCACGGGCGGTGCGATCAACATCGTCACCAAGCAGGCGACCACCGAAAAAAGCTTCTACAACATGGACGACGACGGTCAGCACCGATCCGCGGCGAGCGCGTCACGCTCGACGTCAACCAGGTGATCAGCCCGACCTTCGCGATACGCGCCGGCGGCGTGTTCCAGGAAGCCGATGTTGAAGGCCGTAACTATGCCACCGATGATCGCGGCGGCGGGTTCGTCGCGATGACCTGGAAGCCCGTCGATGCGGTCAAGATCACCGCCGACTACGTTCACACCGACAACCACGGATTGCCGGATTTCGGCGTGCCGTATTTTCGTCCGGGACCGACCGGCAGCCAGCGGCCAGCTGTTCGCGTCCACGGCCGGCGGCCCGTGTCCCGGAGTACGGCGTCAATCGCAACAATTTCTACGGTTTCGTCAACCGCGACTTCTTCGAGGTCGCACCAGGACATCGCCACGCTCAATGCCGAAGTTCAGATCACCCCCGACCTGACGCTCAGCGACAAGATCGAGGGCTCGGAGTCGGTGCTGAATTATATCGGCACGATTCCCGAGTCCGGCCACACGCTCGCGGCGTATACGCTGACCGCCAATCCGCTGAGCCGCTACCAGCCGACCGACGTCGTCGATAACCAGAGCGAGGCCACCTACAAGTTCGATACCGGCGACTGGCATCACACCGCGGTCGCGGGCGTCGAGGTCTCGCGCGAAACTTCCAGTATCGATAGCTATACCGGCTTGAGCTCGGAAGGATTCGGGGCCGGTGCGTTCAACAGCAGCGGAGCGCCGACCAACGTCAGCATCATCAATCCGCAATATACATTCCGCCGTTCCCGACGCACGCCGACGCTGACGGGATGCCCACGCAAGATCGCGATCGACACCACGAGCGGCTATCTGATGGATTCCGCCAATTACCGCGACCTGGTCATCCTCAACGGCGGCGTTCGCCTTGACGATTACGGCATCAAAGTCAGTGGTTTCGGCACGTCGAGCGCGGTCGCGGGCATATTCGGTGCGCAGGCCGCGCAGTTTGACATGCCGAACTTCAATCTCGGCATCACGTTGAAGCCGCTGCCGATCACGAGCGTCTATGCTTGCCTACGCCACGTCGTCGGACCCGGTGGGCTCCGAATTCGACGGCACCAGCGCCAACTACGGCGGCATCTTGCGCCGATCATCAACGGCGAGTTCGAACCAGATATTCGGGCCGACGAAGAACACGGCGATCGAGGTCGGCAACAAATGGGAATTGTTCGAGCGCCATTTGCTCGTCAGCGGCGCACTGTTCCAGACCAATGTCACCAATGCGCGAGAGTCGGTGAACGTCACCTCGCCCGCGAACCAGACCGCGGCATGTCCCTATAATGCTACGACGGCGGGCTCGCAGCCTTGCATCAGCGCCGGCGCAGCCTATCAAATCCACGGCATCGATCTCGAAGTTGCCGGCAAGATCACCGACAAATGGAGCGTGTTCGGCGGTCTGGTGCTGATGAAATCGGCGGTGACGAAGTCGCTGGTTCCGCCGGCCGATCCTGCGCTGTACACGCACCAACGTCGGCCTGCCGCTGGCCAACATCGCCAATCAGTCGTTCAGCCTGCTGAGCAAATACCAGATCAACGACTGCTGGGAGGTCGGCGGACAGGCCGTCTATCGCTCCAAGATTTACGGCGGCACGTTGCTCGCGGCGAACCAGGGCACGTCGCTGCCGAGCTTCTGGCGCTTCGACACGTTCGCGGAGGCCAAGATCGACAAGAACTGGAAGGTGAAGCTGTATCGTCAACAACATCTTCAACAAGCTCTATTACACGGCGATGTATCAGAGCAGCGTCGCCGTTCGTGCTGGAAGCGCCAGGCCGCACGGTGGCGGATAGTCATCATCGGCGAGGTACTGATCGTAGAATGCGATGCTGATCTGCGTCCCTAACGTGCTGAGCAAGGGCGATGTGGCGGATTTCCGCCGCATCATGGACGGCGTGCGACTGGGAGGACGGCCGTTCGACGGCGGGCGCGCAGTCGGCGCTGGTAAAGCGCAACGAGCAATTGCCGCCGGACAGCGAGGTCGCGCGAAAACTCGGCAACCGCGTGATCTCGGCGCTGACGGCCAATCCGCGGTTCATCTCGGCGGCGGTGCCGCTGCAGATCTTTCCGCCGCTGTTCAACCGTTATGTCGGCGTCCGACGGCCATCATTTCGGCATCCATGTCGACAACGCCGTGCGCGGCGATCACCTGACCGGGCTGCGCATCCGGACCGATCTGTCGGTCACGTTATTTTTATCCGAGCCGGAGGAGTACGACGGCGGCGAACTGGTGGTCGAGGACCTCTACGGATCCCACGAAATCAAGCTGCCGGCCGGCGATCTCGTAGTTTATCCTGCGTCTAGTTTGCATATGGTCACCCCGGTGACGCGGGGTACCCGGGTTGCGTCTTTTTTCTGGCTGCAGAGCATGATACGAGATGCCCATGCCCGCAGCCTGATTTTCGACCTCGACACGGCGATCCAGGCTCTGGTGGAGCGCCTCGGGCGCGATGACCCTGAAACGGTCAAATTGACCGGCATCTATCACAATCTGATCCGCTACTGGGCTGAAGTATGAACACGACATTGTTTCGAACGATCTGTGCTGCGGTCCTTGCGCTGGCGATGCTGTCGCCGGCGGCGCCCCTGATGGCGCAGCAACCGAAAGCGGCTCCAATGGCGCCGCAGGCTCCCGTGATGGCTTCGCCGCCGGTGACGGCCGCGCCGGCTCCGTCCGCGGCGGTTCCCGCGCCGTCCGCGGCAGCTCAGCCCGCGCCGGTCGCTGCGCAACCCGCCGCGGTGCCTCCGGCCCCCGATGCCGCAGCGCAACCGCTCGAGGGCAACAATGCCAAGGCGCTGAAATCGACGGTCGCGGCGCTGCATGAATTGTCGCCGTGGTCGATGTTCATGTCGGCCGACATCATCGTCAAGGCGGTCATGATCGGCCTTGCCTTCGCCTCGCTGGTGACCTGGACCGTCTTCATCGCGAAAATGATCGAGCTGTCGGTGGTGCAGGGCAAACTGCGCCGAGCGCTGCGAAAGGTCGCCGATGCGCGTTCGCTGGCGGAAGCGCAATTCGCGCTCGGCGAACAAGGACAGCGTGCTGTCGGCGTTGCTGGCTGCCGCCATGCGCGAGGCGCGATTGTCGGCCGGCATTTCCAGCGACGACGGCATCAAGGAACGCGCGGCGTCGAGCTTTGCCGAAATCGTCCGCGCCGAAGCGCCGCCGGATCCGGATCGGCATGGGGCTGTTTGGCCACCATCGGCGCCACGTCGCCATTCGTCGGCCTGTTCGGCACCGTCTGGGGCATCATGAACAGCTTTATCGGCATCTCGAAATCGCAGACCACCAATCTCGCGGTGGTCGCGCCGGGCATCGCCGAAGCGCTGCTCGCCACCGCGATCGGCCTGGTCGCGGCGATCCCGGCGGTCATCATCTACAATCACTTCGCGCGGGTGACCAAAGGCTATCTCGAACTGGTCAGCCGTTCGTCGGGCGCCGCGGCGCGGCTGCTGTCGCGCGATCTCGACCGCACCCATGTCAGTTCGCCCAGTAACGCGCGTTCGCGCGCGGCGGAGTAGGCGATGGGCGATCTCGATCGCGGACAGCGATCTCGACGATGACGACGATTTCGCGGAAACCCACGAGATCAACGTCACGCCGTTCATCGACGTCATCCTGGTTCTGTTGATCATCTTCATGGTGGCGGCGCCGCTGTCGACCGTCGACCTTCCGATCGATCTGCCGTCGTCGACCGCGACCCCGCAGAAGAAGCCGGACAAGCCGACCTATGTCAGCATCAAGCCGGACCTCGCGGTGGCGATCGGCGAAAACCCGGTCAAGCGGGTCGATCTGGTTCGCTCGCTCGATGCGATGGCCGGATTCGAGCAAGGACCGCTATATCTTCCTGCGCGCCGATCGCGCGGTGCCGTATGGCGAGATGATGGACGTGCTGGAAATCCTGCGCGCCGGCGGCTACACCAAGATCAAGCTGGTGGCGCTCGAGGGCGTTCCGAATGCGGACGGACGCTGCCTCGGCGCCGGCGACTGCAAAACCCTGAGGCCGCGGTACGAGATGTCCGAGCTCGACATCGATCAAAAATCGTCGCGGCGGCTGTGGATTTTGGCAGCGGTGGGCGCGCTCGTGCTGCATCTGGGCTGCGGCGCGCTGGCGTTCGCGCATCTGCAGGGCGACACCGGCGACGAATATCTGGGCGCGCAGGGCGAAATCGGGATCGAACTGACCTCGGCGACCACGTCGAGGATACCGATCTGCCGGCCGGGCCCGACACCGATGCGTCGGTCGCTTCGCCAGCACTTCCCGAGCAGAAGGCCGAGGTCAAGGAAACCGACCTGCCGAAGGATACGCCGACCGAAACCGAAGACCCCGATCGCGTCGTGACGACCAACTGAATCCCAGAAGCCGAAGGAGGACGATCCCAAGGTCGCGGCGGTGCAGACCCAGGCCTCGGAGGAATCGGTGGCGCAGGAAGCCACCGCCCGGCAGGCGATCGAGGGCGCGCGGGTCGACGAGCATCCGACGGTGGTTAACCAGGGCATCGGCAAGGATATCGGCGAAGCTGCTGGCGAAATGGCGCGGCCAGCTCAGCGCCTATCTCAACCTTCACAAGCGTTATCCCGAGGTCAGGAACGCCAGGGCGGCCACGGTCAAGGTCGGCTTCGTGCTCGACCGCATGGGTCACGTGGTGTCGATGCGGGTGATCGAGGGTTCCGGCGATTCCGCCTATGACGCGGCGGCGCTGGAGATGATCCGGAAGTCCGATCCGGTGCCGCGGCCGCCGCCGATGGAGGCGGACGAAGGCCTGAACTTCACGCTCGACGTGATCTTCCAGAAGCAGAAGGGCTGAGGCGGCGCCGGAAGAACAGGCGCAGCAGGCACCCGTTCTTCCGTCGTCATCGTGCAAACAACTCAGCTCTTCTTCACCAGTGGGCAGGCGCTCTTCTCCAGCGGGATAAAGGCCTCGTCGGCCGGGATGGTGGCGATCAGCTTGTAGTAGTCCCAGGGGTATTTCGATTCCGACGGCTTCTTGACCTCGAACAGATAGGCCGGATGGATCTTGCGGCCGTCGGCGCGGACAGATCCCTTGCCGAACAGCGGATCGTCGGTCGGCATTTCCTTCATCCTGGCGACCACCTTGGCGCCGTCATGCGGATTGCCGCCGAGCGCTTCCAGCGCCTTGAAATAATGGATCAGCGAGGAATAGACCCCGGCCTGCACCATGGTCGGCGGATTCTTCTTGAACCGTTCCATGAAGCGCTTGCTGAAGGCGCGGGTCTGGTCGTTCATGTCCCAATAGAAGCTTTCGGTGAAGCTCAAGCCCTGCGCGACGTTGAGCCCCATCGAATTGATGTCGGTGATGAACAGCAGCATGCCGGCGAGCTTCTGGCCGCCGGCGGTGATGCCGAATTCGGCCGCTTGCTTGAGCGCGTTGGTGGTGTCGCCGCCGGCATTGGCGAGGCCGATCACCTTGGCCTTCGAGTTTTGCGCCTGCAGCAGGAAGGAGGAGAAGTCGGCTGTATTGAGCGGATGCTTGACGTCGCCGAGCACCTTGCCGCCGCTGGAAGTGACGGCTGCCGTCGTGTCGCGCTCCAGCGCCTGGCCGAACGCGTAGTCCGCGGTGATGAAGAACCAGCTATCGCCGCCGGATTTCACCAGCGCCTTGCCGGTGCCGTTGGCCAGCATGTAGGTGTCGTACGCCCAGTGAATGGTGTTGGGCGTGCACTGCGAACCGGTCAGGTCGGAGGAGCCTGAGCCGGAGTTCAGGTTGACGACGTTTTTCTCCTTGGCGAGATTGGCAATCGCGAGCCCGACATTGGAGGCCGCGAGATCGACGAACACGTCGACCTTCTCGACGTCGATCCACTGTTTGCCGATGTTGACGGCAACGTCAGGCTTGTTCTGGTGATCGGCCGAGATCAGGTCGATCTTCCAGCCTTTGGCGACCAGTCCCGAATCCTCGATGGCCATTTGCGCGGCCACCACCGAGCCGGGGCCGCCGATGTCCTGATAGAGACCGGATTGATCGCCGAGCGCGCCGACCTTGACCACCTTGTCGAGCTTTTCCTGCGCCGACGCGCCGCCGGCCAGCAGCAGGCCCGTGGTCAGCGTCAATGCCGCAACTAGATGTCTCATGCCCCCTCCAAATGTCGTTCCGAGCTTGTCTGGAACTTGAATATAGCGGGCATTATGCATTGCATTGTATGTCCCGCCTAGAGCACCAACGTCATGATTTGTAGCCCGGATGAGCGAAGCGACATCCGGGACGGCACCGAAAGCTCGCATTCGTCATTGCGGGGGACGCCGCTTGGCGCAGTCATCGTCCCGTGGCCATGGTTCGAGACGCGCGGCTTTGCCGCGCTCCTCACCACGAGGTCCTCATCCTGAGGAGCGCGCCCTCCCGGCAGCGCACTTGCGCTGTCCGGCGCGCGTCTCGAAGGATGGGCCACACACGCCTCCTCGTTCTCGCGACATGGTTTCGCCCGAGGTTGTCAATTTCGTTTGCGCCTCAAAGAGAGGGCGCACGCGACCCTCCAGAGAGGGCGCGGGGAAGACCGGGTGCGCGCTGCACCCGCGGTCTCGTGTGCATTGATGCACAAGGAAATGCGCACACGAGCATACAGGTTCAGCGGAAACACTCCGGCCTTCCCTGCGCAGTGGCTCTACGGTTTATACGTGCTCTCCCTGGTGAATCGGAGCCTCTTGCCACCATCGCCCCCGGGAGGCGTTAGCCTCCCGAGGACTTGACGCCAGCATTCCGGGCGTCAGGACCACACGCTTTCGCCGTACGCATCCATGCCGCACGTCTGGCGACATCCACGCGTCCACCGCAGCCTGTCCCAACGTCAGTGACGTGGCCAACGTCCCCTCTTGCGGGACAGGATGGGCGCATTACGCCGGTGATTTGCAACAGGGTTCAAGCGATATTTTCTGTAAATCGGAAGTGCCTGATTTCGCTGACATTTCCTCGGTTCATTCGATGACTTCGTCCGCGATCGCGTATTCAGATTGCGGATAATTCACTGGGCGCGTTGAGGCCGCCTGATATTCTTTCGTCGAAGCGCAACCGGCGAGGGAATCCTTTTCAGCATGAGCCAAGGCAGTGCATCGCCGGCGGAGGTCGAGCCGCGAACCAGTCCGATCGAAATGGCGAGGTCCGCGTTTTCGCGTCAGCCGGTCGTCTGGATCGTTGCCGCGCTGGTCGCGCTGGTGCATGCGGCCACCGCCGGCCGCTATGACGCGCAGCGCAACGAGCTGTATTTCCTGGTTTGCGGCTGGCATCCGGATTTCGGCTATGTCGATCAGCCGCCGCTGGTGCCGCTGATCGCGGCCGCGACGCAGCTGTTCGGCATCAATATCTGGCTATTGCGGTTGCCGGCGACGCTGGTGGCGATCGGGCTGGTGTTGCTGTGCGAGGGTTTTGCCCGGCTGCTGGGCGGCGGGAGCAGGGCGGCGGCACTGGCCGCGATCGCGGCCGGCATCGCGCCCGGGCTTGCAGGGCTCTCCTCGCATCTGACCACATCGACCTTCGAGCCGATCGCGTGGACCGGCGCGGCTTTCCTGCTGACGCGCGCCATCCTGCGCGACCGCCGTTCCGACCTGATCTGGATCGGCGTGCTGGCGGGCCTCGCGATGGAAGCCAAATGGGGCATCGCGGTCTGGCTGGTGGCGCTCGGCGCCGGCGTCGTCGCAGCTCCCGCGCGCCGCATCCTGTTGTGGTGGCAATTGTGGCTCGGCGTCGCCATCGCGGCGGCGTTGTTCGCGCCGAACCTGATCTGGCAGTGGCAGCATGGCTGGCCGTTCTTCGAGGTGATCCTGCCGCACCTCGACAGCCAGAAGAATTTTACCGGACCGATCTGGCTGTTCGAATTCCGCCAGGCGCTCTCGATGAACATCGCTCTTGCGCCGTTGTGGCTGGCCGGCGTGATCGGGCCTTTCGTCGATCGCCGCCTTGCGCATGCGCGCTTTCTATCGGTCGGATTCGTGCTGACGACGGCGTTCTATTTTCTCCAGCGCGGCACCAATTATTATCTGTTTCCCGCCTATCCCGCGATGTTCGCGCTCGGCGCGGTCTGGTGCGAACGGCTGGCGCCGATTGTGACGCGGGTCTGGATCGCGGCGGCGATTGCGGTCAGCGCGTTGTTTGCGCCGCTGACGCTGCCGATCCTCGCGCCGGCGCTGCTGCAGCGCTACATGGACATTGCAAATATCCATCCGCAGCCGATCGAGGCCGCGGGCGTCGGCGCGCCATTGACCCAGAGCATGTCGGACGAATTCGGCTGGCGCGATCTGGAAAAGAGGGTGGCCGCCATCGTCCACGCGCTGCCGGGCGACGACCAGGCCCGCGTCGCGATCCTGGCGTCGAATTACGGAGAGGCGGCGGCGATCGACGTCTATGGCGGCGAAGACGGGCTGCCGCCGGCGCTCAGCGGCCAAAATCAATATTGGCTGTGGGGGCCGCGCGGCCATGACGGTTCGCTGATCGTCCATGTCGGCGGCGATCCCGAGCGATGGAAGCGGCTGTGCGGCTCGGTCGAAAATGCCGGAACGTTCGGCAATCCCTATGCGATGCCCTATGAGAACGATCGTTCGATCTTCATCTGCCGCAACCTGCGCCAGCCGCTCGACCGCATCTGGGACCGGCTGAAGCGCTATCGTTAGCAGTCCGACCAAAACCGCGCTCGATCAGCGCCAGTAATAGCGGAACGCGACATAGACCACGACCAGGCACGCGAAGATCAAAGCGACGGGAAGCTTCGGCTTGCCGTCCGGTCCGGTCGTAAATCCAGCCCTGAATCCGGTGGTGGATCCATTTTTGGCTTTTGGCTTCTGCGGCGCCGGGCGCTTGAAGGCGGTGACGTTGCCGGTCACCGGTTCGCTCGTCTGGGCGCGGACGTCGGGCGCGATGCCATGGCCGCCCATCTCGGCGTAATAGGCCCTGTACATCAGCTGGATGGTGGCGTCGGTGGCGTCCGACTCCGGCATTTGCTTGAGAAGTTCCTTGTAGCTGACGAGGAAGGTCTCGGCTTCGGCGGGCAGGGCGGAGGCGCCGTTCAGCTTCGCCATCATCTTCCAGGTGGCGAAATCGGCGCGCGCCTTGGTGTCGGCGCGGCGCGCGATCATCATATCGGCAGCTTTGATCAAGATGGCCTCAGTTGGTTCGGCTGATGTGACGCAGCACTACGCGTTGCCGGTCACCAGGAGAAGTAGCCCAATCACATAGCCGGTCACCGTGCGCAGTATCGTCGAAATAACATCAAGATTTAGACCAAGTTGGGCGCCGGCCAGCGGCAGCAGGATCAAAAAGCCGATCAGGATCAACATCCCGAACGGTTCCAGCCGGGACAGCGGCACCGCCAGCACGTTCGGCAACAGCCCGACCGCGACCCTTCCGCCGTCCAGAGGCGGAATCGGCAGCATGTTGAAAACCGCGAGCACGACATTGATAACAAGCGCGTTTTTCAGATTGTCGGCGATCCATTGCGCCGAATTGTCGGGCGCAAAGGGCAACAGGTGAAAAGCAGCCGCCGCGATCAAGGCCAGCGCGATGTTGGTGGCGGGGCCGGCCAGCGCCACCCACACCATGTCGATCCGGGGATGACGCAGCGCGCGAAAATTCACCGGCACCGGCTTGGCGTATCCGAACAGGAACGGCGAGTGGGAAAACAGCAGGATCGCCGGCAATAGCAGGGTACCGAAGGGATCGATGTGTTTGAGCGGATTGAAGCTGACGCGGCCCAGCTCCCACGCGGTGTTATCGCCAAAATGGTGGGCGACAAAGCCGTGAGCGGCCTCGTGAAAGGTGATGGCGATCACCAGCGGCAATATCCAGACCGATATCGTGTAGATCGTGTCGTTGGCAGGCAAGCGGGGATCCCGTCGGGTTTGGAGGCTGGCGCGGCTTTGTCTGGGGCGTCTACTCATTAAGCGGCGGCTGATGTCCGCTCAACCCCTAATAGGCAGAATGTCGGAATTGCCCGATGTCGCCGAAGGCCCCTCAACGGAAGCCTCCTCAGCGGAAGTCCCGAATTTCGGTTGAATCAAAGATGTTCGGCCAAGGTGCTGATATCAGCCATCAAATCTGCGCCGTTTATTGGGGCAACAAGCCCCAGCTTAACCGCATGTCCCCCGATCACCACCCTCGGCCGCACGGGCTTTGGCAAATTCGCAACCTGTTTGACAATCTCTTTGACCGCACCGGTTTGCTCCACCAGGGACATGGAAATCAGGAGGATTTTACTCGGTATCGTTCGAATATGATCCAGCAGGGGGCCGAGATTGAGCTGCACGTCTACAATCCGCGCCCGTCTGCCTCTGCTCGCCAGCCACAAATCCAGGATTTTTATCGCCAGCGTATGCCGGTTGCCGGGCGCGTTGGTCAGCAGAATGCCATTCTCACCCTCGGCTCTGGAAGCCAAGGGCTTTGATTGCGCTTCGATGAGATCGATCACCTTTTCACAAAACGCGGTAAATCGATGCTCTCCCTCGACGCTGAGCGTTCCTCGCTTCCACCGCTCACCGATCTGATAGAGCAATGGCGCGATGATCCCGATAAGAACATCAACGGGGCGGACATTAGCCTTGGCTGCGTCGTTCGCGATGATATCGGCCGCCGCCTGAAGGTCGTTACGATGGCCGGCATTCCATAATTTGCGCTGAATGCCTTTGAGGACGCGAGCGTGCGTCAAATCCAGATTGGCCGGTTGGCGCCGCGTGATATGGCAGTTGCTGCACAGCCCATGGGTGATGGTGAAGTCCAGAAATTCCGGAACTTCGCCCATAAACTGCTGACAATCGGAGCACCACTTCAGCATTCTGCTCCCGATATTTTGGAGAGTAAGCACCTTTAAACAGATAACCCTCTGCAAACCAGGAAGCTTGATATAGCTCAAGGGCCTCCCTGGCAGGTTGATACTTGCATACCCCAGGAGAGGTGTCCCAAGCAGGATTTCCCTAATGCTTCCTCAGACTCAAAATATAAGCGATCAGATCATTCGATTCCGTGCTGGAAATTATAAAATTCGGCATATTGTTGTGATCTGAATGAAGAAACGCATTCAGGGAAATTCCCGTGGTCGATGGCATGTCGGCGACGCTTTGAAAGCTTGGAGGATCGGCTCGGTCGGCAAGGGTCATCGGCAGAACGCGATGGCAGGAACTGCATCGCTTTGCCGCGATCTCGCGACCGGATGCCGCGTCGCCATCAACCGGCTGGGCGAGTGCTGAAAACGGTGCGGCGAAGAGCCTTCCGAAAACGACAGCCGCCAAAGCAAGAAGTGCGGTTTTGCGATATGCTATCATCCAACCCTCCCTGGTTTCAGCAATGTTTCTTATGAAGCGAGTTTTGAGAACGAGTTTGCGTTTGATCAACAACGCCTCGATTCCTGCCATTTCAGCGGGTTGAAGCTGACGCGGCCGCGTTCCCGCGCGGTGTTGTCGCCAAAATGGTGGGCGACAAAGCCGTGGGCGGCCTCGTGAAAGGTGATGGGGATCACCAGCGGCAATATCCGGACCGATATCGTGTAGATCGTGTCGTTGGCAGGCAATCGGTGATCCCGTCCGGTTTGGAGGATGGCGCGGTTTTATTTGGGGAGTGTACTCATTAAGCGCCGACAGATGTCCGCTCAACCCCAATAGCGGTAAAATTGCAGATTTGCCCGATGTCGCCTAAGTGCCAATACCAGACATTTTGAGGACTAAAGTACCAATAGAGAAAATTGCTAGTCTTTGTACCGAGACATGTCGTTAGCGTCAGAAGCGGAAGGTGCTGGACTCGCGCTTATCGGAGGTATCTTGAGCGGCGGAGGCATAGGCCTCTCCTCAGCGAAAAACTTAGCTCCGAGCACATTCGCGAGTGTCGCGATGACGGGGTCTGTATATCTATGAGACGGGTCGTACAGATCGGTGGGGCCAGTTTCACCGACTGCTACTTTTCGTAGCTTCGGCGACATAAAGCACGACCATGCTGAAGGTTCATCAATTAGAACGCAGGCTGCTTGAAATATCGGTGCCACCACGGGCGTACTCAGCCAACCAAAGTTGAAGTGGCCGATTACGCGATCGCCAGCTGCGGAATTTTGGGTCAATTCGTATCGATGAAGAAATGTCCTGGATCGAGACTGAGGATCAGGCCGCTCCAACGAGCGAAAAAAGATCGCATCGGCGGGAAGTTGCGAGGGAACCTCAGTCGGACAGCGCCTATCCTTAATGAAAGAAGGGTCATTGGACCTAGGCAACATGCAACCCAATTTCGTCCCGTTGATGTTCGAAAGCTCAATCGATCCAATGAACACGCGTACGGAGGGCGCAAGGTGCAGTTTTGCTCTATTAGCTAAATCGACATCTCCTTCGGGAAACACGAGAGTTAAATTCGCTGGGATGGCTTCCGTAACGCGATTATCACTTTCGAGCTTGCTGACTTCTGACGAGACCGCCTTACTCTGCGGCACAAGCCAAATGAGCCACGCGCCATAACAAGCGACCGGCAAAACCAACCATCCGATTGATGCCCGTCTGGTGCACACGTTGAAAGTCAGATGGATCAGGAACATGTTGCAGATCAGCGAAATGAGCAACCCGTTCGTCAGGATGGAAAGGAAAAATCCGGTATAAGGAAACCAGATCAAGGCTCCAGCGACGACAAGCGCGATGCCATAGTTTTTGAAAAGCCGGTGAGGGGTCGCGTCCATTGAATTTCTGCTGAGTTGGAGTGGGCAACGATGGTCGTCGGGACGGAGCTGACGTAAAGACCTTGGCAAAAGCAAGCTATGCTGAATAATGTCTTACGCTCATAAGTTGCATATGCGTATGAGAGCACGGAAGGCTGAAATTTCGATGAAGGCAGCAAGTCTGTTTCGGTCAAACGGCGGCATGGCAGCGCGATCGGACCAGGTCCGCTTTACCGCGGATCGCGGAAGGCGTGGCGGCATGCAGGCCGCACGCTGGACCTGGCTTCCGGGGCAAAGTCAGCCGAGTGATGTTTCCATCGGGAACACACGCCCGGTGTGGCCATTCTATTTCACGCGAACCACTGTTTCCGGCTTTTCTTGCGATAATGTCTGCTCTTGCGCGCACTGCGGACCAAGGTCGGACACTGCGTCATGTCTGAAAAGTGCCAAACGCGGAACTGACCAGCCCTACTTATTTCGCTTCAAATCGCCGGATTGGTCGAAGTCGGACCAACTCAACATGTTTGCAAGCTCCCTACTGCTACCGTAAGCGGTCCCATCAAGTCTGAAGTTGTTTTGGAAGTACGCGTTTATCCAAGGTAACTTCAGCTCTATGCCTTTAGTGATCGGCTCGTCTGTCATTTCAAACGTAATCTCATTCCAAGTAATGTCTCGGCCAAGCGTCCCTTGCAGATTGTTAGGATCAACTTCGATGACGCTCTTCGGATCGTTGATATCAGCGAATGTCACGAGATTGGGCAGTTCCTCAGGAGTAATCCTTCGCGGGCCGCGACTTTTGGCGAGGCGCGATATAACTTCCATAAAGTCATCATCTCTCCAATTCGGGTGATAGAGCCGATCTAGCATGTTGTCTCCCGGCCAATCCCAAACAGTTCCGCCGGGTTCCGGATGAAGGTGACTTGTCAGCAAGGCGACGAGTGGCCTCGCGCCGGGGCCAAGGTCCAGATACAACGCTTCGCCGTGAACCTTGTGCGGCGTTCCGCGAGCAGGCATCGAGACTTCCCAAAACACCCACTCAGTTCACGCTTGAACTGCGCTTGACCCCGTCAGGCGTGTTGACCGCCAATGTCAGCTTGTATCGGAAGCTCTCGGACCTTCCGCAGCCCGCGAGACAGAGAACGATAGCGACAAGTGCCCCGAACCGGATGAAGAACGGCCATATTATCGGCATAGCGTGAGGCCTTTAGGCAGCAAAGCTTGAAGTAACCGCACTAGGTTGCAAAGGCCGATTGCGTCAACCATTAACGCGCTGAATGCTCAATTTTGGATGAAACGAGTGCGACTTCCGTTATGGGTCAATAACGGCAAAACTTCAGCGCGGCATGATAGGTCCGCTTTCGTCTGCACGACGACACCTATCGGCATCAAACCGCAGGCGGCCCTTGCGGATATTGCGGCAGGCCGTCGTCGATCTTCACCCAGTTCATCTTCTCGCTGACCCAGATGTGCTCGCTCGGCGCAAAGGCATGGCGATCGTCGAACACGGCGAGCGCGATGCCCGCCGCGGTGCCGTTGCTGCGCCAGGAAAACAGCCGGGTGCCGCAGGCCTTGCAAAACACCCGGCCGAGCGTCGCCGAAGAGGCGTAGCTGCCGGTGTCGCCCTCGACCTCGATCGCGGTCTGCGGATACAGCGCGCGGGCATAGAACGGCGAGCCCATCGCCTTCTGGCAATTGCGGCAATGGCAGATACGGACATTGATCGGCTCGCCTGCGGCCTTGAAGCGCACCGCGCCGCACAGACATCGGCCTTCCCGGATAACGACGTCTTGGGTCACATTGGTCCGCCTTAATAGGTCGCGCGGCCACCCGATATATCGAACACCGCGCCGGTCGAGAAGGCGCAATCCTCCGAGGCCAGCCAGGCCACCATGGCGGCGAGCTCTTCCACCAGCACAAAGCGTCCTTTCGGAATCTTCGACAGCATGAAGTCGATATGCTGCTGGGTGAGCTGGTCGAAGATCGCGGTTTTGGCCGCGGCCGGCGTCACCGCGTTGACCGCGATTTCGTAGCCGGCCAGTTCCTTGCCGAGCGATTTGGTCAGCGCGATCAGGCCGGCTTTCGAGGCCGAGTAATGCGCGGCGTTGGGGTTGCCTTCCTTGCCGGCGATCGAGGCGATGTTGACGATGCGGCCGTAGTTCTGCTTGACCATGTGCGGCACGATCGCCTTGCAGCAGATGAAGGGGCCGTCGAGATTGATGCGCAGCACCTTGCGCCATTCCTCGAGGTCGGTCTCCCACACCGTCTTGTTGATGCCGGCGATGCCGGCATTGTTGACGAGGATGTCGATCTTGCCGAGCGCCTTCAGCGTGGCGTCGCAGGCGTTCTCGACCGCGGCGAGATCCGACACGTCGACCTTGAAGGCGGTGACGCCGTTGCCGATTTCCTTCGCCGTCTTTTCCGCGAATGGCTGGTCGTGATCCCAGATCGCGACTTTGGCGCCGGAGGCGACAAACCGCTCGGCGATCGCGCGCCCAAAACCCTGCGCGCCGCCGGTGACCACGGCGCAACGGCCGTTCAGATCGATCTTGTTCATGGGGAGGGTCCTTTTCCTGTCAAAGTCCTCATGGTGAGGAGCGCGCTTTTGCGCGCGTCTCGAACCATGGCTGCAAATGCTGCCCATCCTTCGAGACGCGCGAAGGCGCGCTCCTCAGGATGAGGTCGTGATCGTCACAGCGTCCAGCCGCCATCGATGATGTGGGCGACGCCTGTCGTGAACGCGCTTTCGTCGCTGGCGAGATAGACCGCGAGCGAGGCGATTTCATCGGCGGTGCCGAGCCGGCCCATCGGCTGGCGAGCGACGAACATCTCGCGGCCGCTTCGGGCCCGCCGCGGCGGCGCGGTCCAGCATCGACGGCGTCTCGATGGTGCCGGGGCAGATGCAGTTGCAGCGGATGCCCCTGGTGATGAAGTCGGCCGCAACCGCGCGGGTCAGCGCCGCGACCGCGGCCTTGGTCGCGCCGTAGACGTAGCGGTTGGGCGCGGCCTTGAACACGCCGGCGGCGGAGGAGATGTTGACGATCGAGCCGCCGCCGTTTTCCAGCATGCCCGGCAGGAACGCGCGGATGGTGCGGTGCATGCGATTTGACATTGAGGTCGAACGAAAAATCCCAGTCCTCGTCGGAACATTCCAGCACCGTGCCGTGATGCACGAAGCCGGCGGCGTTGAGCAGGATGTCGGTCTTGCCGACGCGCTTGGCCATCGCGGCAACCGCTGCGCTGTCGCGCGCGTCGAGCCGCGCCACTTCGGCGACGCCTTCCTTGGTCAGCAGTCGCCAATTTTTGCTCGTCGATGTCGGTGGCGAACACGGTGGCGCCCTCGCGCGCAAAGGCCAGCGCGCAGGCGCGGCCGATACCCACCGCCGCCGCGGTTACGAATGCGCGTTTGCCTTTCAGGCGGTCTGACATGGTGTTCTCCTGATTCTGGTATGCGCTTCAACGAGTCGTCCCTGCGAACGCAGGGACCCATACGGCGCGGAGTTTCGGGTGGAAGTCTTTGTTATTCACTTGAGCGAGGGGTTATGGGTCCCTGCGTTCGCAGGGACGACGAACGTTAGTGATTATCCCGGGCGACGCCGACCTGGCCGGCGATGTCGTGATAGCGGGTGGCGAACTCCATGCAGGCGCCGGTGGCCTGCTGGCCGACCGTCGAGCGATAGAGCTCCTGCCACGGCGTCTGGTTGCGCCGGGTAGGGGAAGCCGCCCTTGGCCTTCAGCTCGGCGCGGCGCTGCTTCAGCTCCTCGTCCGAGATCAGGATGTCGGCGCTGCCCTTGTTGAGGTCGATGCGAACCCTGTCGCCGGTCTTCAGGATCGCGAGCCCGCCGTCGGCGGCGGCTTCCGGCGTCGCGTTGAGGATCGAGGGCGAGCCCGAGGTGCCGGACTGCCGGCCGTCGCCGATGCAGGGCAGTGCCAGGATGCCGCGTTTGATCAGCGCTGCCGGCGGCTGCATGTTGACGACTTCGGCGCCGCCGGGATAGCCGATCGGGCCGGTGCCGCGCACGAACAGGATGCAGTGCTCGTCGATATCAAGCGCGGGATCGTCGATGCGGTGGTGATAATCCTCCGGCCCCTCGAACACGATGGCGCGGCCTTCGAACGCGTTGGGATCCTTGGGGTTGACCAGATAGCGGTCGCGGAATTCCTTCGAGATCACGCTGGTCTTCATGATCGCGGAATCGAACAGGTTGCCGCGCAGCACCAGGAAGCCGGCGTCCTTGACCAGCGGCTTGTCGTAGCTCCAGATCACGTCATCGTCGGGCGTCGGCGCATCGCGGCAATTGTCGCCCATGCTGTGGCCGTTGACGGTCAGCGCGTCTTCATGGATGCGCTTGTGCTGCATCAGTTCGCGCACCACCGCCGGCACGCCGCCGGCGCGATGATATTCCTCGCCGAGATAGAAGCCGGCCGGCTGCATGTTGACCAGCAGCGGAACGTCATGGCCGTGCTTCTGCCAGTCGTCGATCGAGAGCTCGACGCCGATATGGCGGGCCAGCGCGTTGATATGGATCGGCGCGTTGGTCGAGCCGCCGATCGCCGAATTGACCACGATGCAGTTCTCGAACGCCTTCGCGCGTCAGGATGTCGGACGGCTTCAGATCCTCCCAGACCATGCCGACGATGCGGGTGCCGGTCTCGTAGGCGATCTGGCCGCGCTCGCGATAGGGCGCCGGGATCGCGGCGCAGCCCGGCAGCGACATGCCGAGCGCTTCGGCCAGCGAATTCATGGTCGAGGCGGTGCCCATGGTGTTGCAATGGCCGACCGACGGCGCCGAGGAGGCCACGATATTCATGAACTCCTCGTAGTCGATCTCGCCGGCGGCAAGCTCTTCGCGCGCCTTCCAGACCACGGTGCCGGAGCCGGTGCGCTCGCCCTTGAACCAGCCGTTCAGCATCGGGCCGCCCGACAGCACGATCGCCGGCATGTTGACGGTCGCCGCCGCCATCAGGCAGGCGGGCGTCGTCTTGTCGCAGCCGGTGGTCAGGACCACGCCGTCCAAGCGGATAGCCGAACAGGATTTCGACCAGCCCGAGATAGGCGAGGTTGCGGTCCAGCGCCGCGGTCGGGCGCTTGCCGGTCTCCTGGATCGGATGCATCGGAAATTCCATCGCGATGCCGCCGGCGGCGCGGATGCCTTCCCGGACCCGGTGCGCCAGCTCGAGGTGATGGCGGTTGCACGGCGACAGGTCGTTGCCGGTCTGGGCGATGCCGATGATCGGCTTGCCGGACTGCAGTTCATGCCGGGTCAGGCCGTAATTGAGGTAGCGCTCGAGGTAGAGCGCGGTCATCCCGGGGTTGTGCGGGTTGTTGAACCATTCGCTGGAACGGAGTTTGCGTCGGGTGGTCCCGGTGAGCGGCTTGTTCATGGTTTCTCCCGCAGCGCACATGCCTTGTTTTTGTGCGCAATGTTCGTATCGGCGAACGATGTTTGCACGCCACCGTCCCTGATCGCAATGTCGGCGCCGGCGCAGGGTACTTCAATACGACTTTGATCCGACGACATCGCCGAAAAAGTCTGATATGACCCCGGGTTAAACAAGAGGATCGGCCGCGGGCAGATTACCGCGCAACAGGTATTCGGGAGGGGTAAAGTATGTCGTCGGTGCAGATTCGCGACGTGCGGAAATCGTTTGGCGGCTTTGAGGTCTTGCACGGCGTATCGATCCCGATCGAGGACGGCGCTTTCGTGGTGCTGGTCGGCCCCTCCGGCTGCGGCAAGTCGACCCTGCTGCGGATGCTCGCCGGGCTGGAAAACATCACCTCCGGGACGATCTCGATCGGCGACCGCGTCGTCAACAACGTCCAGCCCAAAGAGCGCGACATCGCCATGGTGTTCCAGAACTATGCGCTCTATCCGCATATGACGGTCGCCGACAATATGGGGTTTTCGCTGAAGCTGCGCGGCGCCAAGTGCCGAGGAGATCAAGAGCGGCGTCAAGCGCGCCGCGGAAATCCTCGATCTGATCGCCGCTGCTCGATCGCTATCCCCGGCAATTGTCCGGCGGCCAGCGCCAGCGCGTCGCGATGGGCCGCGCCATCGTGCGCGATCCGCAGGTGTTCCTGTTCGACGAGCCGCTGTCCAACCTCGACGCCAAGCTGCGCGTGGCGATGCGCACCGAAATCAAGGAACTGCATCAGCGGCTGAAGACCACCACCGTCTATGTCACCCACGACCAGATCGAGGCCATGACCATGGCCGACAAGATCGTGGTGATGCATGACGGCATCGTCGAGCAGATCGGCACGCCGCTCGAACTGTACGACCGGCCGGACAACCAGTTCGTCGCCGGCTTCATCGGCTCGCCGGCGATGAATTTCCTCAAAGGCAAGGTCAAGGCCAACGGCAGCGCCGGTTTCGAAGGGCCGAACGGCGTCAAACTGCCGCTGGCGTCGGCGCCGGCCAATTCCGACGGCCGGCCCGGCGGTCTATGGCGTGCGGCCCGAGCATTTCACCATCGCCGACGACGGCGCCGAAGCCGAGATCGTGGTGGTGGAGCCGACCGGTTCGGAAACCCAGGTATTTGCCAAGCTCGGCGGCCAGCAGGTCGTCGCGGTGTTCCGCGAGCGCCACACGTTCAATCCGGGCGACAAGGTCCGGCTGAAGCCGGACCCGTCGCTGGTGCATCTGTTCGATGAGGCCACCGGCAAGCGACTCTGAATCTGCGTCGACCAAGACAACAATCAAGAAGCAAACAAGACCAGGAGGAATACGGAATATGACTATCCTTACACCCGATCGGCGGTCCTTGCTCAAGGGCGGCGCCACCATGCTGGCCGCCGCGGCGACGATGTCGAGCGAGCAACTGCTGGGCTTTGCCAAGGCCTGGGCGCAGGACGGCGCAATGGAAGCCGGAAGCCGGCGCCAAGATCAACCTGCTGCGCTGGAAGCGCTTCGTCGAAGCCGAAGACGTCGCCTTCATGAAGATCGTCGATGCCTTCCAGAAGGCGACCGGCGTCGACCATCAACGTCTCCAACGAATCCTATGACGACATCCAGCCCAAGGCGTCGGTCGCCGCCAACACCGGGCAGGGCCTCGATATGGTCTGGGGTCTTTACTCGCTGCCGTTCCTGTTCCCGAGCAAATGCACCGACATGACCGATGTCGCCGATTATCTCGGCAAGAAATGCGGCGGCTGGGCGGCGTCGGGCGAGGCCTACGGCAAGTTCGACAGGCAAGTGGATCGGCGTTCCCGTCGCGGCCACCGGCGGTCTGGTGAACTACCGCGTCTCCGCCGTGCGAAAAAGCCGGCCACAAGGAATTCCCGAACGACCTCGGCGGCTTTGCCGATCTGGTCGAAGGGCCTGAACAAGAACGGCACGCCCGCCGGCATGGCGCTCGGGCACGCCTCGGGCGACGCCAATGGCTGGCTGCACTGGGCGCTGTGGGCCCATGGCGGCAATCTGATCGACAAGGACAACAAGGTCGTCATCAACTCGCCGGAGACCGCGAAGGCGCTGGAATACGTCAAGGGGCTGTACGACGATTTCGTTCCGGGCACCGCGTCCTGGAACGACAGTTCCAACAACAAGGCGTTCCTGGCGGGCCAGCTCTACCTGACCGCCAACGGCATCTCGATCTATGTCACCGCCAAGAAGGAAAATCCGCAGATCGCCGAAGACATGAACCACGCCCATCTGCCGGCGGGCGTCGACGGCAAGACGCAGGGAACTGCATCTCGGCTTCCCGATCCTGGTCTTCAACTTCACCAAATACCCGCAGGCCTGCAAGGCCTTCACCGCCTTCATGATGGAACCGGCGCAGTTCGATCCCTGGGTCGAGGCGGCGCAGGGCTATCTGTCGCCGTTCCTGCTCGGCTTCAAGAAGAACCCGATCTGGACCGCGGACCCGAAGAACACGCCGTATCGCAACGTGGCCGAGACCGCGCAGACCCCGGCCGGTATCGGCAAGATGGGCGAGAATGCCGCGGCCGCGATCGCCGACTTTGTGGTGGTCGACATGTTCGCGAACTACTGCACCGGACGCGAGGACGTGAAGACGGCGATGGCTTCGGCGGAACGTTCCGCCAAGCGCATCTTCCGATAGGCCAAGCCGCCGGCGCGGTCTGCCGCGCCGGCCTGTTTTTGTCTGGAAATCCAGGTCGACGCCCGGCGTGAGATAAGCAGGCGACCGGGCGATCGTCTTGCCAGGGATTTGGAATTGGAGCTGAATGACTACCGTTCAGACATCGGCGCCGGTGCAGGCCGCCGGTCGCAGATACGAGCCGTCGCTATGGATGCGGCTCAAGCACCAACCGCAACTGGATCGGCGCTTTGGTTCATGCTGCCGGCGGCGGCATTCCTGATCCTGTTCCTGGCCTATCCGCTGGGCCTCGGCGTCTGGATGAGCTTTACCGACGAGCGCATCGGCCGCACCGGCGTCTTCGTCGGCCTCGAGAACTACCAGTGGCTGTGGGATGACTCGATCTTCTGGCTCTCGGTGTTCAACACGCTGCTCTATACCATCGTCGCCAGCGCCATCAAATTCGCGGTCGGGCTCTATCTCGCGCTGCTGCTGAACCGGCATATGCCGTTCAAGGCCATGATCCGCTCGGTGGTGCTGATCCCCTTCATCGTGCCGACCGTGCTGTCGGCGATCGCGTTCTGGTGGATCTACGACGCGCAGTTTTCGATCATCTCGTGGTCGCTGATCAAGCTCGGCCTGATCGACCACAACATCAATTTCCTCGGCGACGGCAACATGGCGCGCGGCAGCGTGATCTTCGCCAATATCTGGCGCGGCGTTCCCTTCGTCGCGATCACGCTGCTGGCCGGCCTGCAGACGGTGTCGCCCTCGCTGTACGAGGCGGCGACGCTGGACGGCGCCACCAACTGGCAGCGCTTCCGCTTCATCACCTATCCGCTGCTGACGCCGATCATCGCCGTCGTGATGACCTTCTCGGTGCTGTTCACCTTCACCGACTTCCAGCTGGTCTGGGCGCTGACGCGCGGCGGCCCGGTCAATGCCACGCATCTGATGGCGACCTTGAGCTATCAGCGCGGCATCATCTGCGGCCGGCTCGGCGAGGGCGCCGCGATCGCCACCGCGATGATCCCGTTCCTGGCGGCGGCGATCGCGATTTCCTGGTTCGGCATGCAGCGCCGGAAATGGCAGCAAGGATCGAACAATGACTGATTCACGCGTTGCCGTCGAAGGCGCCGGTCGCCGCGCAGAGTGACGACAGCGAGGGCATGAGCTATCTGGAGTCGCTGCCGCGCCGCCTGGTGACGCTCTATCTGCCGCTGTTCGTCATCCTGGTCGTGCTGCTGTTTCCGTTCTACTGGATGGCGCTGACGTCGATCAAGCCGGACGAGCAGCTGATCGACATGGACAAGTACAACCCGTTCTGGGTGGTCCATCCGACCTTCAAGCACATCAGCAAGCTGCTGTTCGAGACCCAGTATCCGCGCTGGCTCTGGAACACGATGTATGTGGCGGTCGGCGCGACCACGCTGTCGATCATCGCCAGCGTGCTGGCGGCCTACGCCATCGTGCGCCTGCGTTTCAGGGGCGCCGAAGCGGTCGGCGTGCTGATCTTCTTTGCCTATCTGGTGCCGCCGTCGATTCTGTTCATTCCGCTGGCGTCGGTGATCCAGGCCTATGGCCTGTTCGATTCGCCGCTGTCGCTGATCCTGGTCTATCCGACCCTGCTGATTCCGTTCTCGACCTGGCTGTTGATGGGATACTTCAAGACCATCCCGTACGAGCTGGAGGAATGCGCGCTGATCGACGGCGCCTCGCGCTGGCAGATCCTGATCAAGATCGTGATGCCGCTGGCGGTTCCCGGCCTGATTTCGGCCTTCATCTTCTCCTTTACGCTGTGCTGGAACGAATTCATCTACGCGCTGACCTTCCTGCAATCGACCCCGAACAAGACGGTGCCGGTGGCGATCGTCAACGAGTTCGTCGACGGCGATATCTACAAATGGGGTTCGCTGATGGCGGGCGCGCTGGTCGGTTCGCTGCCGCTGGTCATACTTTACGCGTTCTTCGTCGAGCATTACGTATCGGCGATGACCGGAGCCGTGAAAGAGTGAGCGCGCGGGCCGCGGCTGAATTCAAGAACAAAAAGGAGTTGGGTCTTGCATATTCTGGTTCTGGGCGCGGCCGGCATGGTCGGCCGCAAACTGACCGAGCGGCTGTTGCGTGACGGGCGCCTCGGCTCCCGCGACATCGCGCGGCATGACGCTGCAGGACGTGGTGGCGCCGGCAACGACCCGCCAAACCCGGATTTCCGGTCGACACCGTGACCTGCGATTTCGCGGTGCCGGGCGCTGCCGAAAAGCTGGTCGCGGACCGTCCCGACGTGATTTTCCATCTGGCGGCGATCGTCTCCGGCGAGGCCGAACTCGATTTCGACAAGGGCTACCGGATCAATCTCGACGGCACCCGGATGCTGCTCGATGCGGTCCGGCTGGTCGGCGGCGGCTACAAGCCCCGGCGTGGTGTTCACCTCGTCGATCGCGGTGTTCGGCGCGCCGTTTCCCGACGCCATCGGCGACGAGTTCTTTCACACCCCGCTGCTGAGCTACGGCACCCAGAAGGCGATCGGCGAATTGCTGCTGTCGGACTATTCGCGACGCGGTTTCATGGACGGCATCGGTATCCGGCTGCCGACCGTCTGCATCCGTCCCGGTCTTGCCCAACAAGGCGGCATCCGGATTCTTCTCCAATATCCTGCGCGAACCGCTGGCCGGCAAGGAAGCGGTGCTGCCGGTGTCGGAGGAGGTCCGCACTGGCATGCCTCGCCGCGCTCGGCGGTCGGTTTCCTGCTCCATGCCGCGACCATGGATACCGCAGCGGCCGGCTCGCGCCGCAACCTCACCATGCCCGGCCTGTCCGCCACCGTCGGCGAGCAGATCGCCGCGCTTGAAGCGGGTCGCCGGCGACAAGGTCGCGGCCCGGATCAGGCGCGAGCCGGATCCGTTCATCATGGGCATCGTCGACGGCTGGCCGCGCAATTTCGACGCCAGGCGGGCGCGCGAGCTCGGCTTCACCACCGACGAAAAGACTTTCGACGACATCATCCGGATTCACATCGAGGACGAATTGGGTGGTAAGTTCGTCAACTGATCCGCATGACGCGAGCCTGAGGAGAACGACCATGACAGCCAGCATCGTCGGATGGGCGCATACGCCGTTCGGCAAGTTCGATACCGAGACCGTCGAGAGCCTCGTCGTCCGCGTCGCCGACCGACGCGCTGGCGGACGCCGGCATTTCCGCCGCCGATGTCGACGAGATCGTGCTCGGGCATTTCAATGGCGGCTTCTCGCGCGCAGGATTTTACCGCCTCGCTGGTGCTGCAGGCCGATCCGCAATTGCGCTTCAAGCCGGCAACCCGGGTCGAAAATGCCTGCGCCACCGGATCGGCGGCGGTGCATCAGGGCATCCGGGCGATCGAGGCCGGCGCGGCCAAGATCGTGCTGGTGGTCGGCGTCGAGCAGATGACGCGGACGCCCGCGGCCGAGATCGGCACGCAACCTGCTGACGCGCGTCCTACCTGCCGGAGGATGGCGATACCCCCGGCGGTTTTGCCGGCGTGTTCGGCAAGATCGCGCAGGCCTATTTCCAGAAATACGGCGACCAGTCCGATGCGCTCGGCGATGATCGCCGCCAAGAACCACAAGAACGGCGTCGCCAATCCCTATGCGCAGATGCGCAAGGATTTTGGCTATGAATTCTGCCGCTCCGAGAGCGAGAAGAATCCGTTCGTCGCCGGTCCGCTGAAGCGCACCGATTGCTCGCTGGTGTCGGATGGCGCGGCGGCGCTGGTCCTGACCGATTCCGAAACCGCGAAAACCATGGGCAAGGCGGTCAATTTCCGGGCCACCGCGCATGCCCAGGATTTCCTGCCGATGTCGAAGCGCGACATCCTGCAGTTCGAAGGCTGCACCGTGGCCTGGCAGCGGGCGCTGGACCAGGCCGGCGTCAAGCTTTCCGATCTGTCCTTCGTCGAGACCCATGACTGCTTCACGGTCGCCGAACTGATCGAATACGAAGCGATGGGCCTGACGCCGCGCGGGCAGGGCGCCCGCGCCATCAAGGAGGGCTGGACCCAGAAGGACGGCAAGCTGCCGGTCAATCCGTCCGGCGGCCTCAAGGCAAAAGGCCATCCGATCGGCGCCACCGGCGTCTCCATGCACGTGATGACCGCGATGCAGCTGCTCGGGCAGGCGCCCGAGGGCATGCAGATCAAGGACGCAAAACTCGGCGGCATCTTCAATATGGGCGGCGCCGCGGTCGCCAATTACGTCTCGCTGCTGGAGCCGATGAAGTAGGGGCGCTTTTCCCTTCTCCCCTTGTGGGAGAAGGTGGCGCGAAGCGCCGGATGAGGGGTAGCCACGAAGGCAGCACTTGCGGCTACCCCTCACCCGTCTCGCCATCGCTGCGCGATGGCGATCCACCCTCTCCCGCAAGGGGAGAGGGAAACGACTCGGCGCATAGCTGCATACGCCCGTCGCCCTTGATCTTGCCGTTGCCCTGACGTTACGTGGCCTCGTGACGGCGCAACCGCCGCATCTCATCCGGGAGCAAACGGCATCATGGGACCGCTCGAGGGCATCAAGGTCATCGACATGACGACCGTGCTGATGGGGCCCTATGCCACCCAGATGCTCGGCGATTATGGCGCCGACATCATCAAGATCGAGACGCTGGAAGGCGACGTGACGCGGCTGATCGGCCCGACCCGGCATCCCGGCATGGGGCCGGTGTTCCTCAACACCAACCGCAGCAAGCGCAGCATCGCGCTCGACCTGAAAAAGCCCGCCGGCCGCGACGCGGTGTTGCGGCTGATCGGATCCGCCGACGTGCTGATCTACAATGTGCGGCCGCAGGCGATGGCGCGGCTGCAGCTCGGCTATGATGTGGTGTCAAAACTCAATCCACGGCTGGTCTATGCCGGCGTGTTCGGGTTCGGTCAGGACGGGCCTTATGCCGCAAAGCCCGCTTATGACGACCTGATCCAGGGCGGCTCGGCGCTGGCGCATCTGATGGCGATCGGCGGCGACGGCACGCCGCGTTATGTTCCGAACGCGCTGGTCGACCGCATTGTCGGCACCCACGCGGTCGGCGCGATCCTCGCCAGCCTGGTGCATCGCGAGCGCAGCGGGCGCGGCCAGCGCGTCGATATCCCGATGCTGGAGACGATGTCGAGTTTTGTCATGGGCGACCATATGGGCGGTCTCACCTATGAGCCGCCGCTCGACAGAGGCGGTTACGCCCGGCATCTGTCGCCGGATCGACGGCCGTACAAGACATCGGACGGTTATATCTGCGTGATCGTCTACAACGACAAGCAGTGGGAAAATTTTATCAAGGCGACCGGCCGCGACGACATGCGCGACGGACCCGAAATTCGCCACCTTCTCCGGCCGATCGCAAAATATCGACGTGGTCTATGCCGAACTGGCGCGCATGATGCTGGAGCGCACCACCGCGGAATGGACCGAGCTGCTCGACAAGGCCGACATTCCGACGCTGCCGATGCATGATCTCGAGAGCATCCTGACCGACCCGCATCTGACCGCGACCAATTTCTTTCCGCTGGTCGATCATCCGAGCGAAGGCAAGATCCGCAGCATGCGCGTGCCCGCCACCTGGTCCGACACGCCGGCAACACCCGAGCGGCTGGCGCCGCGGCTCAGCGAGCATGGCGAGGAGATTTTGCGCGAGGTTGGATTTTCGGCGGATGAAATCGCCGCGCTGGTGAAGGACGGCGTCACCAAACCCGCGCCCGGCAAGGATTGAGCACATGGATTTCGCGCTGTCGGCCAACCAGGAATCGATCCGCGACGCGGTGGCAAAGATCTGCGAGCGGTTCGACGACGCCTATTGGCTGAAGAAAGACAAGGAGGGCGGTTACCCCGCCGACTTCCACCGCGCGCTGGCCGATGCCGGCTGGCTCGGCATCTGCATCCCCGAGGAATATGGCGGCTCCGGCCTCGGCATCACAGACGCCGCGATCATGATGCGGGCGATCTCCGAATCCGGCGCCGGCATGTCGGGCGCGTCGGCCGTGCATATGAACGTGTTCGGGCTCAATCCGGTCGTCGTGTTCGGCACCCCGGAGCAATGCCGCCGCATGCTGCCGCCGATCATTTCCGGCGCCGACAAATCCTGTTTTGCCGTGACCGAGCCCAACACCGGGCTCAACACCACGCAGCTCAAAACCCGGGCGGTGCGCCAGGGCGACAAATACATCGTCAACGGCCAGAAGGTCTGGATCTCGACCGCCCAGGTCGCCAACAAGATTTTGCTGCTGGCGCGCACCACCACGCTGGAGGAAGTCAAAACCCCGACCCAGGGGCTGAGCCTGTTCTACACCGATTTCGATCGCCAACGCGTCGCGGTGCACGAGATCGAGAAGATGGGGCGCAAGGCGGTCGACTCCAACGAATTGTTCTTCGAGAATTTTGAAATTCCGGTCGAGGATCGTTTGGGCGAAGAGGGCCGCGGCTTCGAATACATCCTGCACGGCATGAATCCGGAGCGCATATTGATCGCCGCCGAAGCCGTCGGGCTCGGCAAGGTCGCGCTGTCGCGCGCCTCGGCTTATGCAAAAAGCCGCATCGTGTTCAACCGGCCGATCGGCATGAACCAGGGCATCCAGCATCCGCTCGCGAAAAGCTGGATGGAGCTGGAAGCCGCCTGGCTGATGACGCTCTCCGCCGGCTGGCAATACGATCAGGGCCTGCCATGCGGACCGGCCGCCAATGCCGCGAAATATCTCGCGGCCGAGGCGGGTTTTCACGCCTGCGAGCAGGCGGTGATGACCCATGGCGGCTTCGGCTATGCCAAGGAATTTCACGTCGAGCGTTACTTGCGGGAATCCTTCATTCCCCGCATCGCCCCGATCAGCCCGCAGCTCATTCTCAGCTTTATCGCCGAGAAGGTGCTGGGCCTGCCGAAGTCGTATTGAGATGAATGTCGTTATGGCCACACCAGCACGACGTTTCTTCTCCCTCCCCCCTTGCGGGGGAGGGTCGGGGAGGGGGGTGCCACAGCGGGATCAGTGCTTGGAGACCCCCACCCCCAACCTCGAGAGCGAGCTTCGCTCGCCTCGGACCCCGCAAGGGGGAGGGGAGTCAACGCCATGAGCTTCATCACCGGCGTTGGTCTCACCTCCTATGGCAAGCACGAGGGCTCATCCTCGCTCGACCTGATGAGCCAGGCGGCGGAACTGGCGATCACGGACGCCGGTCTGAAACGCGCGGAGATCGACGGCATCCTCTGCGGCTACAGCACGGTGTCGCCGCACATCATGCTGGCGACCGTGTTTGCCGAGCATTTCGGCATCCGGCCATCCTACGCCCATGCCGTGCAGGTCGGTGGCGCGACCGGGCTGGCGATGACCATGCTGGCGCATCATCTGGTCGACGCCGGCGTGGCAAAACACGTGCTGGTGGTCGGCGGCGAGAACCGGCTGACCGGACAGAGCCGCGACGCCTCGATCCTGGCGCTGGCGCAGGTCGGGCATCCCGACTACGAGGTGCCGCTCGGCCCGACCATTCCCGCCTATTACGGCCTCGTCGCCTCGCGCTACATGCATGAATATGGCGTGACGCAAGAAGACCTCGCCGAGTTCGCGGTGCTGATGCGTCGCCATGCGCTGACCCATCCCGGCGCGCAGTTTCATGAAGCCATTACGGTGGCCGATGTGATGAACTCGAAACCGGTGGCGCTGCCGCTGAAGCTGCTCGACTGCTGTCCGGTGTCGGACGGCGGCGCGGCCTTTGTCGTCAGCCGCGAACGGACCGGCGCAATCGGCGTGCGCGTCCGCGGTTGCGCGCAGGCGCACACCCACCAGCATGTCACGGCGGCTCCCGCTTTGAGCGAACTCGGCGCCGAGATCGCGATCGCGCAAGGCCAAGGCGGCCTCGGGCGTCGCGATATCGGACGTGCGGTACGCGGCGGTCTATGACAGTTTTACCATTACGCTGGCGATGCTGCTGGAGGACCTCGGGCTCGCCGGGCGCGGCGAGGCGGCAGCGCTGGTGCGATCAGGACATTTCAACGCTGACGGCGCGATGCCGCTCAACACCCATGGCGGCCTCCTGAGTTACGGCCATTGCGGCGTCGGCGGCGCGATGGCGCATCTGGTGGAAACCCATCTGCAGATGACCGGGCGGGCCGGCAATCGCCAGGTGCGCGACGCCTCGATGGCGCTGCTGCATGGCGATGGCGGCGTGTTGTCGTCGCATGTCAGCATGTTCCTGGAGCGGGTGCGATGAGCGGCGAACAGGCAATGGCGGACTGGACCAACGGCGAGCCGGCGATCGTCTATCAGTCCTGCGGGGCGTGCGGCGGCCTGCAATATTTCCGCCGCCGCTTTTGCGCGGTATGCGGCGCGGCCGAACTGGTTGAACATCGCGCCAGCGGCGAGGGCACCGTCTATGCGACTTCGCTGGTGCTTCGTGCCGCGACGCCGGAGACGCGGGCGCATGTGCCCTACAACATCGTGCTGATCGATACGTCAGAAGGTTTTCGCATGATGGCCCATGGCGACCATGATCTCGCGATCGGCGACCAGGTCACCGCGCGTTTCACGCGGTTTACCGACCGGCTGATCCCTTATTTTGCAAAGTCTAAATGAGATTGAGGAAAGTGGAAACGAAGCGATCCAGAGACGCTGAACCAGCACTGGATCGCTTCGTTGCATTGGCTCTTAAAATGACGGCATGGGTTATCATCACCGCCAGTAAAAGATCACACCGGCAATGACGAGCATCGCCGTCACCGCCAGCATTTGCGCAAGCGCTTCCGAGGCGGCCCTTTTGGTGGCTTCCTTCATGTCTATCTCCCTAGACTTGGGCATGACTATCCATTGCGCGGGGAGCGCGAACGACAGCCAATATTTTTACTCGGAACACCCCACGACGAGTATTCGCTTTGATGAGTCCCCACTCGGCGAATATCGACCTTTCGAAAGTCGAATAGTAATGCGGCGGCAATTTGACTCAGCCGTGGCCGAATTTGCGAGTCGTCAAGGCTACGGGGCGGCAACGCGGCGTGGACTTGCCGGCCGATGCCGGCGGTTGCTCCGCCACCGGTCGCCGGATACTGTTCGGTCGAACGCATTCCACAAGGCAGCCTGCAACAAGCCGACATAGGGGAAAATCCATGGCCCGCATCGAGTACAGCGATCCCGCCAAAGCCGACGACCGCACCCGCGAAATCCTCGGCAAGAACCGCAACGCCAATATTTTCCGAATGATGGCGCATTCGCCTGATTATTTCAGGCAATATTGCCGGCTCGGCGGCGCGATCCGCAACAGGGGCGAACTCGATCCTGTCGTGCGCGAACTCGCGATCACCCGTACCGGCATCCTGTGCGAGGCGCCCTACGAGATCGTGGCGCACAAGCGCATCGGCAAGGGCGTCGGCGTCACCGACGAGCAAAACGCCGCGCTGGAGAACTGGCAGGCCGCGACCTGTTTCAACGAGGTGCAGCGCGCGGCGCTCGCCTTCACCGACGAAATCGTCAAACTGCGCCGACCGACCGACGCGACCTTCAACGCCATCGCGGCAAAACTGACGCCGGGCGCGCTGGTCGAGTTGCAGCTCTCGGTCGGCTTCTACATCATGACCTCAAAATTCCTGGAAACTTTTGGGATCGATCTGCAGCCGGTGACCGAAGTGGTTTGAAGGAGTTTTGGCGATGAGCGACGCCGAACTGAAGGCTTCTGTTGAAGCGGCCACCGCCCGGTTGCGTGCCGCGATGGCCAAAGTCGCGAACGGCGACGTCTCCGAGATCAAGCGGCTCTATTCGCCCAGCGCCGACGCCACCAGCTTCTATGGCTGGGGCGGCTACGAGAGGGGCGAGGAGGCGGTTTCAAAGCGCTGGGACTGGGCGGGGCAGCAGTTCAAGGGCGGCACGGTCCGCCATGAGAACATCACAACCGTGATCACGCCGGAGATGTTTTATACGACCGATCTCGAAACTTTTTCGAACCAGCACGTTGCCGGGGTCGAGGGCGCGACCGGCTGGTCCAACCGCGTCACGCACATTTTTCGCCGGGAAGACGGCGAATGGCGCCTGATCCATCGCCATGCCAACCGGCTGGAAGCGCAGCACGAGCCGTCGACGAGGATGGCCAGGTCGTAGGATGGGTAGAGCGAAGCGAAACCCATCAATCGCATGCAGTGAAGTGATGGGTTTCGCTTCGCTCTACCCATCCTACACAGAGTCGTCACGTCGCCGTCAGCAGGCTGACCTTGGTGTTGGCGACGATCAGGCGGTCGGCGAGCAGCTGCGCGAGGTTGCGCATGATGCGTTCGCCGATCCGCGGATGCTGCTCGCGAAAGCGCTGGAAACCGGCCAGCGGCACTTCCAGCGCGGTGACGGATTTGTCGGCCACGACGTCGGCGGAACGGTGCGATTCCAGCAGCGCCATTTCGCCGAACGCCATTCCCGCGGTCAGCGTCGCGAGCCGGATGCCGCCGGGCAATGTGACGTGGACCACGCCGCTTCGAAGGAAGAATAGCGACATCGCGGGCTCGCTGGCGGCGATGATCGTGGTGCCGGCGTCATAGCTTCTGACGGTGCCGAGCGAAGCCAGATCGGTGAGTTCGGTTGGCGTCAGCCCCGCCAGCAACGGCTGCTCGGAAAGCTCGGTGGTCTCGTGCGCATCGATCGCGCCATGGTGGCGGTAGATGATCTGGTCCTCGGCCCATTCGACGCCGTCGTCGAGCAGCCGGAAGCTGCGCACATTGGAAAGCCCCTCGGTCCATTCGGCGATCGATCTTCCACTCGGTCGAGGTTCGCTCGATACCGGTCAGGATCGCAGTGGCGCCGAAGTTCGCCAACTCGCGAAAACCTTCGGCGAGCAGGCGGCCGGCGGCGCGGGTGATCGCGGCGACCCGGCGCAGGTCGAAAATGATGAACGATGCGGCGCGGCCCGGCCGCGAGCTGGCGCGAGACGTAATCGATATTGGCGAAGGTCAGCGTGCCCATCAATTCGATGACGCGGACGTCATGATGATGCGCGGCGAGCAGTTTTTGCTCATGCGGCCGCCGGCTGCGGCGCGAAGAACTCTTGCCGATGTCGTAATCGGCGATGATGGCTGTTGCGGGCATTGTCGCTGTCGTTGAGCATGTGCAGGTCGTAATGCAGCGACAGCGCCTCGCAGACCTTGATGCCGCGCACGCTGTTGCCGTGTTTGTCGAGCCGGGGCGAATAGCTGCCGAGTCCGAGCCGCGCCGGCAGCGCCGCCAGGATGCCGCCGCCGACGCCGCTCTTGGCGGGAATGCCGACGCGATAGATCCATTCGCCGGCATAGTCGTACATGCCCGAACTCGTCATCACCGACAGCGTTCGCGCGATCGCGTAGGGAGTGATGACCTGCTCGCCGGTCACCGGATTGATGCCGCCATTGGCCAGCGTCGCCGCCATCACCGCGATGTCGCGCGCCGTCACCAGCACCGAACATTGCCGGAAATAGACCTCGATCACGGCGCTGACGTCGTCGGTGATGACGCCGGAATTGCGCAAGAGATAGCCGATCGCGCGGTTGCGGTCGCCGGTCGCACTTTCCGAGGCATAGACCGCCTCGTCGATGCCGAGGTCGCGCCCGGCGAAGCGGCCGAGCGCCTGGCGGATATATTCGAAAGCGCCGGCGCCCTTGGCCTCGTGGATCAGGCCGGAGCAGGCGATCGCGCCGGCATTGACCATCGGATTGAACGGATGGTTGTCCGCGTTGAGCCGGATCGAATTGAAGGGATCGCCCGAGGGTTCGACGCCGATCGAGCGTTCGACCCGTTCGGCGCCCAGCGTGTCCAGCGCCAGCGCGAACACGAACGGCTTCGACATCGACTGGATGGTGAAGGGGATCCGGCTGTCGCCGACCTCGTAGACATGGCCGTCGATGGTGGCGAGGCTGATGCCGAAATGATCGGGATCGGCCTTGCCCAGTTCCGGAATGTAATCGGCCACCGCGCCGCCGTTCTCGGCGGAAAACTCTCGATGGCAGATGGTCGAGGAACCGCAACAACGGCGTCCTGGCGCCGGCCCAATGGTTGGCCTTCTGAAGTGCGGCCGCTTCTCGGATATTCATTGGCCTGTCCTGTCGCGCGACCGTCGCGCGCGGCGGATTTTACGTCGCTTCAGGCGACGCTGAAACCGGTCAGGCCGCCTTTATTCGCGGCAATCAAGCTGCGTTGAGGGCAACATCCGGGAGCGCGCCGCGTTCAGGTCTCGAGGATGGCGATCGCCTGGCCCTCTGCGACCACTTCGTCGAGTTTTACGAGAATCGATTTGAGCTTGCCGGCCGCCGGTGCGGCAATCGGGATTTCCATCTTCATAGCTTCGACCAACGCGATGTCGTCGCCATCGGCGATATCAGCGCCGGCCTCGACCGGAAGCGCGCAGATGCGGCCTGCGACTTCGGTGACGATCTTGATGTCGGGCATTCCACTCTCCGGGCGGCCGCCGCGCATGTTGGCATACAGGATACATGCGTCGGAATGGGCGAGCGCCCACGGCTTATTGTTGTGGCGGCAGATTGCCTGAGGTAGCTTGATGCGCAAGTGGAATTTTATTCCGCAATGCGGAATGGGGTGCTGCATGGGACGACGTTCAGAGCGGCTCAGTAAACAGGGAATGCTCGCCAGCGATCTCGCGGGCGACGGGGACGTGATCCAGGTGGTGTCGCGCGCATTCGACGTGTTGCGTTGCTTCGAGGGCCACGAGGCGCGGCTCGGCAATCTCGAAATTTCCAACCGCTGCGGGCTGCCGCGATCGACGGTATCGCGGCTGACGCACACGCTGACCCGGATGGGCCAGCTGGTCTATCTTCCGCGCGACCAGAAATACCGCATCGGCCCGAGCGCGGTGGCGATGAGCACCTCGATGATGCGCGGACTGCAGTTGCGCAATTTGATCCGGCAGCGGCTGCAGGATGTCGCCGAGCAATTGCCGGGCACCGTCGGTTTTGTCATTCCGGATCGTTTCCATCTGGTCTATCTCGAACATGGCCGCGCCGCCAACGCGCTCGGCCTGCACGAGGGCACCGGCAGCCGGATCGCGATGGCCTCCACCGCGGCCGGCCACGCTTATACCGCGGCGCTCGACGTCGATGTCGGCGACGCGCTGCTGGCGGAAATGGCGCGCGAACTTCCCGAAGCGGCAAAACTGCTGCGGCCGCGCATCGAGGCCAACCGCCAGTTCCTGCGCGAACGCGGCTACGTCGTGGCCTGCGGGTTGTGGAGCCCGCATATCAACGGTCTGGCGGTGCCGGTGTGGTCGCCGCAATACCAGACCTTTGTCGTCGTCACGATCGGCCTGCTGTCGGCGATGTATCGACGAGCCGCGGCTGCATCGCGAGGTGGCGCCGCGCCTCCTGGAATTGAGCGTTGCGATCGGCAGCATGCTCGACGGCACCGAGGCGGATATTTTCAGATCGGATCGAGAGCAAGCCGCTTCCGGTACCAACGCAAAACAAGAAAATCGTCAAGGCGGAGGAAAAGAATGAACTGGAAGCCGGAGCTCGACGATCTCGCGCGGCGCGAAGCGTTCGCGCGCGAGATGGGCGGCGTTGACAAGGTCAAGCGGCAACGCGACCAGGGCCGGCTCACCGTTCGTGAGCGCATCGACAAGCTGATCGACCCGAAAAGCTTTCACGAGATCGGCGCGGTCTCCGGCATCGCCGAATATGACGACGCCGGCGAACTCAAGCACGTGACGCCGGCCAATTGCGTGTTCGGCCGCGGCAAGATCGAGGGCCGGCCGGTGGTCGTGGTCGGCGACGATTTTACGGTGCGCGGCGGCTCCGCGGACGCCTCGATTTCGGCCAAGCCGCTGATGGCCGAGGAAATGGCGCATGATTTCCGGCTGCCGATCATTCGGGTGATCGAGGGTTCCGGCGGCGGCGGCTCGGTGAAAACCATCGAGACCAAGGGCGCGGCCAATCTGCCCGGCGGCATCGGGGGCACCCGCTGGTACTGGTACACGACGTCCAACATGGCGCGCGTGCCGGTGGTCGGTCTTGGCCTCGGCTCGGTCGCCGGCCTCGGCGCGGCGCGGCTGGCAGCCACACATTATTCGGTGATGACAAAAAACTCGGCGATGTTCGTCGCGGGTCCGCCGGTGGTAAAGCGCCTCGGCCAGGATCTGACCAAACAGGAACTGGGCGGCGCGGATATCCAGACCCGCGCCGGCGGCGTCGATCATGCCGTCGATACCGAGGAAGAGGCGTTCGCCTGCGCGCGGCGGTTTTTGTCCTACCTGCCGTCGTCGGTCTACGAATTGCCGCCGACGCTGCCGTGCGACGACGATCCGGAACGCGCGGAGGAGAGCCTGATCAAGGCGGTGCCGCGCAACCGCCGCCAGGTCTACAAGATGCGCCCGATCATCGAGGCGGTGGTCGACAAGGGCTCGTTCTTCGAGGTCAACGCCAATTTCGGCCGCCCGATGATCGTCGGCCTGGCGCGGCTGGAAGGCCGCGCGGTGCTGATGCTGGCCAGCGATCCCTTTCATTACGGCGGGTCGTGGACCGCCGAAGCCTGCCAGAAAGTGGTGCGCTGGGTCGATTTCGCCGAAACCTTCCATCTGCCGGTGGTCTATCTGATGGATTGCCCCGGCTTCATGATCGGGCTCGAGGCCGAAAAGGCCGCCACCATCCGCCACGGCGTGCGCGCGATGGCCGCGGTCAACCAGACCACGGTGCCCTGGTGCACCATCATCGTGCGCAATTCCTTTGGCGTCGCCGGCGTCGTGCATCAGCCGGCCGACCGGTTCTCGATGCGCTACGCCTGGCCGTCGGCCTATTGGGGTTCGCTGCCGCTGGAAGGCGGCATCGAGGCGGCCTACCGCGCCGACATCGACGCCGCCGAGGATCCGAAAGCAAAACTGAAGGAGATCGAGGACCGGCTCAACAAATTGCGCTCGCCGTTCCGTTCGGCCGAAAAATTCTGGGTCGAGGAGATCATCGACCCGCGCAAGACCCGCTCGCTGCTCTGCGAGTTCGCGCGGCTCGCCGAGCCGATCCGCACGACGGGGCCGGCGACGAATATGACGATCAGGCCGTGAGGGGAAGAGGCGAATAGGGAGTAGCGAATAGCGAATAGGGAAGAGTTTTCTTTCGCTACTCGCTACTCGCTATTCGCTATTCGCTATTCGCCATCTTCCCGCCATTCGCCCCTTAGGCGGCCGCCGCCACCGCCACTTTCACCGGCCGCGAAATCACCAGCGTCAGCAGCGAGGCGATGATGCAGAGCGCGCCGGCGACGAAGAAGGCCGGCAGATAGCTCGCGAGCAGGGTGCGCGACAGGCCGGCGCCGAACGCGGCGGTCGCCGCGCCCAGTTGATGGCCGGCGAAGATCCAGCCGAACACCAGATTGGCGCGTTCCGGCCCGAACCGCTGCGCGGTGAGCCGCACCGTCGGCGGCACGGTGGCGATCCAGTCGAGGCCGTAGAACATCGCAAACAGCGACAGGCCGTAGAACGAGAAATTGGTGAAGGGCAGGAGCACCAGCGACAGGCCGCGCAGGCCGTAATACCAGGCCAGCAGATAGCGGTTGTCATAGCGGTCCGACAGCCAGCCCGAGATGATGGTGCCGAAGAAATCGAAAATGCCCATCGCCGCCAGCAGGCTCGCGGCCTGCACCTGCGGGATGCCGAAATCGAGGCACATCGGAATCAGATGCACCTGGACCAGGCCGTTGGTGCTGGCGCCGCAGATGAAGAAGGTCGCGAACAGGATCCAGAACACGCGGGTTTTCGAGGCGTCGCGCAACGTTCCCAGCGCCGCCGCCATGATCGGGGCGTTGTTGGGGGCGGGTGCGGGCAAAGGCTGCGTGCCGTCGTCGCCGAACGGGCGCAGGCCGAGATCACTCGGGCGGTCGCGCATCACCATCAGCACCGCGAACGCGGCGATGCCGAGCATGACGCACATCAGCCCCAGCGCGGTTCGCCAGCCCAGGTGCTCGGTCAGGCTCGCCAGCAGCGGCAGGAACACCAATTGCCCGGTCGCCGCACTGGCGGTGAGGATGCCGACCACCAGGCCGCGCCGCGCCGAGAACCAGCGCGCGGCGATGGTCGCGCCCAGCACCAGCGCGGTCATGCCGGTGCCGAGGCCGACCACGACGCCCCACAGCAGGATCAATTGCCAGACCTCGGTCATCCCGAGCGACAGCACCAGCGCCGAGACCACGGTCAACAGCGCCGCCAGCGTCACGTTGCGCAGGCCGTAGCGGTTCATCAGGGCCGCCGCGAACGGCGCCATCAGCCCGAACAGCACGAAGCGGATCGACAACGCCGATGAAATCTGCGCCGTGCTCCAGCCGAACTCCTTCTGCAAGGGAACGATGAACACGCCGGGCGCGCCGACGGCGCCGGCGCTGACCAGCGCGGTCAGGAAGGTGACGGCGACCATCACCCAGCCGTAATGGATATTGCGGCGGGCGAGCGCGGCCGATAGCCAGTTTGAAATCATGGAGTTTGGGAATCCCTTGTTCGATCGAATAATGACGCAACCGCCGTCCGACTAAAAGGCCGTAGTTCCCTCGTTTTCAGACATGCGTTGCGATCAGTGCACGACGCGCTCGACCGCGATCGCGGTGGCTTCGCCGCCGCCGATGCACAGCGCCGCGACGCCGCGCTTCAGATTATGCGCTTCGAGCGCGTGCAGCAGCGTCACGATCAGCCGCGCGCCGGTGGCGCCGATCGGATGGCCGAGCGCGCAGGCGCCGCCGTTGATGTTGAGTTTCTCGCGGGCAATGCCCAGATCGCGCGCCGCCGCCATCGGCACCACCGCAAAGGCCTCATTGATCTCGAACAGGTCGACATCACTGATGCTCCAGCCGACCTTGTCGAGCAGTTTGCGGATCGCCGGGATCGGCGCGGTGGTGAACCATTGCGGCTCCTGGCTGTGGGTGGCGTGGCCCCTGATCTCGGCCAGCACCGGCAGGCCATCACGATCAGCAAGCGAGCGGCGCGCAAGCACCAAAGCCGCGGCGCCGTCGGCATTGGCGGAGGAGGCCGCCGGCGTGATGGTGCCGTTGGCGCGGAATGCCGGCTTCAGGCCGGGGATTTTGGCCGGATCGACCTTCATCGGAATTTCGTCGTTACCAATGATGCGCGGGCCGGCTTTCTCGGTGACCGTCAGCGGCACGATTTCGGCCTTGAAGGCGCCGCCTTCCACCGCCTTGCGGGCGCGGGTCAGCGTCTCCATCGCGTAAATGTCCTGGTCCTTGCGGCTGAACTGATAGGCCTCCGCGGTCGATTCACCGAAATCGCCCATCGAGCGCCCGACCTCATAGGCGTCTTCGAGGCCGTCCATCATCATGTGGTCGATGATCCGGTCGTGGCCGGCGCGGTAACCGCGCGCGCGCCTTCGCCAGCAGATATGGCGCGTTGCTCATGCTCTCCATGCCGCCGGAGACCACGATCTCGGCAGAGCCGGCGTTGATGATGTCGTGCGCCAGCATGGTCGCCTTCATGCCGGAGCCGCACACCTTGTTGATGGTGGTGGCGCCCGTCGCGTCGGGCAGTTTGGCGCCGCGGGCGGCCTGGCGGGCCGGGGCCTGGCCCTGGCCGGCCGGCAACACGCAGCCCATGAAAACCTCGTCGATCCGCTCCGGCGCCAATCTGGCGCGCTCGACTGCGGCGCCGATCACGTGCGAACCGAGCTGGTGTGCGCTGAATGGCGTGAGATCGCCCATGAACTTGCCCAGCGGGGTGCGGGCGGCGGAAACGATGACGACCGGATCGGAAGCTTGAGCCATGGCGGCGCTCCTGGAATCGCGCGATTGTTTAGATGATAACCATCATATGATGCGCCGCACTATTTGCAACCGCGGTTCTAGAATAATTTACCGCCCGCGCGGGATGATAAATTGTCGTGATCGCATGAGGTTATCTCGCGCCGCCCCCGGCGCGCGACGACGACCCGCTAGGGACTAGCGTTTGCGGTTGACAAAATCCTGCATCAGCCGTTGCGGCTCGCCGGTCAGATAGGATTGCCCGAACACGCCGATCGAGAGATCGACGGATTCCTTCAGCGGCAGTTCCTCCCACTGCCGCAGCAGGGCCTTTTGCGCACGCAGCGCCTCCGGGCTGCATTCCAGCAGCATCGCAATTGTTTGCTCGACCGAGGCGTCGAGCTCGCCTGGCGGCGCAACGCGGTCGATCAGGCCCCAGGCAAGCGCCGTCGGAGCATCGATATTTTCGGCGGTCATCACCAGCCAGCGGGCGCGGCCCCAGCCGATCAGCCGCGGCAGCAATGCGGCATGGATCACCGAGGGGATTCCGACCCTGACCTCCGGCATGCCGAATTTGGCGTCATGCGCCGCGATCCGGAAGTCACAGGCCGCGGCGACTTCGAGCCCGCCGCCGAGACACCAGCCGGGCATGCGCGCGATCACCGGCCCCGGAAACGCCCGCACGGCCTCGCAGAGGTCGCGCAGGCCGGTGATGAATTTCTCCGCCGATTTCTGCTCGAGCTTGGCCATTTCCTTGATGTCGGCGCCGCCGATCATGCTCTTCTCGCTCTGGCCCGCCAGCACCAGCACGCGAATCTCGCGGTCGTTGGCCAGCGCCTGCAGTCCTTCGCGAACGCCTGATATGACCGGCGTGCCGCAGGATGTTGAGCGAGCCGGCGTTGCAGATGGTCAGGCGAACGACGCCGCGCGGAGTCGCGGTCGACGCCGCAATGGGGATTGAGCATATGCATGGCGTTTCATGTTCCAGGGTACGGAAGGGCACGGCAGCGTGCATTAGCGCCACTTCCCGGCCGGAGCGCGCCATTGTCAAGGCCGCGGCCGCCCGCGGCGTTCCGGCGCGTCAAATAAAGCGAGCTTTTTGCAGCAGTAACTGCTATTTGTGGATGTGATTATATGATCACAAACATCCTATGAGACCGCCATGCGCTATTCCCGGGAACACAAGCTCGAAACCCACGCGCGGATCGTCAAGCGCGCCTCGGTACGGCTGCGCGAGAAGGGCGCCCATGGCATCGGCGTCGCCGACCTGATGAAGGACGCCGGCCTCACCCATGGCGGGTTCTACGCCCATTTCGATTCCCGCGAGGCGCTTGTCATCGAGGCGTTCACCCATGCGATGGACCGCTCGACCGAGCGCTGGCGCAAGCTCGCCGAGCAGACGCCGCCGGAGCAGCGCATCGCCGCGATCGTGGATTCCTACCTGACGCCGATGCATCGCGACGACCCCGGCCATGGCTGCGCGATCCCGACCTTGGGCGCGGAAATCGCCCGCGAAAGCCCCAGGACCCGCAAGGCCTTCGCCGCCAAGCTGGAACAGATGATCGATGCGATCGCCGCGCAGATCCCGGATCTGCCGCGCAAGGCCGCGCGCAAGCAGGCGACCGCCGCGATTGCGACCATGATGGGAACGCTGGTGATGGCCCGTGTCGCCGGCAATGGCGAGTTTTCCGAGGAGATTCTGCAGTTCGGGACGCGAGGCCGTGCTCGGTCGCGCCGCGCCGGCGAAGCGGGTAACGAAGAAGCCGGCAGCGAAAAAAGCCGCAACAGCTGCCCGGCACTGACCCGCACCAGGTAGCGACGATCGAGTATTGGCGTAAGACATTGGTCGAATGCCCTGATATTGCGGGTCATTCACCCATTTTCGCAAAGCCGCCGCGCGGCGAGCCCCTTTCCAAAAGCCGGAAAGACTGCAAGATGCCGGCCAAAATCGGCTCTTCAAGTTTTGGAGGAAGACATGCGCTCAATCGGACATTTTATCGGCGGCAAAGAGGTCAAGGGCACGTCGGGACGGTTCGCCGACGTTTTCGAACCGATGACCGGCGACGTCCAGGCCAAGGTCGCGCTGGCATCCAAGGCCGAAGTGCGCGCCGCGGTCGAGAACGCCAAGGCCGCGCAGGTCGGAATGGGCCGCCACCAACCCGCAGCGCCGCGCCCGCGTCATGATGAAGTTCCTGGAACTGGCGCAGCGCGACTATGACAAGCTCGCCGACGTTTTGGCGCGCGAGCACGGCAAGACCGTTCCCGACGCCAAGGGCGACATCCAGCGCGGGCTCGAAGTGGTCGAGTTCGCCTGCGGCATTCCGCATCTGATGAAGGGCGAATATACCGAAGGCGCCGGCCCCGGCATCGACATCTATTCGATGCGCCAGCCGCTCGGCGTCGTCGCCGGCATCACGCCGTTCAATTTCCCGGCCATGATCCCGATGTGGAAATTCGCGCCCGCGATCGCCTGCGGCAATGCCTTCATCTTAAAGCCGTCGGAGCGCGATCCCGGCGTGCCGATGATGCTGGCCGCAGCTGATGATCGAGGCGGGCCTGCCGCCCGGCATCCTCAACGTCGTCAATGGCGACAAGGAAGCGGTCGACGCCATCCTCGACGATCCCGATATCCGCGCCGTCGGCTTCGTCGGCTCCTCGCCGATCGCGCAATACATCTATGAGCGCGCGGCCGCCACCGGCAAGCGCTGCGCAATGTTTCGGCGGCGCCAAGAACCACGCCATCATCATGCCGGACGCCGACATGGACCAGGCCGTCGATGCCCTGATCGGCGCCGGCTACGGCTCGGCCGGCGAGCGCTGCATGGCGATCTCGGTCGCGGTGCCCGTCGGCAAGACCACCGCCGACCGGCTGATGGAAAAGCTGATCCCGCGGGTCGAAACCCTGAAGATCGGCACCTCGATCGATCCGTCGGCCGATTACGGTCCGCTGGTGACCGCGGCAGCGCTCGACCGAGGTCAAGAACTATGTCGAGATCGGCATCAAGGAAGGCGCGACGCTCGCGGTCGACGGCCGCGGCTTCAAGATGCAGGGCTACGAGAACGGCTTCTATCATGGGCGGCTGCCTGTTCGACAACGTCACCAAGGACATGCGGATCTACAAGGAAGAGATCTTCGGGCCGGTGCTGTCGGTGGTGCGCGCCAATGACTACGCACGAAGCGCTGGCGCTGCCGTCCGACCACGAATACGGCAACGGCGTTGCGATCTTCACCCGCGACGGCGACGCCGCGCGCGATTTCGCCGCCAAGGTCAATGTCGGCATGGTCGGCATCAACGTGCCGATCCCGGTGCCGATCGCCTACTACACCTTCGGCGGCTGGAAGAAGTCCGGTTTCGGCGATCTCAACCAGCACGGCCCGGATTCGATCCGCTTCTACACCAAGACCAAGACGGTGACCTCGCGCTGGCCGTCCGGCGTCAAGGAAGGCGCGGAGTTCTCGATTCCGACGATGAACTGACAGGAAACTCGTCATGCCCGGGCTTGTCCCGGGCATCCACGACTTAACGGCGGTTGCAGCAGGAAGACGTGGATGGCCGGGACGAGCCCGGCCATGACGGCGATATTCTGAGGATAAGCGGGCAACGAATGCAGTTCGCTCTCAACGAGGACCAGATTGCGGTTCGCGACATGGCGCGGGACTTCGCCGCGGAGAAGATCGCGCCGCATGCGCTCCGCTGGGACGAGGAGAAGCATTTTCCGGTCGAGGTGATGCGCGAGGCGGCCGACGCTCGGCATCGGCGGCGATCTATATCCGCGACGACGTCGGCGGCTCGGCGCTGACGCGGTTCGATGCGGCGCTGATCTTCGAGGCGCTGGCGCAGGGCTGCCCGACGGTGTCGGCCTTCATCTCGATCCACAACATGGCGTCCTGGATGATCGACGCCTACGGCAACGACGCGCAGCGCCAGCAAGTGGCTGCCGAAACTGTGCACCATGGAGCTGCTGGCGAGCTATTGCCTGACCGAGCCGGGCTCCGGATCGGACGCCGCGGCGCTGCGCACCCGCGCGGTGCGCGACGGCGACCATTACGTGCTCAACGGCCAGAAGCAGTTCATCTCCGGCGCCGGCAAGGGCGATCTCTATGTGGTGATGGTGCGCACCGGCGGCGACGGGCCCGGCGGCATCTCGACCCTGGTGGTCGAGGGCGACACGCCGGGGCTGTCGTTCGGCGCCAACGAGCGCAAGATGGGCTGGAACGCGCAGCCGACCCGCGCGGTGATCTTCGAGAATGCGCGCGTGCCGGTCGCCAACCGGCTCGGCGACGAGGGCATCGGCTTCAAGATCGCGATGGCCGGGCTCGACGGCGGCCGCATCAATATCGCGGCCTGTTCGCTCGGCGGCGCGCAATCCGCGCTCGACAAGTCGCTCGCCTACATGAAGGAGCGCAAGGCGTTCGGCAAGCGGCTCGACGAATTCCAGGCGCTGCAGTTCCGGCTCGCCGACATGGCGACCGAACTGGAGGCGGCGCGCACCTTTGTCTGGCGCGCGGCGGCGGCGCTCGACCGCAAGGACGCCGACGCCACCATGCTGTGCGCGATGGCCAAGCGGTTCGGCACCGATGTCGGCTTCGAGGTCGCCAACCAGGCGCTGCAGCTGCATGGCGGCTACGGCTATCTCAGCGAATACGGCATCGAGAAGATCGTGCGCGATCTGCGCGTGCACCAGATCCTCGAAGGCACCAACGAAATCATGCGGCTGATCGTGGCGCGCAAGCTGATCGAGGGCGCGCGATGACGGCGTCCGCGGCGGCCGTCGCGGGAGCCGAAGCGCGACCTGATCGTGCGGCGCGAAGGGCTCGGCCGGCATGCATCCGGCTCAATCGGCCGAAGGCGATCAACGCCATGACGCTGGAAATGTCGCGCGGGATCGACGCGGCGCTCGACCAGTTCGAGGCCGATCCCGCGGTCGCGCTGATCGTTGCTGGAAGGCGCCGGCGAACGCGGGCTGTGCGCCGGCGGCGATATCCGCGGGCTCTATGAAAGTTCGCGCGCGCAGCGGCGATCTCGGCAAGGTGTTCTGGCGCCAGGAATACGTCATGAACGCGCGGATCGCCAAATTCCCAAAGCCCTATGTCGCGTTCATGGACGGCCTGGTGATGGGCGGCGGCGTCGGGCTGTCGGCGCATGGCCGCCATCGCGTGGTGACCGAGCGGACAAGACTCGCGATGCCGGAAGTCGGTCTCGGCTTCTTTCCGGATGTCGGCGGCACCTGGCTGTTGTCGCGCTCGCCCGGCGAGATCGGCACGCTATTTCGGCTTGACCGGCCAGACCATGAACGGCCCCGACGCGATCCATGCCCGGTTCGCCGATGCGGTGGTGCCGTCGGGCAAGCTTGCCGGCCTTGCGCGAGGTCCTGACCAAGGTGCGCGCCCGGCGCGCAGTTCCGGCGAGATGAAAGCCGCTGATCGATGGTTTTGCGACCGGCGAGACCGCGGGCCCGGTCGCCGCGATGCAGCCGCAACGATCGACGGCTGGTTCGCCCATGACCGGATGGAAGACATCGTCGCGGCGCTGCAGCGCGACGGCTCGGAACTGGCGCAGCGCGACGCTGAAGACCTTGAACGAGAAATCGCCGCGCGGCATGGTGGTGACGCTGAAGCTGCTGCGGCTGGCGCGGCAATCGTCCTCGCTGGAGCAATGCCTGGTGCGGGAATATCGCGCGGCGCTGCAAGTGTTCGCCAGCGACGATTTTCGCGAGGGCGTGCGCGCGGCCGTGATCGACAAGGACCGCAATCCCCGATGGTCGCCGCCGCGGATCGAGGATGTGACGCCGGAGATGCGTGGCGCCTTACTTTGCGGAAATCGGCGCCGACGAACTGGTGTTCGATCAAGTCAAAATAGAAAACGTCTCGACAGCGGAGGGAAGTTTGAGATGGCCAACATCGCATTCATCGGCCTCGGCAACATGGGCGGCCCGATGGCCGCCAACCTGGTCAAGGCCGGCCACAAGGTGGTCGCGTTCGATCTGGTGGAAGCCTCGCGCAACCAGGCCAAGGCCGATGGCGCCGCGGTCGCCGAAAGCGCGGCCGCCTGCGGTCAAGGGCGCCGACGTCGTGATCACGATGCTGCCGGCCGGCAAGCACGTGCTGTCGGTATGGGGCGACGTCATTGCCTCGATGGCCAAGGGTGCGCTGATCATCGATTGCTCGACCATCGACGTCGAGAGCGCCAAGCAGGCCCATGCGCTGGCGGCGAAACATGGCATCGCCTCGGTCGATGCGCCGGTGTCCGGCGGCACCGGCGGCGCCAAGGGCGCGACGCTGACCTTCATGTGCGGCGGCGAGGACAAGGCGTTCGCCGCGGCCAAGCCGGTGCTGGAGAAGATGGGCAAGAAGATCGTGCATTGCGGCGGCGCCGGCGCCGGCCAGGCGGCCAAGATCTGCAACAACATGATCCTCGGCGTCTCCATGATCGCGGTCAGCGAGGCGTTTGCGCTGGCCGAGAAGCTCGGCCTGTCGCATCAGGCGCTGTTCGATGTCGCCTCGACCTCGTCAGGACAATGCTGGTCGCTGACGACATATTGCCCGGTGCCGGGCCCGGTGCCGACCTCGCCGGCGAACAACGACTACAAGCCCGGCTTTGCCACGGCCTTGATGGTGAAGGACCTGACGCTGGCGCAGGACGCGGCGAAGGCCGCCGGCGCCGCGACGCCGCTCGGCAAGCACGCGCAGGAGATCTACAAGGCGTTCGACGCCGCCGGCCACGGCGGGGTGGATTTTTCGGGCATCATCCAGCACGTGCGCGACCTGGCAGGAAAGTAAGCGAAGCGTTGAAGCAAACGAGGCGTCGTCCTGAGATGCGAGCCCTTGCGAGCCTCGAAGGATGGAGTTCAGTACACGTAGCCATCCGTCGAGACGCCGCGAAGGCGCGGCTCCTCAGGATGACGTTCAAATAGCCGGGGCCTCACATGACCACATTCCAGGACGCACGATCGTTTCTGTTAAAGCATCGCACCGATTACGACACCGCGGTGAAGAGCTTTCGCTGGCCCGAGCCGGTGCCGTTCAACTGGGCGCTGGACTGGTTCGACGCGGAACTGGCGCGCGATCCCGCCAGCAAGGATCGCCCGGCGCTGTGGATCGTCGATGCCGCCAGCAATCAAGAGACAAAACTTTCGTTCGAGGCGTTGTCGCGGCGCTCCAACCAGGTCGCGAACTTTCTGCGGGCGCAGGGCCTCAAGCGCGGCGATCACCTGCTGCTGCTGCTCGGCAACGTGGTGCCGCTGTGGGAGACCATGCTGGCGGCGATCAAGCTCGGCGTCGTCGTTATCCCCGCGACCACGCTGTTGACGCCGGACGAACTGCGCGACCGGCTCGATCGCGGCCGGGCCAAGGCGGTGGTGGCGTCGCAGGATCAGGTCGCGAAATTCGCCAGCCTCGGCGTCGACAACATTGCGCGCATCGTGGTCGGCGCGACGTCTGGCCACGAGGGCTGGCTGCCGTTCGAGCAGGCGGCGGAGGCCTCCGACAAATTTACGCCTGATGGTCCGACCAAGGCCGAAGATCCGATGCTGCTTTATTTCACCTCGGGCACCACGGCAAAACCAAAACTGGTGCGGCACAGCCAGCGCAGCTATCCGGTCGGTGGCCTGTCGACGATGTACTGGCTCGGCCTGCAGCCCGGCGACGTCCATCTGAACATCTCCTCGCCGGGATGGGCCAAGCACGCCTGGAGCTGCTTTTTCGCGCCATGGAACGCCGGTGCGACGGTGTTCGTGGTCAATCAGCCACGCTTCGACGCCAAGGGATTGCTCGCGACCATCGGCCGCTGCGGCGTCACCACGCTGTGCGCGCCGCCGACGGTGTGGCGGCTGTTCATCCAGGAGAAGCTGTCGAGCTTCAAGGTCAGCTTGCGCGAGGTCTGCGGTGCCGGCGAGCCGCTCAATCCCGAAGTGATCGAGCAGGTGCAGACCGCGTGGGGGCTGACCATCCGCGACGGCTACGGCCAGACCGAGACCACGGCTCTGGCCGGCAATTCGCCCGGCCAGAAGGTCAAGATCGGATCGATGGGCCGGCCGCTGCCGGGCTATCGGGTGCGGATCACCGATGCCGACGGCCACGTCACCAGGGAAGGCGAGGTCAGCCTGCTGCTCGGCGTCGACCGCCCGGCCGGCCTGATGCAGGGCTATCAGGGCGACGACGGCAAATTGAGCGGCGCCGATGGCGATCTCTATCGCAGCGGCGACGTGGTGTTCGCCGACGACGAGGGGTATCTCACCTTTGTCGGCCGCTCCGACGACGTCTTCAAATCGTCGGACTATCGCATCAGCCCGTTCGAGCTGGAGAGTATTTTGCTGGAGCATGAGGCGGTCGCGGAAGCCGCCGTCGTGCCTTGCCCTGATCCGATCCGCCTCGCGATTCCAAAAGCCTATGTGCTGTTGGTGGCCGATGTCGCGCGTTCGCCGGCCACCGCGCTGTCGATTTTCCAGCATCTGCACACCCGGCTTTCGCCGTTCAAGCGCATCCGCCGGATCGAACTGGTGACCGAACTGCCGAAGACGATTTCCGGAAAAATCCGCCGCGTGCAGTTGCGCCGGCTGGAGCACGAGGATGACCGCGACCGACCGCTGCGCGGCGAGGAGTTCCGCGAAGAGGAGTTTCCCGAGCTGAAAAACGTGCGGACGCAAGGCTCTGAAAGCTGAGGGATTGGAAGGCTGATCGATGAATGAAGTCTGGAAGAAGCCGCCGATCTCGCTCGCCGCCTATCAGGACATGGTCGGTCGCGAGATCGGGGTGTCGTCATGGCACCTGGTCGACCAAAAGCGGATCGACGTCTATGCCGACGTGATCGAGGATCACCAGTTCATCCATGTCGATCCCGATCAGGGCAAAGGCGGAAACCGCGTTCGGCACCACGATCGCGCACGGTTTTCTGACGATGTCGCTGATGAGCATCATGTCCTATGAGGTGATGCCGGTGATCTCGGGCACCACCATGGGCGTGAATTACGGCTTCGACAAACTGCGCTTCATCTCGCCGGTGCGCTCGGGATCGCGGGTGCGCGGCCGCTTCACGCTGGCGGAAGCCAAACTGCGCAAGCCGACGGAACTGCAGTCGCGCACCAATGTCACCGTCGAGATCGAGGGCGAGGATAAGCCCGCTCTGGTGGCCGACTGGATCGGACTGATTTACTTTGCATAGCATTCAGGAAACCTAACCCATGACAATCAGGTTTGACGGACGCGTCGCCATCGTCACCGGCGCGGGCAATGGCCTTGGACGCGCGCATGCTCTGGGATTGGCAAGCCGCGGCGCCAAGGTCGTGGTCAATGATTTCGGCGGCGCCCGCGACGGCACCGGCGGATCGCTGACCCCGGCGGAGACCGTGGTCGAGGAGATCCGCAAGGCCGGCGGCGCGGCGATGGCCGACGGCGCCGACGTTTCGAATTTCGACCAGGTCAGGCGATGGTCGCGCGCGCCACCAAGGAATGGGGCAGCGTCGATCTGCTCTGCGCCAATGCCGGCATCCTGCGCGACAAGTCGTTTGCGAAGATGGAGGTCGCCGATTTCGCCAAGGTGATCGACGTGCATCTCACCGGCACCTTCTACTGCTGCAAGGCGGTGTGGGACGGCATGCGCGAGCGCAACTACGGCCGCATCGTCGTCACCACCTCGTCGTCGGGCCTGTACGGCAATTTCGGCCAGGCCAATTACGGCGCGGCGAAAACCGGCATGGTCGGATTGATGAACGTGCTGGCCGAGGAAGGCCGCAAGACACAACATCCGCGTCAACACCATCTCGCCGACGGCGGCGACGCGGATGACCGAAGAGTTGCTGCCGCCGCAGGCGCTGGAGCTGATGAAGCCGGAGGCGATCACGCCGGCGGTGCTATATCTGCTCAGCGAGGACGCGCCGACCCGCACCATCATGGGCGCCGGCGCCGGCTCGTTCGCCGTGATCAAAATCATGGAAACCGAAGGCATCAACCTGCCGCCATCCGACTGGACCCCCGACGCGATCGCCGCGCATTTCGCCGAGATCAGCGACATGTCGAAGGCCAAGGCGCTGGAGGGCGCGTTCCAGCAGACCCAGAAATATGTTGGCCAGGCCGCGGCGCGAGCCGGCGTGAAGCTGTAGGGCATGCTCAAATCGTCATTCCGGGGCGTGCAAGCATCGAACCGGGAATGTCGAGATCTCCGGGTCGCGCCAGACGCGTTCCCGGAATGACGTAGTCGAGATCATGTCATCCTTTCGCAAACCCAGTCGCCGTCATCGGTGCCGGCCCCGCCGGGCTGATGGCGGCCGAGGTGCTCGCGGGCGGCGGCGCGGCGTCACGGTCTATGACGCGATGCCGTCGGTGGGCCGCAAATTCCTGATGGCCGGGCGCGGCGGCCTCAACCTGACCCATAGCGAGGCGTTGCCGCAGTTTCTCGCGCCGCTACGGCCGCGGCATGCCGCAGCTCAAAAGCCGCGATCGAGGCGTTTCCGCCGCGATGCGTTGCGCGCATGGAGCGAGGCGCTGGGGCAGCCGACATTCGTCGGCTCCAGCGGCCGGGTGTTTCCGCAAGCGTTCAAGGCCTCGCCGCTGCTGCGGGCGTGGCTGCGGCGGCTCGATCGCGTCGGCGTGCAATTCGCGCTGCGGCATCGCTGGATCGGCTGGGACGCCAACGGACATCTGGCGTTCGAGACGCCGGACGGACCGCGCACGGTCGATGCGCGCGCGACCGTGCTGGCGCTCGGCGGCGCCAGTTGGCCGCGGCTGGGATCGGATGGCGCATGGGCGGAAACACTCGCGGCGAAGGGCGTGACGGTATCGCCGCTGCGTGCCGGCCAATTGCGGGTTTACCGTCGCCTGGTCAGACATTTTCCGCGACCGTTTTGAGGGCCAGCCGCTGAAAGGCGTTGCGCTGTCGTTCGGCCCGCAGGCGGTGCGCGGCGAGGCGATGATCACCAGGGCGGGCATCGAGGGCGGCGCGGTCTATGCGTTGTCCGGCCGACTGCGCGAGGCCATGCTCGGCAAGGGGCTGGCGACCTTGCACATCGCGCTGCGGCCCGATCTCGCGAGCGGCGATCTCGCCGCGCGGCTGTCCGGCGCCGCGCGGCAAAACAGTCATTTTCGAACTGGCTGCGCAAGGCGGCGCATCTATCGCCGGTCGCGATCGGCTTGTTGCAGGAGGCGGCGGTGGCCTCCGGCGTCTCGTTGTCGTCGCTATCGGCGGAAGATCTCGCCGGCGCTGATCAACGCCGTGCCGGTCGAACTCAACGGCACGGCGCCGATCGCGCGTGCGATTTCCACCGCCGGCGGCATTTCTTTCGACGAACTCGATGCCGGTTTCATGATCCGCCGGTTGCCCGGCGTCTTCGCCGCCGGCGAGATGCTCGACTGGGAAGCGCCGACCGGCGGTTATCTGCTGCAGGCGTGTTTGCGACAGGCGCCGCGGCGGGCAGGGGCGTGTTGGAGTGGTTGCAGGCGTAGGGTGGATTAGCGAAGCGTAATCCACCATCCCTGTCGTCTTCGTAACGGCGGATTACGCTCCGCTAACCCGCCCTACGAGTCCCTACCGCAGCTTGCCCCGCGCCGCGACCGGCAACACACCGACGATCTCCTCACCGCGCACCATCACCACTTCGTCCATCATGTTGACGACGACGCAGACGTGGTTGGGCACGATCCGCACGACGTCGCCGACATTGGGCCGGGTGTTGCTGCGCGCGAGGTCGAGAAAGCCATGCTCCTCGGCAAAGCGCGCGATTTTGGCCTCGGGATGTTCGAGGATCAGGCCGTGGCCGTCGAGGCCGCCGCCGGTGTCCGAGGTCAGCGTTTTGGAGCCGGCATCGAGGATGCCGCGATCCGGTCCGGCGCGGCTCACCACCGTCGAATAGATGTTCAGCGCGCAATCGTCCCAGCCGGCGACGCCGGCCGCGACCTGCATGCGGTCGTTGTAGATATAGGTGCCCGGCCGGTGCTCGGTGGCGCCCTTGAGCTTGCCGACATTTTTCATATTCGGCGAACCTCCGGTGGAAACCATCGCAGCGTCGAGCCCGTGCGCGCGCACGCCCGCCAGCGCCTCGTCGAAGAATTTTTGCGCGTCGCCCCAGCCGGTCTCGGTCGGGTAGAGCATGAAGCCGGCGAATTGCAGCCCCTTGAGACCAGCGATTTCGCGCGCCAGCGCGATCGCTTCCGCCGGAGTTTCGACACCGGCGCGCCTGCGGCCGGTGTCGCATTCAACGACGACCGATAAAGGCCGGCCGGAGATCGCAGCGGCCCGCGGCAGGCCCGCGATCACGACCGAATTGTCGGCGGCGACCGTCATATGCGCCTTGGCCTGCAGCGCCGCGAGCCGAGCCATCTTCTCGTCGCCAATCAAATTGTAGCTGATCAGGATATCGTCGACGCCGGCCTCCGCCATCACCTCGGCCTCGCCGAGCTTTTGGCAGGTGATGCCCCTGGCGCCGGCGGCGATCTGCATCATCGCCAGGACAGGGACTCTTGTGGGTCTTGATATGCGGCCGGTTGGCGACCCCGGCGGCGTCGCAGGCGGCCTGGATGCGCGCGATGTTGCGCTCGACCTTGTCCATGTCGATCACGGCGCAGGGCGTGCCGTATTCGCGGGCGACCTTGGCGGCGAGGGGAGTGGTCATCAATGTTGCTCCGGACAAGGTGGAGACAGGCCGGATAGCGGACATGCCGAGATATGTCAAAGGCGACGCCAACGACCCGAAGCGCATAGCTGCATCGTCCTAATCCGGCGTCAGCCGCGAGAACCGGAAATCGCAATGGCTCGCGCCGCCGGCCAGCGTTTGCGTCCTGTCCAGATGGATGCCTCGCGCCGCATAGGCGTCGAAATCAAGTCCGCAAATGTTCGGCAGGATTTCCTTGTCGCCATGGCGGGCCGCGAATTTGCAAAAGCCGCACGCTTTGTAATTGATGCCGAATTCAAAGCTGTCGCCCGGGCCCGGCTCGACGAAATCGTAGACAAAGTCTTCCGAAAATTCTTGTTGGCGGCTTTTGGCGGCCTGCTCGCGCAGCAAAGCCTGATTTTCCGGCGACATGAATTGGCGCCCCGAGGCGAGACGGTCCGCTTCGGGCTCGCTGAGCAACTGTGCCTTGTAGGTTTCGCGCTCGATTTCGCCGATCACGGGTAGCGGCACGCGGTGTCGGCGCAGCACCCGGCTGATGGCCATAAATCCCAACAGACGCATGAAGAAGTCGCTCATACGACTTGCCGCGCCCCCGACATAGGGCATTTGGCTGAGCACGATTTCGAATTCCTCCATCACCTCTTGCCTTATGCCGTCAACATCGGTGAGATGCGCGCGCTCGCCCAACATCGCTTCGGCCAAGTCGAGGCGATGGCGCATGGCGGCCTCCATCGCGCCGCGGTGCTGTTCGTAAAAGGGATGGACCGTCTCAGCCATTGGACACCTGATCTCCTGTCGTTGCGAACCGACCGTAGCCGGGGAGGCCAGGTCGGCGCAAAGCATGGTTCCTTCGGTCCAGCACAAGAAAATCTATTGCAAGGCCACGGCCTGGCAGTGTCAAACTGCATGCGATGACCTACACCCTTCCACCCCTCAATGCGCTGCGCGCATTCGAAGCCGCCGCGCGGCATCTCAGCTTCAAGCTGGCGGCGCACGAACTACACGTGACGCCCGCCGCCGTGGGGCAGCAGGTGAAAGCGCTGGAGGCGCGCCTCGGCGTATGCCTGTTCGAGCGGCTGCATAAGCAGCTCATCCTGACCGCGGCCGGTCAGGCCTATCTGCCCGGGGTATCCGACGGTTTTCGCCGCATCGCGGACGCGACCTCGCAATTGAAACCCGCAGGTGCGGTGCTGTTGCAGTTGGGGGTCCACGGCAGCTTCGACCTGCGCCGGCTCGAGTTGGCGGCGTTTCGCCGCGCGCATGCGGAAATAGGTCTGCGGGTGCTGCAGCCCGCAGGCCTCCACGAGTTGGTCGAGGGCAAGGCCGATCTGCTGATAGCCCGCGGCGTTGGCCACCATCCGGGCTATCGCTGCGACCGGGTCAATGAGGGATCAGGATCAAATGATTGGCTGATTGTGCCCGAAGGCACGGCGGATTGTCCCGAGGTCATCAGCTTCCGCCAATGGCTGCGCGCGCTGCCGGCCGAGAACCCGCTCGCAAACCGCCGCCCGCGTCTGGTCGGCAGCATCGGAAGCTGAGGGGCCCGTCTTCGATTTATTCGTACACGCCCTCGTTGCACTCAGGCCTGTTCGATCTCTTCGCGGAGCACTTCGAGCTCCAGCCATTTGTCTTCGGCCTCGGCCAGTTCCTTCTGCGCCTTGGTCAGCGCGTCGGAGGCCTGATCGAACTTCTTTCGATCCTTTTTGTAGAGGTTGGGATCGTCAAGATGCCGTTGCTGCTTGGCAATTTCGGCCTGCAGTTTTGCGATCGTCTTCGGCAGCGTTTCCAGCGCGTGCTTCTCGTTGAAATTCAGCCGGCGTTTTGGCGAGCCCGATGACGCGGTCGTGGCCCTGGCTTCTTTCCTGTCGTCCGCCGCGACCTTTGCCGCCTCGCGCTTCAGGTCGGCGCCGCGCTGCGCCAGCATGTCGCTATAGCCGCCGGCATATTCGGTCCAGCGGCCGTCGCCTTCCGGCGCGATCACCGAGGTCACCACGCGATCGAGGAAATCGCGGTCATGGCTGATCAGGATCACGGTGCCCTCATAATCGCCGAGCATTTCCTCCAGCACGTCGAGGGTTTCCAGATCGAGATCGTTGGTCGGCTCGTCCAGCACCAGAGGTTGGACGGCTTTGCCAGCGCACGCGCCAGCATCAGCCGGCCGCGCTCGCCGCCCGACAGCACTTCCAGCGGCGTGCGCATCTGCTCCTGCGCGAACAGAAAGTCCTTCATGTAGCTGACCACGTGCTTCGGCTTGCCGCCGACCATGACGTTGTCGCTGCCGCCGCCGGTCAGCGCATCGGCCAGCGTCGATTTCGGGATCGAGGCTTTCGCGGTGCTGGTCCAGCGTCGCCATCTCGATATTGGCGCCGAGCCGGATGCTGCCGCTGTCGGGCGGCATCGGCGCCGGTCAGCAGGTTGATCAGCGTGGTCTTGCCGGCGCCGTTCGGCCCGACAATGCCGATGCGGTCGCCGCGCTGCACCCGGATCGAGAAATCCGTCGACGATTCTGCGATCGCCATAGGATTTGGCTGATGCCCTTGGCCTCGATCACCAGCTTGCCGGATTTGTCGGCTTCGGCGGCGGCCAGGTTGGCGTTGCCGGTCGCGCCGCGATAGTCGCGGCGCTGCTCGCGCAGCGCATGGAGATTGCCGAGCCGCTTGACGTTGCGCTTGCGGCGGCCGGACACGCCGTAGCGCAGCCAGTGCTCCTCGTTGACGATCTTGCGGTCGAGCTTGTGCTGGTCGCGCTCTTCCTCCGCCAGCACCTCGTCGCGCCAGGCCTCGAAGGCGCCGAAGCCGCGGTCGATCTGCCGGATCTGGCCGCGATCGAGCCAGGCGGTGGCGCGCGACAGATTGGACAGAAAGCGGCGGTCATGGCTGATGATGACCAGCGCGCTGCGGCGGCTGCCGAGTTCGCCTTCCAGCCATTCGATGGTGGTGAGATCGAGATGGTTGGTCGGCTCGTCCAGCAGCAGGATATCGGGCGACGGCGCCAGCACCCGGGCCAGCGCGGCGCGGCGGGCTTCGCCGCCGGACACATGCGCGGGATCTTCGTCGCCGTGCAAGCCCGAGCTGCTCCAGCACATAGCGGGCCTGGTAGTGATCGTCGCCCGGGCTGAGCCCGGCCTCGACATAGGCCAGCGTGGTGGCAAAACCGGTAAAATCCGGCTCCTGCGGCAGATAGCGGATGGTGGCGCCGGGCTGCACGAAGCGGCTGCCGCTGTCGGGTTCGACCAGTCCGGCGGCGATCTTCAGCAGCGTCGACTTGCCGGAGCCGTTGCGGCCGATCAGGCAGACGCGCTCGGCTGCCGACACCGACAGTTCGACGCCGGACAAGCAGCGGCGTGCCGCCGAAGGTCAGCGCGATGTCTTTCAACTGGATCAGCGGCGGCGCCATGTTTCGGTTCAACCTTGTTTTTGGGCCGGCTGCGTCGCCTGCTGGCGCTGGATGCGGCGAATGGTCTGGTCGAGCGCCGACAGGAACGCCGAGCGGTCGCGCGGCGCGAATGCCCTGGGGCCGCCGGTGACCTCGCCGGACGAGCGCAGATCGGTCATCAGGTTGCGAACCGCCAGCGTCATGCCGATCGATTGCTTCGGTGAACGGCTTGCCGTTCGGCGCGATCACCTCGGCGCCGGCCTTCACGCAGCGGCTGGCCAGCGGAATGTCGGAGGTGATGACGATATCGCCGGGGCCCGCGCGTTCCGCGATCCAGTCGTCGGCGGCGTCCATGCCGGAACCGGCCGCGATGCGCTCGATCAGCGGGTCCTGCGGCACCCGGATGAAATTGCCCGCGACCACGCTGACCGGCAAAGCCGTGCCGGGCGGCGACGCGGTAGATTTCGTCCTTTGACCGGGCAGGCGTCGGCGTCGACATAGATGCGGGTGGTGTTCAAGATGGACGTCATCGTTTGGAGTTGGTTTGTGGCGCCGGGCAGGCGCTGCGCCGGGATCGCCGGGTGGTACTCGCATCGCCGCCGAAAATGCGAGGAAAACCCCGGCTGGAACCCGCTTGCCACGGCACTTTGTTGGCGTAGGATTATCGAGGAAAGATAGCCGAAATCAGGGAGCAGGCATGACAAGTCCGATCGAAACCTACCGCGTCTCGGCCTACAACACCGTCAAAGCTTTCCGAAAACAAGATGCACGACGATGCGGTGGCGCGGCGGTTCGGCTTCAGCGGCGGGCTGGTGCCGGGCGTCGATGTGTTCGCCTACATGATCCATGTTCCCGTGTCGCGAAATGGGGCCGCGCTTTTCTCGAGCGCGGCGTGATCGAGGCGCGTTTCGTCAAGCCGGTCTATGACGGCGAGTTCGCCGAGGTCACCGCCAAGGAGAGCGACGGCGTGCTCGCGATCGAGGTCGAAAGCCGCGGCGAGCTATGCGCCACCGGCACGGCGTCGTTGCCAGCGTCCGCGCCGTCGTTCTCGATCGCAGACTATCGCGAGACCGCAGCGGTCGCCGAGCGGCGGCCGGTCAACACGGCTTCGTATCGAAGCTCGGAAAATGGCTCGGCACGATTCCGCGTTCATGGGCCGGCGATGCGGCCACGCGAATATCTCAGGGATATTCGCGAGACCGATGCGATCTACGCGCAGCGAAGGGCTCGGCCATCCCGGCCTGCTGCAGCGGGCCATGAACAAGGTGCTGGTCGACAACGCCATCCTCGGCCCCTGGATTCATGTCGGCAGCCGGATGCAGCTGCTGTCGGCCGGCAAGGCCGGCGACGAATTGACCGCGCGCGCCAAAGTCACCGGCAATTACGAAAAGAAGGGCCATCGCTTCGTCGAACTCGACGCGCTGGTGATCGCCAACGGCAAGACGCCGCTGGCGCATTGCCACCATATCGCGATCTATCAGCCGCGGGAGCGGGCGGCGGCGTAGGGATGAAGCCCATCGCGGCATCCTCAGCCGTCATACCCCGCGAAAGCGGGGTATCCAGTAATCCACCGCCTTGCGCATGACCGCGAAAGCTCTGGAATACTGGATCACCCGCCTTCGCGGGTGATGACGGCGGTGAACGATCGCCGCGTGGTCTGCGCCTCACGCCACCTTCTTCGCCTTGCCATCCTGGATCGCGCGCCAGACCCGCTCGGGGGTCAGCGGCATGTCGATCTCGGTGACGCCGTATTCGGCGAGCGCGTCGAGCACGGCATTGACGATGCAGACCAGGCTGCCGGCGCAGCCGGCCTCGCCGCAGCCCTTGGTGCCCAGCGGATTGGATTTTGCCGGCGAGGGATGATCGTCGACCGACATCAGCGGCACGTCGCCGGCGCGCGGCATCGCATAGTCCATGAACGAGCCGGTGATCGGCTGGCCGCTGGAATCGTAGCTGACCTGTTCCATCAGGGTCTGGCCGATGCCTTGGGCGACGCCGCCGTGCAACTGGCCGGCGACGATCATCGGATTGACGACGATGCCGAAATCATTGACGGCGGCATAGCGCACGATGCGCACCACGCCGGTCTCCGGATCGATCTCGACTTCGGCGACGTGGCAGCCATTGGGGAAGGTCGACGGCGTATCCTTGGTGTTGTGATCGACGTCGAGCGAGGAGGGCACGCCTTCCGGCATCTTGCCCTCGCGCGGTCCGCTGCGCCAGCTCCATGATGCCGATGCTGCGGTCGGTGCCGGCGATGGTGAAGCGGCCGTCGGCGAATTCGATGTCGGCTTCGGAGGCTTCCATCAGGTGCGCCGCCGCCTGCTTGCCCTTGGCGATCACCAGCGCGGAGGATTCGACGATCGCCGTGCCGGTCGCGGTGATCGAGCGCGAGCCGCCGGTGCCGTTGCCGAAGCGCACCAGGTCGCTGTCGTTCTGCTCCAGCGTGATCTTCTCAAAGGGCACGCCGAGCTGCGCGGACAGCACCTGCGCGAACGGCGTGGCATGGCCCTGGCCGTAATCCAGCGTGCCGGTGGTCAGCTTTACGGAACCATCCGGCTCGAAGGTGATCTTGCCGAGTTCGCCGCTCGGCGGCGCGGTGACTTCGAGATAGGAGCCGACCGCGATGCCGCGCAGCTTGCCGTTCTTGCGGCTCTCCTTCTTGCGTTTGGCGAAATTGGCGTGGTCGGAGATCTCGAGCGCCTTGTTGAACACGCCCTGGAAATCGCCGCTGTCATAGGTGACGCCCGAGGCGGCCGCGAACGGCAATTGCGCGGGTTTGATAAAATTGCGCTTGCGCAGGGTCAGCCGGTTGATGCCCATTTCCTCGGCGGCGCGGTCGATCAGCCGCTCCATGAAATAATTGGCTTCGGGCCGTCCGGCGCCGCGATAGGCGCCCATCGGCGTGGCGTTGGTCAACACGGTCTTGATGTCGACGCCCAGCACGCGGCGTGCGATAGACGCTGGCGAGGTTCTTTCCGGTGTTGAGCGACAGCGGCCCCGGCGCGACGCCCGAGATGTAGGCGCCGAGATTGCCGTAACCATTGAGGCGGACGGCGAGGAATTTGCCCTCGGCGTCGAGCGCCAGTTCGCCATGGATGATCTGGTCGCGGCCGTGGCTGTCCGACAGAAAGCTGATCGAGCGTTCGTCGGTCCATTTCACCGGACGTCCGAGTTGCTTCGCCGCGTGCAGGATGCAGGTATATTCGGGGTAGCTGATGTTCTTCATGCCGAACGAGCCGCCGACATTGGCGGTCAGGATCCGCACCTTCTCGGGCGGAACATTCAGCAGTTTGGCCAGGGTCGCCTTGTTGCCCGACACGCCCTGGGTCGGCACCTGGATGGTGAAGCGCTGGCTTTCCTTGTCATAGGCGGCGAGCGCCACCCGTGGCTCCATCGGCACCACGGCGACACGGGTGTTGATCATGTCGAGTTTTGTCACATGCGCGGCGCTGGCGAACGCCGCATCGAGCTTGGCGGTGTCGCCGAAATGATAGTCCAGCGCGACATTGTTGGGGATGTGATCGTAAAGCTGCGGCGCGCCGGGTTGCGCGGCTTCCTCGGCGTTGGTCACCGCGGGCAATGGGTCGATGTCGAGTTCCACCGCCTCGGCGGCATCGCGCGCCTGCGCCAGCGTCTCGGCCACCACGAAGGCGACGGGATCGCCGACATAGCGCACCTTGTCGCCGGATAGCGCGGCGCGGTTGGTCTGCAGCAGCGGCGAGCCGTCGCGGCTCTTCAGCGGCAGGCCGCAGGTGAAGGGTCCGTAGTTGGCGGGCGCGAGGTCGGCGCCGGTCCAGACCCCGAGCACGCCCGGCATCGCCTTGGCGGCTGATGTGTCGATGCCCTGGATGATGCCGTGGGCGTGGCTGGAGCGCACGATCCAGGCATAGGCCTGCCCGGGCAGACTGAAATCGTCGGTATATTTGCCCTTGCCGCGGACCAGGGTGTCGTCTTCCTTGCGCCGCACCGGCTGTCCGACGCCGTATTTTTGCAGTGCAATAGCGTTTTCCAGCGACGACGGAGACGTGTGATCTTGCATAAAATGACCTGAAATGCGGGTTTTTGCGCGTTTTTCGCGCCTTATCTCCCAGATAGACCACCGATCCCCCGACGACAACGGCTGATTGGGTATGGTCCCATGCTGCCCTGCAGTTAACCGCGACCGCTGTTGCGCCCCGGACGGGCGCTGCTAAAGTTTCCGTGAACGGAAATCCTCGTCAGGCCTCCGAGTGGCCGCGGAAAGACAATTTGATGAACGACGAGACGCGGCTTCGCGACGGCTCCGTGCCGCGCGAAAGCCCGCAAGGACCGGTCTGTGGCGGCGGGCGCGCAGGCGCTCCCCGGGCGACGGGCGTCTATGCCGCGCTCGATCTCGGCACCAATAATTGCCGGCTGCTGATCGCCTGCCCGTCCGGCGACAGTTTTCGCGTGGTCGATTCCTTCTCGCGGATCATCCGGCTGGGCGAGGGAATTTCGGCGACCGGCTGCATCAGCGAGGCCGCGATCGAGCGCGCCATCGCCGCGCTCAGCATCTGCCGCGACAAGATCCAGTCGCGCAAGGCAAGGCGGCTGCGGCTGATCGCGACCGAGGCCTGCCGCGCGGCCTCGAACGCCGACGGGTTTCGCGACCGGGTCGCCGCGGAGACCGGCATCCGGCTGGAGGTGATCGACCGCGAGACCGAGGCAGCGCTGGCCGTGCTCGGCTGTTCGCCGCTGCTCGATCCCAACGGGCGCGGCGCCATCCTGTTCGATATCGGCGGCGGCTCGACCGAACTGGTGCGGATCGAGCGCGACCCGGCCGAGCCCAACGCATCGCCGCGCATCAAGGCATGGATGTCGATCCCGCTCGGCGTCGTCACGCTGGCCGAGCGTTTCGGCGGCCGGGATGTCACGCCGCAATCCTATGCGCTGATGGTGCAGGAGGTCGCACAACATGTCGCGCCGTTCGCGGCCGAGCATGGCGGCGATCTCGCCGGCATGCATCTGCTCGGCACCTCCGGCACGGTGACGACGCTGGCCGGCGTCCATCTCAATCTGCGCGCTACGATCGCCGCCGCATCGACGGCGTCTGGATGAACGACGCCGATATCACCGCGACCATCGCGCGGCTGCTCGGCATGAGCTACCAGGAGCGCGCCGAGCAACCATTGCATCAGCGTCGAGCGTGCCGATCTGGTGCTGGCGGGCTGCGCCATCCTCGATGCGATCCGCCAGGCGTTTCCGCTGCCGCGGCTGCGCGTCGCCGATCGCGGCCTGCGCGAGGGCATGCTGGTCGAGATGATGCGCGAGGACGGCGCGCTCGGCGGATGCCGATAGCGCGCATCAGCCTGCTTCGTGCTAAAGCGCGCGGGGAACGCCTCAAGCGTCCCAGGGCAAGCAGAGCGATATGGCAAAAGACACCACCGGCCGGCTGCACGTCACCGTCAAGAGCGGCGGCAAGCGCAAGCTGTCGTCGAAACTCTGGCTGGAGCGGCAGCTCAACGATCCCTATGTGGCGCAGGCCAAGCGCGACGGCTTGCGCTCGCGCGCGGCCTACAAGCTGATCGAGATCGACGACAAGTACCATTTCCTGAAATCCGGCATCACCGTGGTCGATCTCGGCGCGGCGCCCGGCGGCTGGAGCCAGATCGCGGCCAAGCGCGTCGGCGCGGCCGACGGCAAGGGCAGGGTGGTCGCGATCGACCTGCTGGAAATGCCGGAAATTGCCGGCGTCAGTTTTGCGCAGCTCGATTTTCTCGCCGACGACGCGCCGGAAAAACTGATCGCGATGATGGGCGGCCGCGCCGACGTGGTGCTGTCCGACATGGCCGCCAACACCACCGGCCATCGCAAGACCGACCAGCTGCGCATCCTCGGCCTGGTCGAAGGCGCCGCCGCCTTCGCCACCGACGTGCTCAATCCCGGCGGCACCTTCGTCGCCAAAGTGTTTCAGAGCGGCGCCGAGGCCGACGCTGCTGGCGCAGCTCAAGCGCGACTTTGCCACCGTGAAGCACGTCAAGCCCGCCTCGAGCCGCAAGGATTCCTCCGAGCGCTACGTGCTGGCGATGGGATTTCGCGGCGGCACGATGAGCGCGCGAAGCAGTCGCGAGATTTGCGTCGCATCGCCGAGGAGGCTTCGGATCGCCCCAGCCGCTGATCCCGCGCGTTGCGCGCGTCTCGGTGGCGGCGGTTTCTTCCGGCTCGGCGTCGCGCTCCGGCGAGGCGACCACGATCACGCCGCGGCCGGAGACCTGGTGGCCGGCATCGAGCAGGCATCTGGCAGAAGAAATAGGCCGACAGCGTCGAGATGATCGACACCACGATGAAGGCGGGCGCGAAATCGGCCCGCGCTGAGTTCGGTGACGTGGTGCAGCCACATGGTGGATTCCACCGAGAACGGCGCCGACCGCGACGCCGGCGGAAACCGCCAGTTGCTGGTTGACGCTGACCAGCGTGGTGGCGCGGCTCATCTGCGCCGGCTCGACCTCTGCATAGGCCAGGGTGTTGATCGCGGTGAATTGCAGCGAGCGGAAGAAGCCGCCGACCACCAGCAGGATCATGATCAGCAGCAGTGGCGTCTGTGATCGTGAACAGCGCGCAGGCCGCGAGAAACACCGAACTCACCACCGCGTTGATGGTCATGATGTTGCGGAAGCCGAAGGTGCGGATGATGCGCGCCGCCAGCGTCTTCATGCCCATGGCGCCGACCGCGGAGGCAAAGGTCACCAGTCCCGAGTGCAGCGGCGACAGGCCAAAGCCGATCTGCATCAACAGCGGCAGCAGGAACGGCAGCGAGCCGATGCCGAGCCGGAACATAAAGCCGCCGATGATGCTGGCGCGCATGGTCGGCAGCCGCAACAGCGCGAAATCCAGCACCGGCGAGGCGGTGCGCCTGGCATGGATCACATAGAGCGTCATCGAGATGCTGCCGAGCGCGACCAGCGCGATGACTGCGCGTCCAGGGCAGCAGATTGAGGCCGGCGACCGAAAGGCCGAACGCGATGCCGCCGAGCCCGATGCCGGCCAGCACCAGCCCGTAGAGATCGAAGCGCTCAGGGTCCTCGCTGCGGATCGGATCGATGTAGCGCAGCGCCATGAAGATGCCGAGCAGCCCGATCGGAATGTTGATCAGGAAGATCCAGTGCCAGGTCAGATAGGTGGTGATGAAGCCGCCGAGCGGCGGCCCGATCACCGGCCCGACCAGCGCCGGCACGGTGACCCAGGCCATCGCATTGACCAGCGCGCTCTTGTCGATCGAGCGCAGCAGCACCAGCCGGCCGACCGGCGTCATCATCGCGCCGCCGATGCCCTGCACGATGCGCGCGATCACGAAGTCGGTGACCGAGGACGACAACGCGCAGCCGATCGAGCCCACCATGAACACGGCGATCGCGAGCGCTGAACACCGCGCGCGCGCCGAACCGGTCGGCGGTCCAGCCGCTGGCCGGAATGAACACCGCGAGCGACAGCAGATAAGAGGTGATGGCGAGCTTCAGCGTCAGCGGGCTGGTGCCGATATCGGCCGCGATCGCCGGCAGCGAGGTCGCGATCACGGTCGAATCCATGTTCTCCATGAACAGGGCGGTGGCCACGATGAGCGGGATCAGGCGTTCTTTGTTCATCGGGATTCGGGGGAGACGGAGGAGGCGGGCAGCAGCGCGGCTGTACCATCCCGTGCCGCGACAGGCTATTGCGGATGCTGGGAAACCACCTAAATCCTGCGTATTGCCGCCGGCGAAAAAGCAGGCCAGGCGCCGCGCATTCGAGGCACTTGCGCTTGCGAAGGCGGTCAAAGGTGCGGTGCTGAAAGGCTTTGCGAAAAGCCTGCTGCATGGCTGGCAAGCGCTTTGATTCGTCGTGGTGGCATGCTATCGACCACCGCCAACCCTACCGATGGGCTCGATTCGACGGTGACGCCATGGCCTCGCCGCTGGATCCTGTTCATCCGAGGTCATCGCGGCGAACGGGCCGCCGAATGGAGTTGGTAATGGCGCCGTTGCAGGGACTTCAGGGGATTCGCGAAGCCTATACGTTCGACGATGTGCTGCTGAAGCCCGGCCTGTCGGATATCCTGCCCTCGGAGGCCGATATCCGCTCGCACGTGACCCGCGCCATTCCGCTCAATATTCCGATCATCGCCTCTGCGATGGACACCGTCACCGAAGCGCGGATGGCGATCGCGATGGCGCAGGCCGGCGGCATCGGCGTCATCCACCGCAATTTCGACGTCGACGGTCAGGCCGCCCAGGTGCGGCAGGTCAAGAAGTTCGAATCCGGCATGGTGGTCAATCCCGCTGACCATCGGCCCCGACGCGATGCTGTCGGACGCGCTGGCGCTGATGAAGGATCACGGTTTTTCCGGCATTCCGGTGGTGACCGGCGCATCCAAGGGCGTGCCGGGCAAGCTGGTCGGCATTCTCACCAACCGCGACGTGCGGTTCGCGACCGATCCGCGCCAGAAAATCTCCGAGCTGATGACCCATGAAAACCTGGTGACGGTGCGCGAGGGCGTCAGCCAGGACGAGGCGAAGCGGATGCTGCACCAGCACCGCATCGAGAAGCTGCTGGTGGTCGACGACCAATACCGCTGCGTCGGACTGATCACCGTCAAGGACATGGAAAAGGCGGTGGCGCATCCGCTGGCCTGCAAGGACGCGCAAGGGCGGCTGCGGGTCGCCGCCGCGACCACGGTCGGCGAGGGCGGCTTTGAGCGCACCGAGCGGCTGATCGACGCCGGCGTCGACCTGATCGTGGTCGATACCGCGCACGGCCATTCCTCGCGGGTGCTGGAAGCCGTCAACCGCATCAAGCGGCTTGTCCAACGCGGTGCAGGTCATCGCCGGCAACATCGCCACCCAGGAGGGCGCGCAGGCGCTGATCGATGCCGGCGCGGATGCGATCAAGGTCGGCATCGGCCCGGGCTCGATCTGCACCACGCGGATCGTCGCCGGCGTCGGCGTGCCGCAACTGACCGCGATCATGGATGCGGTCGAGGCCGCCAAGAAGGCCAGCATGCCGGTGATCGCCGATGGCGGCATCAAGTATTCCGGCGACCTGGCCAAGGCGCTCGCCGCCGGCGCCGACATCGCGATGGTCGGCTCGCTGCTCGCCGGCACCGACGAGACGCCCGGCGAGGTGTTTCTGTGGCAGGGCCGTTCCTACAAGGCCTATCGCGGCATGGGCTCGGTCGGCGCGATGGCGCGCGGCTCGGCCGACCGCTACTTTCAGCAGGACATCAAGGACACGCTCAAGCTGGTGCCGGAGGGCATCGAGGGCCAGGTGCCCTACAAGGGCCCGGTCGGCAATGTCATGCATCAGCTCGCCGGCGGCCTGCGCGCGGCGATGGGCTATGTCGGCGCGCGCGACATCTGCCGAGTTCCACGAAAAGGCGCAATTCGTGCGCATCACCGGCGCGGGCCTGCGCGAAAGCCACGTCCACGACGTCACCATCACCCGCGAAAGCCCGAACTACCCCGGCGGGGTCTGAGCTGGCCGGCCTGAAATTGGCCACCACAGGGCCTGCGAAACCGGATATTGTTCGCCGCAGGGGTCGCCGGATCCGCGCAGCGATCCGGCGCGCAACCGGCTGCAGCAGTGGCGCAATTAGTTCATCGCAACATCATTCGAAAGAAGTTGGTCATTATGGTCGATTGGTCGGACGACAGGATTGCAGCGCTTTCGGATCAGGATCTGAAGAATCTGCTGGTCAATGCGGAGCGAAATCCGTCAGCCGAAGTGATCGCGCAATGCCAGGCCGAGATCGAAAAGCGCAACGCCGCCAAACCCCGCAAGACGGCAAAGCCGCGCACCGAGCTGAAGGAATTCGAGCACGACGATGTCCGGCGAGCTGGCCGAGGCATCGGCAAGGAGATGGCCGAGAAATACGATCTGTCGGAAGAGACCGCGAAGGCAAATTCGGCAGGCGTCAAGGGATTTCAAGGTCGCACAAGCTTGCTGGATGCCAAGGGCTATGCCAAGCTCGGCGGCATCAGCGCGACGGCTCGGTCGCGGTCGACCGCTATATTTCCTACCGGCGCGGCAAGGACATCGTCTCACTCGGCGTCTTGCTGCCAAGGAGGCGCCGATCGAGAGCCCATGAGTTTCACGTGATCGCGCCGGCTGCGATGATCGACGGCGGCAAGCCGGTTGCGGAAGTCGCTGCCCGCGACGGATGCGCAGAAGCATCAGGCCGACAGCGGCTGGTCGCAGCTTCAAGGATCTGCCGAGCGCCGAGGCGGCGTTCGATGCGGCGCTGGCAAAAATCACGGCGTAGATTGCTCGCAAGCCGTCATGCGCGCACGAGCGAAGGCGTCGCGATGCAACTCTTCCGCGACTGACTTCGCTGCGCTCGCAATGACGAAATAAAAACGGAGGAAGACAACCATGTCCCAGGCCAAGCGCGTCGTTCTCGTCTCTCGTCCGGTCGGCGAGCCCAAGGCGTCGGACTTCCGCGTCGAGGAATATGCCGCAGCCTTCGCCCGGCGAGGGCGAGGTGCTGCTGCGCACCATCTGGCTGTCGCTCGATCCCTATATGCGCGGCCGCATGAGCGATGGCCCGTCCTATGCGGCGCCGGTGCCGATCGGCGGGGTGATGGAGGGCGGCACGGTTTCCGAGGTGATCGCCTCCAACAATCCCGGTTTTGCCAAAGGCGACATCGTGCTGTCGCGCGCCGGCTGGCAGACCCACGCGCTCTCGGACGGCAAGGGACTGGCAAAAGTCGATCCCGAAGCTTGCGCCGATCTCGACCGCGGTCGGCGTGCTCGGCATGCCCGGCATGACCGCCTATACCGGGCTACTCGATATCGGCAAGCCGCAAGCCGGCGAGACCGTGGTGGTGGCCGCGGCCTCCGGCGCGGTCGGCTCGGCGGTCGGGCAAATCGCGAAAATCAAGGGGGCGCGCGCCGTGGGCATCGCCGGCGGCAAGGACAAATGCGACTACGTCAAGAAAGAACTCGGCTTTGACGATTGCCTCGATCATCGCGATCCCGATCTGGCGGCAAAACTGAAGGACGCCTGTCCGAAGGGAATCGACGTCTATTTCGAGAACGTCGGCGGCGCGGTTTTCGAGGCGGTGTTCCCGCTGCTCAATGCGTTCGCCCGCGTGCCGGTCTGCGGCCTGATCGCGCATTACAACGACACCGAGGCCAAGGCGCCGAAATGGGCGGCGGCGATGATGCGCAATGTCCTGACCAAGCGGCTGAACATCCGCGGCTTCATTGTCAGCGACTTCGCGGCGCGTCACGGCGACTTCCTGCGCGACATGTCGCAATGGGTGCGCGAGGGCAAGGTCAAGCACAAGCGAGTTCGTCACCGAGGGTCTCGACAGCGCGCCCGCCGCCTTCATGGGCCTGTTGAAGGGCGCCAATTTCGGCAAGCAGCTGGTGCGGGTCGGGCCCGACAGGGCGTAACAAGACGCGACAAGAAAAAAAGAAGCGGGAAACGCCGCCATGAACAAGCCGGTCGATGTCCTGATTATCGGCGCCGGAGCCTCCGGCGCCGCGGTGGCCTGGAGCCTGGCCGATACCAAGATGCACATCCTTTGCCTGGAGCAGGGCGACTGGATGAACTCCGCCAAATATCCGAGCACGGGGCGCGACTGGGAAGCGAAGTTCTACGGCGACTGGTCGACCAGTCCGAACATCCGCGGCCGGTCCGAAGACTATCCTGTCAACGACGACAATTCGCCGATCAAGGTGGTCAACTTCAACGGCGTCGGCGGGTCGACCGTCATGTACACCGCGCACTGGCCGCGGCTGCATCCGTCCGATTTCAAGGTGAAGACACTCGACGGCGTCGCGGACGACTGGCCGATCGACTACGACGCACTCACTCCGTTCTTCGAAGAGAACGACCGGATGATGGGCGTCTCGGGGCTGTCAGGCGATCCGCTTTCGCCGCTGACGCACCCGCCGATGCCGCCGCAGCCGCTTGGGCTTTCGGGGCCGCTGATCGGCAAGGCCATGAACCAGCTCGGCTGGCACTGGTGGCCGTCGGACACCACGGTTGCGACCATGGATTACGAGGGCAGGTCGCGCTGCATCAATCTCGGCCACTGCACCCCGGCCTGCGCGCAGGGCGCCAAAGCCTCGACCGACATCACCTACTGGCCGCAGGCCTTGCGCGCCGGCGTCGAACTGCGCACGCATTGCCGGGTGCGCGAGATCACCACCAATGAAGACGGTATGGCGACCGGCGTGGTGTATTACGACAAGGATGGTGTTGAGCAGTTCCAGCCGGCCGAGGTCGTCATCATCGCCTGCAACGGCGTCGGCACGCCGCGGCTGTTGCTGAATTCGGTTTCCGGTCGCTTCCCGAATGGGCTCGCCAATTCATCCGGCCTGGTCGGCAAGAACCTGATGTTCCATCCCTATGCGCAGATCTACGGCTTCGTGAAGGAGCCCACCGACTCGAACCGCGCGCCGCCGACCTGCCTCTGGAGCAAGGAATTTTACGACACCGATCTGTCGCGCGGCTTCGTCCGCGGCTACGGCATCCAGTTCGGCCGTGGCGCCGGGCCGGTGTTTGAAGCGGTCGCGAGCGAGCAGAAGGGCATTTTGCCATGGGGCCGGGACCATCATCGCGTATTTCGCAGGCTCAATGGCCATCGCCTTGGGGTCTCCGCGATCTGCGAGGACCTGCCCGAGGAGCACAACCGCGTCACGCTCGATCCCGTGCTGAAGGACAGCAACGGCATTCCGGCGCCGAAGATCGATTATACGATCAGCGAGAACAGCCGGAAGATGATGGATCACGGGCTGGCGCGCGGGCGTGAAATTCTCGAAGCGGCCGGCGCAACCGATATCTGCATCAACGACCCGATCCCCTGGGGCGGCTGGCACCTGCTCGGCACCGCGCGGATGGGCACCGATCCGGAGCGTTCGGTGGTCAACGAATGGGGCCGCTCGCACGACGTGAAAAACCTGTTCATCGTCGACGGCAGCGTGTTCGTCACCTCCGGCGGCGTCAATCCGACCTCCACCATCCAGGCCATCGCGCTCTACATCGCCGACCAGATGAAGCAGCGCCTCGCCAATTTGTTCGATTGAGAAGATGATGCCCGAAAGCAAAACCCTGACACCGGCCCAGCGCGACGATCTGCGCACCATCGCCGCGATGATCATTCCCGCAAGCCACGAATACGACGTGCCCGGCGCCGACGACCCCGCGGTTCAGGCGGACATCATCGCCACCCTTGGTCGCGACACCGCCATGGTGAGCGCGGCGCTCGATCATCTGGCGCGACTCGCCGGCAAGCCGCTGGCGGCGCTCGATGCGGACAGGCGCGAGGCGGTGGCAAAGGAATTCCGTGCCTCGGGCGGCGCGCCGGCGGCGACGCTGACCCGGGTGGTGCTGCAATGCTATTACCGCGACGACCGCGTGCTGCGCTCGCTCGGGCTGGAGCTACGGCCGCCGTTCCCGCAGGGCTATGTGCTGGAGCAGGGCGACTGGTCGCTGCTTGACCCCGTCAAAAAGCGCGCGCCGTCGTTGCGGCGTTAGCTGCGCGCTGGTTGCGGCTCGACCCCGTCAAGCAGCGCACGCCTCGCTGCGGCGGTAGTTGAGAATCGTGTCCCGGACGCGGTGCAGCGCGTAGCGCTGCTCCGCAGAGCCGGGTCCCACCCACACAGCGTGGACCCCGGATCAGCAGCGCATCACGCCGCAAGGCGGCGCGCTGCGCTGCATCCGGGGAACGCTCCTTCTGCTTGCTCACCCCCGCCTTACGCTGGCCCCGCCATCCACCGGCAGCGTCACGCCGGTAACGAAGCTCGCTTCATCCGACGCCAAAAACAACGCGGCATTGGCGACGTCCCAGCCGGTGCCTTGCTTCTTGCGCAGCGGCACCTTGGAGTCGCGCTCGGCCTCGACCTCGGCGCGGGTCTTGTTGAATTCGCGGGCGCGGGTGTCGACCGCCATCGGCGTGTTCATCAGGCCGGGCAGGATGACGTTGGCGCGGATGCCGTATTGCGCGTTCTGGTAGGCGAGCTGTTCGGTGAACGACACCATCGCCGATTTGGTCGCCTTGTAGGCGACGTAGGGGTAGGTGGTGATCACGGCCATCGAGGAGATGTTGATGATGGCGCCGCTGTTTTGCGCGCGCATGATCGGCAGCACGTGGCGGGCGGCAAAAATGCAGCTCTTGAGGTTGATCGCGATACAGCGGTCGAGCGCCTCCTCGGTGATGTCGAGCAGTTCGGCGTCGCCGCCGGACAGGCTGACGCCGACGTTGTTGTGCAGGATGTCGATGCGGCCCCAGCGCGCATGCGCATCCGCCACCATGGCCTTGATCTCGGCCTCCTTGGTGACGTCGGCCTTGTAGGCCACCGCGGTGCCCTTGTTGGCCGCGATCATGTCGACGGTTTCCTGGGCGGAGGTGAGGTTGTGATCGACGCACATGACCTTGGCGCCCTCGCGCGCAAAAGTCAGCGCGGTGGCGCGGCCGTTGCCGATGCCTTCGCCGGGCGACTGGCCGGCGCCGACGACGATGGCGATGCGATCCTTTAAACGCATGTCAGTTCACTCCCGGAATCGGGTACTGCTGCAGTACCTCTTTGTAATAGGGCTCATTGTCCATCTTCATGGTAGCGAGCACGCGGACCACGGCGCAGTAGAACGCGATGGTCAGCACCAGATCGGTCATGTGTTCGTTGGAGAGCTGCTGCTTGATCTCGGCGAAGGTCGCGTCCGACATCGCGAGCTCGCGCACCATTTCACGGGCGCCGCGCAGGATCGCCTTGGCCAGCGGCTCGAGTTTTGAAGGCTTGCCCTCGGTCTCGGCCATCATGGCCTGAATGTCGTCGTCGGTGACGCCGAATTCCTTGCCGATCTTCACATGGTGGGTGAATTCATATTCCGACTTCTCCATCCAGCCGACCTGCAGGATCGCGAGTTCGCGCAGCCGGGGGTCGAGCTTGCTCTTGAAGCGAATAAAGCTGCCGATGCCGTTGAAGGCGCGTGCCATATCCGGCGAATTGACCAAGAGCTTGTGCAAATTGGTGTTGCGCTTGAGCATGTCGCGATATTCGGGGGCGACCTGATCGGCCTCGAGATAGGGCAGGCGGGCCATGGGGGTGTTTCCTCTTTTTATGTTTGATGGGGGATTGCGATCAGTGCGGTTGGGATTCCCGTTCCGGCGCCTGCAGCGTGACACCGCCGTCCACCACCAGAGCCTGGCCGGTGATGTAGCGGGCATGATTGCCGAGCAGGAATTTCACCGCCTGGCCGACGTCCCAGCCGGTGCCTTCGGTCTTCAGCACCGAGGCGTTGGCGCGCTGGGTGCGGGCCTGCTCGCTCATGCCGCGGGCATAGACCATCGGGGTGTACATCGGGCCGGGGCAGATGCAGTTGACGCGGATATTGTCGCGGCCGTGATCGACCGCCATCGCCTGGGTCAATCCGATCACCGCGGCCTTCGAAACGGTATAGGTGGTCAGCCCGCGCGGCCGCAGCGCCGAGATCGAGGAGATGTTGACGATCGCGCCGCCCTTGGCGGTCTTGATCATGGCTGGGATGGCGTATTTCGAGAGCAGGAACATGGTCTCGACATTGACCTGCATCACCCGGCGGTATTCGTCCGGCTTCTCGTCGACCACGCTGCCGCGGCTGCCGATGCCGACATTGTTGTCGAGGAAATCGAGCCGGCCCCAGCGTTCCACCGCCGCGTCGACCAGCTTCTTGCACTCGGCTTCCTGGGTGACGTCCGAGGCGATCGCTTCCGCAATGCCGCCCTCGGCCTTGATCATCTCGACGGTGCGCTGGGCCGACGCCAGGTCGCGATCGGCCACCAGCACCTTGACGCCGTCGCGCGCCAGCAGGATCGCCGCCGCGCGCCCATTGCCGATGCCATCGCCGGCGGCACCGCCGCCGCTGATCAGCGCGACCTTGCCGGCGAAGCCGGCATCATCCTCGGGTCCCTTCATCCGCGTTTCCTCTGTTCTTTGGCTGGTCCGCGCCCGAAAGCGCGTCCGCCCAGAGGTCATAGCAGAGAAAAAGCTGTTGTGTCGTCGGGCTGTTTTGAGATTGCAGACCCCAGCGCCGTGCAGGCTCAGCCCAGCAGGCTCATTTGGCCAGCAGCGAATCCAGGTCGACATCGACCTGTCCCGGCGCCCGGACATGCCGGACCTCGAACGCATCGGGCTGGAAGCGATATTCCACCAGGCCGGTCTCCTTGATCGCGATCAATTCCTGCCGGGAGTCGGCAATGACAAAACCGGCCGAGGGCGCCCAGACGTGACGGGTATGGCCATGGGTGAAGTCGCGGCGCTGGTGGACATGGCCGCTCGCGACCAGGCGGCAATCGACCGCCGCCAGCATCTCGACGAGACGGCTTCGGGCCGGCATCGGCACGTAACGGATCGCGGAGGATTCGAGTTCGGGATCGTCGGGCGCGTTGAGGAACAGCGGCTTGTGCAGGAACAGCGCCAGCGGCTTGCCATTGAGGGCAGACAATTGCGACGCCAGCCAGTCGAACTGCTCGGCCTCGCGCGCAAGCCCGGAGTTCATGACCAGCGAATTGAGGCCGACAAAACACCAGCCGGCGGCTTCGAATTGCCAACGATCTTCGCCGAAAATGGCGTGGTAGGCTTGGCAGGCCGCTGATCGGTTGGCGGGATGCGACGGTTTGGGACCGATCGCGGTCGGGTTGTCGCCGACATCGTGGTTGCCGGGCAGATAGCGGCACTCGACCGGCAACGCCGCATGCAGCGACTTGGCGAATTCGAGATCGCCGGGATTGGTCGGCGCGTCGAACGCCATGTCGCCGCTGTCGATGACGAGATCGGGCCGTTTCGCTGCGATATGGTCGCTGAGCCGATGGAAATTCTCGGTCAGCGCGGCGTGGCGTTTGGTGAGGTGAGGATCTGAAATCTGGATCAGGCGAAATTCGCTCATGCAATAAATCCTAGCGTTCAAATATATCTTCACTGTGAACTGGAAATGATGAATTCTAGGGCCTTATCGGTTCTGATTGAACTGGAATCGATAAGGCCCTAGCCTTTTGTTTTGACGCGTTTTCTTCACGCGAACCGGATTCCACTTCGCTCGAAAACGCTATCGGCCGGTTCACGGAGTACCGCCATTGAAGATCATCGACGCGCAGGTTCACATCTGGTCGAAGACGGTCGTGCCGCCGACCGGAGCGCATCGCAAGGTGGAAAAATTCCTTGCGGAGGAATTATTGAAAGAAATGGACGAGGCCGGCGTCGACGCCGCTTTGATCCATCCACCGCTGAGCTGGGATCCCGATTCCAATGCGGCCGCGATCGAGGCGGCGCGGAAATATCCGGATCGGCTGGCGGTGCTCGGGCAGTTTCCGCTCGACGTGCCCGAGAACCGCAGATTGCTGCACGGCTGGCGCGACCAGCCGGGCATGGTGGGGCTGCGCTGGCCGTTCATCAACGAGGCGCAGCAGAAGCGGCTGCTCGATGGCGAATATGACTGGCTGTGGCCGGCCGCCGCCAAAGAGGGCCTGCCGGTTGCGATGATGGGCGGATTGTTCCTCGGAAAATTCCGTGAGATCGCCGAGCGTTATCCGGATTTGCGGCTGTTGATCGACCATTGCGGGCTCAACCGGCACGGTCAGGATGCCGAGGCATATATACATGTGGATGAGTTGCTTGCTTTGGCGAAATTGCCCAATGTCGCGGTCAAGGCGACCGGCGCGCCGCATTATTCGACGCAGGGCTATCCGTTCCGCAACATCCAGGACGGCCTGCATCGCATTTTTGACGCGTTCGGGCCGAAGCGTATGTTTTGGGGGACCGATATCACCCGCATGCCATGCAGCTATCGTCAATGCGTCACCTTCTTCACCGAGGAATTGCCTTGGCTGAAGGGGCGCGATCTCGAAGACGTGATGGGCCGCGGCCTCTGCGAATGGATCGGCTGGAACTACAAGTTCTGAGTGATATCGCTTTTCCGCGCGTTATCGTTCAGGGCCAGCAGGAAATGGCGCGCCGATGAATATCTTCGATCCGCAAGGCCCGATCGCCGCCGCCGAGAAGACCATCCTGATCGACTCCGTCGCCATCATGCTGGCGATCGTGGTGCCGACCATCATCGCCATTTTTGCGTTTGCGTACTGGTTCCGGCAATCGAATCCGCGCGCGGTCTATCAACCGGAGTGGGCCGAGTCCGGCCGGATCGAGCTCGTGGTGTGGGCGATTCCGGTGTTGACGGTGACGCTGCTCGGCGGCGTCGCCTGGATCGGCGCGCATCAGCTCGATCCGGCAAAGCCGGTTGAAGGCACCGGGCAGGGCATCACCATCCAGGTGGTGTCGCTCGACTGGAAATGGCTGTTCATCTATCCGGACCAGCGCGTCGCGACCGTCAACACGCTGACCGTTCCGGTGGGCGCGCCGCTGCATCTGCAACTGACATCGGCGAGCGTGATGAATGCGTTTTTCGTCCCCCAACTCGGCAGTCTCATTTACACCATGAACGGCATGACCACCCGGCTCGAGCTGCGCGCCGATAACGTTGGAACGTTTGGCGGCCTGTCCGGCGCATTTCAGCGGCGATGGTTTTCCCGACATGATGTTCGACGTCCATGTGGTGCCGCAGAACGAGTTTTCCGATTGGGCGACGAAATCGGCGAAGAGCGACAACGCGCTCGACGAAAAGAGCTACGGCGAACTGATCAAGCAGTCGGTGCCCAAGGACAAGGCGGTCTACAAGCTCACGGATCCCGAACTGTTCCAGAAGATCGCGACGCAAAGCATTGCGCCGGGGCCCGGACCGGAACTGACCGCGAAAATCGGAGCCAGCGATGCTCGGTAAACTCACGGGTAAGCTCACTTGGGCCGCGATACCCTTTGATCAGCCGATCCCGCTATTGGCGGGCGCGGTGGTGCTGGTGGCGATCCTGGCCGTTTTGGTCTGGGTCGTCGTCAAGGGGCACTTGCCGTATCTGTGGGAGGAATGGATCACCAGCGTCGATCACAAGCGGATCGGCGTGATGTACACGCTTTTGGCCTGCGTGATGCTGCTGCGCGGCTTTTCCGACGCCATCATGATGCGGATGCAGCAGGCGGTCGCGTTCCATTCCAACGGCTTCCTGCCGCCGGAACATTACAACCAGATTTTTTCCGCTCACGGCACCATCATGATTTTCTTTGTCGCGATGCCGTTCGTGATCGGGCTGATGAATTTGGTGGTGCCGCTGCAATTGGGCGTGCGCGACGTGGCGTTTCCGACGCTCAATTCGGTCGGCTTCTGGCTCACCGCGACCGGCGCGCTTTTGGTCAATGTCTCGCTGGTGGTCGGCGAGTTCGCCCGCACCGGCTGGCTGCCGTATCCGCCGCTGTCGGAGATGACCTATTCGCCCGGCGTCGGCGTCGACTATTATCTGTGGTCGCTGGAGATCTCCGGCGTCGGCACGCTGGTCGCCGGCATCAACCTGGTCACCACCGTGCTGAAGATCCGCACCAAGGGCATGACGTATCTGCGCATGCCGATGTTCTGCTGGACCACGCTGGCATCGAACCTGCTGATCATCGCGGCGTTCCCGATCCTGACCGCGACGCTGGCGATGCTGATCCTCGACCGCTATCTCGGCTTTCATTTCTTCACCAACGAGGCCGGCGGCAACATGATGATGTTCATGAACCTGATCTGGGCCTGGGGGCATCCCGAGGTCTACATCCTGGTGCTGCCGGCGTTCGGGATTTTTTCCGAGGTGGTTTCGACCTTCTCCGGCAAACCGCTGTTCGGCTATCGCTCGATGGTGCTGGCGACCATGGCGATCTGCGTCATCTCCTTCATGGTCTGGCTGCATCATTTCTTCACCATGGGCGCCGGCCCCGACGTCAATGCGATCTTCGGCATCGCCAGCATGATCATTGCGGTGCCGACCGGGGTGAAGATCTACAACTGGCTGTTCACGATGTATGGCGGGCGGATTCGCTTCACCACGCCGATGCTGTGGTCGATCGGCTTCATGGTGACCTTCATCCTCGGCGGCCTGACCGGGGTGCTGGTCGCTGTGCCGCCGGCGGACTTTTTGCTGCACAACAGCCTGTTCCTGGTCGCCCACTTCCACAACGTCATCATCGGCGGCGTGCTGTTCGGCGCGTTCGCCGGCTACACCTACTGGTTTCCCAAGGCGTTCGGCTTCCGGCTGCATGAGGGGCTTGGCAAGGCCGCGTTCTGGTTCTGGCTGGTCGGTTTCTACGTCGCCTTCATGCCGCTCTATGCCGTGGGCTTTCTCGGCATGACCCGCCGCATGCAGCATTACGACGTGCCGGAATGGCGGCCCTGGCTGTATCTCGCCGGTTTTGGCGCGGTGCTGATCCTGATCGGGATCGGTTTCCAGATCGCGCAGCTCGTGGTCAGCATCCGCCAGCGCGAGGAACTGCGCGACCACACCGGCGATCCCTGGGATGGGCGCTCGCTGGAATGGGCCACCGCGTCGCCGCCGCCGGTGTTCAATTTTGCAATTCCGCCCGACGTTCGCGGCGAGGACGCCTACTGGTCGCAGAAGGCGCTCGCCAGGCAGAAAGCGACAATGGAGGAACCGCACTACGAGGCGATCGAGATGCCGCGCAACTCGCCGACCGGATTCATCTGCGCGTTTTTCGCCACCGTGGTGGGCTTCGCGCTGATCTGGCACATCTGGTGGATGGTCATTGTGGGCTTGATCGGTGCCTACGCCACCTTTGTGGTGTTCGCCTGGCGCGACCATGACGAGTACGAAATTCCCGCCGACGAAGTCGCGCGGATCGATCGGCTCAACATCGCCGAACGCCGCGATATGGTCAGCGCCGCCGGGAGCCTGTCATGAGCGCGGTAACCATGGTCAATGACGCGCCGACGCCGCATGCCGTCGAGCTGGAGCATCTCGGCCCGGCGCCGAAGCGGATCGTGACCGGCTACGGCTTCTGGATCTTCATCCTCAGCGACATGGTGATGTTCTCCTGCTTCTTCGCGGCGTTTGCCGTGCTGTCGGGACAGACCGCGGGCGGACCGCACGGCGCCGAGTTGTTCAACCTGAAAAACGTCGCGATCGAAACCGGCTGCCTGCTGCTGTCGAGCTTTGTCTGCGGCATGGCGAGCATCGCCGCCGAAGAGCGCAACGCGTTCTGGTTCCAGATTTTCATGGCGGTGACCTGCGTGCTCGGGCTCGCCTTCCTGTTGATTGAATTCCGCGAATTCGCCGATCTGGTGGCGCGCGGCGCGGGGCCCAGCCGCAGCGCCTTCCTGTCGGCGTTTTTCACCCTGGTCGGCTGCCACGGCCTGCACGTCTCGGCCGGCGTGTTGTGGCTGCTGACCATGATGGCGCAGGTCTTCGCAAAAGGATTTCGCGCCGACATCCAGCGCCGCTTCCTGTGTTTTGCGCTGTTCTGGCACGCGCTCGACATCATCTGGGTCGCGGTGTTTTCGGTGGTCTACCTGCTCGGGAGTGCCGCATGAGTGACGCACATCTGCACGATGGCAGATACGCGAAGTCGCCCCCGGCGATGAGAACGACGCAGCATCCGGCTTCGGGTGATCGGCTATCTCGTCGGGCTGGGGCTCGCGATTCTGCTCACCGCGACCTCGTTCTTTGTCGCCGGCACCGACCTCGTCTGGCAGCCCTCTATTCCCGTCGCCATCATCGTGCTGGCGATCGCGCAGATGGGCGTGCATCTGGTGTTCTTCCTGCACATCACCACCGGCGCCGACAATACCAACAACGTGCTGGCGCTGGCCTTCGGCCTGCTGATCGTGATCCTGGTGATCGGCGGTTCGCTGTGGATCATGGCGAACCTCAATCACAACATGATGCCGATGGACCAGATCATGCAGATGCAGAGGTAGCTGGGGAAGCTGGCTGTGTTCCCCGGATGCTGCGCAGCGCCTCTTGGCGGTGCGCTGCTGATCCGGGGTCCATTCACGTGGGTGGTCCCGGCTCTGCGGAGCAGCGTTGCACGCTGCACCGCGTCCGGGACACGCGCGATCATTGCAGCCGGACGGCTACTACTTCCCCGCCCGGCAATTATACGCACGTCTGAATCCGGCGGCCTGGGCGTCGTCCTCGGTGCAGAACCAGCGGTCCGGTTTTGTCGTTGCCGGATAGCTGCGGCATCCCTGCAGATGATAGATGCCGACATTGCCGGTGACGCGGGCCCGCACCGCAAATTTGGCCTTGATGGTACAGCGCGGCGGCATGGTCAGGAATTCGGGAAACAGCACGCTGCGGATTTCGCTGTCCTTGTCGGCGGGACAGGCGCCGCCGAGCAGCGCGCCGTCCTTGTTGCCAAGCCGGAAATCCTGCGGCGCGACAAAGCAGCCCTTCCAGAGCCCGTTGCGATCGCTCCGCGCGCTGGCCTCGTCGTTGGCAAATCCGGCTTTGGCTGCGCCCGGGATCATCGCAAAACCCAGACGGACCAAAGCCTGGTTCAGGCTGGTGGCCTCGCCCTCGACGCTGCAGATTCCGAGATGCCGCTTCTTGGTGGCCGGGTCCGGGCCGCGATCCTCGCAATGCACCACATGGCCGCCGACCAGTCTTGCCAGCTGGTCGCGGGCGTCGACGCCGCAGCTCCAGGGGTCGGCGTGGTCGTCGATGCAGGTCTGGTCGAGTTCCGGCGCATCGATGCCGTCGAGCCGGTAGGTGACATCGACCAGCTGGATGGTGTTGCCGTCCTTGACGATGGCGTTGGCGGCCGAGCTTGGAGCGGCCCACGATAATGTTCCCGCCAGAACGACCAGACAACGAAGAGTTCGGGACGGCATGCATTCTCTCGGGCACGAATGGGCGCTGACTCGGAAGTTCCTAGCATATTCCGGTTGCGCAAGACCAATGGCTTGCCAGGATCCGCAGCTTGCATTGTCAGGGGCGGGCGCTGCCGCTATAGCCACAGTCCGCGCTTCATCCGGGGGGAGGGTTTTCATGTCGGTACAATGGGTTTTGCTGCCGGTTTTCGTGCTTGTGGGTCTGACATTCGCGCTGCTGCTAGGGATGGTCGCAGCGCGCGGCTACGGTCAGCCCGTCCCCAGGGACAGCGCCGGCAAGGCCAACTGGCCGGGGCGCGCCGCGCAGATCGGCAACTGCTTCAACAACTAGTTCCAGCTGCCGATGCTGTTCTATATCCTGATCGCGCTGGCGCTGCCGCTGCGCCATGCCGATCTGGTGATCGTGCTGTTGTCCTGGGTGTTCGTGGTGACGCGGTTTGCCCACGCCGGCATCTTCGTCAGTTCCAACGACATCAGTCAGCGCTCGCTGGCATGGTTCGCCGGCGTGCTGGTGCTGCTTGCGATGTGGATCTATTTCGCGCTGCAGATCCTGCTGTTGATCTGACGCAGCCGTTTCGCCACTCGCAACCGAAAGTCTTGAATGACCCCCGCCGCGCGGCTTTCCGCCGCCATCGAACTGATCGAGACCATCGACGCCGCAGCGCGTCCCGGCGGCCAAAGCGCTGAAGGAGTGGGGCACCGCGCACCGCTATGCCGGCTCGGGCGATCGCGCCGCGATCTCCGGCCTGATCTGGGACGTGCTGCGCCGGCGCGCCTCCAGCGCCTGGATCATGGACGCCGACACGCCGCGGGCGCGCCTGCTCGGCATGCTCCAGCTCGAGCGCAGGCTCGATGTCGACGCCATCGCCGCGCTGTGCGACGGCGGCCGTTTTGCGCCCGCAGCCGCTGACCGAGGCCGAGCGCGCCGCGCTGGCCGTCGCGAACGCTCGACAAGGCGCCGGCGCATGTCGCCGGCGATTATCCGGAATGGCTCGACGGCTATCTGGCGCAGGTGTTCGGCGACGACCGCGTCGCCGAAGCCGACCGCGATGGCGAGCCGCGCGCCGCTCGATCTGCGCGTCAACACCCTGAAGGCCAAGCGCGAGAAGGTGCTGGCCTCGACCGCGCATCTCGGCACCACGCCGACGCCGTGGTCGCCGATCGGCCTGCGCATCGAGCTCGGCGCCGACGCGCGCAATCCCGGCATCCATGCCGAGGAGGATTTCATCAAGGGCGCCATCGAGGTGCAGGACGAGGGCTCGCAACTGGCGGCGCTGTTGTCGGCGGCCAAACCCGGCGAGCAGGTGATCGATCTCTGCGCCGGCGCCGGCGGCAAGACCCTGGCGCTGGCGGCGATGATGCAGGGCAAGGGCCGGCTGATCGCCACCGACCACGACAAGCGCCAGCTCGCGCCGATCTACGAGCGGCTGTCGCGCGCCGGCGTCCACAATTGCGACGTCCGCACCCCGAAGGGCGACGGCCGATCCGCTCGGCGACATCCAGCGCCTCCGCCGACCTCGTGCTGATCGACGCGCCCTGCACCGGAACCGGCACCTGGCGGCGCAACCCCGATGCCAAATGGCGGATGCGCCCGGGCGCGCTCGAGGTGCGGCTGAAGGACCAGGTCGAAGTGCTTGATCGCGCGGCTGGCTCTGGTCAAGCCGGGCGGCCGCATCGCCTACATCACCTGCTCGGTGCTGCCGCCGGAAAACGGCGAGCAGGTCCGCAAGCTTTCATCGGCCGCCATCCCGGAGTTCGCGGTGGTGCCGCCGCCCAGACCGTCAGCGTGCTGTGGGACAAGGCGGAGGCTTTCGCCGCGGCCACGCTGGCCATTGCGCCGAAGGGCTGCTGATGACCCCGCGCCGCACCGGCACCGACGGGTTTTTCGTGTCGGTGCTGAAGAAGGCGACGCAATAGGGCCGTCGAGCCGCCACAAGTACGACCTCATCCTGAGGAGCGCGCCCTTGCGCGCGTCTCGAAGGATGGCCACAGTGCTCGCGGCCCATGGTTCGAGACGGCGCTAACGCGCCTCCTCACCATGAGGCTGTGCGTGGGGCAGGTGGGTCTTCCTGATATTGCCACGGCTACACCGTCATCCTGAGGCGCCCGCCGGCTTCGGCGGGCCTCGAACGATGGGCAGCGAGTGCTGTAGCCATCCTTCGAGGCGCGCAAGAAAGTGCGCGCACCTCAGGATGACGTGGTGGTTGTCGCTCAGGACGACGGCGCCGCCGTGTAATTCCCGGAACCCTGCGCGATCTTCCCGTCCGCACCGAGCCGCAAATACTCGCAGACCTTGCCGCCGCGTTCGTTGGTGTAATGCACGACGACGCTATCGGGACTGACCAACAGATCGTTGAGGTCGAAATGCAGGTCGGGCACCTTGGCCAGTGCCGCCGCCCAGTACTCACGGAGCCGCGGTTTGCCACGCAGCGTGCCGGAGGCGTCGAACCCCATCGCGTTGATATGCGGCGAGGTCATCTCGATATCCTCGGCATAAAGTTTCAGCACGCGCTCGAGATCACGCGCGTTCCAGGCGGCGATCCATTCGTGCCCAAGTTCAATGAGGCGTGTGTCTTGGTACGGCGACGGCATGATTCTCCTCCCAAATGGTTCAAGTTCCAATTAGGTCAGTAATACTGACCTATACCGACTTGTCAATGCCTGCAGAAGGATGTGGGTCACGCGCTTTGTGCGGTTGCGAGCGTCTCCCCCGTCGCGTATTTGCTTTCCATGACAGCAGCACAGCAAGCCGGCAGAGTCGGCGCCCTCAGTGGCCTCGGCGCATGACAAGATTCTGATTGTCGATTTCGGCAGCCAGGTGACGCAACTGATCGCGCGCCGGGTGCGCGAGGAGGGCGTCTATTCCGAAATCGTGCCGTTCCAGAAGGCGGAAGCCGCCTTCAGCGAGATGAAGCCGAAGGCGGTGATCCTGTCCGGCGGCCCGGAATCGGTGCATGAGGCAGGCTCGCCGCGCGCGCCGCAGGCGATCTTCAATTCCGGCGTGCCGGTGCTCGGCATCTGCTACGGCCAGATGACGATGGCGGCGCAGCTCGGCGGCGAGGTCGAGGGCGGCCATCACCGCGAATTCGGCCGCGCCGATGTCGAGGTCAAGGCGCCAAGCCAGCTGTTCGACACGACCTGGGCGATGGGCGAGCAGCATCCGGTCTGGATGAGCCATGGCGACCGCATCACCAAAATGCCGCCGGGTTTCGCGGTGGCCGGCGTCTCGGCCAATGCGCCGTTCGCCGTCATCCAGGACGAGAAGCGCAAATATTACGGCCTGATGTTCCACCCCGAAGTGGTGCACACGCCCGACGGCGCCAAGCTGATCCGCAATTTCGTCCGCAAGGTTGCCGGCCTCACCGGCGACTGGACCATGCGCGCCTTCCGCGAGGAGGCGATCGAGAAGATCCGCAGCCAGGTCGGCAAGGGCAGGGTGATCTGCGGCCTGTCCGGCGGCGTCGATTCCGCGGTCGCCGCCGTGCTGATCCACGAGGCGATCGGCGACCAGCTCACCTGCGTGTTCGTCGATCACGGCCTGCTGCGGCTCGACGAGGCCAAGACCGTGGTCGACCTGTTCCGCCACCACTACAACATCCCGCTGGTTCACGTGGATGCCTCGAAGCAATTCCTGGGCGAACTCGCCGGCGTCACCGACCCCGAAGCAGAAGCGCAAGACCATCGGGCGCCTGTTCATCGACGTGTTCGACGCGGAGGCCAAGAAGATCGGCGGCGCGGACTTTCTGGCGCAGGGCACGCTCTATCCCGACGTGATCGAAAGCGTGTCGTTCACCGGCGGCCCCTCGGTGACGATCAAATCGCACCACAATGTCGGCGGCTTGCCGGCGCGCATGAACATGAAGCTGGTCGAGCCGCTGCGCGAATTGTTCAAGGACGAGGTGCGCGTGCTCGGGCCGCGAACTCGGCCTGCCCGAAATCTTCGTCGGCCGCCATCCGTTCCCCGGACCGGGCCTCGCGATCCGCTGCCCCGGCGAGATCACGACGGAAAAACTCGACATCCTGCGCAACGCCGACGCGGTCTATATCGATCAAATCCGCAAAGCCGGCCTCTACGACCAGATCTGGCAGGCTTTTGCGGTGCTGCTGCCGGTCAAAACCGTCGGCGTGATGGGCGACGGCCGAACCTACGAATACGTCGTCGGCCTGCGCGCGGTGACCTCGACCGACGGCATGACCGCGGATTTTTATTCGTTCGACATGAAGTTCCTGGGCGAGACCGCGACCCGGATCATCAACGAGGTCAAGGGCGTCAACCGCGTGGTGTATGACGTGACGTCGAAGCCGCCGGGGACGATTGAGTGGGAGTGAGCGTAGGATGCGCAAATATTTGCCCTCGATCAGGCTGAGGGTTATCCAAGAACGGGCACGCTGACCGATGGGATTTGGAGTTTTCATTCATCGATCAGATTCGATCTACGAAGACAGCCCAGCGGAGCGTTATCAATTTCCCCGACAATACGTAGGTCGCGTCGAAGCCTGCGTCGGCGACTGGATCGTCTATTATGAGCCCAGGAAGGTCGCTGACACGCGAGGATACTTTGCGGTCGCCAAAATTCAGCAGGTTATTCCTGATCCGGCTGCCTCCGGGATGTACCTGGCCCTGATCGAGCCGGGAAGTTATCTCGAGTTTCCCAATCCTGTACCATTCAATGGATGCAACCGGACCCATCGAGCGAGGCGTCGTGAATGAAGAGGGACGTATTTCCGGCCGCGCTCAATCGGCCGTCCGTCCGCTTTCATCAGATGACTTCAAGCGCATCGTTGAATTAGGCCTTGAGGAAAGCGCTCCACTGCTACCTCGTCTCGGTGAGCCTGCTTCGCCCCTCGGATTCGAGGAAGGACAGGCACCTTTCCGTTTGGATGAACAACGCGAGCGTGTGAGCTTTACCGTATCCAGAATTATGCGAGATCGCATCTTCCGACGGATTGTGTTGCGCGCATACGACCAACGTTGTGCAATTACCGGACTAAAGCTGATCAATGGCGGCGGACGGGCAGAAGTCGCGGCAGCCCATATTCGTCCTGTTGAGAAGAGCGGCCCCGATATCGTGAATAACGGGATTGCGCTTTCGGGAACAGCGCATTGGATGTTCGACCGCGGACTGATCAGCCTATCGAACGACTTACAAATACTGGTTTCTCGACAGGTGAACGACCTGGATGCCGTGCGATCATTTATCAACCCTTCCGGATATGCTTTTTCGCCTTCGCGGAGTTCAGAGCGACCGCATCCGCATTTCCTGCATTGGCACCGCGAGCACTGTTTCAAGCAGTAGCGCCGCCCCGGGAATGCGTCGTCCGCACTTGCCGCATCGGCCAATTTCATATATGACTACAGTAGTCCTTATTGAGAGGCCCGCTATGAAGGAAATTCAGCTCCGGGACGCCAAGGCCAGCCTTTCCGCGGTGGTCGACGAGGCGGTGCAGGGAAAGCCGGCGGTGATTACGCGCCACGGCAAGAAGCAGGCCGTGGTCGTGAGCTACGAGGAATGGCTACGGCTATCCGACGTCCCAAGTTTTGGCCGCCTGCTGATGGCGGCTCCCTTGGTCGGCAGCGAATTGCCGAAGCGAAACCGGTCTGGTGTGCGGAAGACGGATTTCTGATTCGGCCGTGTACCTTGTCGACACCAATGTTATTTCCGCCGCCGCGCCCGCTCGACCGGTTCCGTCGGCGCTGATCGAATGGATGGACGCGCATTCTGCGGCGCTGTTTCTATCGGTTGTGACGGTGGCCGAAATCGAGGACGGCATCGCAAAATTGCGGCGCGAGCGGGCCGTGCGCAGAAGTGCGGACCTGGCGTCGTGGCTCGAAGCCGTTTGTCACCTGTATGGCGACCGTATCCTTGCTTTTAACGTCCCCACCGCCCGGATAGCCGGTGCCATCTCCGACCGCGCGCGAGGGCAGGGCCATGCGCCGGGCTTCGCCGATATCATTATCGCCGCGACGGCGCAGAGTCATGGGTTGACGATCCTGTCGCGCAACCTCAAACATTTCGCGCCGCTCGGCGTCGCGGTCCTCGATCCCTTTCTGGCGCTGCCGCCCCTCTAAGCGCCCTCTAAGCGGGTGGCTGCAGGCGGAATTGCATCGGAATTACCTTTTCCCGCTTTTCCGTTTCGCCGCGCTCGATCGGCTGCTCTTTTCCAGAAACCACCGCTTGCCCGTTTCCTTCGTCCAGCCGAGTCGCACGGTGGTGGATCGATTATTGCTCCTTCCTGAACAAATTCTGGAAGATGAGCTACCCCCAAATACGGCCGCGTGCGTGCATCAGCGCGTCGCCTCCGACATGAAGTCGGCGTGGGAACCCGTCAGGGCTTCACGAACCGATAGGCGAAGCGATCGGTCTCGCCCTTGATCGAGGGATCGAACACCTTGATCGAGTGCGGATCGTCCTTGTTCGCGAGCATGGTGCTTTCCGCGTCCAGTACGAAGCCGGCCGCCTCCACCTCCTCGCGAACGGATGCAGGCTCAATCCGATGCAGCGACTGGGCGTCGCTCGTGCCCGCCCCGACGGCGGCGGCGTGGTCTACGATGACGTAGGACCCACCGGGCTTCAGCCGCTCGTAGACAGCTCGATTGAAGTGGGCCGCCGTCGCGCCCCTGGCCTGGATCAGCGCGGTGTGGAGATCGTGGTAGAACAGGTGCAGCCACAGGACATCCGCTGGTTGCGTGGCCTCCGGCATCGCCACGAGGTCCGCCGAGACGGCTTCGACGTTCTCTCGGCCCGGCTCCTTCGCAAGCGTCCGCATGCGGCCGACCGGATCGTTCTTGAAGTGGGCGACTTCGGCCGGCACGAAGCTGTAGACCCGTCCTTCGGGTCCCACGATGTCGGAGAAGAGACGGGTCCAGTCGCCGTCGCCTGGGTAAACGTCGATGACGGTGGAGCCCGCATCGACTCGTGCGAACCGGATCAACTCGGATAGCTTGGATTGGTCGTACATCGGGATCTCCTTTACGGTTGGGCATTCGACGAGCGCGCGGCGTGCGAGGGGGCGATCCACGGCTGATCCACCGTCTACCCCGACCCGATGGCCGCAGATGGCCAGCGCTACGCCAGCCCGGACGCGTCCATCTGCGAGGCCCGCGCCAGGGCTTGCGTGTCGATGTACTCCCGGATCTTCGTCACCTTGCCGTCTCGAACGGTGATGTCGAAGACCCAATCGTCCTTGAACGGCTTATTCGTGGCTTTGATTTTCCCGGTAGCGACGCCGACGACCAGAACCCGGTCTCCCTGCGCCACGAATTCGGGGGGCTTCGGGTATGTCGTTTCCACCTCTTCGGACGCCTTCTGAAGCACAGCCGCCAATTCCGCGTGCCCGCGGTGCGTGCCGGCCAGCGGCCAGTCTTCGCCCGGAATGATCCACTCGATATCTTCGGCAGCCAACGCCAGCAGATCTTGCTTGTTGCTGCCGCCCATGGCTGCAAAGAAATTCTTCACAATCTGGACATTCTCTTCGGTGCTCATCGAATCTCTCCGTTTTCCTTACGTCGGATTGTGTCCGATCTCATCGGCGCGAATTCAGATGGCCGAGAAGCCGCCGTCGACAGACAACTCCACCCCATTCACGAAGCTCGAATCGTCTGAAGCAAGAAACAGCGCGGCCGCCGCAATTTCCTCGGGACGACCCATCTTTCCCCGCGGGATCAGGGATTCGAACATCTGCTTCGCTTCCTCGGTGAGAACTTGGTCCTGCATCGGCGTGGCGATCGGCCCCGGGTGCAGCACGTTCACCCGGATATTCCTGCCCTTCAGTTCGTTGAGCCACCCGCGTGCGAATGCGTGCAACGCCGCCTTGCTCGCCGCATACACGCTGTAACCAGGAAAACCTTTGATCGAAGCAACTGACCCGGTCATGAAGATCGATCCGCCATCGTTGAACAGCGGCAACGCCTTCTGGACCGTGAACAGCGTGCCGCGCGTATTCAGGCCGAAGGTCGCATCGAAATGCTGCTCGGTAATCTCGCCCAGTGGGACGGCTTCGCCCATGCCGGCGCTCGCGTACAGGACGTCGATCTTGCCCTTTTCCCGCTTGACCGTGTCGAACAGACGGTCGAGGTCGTCGAGATTGGCCGCGTCGCCGCGCACGCCGGTCACGTTCCGGCCGATCAGCTTGACGGCCTCGTCGAGCGCCTCCTGCCTCCGGCCCGTGATGAAAACATAGGCGCCTTCTTCAACGAACCGCTTGGCGCTCGCCAGCGCCATGCCGCTCGATCCACCCGTGATGACTGCAACCTTACCCTCAAGCTTTCCCATGACTTCTCCTTCCAGGCTTCCGCCTCTGATCGTTCGGGGACGCCCCCGAGACTCTCGACATAGGTCCGCCGGGGGCAGGCGTTGAGTGCGGAAACGCGCACATCGGTGGTGCGAAATCGATCCGGCTGGACGACTGACGCCAGCCGCGACGATGGTGTCCGCCGTTCGGAATTGGGCCGCGCTGCGTCGACATAGGCTATGATTGACCGCCCGTACTGCGATACGATCGGTAGGTACGGGCTTTGGAAGGCGCACCGCGCGGTGCGGGATTGCACCATGATCGACTGGGATGACGTTCGCTACTTTCTTGCCGTCGCGCGCGGAGGCTCGGTGCGGGCTGCCGCCGAGCGCCTCGGTGTGAACCACGCGACCGTGCTGCGACGCATCGCCCAGCTCGAGGAACGCCTCGGGGTCGCAGATGTTCGAAAAGCTGCCTTCGGGCTACCGACTGACGGCTGCGGGCGAGGAGGTCCTCGAGTTCGCGGAGCAGATGGAAGCGTCGTCGAACCTGCTGGAGACGCGGGTGTTCGGGCGCGACCAGAGCGTGCGCGGGCTTCTGCGGGTGACGCTGGCGCCGCCGCTGGCGACACACCTGCTGATGCCGGACTTCGCCGATTTCGCGCGTCTGCATCCGGACATCGAGATGGAAATCTTGTCGTCCGGCGAGCTGGCAAATCTGACCAACCGGGAGGCCGACGTCGCGATCCGCGTCGTCTACGACCGCAAAACCCTGCCGCTCAATCTTCACGGCCTGAAGGGACCGGAGGTGTTCGGCGGCGTCTACATGTCCCGCGATCGACTAGCCGCGTGGCGTGCGGGCGCGCCTGATCCGATCCGCTGGATCGTCATCAGCATTCATGGAATTCCGGATTGGGCCAGCGAGGGTGAGGTTCGCATCACGGCGGTTCCATTCAGGACCACGGACGCGGACGCGCAGATCGCCGCTGTACGGCAAGGGCTCGGGATCACGACACTGCCGTGCTTCGTCGGCGATGCCGACCCCCTATTGGTGAGGGTGCCGGGCACCGACCTGCACATGTACGGAACGGTTTGGCTTCTCACCCAGGGGGAGACACGCAAGACCAAGCGCGTGCGGCTGTTCACGGAGTTCGTATCGCGCAGGCTCGCCGCCTACGCGCCGCTTCTCGCGGGGCTGTCCATATCGCGCGACTGATATAAGTGAAGCGAGGCGGAGTATGCCCCAATGGTTGATCGTCAGGACTTGTCGAGGACCGGGACAACGATGAAAATGCGTTCAGAAAAGGCGTGGTGAGAAACCGCGCAAACCGACCGTCAGACGCCTCAGGCATCATCGACCGGCCGCCTGTTTTCGGCAATGTTGCCCGACCGACGCCGCGATCAGGGGATGGTGCACTTATTCCCGAAAATTTTTTCGGCCGTGTCGGTTCTCGAAAAACTCGTTCGTCCTCCGGGCGAGCCGCGACTTGGTCGGGCAGAAACAGTTCAAAGAGGATATCCGTAATGACAAAAGTGCGCGTGGCAGGGTTTTCGATCTCGCTCGACGGGTTCGGCGCCGGGCCGGAGCAGAGCCTTGAAAATCCGCTGGGCAAGCGGGGCCGGGAGCTGCATCCGTGGTTCTTCCATACCCGCAGCTTCAAGGCGATGATCGGGCAGGACGGCGGTTCGGAGGGATTGGACGAGCGTTATGCGCACCGCGCCATGGACGGCTTCGGCGCCTTCATTCTCGGCCGCAACATGTTCGGGCCGGCCGGCAACGATTGGGGCGGGCCCGACTGGAAGGGCTGGTGGGGGGACAATCCGCCCTATCACGCGCCGACCTTCATCCTGACCCATCACGCCCGGGCGCCGATCGAGATGCAAGGCGGCACCACTTTCATCTTCGTCACCGATGGAATCGAGGCCGCGCTCGATCAGGCCAGGCGCGCCGCCGGCGGACGCGACGTCAAGATCGGCGGCGGCGTTGCGACCGTGCGGCAATATCTTCGCGCCGGGTTAATCGATGAATTGCACTTTGCCGTATCGCCGGTGGTGCTGGGGCAGGGCGAGGCGATGTTCGCCGGCATCGATCTGCCGTCGCTTGGCTATCGCGTCACCGAACACCAGGCATCCGAGCAGGCCACGCACTTCGTGTTGGGCCGATAATCGCGGCCGGGACTTGCGCTGGCGCGGCGTTGACGGGGTCTACTACGACTTCTCGGGATGGATCAGTTCGCCGCGCTCCAGCATCACGATGAATTTCTCAATTCTGGCTTGGCGGGTTTCCGGTTCTTGGCAGCGTGGGTGTGCGCCTTTGTATCATGCCCTGACGTTTGAACCGGATTCAGCTTTTTGCGCTTTTCCGCTTCGGCGCGCTGGATAGGCGCCCAATTCCGGAGACCACCGCTTGCGCTTTTCCCTGGTCCAGCCGCTGCGCCGCCCGGTAATGCCCCGGCGACATGCCGTGATGGCGATGGAACAGTTTTGAAAACGCCGCGGCGGTCTCGTAGCCGACCCGGCTTGCGATCCGCGCAATGCCGTCGTCGGTGGTTTCGAGCAGGAACGCGGCCTCCGCCATCCGGCGCGCGATCACATAGCGCTGCATCGACTGGCCGACCAGTCTGCTGAAGCGCGCCGAAAATACCGAGCGACCGAGCCCGACGCGCTGCCCGAGGTCGCGCAGGGTCCAGGGCTGCTCCGGGTGTTCGTGGATCAGTTGGAGCGCCGGTCCGATATGCGGGTCCGATATCGCTCCCAACCAGCCGCCCTGGCCAGGCGTGAGCGTTTTGATCCAGCTCCGCAGCACCTCGACAAACAGCACTTCCGTCAGCCGCGACAGCGCGACGTGCTGGCCGGGACGCTCGTGCGCGGACTCGCTCACCATGCGCCGCAGAACGGCTTCGAGCCAGCCGCCGTCCGCGGTCGGCTTTAGCAGCAGCACCGGCGGAAGCAATTGCAGCACGCTGCCGTACAGGGGCCGTGACACCGTGAAATTGCCGCACAGCATGGTCGAGAGCGGCTTTGCGCGGCCGCCGTGGCGAACCACCCCGAGACGTTGGGACAGTCGATCGATGTTCAGAATCTGCAAAGGCTCGGTGCGGCGATCCGAATAGATCAGATGCGGTTCGCCGCGGGTGACGACAACAAAGTCACCCTCGGTCAGGCGCAGTTCTTCTCCCTGTTCCAGCGCCAGCGTCGCCGAGCCGCGGCTGAGATAATGAAACAGCGCGTAGGGGCGCTCCGGCAGCGCCAGATTCCAGGGATGGCCGAGTTCGAAATGGAACAGCAGCGTGCCTCCAAGGCGAACGCGATCGAGCACCTGGGCGAGGATGTCCATGCCACGGAGGCTAGTCCGCTGGACGGTCGGACACAACATCCGGACGATCGGTGCCTACCGTCCGGAAGACGCCCGCACTAGGTGAGGTCGCAGCGGGCCGACATCACGTGCGGCAGCCATTTTGCCAACGGCAAATGGAGAAAACCGCGGCCTGCCTGGAAACGCCTGCCCATTGCACCGGACCCCCGTCCGATATTCCAGAAGGAACCATCCATGCGAAATCTATTACTTTCAGCCGCTACCGCCCTGTTGGCCGGAACGGCATTTGCCGGCTCCGTCCAATCCGCCGAACTGCCGAAGGGCGCCGCCCACAACATCGTGCTCGTGCATGGCGCTTTCGTCGATCAGACCAGCTGGCAGCCGGTCGCCGATATCCTCGAGAAGAAAGGCTACAACGTCACGCTGGTGGAAAATCCGCTGACCTCGCTGGCGGCCGATGTCGATGCCACCAAGCAGGCGCTGGCGAAGCAGGACGGCAGGACCGTTCTGGTCGGCCATTCCTGGGGCGGCATCGTCATCACCGAGGCCGGCAACGATCCCAAGGTTTCGGCGCTGGTCTACGTCTCCGCCTTCGCCCCCGAGGTCGGCAAATCCCTGGCCTCGCTGGCCAAGAGCGGTCCGCCAACCGAGGGCGGCAGCGCGATCCATCCCGACGCCAAGGGCAACCTCACCATCGATCCCAAAATATTTCCGTCGGCCGTCGCGGCTGATCTGCCGCCGGAGATCGCCGCCCATCTGGCCGAAACCCAGCTGCCGCTCAACCACGTCGCGTTCGAGGCGCCGGTCGATACCGCCGCCTGGCGCGACAAGCCAAATTTCTACGTGATCAGCACGAAGGATAAGGTGCTGGCGCCGGAGGCCCAGAAAATGTTCGCCGCCAGGATGAAGGCCAAGACCACCGAAGTCGCCGGCAGCCACGCCTCGCTGGTCGTTCATGCCCGGGAAGTCGCCGAGGTCATCGAAAAGGCTGCGCTTGTGAAATAACAAAAGCCGCTCCCGGCGCCTTGGCGCCGGGAGCACCGCCATGGGAGCCGCAAATGGATAGCCAGCCTTCGACCGTGCCTCAGGCAAAACGATGGGTGCGACGTCTCTCTGGCGTGAGCGTCGCTCTCGCCGTCGTCCTGACGGCGTTACTCGGCGGGCATGCGTCGGCCGCGGATGAAAGCGAGGCGCGGGCGTTCTTCACCAAATTCGTCGCCGCGCAGAATGCGCACGATGTGGACGCCGTAAAATCCATGCTCTGGGACTCGCCTGGCATGCTCTGGTTCGGGCGAAACGCCGCGGCCTGCCGGGCCAGCCGGCGCAGGACAACACATTCCTGATCAGCCAGACCTTCGTTCACGACGCCAACGGCTGGCACGTCGCATCGATCCTGCCGATCGCCAACACGCAGTTGAAATGACAGGGCGCGACGGGTCGAGGCCGCCTGCCGGCCGATTGCGCTGCGGCGCTCACCCTCGCGTCTTCTCAAATCGCTTGATCAAGCGCTCACGCTTCAGCCGGCTCAGTCGCTGGAGCCAGAACAGGCCGTTGAGCTGATCGATCTCGTGCTGGTGGCAGACCGCGCGCAGGCCGGAGGACTCCTCGGTCTGCACCTGGCCGTCGATGCCGCGAAAATGGATGCGGATTCGGGCGTGACGCCTGATCTCGTCATTGACCCCGGGCATCGAGACGCTGCCTTCCTGATGCAGGATCATTTCGGGCGAGGCCCAGACGATCTCGGGATTGATATAGGTCCGCGCGCCGTTGACGGGGGCGAGGTCGAGCACCACGACCCGCAACAAAACGCCGATATGCGGCGCGGTGATCCCGATGCCCGGCGCGGCGTGCATGGTGTCGAGCAGGTCGCCCGCGAGGTCGCGCAGCGCGTCGTCGAACACGGTCACGGGCTGCGCCGGGAGCGCAAGGCGCGGGTCGGGATAACGAACGATCAGGCGGACGGTCATGAGCGGTGACCATATCTTGACAAATGCCGCTTGGCGAACGGTGGGTATTGGAAGACAAAAGGAATAATCAACGTCGGCCGGCGGAGCTACATTCGTCGGTAAGCCGGCGTTTCGGAGAGCGTAAATGCCAAGCAAGAAATATCGCGAGTATGCAGGAGCGGAGCCTTATTTCGAACTGGTACGATCGGCGCTAGGGGATCTTGTTGACGGCGAGCACTTCTTCGACGTTGTGGCCGATAACATCGCCTACGAGGTTCGCTATGATCTGGGTTGGCCCCGTGTGATCGACGGGCGCGCCGATCTGATGGCCCAGTTCCGGGGATATGTCGGCGCCATACGGCTGGTGTCGGCGGACAGGCTGGTCGTCAACAGCGCGGATAACGGTCGCGTGGTGGTCATCGAATACGAAGTCCATGGAACGATTCTCGCGACAGGCGTAAAGTACGAGAACCGGTTCTGCTCGATTATCGAGCTTGAAAACCGGAAGGTCGCACGCTGGAGAGATTACATGGATTCGCTTGCGGCCTGGAATGCGATGACGGGGAGCGCTCGCTGATCAGGCGATATGCGCCATCTGGTCCGCGATGTCGTAAATTCATTTTTGCTATTTGCAGGTCAGTTCGCGGCCGGCTCCGAGTGATGCTCGTGGGTGATGCGCCAGTCGCCGTCGACCTTGCAGAGGCCAACAGTCAACCGGAACAGAAAGCCGTCCTTCTCCGCCGGATTGCTCGACGCGTGAGGCCCGCACCACATGATGGCGACCGCGAAGGCGACCTCGGTGCCCGCGGTAATCGCGAGTTCGCGAAAGTCGAAGGCCGCATTGGGTTCGCGGCAACGGAAAAACAGCTCCCAGGTCTTTTGGTAGGCTTCGATGCCCTTGCACTGCAGCGGCGGCGGCAAGTCGAACATCACCATGTCCCGCGCATGGTGGGCGAGAATGGCGGACAGATCGTGCCTGCGGACGGCATCCGCCCAATCCCAAAGCAGGGTCTTGATCCGGGTTTCGTCGGCATTGGTCTGTTCAGGCACGATCTGGACTCCCATGTTATGAGCCGAGGACGAACGAGGCCCGACCAATCCGACAGCGTCGGCGAAATATTCTCAGTCAGCGGAATTCATCGCGGCTTTTTCGGAAATCGGTAGAAGCACTTGGGGCAATATGCAAAATCCTGGTCAGTTATGGGGAAATGAAGGGATGACGTCCGGTTCCGGTACTTCAATTGATCCGCTCGATTACCCGATCTGGACCGCGCTGACGACGCGGCAGAGCGCGCTTGCCGAAGGTGGCGCGCTGGCGCGGCGCTATCCGGTGCCGGTGGCGCCGTTCGCGGCGATCGCCGATATGTCGGCCGAGAGCTTTGCCGCGCTCGGGGCGCTGATGTCGGCCTCCGACATCGCGGTGTTGTTTACGCCGGATGCGGTGTCGGCGCCCGATGAATTCAAAATCCTGCTCGCCGAAACCGGGGAGCAGATGACGGGAACGGCCGCGGAAACGCCGGCCCGTGGGATCGAGATCATCAGGCTCGGCATCGAGGACGTTCCTGACATGATGGAACTGACCGCGCTGACAAAGCCGGGTCCGTTCAGCGTACGCACCCATGAGCTCGGCACGTTCCTCGGCATCCGCGTCGACGGAAAACTCGCCGCGATGGCCGGCGAGCGCATGAAGCCCGGCAATTACACCGAGATCACCGCGGTCTGTGTGCACCCGGACCACCGCGGCCGTGGTTATGGGCAGATGCTGCTGTCGGCGGTTTCACGCCAGATCGTGGCGCGCGGCGAAAATCCGTTCCTGCACGTGTTTTCCAGCAACACCTCGGCGATCGCGCTGTACCGCCGCCAAGGCATGGAAATCCGCCGCCGGCTGCATGTCACTGTGCTGCAGAAGAAGGCGTAAGGAAAGGGCTGTGTTTTCCGGGAGCCGGTAGCTACATTTCGAGGCCCGGATCGGGTAGGCTAGCGAAAATCCGGTCTGCCGCCGACCGGAAAAAAGCCCACCGTGGCGTCGAACCATCGCCTCGAACGCACATGAAAGCCAACACCCAGCCTCGTTTCGATATCGATGCATTGCGAGACCTTGCGGGCCAGGCGTCGTTTGCGCGCGGTCAATCCTACCATCGTGATGGCTACGTGCAGCTCCTGGCCATTGAGCCAGCGCGCGTCCTGGCGCAGGTCGCGGGAACCGAGGATTACCGCACTGTCCTCGTCGGCCACGGCGCAACGATCGACGGCGAGTGTTCCTGCCCCGCCTTCGAGGATCGCGGATTTTGCAAGCACATGGTGGCCGTGGCGTTTGCCGCCAATGCGGTGGGCGGCGGCGCGGAGGCGGACGGTTCCGGCGCGCTTTCGCGAATCCGGGATCACCTGAAGAAGAGGGGCGTCGACGCGCTTGTCGAGATGATCGTCGATTTGGCCGAGCGCGATTTGGGCCTGTTCCGCAAACTCGATATCGCCGCGACGTTCGATCACGCCGATGACAAGACCCTTGAAATGCGCTTGCGCAAGGCGATCGACAAGGTGACGCGCAATGGGCAATACGTGGATTATCGGGCCGCGCCGGCCTGGGCGGCCGAGATAGATGCGACGCTCGACAATATTGGCGGGCTGGTAACCAGCGGTCGCGCAAATCTGGCGTTCAGGGTCGTGGAACACGCCATCGATCGTATCGAGCGTGCGATTGGGAGCGTCGACGATTCCGATGGCCATTGCGGCGCGTTGCTGCATCGGGCTCGCGAAATTCATCTCGCTGCGGCTTGTGCGACGACGCCGGAGCCTCTGAAGCTCGCCCGCGATCTGTTTGCCCGCGAGATGAAGGACGAATACGGGATATTCGACGGCGCCGCGACGCTCTACGCCGACGTGCTGGGAGAGCAGGGGCTCGCCGAATACCGACGCCTTGCGACCGAAGCCTGGCAGCGGCCGGCCGCCGCCTCCGCCCAGGTTGGCGACGACGACGAGCTGCCGTATAATTCTTACAGGTTGATCGCAATCCTCGATCTTTTCGCCGAACGTGACGGCGACGTTGAAACCCGTATTGCCTTGCGGGCCAGCAATCTCTCCTCGGCATGGGCCTACCTGCAACTGGCGGAATTCTGTCTCGCCCAGGGCCGCGCGAACGAAGCCCTTCGCCGGGCCGAGGAGGGGCTTTGGGTATTCGAGGACGACCGGCCGCGCGAAGAACTGGTGCTGCTTGCCGCCAAGCTGCTGTCGGAGGCCGGGCGCAAGCAAGACGCGGAAGCGCAATTGTGGAAGGCGTTTGAGAAGGCGCCAAGCCTGGCGCTATATGAGGCGCTCGGTAAATCGGGTGGTGCAGCTGCGCGCGGGCGCGCGACGAAGTCTCTCGAAGCCAGGCTTGCCAGCGAGGATCGTGCTCGACGGTCCGGACGCGCTGATCTTCTGATCCGTATTCAGATTGCACAGAAAAAGTTCGCGGAGGCGTGGGCGATCGCGAGCGAACATCGCCTTGCGATCGGGATCAGGGAAGAGCTCGCCCGCGCGAGCGAGGCAACCCATCCACGCGAGGCGCTTCAGGTCTACGCGGAGCACGTCGAGCAATTGGCCGGAATGTCGGGTTACGCAGAGGCCGCAAAACTTATTGCTCGCATGGCCAAATTGAGAAGCGCTGCCGAGCAGTCGGCTTACGTCGCGGCGCTCAGGGAGCGTCATGGCCGCAAGCGCAACTTCATGAAGCTGTTGGGATGAAGCCATGCGACGCGCCCAGATCGACGAGCAGAATCGCTATCTCATCAGGCAGCAGCACCATTTTCGAATCGCCGCCGATGTCGTGACGGACGCGTGGGTGGCATTTCCGGAGGTCAGCGCCGTCGCCGTGATTGGTTCGGTTGCGAAGCGGTTGTGGAAGGAGATTCCCCGTTTCTCGGCCTTCCGTCGTGAGCGCATCGAAGTTTGGCACGAATGCAAGGATCTTGATCTGGCCCTCTGGCTTGATTCGCAGCATCGACTTCGCGAAATCAGGCGGGCGGGTGATCGCGCGTTGCGAACGGCCTATGAAGCGGGTGCCGGCATGAGCATCGCCGACCACCAGGTCGATGTTTTTCTGTTCGAGCCGGCGACAGACCATTATCTCGGCCGGCTCTGCAACTTCAACCAATGCCCCAAGGGAAAAAGCGATTGCCTCGCTCCCGGCTGCGGCGCCATTCCGTTCAACAGGGTTTTTCCCGAATTCACACCCCGCGCCGATCTGCTGGCGGGAGCGCAAAATGCCATGCTCTATCGGCGAGAAACCGGACGGCTGCGCTCCGCGCTGGATTTACCGTCGGTCGAATAAAATTAGATCACCGCGGTCTGCGTGCACCCGGACCACCGCGCGCCGTGGTTATGGCCAGATGCTGCTGTCGGCGGTGTCACGCCAGATCGCGGCGCGCGGCGAAAATCCGTTCCTGCACGTGTTTTCCAGCAACACCTCGGCCATCGCGCTGTATCGCCGCCAAGGCATGGAAATCCGCCGCCGGCTGCATGTCACGGTGCTGCGGAAGGTTACGTGAGCGGATCTGGGCCCTCCGCGTCCGAAATTTACGTGTCGATGCCGGTTACGCCAGCGGCAGCGAGGCGCGGGTTTCCTTCAGGATTTCCTTCGATAGCTTGTCATCGTCGACCAGCCGGGCCAGCACCATCGCGCCGACCATCGCCGACCACGCCGCGATGGCCGCGCGCCGCCTCTCGGCCGGCGTGTCGCCGTCCGCCTCGGCACTGAGGTGCGCGATCCGGCTCCGGACGGCCTGCGTCATGGTGTGCCGCAGATCGTCCGAGCCGCGCGAGGCCTCCGTCCCCGAGACTCGAAAACAGGCACGCGGCGGCGCGGTTGTCGCGGTGCTTGACGCTGAGATAGCCGTCGGCGAATTCCGCGGCCGGGCGTCGCGGCTGCGCGAGGTCCGGCGCCGGCGGCAGGGCCTTTCCCACGGCCTCGGCGATCAGCGCCTCCTTGGAGGGGAAATATCCGTAAAAGGCGCCGTGGGTCAGGCCGGCTTCCTTCATCAGCTCGGCGACCGTGACGTCCTCGAAGCCGCGCAGCCGGAACAGCCGCGCGGCGGCGGCCAGGATTTTTGTCCGGTGCTCGGCGACCTGTTCTCTGCTCACTTTCATGTGTGCGGCTCCCAATGGCTTGACATTATACAGTATGACTATCATTAATATAATCATGATGTACATAATGAATAGGAGCCACTGCCATGTCCCGCAATCTTCCCTCCGTTCTGATCACCGGCGCTTCGTCCGGCATCGGCGCCGTCTACGCTGACCGCTTTGCCCATCGCGGCCACGATCTCGTGCTGGTCGCGCGCGATCGGGGGCGAATGCAGGCGCTGGCGGCCCGCCTTGGCAAGGAGACCGGCGTTGCCGTCGATGTGTTGCCGGCCGATCTGACCGATCCCGCCGACCTCGCAAGGGTCGAAAGCCGCCTGCGCGAGGACGAGCGGATCGGAATTCTGATCAACAACGCGGGCGCCGCCGCTCCGGGCGGACTCGCCAATCCCGATCTCGACGCGCTCGACCGCCTGATCCGGCTCAACGTCACCGCGGTCTCGCGCCTTGCCGGCGCGGTGGCGCCGCGCTTTGCCGCCCGGCGCGAAGGCGCCATCGTCAATATTTCGTCGATTGTCGCGCTGATTCCCGAACTCACGCTCGGCATCTATGGCGCGACCAAATCCTATGTGCTGACCTTGTCGCAATCCTTGCAATCGGAACTCGGACCGAGCGGCGTCTATGTCCAGGCGGTGTTGCCGCCGGCGACGCGTACCGAAATCTGGGCGCGTTCTGGCCGCTCGATCGACGATCTCAAGATCGCGATGGACGTCGACGAACTGGTCGACGCGGCATTGACGGGCTTCGACCGTCGCGAGCCGATTACCATCCCGTCGCTGCCTGACGTGAAGCAGTGGGAGGCCTTTAACGGCGCCCGCCAGGCCATGCTGCCGAATTTGGCGCAGGAACACGCCGCGGCGCGCTATCGGGCGTGAAGGCTGGCCGCGACCGGGCTGCCGCGACCGGCGGCAGCTCGGCACTCCGTTGACGTCTTCCATCAGATCAAAGGTCCAATGCCATGATTGAGAATATATTTGCGACACTGCGGCCCTCGCTGCGATCATTCCGCCATGGTTCGGCGGCGCTTGTCCTGCTGGCGATGGCGATGGCGATCGCGCCTTGCGCGCACGTCTTTGCGGCGGGCGGTGAAACCGATGCGCGCGCCTTCTTCGTCAAATTCGTCGCGGCGCAAAATGCCCATGACGTCAGCGGCGTCAAGGCGATGTTGTGGAATTCGCCCGATACGCTGATGTACGGGCGCGGCGTCGAGACCCGGGGCAGGGACGCCGTCGCCGATCACTTCAGGGAATATTACGAGGGCACCTGGCATCTCGAACCCGACATGTCGCAGTTTCGCGCCACCGCGATCTCGAACGACGTCACCCAAATTCTGGTCCCGATCGTCTTCACCCGAGGCCTTCCTGGCGAGCCTTCCCGCGACAACACATTTCTGATCAGCCAGACGCTGGTTCACGACGCGGACGGCTGGCATGTCGCGGCCATCCTGCCGATCGCCAACACCCGGATCAAATGACCGCAGGCCGAGGCAGCGGCCTGCACGCCAGGCGTCTTTCCGCCGCTCGCGCGCCTTGTCCAGGGATCCCGACGCGCGTGTGGCATTCGCCGCGCTCAGGGAGCGCAGTCGCCGTGATTGGTTCGGTTGCCAAGCGGTTGTGGAAGGAGATTCCCCGTTTCGCGGCCTCCCGGCTGCGGCACCATTCCGTTCAACAGGGTTTTTCCCGAATTCACGCCCCGCGACGATCTGCTGGCGGGGGCACAAAATGCCATGCTTTATCGGCGAGGCGCTGGACGGCTGCGCTCCGCGGTGGATTTGCCGTCGGTCGAATAAAATTAGATCACCGCGGTCTGTGTGCACCCGGACCACCGCGGCCGTGGTTATGGCCAGAGGCTGCTGTCGGCGGTATCACGCCAGATCGTGGCGCGTGGCGAAAATCCGTTCCTGCACATGTTTCCAGCAACGCCTCGGCCATCGTGCTGTACCGCCGCCAAGGCATGGAAATCCGCCGCCGGCTGCATGTCACGGCGTTGCAGAAGGTCACGTGAGGGGAAGCGAGAGCAGAGCGGGTTAGCCAGGGCCGGAGTGGGGCCGGTTCGCTAATGCTGAATCACGGATCACCGCACGAAAGAGCAAAAGTGCGAAAAACAAACAATCCGCTGACCGATGTTACGGGCACCCTCAACACCTGTTGAGCACACCGGCATGTTGGTCTCCATACTGCATTGTTCATCGGGATACCGTCGCACAAATTGAAGTAGCCCACCGTGATTGCCGGAGATGTTCCGCGCGGTAGAGGTCCGCGATTTCCGAGCCGCCCGTGCATCACGGTCATCCCAATTGATGACCCAGTCATCAAGGAGGAACCATGAAACTCACAGGCAAGAAGGCCCTTATTACCGGCGGAAACAGCGGCATCGGCCTGGCCACCGCCCGCCTGTTTGTTGCAGAAGGCGCCGAAACCGCGATTACCGGCCGGGACCAGAAGACGCTGGATGAAGCGGTCGCCGAACTCGGACCCAATGCGCGCGGCTACCGCGCCGACGTTACCGTGGCGGACGACCGCAAGCGTCTGTTCGCGGATCTTGCCAGGGATTTCGGCAGACTGGACATCGTCTTCGCCAACGCCGGGATTAGCGGCAGGACGCCGACCGGCGCTACGGACGAAGCCGTGTTTGAGACGATCGTCCACACCAACCTGAATGGCGCATTCTTCACCATCAACTCCGCCGCGCCTCTGTTGAACGACAACGCCAGCATCATCTTCAACGGGTCGGTGCACAACCATCTGGGCCAGGCGGGCGTTGCTGCCTATGCGGCGACCAAGGGCGGGGTGGTCGCCATGGCGCGTGCGATCGCGGCCGACCTTGCACCGCGCAACATTCGCGTCAATGTCGTCGCGCCCGGAGCGACCAAAACGCCGATCTGGAAGCGCGGGTCTCGCGCCTCGATCCCGGCTGAACAGGCGGCCAAGGTGGTCGATTTGTTCAGCTCGACGATTCCTCTGGGCCGGTGGGGCGAACCCGAAGAACTGGCGAAGGCCGTGCTGTTCCTGGCTTCAGGGGATTCCTCGTACATCAACGCGGTCGAGCTGGTGGTAGACGGCGGTTTGACGGGGGCTCCCTTCGGCGCGCCGCTGCTTCGCGGCTAAGCGTGGACACCAGCGATCAGGAGGTACCCATGAGCAGCACTGAAGTCCGTGGCAACGATGCGGCGGGAAATGCCGCTGTCGCTAAAGTTGAAATGAAGCTGGAGGTTGTCGTGATCCCGGTTTCGGATGTCGACCGCGCCAAGCGGTTTTACCAGAGGATCGGATGGCAGCTCGAGATTGATCGGTCCGCCGGCGACGAATTTCGCCTGGTCCAGTTCACGCCGCCGGGCTCCTGCTGCTCGGTCCATTTCGGCAAGAACGTCACCTCGGCCGCTCCCGGTTCGGCCAAGGCATTCCTGATCGTTACCGACATCGAGGCCGCCCGCGACCGGCTGGTCGCCGCCGGCGTCGAGGTCGGCGAGTTCTTCCACGACGGCCCGGAAGGCCGGGGCAGCGGTCTGCATCCCACGCGTCTTTCCCGCCGCTCGCGCGCCTTGTTCAGCGATCCCGACGGCAACATCTGGCATCTGCAGGAGATCACGGCCCCGGACCCGTTGCGTGTCAAACCTGGCGCGACTTCCTTCGGCTCCGAAAGCGACCTGGCGAGCGCGTTTCGGCGCGCGGAGGCCGCCCACGGCGAGCACGAGAAGCGCATCGGCCAGCGCGACGCGAACTGGCCAGAGTGGTACGCCGCCTACATGGCGGCCGAGCAGTCCGGCAGAGAGTTGCCAAAATAACGGCTTCGATCGCGTTCGTCGCGGTACTGCAGAAATCGGATTGGACGGAGACAGCCGACTCTCGTTTTTGCAATTTGCCTAACGAAACGGATTGACGATCCGCAGGCCGGAATCGAGTTTCAGGCCGTGCTGCATGTCCTCCGACCACAGCGTGTCGCAGCCGGCGTGAATCGCTGACGCCGCAACCACCGCGCCATGGATTGACAGGCCGAACCGCTCGGCGAGCCCTAGGCCGGTTTCGTGGGCTTCGACGGTAAGCGGATGAACCTTCAGCAGACCGCGCAACATGTTCAGGAACGCGTGGGTCTCGTCCCAGGACATCTCCATCGTTCGGCGCGCGACATTGGCCAGTTCGTCGAGAATTTGCACGCTGATCGAACCGCCTGCCGCGATCGCAGCCTCGGCCCGATCGGCCTTCGCGGCATCGCCGGATGCGAGGTAGACGAGAACATTGGTGTCGAAAAAACTAACGGGCATTCGCCTCGTCCCGGTCGAATTTGAAATCGGCGGGGAGGCGGCCACGGAAGGCTCGGAGGCGTTTCAACAGTTCATCGCGTCCGGGCTTGCGCGCCACGGCGAATTGCCGTGAGCCTTTGACGTCCGCGTCAGCGTTTTTCGGCTCCACGCTTTCGCGGATCATCGCGATCAGGCTTTTTGCCACGGCGCAGCTTCACGTGATCGATGAACGCCCGCAATTTCGGCATGATCTGCCGATGGCCCGGATAATAAAGAAACACCCCGGGCGCCATCGGCGCATACGCGTCCAACACCTGCACCAGCTTTCCCGCTTTGATCGCGCCGGCGGCGACCGGCGCGGGCAGTTGCGCCAGACCGATGCCTTCGATCGCCGCGCCCAGCAAGGTCGGATAGTCGTTGGCGATCAGCGGGCCAGACACCGCAAGTTCGATCGCCCGGCCATGATCGTCGAGCGGCCACGGCGCCAGCGCGCCGCCGGACCGCCGCATCCGCAGGCAGGCGTGATGGCGCAAATCGTCGGGATGTTTGGGCCGGCCGCTGCGGGCGAGATAGGCGGGGCTGCCGACGACGATGGAGCGAAACGGCGGCGTCAGCCGCACCGCAATCATGTCGGCGGCAATGAACTGGCCGAGCCGCACGCCGGCATCAAAACCGCCGGTCGCGAGGTCGACCAGTTCCTCGCTCGCCGATATCTCCACCTCCACATCGGGATAGGCCTGGCAAAAGGAGGCGATCAGCGGCTCCAGCACGATCGGCACCGCCGCGCGCGGCACCGCGAGCCTCAGCAATCCGGCCGGACGTTGCCCAAGGTCGCGCGCGACCGCGCTTGCCGCCACCAGTTCCTCGAACGCCGGCTTGGCGCGCGACAGGAAGCGCTGACCGGCTTCGGTTAGGCCGACGCTGCGCGTGGTGCGGATGAACAGCGGCGCGCCGATCCGCGCCTCCAGCGTCCGGATCGCCTGGCTGACCGCCGACGGCGTCACGCCCAGTTCCGCGGCGGACTTGCTGAAATTGCGGTGCTGCGCCACGGCGAGGAAGGCCTCGACGCCATCCAGCGCGCCATGCCTGACTGTGAAGTTGTGCTTCATAAGCCATCGACATTATCCCGGCTAATCGCGGGTGGAAAGCGGCGTTAAACCGCGGTTGCGCATCGCCATCGTCCGGGGTGCATGAAGGGAATCCCAATGCCCGTGGAAACCATCTTCCGCCTCCATCTCATTTTCGGCTATGTCGCCTGGCTGCTCTGCTTCGGCAGCTATATCTGGCCACGGCTGAGATCGGCGGACGGGCTCGAAGCGCATCGCGCCATCGCCACGCTGCACAGCTTCCGTTTCTTCGGACTCGTCTTCCTGCTGCCCGGCGTGACCGGCCCGCATTTGCCTTATGAGTTCGCCCTGTTCGACGCCTATGGCGATTTTGCCACCGGCCTGCTGGCCATCCTGGCGCTGCTCACCGTCAGGATACGCCCTGCGTTCTGGACGTTCGTCGTCGCATTCAACGTCGTCGGCTTCGGCGACATCATGATCGATTACTATCATGCCATCGCGGCGGGCGTTCCCGCGATCGCGGGCGAATTCGGGTCCACCTATGCGATCGTGGTGATCTATGTGCCGCTCTTGGCGATCACGCACGTTAGCGCGTTTTATTTGCTGCTCCGTCCCCGGGCGAGGGGAGCCACGGCCTTCGCGGGACCGGCTTAGAGTCCGCTCCGCTTACTTTCGCTTCGGCCGGCGCACCGCCCGCACCTTGCCGCTGCTGCCGCCGCCGCAGAAAAAGCGATCCTTGCCATCGGACTCCAGCCCCGACACGCCGGTGCCGGCGGGCATCCCGATCTGCTCCTGCACGTCTCCGGTGACCGGGTCGATCCTTCTGATATCGCTATCCTCGCCTTCCCAGGTGCCGTGCCAGAGCTCGTGGTCGACCCAGGTGACGCCGGTGACGATGCGGTTGGATTCGATGGTGCGAAGAACTTTGCCGGTCTCCGGATCAATCTGGTGAATCCTGCGGCCGCGCGGCTGCCCGACCCAGAGCGCGCCTTCGGCCCAGGCGAGGCCGGAATCGTCGCCGCCGCCGGGCGCCGGGATGGTGGCGAGGATGCTACCGGTCGCGGGGTCGATCTTGTGAATGCGGTCCTCGGCGATCTGGAACAAATGCTTGCCGTCGAAGGCGGTGCCGGCGTGGCTGGCCACCTCGATCGATCGCTGCAGCTTGCCGTCGTCGGGATCGAAGGCGTGCAGCCGGTCGCCGGCGGCAAACCAGACGTGCCGGCCGTCGAAACTGACGCCGTTGACCCGGCTTGCATCCGGGAACGGGCCATATTCCCTGAGGATTTCCGCGGCGGATTTTTTCACGGGTTTGTTCATGTTCGGACCTTAATCGCTCGGCAGCGGGCCGGGGAGTAACAAGGTTGTCGGGAATGCCGGCATGGGCGGCGTCATCCAGCGCCGCGCCCGCCCGCGTCCGAACGAGTGCACCTTGTTGCCGGCCGCGAGCCGGTCGAGCGCCCGCTGTACCGTGCGCGCGCTGCTGTCGAGCGCAATCGCCAGCGCCGAGCTCGACCATGCCTCGCCGTCGGAGAGCAGCGCCAGCACGTCGGCGTGCGCCTCGTCGGCCGGCGGCGCCAGCACGACGATTTCGCAGGGCTGTCGCGGCGTCAGCGCAAAACCCTGCTCGGTCGCGCTGACATCGGCCAGGGTTTTAAGCTCGGCCCGCAGCCGTCCGATTTCGACCCGCAGCCGGGCGCGATGCGATTCATCGGCGTGTTTGGCGCGAAAGGCGCGGGCCAGCAGCGTGTTCCGCGCCACGTCCGCCGGAAAACCTTCCGCCAGCGCGCGCGCCAGTGCAAACAGCACCGGGCGCGTCGATAGCGGGATCACCGTGCCGGCTTTCCGCACGACATGGCGGCAGGCGTCGACCACCAGCGTGTCCGACGCCAGCAGCGCTTCGACCTCTTCGAGCAGCAGCGGGCGCACCTCGCCGCGCGCGATCAGGCGCGCCATCGGCGCGGTCAGGGTCAAGGACGCGCTCTCGACCTCCGCCGTCAGCGCGGCGATATCGGCCGTCTTGGCGGCCTGCCGGGCGCGCGCCAGGGCCTCGCGCGCCGGTTTTGTCCGCAGGCGCCGCACCGCAATCCCGAACCGCACGAGTTCGTGGGCGGTGCGCAAGGCCGGCGGCAGGGCGGCGGGATCGATGTCGCCGAGCGCGCACTCGGCTTCGTCGAGCCGGCCGATCAGCAGCAGGCGGCGGACCTCGAGATGGCGGGCATGCGCCGCATTGATGCGATCGCCGCGCGCCTCGAGCGCCGCGCGCGCGGCGTCGAGTTCCCGCGCAGGCCAGCCGAGATCGCGCGACACCAATGCGATCTCGGCTTCGGCCACCACGCAGCGCGCCCGCGCCACCGGCTCTTTCGGACCGAACCCGCGCGCCGCCCTGCGCAAAAGATCCTTGGCGCGAACGAGGTCGCCGAGCTGCGCCATCGCGATGCCGCGCAGCGCCAGCGCCGGCGCATCGTCGCGCAACGCGACCCGTTTTAGGGCGCCGAGCGGATCGCCCGCCGCCAGCGCGTGGGCCGCGGCGGTGATCAGCGAGTCCATCGCGTTGCTCTCAAAGGCGTTTCTCGCAAAGCCAATCGCGTCACATTTGTCACTCCCGCTGGCTCGATAGCCGACGGCAGAATGGGCGGCAAGCAGGCGATCGGCGGGAGAACGATGTCGTGTTCCCGCGCGTTAAATACGATCGCTCCAGCCAAAGGAGAGTGCGATGAACAAGATGGCAGCAGTTGGCAATGCCTCGGAAGCGCAGGCCCTGAAGACGCCGCCGGTGGTATCGGCGGAGAAATGGGAAGCGGCACGCGAAAAAATGCTGGTCCGGGAAAAGGAAGTGCTGCGCGCCCGCGACGCGCTGGCCGCCGAAAGGCGGCGGATGCCGTGGATGGCGGTCGAGAAGGATTATGTGTTCGAGGGACCGGCGGGCAAGGCCAGCCTGCTCGAGTTGTTCGAGGGCCGGCGTCAGTTGATCGTCTACCGCGCCTTCTTCGAGCCCGGCGTGCACGGCTGGCCGGAGCATGCCTGCATCGGCTGCTCGCTCGGCGCCGACCAGGTCTCCAACCCTGTCCATCTCAACGCGCGCGACACCACGCTGGTCTATGCCTCGCGCGCGCCGCAGGCCGACATCACCAGGCTTAAGGCGAAGATGGGCTGGGAACACATCCCGTGGGTGACCATCACCGACGGTTTCGACGCCGATTTCGGCGTCGATCAGTGGCACGGCCACAACGCCTTCTTCCGCGACGGCGACCGTATCTTCCGTACCTACATGATCAACAGCCGCGGCGACGAGGCGATGGGCACGATCTGGAGCTACCTCGACATGACCGCGCTCGGCCGTCAGGAAATCTGGGAGGACTTGCCCGAAAACTATCCGCAGGAACGGCCGTATAAATGGTGGAACTGGAACGACAGCTACGTTGCGAACGCCGCGCCGGATCCGAAATGGGTCGCGGTGTCGGACGCCGGCGAAGCCGCGTTTCGTGACAAGAGCGGCTAGTCCGATGCGCCTTCGCACCGGTCCCTTTGGCGCCGCCGATTTTCTGTCGCTCGCGGCGGCGCCGACCTTCGCCATCATGGCGTTCGTGACCGGATTTCTCGGTGGTGGCGCGATGGATGCGCTGTGCGCGGCCGCGCATGGCGGCGCGCGGCTTGGCGGCATGGTCCCGATGTACGCACTGATGAGCGCGTTTCATTCGGGGCCGTGGCTGAGGCTGATTTCCCGTTTGAGGAGCGAAGCCTGCCGGGGTTGATAGCCGGCGAGGGCGGACCCATAGTGCTTGCGCGCGACGGTCGGCCCGGGGCTGACCGTTGCAAAAATAATGTCGCAGGTCTCCATCGCCTGTCGGTTCTCGCAAATCCCGTTCGTCTTTGACCCAGAGACAGCAAATCTGGAGACCTGAAATGACAAGTCCTCGCTATCGCTGGGTGATCGTCGCGGCCGGCGGCCTGCTGGGCTGCGTCGCGATCGGCGGCATGTTCTCGCTGCCGGTATTTCTGCAGCCGATCGCGCGGGATACCGGCTGGTCGGTCACCGGCGTATCGAGCGCCATGACCATCGGCTTCCTCGCCATGGCGTTCACCAGCATGGGCTGGGGCGCCCTGTCGGACCGGTTCGGCCCGTTCCCGGTGGTGCTGACCGGCGCGGTGATGCTGCCGGCAGTCACTGGCGCTGGCCAGCCACGCGACGTCGCTGATCGCCTTCCAATTGCTGTTCGGCCTGATGGTCGGCGGCTCGATCGCCTCGATCTTCGCGCCGATGATGGCGACCGTCACCGGCTGGTTCGATACCCATCGCAGCCTTGCGGTCTCGCTGGTGTCGGCGGGCATGGGCATGGCGCCGCTGACCATGTCGCCGCTGGCGGCCTGGCTGGTCTCCAACCATGACTGGCGCACCTCGATGCGGATCATCGCAGCTCGTCGTGGCCTCGATCATGATCCCGGTCGCGTTTCTGGTGCGTCGTCCGCCGGCGCTGGCCAACGCGCCGGTCGCGGCTTCCGGTAGCGCGCCATCCGGCGCGCTTGCGCCAGCCGAGATGTCGCGCGCCCAGGCGCTGCGTTCGCCGCAATTCATCATCTTGGTTGCGACCAATTTTTTCTGCTGCGCCACCCATTCCGGCCCGATCATCCACACCGTCAGCTACGCCATCACCTGCGGCATCCCGATGATCGCGGCGGTCACGATCTACAGCGTCGAGGGACTGGCGGGGATGGGCGGCCGCATCGCGTTCGGCCTGCTCGGCGACCGTTTCGGCGCCAAGCGCGTGCTGGTGCTCGGCCTGCTCGCGCAGGCGTTCGGCGCGCTCGGCTACGTCTTCGTGCGCGAGCTGTCCGCGTTCTACGCGGTGGCGGCGCTGTTCGGCTTCATCTATGCCGGCACCATGCCGCTGTATTCGGTGCTGATGCGCGAGAACTTTCCGCTGCGGATGATGGGCACCGTGATCGGCGGCACCGCGATGGCCGGCAGCCTCGGCATGGCGACCGGGCCGGTGGCCGGCGGCCTGATCTACGATACCTTTGCCAGCTACGCGTGGCTCTATATCGGCTCCTGGGCGTTGGGACTCGGCGCGTTCCTGATCGTGATGATGTTCAAGCCGTTCCCGAAGGTGGCGGCGGAGCCGGCGCTGGTGCCGGCGTAAGTTATCAGCCTACGGTTCCGGGCTACGAAAAATCTTTCATAGCGTCGGTGATTTGGCCTCGTTGTCCAGCCTGGCTTGAAAAAATATTCTTGTTTTTTTCTGTCCCAAATCACCGGCTTATTCCGTCCATCCTGTCCCGAAAGAGGGGCGTTAGGCCTTCGTCACTGACGTTGGGACGGGTTGCGGTGGACGCGGCAGCGTCGTCGCGCGCTTTATGCGCGCGGACGAGCGGCGCTGAAGCGTACGGCTAAGTCGTGTGGTCCTGACGCCCGGAATGCTGGCGTCAAGTCCTTGAGAGGCTAACGCCTGTCGGGGGCGATGGTGGCAAGAGGCTCCGATTCACCAGGGAGAGCACGATATAGGCCGTAGAGCCATTGCGCAGGGAAGGCCGGAGTGTTTCCGCTGAACCTGTATGCTCATGTGCGTTTTCTTTTTGATGCACAGTGCACATGAGACCGCGGGTGCAGCGCGCACCCGGTCTTCCCCGCGCCCTCTCTTGAGGGTCGCGTGCGCCCTCTTGTTTTTGGGGCGCAAATGATTTGCAAGCCTCGGACAAAACCATGTCGCGAGAACGAGAACGCATATCTCGTCGTCCTCGCGAACGCGAGGACCCATACGCCGTGTCCTCTCTTTTTTGCAGTGAGGTCGATGCCTTCTTTTCCAACTACCGCCAGGGGTTATGGGTCCCCGCGTCCGCGCTAGTCGATGCACACATCTCGAAAAGGGACTCAAATACAGACACTTAGGTGACCCTCGGTTTTCACGAAGTCTGCGCGTCGCTGATCGGCGACCATTGATAAGACTCGCGTTTTTATTACTCGGTGGCCAACTCTGAAAAGATGTGTGCATGCCCTAGCGCGTCCGCGGGGACGACGGGCGGAGAATTTCGTAGTCGCGAAACTGTGCCTTTTGCCAGTCAAGCGACGGCTTGACGCCAGCGGCGCCGATGCAGAGGGTAGGGCAGGCCTCCGCCGCATTTTCCACACCCAAACGAAAGCAGGAACCCGATGGCACGCGTGCGCTGTATCACCGAAATGGGCATGGGCGTTGACGTTCACGGCCGCGACGGCACCAAGGCGGCCAAGCGCGCGGTCTCCGACGCGATCCGCCATTCCAGCATCGGGTTCTTTCGCATGGTCGGCCAGACCTCGAAGGACATGTTCGTCGATGTCACGATCGGCGTGCCGGACCCGGCGTCGGTCGACACCGCCGCTGTCGCCAAGGAGCTGCCCTACGGCACCATCACCGTCACCGCGGTCAAGGGCGGACTGGAAATTCCCGCCGAAAGCGGCGGCGATTCCATTATCATCGCCAACGCCGCCGTGATCGTCAGCCTGGATGACGGCAAGTAGGCGTCGAAACGACGGAGTAAAGTGATGTCCGACCTCTCTGCCTTTCCCATTACAAAACGCTGGCCCGCCGCATATCCGGATCGGCTGCAGCTTTATTCGTTGCCGACGCCGAACGGCGTCAAGGTCTCGATCATGCTGGAAGAGATCGGGCTTGCCTATGAAGTCCATCTGGTCGACTTCAACAAGAACGACCAGAAGACGCCGGAATTCTTGTCGCTCAATCCGAACGGCAAGATCCCCGCGATCCTCGATCCCGATGGGCCCGGCGGCAAACCGCTCGGCCTGTTTGAATCGGGCGCGATCCTGCAATATCTCGCCGAGAAGACCGGCAAGTTGCTGCCGGCGGATGCGGCGCGGCGCTACGAAACGCTCGAATGGCTGCATTTCCAGATGGGCGGCATCGGTCCGATGTTCGGCCAGCTCGGCTTCTTCAACAAATTCGCCGGCAAGGAAATCTCCGACAAGCGGCCGCTGGAACGCTATGTCGCGGAGTCAAAGCGCCTGCTCGGCGTGATCGATGGCCGGCTCGACGGCCGGCGATGGATCATGGATGACGACTACACCATCGCCGACATTTCCATGCTGGGCTGGGTGCGCAATCTGATCGGCTTCTACGAGGCCCGCGAGCTCGTTGGCTTCGATGATTTCAGGCATGTCGCGGCATGGCTGGAACGTGGTCTAGCGCGGCCCGCGGTCGAGCGCGGGCTCAATATTCCGAAACGGCCCTGAACTTTCCAGCAGGAGCAACAAAAATGCCCAACACCATCTACGGCATCAAGAACTGCGACACCATGAAGAAGGCGCGCGCCTGGCTCGACGGCCATGGCGTGGCTTACCGCTTTCACGATTACAAGACCGACGGGCATCGCCAAGGACAAGCTGAAGCACTGGTGCGATGAACTCGGCTGGGAGACCCTGCTCAACCGTGCCGGCACCACGTTCCGGAAATTGCCCGACGCCGACAAGGAGGGCCTCAACGAGCGCAAGGCCATCGCGCTGATGCTGGCGCAGCCTTCGATGATCAAGCGGCCGGTGCTCGATCTCGGCGGCAAATTGCTGGTCGGGTTCAAGCCGGAGATCTACGCCAAGGAAGTGGCGCGCCCGGGCGAGGTCGCGATCGCGAAAGGTCCTAGCTCAGTTCGATGACACATCGCTCGACGCGCGGTGGCTGCGCGGCCCGCGGACGAAGTCGCGGTCGATGACGGCATTGACGACGATGACCGGCGTCGCCTTGGGCCTGATGCCCATCAGGTTGTTGAGCTTGAAGCCGCCCTCGATGCTGATGGCCTTGTAGGAGCCGACGATCTGCTCGACGGCTTCCGGCGCTGCCGAACGGCAGCAGCAGCCGCTCATAGGAGACATCCTTGCCGTCGGCGTCCTGCACCGTCGAAATCGAATAGGTCGGCCGCTTGCGCGCCAGGCAAGCGCGGTAAGACGGCGACCACGCGCGCATATCGTTCCGGCCCGATGGCGTCGTCGAGATAGCGGTTGGTACGCTGCGCGGGATCGATATGCTCGTTGCCGTAGGTGGCGGCGAGCCGCGAGCCTTCCTGGGTGATCAGGAACCGAGCATTGGCGGCCTCGCCGGCGACGTCGAACCGCATCATGTCCGGCAATTTTCGTCGGCATGCCGGATCGGGCTGGTAGTCGCTGAGGACGGGCAGGGCGCGCGGTTTGCCGAGCGCACGCAGCCACGCATTGAGCAGATCACGCTGCTTGATGGATCGGACCACCGAGGGATTGGCGCTCTCGAATTGCATTTCGAGCTAACTGAATTCGATGACGTCGCCGGCCGGAATACGGCCGGGCGCGCGGTGGAACAGGTCGCGATCGATCACGGCAGCGGAGCTTTGGCGGTCGGCAAGGCGTCGTTTCCCCGCATCAGATTCCTGATTTCAAAACCGCCGTCCTCGCTGATGGTCTTCAGCGACGCGATCACATGGGTGACGCGCGCCGCCTTCGGCGAAACGGCAGCAGCAGCCGCTCATAAGCGACGATTCGGCCGTAGATGTCATCGATATTGGAGACGGTGTAGACCGGGAGCGCGCGTTTGAGGCATTCGTGATAGACCGGCATCACGATCGGGGACGAGCCGCGGCGCCGAGATATTCGTCGAGATATCGGCCCTTGCCGGTGTGGCCATAGGCGCTCGACATCCGCGTGCCGTCGCTGTGGATCATCAGGCGCGGCGGCGTTCGGGTGTTCTCGACGGTGTAATAGACCAGGTCCGGAAGTTCGTCGTCGAGCCGCGAGGGCTCGAAATTCCTCGACGCGCGGCAATCGCTGCTCGCGGGCATAGAGCCGCAGCCAGGTGTTGAGCAGGTCCCGCTGCTTGATCGATTTGACGATGGTGGGGTTCGCGCTCTGGAAATCCAAACCTGCGATGCCAAGGCTGCAATCCTCAAAGGCCGCAATCCAATGTCGGTATGAAAACAGCCTATCATTGGCCCGGCCGCGCAAATTTTTGATGAAAAAGCGAAAATGCGTCGAAATAGCGTTAACGGAGACTTTCGGTCCAGCGCGCCGGCCGTAGCAGGCAAAAACCGCCGGCAACGGTCGATTGCCTGGCCTGCGCAATTCGGACCAATGGCCGACCGGGCCGCTGTGCGCCGACGCCGCGTGCCGAGCTTTCCGACCTTGCGCTAAACCTTGCCGTTGACGGCATATTCCGGCCCGGAGGCGGCCGGTCCGGGGCGGGAATTCCAGGACGGATTTCCAGGTGTTCGAAAGACCTGCCGGTTAAGAGAAAATCGGCCACGCGCGAGGGCGACTTCGCGATGATGGCTGATGGGGGAAATTTGATTGGCCGATGAGTTCATTCTCGAAACCCACGGATTGACCAAGGAATTCGCGGGTTTCTTTGCCGTTCGCGATGTCGATCTGAGGGTCCGCCGCGGCAGCATTCATGCGTTGATCGGTCCGAACGGGGCCGGCAAGACCACGTGCTTCAATCTCCTGACCAAGTTCCTGAAGCCGTCCGCGGGCCAGATCCTGTACAAGGGGCAGGACATCACCGCGCTGGCGCCGGCCGACGTGGCGCGCCTCGGCCTGGTCCGCTCGTTCCAGATCTCGGCGGTGTTTCCCGCATCTGACCGCGCTCGAGAATGTGCGGGTGGCGCTGCAGCGCCAGCACGGGCACTCGTTCGATTTCTGGCGTTCCAAGACCGTGCTCGACCGCTTCAACGACCGCGCCCATGAATTGCTCGACGATGTCGGCCTAAGCGAATTTGCAACCACGCCGGCGGTCGAGATGCCCTATGGGCGCAAGCGCGCGCTGGAAATCGCGACCACGCTGGCGCTCGATCCGGAAATGATGCTGCTCGACGAGCCGATGGCCGGCATGGGCCATGAGGACATCGACAAGATCGCGGCGCTGATCAAGCGGATCTCCGCGAAATACACCATCCTGATGGTCGAGCATAATCTGAGCGTGGTGGCCAACCTGTCCGACATCATCACCGTGCTGACCCGCGGCCACGTGCTGGCGGAAGGCAATTATGCCGACCTGACCAAGGACGAGCGCGTCAAGGAAGCCTATCTGGGGGCCGGGCATGGCTGAGTTGAAAATGGCCGAAGCCGGCGCAGCCAAGACCGCGGCCGCGACGCCGGCTCGCCGGTGCTGTCGGTGCAGAACCTGCAGGCCTGGTACGGCGAATCCCACATCCTTCACGGCATCGATTTCAACGTCAACGCCGGCGAGGTGGTCACGCTGCTCGGCCGCAACGGCGCCGGCAAGACCACGACGCTGAAATCGGTGATGGGCATCATCGGCAAGCGCACCGGCTCGGTCCGCTTCAACGATCAGGACACCATCCGCGCGTCTTCGGACAGGATCGCACGCATGGGCATCGCGTTTTGCCCGGAGGAGCGCGGCATTTTCGCCAGCCTCGATGTCCGCGAAAACCTGATGCTGCCGCCGGTCGTGCGTCCGCGGCGGGCTTGTCGCTGGAGCAGATCTTCGACCTGTTTCCCAACCTCAAGGAGCGGCTCAACAGCCAGGGCACCAAATTGTCCGGCGGCGAGCAGCAGATGCTGGCGATCGCGCGGATCCTGCGCACCGGCGCGCGCTTCCTGATGCTGGACGAGCCGACCGAGGGGCTCGCGCCCGTCATCATCCAGCAGATCGGCCACACCATCGCGCGGCTGAAGAGCGAAGGCTTTACCATCCTGCTGGTCGAGCAGAATTTCCGCTTCGCCGCCACCGTCGCCGACCGTTTCTACATCGTCGAGCACGGCAAGATCATCGACGGTTTCGCCAACTGCGGAACTGCAGGCCAACATGGACAAGCTTCACACCTATCTCGGCGTCTGAGAACAATGACGACAAAACCAAAAGAGGAAGATCGACATGAAGAACAAGAACAAGAACATGATTTCGGCGCTGCTGCTCGGAACGGCGCTGGCTCTGCTCTGCCGGCGAGCATCGGCTTTGCCCAGGCGCAGGACAAGACCGTCAAGATCGGCGCGCTGAGCGACCAGTCCGGTCTCTACGCCGATCTCGGCGGTCCCGGCTCGACGCTGGCGGCGCAGATGGCGGTCGAGGATTCCGGCCTGACGGCCAAGGGCTGGAAGATCGACATCATCTCCGGCGATCACCTCAACAAGCCCGACGTCGGCGTCAACATCGCGCGCCAATGGTTCGACGTCGACAAGGTCGACGTCATCGTCGACGTGCCGAATTCCGGCGTGGCGCTCGCGGTCAGCAACGTCGTCAAGGAAAAGAACGGCGTCCTGCTCGATTCCGGCGCGGCAACCTCGGACCTGACCAACGCGCAGTGCACGCCGAACACGATCCACTGGACCTACGACACCTACACGCTGGCGCACGGCACCGGCACGGCGCTGGCCAAGGCCGGCGGCGACACCTGGTTCTTCCTCACCGCCGATTATGCCTTCGGCGCCGCACTCGAGCGCGACACCACCGCGGCGGTGCAGGCGGCGGGCGGCAAGGTGCTCGGCGGCGTCAAGCATCCGCTCGGCACCTCGGATTTCTCGTCCTTCCTGCTGCAGGCGCAGGCCTCCAAGGCCAAGGTCATCGGCCTCGCCAATGCCGGCGCCGATACCACCACCTCGATCAAGCAGGCGGCCGAGTTCGGCATCATCGCCGGCGGCCAGAAGCTCGCCGCGCTGCTGCTGTTCATCACCGACGTCAATTCGCTCGGTCTCGACACCGCGCAGGGCCTCAACTTCACCGAGACCTTCTACTGGGACCTCAACGACCAGAGCCGCGCCTTCGCCAAGCGCTTTCAGGAGCGCATGAAGAACCACAGCATGCCGACCATGGTGCATGCCGGCGTCTATGCGAGCCTGCTGCATTACTTCAAGGCGCTGGAAGCGCTCGGCGGCAATCCGCATGACGGCGCCAAGGTCGTCGCCAAGATGAAGGAAATGCCGACCGACGATCCGCTGTTCGGCAAGGGCAGCATCGAGCCGAACGGCCGCACCATCCATCCGGCCTATCTGTTCGAGGTCAAGAAGCCGTCGGAATCGAAGGGCCCGTGGGACTATTACAAGCTGGTCGCCACCATTCCGGCCGAGCGAAGCCTTCACGCCGCTCGACAAGAGCACCTGTGCGTTGCTGAAGAAGTGACCGCTGGCGTCCGGCGGCAATCGTGCCGCCGGACGCCTCGTTTTGAAGATTGAGCGCGAGAGTAAGAATCATGCAGGCCCTTTACGCCCAACTGCTGGTCGGACTGATCAACGGCTCGTTCTACGCGCTGCTCAGTCTCGGACTTGCCGTGATCTTCGGCATGCTCAACATCATCAATTTCGCCCATGGCGCGCTCTACATGATGGGCGCGTTCTGCGCCTATTTCCTGCTCAACGCTGCCAATATCGGCTACTGGCCGGCGCTGATCATCGCGCCGATCGCGGTCGGCATTTTCGGCATGATCCTGGAGCGGACCATGCTGCAATGGCTGTCCGGCCTCGACCATCTCTACGGGCTGCTGCTGACCTTCGGCCTGGCGCTGATCATCCAGGGCGTGTTCCAGAATTTCTTCGGCTCCTCCGGCCTGCCTTACTCGATCCCCGATGCGCTCAAGGGCGGCATGAATCTCGGGCTTCATGTACCTGCCGATCTATCGCGGCTGGGTGGTGGTGTTCTCGCTCGTGGTGTGCCTTTTGACCTGGTTCCTGATCGAGCGGACCCGGCTCGGCGCCAATCTGCGCGCCGCCACCGAAAACCCGACGCTGGTGCGCGCCTTCGGCATCAACGTGCCGCGGATGATCACGCTGACCTACGGGCTCGGCGTCGGCCTCGCCGCGCTGGCCGGCGTGCTGTCGGCGCCGATCAACCAGGTGCGGCCGCTGATGGGCGCCGACCTCATCATCGTGGTGTTCGCGGTGGTGGTGATCGGCGGCATGGGGTCGATCATGGGATCGATCATCACCGGCTTTGCGCTCGGCGTGATCGAGGGGTTGACCAAATATTTCTATCCGGAGGCCTCCAACACCGTGGTGTTCGTGCTGATGGTGCTGGTGCTGCTGGTGAAGCCCACGGGACTGACGGGACGGGCGGCCTGACATGACGGTCGTGACCGACGATACCTATGCCGGCGACCCCGCGCGCCATCCGCGACGAGATGATCGCATTCGGCATCATGACGGTGCTGCTCGCTGATCGTGCCGCTTGACCGGCGTCTATCCGTTCTTCGTGATGCAGGCGCTGTGCTTTGCGCTGCTGGCCTGCGCCTTCAATCTGCTGATCGGCTATGGCGGGTTGCTGTCGTTCGGCCATGCGATGTTTCTGGGCACCGCGAGGCTACGTCACCGCGCATGCGTTGAAGGTCTGGGGCGTTACCGCCGGAGCTCGGGATTCTCGCTCGGCACCGCCGCGGCCGCCGGCGCTTGGCGTCATCACCGGCCTGGTCGCGATCCGCCGCCAGGGCATCTATTTCGCGATGATCACGCTGGCGCTGTCGCAGCTGTTGTATTTCATCTATCTGCAGACGCCGTTCACCCATGGCGAGGACGGCATCCAGGGCATTCCGCAGGGCTATCTGTTCGGCTTCCTCAACCTGTCCGAACCCGACGATGCTTTATTACGTCATCCTCGCCGGCTTCCTGTTCGGCTTCCTGCTGATCTTCCGCACCATCAACTCGCCGTTCGGCGAGGTGCTGAAAGCGATCCGCGAGAACGAGCCGCGCGCGATTTCGCTCGGCTACAAGACCGATCAGTACAAGCTGCTGGCCTTCATCCTGTCGGGAACGCTGGCCGGCCTTGCCGGCGCGCTGAAGGTGTTCGTCGCGCAGAACGCCTCGTTGACCGACGTGCAGTGGAGCATGTCCGGGCGAAATCGTGCTGATGACGCTGGTCGGCGGCCTCGGCACCGTGTTCGGCCCGGTGGTCGGGCGCCTTCGTCATCATCGCCATGCAGCAATATCTGGCCGGCTTCGGGCAATGGGTGACGGTGATCCAGGGCGTGATCTTCGTGGTCTGCGTGCTGACGTTCCGCCGCGGCGATCATCGGCGAAATCGCGCATTATCTCCGCCGGTCGCTCGTAGGGTGACGGGTGCGGTTCTTCCGCGCGCCGTATATCCGGGACCCGACAAAGCGGTGGATGACCGGTTTCCGCAGGCCTCGGCGCTGCTTGCTTTGCCGATAAATGGTTTATGACAGTCCTGTGACAGGCCGCCCTGGCCGGCCATTTCCTAGAGCCATGGATATGTCAGATGCTGCGTTGGTTTCGTGCCTTTCTGCCCAGGGAGGAACGGTTTTTCGAACTGTTCGCCCGGCATTCCCAGACCGTGGTGCAGGGCGCGCTGGCGCTGCAGGAGATGCTGCGCGGCGGCGACGAAACGCCGGTGTTCTGCCAGCGCGTCAATCAGTTCGAGAACGACGCCGACAACATCACCCGCGAGGTGCTGACCGCGGTGCGCCGCACCTTCATCACGCCGTTCGACCGCGTCGACATCAAGAACCTGATCACCTCGATGGACGACGCCATCGACCAGATGCAGCAGACCGCCAAGGCGGTGGTGCTGTTCGAGGTCCGCAGCTTCGAGCCGCCGATGCGCGAGATCGGCACGCTGCTGGTCGAATGCGCCAATCTGGTCGGCCGCGCGCTGCCGCTGATGCAATCGATCGGCGAGAATGTCGCGATGCTGACCGCGATCACCGAGGAACTGACCAAGCTGGAAGGCCGCGTCGACGACCTCCACGACATCGGGCTGAAGGAATTGTTCCTCAAGCACCGCAACGCCAACGCGATGGACTTCATCGTCGGCGCCGAAATCTACGACCATCTTGAAAAAGTCGCCGACCGCTTCGACGACGTTGCCAACGAGATCAACAGCATCGTCATCGAACAGGTATAGGGCAGGGCCGCGCCGTGGATGCCACGCTTGGTCTTCCGATCCTGGTCGGGATTGATCGCAGTCGCGCTGCTGTTCGATTTCCTCAACGGGCTGCATGACGCCGCCAATTCGATCGCGACCATCGTCTCGACCCGCGTGCTGCGGCCGCAATATGCGGTGCTATGGGCGGCGTTTTTCAATTTCGTCGCCTTCGGCGTGTTCGGGCTCAACGTCGCCCAGACCATCGGCACCGGGATCATCGAGCCCAGCGTGATCGATGCGCAGGTGATCTTCGCGGCGCTGATGGGGGCGATCGTCTGGAACCTGATCACCTGGGGTCTGGGCATTCCATCCTCGCAGCTCGCACGCGCTGATCGGCGGCCTGGTCGGCGGCGGCATGGCCAAGGCCGGCATTTCGGCCGCGGTCTGGAGCGGCCTGTCCAAGACCCTGCTGGCCATCGTGCTGTCGCCGCTGGTCGGGTTCCTGCTGGCGTTGGTGCTGGTCGCGATCGTGTCCTGGGCGTCGGTGCGTTCGACGCCGTTCGCGGTCGACCGCGCGTTCCGCATCCTGCAATTCGCATCCGCTTCGCTGTATTCGCTGGGCCATGGCGGCAACGACGCGCAGAAGACCATGGGTATCATCGCGGTGCTGCTGTATTCGCAGGGCCATCTCGGCGAGCAATTTTCAGTGCCGTTCTGGGTGGTGCTGGCGTGCCAGGCGTCGATGGCGCTGGGCACCCTGATGGGCGGCTGGCGCATCGTCCGCACCATGGGCCTGCGAATCACCAAACTGACGCCGATGCAGGGATTTTGCGCCGAGACCGGCGGCGCCGCGACCCTGTTCATCGCGACCTTTCTCGGCGTTCCGGTGTCGACGACCCACACCATCACCGGCGCCATTGTCGGCGTCGGCGCGGCGCGGCGGCTCTCGGCGGTGCGCTGGAACGTGGCAAGTTCGATCGTCTATGCCTGGGTCATCACCATCCCGGCGGCCGCAATCGTGGCGGCGGTGGCCTACTGGCTGGTATCGGAGTTCCGATAGGCAGGTTCGTGCGATTGGAGTTCGGCCGCGCAATCCTTATATGGAGGCGATCTACCCGCCTTAATCCTTGATCCGGCCGGGTTTCCCTGCCACAGGCTCGTTGATGTCCGACCTTGCCCTTTCGACCGAAAAACCCGCCCAATCGCCGCTTGCCGACCGAAGTCGCGCGGCGGCGAACCTTTGCGATCATTTCGCATCCCGACGCCGGCAAGACCACGCTGACCGAAAAGCTGCTGCTGTTCGGCGGCGCGATCAATCTCGCCGGTCAGGTCAAGGCCAAGGGCGAGCGGCGCAACACCCGTTCCGACTGGATGAAGATCGAGCGCGAGCGCGGCATCTCCGTGGTCACCTCGGTGATGACCTTCGAATTCGAAAACCTGGTGTTCAACCTGTTGGACACGCCGGGCCACGAGGACTTTTCCGAAGACACCTACCGCACGCTGACCGCGGTCGATTCCGCCGTGATGGTGATCGACGCCGCCAAGGGCATCGAAGCGCGGACCCGAAAACTGTTCGAGGTCTGCCGTCTGCGCGACATTCCCGATCATCACCTTCATCAACAAGATGGACCGCGAGAGCCGCGACACCTTCGATCTGCTGGACGAGATCGAAAAGACGCTGGCGCTCGACACCACGCCGATGACCTGGCCGGTCGGCCGCGGCCGCGATTTTCTCGGCACCTATGACGTCACCACCGGCGGCGTGCGGCTGCTCGAAGGCGGCGGCGCCAAGACCGGCGCCGCGCAGCAGATCGACATCGCCGATCTCGCCGGCCGCAACGCCAATCTCGACGTCGGCGCGATCAAGGACGAACTGGCGCTGGTGTCGGAGGCCTGCAAGCCGTTCGAGCTCGAGGCGTTTCGCGAGGGCCACCTGACGCCGGTCTATTTCGGCAGCGCGCTGCGCAATTTCGGCGTCGGCGACCTGCTTGGAAGGGCTCGGCCGATTTGCGCCGCCGCCGCGCGCGCAGGACAGCAATCTGCGCAAGGTCGAGGCCGCGGAGCCGCGCATGAGCGCCTTCGTGTTCAAGATCCAGGCCAACATGGATCCGAACCATCGCGACCGCATCGCCTTTGCGCGGCTGTGCTCGGGCAAGCTGACCCGCGGCATGAAGGCCAAGCTGGTGCGCACCGGCAAGAACATGTCGCTGTCCAGCCCGCAATTCTTTTTCGCCCAGGACCGCGCGCTGGCCGACGAGGCCTTTGCCGGCGACGTCGTCGGCATTCCCAACCACGGCACCTTGCGGATCGGCGATACCCTGACCGAAGGCGAGGACATCACCTTTGTCGGCGTGCCCAGCTTCGCGCCGGAAATCGTCCGCCGGGTCCGGCTGACCGATGCGATGAAGGCGAAGAAGCTGAAAGAGGCGCTGCAGCAGATGTCGGAGGAGGGCGTGGTGCAGGTGTTCCGCCCGCGCGACGGCGCGCCCGGCGCTGGTCGGCGTGGTCGGCCCGCTGCAGCTCGACGTGCTGAAGGCGCGGCTCGATGCCGAATATTCGCTGCCGGTGGAATTCGAGGTCAGCGAGTTTCAACTGGCGCGCTGGATCTCGTCCGACGACCGCAAGAAGCTCGACGCCTTCATCGCCGCCAACGGCTCCGGCATCGCCGACGACGTCGATGGCGATCCGGTGTTCCTGGCCAAGAACGAATTCTATCTCGGCTATACCCGCGAACGCGCCGAGGGCATCGTCTTCTCCAGCATCAAGGATGTGAAGAAGAAGGCGTGAGGCCCGCGGTCGCGCAGCCGCTGCATCGCGGAACCGGCGGTCATGAACGCGCGGATGTGAATGAAGCCCGGCTTGAACCCGCCCGCGGCAGGCATCATCCTCCGGGATGCTTTCGAGGGCATGCTTTGATGCTCGGCCGTGTTGCCATCCTTGTCGCCATTACCGCCGCGGGAATGATCTCCGCGGGGCCGGCCAAGGCATGGCGATGGCGGCAACACACCATCAATGCCACGCCGTTTTCCCATTCGCCCTGCAGCGTGCTGCGCGGACGGCCGTGCACGCCGTCGTTCTGCAGCGTACTGAACCACGGGCCGTGCATTCCCGAGATCGAATATCCCTATGGCGAGAACCTGCAGCTCACCATCGAAACCGTGCCGCCGGACGACGAGAAGGAGAAATATGTCCAGAGCCCGACCACGATCTCGACAGCATCGGCGATCTCTTCGCGGAACTGCGCTCCTGCTGGTCGCCTCCGCCGGCGGACAGCGCGCAGGCGGGCATGCAGATGACGGTGCGCTTCAGTTTCAAGCGGGATGGCGGCATGATCGGCGCGCCGCGGATGACCTTTGCGACCGAGGGCGCCTCGGCCGACATCCGCGACACCTACCTCAAGGCGATCAACGCCTCGCTCGATGCCTGCATTCCCCTGAAATTCACCAGCGGTCTCGGCGGCGCGCTGGCGGGCAGGCCGATCGCGATCCGCTATGTCGACAACCGCGAGTTGGAGAAACAGTCGGGAAAGCAGTGAGCGGGCTGCTGATGGAAATGACTGGCAAAAAACCGGAGCCTGGGTAAATCTACCGAGGTGTGTTCGGAACAAACAAAGAAAATTCTGGAGGGAACGTCGATGAAATCCGTGGTCGCGCTGTGCTTTGTCCTCGCCCTGTGTTCGCTGCATCAAGCGAAAGCACAGCGGCAGATGCTGCCGCCGGTGGATTTTGCAGCCATGACCTGCGAACAGTTCTGGGACAAGACGCCCCCAAGCGATCGAGGCCCGTTTCTGTTTTGGCTGAGCGGCTATTTCGGACACAAGAACAATTCCGCCGTGCTGGACCCCGCCGGCTTTACCGAAAAGACCAAGGCCTTGTCGCAATATTGCGCCAAGCAGCCCAACGACAACGTTCTCTCCGCCGCCGAGAAGGCGTTTGCCAATTAGGCAGTTTGAAAACCTGGGTCGAGGTAGCCAGCACGGGCGTCGTGGAGTGCCCAACACAACGAAAAAGGCCCCCGTCAGGGGGCCGATCTCATTAGTGATGCATCATGTGGTGATGGTGATGGTGATGGTGGTGATGATGGTGGTGATGCATCATGCCCGCACTGGCGGGGGCGACGATTGCCAAAGTGAGGAAGGCGGCGAAAACGTAGGCGAGTGACTTCATGGAATCCTCCCGGGATTGTGTTGGTAGCGAAGGGAAGAATAGCGGAAGACTGGCCGTCGGGCGCATATAATTATGACTAGGCACCGTTCATCCGGGGTTCAGATTCGGCGATCGCGGCAGAACGGAGGGTGCCGTGGCGGGCTTGCTCGAAATGCGTCCTTGGTGCATTGCGGCTCCGGGCCCTAAAGTGATACCCGGACCAAGAAACCGGCCTGCCATGGAGGACGTCATGGGACTGCTGGTGATGATCCTGGGCCTGGTGCTGTTCCTCGGTGTCCATGTCGCTGACGACGCAGCGGGATCTGCGCGCGCGCCTGATCGCGTCGTTGGGCGAGGGCGGCTACAAGCTCGGCTACGCGCTGGTGGCGCTGCGGGCCTGGCCTTGATCGTCTGGGGTTTTGCCGATTATCGCGCGGCCGGCTGGATCGACGTCTGGCATCCGCCGAAATGCGATCAAGCACATCACCGTGGCGCTGATGCTGCCGGCGGTGATCCTGGTGGTGGCGGCCTATATCCGCGGCCGCATCTACACCGCGCTGAAACATCCGCATGCTGGCCGGCGTCAAATTGTGGGCGTCGGCGCATCTGCTCGCCAATGGCGATCTCGGCTCGATCATCCTGTTCGGCTCGTTCCTGGGCTGGGCGGTGTTCGACCGGATCTCGCTGAAGCATCGCACCGACGCCGGCGCGCCGCCGATCCCGGTCGGCGGCCTCGGCAACGACCTGATCGCGGTGGCGGTCGGGATCGTCGCCTATCTGGCGCTGGGTTTCGTGTTCCATCCCGTCGTGATCGGCGTTCCCGTGTTCGGAGTCTAGACATGTCCGTCCAATCCGCCGTCAAGCGCAAGACCGCGCCTGATATTCGCGCCCGCAAGAACGGCGAGCCGATCGTGATGCTGACCTCGTATCACGCCCATACCGCCGCCCTGGTCGATCGCTATTGCGACGTCATCCTGGTCGGCGATTCCCTCGGCAATGTGATGCACGGTTTCGAGACCACGGTGCCGGTGACGCTCGAGATGATGATCCTGCAGGGCCATGCGGTGATGCGCGGCTCGCAGCATGCGCTGGTCGTCGTCGACATGCCGTTCGGCTCCTATGAGGCCTCGAAGGAGCAGGCGTTTCATTCCGCGGTGCGGATTCTGAAAGAGACCCATTGCGGCGCCGATAAAGCTCGAGGGCGGCGCGCGGATGGCGGAGACCGTCGCGTTTCTCTCCGAGCGCGGCATTCCGGTGATGGGCCATATCGGGCTGACGCCGCAGTCGATCAACACGCTCGGCTCGCTTTCGCGCCCAGGGCCGCGAGGAGGGCAGCTGGGAGCCGATCGAGAACGACGCCCGCGCGATCGCGCAGGCCGGCGCCTTCTCCGTCGTGATCGAGGCGGTCGCCGAACCGTTGGCGCGCAAGATCACCGAAACCATCGCCATTCCCACCATCGGCATCGGCGCCAGCGCGGCCTGCGACGGCCAGGTGCTGGTGCTGGAGGACATGCTGGGGCTGTCGCCGCGGACGCCGAAATTCGTCCGCCGCTACGGCGATCTCGGCCCGATGATCGAGGCCGCGATCGAGGGCTATGCCAGCGACGTGCGCGCCCGCGCTTTCCCGGGCCCGGAACATGTCTATGGCATGAGGACCAGGAAGTAGCCGAACGCCGGCAGCATGAGAGTCAGGACGAGATACGACGATGGACTGGTCGCAATATCCCATTCCGCCATGCAGCTCAAGGCGCGCTTCGGCGATCGCGTGGTGCCGGTGTTTTGCGACCGGCCCCAAAACATCTGGGCGATGGTATCGGATGCGGCGGCGCGCCAATCCGGACGGCGAGGCGCTGGTCTGCGGCGACGGCAGGATGAATTGGCGCGAGGTCGTGCAGCGATCCGCCGCTGTTGCGGCGGGCCTGCGCAAGGCCGGGCTTGCAGCGCGGCGACCGGCTCGCGCTGCTGCTCGGCAATCGCATCGAATTCGTTCTGGCGATGTTTGCCGCGGCGCAGCTCGGCGCCGTCGCGGTGCTGCTCAGCACCCGGCAGCAAAAGCCTGAAATCGCCTATGTGCTGAACGACTGCGGCGCGGTCATGATCATTCACGAGGCGAGCCTGGCCGAGCCGTCTGCCCGATGCGCGCGACGTTCCCGCGCTAAAGCATTCCGGATCGCGCGTCGACGGCAGCGGTCATTCAGAATTCGCTGGATATGCGCCGAGCACGCGCCGCTGTGCCGGAAGACGCCGAGGTCGGCGAGGAAGACACCGCGATGATCCTCTATACTTCCGGCACCACGGGGCGGCCCGAAGGGCGCGATGCTGGCGCATTGCAACATCATCCATTCCGCGATGGTCTATCAGGCCTGCATGGAGCTGACCTCGCGCGGATCGCTCGATCGCCGCGGTGCCGCTCGCGCACGTCACCGGCGTGATCGCCAATATCATGACCATGGTGCGTTGCGCCGGCACGCTGATCATCGTCGCCGAGTTCAAGGCCGCGGAATACCTGAAGATCGCCGCGCGCGAACGCGTCACCCAGACCGTGATGGTGCCGGCGATGTACAATCTCTGCCTGCTGCAGGCCGATTTCGACTCCTACGATCTGTCGGCGTGGCGGATCGGCGGTTTTGGCGGCGCGCCGATGCCGGTCGCGACCATCGAAAAACTGGCGCGCAAGATCCCCGGGCTCAAGCTGATCAATGCCTATGGGTCGACCGAGACCACCTCGCCCTCGACCATCATGCCGCCGGAATTGACCGCGGCGTCACATCGACAGCGTCGGCTTGCCCTGTCCCGGCGCGCACATCATCGTGGTGGACGACGAGGCGGCCGCGAACTGCCGCGCGGCGAGATCGGCGAGATCTGGATTCACGGCGGTTCGGTCATCAAGGGCTATTGGAACAATCCGGCGGCGACGGCGGAAAATTTCACCGCCGGGTTCTGGCATTCCGGCGATCTCGGTTCGATCGACGCGCAGGATTTCGTGCGGGTGTTCGACCGGCAGAAGGACATGATCAACCGCGGCGGCCTGAAGATCTATTCCGCCGAAGTCGAATCGGTGCTGGCCGGTCATGCCGGCGTGGTCGAGAGCGCGATCATCGCAAAGCCATGCCCGGTGCTGGGCGAGCGCGTTCACGCCGTGATCGTGACCCGCGACGGCGATGTCGGCAGCGCAGCGTTGCGGGCAGTGGTGCGCCGAGCGGCTGTCGGACTACAAGGTGCCGGAGACGATGGACGCTGATCACCGAGCCGCTGCCGCGCAACGCCAACGGCAAGGTGATGAAGCGGCAGCTGCGCGACGCGCTCGCGAGCACATCGAAATAATCAAGCGCAATCGAATCACGCGCGATCACAAATCCGCGCACGCCTGCGCGCGTGGAAAAATACCGCCCGCAAATCATAGCTGATTCGCGGCACGAAGATTGCTTTGCGAGACACGCTGGAATATCAGGAGTGCGAAATGAAACGCATCGTCCTCGGCCTTGTGCTTGGTTCAATGATTGGCGTTGTCAATGCCCGCGATCTCGGACAATGGGACGCCGTCGACCCCGCCGTTCGCGAATGGTATCAAGCGTTGATGCAACCCGATGTCCCCACTGCCTCATGTTGCGGCGAGGCGGATGCTTATTGGGCGGACGAAGTTCACGTCAGAGGCGGCAAGACCTACGCCATCATCACCGACGACAGGCCGGACGAGCCGCGTCAGCGGCCGCATATCGATATCGGAACCGAAGTTGAAATCCCCGACAACAAACTCAAATGGGACCGCTCGAATCCGACCGGCCACGGCATCGTGTTTTTGCCGCGCCGGCTACGTCTTCTGCTACGTCCAGCCAGGCGGCGTTTGAGAGCCTTGCTGGGCTCCCGATACCGCCTGAAATGGCTCCCCCGGCGCTCCCCGCAAAGGACCCCGGGCGGTCCCAGCATTTTCTGGGCTGCATCGCCTTGAATTAACGAAGAAAATATTGAAGCCTGGAGGCGCGCGGCTTTGCCTTGCCGCCGCCATATCGCTAGGGTATCGCCGCCGCGAGAAGCGGGGATCAGGGGCCTGCGCGATTCATACGTCCGGCATGGCCCATCGGGGATTGGATAACCTTAAGTGTCTGAATTATTTGATGAAGTCGACGAGGACGTACGTCGCGACCAGCTCAAGAAGCTGTGGGACAGATATTCGATCTACATCGTCGCCCTCGCGCTTCTGATCATCGCCGCGGTCGGCGGCTGGCGCGGCTATCAGTATCTGGAGGCCAAGAAGGCGGTCGAGGCCAGCGTCGCCTTCGACAAGGCCGTCGAGCTCTCCGAGCAGAACAAGCATGCCGAGGCCGAGGCGGCCTTCAACAGCCTGGCGGCGACCGCGCCGTCGGGCTATCGCCTGCTGGCGCGGCTGCGCGCCGCCAGCGAAGTCGCCAGCCGTGATCCGAAAGCCGCCGTCAAATTTACGATGACATCGCGGCCGACCGCGGCGTCGCGCGCTCGATCAGGAATTGGCCAGGGTCCGCGCCGCCCAGCTGCTGGTGGACACCGCGCGCTTATCCGGACATGCTGACGCGGCTCGAGTCCGAGACCGCGCCGACCGCAACCTTCCGCCACACCGCGCGCGAATTGCTGGCGCTGTCGGCCTGGCGCGCCAACGACATGACGTCCGCACGTAAATGGCTGGACATGATTGCCAATGACGGCGAGACGCCGCCGGGAATGCGCTCGCGCGCCGAAGCGCTGCAGGCTTTGCTGCCTCCGGTCGCGAAGAGCTGACGGCCGAACCGAGTTGAATGAGAAATCGACCATGCGCCTGTCGCAACGCCTGATTGCCGCTACCGTCGTCGTCGCGCTATCGGTCGTGCTGGCCGGCTGTTCCAATCTTGGCAGCAATTTCGATCCGAGCGATTTGCTCGATTTCCTCGACACCAAGAAAAAGCTGCCCGGCGAACGCAAGCCGGTCTTCCCCGATGGCGTGCCGGGTCTCGAACAGGGCGTGCCCAAGGATCTGTACAAGGGTTCGGCCCAGGAACAGCTTGACCAGCAGAACGCCGCCCAGGCAGCGGCCGCCGCCCCGCCGCCTGCCGAAGATCCCAAGGCCAAGAAATCCAGGGGCAAGAAGACAAAACAGCCGGCGACGGCCGCTCCGGATGCCGGACAGCAGCCCGCAGCCGCCAACGATCCCAACGCCCCGCCCGATGCCAATGCGCCGACCGAAGCGGACGGCGCAGCCGAAGCCGCGCCGCCGCCGCCCAAGCCCAAGAAGATCGTCCGCAAGCGCACCACCGCGCCGCCGCCGGATCAGCAGACCGCACAACCCGCGCAGCAGCCGGCTGCAGCAGCGCAACAACAATCAGCCGCGCCATTCCCGGCGCCGTTGCCGAGCAGTACTTTCCAGCGCTGATCCGGTTTGCGGGCGGCCAAGGCAATTCGCCTGCGTTCGACCGCAGACCCCAGGTCATCGGCGCGAACTTGATCGCGGGCTGAAACCGCACCACAGTTTTTACGCAATAGCGCGCTCGCAGCGCGCAGGAATTCTTTATGCCTTTCACGATCGCCATTATCGGCCGGCCCAATGTCGGAAAATCGACGCTGTTCAATCGCCTGGTCGGGCAGAAGCTGGCGCTGGTCGACGACGAACCCGGCGTGACCCGCGACCGTCGCGAGGGCGAGGGACGGCTGGGCGACCTCGAATTCACCGTGATCGATACCGCGGGCCTCGACGAGGGCGCCAAGGGATCGCTGACGGCGCGGATGCAGGAGCAGACCGAGACCGCGATCGCGCTGGCCGACGCGCTGATGTTCGTGATCGATGCGCGCGCGGGGTTGACGCCGAACGACCGCGCCTTTGCCGATTTCGCGCGCCGCGCCAACAAGCCGGTGGTGCTGGTCGCCAACAAGAGCGAGGGCAAGCAGGGCGAAGCCGGCGCGATGGAATCCTATGCGCTGGGGCTCGGCGAGCCGATCCAGATTTCGGCCGAGCATGGCGAGGGACTGAGCGATCTCTACGACGCGCTGCGCGCGCTGATGCCGGAGCCGGTCGACGAGCGCGAGGAGTTCGACGATGACGACGTCATCGAGACCGACGAAGACCTGGCGCAAGCGGCCGATCCGCGTGGCGATCGTCGGCCGTCCCAATGCCGGCAAGTCGACGCTGATCAATCATCTGCTCGGCGAGGAGCGGCTGTTGACCAGCGCCGAGGCCGGCACCACCCGCGATTCCATTTCCGTCGAGATCAACTGGCAGGGCCGCGAGTTTCGCGTGTTCGACACCGCGGGGCTGCGGCGGCGCTCGCGGATCGAGGAAAAGCTGGAAAAGCTCTCGGTGGCGGACGCGCTGCGCGCCATCCGCTTCGCCGAAGTCGTGGTGCTGATGATGGATGCGCAGAACAAGTTCGAGGAACAGGATCTGCGCATCGCCGACCTGATCGAGCGCGAGGGCCGCGCGCTGGTGATCGCGGTCAACAAATGGGACCTGATGGGACGCCAGTCGAGCCTGGTCTCGGCGCTGCGCACCGACGCTCGATCATCTGCTGCCGCAGGTCAAGGGCGTGCCGATCGTCGCGGTGTCGGGCCTGATGGGCGAGGGCATCGACCGGCTGATGAGCGCGATCGAGGAGGCCTATGCGGTGTGGAACCGGCGGGTGCCGACCGCGTCGCTCAATCGCTGGTTCGAGCAGGCGGTGGATGCCAATCCGCCGCCGGCGGTGTCGGGCCGCCGGCTGAAGCTGAACTACATCACGCAGGCCAAGGCGCGGCCGCCGAGCTTCATGCTGTTCTGCTCGCGCGCCGACGCCGTGCCGCAATCCTATCTGCGCTATCTCGTCAATTCGCTGCGCGAGTTTTTCGAGCTGCCGGGCACGCCGGTCCGGATCACGCTGCGCGAAAAGGCCAATCCGTTCGCCCACAAGCGCAAGCGGCCGTCGTGAGCGAGGCGGCTGCGCCCGCAAGCGTTGCCGCAGCCGCCGCCGTGCGCGCAGCGGCGCGGTGGCCTTCATCTTCGTCACCATCCTGCTCGACATGTTCGCGCTCGGCCTGATCATGCCGATCCTGCCCAAACTGGTGGAAAGCTTCGTCGACAACGACACCGCGAGCGCGGCGCGGATCTTCGGCCTGTTCGGCACCGCCTGGGCGCTGATGCAGTTTTTCTTCTCGCCGATCCTCGGCGGCGCTGTCGGACCGGTTCGGCCGGCGGCCGGTGGTGCTGCTGTCGAATTTCGGGCTGGCGCTCGACTATGTGCTGATGGCGCTGGCGCCGTCGCTGAGCTGGCTGTTCGTCGGCCGGGTGATCTCGGGCATCACCTCGGCCAGCGTCTCGACCGCGTTCGCCTATATCGCCGACATCACGCCGGCGGAACGGCGCGCGGCGGTGTTCGGCAAGGTCGGCGTCGCGTTCGGCGCCGGCTTCATTCTCGGGCCCGCGATCGGCGGCCTGCTCGGCGGCAGGATCCGCGGCTGCCGTTCTGGGTCGCTGCCGGCCTGAGCTTCGCCAATACGCTCTACGGCCTGCTGATCCTGCCGGAATCGCTGCCGCGCGATCGCCGCTCGCCGTTCCGCTGGAAAAGCGCCAATCCGATCGGCGCGCTGCATCTGCTGCGTTCCGACCCGGTTCTGGCGCGGACTGTCGGTGGTGAATTTCATCGCCCAGCTGGCGCATGTGGTGCTGCCCTCGACCTTCGTGCTCTACGCGACCTATCGCTATGGCTGGAACGCAGCGACCGTCGGCCTGACGCTGGCGATGGTCGGGATCTGCGCGATGGCGGTGCAGGGAGTTGGCGATCGGTCCGATCGTCAAGCGGTTCGGCGAGCGCCGGGCCCTGCTGCTCGGGCTTGGCTGCGGCGCCGTCGGTTTCCTGATTTTCGGCGCGGCGCCGAGCGGGCGCGTTGTTCTGGCTCGGCATTCCCGTGATGGCGTTGTGGGGCGTCGCCGGTGCGGCCACGCAGGCGCTGATGACGCGGCTGGTGGCGCCGGACCAGCAGGGCCAGTTGCAGGGCGCGACCACCAGCGTGCAAAGCGTGTCCCAGTTGCTGGGACCGTTTCTCTTCACGTTGACCTTTGCCTATTTCATCGGCGCGCAGGCGCCGCTGAAATTGCCGGGCGCGCCGTTCCTGCTGGCGTCGCGCTTGCTGTTGCTGGCGCTGTCGATCGCGGCGCGCACGACGGCGGCGATGCGAAACAGTTAGGCTACTCGCCCTTGAGGTGCCGCGCGTCTTGCCTGACCTGCGACGGCGTGGCGCCGTAACGGCGGCGGAAGGTGCGGTTGAAGTACGACAGGTCGCCAAAGCCTGCTTCATAGGCCACGGCGCTGATGCTGCGATCGGCATAGCGAGGATCGATCAGCATGCGATGGGCGCGCGTCAATCTTCCGGCGAGCACGAAATCGGTGAAGGTGGTGCCGTTCTCCGCGAGCAACTGGCGAATATAGCTTTCCGAAATATGCAGGCTGCGCGCGACATCGGCGATCGACAGCGCGTGCTGTCCGACCCTGTCGCGGACATGGTCCTTGATCGACCTCAGCCGCGCGGCGCGCAGGCCCTGGTCATGCAGGCCGAGACCGGCGTCGCCGCCGAGCAGCAGCGCCGCCAGGCTATGCATATGCGTGGCGACGGTGCGGCGCAGCTCCGGCGTGACGAGTTCCTGCTGATCGTTGAGCATCTCGGCGTAGCCCACCATCAGCTGCAGGACGCGGTTGTCCCGCGCGATCGGGCGCGCCACCAGGGCATCGATGTCGGCGACATGCGGCGCCAGCAGGCTGCGGCTGAGCCGGAAATTGATTACGCGGGTCGATGTTCTCCCGACGAATGTGGCTTCGGCGCCATTGGCGGTGAGAACGGCTTCGCCCTCGCTGATCGTCGCAACGCGGCCGTACTGAGTGACCTCGCCGACGCCGCTTTGCAGCGCCACGAGGACGACGTCGTCGTTGTCGAGCAGCGCGGAAGTGTGCCGGTTGCGCATCGGCGATAACGTTCCCGAGGCCATCGCGAAGCCCGGCAGCGATCGCAGCATCAAATCGATATGGAGCGGATGACCCTCGAGCGGATCGATTTCGATGCCGAGGATCTCGCGGCCGAAAACCTCGCGAAAGGCGTCGAGACCGCCATCACCTTGAAAGGCGTCGGTGGTGACCCGCAGCGTCTTCATCTCGTCGTCCGTCATTCGCCCGACCTTGGCCGCCGATCACCTTAGTGCCAATTTGTCGCAGCGTTTCGCGATCGGGTTCACGATTGTCGTGGTGCCGGATGCAATCGAGTAGCCGTCCGGGGATCGCCGACAAAAAGGCGAGTGACATGAGGAACAAACGGCCGGCTGTTAAGCCGATGGATTCGCCCACTTCGTGGCGCTAAAACGGGCATGTCGTGATCAAACGGCCGTTGCGGCGCGGTTGACGCAAAACCCGCCGCACCGGCCGCAAATGCTGCGAGCCGATGCGGCGGATGCCGCGTTCGTTTCTCGATATTTCAGGCCTCAGTATCTGGGACCGCTGGTGAACTTGTAGTTCAGGCCGACCCGCAGGACGTTGTCGGTAACATGCGAATTGTAGGCGCTGGTGAGCGTGCCGCTGGTGACGGCGCCGCCGCCGGAAGCCGCGATCGCTGGTGGCAAAAGATCCCGAAGTCCGGCCGAGGTCGACATAGAGATATTCGAGCTTGGCGGTCCAGTTGCCGCCGATCGCGCCCTCGATGCCGGCGCCGACCGTGTAACCCACGCGGGTATCCGTCGCGGAAAACGCGGTCCCGCCGATCGTCTCGCTGGTGTTGACGCCGCCGTAAGCCAAACCGCCGGTGGCGTACAACAGCACCCTCGGATCCACCAACACGCCAGCCCGTCCGCGAACGGTGCCGAACCAATCGATCTTCTGATCGAGCGAAGCCGCAACCGGGGCTCCAGGAACCAAGAACACCAAGGCAAAGAAGCCCGGCGGGAGCGTACCGGGGGTGCAGATTCCGGTTGGGCAGCTAATGTCCCGGCTGCCGCGTTCGCCGGTGCCCTGGATGTCGGCCTCAAGGCCCCACACCCAGTTCTGCATCTGCCAGTTGTATCCGGCCTGGCCGCCGCCGACGACGCCGTCGAGATTGGAGCTGCCGGTGCTGGTGGACAGCACCGCGCCTGCGCCATTGGTAAATGTGGAGGTGTCGCTGGAGCGTCCCCAGCTATAGCCGACGTTGCCGCCGGCATAGAAACCGGTCCAGTTGTAGCCGGGATCCACCATGACCGGCGCCTTGGTGTAGGTCCGTGCCGGAAGGTCGGCTGCCAAGGCCGAGGCGGTGCCAAACAACCCCGCCAAAACCGCAACAATGATTTTCATGGAACAGCCCTCGTTGAAATCTGGGCTGCAGTTTTAGTAGGTCGGGCAAAATCGGCTTGGACAGGCCGTCACTCGGCTTGGACTGGGCGCTACTGCCGCACGATTGAGTGGTTCTGTTGCCGATGGGAGACATTGACCAAGAGAGATATTGGCTTAGAGAGACTTTGGCGCGCCGCCACCGCAAGTTGCACGAGGGTTGCCGGGCGGCCTTCCGGACACGACCGCACGGTTATGCCGGCGGCCGAAAATCCATCAGCGTGCGGGTCTTGTAATCGTAGAATTTGCCGGTCTCGGTCCACGACGGCTCGCACATCGGCACGATGAATTCCGCGGCCTGTTCCGGCGTGTCGAGCGTCATCGGGTCTTCGCCGGGAAATACCGCGGCGCGCATCCGGGTGCGGATCGGTCCGGGGCTGAACAGATTGATCCGTATCGGCGTCGTCGCGGTCTCGTTGGCCCACACCCGCACCAGCGCTTCGAGCGCCGCCTTCGAGGCCGCGTAGGGGCCGACATAGGCCGGCGCCTTGTTGGCGGCGCCCGAGGTGATGAACACCGCGCGGCCGGCGTCGGATTGCCTGCAGCAGCGGCTCCATGCAGCGGATCAACTGAAAATTCGCGGTCACGTTGATCGCCATCACGTCGGTCCACGGCTTCAGCTCGATATGGCCGAGCGGCGAGGAGGGGCCGGCGACGCCGGCATTGCCGATCAGAATATCGAGCTTGCCGTGGCGCTCATGCAGCGCCGCGCCGAGCCGGGCGATGCCGTCGAAATCGGTGAGATTGAGCGGCACCAGCGTCGCGCTGCCGCCGTCCTTGCGGATCTCGTCGTCGAGTTCTTCCAGCCCGCCCTGGGTGCGCGCGACCGCGACGACATGCGCGCCGGCTTTGGCCAGCGCGCGCGCGGTGGCATAGCCGATGCCGCGCGAGGCGCCGGTGACCAGAGCGATGCGGGAGGCGAGGGGAAGGGTCATTAGAAAGTCGTCTCTCGGTCATCGCCCGCGGCTTGTCCCGGGCATCCACGTCGTTGCTTGCGCGGGGGTTTTACGACGTAGATGGCCGGGACAAGCCCGGCCATGACGATGGATCAGCACCGCGAGGACGCTTGGCGTCAGCTCGCTTCCGCCAGCAGCGACAATTGCCGCGGCTGCGGTTCGGTCTGGGTCTGGTCGGTGAGCGTGGGTCGGATAGTCGCCGGTAAAACAATGGTCGGAGAATTTCGGGTTGGCGGGATCGCGGCCGGGCTCGCCCATGGCGCGGTACATGCCGTCGACCGACAGGAACGCCAGCGTGTCGGCGCCGATCAGCTGGCGCATCTCTTCGAGGCTGATGGGTCGCCGCCAGCAGGCCGGCGCGGTCGGGCAGTATCGATGCCGTAATAATCGGGGTGGGTGATCGGCGGCGAGGCGATGCGGAAATGCACCTCGCGGGCGCCGGCGTCGCGCATCATGCTTGCACGATCTTCTTCGAGGTGGTGCCGCGCACCAGCGAATCGTCGATCAGCATGATGCGCTTGCCTTCGATCGCGGCGCGGTTGGCCGAATGCTTCATGCGCACGCCGAGTTCGCGCACGCTCTGGGTCGGCTGGATGAAGGTGCGGCCGACATAGTGGTTGCGGATGATGCCGAGTTCGAACGGCACGCCGGAATGCCTGGCTATAGCCGATCGCGGCGGGCACGCCGGAATCCGGCACCGGCACCACCACGTCGGCCTCGACATGGCTTTCGCGCGCGAGCTTCGGCGCCGAACGCCTTGCGCACGTCGTAGACCGAGCGGCCGCCGACGATCGAAATCCGGCCGGGAGAAATAGATGTATTCGAAGATGCAGGGCCGCGGCGGCATCGGCGGAAACGGCTTGTGGCTCTGGGTGCCCTGCTCGTCGAACACGATGACTTCGCCGGGATTGATGTCGCGGACATATTTCGCGCCGATGATGTCGAGCGCGCAGGTTTCCGACGCCAGGATCGGACAGCCGTCGAGTTCGCCCAGCACCAGCGGGCGAATGCCGAGCGGATCGCGCGCGCCGATCAGCTTCTTGTTGGTCAGCGAGACCAGCGAATAGGCGCCCTCGATCGCGCGCAGGGCCTCGATGAAGCGGTCGATGAAGCGGTTGCGCTTGGACTGCGCGACCAGATGCAGGATCACCTCGGTGTCGGTGGTGGATTGCATCATGGCGCCGTTGCGCACCAGTTCGCGGCGCAAGCGTCAGCCCGTTGGTGAGATTGCCGTTGTGGCCGACCGCAAAACCGCCGGCATTGAGCTCGGCGAACAGCGGTTGCACGTTGCGCAGGATGGTCTCGCCGGTGGTGGAGTAGCGGACATGGCCGACCGCGGCGTTGCCGGGCAGCCGCTCGATCACCTCGCGGCGGGAGAAGGTATCGCCGACCAGGCCGAGCCGGCGTTCGCTGTGAAACCGCGCGCCGTCGAACGAGACGATGCCGGCGGCCTCCTGGCCGCGATGCTGCAAAGCGTGCAATCCGAGCGCGGTGATGGCGGCGGCCTCGGGGTGGCCGAAGATGCCGAACACGCCGCATTCCTCGCGCAGCGTGTCGCCTTCGAGATCGATCCTGCAAGTCGATTCCGAGATTTTGCCCGAGATTTCGGTCAGGATTTGGCTCGAGATTCAGGTCGCGTTGGCCGGCGTCGTTCGGAAGGGCTCTGTATCTCGTCCATCGCGCCTCTCTTTTGGCTCTGCAACGCCGGTTATCAACGACGCTGCGGGTTTCTCGATCAGCTTTTTCAGGCTGTCGCGGGCAGGCTTGCTGTAGCCATCACCGGCTCGCCGGCGCCGCCGGGTCGGTGTCAGTCTGTTCGTCGTCTGGCTTATTCTTCTTGAATCTCTTCAAGATGGTGTTCTCGGGGTCATCCGGCAAGAGCGACATCAGCCAATCCCCGGTTCCCTGCAGCACCACCCGGGACTTCGCCCCGGTCACCCAATCCGGCCGCTGCTTGTCCGGAACCAGCCAGCTGAAGAACAGGAAGGCGACCACCACGATCAGGAGGCCGCGCGCCAGCCCGAACAGGAAGCCGAGGGTGCGGTCGAGCGCGCCGATCCGGGAATCCAGGATCATGTCGGAAATCCGCACCGTGATGATGGAAACCACGATCAGGGTGCCGATGAACACGCCCGCGACCACCACGACGCTGGCGACGGTATCGTTGTTGAAATAGGTCTTGGCGGTCGGCAGCAGCTTGCCGAAGGCATAGAGCGTGACCAGCGCGGCGGTGCCCCAGGCCGCGATCGACAGGATCTCGCGCATGAAGCCGCGGACCATCGCGAGCAGGCCGGAGATCAGCATCACCGCGAGCAGGACGAGATCGAGGATCGTTATCGGCATCGGCTGGTCAGGTCCGCTCGTAAGTTCAAAACCGCGAATCGGCGTGTCGGTGCCGCCCTAAGTGACGGGCATATGGCACGTCCCGCAAGGCCGGAAATGCGCGTCAGTCCCGGCCGCGCGCGCGGGTTGTATAGCGGCGAGGGCGGGCAAGGTCACGCCCGGCTAGCCGTCCTGGCGCCGGAATCTGCGCCGGTGTGGCATTTTTCTCAGGCGGATCTTCGCGACTGGCCCTCGCCGGTTGCGCCTCGGGCGTGCCCGCGCGCGGCGATATCGGCGACCAGGCTGGTCAATCCGCCCACGGTGTTGAGGACCAGGCCGGCGTCGCCGCCGACCTCGCCGCGCGCCGATTCCGGCAGCACGGCGCGGCCAAATCCGAGTTTCGCGGCTTCCTTCAGCCGCGCCGAGGTCTGCGCCACCGGGCGGACCGCGCCCGACAGCGAAATCTCGCCGAAATAGACCGCGTCCGTCGGCAGCGGCGCATTGACCAGCGACGACACCAGGGCGGCGGCGGCGGCGAGGTCGGCGGCGGGCTCCTGGATGCGCAGGCCGCCGGCGACGTTCAGATAAACGTCGTGGCCGGACAGCTTGACGCCGCAATGGGCCTCCAGCACCGCCAGCACCATCGACAGCCGGCTCGGATCCCAGCCCACCACCGCGCGGCGCGGCGTGCCGAGCGTGGTCGGCGCCACCAGCGCCTGCAATTCCACCAGCACCGGCCGGGTGCCCTCGATCCCGGCGAACACCGCGGTGCCCGGACTGCCGAGATCGCGCTCGGACAAAAACAGCTCGGACGGGTTGGAGACCTCGCGCAGGCCGAGGCCCGGTCATCTCGAACACGCCGATCTCGTCGGTCGGGCCGAAGCGGTTCTTCGACCGCGCGCAGGATGCGGAACTGCTGCGAGCCTTCGCCCTCGAACGACAGCACCGCATCGACCATGTGCTCGACCACGCGGGGGCCGGCGATCTGGCCGTCCTTGGTCACGTGGCCGACCAGGATGATCGCGGCGCCGGATTTCTTGGCGAATCGGATCAGCGCCTGCGCCGAGGCGCGCACCTGCGTCACCGTGCCGGGCGCGGATTCGACGGTGTCGGTCCACATGGTCTGGATCGAATCGATCACGATCAGGCGCGGCACCGCGCCTTCCGACAGCGTCGAGACGATGTCCTCGACCGAGGTTTCGGCGGCGAGCTGCACCGGCGCATCGGCAAGGCCGAGCCGCTCGGCGCGCAGCCGCACCTGCGCCACCGCTTCTTCGCCGGAGATGTAGACCGCGCGATGCCCGGCGCGCGCCATCAGGCTGGTGGCCTGGGTCAACAGCGTCGATTTGCCGATGCCGGGATCGCCGCCGACCAGCAGCACCGAGCCGCGAACAAAGCCGCCGCCGGTGACGCGGTCGAGTTCGGCCATGCCGGAGGGCAGGCGAGGGGCGTCCTGGCTCTTGCCGGTCAGGGTTTCCAGCGCGAACAGCCGGCCCTTGCGCTTGCGAGCGGATCGAGACCGGCATCGTGGTGGCGCCGGTGGTGTCCTCCTCGGCCAGCGTGTTCCACTCGCCGCAGGATTCGCACTTGCCCTGCCAGCGGTTATAGGCCGCGCCGCAGTTCTGGCAGACAAAGGAAAGGGTGGTTCTTGGCCATGGCAGGGGTGAATCGCTGTTACGAGGGCAGAGCCTGCATAGCACGAAATCCTAAAAAGTTCCTATTTTGTTCTATTCGCCGACCGCCCCATATCCACGATTTTACGCCGCTCCCCAGATCGCGTTGACCAGCATCGAGGCACCGGCCAGCAGCATGATGCCGTCCATCACCAGCCGAAACACATCGGCATTGAGCTTCACCAGCAGCGGCTTGGCGATGAAGGCGCCGGCCATCAGCGAGGAGCCGGCGATAAGGCCTTGAATCGCGACGTCCGGCGTCAGCGCGCCGAAGCGCTGGAAGGTGACCGATTTGCTGACATACAGGCCGAGCGAACTCGCCGCCTCGGTGGCGAGGAACGCGCCCTTGGACAGGCCGTAGAACAGGAACAGCGGCACGCTCAACGGCCCGGTCGAAACCACGATGCCGGTGAGGTAGCCGATCACGGCGCCGCCGAGCGCGACATGCCAGAGCGATAGTTTGAATTCGTGCCGCGCCAGCCAATGCCGCGCCGGCACCATCGCGATCAGGAACAGGCCGATCGAGATATCGACGGCGTGCGAGGGCAGCGTCAGCAGCGTGCGGGCGCCAAGCGCGGCGGCCGGAATCCCTGTCACCGAGTAGGCGGCGCAGGCGCGCCAGTCGACATCGCGCCACCAGGCGAGGATGCGCGACAAATTGGACATGATGGCCGCGATCGCCATGATCGGCACCGCCTGCTTCGGGCCATATTGATAGACCAGCACCGGCATCAGCATGATCGACGAGCCGGTGCCGACGATGCCGCTGATGGTGCCGGCGACCAGCCCGACCGCGAGGACGAAAAGGAAATTCAAGGTGTCGAGTTCGCGATTCGCTGCGGCGGGGACGCGAAGCCTATCGCGTTTCGCGGTGACAGGAACCCTTGGTGACGGCGTTTTTCGGCTGGTTAACCCGGCGTTACCAGCAAGGCGCAAATGCTTGGGACATCGCGGCCGCGAACTTAAAATTTGAAGCGTATTGCTCCGATCTCGGATTTTTCCGGGTTTGAGGTAGTGCGATGAAATATGGTTTTCCAGTGGGCTCTGATGCGTGCGTTGGCATGGGTATGCCTTGGGCTGCCAGCACGATGCTGGCGTTCGAAGCTTGCGAGGTCATCCAACTTCGGTTGGCGAAACTGGCGATCGGCGACGCGAGCGCCGAGCGCGAAGCGCATCTGATGGTGAACGAGAAGATCAATGCGTCGTTCGAAGCCGGTATGAACTGGCTCTCCGGCGCGTCGGCCGCGAGCATTGTCGATCGTTACCGCCAGCACGTTGCCGCCAACGCAAAACGTCTTTCGGCGTAATTTTTAGAAAACGCCTCAGCGCAGCACGATCCAGGCCGGGGCATGGTCGCTGGCGCCTTCTTCGCCACGCAGCTTGCGGTCGACGCCGGCCTTGATCAGGCGCGGCGCGAGCGCCGGGCTCAAGCAGCAGATGATCGAGCCTGCAGGCCGGCATCGCGCGGCCAGCGGTTGCGCTTGTAATCCCAGAACGTGAACATCGGCTTTGACGGATGCAGCGTGCGGATCGCGTCGCAGCCAGCCTTGTGCCAGCAGCGACTCGAACGCGGCGCGGCTCTGTGGCTGGATCAACGCATCCTTGTCCCATGACTTGCGTCGGATAGATGTCGAGCGCGCGTCGGCGCGACGTTGTAGTCGCCGGCCAGCACCGCCGGGATGTCCTGCTTTAAGAAATTTCGCGGCATGCGCGCTGCAGCCGCTTGAACCATTTGAGCTTGGCGTCGAATTTCGGTCCGGGCTGCGGATTGCCGTTCGGCAGATAGAGGCTGGCGACCAGGATGCCGCTGACGGCGGCTTCGATATAGCGCGCCTCGCGGTCGTCGCGGTCGCCGGGCAGCGCGTTGCGGACCAGCACCGGCTCGGCGTTGCGGGCCAGGATCGCAACGCCGTTCCAGGTCTTCTGTCCGCGCCAGACCGCGCCGTAGCCGGCCTTGTCGATCGCGGCAAGCGGGAAATCGGCGTCGGTCGATTTCAATTCCTGCAGGCAGACGATGTCGGGTTTTGCCGCGCGCAGCCAGCGCAGCAGATTGGGCAGGCGCCGGTTGACATTGTTGATGTTGAACGTGGCGATCTTCATGGTAGAGCTTGAGCCGCGCGTCCTGCGCCGACGATCGGAGGTCAAATGTCGAGACTGCACGCTCGCCATTCTGGCATGGCGCCATTGGATTTGCCGGCCACGGCCCACGCGCAGACGCCGACCCCCGAGCAAGCGGCGCATGCGGCCAGGACTACCAGAAATATTGCACCGGCACCGCCCCGGCGGCGGCCGTGTCGTGGCTTGCCTGAACGGGCACCGCGACCAGTTGAGCGCGGCCTGCAAGAAGGCCATCGATTCCAGAAAGCAGTGACATAGCGTTTTCGAGCGAAGTGGGTCCGGTTCGCGTGAAGAAAACGCGTCAAAAAAAGTTTTATTCCGATGCGGGAGTCGCGGCTGCGGGCGCAGCCTCGGCCGCGCCGCCCTTGTAGATCCGCGCATAGCGCGCGGCCGAGGCTGGTCAGCACTTCATAGCCGATGGTGCCGAAATGATGCGCGAGTTCGTCGACCGTGATGCCCTCGCCAATCAGCGTCACCATATGGCCGCGCCGCGCGGCGTTGTTGTCGAGGTCGGTGACGTCGATCGCCATCAGGTCCATCGAGATCCGGCCCGCGACCGGGCAGCGCTTGCCGGCGACCACCACTTCGGCGCCGCGGGTGCCGTCATTGGTGCTGGCGGCGCGGAAATAGCCGTCGGCATAGCCGGCCGAGACGATCGCAAGCCGGGTCGGCCGCCGCGCGGTCCAGGTTCCGCCATAGCCGACGCTTTCGCCGCGCTCGACATTGCGGATCTGCACGATGCGGGCCTTCAGTTCGACCACCGGCTGCATCGGATTGTCGGCTTCCGGCGTCGGATTGATGCCGTAGAGCGCCGCGCCCGGCCGCACCAGATCGAACTGGAATTGGGGCGCCGAGGAAAATGCCGGAGGAGTTCGACAGCGAGGCCGGCACGCCGGAAAAGAGGCTGGCGATCTCGCGGAAGGTCGCAAGCTGCTTGGCGTTGAGCGGATGATTGAGCGTTTCGGCGCAGGCGAGGTGGCTCATGACCAGCGTGATGCCGTGATCGCCGGCATTGATCCGCGGAACGATGCCCTGCGCCTCGGCGAGCGTCAGGCCGAGCCGGTTCATGCCGGTGTCGATATGGATCGCGGCGCCGCCGGTCCAGCCGGAGCGGCGGCAGAACACGTCCCATTCGGCCAGTTCGTTGAGATCGCCGATCACCGGCCTGGCGTCGATCTTGGCGTAGGCTTCGCCGCAATTCTGGAAAAAGCCGTCGAGCACATAGATCGCCGCCTGACGGCACCGCGGCGCGGGCGGCGCGCGCTTCATCCAGCGTGGCGACGAAAAAGGTCTTGCAGCCGGCGCCGGCGAGCGCCCGCGCGACCGGTCCGAGCGCCGCAGCCATAGGCGTCCGCCTTGATCACGGCGGCGCATTCGGCCGGCACCGCGGTCTTCTCGAGCTTGCGCCAGTTGGCGACGATGGCGTCGAGATCGACCGTGAGCACGCCGGTCGCGGTGCCGCCAACGCCGCGGCCTGGTTGGCCTCGGCCGAGAGCAGGGGCCGGTCGGGATCGATTTCGGGTCGGAGACGATGTTCATGCCGCGCTTTTACGCGCGCGGCGCCGGACGGTTCAACCGGGCAAGCGATACCGCTGGAGGACGTCAGTACGTCCGCTCCGGCAGATGGCCGTCCTGCGCCAGATCGCTGAACCGGGTGAACTGGCCCTCGAACTGCCAGTTCGACCGTGCCGGTCGGGCCATGGCGCTGCTTGCCGATGATGACTTCGGCCTTGCCGTGCACCAGCGACATGTCGAGCTGCCATTTTTCGTATTCCGGCGTGCCGATCCGCGGCTCCTTGTTGGCGAGGTAATATTCCTCGCGAAACACGAACATCACGACGTCGGCGTCCTGCTCGATCGAGCCGGATTCGCGCAGGTCGGACAGTTGCGGGCGCTTGTCGTCGCGGCTTTCGACCTGCCGCGACAGCTGCGACAGCGCGATGATCGGAACGTTCAGTTCCTTGGCCAGCGCCTTCAGGCTGGTGGTGATCTCGGTGACTTCCTGCACGCGGTTGTCGGAGCGTTTGCCGGAGCCCTGCAGCAGCTGGATGTAGTCGACCACGATCAGATCGAGGCCCTTCTGCCGCTTCAGCCGGCGGGCGCGCGCGGTCAATTGCGAGATCGACAGGCCGCCGGTTTCGTCGACATAGAGCGGCAGCGACTGCAATTCGATCGAATAATCGCGGATTTTCTCGAAGTCGGCCTCGCTGATGCCGCCGCGGCGGATCGTGCTCGATGCGATGCTGGTCTGCTCGGCGAGAATACGGGTGGCGAGCTGTTCGGCGGACATTTCGCAGGAGAAGAAGCCGACGATGCCGCCATTGACCGACTTCATGGTGCCGTCGGCCTGGACCTCGGCGCGATGCGCCTTGGCGACGTTGTAGGCGATGTTGGTGGCGAGCGCGGTCTTGCCCATGCCGGGACGGCCGGCGACGATGATCAAGATCGGAGGGCTGCAGGCCGCCCATCTTGACGTCGAGATCGCGCAGGCCGGTGGCGATGCCCGACAGCTTGCCGTCGCGCTGAAAGGCGTTGGCCGCCATGTCGACGGCGACGGTGAGGGCCTGCGCAGAAACGCTGGAACCCGCCGTCGTAGCGGCCGGATTTCGGCCAGTTCGTAAAGCTGGCGCTCGGCGTCCTCGATCTGCGCGCGCGGCGCGAAATCCACCGGCGCGTCGAAGGCGACATTGACCATGTCCTCGCCGATCCGGATCAGGTCGCGGCGCAGCGCCAGTTCATAGATCGTTCGCCCGTAATCCTGGGCGTTGATGATGGTGGTCGCTTCGGCGGCGAGCCGGGCGAGGTATTGGCCGACCGTCATGCCGCCGATGTCGGTGTCGGCCGGGCAGGAAGGTTTTCAGCGTGACCGGGGTCGCGACCTTGCCCATCCGGATCAGGCTGCCGGCGGTCTCATAGATGGCCTGATGGATCGGCTCGAAGAAATGCTTCGGCTCCAGAAAATCCGACACCCGATAGAACGCGTCGTTGTTGACCAGGATCGCGCCCAGCAAGCTCTGTTCCGCCTCGATATTGTGCGGTGCGCTGCGATAGGCCGGGGTTGCCGCATCGGGGGCAAGCTTGAGAACGTTCGAATCAAGTCAAGGCCATGGTCTGGATTGTTCTTCGCGAATTTTGTCGTTGTTGGGATTCTTGATGCGGGGTCGCGATAAAGCGCCGCCGGCGCCACAGCGGAAGCGAACATGCGCTTATGCCCGATTCACACAATGCTGTATGATGGATCAGCCGAACTGCGCGATTGCCGCTTGACGGGTTTGCGGGGATTTTGCGGGCGTTCCCCGGGAACTCGCGGTAAAACGCGAACGTGCGCCGCGCGGCCTGAACCTTTCGCGCGCCGGCCGCACTGATGTCCTGAGGGGCAACAAGCGGCGCAAGCCGCGATCTCCGGGCTGGGTCAAATCAGCAGGAGATAGATCAGCGCAATCAAGGCAGCCCCGACGCCGGCGGCGATCAGCGCATAATCGGTGCCGAGGTCGCGGCTCGGATCGAACCGAAGGTTGGTGGGTTTCCTGCGTCATTTGGTGCATTTTAGGGCCGGCCGGTCCGGTCTTCTGTGAAGCAGGTCACATCTGACGGATTTCTTTATCGCTACGGTCGTCGGGAACAGGATTACCGGCGCCGGAGTTGATGTCGGGACATATCAGGAAGACGGTGATGGGTCAGCAAGTCAGCGGTTGGCGATCCGGCGATGGCGAACGGCGATGGCTGTCGATGCTGATCGACACCATGGAGAAGGTATCCCGCCCGGAATTCCGCGCGACCCCATGCGATCCCCGGGTATTTTCGGCGTTGCGCCTGCAGTTGGCGCGTCCGGCGTCGCCGTACCCATAATGTTACGCGCCGCGCCCGTCCCAATTCAGCCGGCGAAACTGAAATCCCGGTCGGCGAACCCAACATCGCAACGTCGGGCAGCAAAACTATCCAGTAACTCGACTATCCGACTGGCCGCTAACCACCGCCCGCGATCTGCAGCCGCGGCCGCTTGCCGCGCTCGAGCCCGCGCAGCTTTGCCTCTTCCTGCGCGACGTAGTCCCGCGTCATCGGCACCACGCCCTGGCGCTTGGTGATCTGGATCTGGAAATTCATCATGTTCTGCTTGCGGAACGACATTTCCGAGGCCGCCAGATAGAACTCCCACATCCGCGCAAAGCGCTCGTCGTAGAGCCGCACGGCTTCCTCTCGCCGCGCCATGAAGCGCTCGCGCCAGGCTTTCAGGGTTTCGGCGTAGTGCAGCCGCAGGATTTCGATATCGCAGACCAGAAGTCCGGCCTTCTCGATCGCGGGGATGCACCTCGGACAGCGCCGGGATATAGCCGCCGGGGAAGATATATTTCGCGATCCAGGGATTGGTGGCGTCGGGCCGGTCGGAGCGGCCGATCGAATGCAGCACCATGACGCCGTCATCGGTGAGAAGCTCGGCGCAGCGCCGGAAATAGGTCTCGTAGAAGTCGACGCCGACATGCTCGAACATGCCGACCGACACGATGCGATCGAACGGCCCGGGAATGTCGCGATAATCCTCGAGCAGGAATTTGGCCGAATGGGTCAGGTTCTTTTCGGCGGCGCGGGCGTTCGACACCTGCAATTGCTCGGTCGAAAGCGTGACGCCGGTGACGTCGGCGCCGGTCATTTCAGCCAGATAGAGACCAAGGCCGCCCCAGCCGGAGCCGATGTCGAGCACGCGGTTGCCGGGGTTGACCAGAAGCTTGGCGGCGACATGGCGTTTCTTGGCAAGCTGGGCTTCGTCAAGGCTCGCATCCGGCGTCTCGAAATAGGCGCAGCTATATTGCTTGTCGGCATCGAGGAAGAGCGAATAGAGCCGGCCGTCGAGATCGTAATGGCGCGCGACATTGTCCCGCGAGCGACTGCGTGGATTGAACTGCTGGGCGTGCCGGACCAGGTATCGCAGCCACCATTGCAGCTTGGCCCAGCGCGGCAGGATATCGGGCTGGCCGAGCAGGATCGCCAGCGCATCCGCGATCGAACCTTGTTCGACGACGAATGTCCCCTCCATGTAGACCTCGCCCAGCGCGAGTTCTGGATTGAGCAGGATTCGCCGTTCGGCGTCGGTGGTGAGGAATCGGACGGCTACCGGTTCGCCGGTGCCATCGCCACAGGTAAAACTGGCCCCGCTCGCGGTCGTGAACGTCATCGTCCCGCGGCAAATGAACTGCGCCAGAAAGTAACGCAACAAACGGTCCATCGAAACCACCGCAATAAGCGATCCCGTAGAAAGGGCAAACCGCCCGCCGCCACCACGACACGGCCGGAACGATAGTTCCAGCCAGCGCCTTCAGGGCGAACTTAATATCACGCTTTGCCGGGCGCTAGTGCGTTGTGCACAAAGCGGATATTCCAAAATGTGACGATCGCGTGGTTGCGTCATAAGTGTGCTTCCATTCGCGGGATAATCGGCTAAAAGGTGACCGCCGCCTGCAATGCCGCATCCCGGACGTTGGAAGCGATTTCCGCCTTTGGAGAATTGTGAATGTTGAGCCGAGCGCTCATTTTAGCGACGGTGACGCTTCTGATCGGCGATTTGGCGGCGGCCCCGGCCCATGCGCAGGCGACCAATCTCGAGGCCGGCAAAAGTCCTTCCCAGATTTTCGCGGGCACCTGTACCGCCTGCCATAAAAGCCCGCGCGGACTGCTGAAGACGGTGCCCGCGGGATCGCTGCCGTCTTTCCTGAAGCAGCATTACACCACCAGTCCCGACATGGCCGGGCTGCTCAGCTCCTATCTGATTTCCAATGGCGCGACCGACACCCGCTACGGCAACAAGGACGCCAAACCGGACGGTAAGCCGGAAAAGCCGGGCGCAGCGCCGGCAGAGCAGCTCGACCGCCAGGGTCACCGGCTGCACACCGCCACGCCGGAGCCGGCCAAACCAGAGGCCAAGCCCGATAACAAGCCCGAAGCCAAGCCTGAGGCCGAGCCGCGTCAGGCCGCCAAGCCGGACGCCGATGGCGTCAATCCGCAGGGCGGGGAACGCAGGGGCCGCAATGGCAAGCGTCTGGCGCGACCGATGGAAGAGGGCGCCAAGCCGGCCGAGGGTGAAGCCGCGGCACGTGAAGCCGGCGAGCGCGGCCCGGATGGGCGTAAGCTCACGGCCAAGCAACGGCTGAGCAAGCGGGGAAAACCGAACCTGGAGGAACCCAAGGATACCAGCAGGCCGGAGACGGCCAAGGACGAGCCCTCGACGGCTGGCCCGGCGAAGGAAGACAAGCCCGCAGGCGAGCCCGCCAAGGAAGAGGCGGCCAAACCCGACAGCGCAAAACAGTCCGGCGAGACCAAGCCGGAGACGGCCAAATCTGACACAGCCAAGCAGGACACCAGTAAGCCCGAAGCAGCCAAATCCGACACGGCCAAATCTGACTCGGTCAAGACCGAGACCCCCAAGGAGACGGCTCCAGCCGCCACTCCCGCGGCTGCTCCGGCCACTTCGGCGGCGGCTCCCGCCACGACCCCGGAACCGTCGGCCGGCGGGTCGGCGCGGCCCGCGGCCCCGGCTGCGCCGACGGCGCCTCCGGCTGCCCAGTCAGCGGCTGTGGAAAACACGCCCCCGACGGTCAGCACGATTCCCGCGCCGCCAGCCGCGGCTGCGCCAACCGGTCCGCCGGCGCCGCCGATTTCCAAATAGGATTTTGTGCAACGGCTTTTCTGCTTCCGGGCAGTTCGGCGCGGAAGCCGCGTTGCAAAGCGGATCCGTCCACTGAGAAGCGTCCGCCAAAATCACAAGCCCGGCCTGATCGGGCCGGGCTTGGTCGTTCTCGCTCGGTTCGCGGCGCGCCGGTTTATTTTTCCGGAGCGGTCTCGGCCTGCGGTTCCTCGTCGCGGCGCGCTTCGGGATCGAAGAATTCGCCGGCGGCGGCGAGCGCTTCGGCCGCCGCATCCTGGTCTTCCTGGCGGGTCGAGATGTCTTCGCCGCGGTTGATGCGTTCGGCCTCGTCGGCGCTGCGGGCAACCGTCACGGTCACGCCGACCTCGACTTCCGGATGCACGGCAATCGCGATCTTGTGCTTGCCGATGGTCTTGATCGGCGCATCCAGCATGACCTGGCTGCGGGCGATGGTGACGCCATCGGCCTCGAACGAGGCGATGATGTCGCGCACGCTGACCGAACCGAACAGCTGGCCGGTTTCGGAGGCCTGACGCAGCACCACGACGTTACGACCGTCGATCTTTTCCGCGACCTTGGTCGCTTCGCCCTTGGCCTGCAGGTTGCGGGCTTCGAGATCGGCCTTCATGCCTTCGAACTTGGCGCGATTGTCCGTGGTGGCGCGCAGCGCCTTGCCGCGCTTCAACAGGAAATTCCGCGCGAACCCGTCCTTGACGCGGACGACTTCGCCCATCTGGCCGAGCTTGGCGACGCGTTCCAGCAAAATGACTTCCATATTCGTATCTCCTTGAGGGGTGATGAAGTGTTGAGGGTTGAGGGTTTTGGGTGAATGTTTGCGTTCAGGCGGCGGGAAGCGGCGGTGGTCGGCTTTGCAAATAGCGCTGCCGCAGGCCGAACACGGCGTCGGCAAGTCCGAGCGCCGCTATCGCCAGCACCGGCCAGCCGAACACGGCGACGACGGCATAGGTGCAACTCAGCCAGAGCGCGCGGTGCCTAAGCGCCAGCGTCAGCGTGTGCAGCACGGCAAAGCCGGCAAGCGCGTAAGCCATCGTCAGCGCCGAGCCGATGATCTGCGCCAGCATGGCCGACAGGCCGCCGATAAAGCAGAACGCTATCGCAACCGACAAGGCCGCGAGCGTTATCGGCGGCAGCGCGGTGTTGTTGAGATCGGGCCAGGGGCGGTGCAGCCGCCCCGAGGTCGCGGTGATTTTCGCGGCGAGCCAGAGGTTGAGCGTCAGGGTCATCATGGCGACGATCGCAGCGGCAGCCGGCGCGATCGTCGCCAGCATGTCGATGCCGCGTTGTGTTTCTTCGTTGATGGTTTCGTCGTGACCCCAGACCAGCGACAGGCCGTGCCGGATGGTGTTGGTGACGGTGGCGGCGTCGTGCCCCAGCGTCAACAGCACCGACATCGTGGTCAGCGCGGCAAAGCCCGCGATCCACAGCAGAATGCGGCCGACCGGATACCACTCCAGCGCCGGCGGTCCGGCGTCGGCGCCCCCCGAGGCTTCGCTGCTCGCGATCGGCCGCCCCAGCAGAGCGAGATGGCCAAGCCACCAGGCGGGCAGCGCGACCGAGACCACGAAAGCGAGGCCATAGGGCAGGCCGAAGATGGCGCTGAGGCCGATGGCGGCAGCGATGCCGCCGATCGTGGCGCAAAGCGGGCCCCAGCCGAGCGCCGCCACCATCAGCGGCAACGGCGCGAGATAGAGCAGCAGCACCGAAATCAGCGCGCCCGAGACCATCGAGGCGAACATCAGCGCCGACGCTGCGCCGGCCGCAAGGGCAATGAGAATGACCGCGATCATCAGCTGTCCCGCTCCTTTCGAGCGGTTAGAGGTTCAAAACAACCCCAACCATCGGCAACCGGACGACCCGGAAGCCTTATGAAGATGTTCGCTCCGCCGCGCCAAAAGCGGGCGGAGCGAAAACTGCGTTATCGAATGACGTAAGGCAACAGCCCGAGGAAGCGCGAACGCTTGATCGCGCGCGCAAGCTCACGCTGCTTCTTGGCGGAGACGGCGGTGATGCGGCTCGGCACGATCTTGCCGCGCTCGGAGACGTAACGCATCAGCAGCTTGGAATCCTTGTAGTCGATCTTCGGCGCGTTCGGACCCGTGAACGGGCAGGTCTTGCGGCGGCGGAAAAACGGACGGCGTGCACCAGCTTCAGCCATGATTCTTACTCCTCAACCGCTGCTGTTTCGACGTCATCACGGGGACGGCGCGGACCACGATCGCCGCGATAGCCACCGCCATCGCGATCGCCGCGGAAGCCGCCTTCGCGGTCGCCACGGAAGCCGCCGCCACCACGGTCGTCGCGATCGCGGTCGCGATCGGCCTTGCGCATCATCGCCGACGGGCCTTCTTCATGCTCGTCGACGCGAACGCTGAGATAGCGGATCACGTCTTCGCTGATGCGCTCCTGGCGCTCGATCTCGGCGATCGCGGCCGACGGGCCGTCGATGTTCAAGAGCACGAAATGCGCCTTGCGATTCTTGTTCATGCGGTAGGTGAGGGAACGTACGCCCCAGTTTTCCATCTTGACCACCTTGCCGCCGAGTCCTTCGACGATGCCGGTCATCTGGGTGGTCAATTCCTCGACCTGCTGGGTGCTCGCATCCTGACGCGCGAGAAAAACATGCTCATAAAGAGGCATGGGTGTCCTTTCCAAGGTTGGCGCGGTTCCCGGCGGCAAGCCCTTCGAACCCTTCGGAAAGGACTCGATATTGCTCAGAAGGCGGAAGCACGGGACGACGGGCCGACTGGCCCTGCCACATCAACATCGCCAAAAAGGTGAGATTGCTGAGACCGTCCGTTCAGCTCCCGGCCGGGATCCACGGATGGCGCGGTTTATAAGGATTTTGGCCGGGATAGCAAGGGAAACGGGCTCGAAAGCGGCTTTAAATTGCCCTCTCCAGCGGTCCAGCCGGGAACCCGCGGCGGCTTGACATCAGCGGCCGCAGCGGTGACTTACGGCTCAACCTTACATATTTGATGACGTTCAGGGGCAGCAATGACGGCAGCGTTTACCTTTCCGGGACAGGGCTCCCAGGCCGTTGGCATGGGCAAAGCGCTGGCTGACGCCTTTCCGGCCGCCCGGGCGGTATTCGACGAGGTTGATCAGGCGCTGGGCGAGAAGCTGACCGGCATTATCTGGGACGGTCCGGCCGAAACCCTGCAACTCACCCAGAACGCCCAGCCGGCCCTGATGGCGGTGTCGCTGGCGGCTATGCGGGTGCTGGAAACCGAGGCGGGATTCGTGGTCGGCCGGGATGCGGCCTTCGTGGCCGGGCACTCGCTCGGCGAATATTCCGCGCTGGCTGCTGCCGGCAGCCTGACGATCGGCGATACCGCACGGTTGCTGCGGATCCGCGGGCTTGCGATGCAGAAAGCGGTCCCGGTCGGGGTCGGCGCGATGGCCGCGCTGCTCGGCCTTGATTACGAGGCGGCGGTAGCCGTCGCCAGCGAAGCCGCGCAGGGTCAGGCCTGCCAGGCCGCCAACGACAATGGCGGCGGCCAGGTCGTGGTCTCCGGCGACAAGGCCGCGGTCGAGCGCGCGCTCGAAATTGCCAAGGCCAAAGGCGCCAAGCGTGCCATGCTGCTGCCGGTATCGGCCCCGTTCCATTGCCGGCTGATGCAGCCGGCGGCGGACGCGATGGAAAAGGCGCTTGCCGATGTCACCATCAGCAAGCCGGCTGCGCCGCTGGTCTCGAATGTACTGGCCGCGCCGATCAGCGATCCCGCCGAAATCCGCCGCCGGCTGGTCGAGCAGGTCACCGGAACAGTGCGCTGGCGTGAATCGGTGGCGTTCATGGCAAGCCACGGGGTAACGCGGTTTTTCGAGATCGGCGCCGGCAAGGTGCTGAGTGGGTTGGTCAAGCGTATCGCGGATGGCGCGGTTGGAATTCCCGTCGGCGGTCCCGGCGATATTGCCGCGGCAAAAGAGGCGCTGGCCGCGGCGCATTCGGCTTAAGCGGCGACAAGGAGATTACGGATGTTCGATCTGACGGGCAGGACGGCGCTTGTCACGGGTGCTACCGGCGGCATTGGCGGGGCGATCGCGCAGGCGCTGCACGCGCAGGGTGCCACCGTGGCGATCTCAGGCACACGCCGCGAAGTGCTGGACGCGCTGGCCGGCAAGCTCGGCGAGCGGGTTCACGTGTTGCCGTGCAATCTGTCCGACAGCGCCGAGGTCGAGGCGCTGGTGCCTGCGGCGGAGACCGCGATGGGGCAGGTCGATATCCTGGTCGCCAATGCCGGGATCACCAGGGACAATCTGTTCGTGCAACTGCGCGACGAGGATTGGGACGAGGTGATCCGCGTCAATTTGACTGCGACGTTTCGGCTGGCCCGGGCCGCGACCAGATTGATGATGCGCAAGCGCTTTGGGCGCATCATCGCCATCACCTCGGTGGTCGGCGTCACCGGCAATCCCGGCCAGGGCAATTACACCGCCTCAAAAGCCGGATTGATCGGCATGATCAAGACGCTGGGCGCCGAATATGCCAAACGCGGCGTCACCGCCAATTGCATCGCACCAGGATTTATCGCCACCCCGATGACGGACGTGCTTAACGCGAAGCAGCGCGAAACCGTGCTGTCGAAGGTTCCTGCGGCCCGGCTCGGAACGCCGGAAGATATCGCGGCGGCGGCGGTTTATCTCAGTTCGAACGAAGCCGGTTACGTCACCGGACAGACGATCCACGTCAACGGCGGATTGGCCATGATTTGAACCGGTTTGACGGCCGTGCCGGAGCGGGCCAAAAGCCTGATTCCCAAGGCCGATCAAGGCTTGTAGTCAAGGCTGGGGAAGTATGATAACCGAACCACCGGATGGGCGAAGAAGGCCATTGCAGGAATTTGAAACCCTGTATATTGGCGGTGCGGAGCCTGCCGTCGTGCGCCGGGCCTTGTTGGGTGCGACGGAGCCAACCAAGTCGACGCGCGACTGCGAAGAAAACTTAACGATCACGATGGCTCGTATCGTCTTAGGGTCGGGTCCAATGGAACAAGCACGAGGTTGAACGATGAGTGAGATTGGCGAGCGGGTTAAAAAGATCGTGGTCGAACACCTCGGTGTCGAACCCGAAAAAGTGGTCGACAACGCGAGCTTCATTGACGACCTCGGCGCCGATAGTCTCGATACCGTCGAGCTGGTGATGGCGTTCGAAGAAGAATTCGGCTGCGAGATCCCCGATGACGCGGCAGAGACGATTCTGACGGTCGGCGACGCCACCAAATTTCTCGAAAAGAACGCGAAAAGCTGACGCCCCCGCGCGGTACTGACGAAGCCGGACGGGCCGTGATTGAGCGGTCCACCGGCTTCTTGTTGTGGACCGCAAATCCGGGGCTGGAGTGATGGATATGAGGCGGGTTGTCGTCACGGGCCTCGGCATGGTGTCGCCACTCGGCTGCGGCATCGAGCCGACCTGGAAGCGTATCCTCAACAGCGAAAGCGGCGCCCGCCAGATCGATACGTTCGATGTGTCGGACTTGACCAGCCGCATCGCCTGCGTGGTCCCGCGCGGCGACGGCAGCGACGGCAGCTTCAATCCCGACCAGTGGATGGAGCCAAAGGACCAGCGCAAGGTCGACGATTTCATTATTTTCGCGATGTGCGCGGCGCGCCAGGCGCTCGACGACGCCGACTGGCATCCGGCCACCGAAGAGGATCGCTGCGCCACCGGCACCATGATCGGCTCCGGCATCGGCGGGCTGTCCGGCATCGCCGATACCGCGCTGCTGCTCAAGGAACGCGGCCCGCGCAAGGTGTCGCCCTTCTTCATTCCGGGCCGCCTGATCAACCTGGCGTCCGGCTATGTCTCGATCGAGCATGGCCTCAAGGGTCCGAACCATGCGGTGGTCACCGCATGCTCGACCGGTGCGCATGCGATCGGCGACGCGAGCCGGCTGATCGTGCTCGGCGATGCCGATGTCATGGTGGCGGGCGGCACGGAATCGCCGATCTGCCGGCTGGCGATGGCGGGATTTTGCGCGGCGCGTGCCTTGTCGACCGCATTCAACGACACCCCGGAAAAGGCGTCGCGGCCCTACGATAAGGATCGCGACGGCTTTGTGATGGGAGAGGGCGCCGGCGTCGTGGTGCTCGAGGAATATGAGCACGCCAAAAAGCGCGGCGCGAAGATCTATGCCGAAGTGATCGGCTACGGGCTTTCGGGGGATGCCTATCACATCACCTCGCCGTCGCCCGATGGCGACGGTGCGTTCCGCAGCATGAGCGCGGCGATGAAGCGCGCCGGCATCTCGGCCTCCGATATCGATTATATCAACGCCCATGGAACCTCGACGCAGGTCGGCGACGAGATCGAGCTCGGCGCGGTGGAGCGGCTGCTCGGCAATGCCGCGTCCAAGGTGTCGATGTCATCGACCAAATCGTCGACCGGACATTTGCTGGGTGCCGCGGGCGCAATCGAGGCTATCTTCAGCATTCTTGCGATTCGCGATAATATCGCGCCGCCGACCATCAACCTGGACAATCCATCGGTGGCGACCGCGATCGACCTGGTGCCGCGTACGGCGCGCAAGCGCGAGATCAATGTTGCGTTGTCCAATTCGTTCGGTTTCGGCGGCACCAACGCTTCCGTGATCGTGCAGCGGGTGGCGAGCTGACGCGCCGTATCGGGATCAAGTCCACCGTTTCGCCGCATTCAATGACGATTCCTGAGCTTAATTTAGGACTATTTGGGCGCGACTTTCGGCCGAAGCGGCACGCCGCAGGGCCACGATTGAACCGACAGGATTTCAGGTTGCATCGATGAGTGAAAGGCCGCCCATTTCGCCACGGTCGCCGCGCGCCGCGCTGGAGCCCGAGCAGGTTCCGCCGCCGCCGCGAAGGTCCGAGCGCGCCCGCAATCCATTCGTCGTGGTCGGCAACGCCATCATCACCATCCTGCTGGTGGCAATGCTCGGCACCGCCGGCGCCTATTACTACGGCAAGCAGAAGCTGGAGGCGCCGGGTCCGCTGCAGGAGGACAAGGTCGTCAACATCCCGGCGCGCTCCGGCATGAGCGACATCGCCGACACCCTGCAGCGCGAAGGCGTGATCGACAATAACCGCTGGGCGTTCATCGGCGCCGTATTCGCGCTGAAGGCGCGCTCCGATCTCAAGCCTGGTGAATATCAATTCCAGAAGAATGCCAGCCTGCGCGATGTCATCGGCACCATCGTCGACGGCAAAGTGGTGCAGCACGCGATCACGATTCCCGAAGGCCTGACCTCGGAACAGATCGTCGGCCGGCTCACCGACAACGACATCTTCGCGGGCTCGGTGCATGAAATACCGCGCGAGGGCACGCTGCTGCCGGAAACCTATAAATTCCCGCGCGGCACCACCCGCGACCAGGTGATCGCGCGGATGCAGCAGGCGCAAAAACGCATTGTCGCGGAAATATGGGAGCACCGTAATCCCGACATTCCGGTCAAGACGCCGGAGCAGTTGGTGACGCTGGCCTCGATCATCGAAAAGGAAACCGGCAAGGCCGACGAGCGCAGCCGGGTCGCCGCGGTCTATGTCAACCGTCTCAGGCAGAAGATGAAGCTGCAGTCCGATCCAACCATCATCTACGGGCTGGTCGGCGGCAAGGGCACGCTGGGGCGGCCGATCAAGCGCAGCGAGATCACCCAGCCGTCGCCCTACAATACCTATGTCGTCGATGGTCTTCCGCCCGGTCCGATCGCCAATCCCGGCCGCGCCTCGCTGGAGGCCGCGGCCAATCCAGCCCGCACCCGCGACCTGTTCTTTGTCGCCGACGGCACCGGCGGCCACAGCTTCACTGAAACCTACGACCAGCATCAGAAGAACGTCGCCAAATTGCGGGCGATGGAGAAGCAGATCCAGAACGACACGGTGGAGCCCGCGGACGATCCGCCCGCTGCAACCGGCACGACGCCGGCCGATGCCAACGCTGCGCCGGCGCCCGCCAAGCCGGCAGCGCCGAAAAAGCCGGCCCGCGCCGCGCCGGCTCGCCAGGGAGCGGCGCAATCGACCGCATCGCCGCCGGTCGCCCAGCAATAGCAGCCGGCCGGTTGCTGGTCTCCCTTGCGCCTGAAGCGAATTCCACTTTGGATGAAAACGCTTTAAACTCGCTGATGTCGTTGCCGCGAATCTCACGGCTGTTTCCGTATCATCAGGAGAGTTAGACAGGATGGCGCTTTCGAGCATGACCGGCTTTGCGCGGAGCCACGGCGCCAGCGGGCCGTATGCGTTCGAGTGGGAACTGAAGTCGGTCAACGCCAAGGGGTTTGACCTGCGGATGCGGTTGCCGCCGGGCTGGGACGAGATCGAGGCCGCGGCCAAGAAACGCGCCGGCGAATTACTGTCGCGCGGCACGGTCTATGCCAATCTCAACGTCAAGCGCGCCAATGCGGGCTCGATCGTCCGCATCAATGAGGACGTGCTGGCCTCGATCGTCAAGGTGGCGGGCGAACTCGCCGGCCGGATCGACGCGGTGGCGCCGAGCATCGACGGCCTGCTGGGGATCAAGGGCGTCATCGAGGTGGTCGAGCCCGAAAGCAACGAGGCCGAGGACAAGGCGGCCAAGGCCGCGGCGGCCTCGGCGTTCGAACAGGCGCTGGCCGAACTCGTCAGCATGCGCCAGCGCGAAGGCGAGACGCTCGGCAACATCCTGAGCCAGCGCATGGACGAGATCGAGCGGCTGGCGAAGAAGGCCGAAGCCGCGCCCGGGCGCAAGCCCGAGGCGATCAGGGCGCGTCTGGCCGAACAGGTCGCGGCGCTGCTGGAGGCATCGGAGCGTTTCGATTCCGACCGGCTCAACCAGGAAGCGCTGATGATCGCCACCAAGGCCGACATTCGCGAGGAGCTCGATCGCATCGCCTCGCACATCTCGCAGGCGCGCGAAATGATCGGCAAGGGCGGCCCGGTCGGCCGGCGGCTGGATTTTTTGGCGCAGGAATTCAACCGCGAGGTCAACACCTGCTGCTCCAAGTCCAACGATCTCGAATTGACCAACACAGGGCTCGAGATGAAGAACGTGGTGGAGCAATTCCGCGAACAGGTCCAGAATCTGGAGTGAAGCATGACTTCCGGCGGACACGGGGTGGACGGCGTTGAACGTCGCGGACTGATGTTCGTGCTGTCATCGCCGTCGGGCGCGGGCAAGACCACGCTGTCGCGCCTGTTGATCGACAAGATGCCCGGCCTGAAGATGTCGGTGTCCGCCACCACGCGGCCGATGCGGCCGGGCGAAGTCGATGGCCGCGACTATCATTTCATCGACAAGGCCAAATTCGACCAGATGTCGAAGCGAAACGAATTGCTGGAATCGGCCACCGTCTTCGACAATCGTTACGGCACGCCGCGCGGCCCGGTCGAGGCCGCGCTGTCGGCGGGGCAGGACGTGCTGTTCGACATCGACTGGCAGGGCACCCAGCAATTGCGGGAAAAGGCCCGCGCCGACGTCGTGTCGGTGTTCATCCTGCCGCCATCGGCGGCCGAGCTGGAAAAGCGCCTGCACTCGCGCGCACAGGATTCGCACGAGGTGATCCGCGGGCGGATGGACCGCGCCAGCCACGAGATGAGCCACTGGGCGGAGTACGATTATATCGTGATCAATCACGACGTCGATGAGGCTTTCGCCGAAGTGCAATCGATCCTGAAAGCCGAGCGGCTGAAGCGCGAACGCCGCACCGGTCTCACCACATTCGTACGCAAGCTGCAGCAGCAGCTCGAAAAATAATACATAGCGTTTTCGAGCGAAGTGGATACCGGTTCGCGTGAAGAAAACGCGTCAAAACAAGAATCTAGAGCTTCGGTTCTGATTTTATCAGAACCGAAAAGGCTCTAGCGTTTTCGAGCGAAGCATGCCCTCGGACTTGATCCGTGGGTGGATACCGGTTCGCGTGAAAAAACGCGTCACAATAATATTCAACCCTGCGCGCTCCGGGCCAGCCGCTCCAGCATCTGCGCGATCCTGTCGCGCTCGTCGGATTCATAGGTTCTTGGGCTTCTTGGGCTTCCTGCAGTTCGAGCGGCGCGCCGATGTTCGGCCGGTGGATTGCGGACGCCGGGAAAGGCAGCGGCGAAGCGCTGCGTTTCAGGTCCCGATCCAGATCCCAGGTTGGACGCACCTCGGGCGGAATGTCGGAGCGACTGCGTCGACGCCTGCCGCCAACCCGGAACACCGCGCTTGCGATCAGGCCCGCAACCGACAGCGCGCCGACAATCACGGCGAGCAACATCACCGCCGAGCCGGACTGTTTTGCCATTGAAGCATCCGCGACCGCGAGCGGAGCCGCGGCCGGTGGCGCGACGGCGGACGGTGGCGGCGCCGCATTGGCCTGCACGTCATTGGCCTGCACGTCGGCGGGCGGATTGGCCGGTGCGGGCTGTGGCGGTGGCGCAACCGGCGAATTCGCGCTCAATTGTTGGGGCCAGCGCGCCGCCACGACCGATGTCAGCATATTGACGCCGGCGGGGTTCGCGGGCGGAGCGCTGTCGATCATTGCCGCAGTGGCGGCGGCGGGCATTTGCCCGGTATTGGCCGGTCTGTCCTGATCGATGCCCGTGCGTGGCGAGCGCAGTTCGGCGCGGGCATTGGCGACCGAACCCGGCATCGGCTTGTCCGGCGCCGGCGAAACCGGCCGGGCGGAGGCTGACGAATTCGACGGCGCGGTTTGCGCATCACCTTCCTCGCGCAGGTACCAGCAACGGCGGTTCGAGGGATGCTCGATGCGGAAGTACCAATGGCTGCCATCAGGCGTCTCATTCTTTGGCGCGAGGAGGCATTCGTCGGCTGCGGGTGCGGGCGTTGCGCTCCGCGAGGCGGTCAGGGGGACGCCGGCGCAAAGGCAGGCAATGACGGCTGACAAAAATTTCGCGGTTCGGTTCGGCATGGTGTGCTGCTCCGGCGATGATACGGTACGCGTCGCGGGCCAAATCTCGGCAAAGACAATCTCGCCAAAGGCAATCTCGCCAAAGGCAATCTCGCCAAAGACTTGGGTCGCAATGCGCCGCAATTCCGGACAGCGTGGGGCTTAATTCGGGCCCGCTTTCGGGCGGCGAATGTGGCGGGAATTTGAGGACGAACTGCTGCTTGCGAAGAGCAAGGTGCATCGCCTGTGGCAGGCCTTACTGGCTCGCCAGCACGTCGCCGAACAGCACGTAGCGCTCGCCGTCGAAACGCACCAGCCGCATCTGCTTGATCGGGCGCAGGTCGCTCGGGCTGGTTTGCAGGCGAATCCCCGGCAACAGCAGCGGCGGCGCCATGTCGAGATGCGAGGCCTGCATCATGACATTCTCGCGCGTGAGGTTGTCGCCGCATTGCTTGAGGATTTGCACCACCGCGTAGCCGATATTGTAGCCGTAGGGCGCGTAATAGTCGCTCTTGTCGACATGGGGGTTGTATTTGTCCATCCACGCGTACCACGCCTGCATCGCCGGGTCGTCCTTCCACTGCGGGTCGTGCGGATCTTTCTGGTAGGCCGCCGAGATGATGCCCTTGGCGGCCTCGAACCCCGCCGGTTTGATCGCGCCGGCGATCGAGGAGCCGACGCTGGAGACGAATTCCTGCGGGCGCCAGTCGATGTCGTAGGCCTTGCGAATGGCCTGGGCTGCAAATTTCGGCACCGAGAAAATCAGGAACACATCGGCGCCCGATGCCTTCAACGTCACCACCTGGGAGTCCACGGTCGGATCGCTGGTATTGTAGGTCTGCTGCGAGACGATCATGCTGGCGGCCTTGTCGCCGAGTCCGCGCTTGAACCCCAGCATGTAGTCGCGGCCGAGGTCGTCGTTCTGCGACAGGATGCCGATCTTGGCGTCAGGTTTGGTCGAAAGGATATATCTGGCGTAGATCTCGCCTTCGGATGCGTAATGCGGCGTCCAGCTCATGGTCCACGGATAGTGCTCGGGATCGTTGAACACGGTCGCGCCGGTGCCGATGAACAGATGCGGCACTTTTTTCTGGTTGATGTATTTGACCACGGCCATGTTGGTGGCGGTGCCGACCGGGTTGACCAGGAACAGCACTTCATCGCTTTCGATCAGCTTGCGGATTTGCTCCACCGTTTTGGGCGGGCTGTAGGCGTCGTCGAGGCTGATGTAATTGATCTTGCGCCCGTTGACGCCGCCCTGATCGTTGATCATGGCGAAATAGGCGGTGGCGGAGATCGCGCCGGCCGCATAGGCCGATGCCGGGCCGCTATAGGGCGTGGTGGTGCCGATCTTGATTTCGGTGTCGGTGACCCCCGGTCCGTATTGTTTCTGCGCCAGCGCGGGCGTTATCAGGGTGGCCAAGATCAACGCCGCCGAGGCGGCGAGTTTCGAACGATCTCCGGCAGGCATCAGGCATCTCTCCCTGTGTCGGTCACGAAGCTCGAAGCCCTTCGATCCCGGTGGACCGGGACGGGGCTTTTTATTTGACGCGCTCTCCGGTGCGGATGCGCTGACGCGGTCCGGAATCGGAAAACGTGAAGGCTTCGCTTCAGTTTTTCAGCACGATACGTCCAACCACTTTTCCGGCGCGCAACTGCTCGATCCATTTCTGGACGTCGCCCATCGGCTCCTCTTGCATCGGCGTCGGCTTGATCTTGCCGGCGCGCGCCAGCGCCATCAGCTCCTTGGCTTCGTCCAGCGTTCCCACCATGAAACCTTCGATCGTCATGCGCTTGTAGATCCACTGCACCATCGGCAGGCTGAAATTGCCGCCCATCAGCCCGGAGACGACGATCTTGCCGCCGCGTGCGACGGTCGAGACCGCGAACGCCATCGATTTTTCGTTGCCGGCGAAATCGACCACGGCGTCGAAACCGCCGTCGGTCTCCTTGACCATGCGTTTTGCCACGTCCGCTTCGGCCGGATCGTAGGCGACCGAAGCGCCGGCCTTCAACGCGGCCTCGCGTGCCGCCGGACTCAAATCCGCGACCGATATCTTCTGCTTGAACATGGCTTGCGCGAACGAAAGCCCCATCATGCCGACGCCGCCGAGCCCGATCAGCAGCAAATTGCGCTGCCGCGGCCGGTCGACCAGCCGCTTCAGCGCGCCATAGGCGGTAACGCCGGAGCACATCAGGGTCGCGGCCTGGTTGACCGGTAGCGGGTCGTAATCCAGCAGATATTTGGCGTCGGGCACCAGCACGTGGCTGGCGAAACCGCCGTCGATGGCGACGCCGAGAAAGCGCTGCTTGAGGCACAAATTCTCATCGCCATTGAGGCAGTCCCGGCACTGGCCGCAACCGATCCAGGGAAACACCGCCTTTTTGGTTCCGATCAGGCCCTTGTCGACATCGGGTCCGACGTCGTCGACCACGCCCGCGATCTCGTGCCCCAGCGTGAACGGCAGCGTCATGCCGCGCGTGGTGTCGAGCTTCTTGCCGCCGCCGAGGTCGGCGTATCCGTCCTGGATATGCAGGTCGGAATGGCACAACCCGCAGCGCTCGATCCGGACCAGCACCTCGCGCCCCTGCGGCTTCGGGGTTTCGATAATGGTCTCGCACAACGGCGCATCGAACTTGACGAGCGACTGGCGACGCATTTGCGCCATGGGTATTCTCCTTAGACGGAACTGTTTTTTTCGTTGCGTATATTGGTCAATTCGCGGGCCATGGCAACAAAACCCGAGACCGAAACCGTCTCGGCGCGCCGCGTCACATCGACCCCGGCGGCGGCGGCCAACCGGGCCGGCTCGACCGCCAGCGATTTCAGGCTCTGCCGCAGCATCTTGCGGCGCTGGCCGAACGCTGCGGCCGCGACCTGTTCGAGCATGCGGCGATCGCAGGGCTCAGGCTTGGCTCGCGGCACGAGCCGCACCACCGAGGAAGTGACCTTGGGTTGCGGCACGAACGCGGCGGGCGAGATGTCGAACAGGATCTTGGTTTCCGCGCGCCAGTTCGCCAGCACGCCGAGCCGTCCATAGGCCTCGGCATTTTCGCGGGCGACGATGCGTTCGGCGACCTCGCGCTGAAACATCAGCACCATCATGTCGTACCAGGGCGGCCACGGTTCGACCGACAGCCAGTCGATCAGAAGCGCGGTCGCGATGTTGTAGGGCAGGTTGGCGACGATTTTTGCCCTCGCGCCGCCGAGCAGCGGCCGCGGGTCGAACTGCTGGGCGTCGGCGCAGACGATCTCGAGCCGTCCGGGATAGTGTTTGGAAATATCCTGCAGCGGACCGAGCGCGCGTTCGTCGCGCTCGATCGCGATCACGCGCCGCGCGCCGAGCGCGAGCAGGGCGCGGGTCAAGCCGCCCGGTCCCGGGCCGATCTCGATCACCGTGGCATCTTCGAGCGGGCCCGCCGCACGCGCGATCCGCGCCGTCAGATTGAGGTCGAGCAGGAAGTTCTGGCCGAGCGATTTTCGGGCGGACAGCGCATGCTGACGAATGACCTCGCGCAGCGGCGGAAGGTCATCGATCGCGCTCATGCGGACTGCGCCGCCATGCGGGCGGCAAGCCGCAAGGCTGCCACCAGGCTCGACGGGTTGGCCCGGCCGGTGCCGGCGATATCGAAGGCGGTGCCGTGGTCGGGCGAGGTGCGAATGAACGGCAGCCCCAGCGTGACGTTGACCCCTTCGTCGAACGCCAGCGTCTTGATCGGGATCAGCGCCTGATCGTGATACATGCAGATCGCGCAGTCATAGGTTTTGCGCGCGGCTTCGTGGAACATGGTGTCGGCCGGCAGTGGCCCCCTGACGTCGATGCCATCGGCGCGCAGGATCTCGATGGCCGGGGTCACGATGCTGCGTTCCTCGGTGCCGAGCGAACCGTCCTCCCCGGCATGGGGATTGAGTCCGGACAGGGCGAGGCGCGGCCGGGCGATCCCGAACCGCGACGTGAGACCGGCCGCCACGATCCGCGCGGTGGAGACGATCAGGTCGGTTGAGAGCTGCGCGATGGCATCGCGCAGCGAAAGATGAATCGTCACGGGGACGACGGCCAGCGCCGGCGACCACAACATCATCACGGGCTGCGGCGTCTGCCCGCCATTGGCAGCCAGTTCGGCCAGGAACTCGGTGTGGCCGGGGTGACGAAATCCGGCGCGGTACAGCACGCTCTTGGCGATCGGATTGGTGACCACCGCGCCGGCCCGCGCGGCGGTGACATCGTCCACGGCCTGGCGGATCGAGGCGATCGCCGCATTCGCGCTGCTTTCGTCGGGCTGCCCGGGCCGCGCCGTGGCCGGCTGGCCGGTCGCCACCACCGGCAGGGCATTGGCGAATGTCGCAAGCGCCTCTTCGGGGCTGGTCTCGGCGAACCTGACGTCCAGTCCGAGTGTCCTGGCGCGGTCGCGCAGCGAGCCGCAATCGCCGCGCACGTAGAATGCCGGCAGGTTCAGTTCAGCGCGGCGCAACCACGCCGCAAGGGTGATGTCCGGTCCGATGCCAGCGGGTTCGCCTGACGTCAGCGCGAGGGGTTTTGCCATGCTTCAATGACGATATTCGATCATCGCGGCCTTGCGGATCTGCTGCAGATACGCGTTCGACTTCGCCTCGAATTTGTCGTTGAACATCTTGTCGCGGATTTCCTTTTTCCGCGGCGTGTCGACCGTGGTCGGCTGTCGGCTGCACAGGACAACCATTTCCACACCCTGTTTGGTCAGTTCGGGCTCGGTCAGATGGCCGATCGGCGTCTTGTCGAGCACCGCACGCAGCGCCGGCGGCATGTCGGCCGAGGTCTTGACCACGATATCGCGTATCGCGGCATTTTGCATGCTCTTGAACAGCGCGTTGGCCTCGTCGCAGGTCTGGATGCGGCCGCGCAGGGTTTCGGCTTCCTTGCGTCTCAGCTCGATAGCGGCCGGCGTCGCGCCTTTCGGAACGATCAGGACGATCGGCTGCATCTTGTATTCGAAGCTTTCGGTGTCGGTCTTGTCCTTGTCGTCTTTCTCGTCCTTGACTTCGCCTGGAGCCCCCGCCGCCGCGTTGACTTCCTTTTCACCGACCTGAAGGCTCTCCTTGAACCGGCCGCGGACCAGCGCGGTCCAAACCATCTCGCTCCTGATGCGCTTCTTCAGGGTGTCGGGACGAATGTGTTGGGCTTCGAGCATCTGATCGAGTTGGCCGGAACTCAGCCGCATCCGCCCGGCCATCTGGCCGTACGCCGCATCGATGTCGGCGGAGCCCGGATCGACGCTGTATTGCTTCGCCTCCCGGATTTTCAGTTTTTCATCGACCAGTTCCTGGATCACCTGCTGCCGGGTCGATGCTTTGTGGGTCGACAGGAAGTCCAGCTTGGTGCGCTGATCGACATCGAAATCGGTGATCGGTTCGCCGTTGACCATGACCGCGACGGTTTGCGCGCAGGACGGCGTGACGCAGCCCAGCAGCGCCAGCGCCAGGGTTACGGCGCAAGCCGAAACGAGGGCCGGAAAACGCTGAGGCAGGGTGGTCGTCATGGTCATGGTCGCTATGTCTGTCGATTGATTCGGATTCGGCACAAAGCATCAGTCATCCGCGGCGAAGTGGTGACGCGGTTCTACTGGACGCCACTGCTGCCCGCGGCGGTCTGCGCAATGGTCCGCAGGCCGAGCTGCAGCATGAACGAATGGTTGAGCGTCGGCGGCGCGGTACCGGCAGAATAGGCATATGCCGTGACGTAGTTGGCTGCCAGCACGAAGCAGTCGTCGACATAGCCCGCGCCGATCACATATTGGTTGATCTGGTTGGTGACGAGATCCCAGCGCGCGGCGCCGGTGGCCACCCAGTTGGCCGTCAGCTTGACGGTGCCGGTGGTGAGGATGCCGGCGCGGCGGGTCAGGTAGCCGAGTTCCGGCTGGGCGGCGTAGTCGCCATACAGCATGCTGACCGAAAAGCGGTCGAAATTGGCCTTGCCCTCGGCCTCGAAGCGGTCGACCTCGCCGGTGGCCTGGTCGATCCGGGCGCGGGTGGAGAAGGTGTAGGTCCGGTTCGGCGCATAGGTCAGGCTGGCGACATAGTCCGACACCGGCTTGTCGAGGCCGGATTCCAGCGAGGTATTGTTGGGGTCGGCGACCGCGAACGAGTTCAGGCCGAACAGCTGGTAGGACTGTCCGAACACCGCGGTGACGGTGCCGCCACGCTCGAACTGGGTGGTGGCCTGGGCGCCGACATTGGCGCGGCCGCCGCCCTCTTCACGGTCATAGCCGGAGAACTTGTCGACACTGAACAGGTTGGAGGTGTCGAACACAAAGCTCTGCGCGTCTTCGTTGGGCAGCTTGCCGGCATAGGGTTCGTTGGGGCGGGCGATGACCTGCGCGATCGGCTCGACCGTCGTGGTGCCCCATGGCTGCACGTTGATGAAGGGATAGCGGTAGTCGAGGCCGATCGTCGGCATCACCCGCAAGGCCTGGCTCTCGCCGGTCGGCAGGAAGTTGGAGACGCCGGGCTGGTTGGCCACCGAACTGTCGATCGCGTCCGCCCGGATGCTCGCGAACGGGGTCCAGACCTCGCCGGCCGAATCCGTGAACGAGCGCCGCCAATCCACTTCGCCGGTCGCCCTTGTATAGGTGCCGGGCATGCCGCGCAGCAGGCAATTCGCCGGCGTGATGTTATGCGCCGGATCCGCCGTGGTCGGCAGGCAGTTGCCGTTGGCCAGCGCGTTGGCATTGATCGGATCGAACGCCGCGGTGTCGCGCGTCAGGCTGGTGAAGTTGCCCTTGTAGCTGACCTCGCCGCCGAAGACGTTGTAGTTGATCACGTTGGAATAATCGATCACCGGCGCGACCACCGGCACCTGCACTGGTTACCCGAGAAACTCAGATAATAGATCGTGCGCGCATCAAAGTAGCTGCGATTGCCGACGCCGGTCAGATAGAGCTGCGAGGTCGCTTCGGTCGGCAGGTTCAGGAACGAGCCGAGCGGATCCCTGTACTGCGCCAGCCGGTAGTCGGACATGAAGTAGTAGTCCGACAGCACGACGCCATCAAAACCCCATACCCATTTGTCGTTGAGCGCGAACTGGCCCTTGGTCTCGACGCCCCAGCGGACGTCGCGATCGCCCGGCAGGCCGGCGAAGGCGCCGGGATCGAGCTGGTCGATGCCATAGGCACGGATCTGGTAGGAGCCGTCCATCAGCCGCTGGCGGAACTCGGCCTGCATCAGCACGCCCTGCTTGGTGGTGATGCGCGGCGTGAAGGTCGCGTCATAGTCGGGCGCGATCGCCCAGTAGAACGGCACGTCGACGCCATAGCCGAACGACGTGTAGGACGTGAAGGCCGGCATCAGGAAGCCGGTCTTGCGCTTGACGGTCGGATCGGGCGTGGAGAAATACGGCATATAGGCCATCGGAACGCCGAAGAATTCGAGCTGGGCGTTCTCGAAATACAGCATCTTCTCGTTCTGGTCGTGAATGATGCGGGCGCCCTTGACCTGCCACAGCGGCGGCTTCTTCGGATCGTCCTTGCAGGGCGCGCAGGCGGTGTAGACGCCGTTTTCGAACACGGTGTAGTTGCCGTTGGTGCGGTCGGAACGGGTCGCGGCCATCCGGGTCGCGTCGGCGGTGTCGACCCGCAGCGAATCGACGAAGCCGTCGCGGTAGTCGTCGCTGAGATCCATGATGTTGGCGTAGGTGATCTTGCCGTCCGCGTCGGTCATGCGGACGTTGCCCTCGGCATGCAGCCGCTTGGTCTTCTGGTCGTAGATGACCTTGTCGGCCTCGATGCTGGTGCCGTTGTAGAACATCTGCACGTTGCCGACCGCCGACACCCGCGAGTTGTTGTAGTCGTAATCGACCTCGACCGCCTGCACCAGCATCTGCCCGTCGCTCGGCGGACGCGGCGGCACCACCCGCTTGGGACCGGCGTTGTAGGAAAATTGCGCCGATGCGGGCGTGCTGAAGCCGATGCCGAGCGCGCACGCCAGCATCAATCCGAGAACGAGGGCGAGGGGGCGCCGGATGGCGGTCAAACGGGCGCGACGACGGCGCACCGGGGTGCGCCGCCCGAACGCGGACGACCTGCCTTGGCGGGCGGCGACTACGGCCACTACCCGTCCTCCTGGTACAACAAGGCCAAAAAGCCGGTGAGGCCGCCCACGCACACGGGCAGCCACGCCGCAGCAATCGGATGCATCAGCTCGGCCTTGCTCAAATCCTCAGTTACTTTCGACAAAACGTAGAGCAGAAAGCCTGCGCCCACGCCACTCAAAACCATCTTCTGCACGCCGCCGAAACGGAAGAACCGCAGGCTCACGGCAGCCGCCAGCATGACCATTGCGGCCAGCAAAAACGGCTGTGCAATGAGCTTGTGGTACTGCAACCGGTAGCCGGCGGTCGCAAACCCCGAGCTTTCCGAAGATCGGATGTAGTCAGGCAGTTGCCAAAAAGACACAGTTTCCGGGGTGGAAAAACTGTTGCGGATCTGGGCTCGGGTCAGGGTGGTCGGCAGGGAAAAACTCTCCTGGTCGACTGGCGCAGCGCCGAGCGTGTAGCGCCGCACCGATCTGAAAAACCAGTGCCCCGCCTCAAGGGATGCTTCCTTCGCCTCGATGCGCTCCTTGAACTGGTTGTCATTGTCGAACGTGAACACCGTCAACCCGGTCAAGCGTATGCCCTGCTGCTCACTGCGGGCCGCATTGATGATGGCGCTGCCGTCCTCATTGACCTGATTGAGCCAGAAGCCGGCGGCATCCTGCACGCCGCCGCCCGGCGCCGAGCCCATAATCTCGGCTTCCATCTTCTTGGAGATCTCGCGCAGATCCGCCGACATCGGATTATAGGCGGTGGTCGCGAGCACGCCGAGGATGATCGCGCTGACCAGCGCCGGCGCGATGAACTGCCAGGCCGATACGCCGGCGGCGCGCGCGATCACCAGTTCGAGGCGTCGCGACAGAGCGAGATAGCAGGTCATCGCCCCGATCAGGATGCAGAACGGCATCATCTTCTCGAGCAGTTGCGGCACCCGGAACAACGAGGTCTCGGCGACCATGATCGCCGACGCGCCGACGATCCCGGAGGTCTTGCGGACCATCTCGATGTAATCGACCAGCACCAGCAGCAGGAAGATGCCGGCAAAAACCCCGAGCGCCGCGACCACGAAGCGGCCGGCGAAATAGCGCCCAAGCGTGTTGGTTACCATGCTCATGCGGCGGCCGGCCGTCGAAACAGCGCAAGCAGCCGCGCGTTGGTCTTGTTGATGGCTTCCAGCAGCAGGGCCGGCGGCTCGATGACCCAACCCGCGATGATGATCCAGACGCCGGCGCCGATCGCCGCCAGCAGCATCAGGTACTGCACCAGCGGCGCGAGCGGCGACTTCACTGCCATCACCGAACAGGCGAATCCGGCCATGCGCAACCCGAACACCGCGATGATAGAACCGCCGATCGAGAAGTTGCGGCTCTGTCGCGTGGTGCGCGGCGTGCCGAGAAAGGCGAAGGTGAGGGCAGCAAACGCGAACGGATACAGCGGCGACATGAATCGGTCATGCAATTCGGCGCGGAACTGGCCGGGTATCTGCATGTAGATCGGATCGTTTTCCTCCGGATACATCAGCTCCCAGAGATAACGCTCGCGAATGCCGAGGGCGACGTCGTGGCCCTGGTTGAATTTCGACATGTCGAAGGCGTAACGGGCGAACGCCACCAGCGCGGGATCGCGCTTGCCGACTTCAAAGCGTTGCAGATTGCCGTCCTCGAGAATCAGGAACGAGCCGCTGGCGTTCTTCAGCACCGTGCCATGGTCGGCGACGATGCTGACGCGTTCATTGGGATCGCGGCGGTCGTCGATGAAGACGCCGGCGAGCAGCCCGCCGGGTTTGCGTTCCCGGATCCGGATGGTCAAATTGTTCTCAAGCTGCGCGAAACGTCCGGGCTGCAGGATGTTGGTCAGCACGTCGGCGGTGATGTCGGCGTCCCATTGCTTGATCCGGCGCATGCCGTCGGGCGCCAGATAGGCGGCGATGAATGCCACCATCAGCGCCACCACGCAGGTGGCGTAGATGAAGGGGCGGAACAGCCGGTACGGCGACAGGCCGGCGGCGTTCATCACGATGATCTCGGAATCGGTGGCGAGCTTGTTGAGGGTGTGGGAAATCGCGATCATCAGCGCGATCGGCGCGATGATCAGCACCAGCGCCGGAATCACCAGGCTGGTGATGCCGAGAAAGGTCAGGATGGTCTGGCCCTGGCTGGTCATCAGGTCGATGCCGCGCAACGCCTGCGTAATCCAGATCACGCCCGTCAGGCTGACCAGAACCAGCGCAAACGACGCCAGCGTCGTTCGAAAAATGTACTTGTCGATCGACCCCATCGCTACCCGTACGATCCCGCCTCGCCAACCGGAACCGCAACAGGCGACCAATCCTGAAATCAGGATCCCCTCGGTCGCGCCGCCTTACGTTCCGGCAAGCCCCCAATTCTCATTACCATCCCGTTGATCCGTCAACAAAATGGCTGCCCCAAGGCACCCTTAGGATATGGTTAATAATTCAGCCCATGTGACCTTCCGGCCACGCGTTGTCTTGGCCAGATCTTGGCTAACTCTTGGCTTTGCGGCCGCTGGCAGGCCATAGTGACACCGAAACAACTCCCGACGGCCAAGCGAAGTGGCTTATGCAATCGCGAGCCGGCCGGTGGCCCGACTAAAACCCTGATTTTTGGAGGATTTCCCCATGTCCGACGCCGTCAAGGTCGGCTTCGTCCCGTTTTCTGCCGCTGCGGCCGGGATTCTCGTGGTTTTCTGCGACAATTCGCTGAAATTCGGCGCAGCGACCCGCAAGGCGCTGGGATCGGCGGCCGGCCTGGTCGAACGGGTGGCGGCGGCCAACCGCTTCAAGGGCAAAAGCGGCGCCGCGCTGGATATTCTGGCGCCCCAGGGACTCAAGGCCTCGCGCCTGATCGTGGTCGGCGCCGGCAAGCTGTCGGCGGTCAAGGAGCATGACCTGCTCAAATGGGGCGGCGCGATCGCCGGCAAGTTGCGCGCCGGCAGCGAGGCTGTGACGGTTTTCGCAGATCTGCCCGACGGGCCGATGCAACCCGCACAGGCCGCCGCGATCGCATCGGGCATTCGCCTGCGCGCCTATAAATTCGACCGCTACAAGACCAAAAAGAAGGACGGCGAGGATGCCGAACTGCGCGCCGACGTTTCGATCGCGGTCGGCGATGTTGGCGCCGCGCGAAAAGCCTTCGCACCCGAGGGCCACGTCGTCGACGGCGTGATCCTCGCGCGCGAACTCGTCAACGAGCCGCCGAACGTGCTCTTTCCCGTGGAGTTCGCGCGTCGCGCCAGCCAGTTGCGCAAGCTCGGCGTCGAGGTCGAGGTGCTCGACGTCAAGGCGATGACCAAGCTCGGCATGGGCGCGCTGCTCGGGGTCGGCCAGGGCTCGACGCAACCCAGCCGCACCGTGATCATGCGCTGGAACGGGGCCAAGAAGGGCGAACAGCCGGTGGCGTTCGTCGGCAAGGGCGTCTGCTTCGACACCGGCGGCATCTCGATCAAGGGCGCCGCCAGCATGGAGGACATGAAGGGCGATATGGGAGGCGCTGCCTGCGTGGTCGGCCTGATGCATGCGCTCGCAGCGCGCAAGGCCAAAGTCAACGTGGTCGGTGCTATCGGCCTGGTCGAGAACATGCCCGACGGCAACGCACAGCGCCCCGGCGACATCGTCACCTCGATGTCGGGCCAGACCATCGAGATCATCAACACCGACGCCGAGGGCCGGCTGGTGCTGGCCGACGTGCTCTGGTACGTCGCCAAGAAGTTCAAGCCGAAATTCATGGTCGATCTTGCCACCCTGACCGGCGCGATCATGGTGGCGCTCGGCACCGAGCATGCCGGCATGTTTTCCAACAATGACGAACTGGCGGAACGGCTGACCAAGACGGGCCTTGAGACCGGCGAGAAGGTCTGGCGCATGCCGCTCGGCCCGGAATACGACAAGCAGATCGATTCGCAATTCGCCGACATGAAGAATACCGGCGGCCGCCATGGCGGCTCGATCACCGCGGCGCAGTTCCTGCAACGCTTCGTCGATGACACGCCATGGGCGCATCTCGATATCGCGGGCACCGCGATGGGCGCGCCGAAAACCGAAATCAATCACAGCTGGGGTTCGGGCTACGGCGTGCGGCTCCTGGAGCGGCTGGTCGCCGAATATTACGAAGCGAAAAAATAGCCAAACGACAGTGCCCGCGATGACCGAGGTTTTGTTCTACCATCTGCAGGACATGACGCTGGAAAGCGTCCTGCCGCCGCTCTTGGAAAAATCGCTGGAGCGCGGCTGGCGCGTCGTCGTGCAGTCGACCTCGGAGGAACGCGCCGACGCGCTCGACGCCCATTTGTGGACCTATCGTGATGATTCGTTCCTGCCGCACGCCACCTGGCGTGTCGGCGACGCGCCCGAGCAGCCGATCGTGCTGATCGCGGGCGAAGGCAATCCAAACCGGGCCCATGTGCGGTTCCTGGTCGATAACGCAGACCTGCCGCCGGATTGCGACGCCTATCAGCGGCTTGTGCTGGTCTTCAACGGCGACGACGGCGATGCGCTGGCGGCCGCGCGCAGCGCCTGGACCGATTGCAAGACGCGCGGCTTCGACGTCACCTATTGGCAAGCCGACGAGCGTGGCCGCTGGCAAAAGCGGCAATAACGGCGGAGGTATTGGCGCCCGCCGGCGGTTAATGATATTCTGCGGTTTCCGCCACAGCGCTTGCCGCCAGCCACGGTCATGCCGCAAAGTGATGGTGGGACAGCCGATTGCGGCAGGGCTCGGGAACCTATTTCATCGTGCGAGAGATCGACGCTCATCGAAAATCGCTGCTGGCATTGTTGCTGGCCGCCCCGCTGATGGCGGGCTGCGCCGGCGGCGGCATGGGCGACATGTTCCAGTCGGATCTGCTGTCGCGAGACGCGAACTGGTTTTCGCGAACTGGCCGGTTGACCATCAGCAACGTCTCGATCGATGCGCCGCCGCTGACCCCGAACCGGCCGGTGACATCGGACGATCTGGTTACCACTGAGGGCTATTGTTCGGGCATGGCGCCTCCGCCGGCGCCTTCCGATGCCAACGCCCTGACCGATAATCCGGCCGGCGCGCCGCCGGCTCCGGCTGCGGCGCCAACGCCGACCGGCACCGTGGCGCTCGGTCATACCGAATGCGACGTGGTGCGCGGCATCGGAGCCCCCGTCAGCGTCAATTTGTCGAACAATCCGCGCGGCGACCGTGTCGCGGTCGTCACCTATTTGCAGGGCCCGCGCGCTGGAATCTACACGTTCACCGGCGGCCGGCTGTCCTCGGTCGAACGCGCGCCGGTGGTGGAGCAGCCCAAGCCGGTGAAGCCTGCCAAGAAGCTGGCGAAGAAGAAACCGCCGCCGGCGGCGACCTGACACTTTCTCCAGCTAGAGCTTTTTCGGTTCTGATAGAATCAGAACCGAAGCTCTAGATTCTTGTTTTGACGCGTTTTCTTCACGCGAACCGGTATCCACTTCGCTCGAAAACGCTATAGATCGCTCGCAGGCTGACCGGCTTACCCGGTCGCCTCGTCATATTCCGAACTGGCTTCCAGCCATCGCTCCTCGGCGCGCGCCAATGCGCTCGCCGCCGCCGCGCGCGCCTTGCTGAGCTGGGCGGCCTGTTTCGGATCGCGCGTGAACAAATCCGGCAGCGCCAGCGCGGTATCGATCTTCCCGATGATGCCGTTGATGCGGGCGATCTCGGTCTCGGCCTCTGAAATCCGTTGCTTCAGCGGCATTTGCTTTTCGGACCTGGCGCGTTGCGGCTTGTCGCGGCCGTTCCGCGCTCGTTGCCGGCGCGGTCGCGTGAATTGGCGCGCATGCCGCGCGACGACAGCACCATGCGCCGGTAATCGTCGAGGTCACCGTCATAGGTTTTGACCGCGTTGTCGGCCACCACCCACAATTGATCGGCGCAAGCCTCGATCAGATAGCGGTCATGCGAGACCATGATGACCGCGCCGGGGAATTCGTTGATCGCTTCGGCCAATGCGGCGCGGCTGTCGATGTCGAGATGGTTGGTCGGCTCGTCCAGGATGATCATGTTGGGACCGAAGAAGGTCGCAAGCCCCAGCAACAGCCGTGCCTTTTCGCCGCCCGACAGGCTCTTCACCAGCGTGTCGCCGGCCTTGCCGGAAAAGCCGATCGCGCCGACCCGGCCGCGTACCTTGCTCTCGGGCGCATCTGGCATCAGCCGGCGAACATGGTCATAGGCCGAGCCGTCGAGATTGAGTTCGTCGACCTGGTGTTGCGCGAAATATCCGACCGAGAGTTTTTCGGCGCGGACGACCCGCCCCGAAAACGGCGGCAGCTTGCCCGCGAGCAATTTTACCAGCGTCGACTTGCCGTTGCCGTTGGAGCCGAGCAAAGCGATGCGGTCGTCGGTGTCGATCCGCAAGGTGACGCGATTGAGCACCGGCTTTTTCGGATCATAGCCGACCGAGACGTCGTCGACCGCGATGATCGGCGGCGACAGCATCTTTTCAGGTGTCGGAAACGAGATTTCGCGCACGTCCTGCGTCACCAGCGCGGTGACCGGCTTCATCCGCTCCAGCATTTTTACCCGCGATTGCGCCTGGCGGGCTTTGGTCGCCTTGGCCCGGAAGCGATCGACAAATTCCTGCAGCCGCTTGCGCTCGTCGGCCTGGCGCTTGGCGTGCTTGGCGTCGAGCAACTCGCGCGTGGAACGCTGTTCCTCGAACGAGGAATAGGTGCCCTTGTAGAGCGTCAGTTTGCCGCGATCGAGATGCAGGATCTGGTCGACCGAAGTATCGAGCAGGTCGCGATCATGGCTGATGACGATCACGGTGCGCGGATAATTCGCCAGATGGTCTTCCAGCCACAGCGTGCCCTCGAGGTCGAGATAGTTGGTCGGCTCGTCGAGCAGCAACAAATCCGGGGCGGCGAACAGCGTTGCGGCGAGTGCCACCCGCATCCGCCAGCCGCCGGAGAATTCGGAACAGGACCGCGCCTGGTCGGCGGTGGAAAATCCGAGGCCGGACAGGATCGCGGCCGCCCGCGCCGGCGCCGAATGGGCGTCGATATCGACCAGCCGGGTCTGGATGTCGGCGATCCGGGCCGGATCGTGCGCGGTTTCGGCCTCGTTCAGCAAGGCTTCGCGTTCGAGATCGGCCTTCAGCACCACACTGAGCAGGCTTTCCGGGCCGTCGGGCGCCTCCTGGGCGAGGCTGCCGATCCGCCAGCGCGGCGGGATCGCGATGCTGCCGCTCTCGATCGGCAAATCGCCGCGGATGGCGTGAAACAGCGTCGATTTACCGACCCCGTTACGGCCGACAAAGCCGACCCGCGCGCCGGGCACGATCTGCACGGAGCTGTTCTCGATCAATAGCCGTCCGGCGATCCGGAGCGATATGTCAGTGATGGAAAGCATGCGGCCTTGTCACCGGAGCCGCCGCCAAAGGCAACCCGTTTGTAGGCGAAATATCGCCCTGGCGGCGGTAAACTCCCCCAAGTGCCGTCCAAATATCGTCCGGCACGAGGCAGCGGAACGAGGATTGCTTTGTGAACAACCGACTGAGCTCGCGCATCATCGCGTTATTCGCTGCGTTTGCCGTGCTGGGTCTGGATCAGCTGACAAAGCTTTGGGCAGTTTTATCTTTCGGCGCCGCTGGCACGACTCTCAAATCGGCGGGGCCCGTCGATCTCACGCTTGTGTTCAACCGCAGCAACGCATTTGGCCTCATTCCCGACTACGGCGAGTTTTCACGTTGGGCTTTGACGGCTTTGAGCTTTGCCATCGCGGTCATTTTGCTCGGACTTGTGCTGCGTCAATCGACGTCGATAATGAACGCGTTTGGCTTCGGATTTATCAGCGCCGGCGCGCTTGGAAATGCCCTCGATCGCCTGCGCTTGGGGGCTGTTGTCGACTTGCTCGATGCGTCGAAACTTGGATTTGTCTGGGTTTTTAATGTCGCGGATGTTTCAATAAATCTGGGCGTCGCGCTCATTCTGCTCGCCGCTCTGCTGCCTCGTGCGGAGCCTCGAAAAGTCGAACTCGGCAACGATTAGAACCGCTGGTCTTGGTCCGGGTGGGTGATTTTTAGGCGGATTTGCCCGGCGTGGTGACGCGTCCAGGAGGCGGTGGCCTAGTTCTGGCGGTGATTTTCCTGGTCGCGCCGGCGCATCTCATCCATCAGGTGCTCCAGGTGGGATGATGGCTGCAAGGCGTCCAGCTTCAGGCTCCGCTGCAGCCGTTCGCCAACGGCATCGCAGATGGATCGGCTGGTGGCCCGATCGATCGTCTTGCTGAGTTCGTTGATTCGGCTGTTCATTGTGGGGTTCCGTTGGTGTCGTTTCCGTCTCTTCTGCAAGGTCAAGTCATCGGGCCAACAATTGTTTCGTCGGCGGCGGTGTTTGCCGTCATTTTTAGTAAAGACGGAATGAAAGGTCGCGGAATTGTTCCCGCCGAGACTGAAAAAACCGAAACAAAAAGCCCCGGCCGTGTTGGCCGGGGCTTTGCGACGAGAGAATCGCTTGGGGCAGATCAGTAGCAGCGGCTGATCAGGCGCCAGCGCGGCCCCCAGGGAGTCGGCACCAATCGCCGCACATAGCAGCCGTCTGAGCCGTAGCCATAGGCGTAGGCCGGCCCGCCGACATAGAAGCGCGGCGCGCGCCAACCGTAGCCGCCATGCCAGCCGCCGTGCCAGCCGCCATGCCAGCCATGCCCACCCCAGGCCAAGGCCGAGGTCGGCGCCAGCGCAGCCGCAGCCAGCGATGCCGCGGCGAGGGCAACAAGCGAGAGTTTGCGAAACAACATGGTTCATCTCCTTCGAAGCTTCGGCGCAAGGCTTACACCAGGTTTCTTGCGCCACAGGTCAAATCGCGGGTCCCGGACGCCTCTGCCTCAAGTTTGCCCTAAGGTTTGGCGCAAGGCATTCGGTTGTCGTGAGCCTAACGCGGACTAAATGAACCGGACCGGGATGCGCGTTTCAGAATGGGTTCATCTGGGTGAAATCGCGGTAATTTCGGCCATTGGCGGCGTGGCCGGGCAGGCCCGCTTGCCGTCGCGCGATAGCGCCGATATAAGCGCCGCAACTCCCATCAGCGGTATTTGAGGACACGAGATCATGGCGATTGAACGCACCTTTTCGATTATCAAGCCGGACGCGACCAAGCGCAATCTCACCGGCGCGATCAACGCGCTGATCGAGAAGGCCGGGCTTCGCATCGTGGCCCAGAAGCGCATCCGCATGACCCGCGAGCAGGCCGAGACCTTCTATGCCGTGCACAAGGCGCGGCCGTTCTTCGGCGAATTGGTGGATTTCATGATTTCCGGCCCCGTGGTGGTTCAGGTGCTGGAAGGCGAGGGCGCCGTTCTCAAGCATCGCGACGTGATGGGCGCGACCGACCCGTCCAAGGCGGCCGACGGCACCATCCGCAAGCTGCACGCCAATTCGATCGGCGAGAACTCGGTGCATGGTTCGGATGCCGCCGAGACCGCGGCGATCGAAATCGCGCAATTTTTCTCGGGCAACGAAATCGTCGGCTGATTGACACAGAACTTGGCGCGCGGCTCGGCCGAAACTAGCATAGGCGGCCGCGGGTCCAACAGGGGCGGGCTGTGAACGGGCTACTGCAGGTGGTCGATTCCGCCAGTGTCGGGACGTTCCTGGCGCAATTCCAGGCTGACCTGCAAAAACCGTCGTTCTGGTTGGCGGTCGGCAAGATCATCTGGATCAACGTGCTGTTGTCCGGCGACAACGCGCTGGTCATTGCGATGGCCTGCCGCGGCCTTGCGCCACGGCAACGGCTGTGGGGCATGACCATCGGCGCCGGCATCGCGGTGGTGCTGCTGATCGCGTTCACCGGCATCGTCGCGACGCTGATGGTGCTGCCTTACCTGAAGCTGGTCGGCGGGCTTGCGCTGTTGCTGATCGCGGCGAAGCTTCTGGTGCCGGATGAGGAGGGCGACGACGTCACCGCCGGCACCAGCCTGTGGCATGCGATCCGCATCGTCGTGATCGCCGATATCATCATGAGCCTCGACAACGTCATCGCGGTCGCCGCCGCCGCCAATGGCGAACTGGCGCTGCTGGTGCTGGGGCTCGCCATTAGCATCCCCATGATCATCGCCGGCGCCGCCCTGATCATGCTGGTGCTGGACCGGTTTCCGATCCTGATCTGGCTCGGCGCGACCTTGCTGGGCTGGATCGCGGGTGACGTGATCGTAACCGACCCCGCGGTTAAACCCGTGCTGGACCGCGTGCTCGATGGCAAGATCGCGTTCAGTCTCGATGCAACTTCCTCGATTTTCGGCTGGGCGCCGCACCTGCGTCTCGACGGCGATCTCGACGAATATATCTGCTCGGTCGTGGGCGCGGTCTTCGTGCTGGTGGTGGGCTCGCTGTGGCGGCGAAGCAAGTTGCGTCATATCGACCGGCTGGTCGTGCCGGTCGCGGGCGAGCCGGCCCGGCCGGTGGATCCGGCCTAGAGCTTCGGTTCTGATAGATCAGAACCGAAGCTCCAGGATCTTGTTTTGACGCGTTTTCTTCACGCGAACCGGTATCCACTTCGCTCGAAAACGCTCTAGCCGGGGTTCGACGCGACGCTGTTCTGATATCCGGTCGAGACCAGCAGCGCGTCGCGTTCGGCCTCGGGCAGCGCGCGGACGCGCCGCCGCGTCATGAAGCGGATGGCGGCAAATCCGGTCAGGAACACGACCAGCTTGCTCACGATGCCGTAGATCGGCATCACCAGCGCCCACTCCGCCACGCTACGGGTCATGGCCACGTAGACATTCACCGCAGCCGAGACGAACATCAGGGCGGCCCAGTAGAAGCCCACGCCGGTGGCTACGTCAGGGGTGACCTGCTTGACGATGTCCGGCAGATAGCGGTTCATCCAGCCGGGTTTCAGCATCACCACGCCGGCGATGGCATAGAACAGGCTCGGCTTGAGCAGCACGAAGCGCGGATCGTCGGTGAGCAGCGTCGCTGCGCCGGCAGCAATGATCACGAACAGACTCAGCCACTCCATGGCCGCGACCGGTTTGCGGCGGATCAACTGGGTGCCAATCTGTGCGACGCCCAGGGCAACGCCGAGGCTGACTGAGAGGATCGGGTTGTGCGTCAGCAGATACACGGCGAGGAACAGCAGGGTCGACGCCATGTCGAGCAGCAGAAATTTGGCCGATGCCAGCAGCTCTCTCATCGGACCTGCTCCCGATAGGGCCGCACCGATCTACCGCTTGCCCGCAAGCGCATCGCGCGCCTTCGATAAAGCCTCGAGTTCGGCGTTTTGCTGCGTCAGCCGCTCCGATACCCGCTCTTCGTTGCGCTCGCCGGAAGCTGCGGCGGCCTGCTCGATCAATTGCCTGATATTGTCGCGAACGATGGCCATGCGATCGTCAAGTTCGGTCAGGGACAGCGCGCTGTAGTCGGCCATATCAAATTCTCCAGTGAGGGCGGCTGGCGGCGACAGTAGCAGCGCAGCCCGCGTCGAACGAAGTGAAATCGGCGAGTTCCAGCGGTCTCCGGCTATCGCCTGACGATCGAGCCGGAGCGGCCGAGCAGGCGGGCCAGCGCCTTGAAGCGGCTGCCGACGCGGTCGGCGACGAGGTCGACCATGCGATGTTCGAACACCAGCATCAGCTTGCGGCCGCGGCTGCGGAAATGCGTCGCCGGCAGCACGCCGGGCCGCGCCGCCGATACCAGATGGGCGACGCGGAACGCCGCGCCGAGAATGCGCGCGCGCTCGTCCATGTTGGGCGGTACCAGGGCGCGGATCAGCGCCGGCGGCTCGTTTTCCTCGCTCAAGCCCGCATAGCGGTAAAACACCGACAACGCGATGAAGGCGCGGCCGAGATGGCTGACCGCGCCGAAATTGCCGTTGGTGATGAGGTTCAGCGTCTGCTCGCCGCGATAGTCCGGATGCACCCGCCAGCCGATGTCCGACAACAGGCAGGCGGCGTGGCGCCACCGCTTGTCTTCCTCGCTCTCGCGCAATTTCGCCACCCGGACCAGCCGGTCGGTCCACCCGATCAGCTCCTGCGCATGGCGTGCGGAACGCGACAGCAGTTCGTTGAGGTTCTGCGCGGCGCAGATCAATCCGTCCCGCGCGCGTTCCTTTGGCGGCAGCAGCTCGTAGAGCAGGCCTTCGCGCACCCCAAAGGTCGAAAACACGATGGTCTTCGGCCGGGCGACCCGGATAATGTATTCGAGCACCAGCGCCGCATAGGTCAATAACGGTTGCCGCGCCTCGGCGACCACCTCGATATTGGCCAGCATGTTGGCCGCGGCGAGCCGGCGCAGGCGCTGGGCGAAGTCGAGCGCGTCGGCCGCCGGGATCGAATAGCCGTGCATCACCCGCAGCGGATAGCCGCTCTGGATGATGTGGATGCGCGCCAGCGCGCGCCAGGTGCCGCCGACCGCATAGAAGGTACGGCCGCGGCCGGCTTTCAGCTGCTCGACCTCCGACAGGTCGGTCCGGACGATGCGCTCGGCGCGCTTCAGTGATTTATGCGAGGCGTCCTGCAGCGCGAGGCTGCCGAGCGGCAGCGTCACGCCACTGTGCAGGCGGTTGCCGCGCACGTCGATCAGTTCCAGCGAGCCGCCACCGAGGTCGCCGACAATGCCGTCCGGATGATGCACGCCGGAGACCACGCCGAGCGCCGACAGTCGCGCCTCGCGCGGCCCCGACAGGATTTTTATCCGGACGCCGCAGATGCGCTCGGCCTTGGCGATGAAATCCGCTCCGTTGGTGGCATCGCGGCAGGCCGCGGTCGCGATCGCGTAGACGCGGCCGACCTTCTGCACCCGGCACAGCGCGCGGAATCGCCGCAGCGAGGTCAGCGCCTTTGCCACCGCGTCCGGCGCCAGCAGGCCGGTGCTCTGCACCTCGCGGCCGAGGCCGCACAGCGTTTTTTCGTTGAAGACCGATACCAGGCTGCGGGCCATCGCCTCGTAGACCACGAGACGCACCGAGTTGGAGCCGATGTCGATGACCGCGACGCTGGAGCTGCGCTTGCGCGGCCGCTTCACCAGGAAAATCCCTTATGACGATTGTGACGATTGCTGACGTTCGTTACGGCGCGTAAGGCGCCGTGGCGAAGATTCCTTGAGCGACTTTCCACGGCCAGACAGACTCGGATTCGTCATGAAGTAATTATGCAGGTTGAAAGGCTCTTCGCCTTTCGCGGCCTTCATACGCGTTGACGACCCGTCCGGCAACAATTGCCAGCTCTGCTCATTATCCTTCAGATTGGCGACCATGATCTGTTCGAGAACCTGCTGATGCACCGTGGGATTTTGCAGCGGACAGAGCACCTCGACGCGGCGGTCGAGGTTGCGCGGCATCATGTCGGCCGAGGAAATATACACAGCAGCTTTTGCGCTCGGCAGGCCCTGTCCCATGCCGAAGCAGTAGATTCGGCCGTGTTCGAGGAAGCGGCCGATGATCGATTTGACGCGGATATTTTCCGAAAGGCCCGGCTATGCCCGGCCTCAGGCAGCAGATGCCGCGCACCACCAGCTCGATCGGGACGCCGGCCTGGGATGCTTCATAGAGCGCGTCGATGATGTCGGGGTCGACCAGCGAGTTCATCTTCATCCAGATCGCCGCCGGCCTGCCGTGGCGGGCATGAGTGGTCTCGCCGCGGATGTGCTCGAGCATGCGCTTGCGCAGGGTGAGCGGGGAGACCGCCATCTTCTCGATGTCGCTCGGCTCGGCGTAGCCGGTGATGTAGTTGAACACCCGCGCGGCGTCGCGGCCGATCGACCGGATCGGACGGTGAAGTAGGACAAATCGGTGTAGATGCGCGCGGTCACCGGATGATAGTTGCCGGTGCCGATGTGGACATAGGTGGTGAGCGCTGCCGCCTTCGCGGCGCACGATCAACGACAGCTTGGCGTGGGTCTTCAGCTCGATGAAGCCGTAGACCACCTGGACGCCGGCGCGCTCGAGGTCGCGCGCCCAGCGGATGTTGGCTTCCTCGTCGAAGCGCGCCTTCAGTTCGATCAGCGCCGTGACCGACTTGCCGGCCTCGGCGGCTTCCACCAGCGCCCTCACGATCGGCGAATTGTTCGAGGTGCGATAGAGCGTCTGCTTGATCGCCACCACGTCGGGATCGCGCGCCGCCTGCTGCAGGAACTGCACCACGACGTCGAAGGATTCGTAGGGGTGATGGACGATCAGGTCCTTCTGCCGGATCGCGGCAAAGATATCGCCGCCATGGTCGCGGACCCGCTCGGGATGGCGCGGCACGTAGGGCGCGAACTCGAGATCGGGCCGGTCGAGCCGCGTCAGTTGCGACAATTCGTTCATCGCCAGCACGCCGTCGACCAGCAGGACTTCGTCCGTCGGCGGTGGCAGCGCATGCTGCACGAAGGCGCGCAGTTCCTCCGGCATCTTGGCTTCGATCTCGAGCCGGATCACCGATCCGCGCCGCCGCCGTTTCAGCGCGCTTTCGAACAGCCGCACCAGGTCTTCGGCTTCTTCCTCGATTTCGAGTTCGGAGTCGCGGATGATGCGGAAGGCGCCCTGGCCCTTGACGTGTAGCCGGGGAACAGCCGGCCGATGAACAGACCGGTGGCTTGCTCCAGCGTGATCAGCCGCACCGTGCCGTCCTTGCCCCGGGCATGCCGGATGAAGCGGTCGATCTTGCCGGGCATGCGGATCAGCGCGTTCATCGGCTTGCCGTCGGAGACGCGCGCCAGATGCAGGGCGACGGTAGAAACCGAGGCTCGGGATGAACGGGAAGGGATGCGCCGGGTCGATCGCCAGCGGCGTCAGCAGCGGGAAGATATTGTGGAGGAAATGGTCCTCGATCCAGGCCGCGCTCGGATTTGGTGACGTCCTTGCCGTCGACCAGCACGATGCCGCTCGGCCGGTGAGCAGCTCGCGCAGATCGCGCCAGATCGCCTGCTGGTCGTTGGCGAGCGTCGAAACCGTCTCGTTGATCAGCACCAAGTTGTTCCGACGGCGTCAGTCCATCGGGGCTGCGCTCGGTGATGCCTTCGCGGACCTGGGCCTTGATGCCGGCGACGCGGACCATGAAGAACTCATCAAGGTTGTTGGCGGAAATCGACAGGAATCGCACCCGTTCCAGCGCGGGATGGCCCGGGATTGACCGACTCCTCGAGCACCCGGCGGTTGAAATGCAGCCAGGAAAGCTCCCGATTGATGAAGCGGTCGGGACTCGTGCGCGATCGGTGACGAGCGACCTCGGACGCCTCTTTTTTTTCTTTCATTACAATGGCTTGCGAGCGAGTCCATGAGTAATTCAATCCATCTCTGAAACGGGGTGCACACGGCAGCTCTGCGGAAGCTGCGCAAAGCATGTGTCTAGCGCGATGACATTTCGATGACATTGATGTGCCTCTGCCGCGGCGCCGTCAAGGCAGGGCTAAGGCGGAAACAACGAGCCTTGGTCGGGCCTTGCGGCGGCCCGTTGCGCAGCAGTTCGGCCGCCAGCGCCCGGGTCACCGGCCGGCCCGAGCCGCAATGCCTCGCTGTCGAGATGGGCTCGACCGCCTGCCGGGCGGCGACGAACGAGCGCTCGATCCGGGTGCGCGAGATAGCTGACGACGGTCTCGTCGACGCTGATCTGGCGGTCGGCGCAGAATTTGACGATCAGGGCGCGAAACAGCCGATCGTCCGGCGGCAGCAGCAGCACGATCGGGATCGCGCGCAGCCGCGAGTCGCAGGTCGCGCAGTTCGATCTCGAGCGAACGCCGCCGGCGCCGTACGCGCGGTGATCAGCACGAAGGCGTCGTCTTCCCGCGCCAGGTTCATCAGATGGAACAGCGCGCGTTCGTCGAATTCGCCTGGTCTCAAGATCCTCGATCACCAGCGCGCCGGTGGCCAGTCGCCCGGCACCTCTGCCGCGGCGTCAGCGCATGCGCGCTGGTGAGCGGCGCGCCGGCCGCCTCGGCCCAGATCGCGGCGAGGTGGCTCTTGCCGGAACCTTCGGGGCCGGCCAGCAGCATCACCGGGTTGGGCCAGTCGGGCCAGCTTTCGACCAGCGCAAGGGCGGCTTCATTGCCCGGGCCTTCGAGAAAATTGTCTCGCGAAAGACTTTCCGCGTGCGGCAGCGCAAATGCGAGCTGACGGGGTTGGACGCGGCCATGCGCATCCGCAATGACCGCATTCCATGCCCGCGACGCATCCCGGCGCCGTGGACTTCGATCGCATTGCGGGACCGACCAGCATGGCCTGCCTCGACCGCACTCATGTGCCGGGCCCATTCCACGACGATAGAAGGAGACCGAAAGCAACGTAAAGATCGTCACCAGGCCCATCAGCACCCAATCGTAAGGGGTCGGGATCGAAGCGGAATCCGAGCGCCGCAAGCACCAGTGCCGCAAAAATCACCTGGGCCACCGTATTGAGTTTCGAGACCATCAGCGGCTTCATCGCCATCGGCTTGCCGTACAGCCACGACACGATCACCGCGCCAACGATCATGATGTCGCGCGATACCACGAGGATCACGATCCAGCGCGGCATCGCGCCCCAAATCCCCAGCGCCACGTAGATGGAGACCAGGAGCGCCTTGTCGGCCAGCGGATCGAGCAGCGCGCCGAGTTCGCTGGTCATGTTGAAGCGCTTGGCGAGGAAAGCCGTCAACAGCGTCGCTGACGCCGGCAATGGTGAAGATCGCGAACGCGATCTCCATCTGGTTGAGGCGATCGCCCAGACGATGACCGGCACCAGCAGGATGCGGCCCAAGCGTAATGATGTTCGGAATGTCCCACGCTGATGGCGCTTCCCGGCTGATCCGGCCTGATTTCGACATCGGAAATCTGCCGGGCATGCCGGCCCATTTGCGGACGCGGAATCTCGGTAATCACCCTCCATACATCAGCACGGCTGGACGGAGTGGCGTCAGTTGTCCGAGCGGGCAAGATCGGCTGGCGGACCACTTGACGGGTCTCGCCAGCCGCCGGATAGCCTCGAGGATCTGGAAAGCATGACCGGACCGAAAAACAGCCTCACTTACGCGGATGCCGGCGTCGACATCGACGCGGGCAATCGGCTGGTCGATATGATCAAGCCGATGGTGTCGCGCCACCGCGCGCGCCGGCGCCGACGCCGAAATCGGCGGTTTTGGCGGCCTGTTCGACCTCAAGGCCGCGGGCTTCACGGATCCGGTGCTGGTCGCGGCCACCGACGGCGTCGGCACCAAGCTCAAGATCGCGATCGAGACCGGTCTGCATGGCGGCATCGGCATCGATCTGGTCGCGATGTCGGTCAATGACCTGGTGGTGCAGGGCGCCGAGCCGCTGTTCTTTCTGGATTATTTTGCCTGCGGCAAGCTCGATCCGGAGGCGGCCGCGGCGATCATGGCCGGCATCGCCGAAGGCTGCCGGGAAAGTGGCTGTGCGCTGATCGGCGGCGAGACCGCGGAGATGCCCGGGCTTTACAAGGACGGCGATTACGACCTTGGCGGATTTGCCGTCGGCGCCGCCGAACGCGGCACGCTGCTGCCGCGCGGCGATATCGAGGTGGCGACGCGGTGATCGGCCTGGCCTCGTCAGGCGTGCATTCCAACGGCTTTTCGCTGGTGCGCAAGATCGTCGACGCAATCCGGCCTCGGCTTTCATGCGCCGGCGCCGTTCTCGCCGGTGATGACGCTTGGCGCGGCGCGCTGCTGACGCCGACACAGCTCTACGTCAGATCGTGCCTGCGCGCGATCCGGGAAACCGATGCGGTCAAGGGGCTCGCCCATATCACCGGCGGCGGCTTTACCGACAACATTCCGCGCGTCTTGCCAAAACATCTCGGCGTCGGCATCGATCTGGCGCGGCTGCCGGTGCTGCCGGTATTCAAATGGCTGGCAGCGCAGGGACGGATCGCCGAGCTCGAATTGCTGCGCACGTTTCAATTGCGGCATCGGCATGGTGGCGATCGTCAAGCCGGACGCGATCGAAGCGGTGACCGAGGTGTTCACCGAGGCCGGCGAGAGTGTCGCGCTGCTCGGCGAGGTCATCAAGGCGGAAGACGGCCACCGCGTGGTCTATAACGGTCACCTCGATCTGGCAGGCTAGGATGACAAAACGCCGCGTCGCCATCCTGATTTCCGGGCGCGGCTCCAACATGGCCGCGCTGATCAGGGCCGCCAGGCCTGCGGATTTTCCCGCCGAGATCGTGCTGGTGATTTCCAACCGCGCCGATGCGGGCGGTCTCGTCACCGCGCGGGAAAACGGCGTCGCCACGCTCACCATCGAGAGCAAGCCGTTCGGCAAGGACCGCGCCGCATTTGAAGCGGTGCTGCAATCCGCGTTGGACCAGCACAAGGTCGAGCTGATTTGCCTCGGCGGCTTCATGAAGCTGTTCACCGCCGAATTCGTGCAACGCTGGTACGGAAAAATGCTAAATATCCATCCGTCGCTGCTGCCGTCGTTTCCGGGGCTCGAACCGCAGGCCCAGGCGCTGCGCGCCGGCGTCAAGGTTTCCGGCGCCACCGTGCATTTCGTCATTCCGGAAACCGACGCCGGCCCGATCGTGATGCAGGGCGTGGTTTCGGTCGACGACGACGACACGCCGGAGACGCTGGCCGCGCGCATCCTGATCGTCGAGCACCTGATCTATCCCGAGGCGCTGAAGCGGCTTGCCGCCGGCAAAATTCGCTTGGAGGGCGATCTCTGCAAGACCACGGGCAGCGAAGCCGGCAACGACGTGATGATCTCGCCGGCGCTGCGGTAGGGCGGATTAGCCAACGGGTCGCGCGAATGCGCGCCCGATGATAAACTCCGGGTAATCCGCCATTTTACCACACAAGGGAATCGGCGGATTACGCTTCGCTAATCCGCCCTACGGCTGCGCTTCGTAATATTTCGCGACGGCTTCGATTTCGTCCGGCGTCATGTGCCGCGCGATATTGCGCATTTGTTCGCTGATGTCGTTGTGGCGGGTGCCCTTAGCAAACGCCTCGAGCTGCGCCTTGATGTAAACCGCCGATTGACCTCCGAGCCAGGGGCTCCCGGCCTTGACGTCGATCTCGCCATGGCAGGCGCCGCAGGGCGGGATGTTGCGCAGCGGTGAGCCGATCGATGCGATAGCCGGCGTCATCTTGCTGGCGTCGAGCTGGTTCGACGGCACACGCGGCAGATAGGCGTAGTAGGCCGCGAGATCGCGCATGTCCTGGTCCGTCATGGTCGCCGCAAACGGGCTCATGACGGCGTTGACGCGAACGCCGGCCTTGAAATCGTTGAGCTCCTTGTAGGTGACGGCGGCGTATTGGCCGGCGAGGTTGGGCGAGTTGGCGTCGCTGACGCCCTGCGGCCCGTGACAGATGGCGCATTTCTGCGCCAGCGTGGCGCCACGTCCGATCGACACCTGATCCGGATGGGCCAGCATGCGCGACGTGACGACGACCGCCGAAGTCTTGGTTTGGGGTTCGGCGACATCGGCTTTCGGCGGCGCGTAAATGATGCCCGCGGCGCTGCAGATCGCGTCCCATATGCCGGTCAATTTGAGGTTCGGCTGCGCCAGCGGCAGAACAGATCAGGCCGGCAATCGCTCCCGACCACGGCAAGCCCGGCCGGTGATGCCCACACTTGCCCCGAACCACGGATTGCGGAACGAGAACAGTTTTTGGTCGCTCATCGCGGCTCTCCGCTATAGACCGCGGGCACGCTGGTGTTCTTTAGCGCCATCAAATGCGCGATCGGAAAGCCGTAATTCACCACCGTGAGCCCGATCATCAGCGCGAGCCACAAGCCGAAGCCGTTGAGCGCCACCGGAATTCGCGCCGGCATGTGCAGGGGGATGGCGAAGCGATAGCTGCCGGCATCCATAGCCTTGGTCCGTTGGCCGTGCGCGAGGATGAACAGAAACAGCAGGCCGGATGTCAAAAGGATGATCGCGCCCACGGCCGACATCATGACCGGGACGCTTTGGGCCGCGATCGCGGGATCGGCATAGTCGTAAAAGGCCATCCGGCGCGGCATGCCGAGGATTCCGACATAGTGCCATGGGAAGGTCGTGACGATCATGCCGATGAACCACAGCCAAAGCTGGGTGCGCATCAGGCCAAGGCAATCGAGCGCCCGGCCAGTCAAATGCGGCCACAGATCGTAGGCGATCGCGAAATACATGATCACGATGGCCCCGCCGAAGATCAGATGGAAGTGCCCGGTGATCCACTGCGTGTTGTGGATGCTGGCGTCGAGCTGATAGCTCATGTTGATCAGGCCGCCGGCGCCGCCAAAACCCAGCATCACCAGCGAGAGCGCGGTCGCCAGCATGATCGGGTTGCGCCACGGCAACGCGGTGAGCCAGCCGAACGCACCTTTGCCGCCGCGCAGCCGGCTGGCGATTTCCGCCGAGGCGCAGATCGTGAATACCGTGAGCAGGGTCGGCAGCGTGACCAGGCCGGTAAACAGCGAGTGCATGAACTTGAAGCCGGCGCCGACCTCCGGGTCGGCAAACAGATGATGCACGCCGATCGGCATCGCCACGACAACGAACAGGATGAACGAGATGCGCGCCATCGCGTCACTGTAGAGACGGCCGCCGATCGCGCGCGGAAAGATCGTGTAATAGGCGATGTAGGCCGGCATCAGCCAGAAATAGACGATCGCATGCAGCGTCCAGGAGAAGAACACCCGCGCCAGGCCGGCGTCGATCACGTTCGTCAGCCCGACGGCGACCGGAATGATCTGGAACAGCAGCTCCAGCGCCGCGCCGACCGCGGTCCAGCCCCAGAGGTAGGAGCCGGCGACGTTGGCGAACATGGCGAGCGGAACCGGCTTATCCGGGTTTTCACGCTTCCAGGCCGCCATGTTGATCGACATCAGCGCGACCCAGATCCAGGAGCCGACAACGACCAGGACGACGCCGATATAATAGAAGGGATTGCCGATCAGCGGCGGGTAGAAAGTGTAGAGCACCGAGGCGAGGCCCATCGACACCGGGACCATGGCGGTGACGGCGCCGACGGCAACCAGCACGAACCCGGTCCAGGCCCAGCGGCTGCCGATCAGCGGTTTTTCGAGCGCGGCTTCGGTGATGGCATAGCCGAAACCCATCGCCACCAGGGTCGGAAAAACGTAGCCCATCACCGTGCCGTGCGCGGTCACCGAGCGGTAGTAGAATTCGGGGTTGCCGTGCCAGATGTTCAGCGGGCTTCGCTCGAACATCTGCCAGGCGCCGAGCACGCAGCGCGACGCCGAAGGCCGCGAAAGCCAGCCAGAAATGCGCGAGGATGAGCCGCTTGTTAGTCAACACAGGTCAGCCTCCGCCGCGTTGCCATCATGCCGCGGAAGGTGGCCTGATCGACCACCTTGATCTTGCCCCACATGCCCTGATGCCCCATTCCGCAGAATTCCTGACAGGGCATCGCGTGGTCGCCGGCGGCCGAAAAGCGGATCGGCAGCTCGGAAATATAGCCCGGCACCAGCATGGTATTGATGTTGGTGCCCTCGATCAGCAGCCCGTGCACGACGTCGGCGCTGGTGGCGCGGAACGTCACCGGCGTATTCGCGGGCACGACCACGCATTGCGGCGTGAAGGAATATTGCTGGCCGATCGCGCGCACCGTCACCGACCCGTCCGCCTCGATGGCGGTGCCCAGATTGCTCTCGATGAACTCGCCGGACACATGCAAGGTCCTGGGATCGGCGGTCTCGACGCGTCCCTGCGGCATGGTCGCCTGGTGGATTCCGATAAAGGCCGCCATGCCGGCCAGCAGGCCTACGATCACAATCGACAGCGTCGCCCAGCGCCGCTCGACGCGGGCGGCGACCGCTTCGCCGAGATCGTGCTGCTCCGTCCCGGACGTCATGTCAGGCGCTCCGCGGCAGGAAGACCATCAGATAGAAGGCAAACCACAGCGCGACGACGATGGCGGTCGCGATGCCTGCCACCGCGATCGCGCCGTGGGGGCCTGACCTGACGATGGTCTCGACCGCTTCCGCTTGCGGGACCGGCGTCGTTTCAGGGGCCGAGTTGATCATGCGCCGCCTCAGTTCAGGGTTGCCGACCGCAGTTCATTGGCCTGGCGCGCCGAAACCGGATCGCCGCGATTGCCCCAGGCCGTGCGGATATAGCTTACGACGGCGGCGACCTCGTCATCGGACAGCCGCTGTGCGAACGGCGGCATGCCGAAGGGCCGCGAATTTTGGGCGGTGCCGGGCGGAAAGCCGCCATTCAGCACCATGCGGATCGCATTCACCGCCGACGACATCTGGATCGACTGATTGCCGGCGAGCGGCGGATAATGCGGCGGCGCGCCCGATCCGTTGGCGCCGTGGCAGAGCGCGCATTCGCGGTCGTAGATCGACTTGCCGAAACTGACGAGCAGGCTGCTTTCGGAAGTGGCCATCGGCGCCGCCGCCGCGGCCGGGGGCGTGCCCTCGGCGAGGGTCTTGAGATAAACCGCCATGGCGCGGATATCTTCGTCGTTGAGATATTGCAGGCTGTTGTAGACCACCTCGGCCATCGGCCCGTAAACCGCGCCGCGGTCGGCGACGCCGGTGCGCAGATATTGCGTGATCTCGTCGATGCCCCAGTCGCCCAATCCCGCCTCCTTGTTCGAGGTCAGTGACGGGGCGTACCAATATTGCATCGGGATCAAACCTCCCTGGAAGGCGTCGGAGTTCGAGCTGCCGCCGAGTGCATTGATCGCGGTATGACACATGCCGCAATGGCCGAGGCCCTCGACCAGATACGCGCCGCGATTCCACTCCGCGGACTTGTCCGGGTCGGGCTTGTATTCGCCTTGCTTGAAAAACAGCGTCCGCCAGCCGAGGATCAGCGAGCGGTTGTCGAAGGGAAAGCGCAATTCGTGCGGCCGGTTGCGCTGCTGGACGGCGGGTATCGAACGCAGATAGGCGTAGATCGCGTCGCTGTCCTCGCGCGTCACCTTGGTGTAGGAGCCGAACGGCATCGCGGGGTAGACCAGCCCGCCGTCGGGGAAGCGGCCGTCATGCATCAGCCTGTAGAACTGGTCGGCGGTCCAGTTGCCGATCCCGTTTTGCGGGTCTGGCGTGATGTTCGAGGTATAGAGGGTGCCGAACGGCGTTTTCATCGGCAGGCCGCCGGCAAACAGCTTGCCCTCGCGCACCGTATGGCAGGCGATGCAATCACCGGCGCGGGCCAGATATTCTCCCTTGGCGATCAAGGCCGCATTCCCTGGGGCTGTCTGCTGCTGTGCGTCGGCCGTGATGGCGCTCGCCAGCAGCCACCCACAGGCCAATGCACAGGTCAGGATCGGCAACCAATATCTCGGGGCTCGCGGCATGGGTCGCTTCCCTCAGTTTGGTTCGCTGCCGCAGGCGAGCGGCATCGGCAGGCTCCCGTGCGGCGCGAATGACGGATCGGACGGCGCCGGACGCGACGACAGCCAGGCGGCGACGGCTTTGACGTCATCTTCCGTCAACGAACCCGCGACGATTTGCATGCAATCGGGCGCGGTCGCCGTGCGCGTCCCGTAGCGCCAGCCGCCGAGCTGGGCGCTGATATAACTGGCCCGCAGGCCGAGCAGGCCCGGAATGGCCGGCTCCATGCCGCCGAGGTTCGGGCCATGACAGGCGGAACAGGGCGGGACGCCATGCTGCGGATCGCCGTTCCTGCACCAGCGCCTCGCCCCGGGCGAGCACGTCCTTGCTCAGTTCGGGCACCGCCGGCTGCGGAAATGGCGGCCGCAGCGAGGCAAAATACTCGGCTATTTCCTTGAGATAGGCGTCGGGCAGGAACTCGAGCAGGAAGTTCATCGGCGGATACCGCCTCCGCCCGTCCCGAAACGCGATCAACTGGTTGTAGAGATAGCCCGCCGGCTTGCCCGCAAGGCGGGGAAAATAAACGTCGTTGGTGCCTTCGCCCTGGGCGCCGTGGCAGGACGCGCAGGCGAGTACACGCGCTGCGATCGTGTCAGGTGCATGACTGGGGGCTTGCGCGTGCGCCGCAGAGATATGCAGCACAACCAATGCGATGATCGTCCATCCAGATCCAACGCGCGATATGTTTAGGCGCGACATTGTCGTTGCTGCCCCACAACATCAATCGTTTCACATATGCATACGGCGCCAAGCCGCGCAATCCGCCACGCGTATAGGTCGGCTAACCAACCCTGTCGGTCGAACCACACTATTCTCGATGGTCGAGAGATCGCCGTTTCCGGCACGCGACGGCGACGTTCCCGAGCCTGATGCGGGTTGCCTCAAAACAAAATCCCCGGCGCGAGCCGGGGAGTGAATCATGATTGCTTGCGCCGATCGTGAGGAAGTCTACGAAACCTTCGAGATTTTCCGCGGAGGTCTTGCCGCGATTTTCCACAAGGTCATATTCCACGACCTGGTTTTCGTTGAGGGTCGAGAGTCCCGCGCGCTCGACCGCCGAGATATGGACGAAGACGTCTTTGTCGCCGACGGCCGGCTTGATGAACCCGTAACCCTTGGTCGGGTTGAACCACTTGACGGTGCCCTTCTGCATCGCCTGTCTCCAAGTTTCTGGACGTGAAGTGAGCTAGACATAAAAAAGACGCGGCCACGTTTTGCACGTGCCACGCCACAAACGGCTTCCCGGTATCTGCTCAATTGCCTGGTCGTATAACGCACAGTCGAACGCCTGAATCCGATTGTGCCCGAGATTGCAACATGAAATTTGCGCGCTTGCAAGCCTTCGGCGGCTGCCCGGCAATCGGCCGTCCGGGCAAAATCGGTCCGCTTTCGAGCTGTGGCCGCGGCACAACAATGCCCGGCAATCGGCGCCTTGCCGGGGCCGGGACCGATTGACGCTCCGGAAGAACTGGGAGCAAATCGGCCTGGAGCCCCTTTCGGTTCTGATTGAAAATCAGAGCCGGGCTCTGGTTTATCGCTTTGACGCGTTTTCTACCGCAGATAAGTCTACGCAATCTGCGTAAACTTGATTGCTGTGCGAACCGGACCCACCCACGGATCAAGTCCGAGGGCATGCTTCGCTCGAAAACGCTATAGGCCGGGATTTTGCGTGAACTTTTTGCCGGGCCGCGCGGCTCATGGGAATGACATCGATGCGCGGCCCATCCAGAGCTTGGCGAACGGGCAAAACCGGCGGCAGCCGGAAGGTTTGTGCAGGGCTCGCGGTGGCTTTGCTGTTCGGCGTGGCCGTCACGGTGGCGCTGGCGCCGACCTCCGTTTATGCGCAATCGGCGAAGTCCGACGCCGACCCCAACCCCCACGCCGAGCCCCACGCCGACGCCTTCGCCAACCGCGATGAATTCGACCCAGGCATCCGGCGCGACCATCGCCAATCTCGGCAGCAGTTTTCTCGAGCGGCTCGGCAACCAGGCCTCGCACGGTTTTGGCAACACGCTGCGCAACAACCCCGGCGGCGGCGGCGCCTCGGAGGCAACCGACACGCCGCTGCGCTTCCGGGCCTGGGGCGAGGCTTACGGCATTTCCACCAATGACAGCGCGCAGGGCGTGTTCGTCGGCGATCATCGCCAGACCGCCGGCGGCGTCGTGGGCCTCGGCGCGACGCTGGCGCCCGGCGTCAATGTCGGCCTTTCGATCGACCAGAGCCGAACCGGCATCGACATGCCGCTGGCGCTGCAATCGGCCTCGCTCGACCTGACCCAGTTCGGCTTCAACGCGTCGGTCGACAAGGGGCCATGGACCTGGGCGATGGCGGTGGTGCACGGCGTCGGCCAGATCGACAGCCGCCGCGACACCGGCTTTGGCACCGCGTTCGCCGGCTATACCGGCCAGGTCGACGGCGCGCTGACCGAACTCAGCTACTACTGGTATCTGGACCAGAGCCGGATCGTGCCGAAGGCCGGCTTCGAATATGTCCGCGCCTCGACCGGCGGGTTTGCCGAGACTGGCGGTCTCGATCCACTGACGGCGACCGGCACGACCATCGAGCGGTCCCGGATCCTGCTCGGCGCCGAGATCGGCCATTACTGGGTCTTCGACCAGAAGATCCTGGACCTGTCGGCCTACGGCAAATTCGTCGACAACGTGTATCAGAATTTCGGCTCGATCATGGTCAGCCTCGGTCCTGAAAGCATCACGCTGCAGGGCATCGGCGAAAGCCAGTACGGCGCCGATGTCGGCGCGGCCGCGTCGCTCAGCCTGACCGATCGGATTCGTTTCTACATGAACTATGACGGCAAGTTCCGCGCCCAGATGCAGTCGCACCAGGGCACGCTCGGCGTCGAGTACAAGTGGTAGCCCATCCGGGGAACGCCTCCATGCGGCGCAACTACGGTTCAAACAACCGGCTACAGCGGCTTCGGCGCGACGTATCCCTCGAGCCCAAAACTTTCGCGTGCGTCCGACATCAGCGCGACCAGGGCTGAGGGGTGAATGAACTCGTCGCGGAAGCACGGATAGATCTTGGGATCGAATATCTTTTTCAGCCAGTCGATCACGATCTTGTGGCGGTCGGAGCTGCGAAACTCCTTGTGATAGGTGAGCCAGAGATCGGCGTGGTGATGGACGCCGAGATCGACCGCGACCAGCGCCGCTCCCAGCGCCACCGACGCCGTCGGCAAAAACCCCATTCCGGCGCCGCGTTCGACGGCATACAGCACGCCGATCGAGGAATTGGTCTTGATGCCGACAATGCCTTCCAGCGACGACAATCCCAACACCCTCGCGTAGGCGGAATCGTCGACCTGCGGCGCGTGCTGGATCACCAGCCGGTGGCTCCTGATTTCCGCCAGCGACGGCACGCCATGCAGTTCGCAATAGCCCTCCGACACGAAGGCGTGGATATGCAGCCGGCCGAGCTTGCTGACGATCAGGTCGGGATTGGTCGGGCGCTCGAGCTGGATGGCGATGTCGGCCTCCAGCCGCGCCACGTCGGCCTGTTCCATCGCGCAGCGCAGGTCGACGGTGATGTTGCGGTAGGTTTTCTGGAAATCGATCAGCCGCGGCAGGATCCAGAAATTGCCCGGACCTTCGGTCACGGCAACCCGCACCGTGCCGCTCGCATCGTTCGACGATTGCGCCGCGCGGCGAAATACGTTGAAGGCCTGCCGTTCCATTTCCATGACGTCGCCGATCATCGCGGCGCCGTCGTCGCTCAGCGTCAATCCGCTCTGGTCGCGCAGGAACAGCTTGCAGCCGATGCATTCCTCGAGCCGGTCGATCCGGCGCATCAGCGTGGTTGAGGTCAGGCCGAGCGCCTCGGCGGCGTTGCGAAAACTCTTGAAGCGCGCACAGGCGAGAAACGATTTCAGATCGTCCCACGACGCATCCAGCACCTGCTCGACCCGGTGCTGCGCCACCGCAGCACCCCTGTGCAATAGTTGCTGCATACCCGAAATCCCCACCCGCTATGCTTGTAGCGGGCAGGGGGGACGATAAATGCGTGATAGCATTAAGGAAAGAGCCACTTTGACGCGTAAGCACGATTTCGACGCGCTGCCGAAAAGTCTCGAAATCAATGTGCAGCCGGCGTCGCGTTGCGAGCTTCCGGCGCTTGCCGAGATGGCGAACCGGCTGGTCCCCGGAGTTCATATTACGGAACCCGACCTCGAACGCTACTTCGGATTCGATCCCGACCAGCATTCTGACCTTCAGCCAGAAGGGGCGACTGCTCGGCGCCGTGGCGTTTCTCTATCTTAACTGGCGCGGGCACGACGCGCTGATCTTCGACGAGATCGACCTGACGCATCCCGATGTCGGATTGCTCGCCGGTCCCGGCGATGAAGCCTCCGCGATCTATGTGTGGGCCATCGCGGGCCAGGGCAGGGCGATGGCCGGACTTGGCAACGTCTCGACGCATCTTTCCTCGCCGCGGCTGAAGGCCGCCGATCTGTTCGCGGCGCCCTCGAGCGCGGAAGGCCGCAATCTGACCATCGCGCTCGGGTTCGAGCCGACGCCGAGCTACCAGCAGGAGCTGTGGCGCTATCAACGGCTGTGGAATCGTTTTCCATCGCTGCTGCCTGCACCGATCGTTTCCTCCCGAACCGTCCCCGCAAGGAGTTTTGCAGATGCACGGCACTAAATCCCCATCCGCCGCCGGACCTGCCGCGAAGCCGGAGTTCGCGGCAGATATCGGTCCGCATCGCGCGCGATCCGAACGATCTGATGCTGGTCACCGCGATCCGCTCGGCGGTGTACCTCGCCGAGCAGGATTGTCCGATCGAGGAGGAGTTCGACGGCAACGATCTGGTCGCCGCCCATTTCCTCGGCTTTGTCGGCACCGAGCCGGCCGGCTGCCTGCGGGTGAGGTTCTTCGGCGAGTTCGCCAAGGTCGAGCGGCTGGCCGTGCGGCATCAGTTCCGCCGCTCGCGGGTGTCGTTCAAGCTGGTGCAGGCCAGCGTCGACTACGTCAAGCGCAAGGGTTTCAAGAAGATCTACGGCCAGGCGCAGGACCGCCTGGTGGATTTCTGGGCGCATTTCGGCGCCCGGCCGCTCGGCCATAACCGCAAGATCAACTTCTCCGATTTCTCCTATACCGAGATGGTGCTCGATATCGAGCCGGGCCCCGATGCGATCACGCTCGACAGCGACCCCTATGTGATCATCCGCCCGGAGGGCGACTGGGACCGGCCCGGCGTCCTCGACATCTCGGCCGGCCGCGCCGCGACGTCGCCGCTGCGCATCGCGTGAGGCCTGATCGCCGGGCTTAAATCCGGCCGCGCCACCGCCGGGACGGTTCGCGTTGCCGATCTCGTTGCCAGTCCCGTTGCCAGTCCTGTTGCGAAGATCTTTTCCGTGAAGGCCGTCTTCCATGCATGAGCATCCGTCCGTCCTGATCTGCGCCGACCTCCAGACGGAATACCTGACCGAGGGCCGCGGCCACGTCGTCGCCGATGCCGAGGCGGTCATTTCGCGCGGCCTCGAATTGATGGCGCTGTGGCGCAACAATCTCTGGCCGGTGCTGCACCTGAAGCGGATCGCGCAGGCGGCATGGTTCAATCCGGCCTCGCACCTGACCGACTGGATCGCCGAGTTCAAGCCGAAGCCGGGAGAACTGACCTTCGAGCACCCGCTGCCGTCGGCCTACAGTTCGACGCGGTTTGCCGAATACATGTCGAACATGCGCAATACGCGCTGCGTCCTGCTCGGCTTCTCGCTCGATGAAACCGTGCTGTCGACCGTGATCGACGGTTTTCACCGCAGCCATCGCTACCAGGTCGTCAGCGATGCGGTCGCGGTCCGGCGTCCCGGCGTCGGCGACGCCGCGTTGTACAGGCAGGCGGTGGTGCGGGTGATCGGCAATTATGCCGGCGTGCTGTCGAGCGCCGAACTGGTGGCGGCCACCAGCAAGATCGCGGTGTGAGGCGGGACGGCGAACCGCCCAACCTATTCGACCACTTCGTCTGCCCGCGCCAACAGCGCATTGGGCAACTGGATGCCGAATTGTCCGGCCGTTTTCTGATTGACGATCAGTTCAAACTCGGTCGGCGCCTGCACCGGCATGTCCGCGGGCTTTGCGCCATGCAAGATCTGATCGACGTAGGAGGCAGCTCCGGCGTACATCTTCTCCAGCGAAGGTCCGTAGGAGATCAATCCGCCTGCCTCACAAAAAAACCGGAGTGAATAAACCGCGGGAAGCCGACACTCCCCGACGATCGCGATCATCCGGTCTTTTTGAACCGCCGTGATGGCGTCGGGCAGGAAGACCAATCCGCAGCTCGGCTGGCCTTTCATCGAGAAGATCAGGCGCTCGATGCCGGCAATGTCGCGCTGCGGAGTTTCGATCGATGTGATCCCGGTCCGTTTTGCCGTCTCGTCGATCGATTCCCGAAACGCCGCGGCGTTATTTCCCGGCTCCGGATTGTAGACCAGGCCGAGCCGGTTGATATCGGGCACGATTTCCTTCAGCAGCGATACCCATTTGCCGCCCAACGAAGGCTCGAAGGGCGTGAATCCGGTGACATTTCCACCGGGACGGGCAAAGCTCTCGATGTAATGCATCCCGACCGGATCGCTCACCATGGCGAACACGGTAGGAAGGCGCGAGCCTTCGGCCTGGAGGGCGGCCATCGACGTGTTGGTGGTCGCGAAGAGTACGTCGGGTTTTTCGGCAAGCAATTCCCGCGCGCCTTGTCGCGACCGTTCGGTCTCGCCGCCGGTCATCCGGTAGTCGATCTGCAGATTTTGGCCCAGGACCCAGCCGTGCTGACCCAGCACCTTTTCCAGAACTGCCCTGGCCGTGGGCGTGGTGATCAGGGCGCCAACACGCCGAACCGTATCCTCGGCACTTGCGCGGTAGCTGTTGGTGATCGCCAGTCCCGCCGCACCGCCAATAAGACCGATGAATTCGCGCCGTCGCATGACCAGATCCGAAGCCGGTATTTGCCGCAGTTTAGCGGTACGATCTCGAAATGTGGAAGATGCCGGGGCGGATCGAAATCAAAATTTTCGATCTTACTCCCGGTCGACCCGGATCACCCGGCCTTTTTCCACCGCCAGCGCGAGCTTGCCGTGCTTCAGCGCCAGCGCGGCCTCGCCGAACAGCTCGCGGCGCCAGCCCCGCAGCGCGCCGACGTCGGCATCGTCGTCGGACGCGATCTGCTCGAGGTCGTCCACGGTGGCGATCACCTTGCTGGCAACGGCGTGCCGTTCCGAGGTCATCCGCAGCAGCACTTTTAGAAGCTCGACGGTCGCAGCCCCGTTTGAATTGCCGCGCGGCTTTTCGATCTTCGGCAATTCCGCGGGATCGCGGGCCAGCCCGCGCTGCACGGCGGCGACGATATCGGTGCCCCATTTCGAGCGGTCAAAACCTTTCGGCAGCGAGCGCAGGCCGGCGAGCCGCTCCAGCGTGGTCGGCGCGTGGGTGGCGATGTCGCCGACCGCGTCGTCCTTCAGCACCCGGCTGCGCGGCACGTCGCGGCTTTGCGCTTCCTGCTCGCGCCAGGCCGCGACCTCCATCAGCACCGCCAGTTCCTTGGGCTTGCGCACCCGGGTTTTCAGCCGCTCCCAGGCCCGTTCGGGGTGGAAGTCGTAGGTTTTCGGCGAGGTCAGGATTTCCATCTCCTCGCTGACCCAGTCGCTGCGGCCGCGCTTCTTGAGATCGGCATCGAGGGCGGCGAACACGTCGCGCAGATGGGTGACGTCGGAGACCGCGTAATGCATCTGCTCCTTGGTCAGCGGCCGGCGCGACCAGTCGGTGAAGCGGTGGGTCTTGTCGGGGCGGTGGCCGGTGATGCGTTCGACCAGCTGGTCGTAGGCGATGCTGTCGCCATAGCCGAGCACCATGGCCGCCACTTGCGTGTCGAAGATCGGGTGCGGAATTGTGCCGGACTGGTGCCAGACGATCTCGATATCCTGGCGGGCGGCATGAAATACCTTGAGCACCGCCTCATTGGCCATCAGGTCGAAGAACGGTTTCAGGTCGATGCCCGCGGCCAGCGTGTCGACCACGACCGCTTCGTCGGGGCTGGCCATCTGCACGACGCAGAGCAGGGGGTAATAGGTCGTCTCCCGCAGGAATTCGGTATCGACGGTAATGACCGGGTGCTGGGCGAGGCGGCCGCATACGGCCGCGAGTTCCGAAGTGGTGCTAATGAGATCCATGAAAAGTCCATAACGCTTCTGACAGGGCGTTCTGCCGAAAGCGCTGATATGTCAAGGGTCGAGCGGTGAATTCGAGCCTTGCATTTCGGTCTGACCGTGGATTTTAGCGGGCCGCAATGAGGCGATTGGGCCGCTGTCGGCTCCGGGCCGCCGATTCTGGCGTCAGGCCGGGTCGAACAGCGCCGGTTCAGGAATCGCGCAGGCGCCGGGCCTGTGGCCGGCCCGAGGGAACGGCGAGCACGATCACGCAGAGCCCGATCATCGCCAAGCCCATGAATTCAAACACCAGCGCGTCCACGGCAATCTCCAGAAACGAAAACGCCAGAATTGTCGGGAAGCCGTTGACCGGTTGTTAATTTGTGGAACCGGCGGGCGGCGGGCTGGGGGGAGGGTTAATGATTTGTGATGGTGTAGCCCGGATGAGCGCAGCGATATCCGGGAATCTGTCGCGCGCATACGGCGTCTGCCCCGGATGTCGCTTCGCCTCATCCGGGCCACGAAATATTCTGATTGCCAGAAACGGCGCTTGACCCCGGCCGCAAATCACCGGCGTATTATGCCTATCCTGTCCCGAAGGAGGGGCGTTAGGCCTTCGTCACTGACGTTGGGACGGGTTGCGGTGGACGCGATAGCGTCGCGCGCGCTTTTGCGCGCGGACGAGCGATGCTGAAGCGTACGGCGAAGTCGTGTGGTCCTGACGCCCGGAATGCTGGCGTCAAGTCCTTGAGAGGCTAACGCCTCCCGGGGGCGATGGTGGCAAGAGGCTCCGATTCACCAGGGAGAGCACGATATAAGTCGTAGAGCCACTGCGCAGGGAAGGCCGGAGTGTTTCCGCTGAACCTGTATGCTCATGTGCGTTTTCTTTTGATGCACAGTGCACATGAGACCGCGGGTGCAGCGCGCACCCGGTCTTCCCCGCGCCCTCTGTTTGAAGAGGGAGCAAACGATTGACAAACCTCGGGCAAGGCCTGTCGCGAGAACGAGAAGGTGTGTGTGGCGCATCCTTCGAGACGCGCGCAAGAGCGCGCTCCTCAGGATGAGGTCTGGGTACAGAGCCACATCTTTGGACCTCATGGTGAGGAGGCGCGAAGCGCCGTCTCGAACCATGGCCAAGGGAACGAGGAGCGGGTCCCGCATATCGCGGAGCCCGTCATCGGGCGCGCATTCGCCCGACCCGTTGGCTCATCCGGGCTACTAGTACTGTCGCGAGAGCTTGGAGTTATGTCCTACCACCGTCATTGCGAGCGCAGCGAAGCAATCCAGGGCCACACATGGAGCCCTGGATTGCTTCGTCGCTTCGCTCCTCGCAATGACGCTCGCAGGCGATCACGTCCCGCAAAACGTCTGCAGCACGCGCTGCTCGGGCTGCGGCGGCTCGGCATAGGCCGTAAATGTCGGCTGGTCGTCGAACGGTTTTGCCAGCACGGTCAGCAACTGCTCGAACGGCGCATAGTCGTCGCGGTTGACGGCGGCTTCGATGATCGCCTCGATGCGGTGGTTGCGCGGAATGAACGCCGGATTGACCGCGCGCATCGCGGTGCGCCGTTCCTCGGCGGATTGCGGTTCGTCGGCGCTGCGTTGCCGCCAGCGCGCCGCCCAATGGTCGAAGGTGGTGGGGTCGACGAACAATTCGCGCACCGGCTCATCGTGATCGGAACCAAGCGCGGCATCGGCCAGCCGCCGGAAGGTCAGGGTAAAATCGGCCTGGTTCTGCGCCATCGCGTCCAGCAGGTCCTGCACCAGCGCCTCGTCGCCGTCGCGCGCCGTGAACAGGCCGATCTTGCGGCGCAGGCCGGCCTGATAGGCGGCGGTGAATTGTTCCGCGAAGGCGCCGAGCAACCCTTCGGCCTCGGCGATCGCCTTGTCCTTGTCGTCGGAAAACAGCGGCAACAGGCATTCCGCCAGCCGCGTCAAATTCCACAGCGCGATCCGCGGCTGGTTGGCGTAGGCGTAGCGGCCTTGCTCGTCGATCGAGGAGAACACCGCCGCCGGGTCGTAATGATCCATGAAGGCGCAGGGGCCGTAATCGATGGTCTCGCCGGAGATCGAGGAGTTATCCGTATTCATCACGCCGTGGATGAAGCCGACCAGCAGCCAGCGCGCGACCAGATCGGCCTGGCGACCGATCACACCGGCGAGCAGCGCGGCATAGGGGCGCTCGGCACGGGCGGCGTCGGGATAGTGCCTGGCGATGACGTGATCGGCGAGCCGCCGCACGCCCTCGGTATCGCCGCGCGAGGCGAAGAACTGGAAGGTGCCGACCCGGATGTGGCTGGAGGCGACCCGCGTCAGCACCGCGCCCGGCAGCGCGGTCTCGCGCATCACCATCTCGCCGGTGACGACCGCGGCCAGCGAGCGCGTGGTCGGGATACCGAGCGCCGCCATCGCCTCGCTGACGATGTATTCGCGCAGCACCGGACCGAGCGCGGCGCGGCCGTCGCCCCGGCGCGAAAACGGCGTCGGGCCCGAGCCCTTGAGCTGGATGTCGCGGCGAACGCCGTCGGCGTCGATGACTTCACCGAGCAGGATGGCGCGGCCGTCGCCGAGCTGCGGCACGAAATGGCCGAACTGGTGGCCGGCATAGGCCATCGCGATCGGGTCGGCGCCGTCGGGCAGCCGTTTTCCGGCGAGGATTTCGGCGCCTTCCGGGCTCGACAGCAGGTCCGGATCGAGCCCGAGATGGACCGCCAGCGGCCGGTTCAGCTTGATCAGGCGCGGCGAAGTCACCGGCGTCGGCGCTACGCGTGCGAAAAAGTTCGCCGGCAGCGCGGAATAGGTGTTCTGGAAGGGGAAATGGACCGTCATGGGCTCAAGATAGGCAGGCCAAAAGAATACTCAATCCAATACTCAATCGGTTTGAGGCGGGTTGGCCGGTTCAGCGGGTATTTTGGCTCATTTTTGACCGGCGAGGCGCCGGTTTTGCCGCCCAAACCGCCCGCATTCGGTTGCCGCACTGCACCGCCTCGGGTAAACCCTGACGCTCTTTGGAAGGGCAGGCCCTCGCCGCTCAATTCGACCCTCCAGCACCAGTTTTTCAGGATATCCATGCATCGTTACCGGTCCCACACCTGCGGCGCGCTCCGCGACACCGACATCGACCAGACCGTCCGTCTGTCCGGCTGGTGCCACCGTATCCGCGACCATGGCGGCGTGCTGTTCATCGATCTGCGCGACCATTACGGCCTGACCCAATGCGTCGCCGACCCGGATTCGCCGGCGTTCAAGGACGCGGAAAAACTGCGCTCGGAATGGGTGGTGCGGATCGACGGCAAGGTCCGCCGTCGCCCCGAAGGCACCGACAATCCGGAACTGCCGACCGGCGCGGTCGAGGTCTATGTCAGCGAAATCGAGGTGCTGGGTCCGGCCGGCGAGCTGCCGATGCCGGTGTTCGGCGATCAGGAATATCCTGAGGACATAAGGCTTAAGTACCGTTTCCTCGACCTGCGTCGCGACAAGCTGCACCAGAACATCATGACCCGCGGCGCGATCGTCGATTCCATGCGCAAGCGGATGAAGGAGCAGGGCTTCTTCGAGTTCCAGACCCCGATCCTGACCGCGTCGTCGCCGGAAGGCGCGCGCGACTTCCTGGTGCCGTCGCGAATTCATCCCGGCAAATTCTACGCGTTGCCGCAGGCGCCGCAGCAGTACAAGCAACTGCTGATGATGTCCGGCTTCGACCGTTACTTCCAGATCGCGCCGTGTTTTCGCGATGAGGACCCGCGCGCCGACCGGCTGCCGGGCGAATTCTATCAGCTCGATCTCGAGATGAGCTTTGTCGAGCAGGACGATGTTTTCGCAGCGGTCGAACCCGTCATGACTGGCGTGTTCGAGGAATTTGCCAAAGGCAAGCCCGTGACAAAAGGCTGGCCGCGGATTCCGTTCGCGGAAGCGCTGAAGAAATACGGCAGCGACAAGCCGGATTTGCGTAACCCGATCATCATGCAGGAGGTCTCGGAACACTTCCGCGGCTCGGGCTTCAAGGTGTTCGCGCGCATGCTCGAAGATCCGAAGAACCAGGTCTGGGCGATCCCGGGCAAGGGCGGTGGCAGCCGCGCGTTCTGCGACCGGATGAATTCGTGGGCACAGGGCGAGGGCCAGCCGGGGCTCGGCTACATCATGTGGCGCGAGGGCGGCGAGGGCGCGGGCCCACTGGCCAACAACATCGGGCCGGAGCGAACCGCGGCGATCCGCACCCAGCTCGGATTGAAAGAGGGCGACGCGGCGTTCTTCGTCGCCGGCGATCCCGACAAATTCTGGAAGTTTTCCGGTCTCGCGCGCACCAAATTGGGTGAGGAGCTGAACCTGATCGACAAGGATCGGTTCGAACTCGCGTGGATCGTCGACTTCCCGATGTATGAGTACAACGAGGAGGACAAGAAGGTCGATTTCTCGCACAACCCGTTCTCGATGCCGCAAGGCGGGCTCGACGCGCTCAACAAGCAGGACCCGCTGACCATCAAGGCGTTCCAGTACGACATCACCTGCAACGGTTACGAGATCGCGTCCGGCGGCATCCGCAACCATCGGCCCGAGGCGATGGTGAAGGCGTTCGAGATCGCAGGCTATGGCGAGAAGGACGTGGTCGAACGTTTCGGCGGCATGTACCGCGCGTTCCAGTACGGCGCGCCGCCGCATGGCGGCATGGCGGCCGGCGTCGATCGCATTGTCATGCTTCTCTGCGGCACCAACAATCTGCGGGAGATCTCGCTATTCCCGATGAACCAGCAGGCCGTAGACCTCTTGATGGGGGCGCCGTCCGAGGTCACCACCAAGCAGTTGCGCGAACTTCACATCCGGCTCAATCTGCCGCAAAATTGACGCCGGGCACCGAAGCCAGAATCAAGCACGGAAGCCAGAATCAAAAGGCCGGAGTTGGGGGAAGCGTATGTCGTCTTATTCTGAAGACCTCCACTCCGCGGCGCTGGCCTACCATCGGCTGCCGCGGCCCGGCAAGCTTGAGATCCAGGCCACCAAGCCGCTCGCCAACCAGCGCGACCTGGCGCTGGCCTATTCGCCGGGCGTGGCGGCTGCCTGTACCGAAATCGCCAACAATCCGGCCGAGGCGGCCACGCTGACCGCGCGCGCCAATTTGGTCGCGGTGGTTTCCAACGGCACCGCGGTGCTCGGACTGGGCAATATCGGCCCGCTCGCCTCCAAACCTGTCATGGAGGGCAAGGCGGTCCTGTTCAAGAAGTTCGCCGGGATCGACGTGTTCGACATCGAAATCGCCGCCGACACCATCGAGCGCGTGGTGGAGACGGTGGCGGCGCTGGAGCCGACGTTTGGCGGCATCAACCTCGAGGACATCAAGGGTCCGGAATGTTTCGAGATCGAGGCGCGGCTCAAGGAGCGCATGAAGATCCCGGTGTTCCATGACGACCAGCATGGCACCGCGATCATCGTCGGCGCCGCCATCACCAATGCGCTGCTGCTGAACGGCAAGAAGCTCGCCGACTGCAAGATCGTCTGCTCCGGTGCGGGCGCCGCCGCGATCGCCTGCCTCAATTTGCTGGTCTCGCTCGGCGCCCAGCGCAAGAACATCTGGGTCTGCGACATCGACGGCGTCGTGTACGAGGGCCGCAATACGCTGATGGACCGCTGGAAGGCGGTCTATGTCCAGAAGACCGACAAGCGGGTGCTTGGCGATGTGATCGGCGGCGCCGATATTTTCCTGGGGGTGTCGGCGCCCAACGTGCTGAAGCCGGAAATGGTCAAGCAGATGGCGGACCAACCGCTGGTGATGGCGCTGGCCAATCCCAATCCCGAGATCATGCCGGACGAGGCCCGCAAAGCCCGCCCCGACGCGATGATCTGCACCGGGCGCTCGGACTTTCCGAACCAGGTCAACAATGTGCTGTGCTTTCCCTATATCTTCCGCGGCGCGCTCGATGTCGGCGCCACCGCGATCAACGAGGAGATGAAGCACGCCGCGGTCGATGCGATCGCGCAACTGGCGCGCGACCCGCCGTCGGATGCGATCGCGCCCGGCTTCGACAGCGGCGAGACGCAGGGCTTTGGGCCGGGCTCGCTGATCCCGAGCCCGTTCGATCCGCGCCTGATCCTGCGCATCGCGCCGGCGGTTGCGAAGGCGGCAATGGATTCGGGCGTGGCGACGCGGCCGATTGCCGATTTCGAGGATTATGCCGCGCAGCTGGAACGCTTCGCGTTCCGCTCCGGCCTCGTGATGAAGCCGATGTTCGCCAAGGCCAAGACCCAGCCGGTCCGGGTGATCTATGCCGAGGGCGAGGACGAACGCGTGCTGCATGCAACGCAAGTCGTGCTCGAGGAGAAGCTGGCGCGGCCGATCCTGGTCGGGCGTCCGGCGGTGGTCGAGGCGCGGATCAAGCGCTATGGCCTTTCCATCAAGATCGGCCAGGATTTCGACCTGGTCAATCCCGAGGACGATCCGCGCTATCGCTCCTATGTGCAGTCCTACATCGACGTCGCCGGCCGTCATGGCGTCACGCCCGACGCCGCGCGCACGGTGGTGCGCACCAACGCCACCGTGATCGCGGCGCTGGCGGTGATGCGCGGCGAGGCCGACGCCATGATCTGCGGCGTCGAAGGCCGCTACATGAGCCATTTGCGCCATGTCCGCGAGATCATCGGCTTCCTGCCCGGCGTCACCGATTTCGCGGCGCTGGCGTTGATGATCACCAGCAAGGGGGCCTACTTCGTCGCCGACACCCAGGTGCGGCCGCATCCGAGCGCCGAGGAACTGGCGGAAATGGCGGCACTGGCCGCGATCCACGTCCAGCGTTTCAATATCAAGCCGAAGGTCGCCTTCGTGTCACATTCCGACTTCGGCAGCTATGATACCGGAATCCTCCCGCAAGATGCGCCGCGCCACCGCGCTCCTGAAACAGAATCATCCGGAGATTGAGGCGGACGGCGAAATGCAGGGCGATACCGCGCTGTCGGAAGCAGCGCGGGCGCTGATTCTGCCGCATTCGAAGCTGGAAGGCGTCGCCAATATCCTGATCATGCCGAACCTCGACACCGCCAATGTCGCCTACCAGATGATCAAGTCGCTGGCGGACGCGCTTCCGGTCGGTCCGATCCTGATCGGGCCGTCGCGTCCGGCCCACATCCTCACGCCATCGGTGACCGCGCGCGGCATTCTCAACATGACCGCGGTGGCCGCGGTCGAGGCTCAGGAACGTGCCGGCCGCCAGCAACCCAGCCTGTTCGGCTAGGTCTCTAGGTCTTGGACGCTTCGGAGGACGCTGTTGGAATCGATTTGACCGTTTGAAAACCCGAAGCGGAACGCCCATAATCGTACCGCCGTTCAGCGAACTCGACATTTTGCAGCACTTAGCGAGGCCGACCCATGCCAGCGTTCGTCACTTTCGGAAGAATTCTGTTCGCCGTGCTGTTTCTCTATTCGGGCGCCACCAAGCTGTTCGGCATCGCCGCGACCGCGGACTTCATCGCCGCCAAGGTGGCAATTCCCGCGCTGCTGGTGCCCTACACCACCCAGCTCGAGGGGATCACGGGGATGCCGACGCCGCAGATGCTGGCGATCGCGGTCGGCTCCTTCGAGGTGATCGCCGGATTGATGATCGCGTTCAATCTGGCCGCGCGGTTTTTCGCCATCCTGCTGATTTTCTTCGTCGCCGCCGCGACGTTCTATTTCCACGATTTCTGGAACCAGTCGCCGCCGGAAAACGCCAAGGCGCTGGTCGACGCGCTGAAGAACCTGTCGATCATCGGCGCCCTCTTCATCATCGCCGGGGTTGGCCGCAGGTCGAGGACCGCCGAGCCGGTCTACGGCGAGGTCTGATGGCCCTGACACGGAACGATCTTCGATCGCGCCGGCGTCGTAGCTAATTATCTGCGAATAAAATGAATCAGATGGTAATTATACGGGCTCTCGGCGCGATAAAAGGCATTTAGCTACCTTGAAGGCGGCGCCGCCGGACCGGATCAAAAAGGATTCGTAAATGCCTTTGCGGTGCAATCCGCTTCAGTATTTTTGCTGAGAGCCGAATTCGATAAACCCCGCCAGTCCCTGAGAATTTTCCGTTTACCGTTTTTTAAATCGCTCACCGAATTTGCTTTTGTTCGGACCCGAGTTGTGAGGATTTCAACGATGTATCCGCGACGATTTGCCCGCGTTCGGCCTTCAGGGAGGGTGTCAAGCACCGCCAAAATCATTGTTGATTCCAAAACGCCGGCCATCGACTGCACGGTGATCGACTATTCGGTCGGCGGCGCCTGTTTGCAGATAGTTGGCCAGCTGCCGCTTCCGCCCCGGTTCGAACTGCTGCACGGCACTACCAAAAAGCGGTGCCGAATTGTCTGGAAAGAGAGAAATCGGGTTGGCGTCACCTTCTAGCCGATCGTCGCCAGGTTTGCCCTTTGTTTTCCCCGGGGAGCGAAGTCGAAAATGACCGCGATAGCACCGGCGTCGTTAATGGCGGAGCTGGACGACGCCATCAACGACCGATCGCCAACGCGCCGGGTCGAAATTCTACGCCAGGTAACCAACCTGCTGGTGTCCGATGCCGGTCGTCTCACCGCGGTCCAGATCGATGTGTTCGATGGCGTTCTGGTCCGGCTGATCGAGCGAGCAGACGTCCGAACGTTGGCCCAGCTCAGCCGCAACCTGTCCGCGCTGGCGCTTGCTCCGCAAGACGCCATACGCAAGCTTGCGTTCCACGAGGATGCGGCGGTCGCCGCGCCGGTGTTGAGGAAATCCGCTCATGTATCTGAGGGGGACCTGATCGAAATCGCCGACATAAGGGGCCAGGAACATCTGCTGGCCATCTCGGGCCGCGAAACCCTCAGCGAGACCTTGAGCGATTTACTTGTCATGCGAGGCGACTCGGTGGTTCGCGGTACGCTCGCCCAGAATGCGGGTGCGCGTTTCTCGGAAGCCGCCTATGTCATCCTTGTCCGGGACGCGGAACGCAACGATAGTCTGACGGAGAAGCTTGGCCTTCGGCGCGATATTCCACCCGGCCTGCTCGAGGTGCTGATTGCAAAAGCCAGCGTAAAGGTGCGGGCGCACATCCTGCAGACGGCATCGCCTGGAATGCAGGACAGTATCAAAGCCGCGATCGCGAAGGTCGCTGAACAGGCCTCAGCGCTGCCGCGAAAGCCGGTCGACTATACCGAAGCCAAACGCAAGGTGGTCGAGCTTAACCGCATGGGCAAGCTGAACGATCAGTCGGTGAATCGATTTGCGGTCCAGGACGAATACAACAATGTGGTGGCGGCGCTTTCGGTTCTCACCGACGTGGCGATCCCGGCCGTCGAGCGATTGATCGCAAACGCCCAGCTGGATGGGCTGATCGTGGCCTGCAAGGCCGCGCGGCTGAACTGGGCGACAACGACGATGATCATTCACAACCGGCCTGGCTGTGCGCCTGCCTCGAAACAGCAGCTCGAGCGGGGCCAGGAAATGTTCAATTCCCTGGCATTGTCCACGGCACAGCAGACGATCCGGATCTGGTCGGCGGAAAAGACAGCCAAAAAAGGCGACCGTTCGGATCGCCCGTCAGCAACTATTTAGGCTTGCTGCCGCCGCCACGGCGTGACGGTCACCTGGTGGGCCTCATCGAGGATTTGCGCGTCGCCCGCCGTCAGGCCATGGGCCGCCAGGATCGCCTGCGGCGATTGCTCGGGGACGCCGGGGAAGCAGCCCTCGCCATCGGGTATCCGCACCCGCGGCGCCTGCGAGAGCCAGAACGTCGCGTAGCGACCAAGGAACATTCCGAATACGACCGGCCCGCCGATGATCGCAACCAGGCCGCTTGTGACGCCGGCCCGTTCGCACGCTGCCTCGAACGGCGCGCCTGCCGGGTTCCAGAGCGTCGCCCTGGGATTGGACGGATCGGGCGCCATGGACGCAATTTTTCGCGTCAGCACGATCCGTTGTTCGCCGGGGCGAGTTGCGCTGGTCTTCGAACGAGCGGCGGCCGTGCACGATCAAATCGGCGCGGTCGAGCGCGTCGGTGAAGAACCGCTTGTCGCCCTCGAATTTCAGTTCCTCGGGCATCACGTGTGCGGCGTTCGCCAGCATGCCGTCGGCCGACACGATGACGTAGCCTTCGATGTGCAACGCGGCCATCAGCTGCTATCGCGCGCGGCGGGATGTCATTCCGAAATCGTCTGCACCACGCTGGAAACCGGGCGGTCGCTGACCGTCGGCAGCTTGGTCTCTTTCAGGACTTCCTCGTCATATTGCGCCAGCGTCTGCACCGGCGCTTTCGCGATCATCCGCACGACCTTGTAGCCGCCGGCCTTCAGCTTGCGCAGCAGAGCGGGCAGGGCTTCCGCGGTATGCTTGTGGAAATCGTGCAACAGGATGATGCCCTTGCCCTGCTTGTCGAGCTTCTTCATCGTGACGTCGATCACCTGCTGGGCGTTGCGCGCCTTGAAGTCGAAGGAGTCGAGGTCGCAGGAGAACATCGCGATATTGCGGGTGCCGAGATAGGTGACCATTTCCGGCGGGTGCTGCAGCGCCGGGAAGCGGAAGAACGGCGCCGGCGATGCGCCTTCCAGCGCCCATTTCACCGCGCTGAAGCCTTTTTCGATCTCTTCCTTTTTCTGGTCGTCGGTCAGCTTCTTGTTGGTCAGCGTGGCGTGCGACCAGGTGTGCGATCCGATGGTGTGACCGGCTGCCTGAACCTGGCGGAGGATTTCCGGATAATAGGTCGCGTGCTTGCCGATCGAGAAGAAAATGCCGGTCGTGCATTCATCCGCCAAGGCCTTCAGCACGGCGGGCGTGTTGCCCACCCACGGACCGTCATCGAACGTCAGCACCACCTCGTGGTCGCGCAGGAAATCGAGCTGCTTGAAATGTTCGAAACCGAAGCCGGGACCGCCTGTGGTGTCGATTTCGACGACGCGCGCGATACCGAGCGCATCCGGATTGGTGCAGGCGGCTTTGGACAGCGGAGCAGGCGCCGATGCCGGCGCGGGGGCAGGGGCCGCAGTAGCGGTCGCCGCCTGAGGGGCTGCGGCCGGCGGAGCCGTCGCGGGCTTGGGGGCTGCCGTCTGCGACCACGCACTACCCGACACACACAGCGACACTACGCTGGCAAAGATCAAACCTGCCGCAAACCGCATCTCGTTCCCCTTGTCCTGAAATCCCGTGTTCGGCGGTGGCTGTTCGAGCCTCTGTCCGAACCATTCCTGCCCTTTGATCACAATAGCTTAGTTGGACGGCCGCCGCCACGGCAACGGCTTTTCTCGCCCGCTACCGGCCTATCGGTTCAACAGGTTAAATTGGTGCGGAAACGGTGTGGTCAGGCCGCAACAAGCGCGCGCGCAATGGCTGTTTTCACACGCGTATCGGTCGGTTCGACGCTTTCCGGGAACACCTCGGCGATGTTGCCCTCGCGGCCGATCAGATATTTGTGAAAGTTCCAGCGCGGCACATCCCTTGGTCTGAGATCGGCGGCCCATTTGTAGAATGGATGTGCATTCGGGCCTTTCACCACGGTCTTGGCGGCGATCGGAAAGGTAACCCCATATTGATGCTGCGCGGTCTCCGCGATGTCGCTGGCGCTACCGGGTTCCTGACCGCCGAAATCGTTGGAGGGAACGCCGACGATCATCAGGCCGCGATCGTGAAACTCGGTCCACAATTGCTGCAATCCGGCATATTGCGGCGTGAAACCGCACAACGAGGCGGTGTTGACGACGACAAGCGGCTGGCCGGCATAGTCGGCGAGCCTGATGTCGCCTTTTTCAAGCGCCGGAAATGAAAACGCATAAGCCGTGATCCGGCTCATGGCGGCCTCTGCCATAGCGCGCCGTGTCACAACCGGAGTTGCGATCGCGGCCAAAGTTGCCGTGACGATGGTCCTGCGATCGATCATGGCTATTCGCTCCCGTCAGAGCAGCAATATTAGCCGTATCGTGTCAGGTCGGCTAGCGCAGCGAAACGATGAAATCCGTTCCTTCGCCGGTTTCGCCGGCCGCTATGCCCTGATCGGAAACGATGATCGAGCCGCCGGTCGAGAGCGCATCGGTGATGCGCGCCATCGCGTCCGCGGGGATGGTGATGCGATCCAGCGCCTCGGCCGGGCTGTCGGGTTCGGGGACCGGCTTGGCGATCTCGACCGCGCCCGCGACCTTGCGGTGGCGGGCGCCACGCTCGTCGTCGTCGCGCCGTTCGGCCTTGTGGCTCGCAGGCAGCGTCACCACCGACCAATGCAGGATGTTAGCATCGGTCTTGTCGGTTTCGGCGGTGAAGATGTGGGTTCCGAGCGGCCGGTCGCTCGGCGCGATCGTCACCGGCACATCGAACAGCGGCGCGAAATTCTGCCGGACATAGAGCTTTCCGTCCTTGCGGCTGATGAATACCGAAATCGGTCCGGTGCCTTTTGCCATGGCCAGCGCGGGTTTTGCGGGGGCCGCTTTTTCCGGATCGGACGGGCGGCCCTGATCCTTTTTCGCGTCCATAGCGCCCGCAGCGGCGACGTCGTCACCGGGCGTTGCGCTGGCTTTGTCCTCGGGCTTCGCTGGCGCGGTTGCCGCATCGGCCTTGACCGCGTCGGCCTTCGCCGGCTCGCCGGCCGCATCGGCCTTCTTCTGGCCGGTCTGGTCCGAGGTCGCGATCCCGGCAGGTTTTGCTTCGGTCGTGGCGGCTTCCGCCGCCTTGGCCTCGACCGGCTTGTCGTCGTTGGAGGCGGCTTCGGCGGTTTGGTCGGTGATCTCGGCGGCCGGCGGTTCGGCTTTTACGGTATCGGATTTCGGCTCGCCGTTGGCGGTGCCCGGTTTGTCGGCGGCTTGCGGCGCGGAAGTCGTGGCATCGGACATCGTTCCCGGCGCCTTCGTGGCGGATGAAGCTCCGGCATCCGCAGTATGGGTCTGTTCGCTTAACGGTGTCGGTGCGGACGGCTCATTGAGCACCGCGGACAGATGGCTGTCGTGGCCGACGGTCGATCGCAGTTCGAGTTTTGGCTCAGGCGTCGCCGGCTCGGTCTTGGCAACCTTGTCGCTCTTCGCCGATGCATCCGGCTTGGGCATGTCCGCCGCGACCGGCTGCGGCACGACCTTCTGGGTAACCAGCAGCGGATGCGAAAATGGCGCAGGCGACAACTCGCCCGGCGTGACGATCACGCGGGCCCCCATCCGGGTCCAGCCGTACATCTTGACGGCGAACGCCATCGGCATGCGGATGCAGCCATGCGAGGCCGGATAGCCCGGCAGCACGCCCGCATGCATCGCAACGCCCGACCAGGTAATCCGCTGCATGAACGGCATCGGCGCGCCGCTGTAGATGTTGGAGTGGTGCATCTTCTGCTTCTGGATCACGCTGAAGGCGCCCATCGGCGTCGAATGACCGGCCATGCCGGTCGACACCGGCGCTTCGGCGAAGAACCCGTTGGAATCGTAGATCTTGACGTTCTGCTTGCTGACCGAGACCGCGATGATCAGCGGACCCTGCGGCTTGGCCGATTCCTTGATCGCCGCCTCGACCTGTTTGCCTTTATGGCGCGACGTCCGCTGCGCGCGCGGCGGCGCCACAATAACCGGCCGCGAATATCCGGAATCCGAATCCGACCAAAGAACCGCCGCATCCGCCCGCGCGGCGATGCCGATGGTGCCGGCCACCGTCAACGCGGCAATTTGCCAAAACCGGTGCGACGCCATTGCAGAAATCCGATGTTTTTTGACCGTCGGTTCCAGCCATCCGCTAGCCACCAAAACCCGATCCCCGCTTACGCACGTCATTCCACGAATCCCAAATTCAGCCGTTGATATTTAGTGTTGCAGACGAGGTAGGGGTTCACCAGCGCGAGGCTTGCAATTCCAGCGATTTTCGCTGCAAGCGTAGCAAAAAAGCCTCACATTCGGTTAAAGGCGGACAGCCTTCGCGAATCTTCTGCAAATCGCCGTTGGCCCCAACAACGGAGACCACCATGACACCGCCCCCTGCACGCCGATGTGACACGCGATGGAGCCGCTGCCTTCTGGCAGCGCTTACATTGGTCTTGTGGTCCGGATATCCGGTGTTGGCCGGTGACGATCCGGACCTGATCTTTCGCCGCTCGACCGTGTTCAAATTGCTCAGCCCGAACGACAAGCTGGGCACCTATGGCGTCGATGATCCCGAGATCGACGGGGTGGCCTGTCATTTCACCGTGCCGGAGAAGGGCGGCTACAAGGGCTGGTTGGGGCTCGCCGAGCAGGTCTCGGATATCTCGCTGTCCTGCAGCCAGATCGGTCCGATTCATTTCAAGGACAAGATGGAGCAGGGCGGCGACATGTTCCGCCAGCGCCGCTCGATGTTCTTCAAGAAGATGCAGATCGTCCGCGGCTGCGACGCCAGGCGGAACGTGCTGGTCTACATGGTCTATTCCGACAAATTGATAGAGGGCTCGCCGAAGAATTCGACGTCCTCGGTGCCAATCATGCCCTGGGGCACGGGCGCGGCGATCGAGAAATGCGGCGACTTCGTCCAGTGACCGCTCCCGATCGAACCTAGCGCTTTGCCGGAGCCTTCAGTTGACGCGGCCGGCCTTCTCGCGGCACCCCACCAGATGAAGCAACTCCTGTGGGGACGAGTGATTGCCACTGTCGCCGCGCTGCTGCGCCATCGCGCCGCAGATATCCGGGCGCGCGGCCTGGGCGGGTTTTGGTTGATCGATCCGCGGTTCCGGTAAGCCGTTACTGCCCAACCAACGCTCAACGATCGGCTGGGCCGGGGATTTCTTGCCAACGATGCTACCATTGCCCACGACCGCTATCCCTCCGTTGAAGGTTTACGCCAACGCACAACTGCCTGGAAAAGTTGCACTCCGCTGGAGCGTGAGTCGGCCGCACCGTTATCCCGGTTCACGGCCATCGGTCTCACGACCGGCTTTCTCCAACACGGATACGGTTAAAAATTCGCGTGAGGTCCGAACCGACCCGTCTTCGCGGGCGTCTTATCCACACATGGTCAGTGGAGACGCCGCATGCGAGCCCTCAGCTATATTATCGCGACTGTCCTGCTTTTGACCGCGCCTTTGATGGCCGGGTCGGGTGATAACGACCTGCCGGGAATAGGGACTTTTAGTTATGGCGGATCACCCGTCGCTACCCAGATACCGACGGTGATGGCCGCCACGAATGTCGGTCAATGACCGACCTGCATTCGGCCAGTGAGCGAGTGTCGCAGCCGGTTGTAGCCGGCTGCAATCCCTGAATTCCCGCCCGAAGGTCTCGGCGATTGTTTCGTCCCGGCTCAGCGACGAAACAATTCTGAGGAGTGACGAAACCATTTCCCGCTTTGGCGCAGACATCCGGAAACAGCGGATGGTTATCAGTCGGACAACAGAGCGGCTGACAGCCGACAGCGAAACCCGGAGACGGTCAAATGCAGACGTTCAGCTTCCTCCTCGCCTTCGCTTTCATGCTGGTCTGGCCTGCGCTGACCGGAAACTCGGATAGCGGCCGGCCGGGCATCGGCACCTTCGCCTATAGCGGCTCGCCGATCGCTGTTTCCGCTTCGCGGCCGATCGTCGTCGCGGCCCGCTAAGCCGCCAAGCACCCGCAACAAAGCCGTTAGGTCAAGCGCATCATGTTTTTTCGTATCAGTGCGGCCGCAAGCGTCGCTTTCGTCATCCTGGCCGGGTCGGCCCAGGCCCAGGTTCGTTCGCTGATCAATTCTTCCGATCCGCGCGACGAGTTCGTGCACCAGTGCGTGCCCCACATGGTCGGGCGCTGGGCACATCCCGAAACGGTTTGCGGCTGCCTGCATGACTATGCGGTCGCCGGCGTCGAGGACAGCGACCTTCGCGAAGCCGTGCTGCGTGGCATCAGCGAGACCGGCGTGCCGACCATCGAAACCGATTGGGTGCCGCCATCGAAACGGTCCGAGATCGGGGCGACCTTCACCAAGATCGCCAAGCCGACGCTGCAATGCATGTTTGCGCCGTCGAACTGACCGCCGCGGGTGCCAGGTTGATTGCTAGGTTTTCGGTGTAAAATTCAGCCTCGGTCGGCCGTCCGCCGCGCACAGCCCTGTCACCCCTCCTGCGAAATCCGTTATGTTCCCGGTCGAAAACGCGGCCGGGCGATAACGCGTGATGGTGCGGGGCAGGGGAAACCGATGCGGTCAGGAAAGATCTTTGCGCTGAGCGTGGCGCTCGTGGCGTTCGCATTTCCTGTAGCTGCGGCGCCCGATGAACAGCAATTGGGCAAGGCTGCGGGTTATCCGATCGGCACGCGAGGCAGCTGGTTCTACGACGAAAGCGTCCGGGTCGGATCGTTCAGCAATCTCGACAAACTGCTTGCCCATTACACACTGAGCAAGTCGGCGTCGCCGCTGCCGCTTGCGGCGGCCGCCACCGAGCCAAAGATCGAGTACAGGTTCGAAAACGCCAGCTACACGCTTGATGACTTTCTCGCGCACCAGCGCGTCACCGGCCTGTTGCTGATCAAGGACGGCGAAGTACTGTTCGAGCGCTATCAATATCAGCGCAATGCGGAAAACCGCTTTGTGTCGCATTCGATGGCGAAATCCATCGTCAGCCTCGCCATCGGCATGGCGCTTGCCGAAGGCAAGATCGCTTCGCTCGACGACAAGGTCGCCAAATACGAGCCCAGGCTTGCCGGCCACGCCTATGGCGAAACGTCGATCCGCAATCTGCTGCGGATGTCGTCGGGCGTCGCCTTCAAGGAAGTCTATGACGGCAACGACGATCTTGCGCGATTTTCGAAGCTGCGTATCGCGGAAGGCTCGGTCGATTCTTTGCGGGAGTTCGACGCGCGCGAGGTGGAGCAGGGCTCGCGATTTCATTATGCGTCGATCGAGACCGTCGTGCTGGCGGTCGTGCTGCGCGCCGCGACTGGCATGACGCTCAGCCGATATTTGACGCCGCGACTGTGGCAGCCGATGGGCGCCGAAGCGGACGCCACCTGGATCAGGACCAAAGATGGCCTTGAGGTCGCAGCGGGCAGTTTCAATGCAATCCTGCGCGACTATGGCCGGCTTGGGGTGTTACTGGCCAATGACGGCGCTGCCGCCGGAAAACAGGTGGTGCCGAAGGACTATCTGCTCGACGCGACCGATTGGCACCGGCAGCCCGACGCGTTCGCGCCGAAGCAAGCCACGCCGTATTTCGGTTATGGCTATCAGTTCTGGCTATTCCCTGGCGAAAAACGCCGGTTTGCATTGCTGGGCGTCTACGGCCAATCGATCTTCGTCGATCCCGGCGAGAAACTCGTGATGGTGATTACCGCCGTGGCGAAGAACGCCAGTGTCGGGAGGGATTCGCTGGCGCGTGAGCGTGATGCGCTCTGGCGCGGATTCGTCGGTCACTACGGCACGTGGTAAGTCCGAGCCGGGTTCGCCGATCTGGTTTTCTACTTGGTTTTGGCGGCGACCCGCGGAATGCACTTTTTTGTCGCCTCGACGCCGTTCGCCGTCATCTTGGCGCCGGAGACCTGCTTGATCTGGCCGGCCGGACAGGTTCCGTCGTCGACCTTGATGCGCTGACCCAGCCGCAGATTGACGATGTCCTGCTCGCGTCCGACCTGCTGCGCGGTGGCGGCGTGCACCAGCGCGAACAGGGCCAGGGCGCCGAACAGCAGGATCGACAAAATCTCGAGACGTGATGCCTTGATCATTGGTGACGCATCCGGTTCATTTGTTTTCGATCTTCAGCCCGTTCGGTCCGACATTGATCTGCAGCCCCTTCGGTTCCTTTTTCTCCTGGTAAAGATTGTAGCCGAGCACGGCGACCGCCACGAACAATGCGCCGATGATCAGAAAGAGAATGTTGCGGTTGCCGGGCATCCCTGCATCTCCATTCATCGCGCGCATTTCAACACGCGGGCCGGGAGGCAACGCGCGCCGGCTACTGTATTGACGCGGCTCCGATTCTGAAAGCGATCCAGGCCCCTGCAAAGTCGCACAAAGTATGATTTGATCGGGGCGGGGTCGGCCGCCGCGAGCCGTGAACGACAGGGAAGACGAGACATGAATGCAGCCGATATCAATCGTAAAATCCTCGACGCGGTCGATGCCGGGTTCGATGCGCAACTGGCGACCACGCGGGATTTTGTCGCGATTCCCTCGACCCGCGGCGCGGAGGGACCGTGCCAGGACATGATCGGGGATCTCCTGCGCAACCGCGGCTACGAGGTCGACGACTGGCATATCGAGGTCGACGATTTGAAGGATTTGCGCGGCTTTGGCCCGATCGAGCATGATTTCTCCAAGGCGCGCAGCGTGGTTGGGACTTACCGGCCTTCGACCAGCGCCGGAAAATCGCTGATCCTGCAGGGCCATTGCGATGTGGTTCCGGCCGGTCCGCTCGACATGTGGGAGACGCCGCCGTTTTCGCCCGTGGTGAAGGACGGCAAGATGTATGGCCGCGGCGCCTGCGACATGAAGTCGGGCACCATCGGCGCGCTCTATGCGCTCGATGCGATCAAGGCAGCGGGGCTCAAACCGACCGCGCGAATCCATTTTCAGTCCGTCATCGAGGAGGAGAGTACCGGCGTTGGCGCGCTCTCGACATTGCAGCGCGGCTATCGCGCCGATGCCTGCTTCATTCCGGAGCCGACCGGCGGCCAGATGGTGCGCTCCCAGGTCGGCGTGATCTGGTTTCGGCTGAAAGTGCGCGGCTTTCCCGTGCATGTATTCGAGGCGGGCGCAGGCTCCAACGCGATCACGGCGGCCTATCATCTGATTCATGCGGTGGAAAAGCTCGAAGCCGAATGGAACGAGCGGGCCAAGCGTGACCCTCATTTCAAGGCGCTGACGCATCCGATCAATTTCAATCCCGGCATCATCAAGGGCGGCGACTGGGCCTCCAGCGTCCCCGCATGGTGCGATGTCGATTGCCGGATCGCGATCCTGCCGGGCTGGTCGGTCGCCGATTGCCAGGCCGAGATTCTCGCCTGCATCTCGTCGGCCGCGCGCGATCATCGCTTCCTCTCCAACAATCCGCCTGAAGTGGAATGGTCCGGCTTCCTGTCGGAAGGCTACGAGCTGAAGGACGCCGCGGCCCCAGAAGCCGCGTTCGGCAGGGCTTTTAATGCTGTCTATGGCGGGGCGGTGCAGGATCTCGTGTTCACCGCGCTGACCGACACCAGGTTTTACGGGCTGAACTACAACATCCCGAGCCTGTGCTTCGGCGCCAGTGGCGCGGCGATGCACGGCTTTAATGAATATGTCGATCTCAACTCGCTGCGAAAATCGACCAAGGCTACCGCACTCTTCATCGCGGAATGGTGCGGGGTTGAGAAAATCTAGCCGGGCCGCAGCGCGGCAGTGAGACGGATTGTCCAGCAGGGCGGCAATTGGCGCAGGCTTGCCATTACCACAAACGTCATTGCCTGATGTGATCGGGCAATCCATCATCCGCGACAACCGTGAGGGCCAAGGGAGGGCTGTGAGGCATGACGCCGCTTGAGAAAATCCAGTCGATGAAAATGCCGTTTGCCGAACTGAAGGGCGTCACCTTCGTCGAGGCGACGCTGGATCGCGTGGTGGCGCGGATGCTGGTGCGGCCTGACCTGTGCACCGCCCGGAATACGATTCACGGCGGCGCGGTGATGGCCTTTGCCGATTCGGTCGGCGCGGCCGCGACTGTGATCAATCTGCCCGCGGACGCCAACGGCACCACGACGCTGGAGAGCAAAACCAATTTTATTGGCGGCGCGAAGGAAGGCAGCACTGTGATCGCCACCGCGACCCCGGTGCACCGGGGGCGGCGCACGCAGGTCTGGCAAACCCGGGTCGAAACCGAGGAGGGCAAGCTGGTTGGGATCGTGACGCAGACCCAGATGGTGCTTTGAGGGCGCGAAATCCGTCGGCACTGCCCCGCATCAATGCGGGGCAGGCTTTTTCCTGATCATCTGTCAGGTGGCGTCCACCGTCTGCACCGCGTTCAACATGCCGGTTTGCGGGTGGCAGTCGACATATTCGAAAAGCTGTTCTTCGGCGCGGGCGACCGTGACCTCATGGTAAAGCCGCAGCTTCGCTGCCGGCCCGAGCGTCGACAGATATTTCATCGCCGCCCCGAATATCCTGACATGGGTCGGGTGCGATTCAGCCCATCGTTCCAGTGCCGCAAGGCTTTTCCACCAGCTCATGCCGTAGGATTTCTCGGTCGGCGTTCCGTCGGGGCCGACAACCGTCATGTAGCGGTTGGCGTAGCACCCGATCGAGCGGCCGCTGTCGCGCAGGAAGTCCATGCCTTCCCGTAACACCGGCTCGACATCATCGAGGTACATTTTGCGTTCGGCGGTTTCGGTGTCACCCCAATCCTGGCCGGACCTGATCAGGCACACATTGTCGTGTGGGATAACCCGGATCCGCACGCCGTCACGGATCACGCTGATGGCGCCGGCGGGCGCCATCTCGCTGGTCTGGGATTTTGGAATGCGATCGCGCATGCCACCCCAATAAGCATGTTCCTGAACCTCGCCGCTCATGGCGTCGGCCAGCACCGCGATGCCTTCGGGCCTTCCCAACGAAGAGAACAAGGTTTCATAGCCCTCGACGGACGGATACAGCACCTCGATGAAGGTGCCGAAGCCGTCATTGGTTCGCTGCTCTCCGGTCCAGCATTCGCGCGCGGCAGGAAACCAGCCGTCGAACTTGAGCCGGTCATCCCAGTAGGCGACCGTGACCAAATTGGTAAAACCGGCTTCGTCGATATAGCGCGCGCGGTCCCAATGGGCCGGGCCGCCGTCCATTTCGAATTCGGAAACGATCCGGGCGATCGCCTGCTCCGCGGCGGCTGAGGGCGTGCCACGGGTCTGGATACCGAAATAGGCCATCACGACCCGCCCGACGCTTGGCTTGTGCCGTGCCACGAATGACGGGTAGGGCGGCGCATAATCGTCGGGGACACGGCGGTGACGGCTGCGGGCGGTTCGCAGATGCTCCGGGATCGCGGATTCCATGGTGGGCTCCTGTGGCAGGTGAACAGTCAGGCCTGAAGCCTGATTTCGTTCATGACCTCGGCATCGACCGGCAGCGAGAAATGCTCGACGCGATTGGCGCGGGAGCTGTTGAGAAGCAGCCGGGTAACGTCGGGCCTGGAGTAGTGTCCGGCTGGATCGGCGGCGTTCTTCGCCACGCCGATCATGCCGAGATCGATATCGGCGTAGAGAATGCCTTCCTGGTCGGGCGGAAGTTTCTCGGCCAGCGAGCTGCCATCCGGTCCATAAATGACGGCGTGGCCTCCACCGGCGTGCAGGAATGCATGCTTTTCCGGGGAATCGCACAGTTCGTCGATCATGGCCTGCGAGACCACCGCGCAGGGGCCGAGGACGAAGCACGAGCCCTCGACCGCATAGATCTTGCTCGCGGCATTGTTCACTTCAAAGCCGAGCGCATGGGCGAACGGGTCGTACAGCGAGAAGCTCGGCCAGGCGCCGACGTGCACCTGCTCGTTCTGGGCATACATGGCGTATTTTGACAACGGCTGCAGGTGCTCCCAGCAGCACAATGCGCCGAGCCGCCCGATGTCCGGACGATCATGGACGGCGAGGTCGCTGCCATCGCCTTCGCCGAACACGGTGCGCTCGGCGTGCGTCGGCCGCAGCTTGCGGCGCTTGGCGATGGTCTCGCCATCGGGACCGATCAGCCATTGCGCGATATAGAGGCTGCCGCCGTCGCGTTCGGACAGGCCGATGACCGCGGTCAGCTTGGCGCGCTTCACCGCCTTGCGGATTTTTTCAGCCTGCGGGCTGTCATACGCCAGCGAGTTATCGAAATAGCGCTGCACAAAGCCACGGCCGATTGCCCAAGCGGGCGCGCCCAGCCAGATCTGCCAGGGATAGCCGGGAATGAAGGTCTCGGGAAACGCAATCAGCTTGGCGCCTTCGGCGGCGGCCTGCTCAATCAGCGCGATCGTCTTGTCCACGGTGGCATCGAGATCGAGAAAAACCGGCGCGGCCTGCACCACGGCGACCTTGTATTTCTGATGAACCAGACCCATCGACATCGTCCTTTCGCGGTGCGAGACCAACAATTGCTGATCTGAAACCTACAGCGACGACGGGCGGCTCCGCTTGTCCGCGGCAGAACGAAAACTTGTCTTAACTGGCGAATGGACGATCCGAAGCGGCCGTCGCCCTTGCTGCTGTGCGCTCGTACTGCGACAGTGAGGAGGGCCGCTCGCGGGACGCTACCGCTTGGCGTGTTCGCGCCATTCGCGCGGCGAGGCGCCGAACCTTTGCCGGAAGATTCGGCTGAAATGGGCGAGGTCGTTGAAGCCCCAGGCGAAGGCGATGTCGCCGACGTGCCGGGCGATCTGCGCGGGATCCGACAGATCACGCTTGCACCGCTCCAGGCGCTGCGCCTGAACGTAGCTGCGGAACGGGGTTTGCTCCGCCGCCATCAGGTCGCTGGCGTAGCGCGGCGAGATTCCGATCGCCGCCGCGGCGCGCGGCATCGACAATTCGGGGTCGCGCAGATGCGTCAGGATATAGTTCTTGAGGCGATAGAGCGTAGCCGATCGATGCACGGATTGATCCGGCGAACGTTCGCGCATCCGGTCCGCGAAGGCCATCGCGACCAGATCCAGCGCCTGGTCCAGCAGGCGGGTTGCGATCGCCGGATCGACATGGTCGATCGTCCTGCTGAGGCCGAGCAGGAAGTTATAAGCCAGTCCTTCGACCGGCCGATCGCTGGAGAAAGTGGTTGCGGTCAACGCCTCGAACGAACCGATACGTTGCTGCAGGATCTTCCGGGGCATCTGGAAGATCGTCTGCGAAAAACTGTCGTCGAAACGCAGTTCGTAGGGGCGGGTGGTGTCGTAGATAACGAACTGTCCAGACCCCACCACGGCTTCGCGGCCGTCCTGAAATACGCCGTTGACGCCGCTGTTGCCCAGCGCCACCAACACGTAATCTTCGCTGCTGCGCGAGATCCGGGATGGCGTGCGAAACACCCGCTGCGCGCAGGAATCGACCTGGGTGCAGGCGACGGGTCCAATCATCGATTGCGAAACCGAGCCCCAAAAAGCGTTGCGCATGTCGGATCGGCAATCGAGTCCGACGAAGGTGTCGCAGACGATGTCCTGCCAGATCGCGAGCCGCCGATCCGGAGCCGAAGAACCCGTGTCGAGCACAACAGCCACGATGGACCTCCAGGAAATCCATCCAAGAGTGGGCTAAAGCCTGACTCAAATCCACACCTTTGTGGCGTGGCGCCGCGCGCCCACTCGCACGCGTCGCCATCTCCGATCTTAACAATTGGTTAATCGGGAGGGTGCCCAAAATATGCGCGTAGATGAGGCGTTATACGGCCTTGAATTTTATGCTGCGATGCACAATATTGAGCGATCTAGGGATTCGACGCCTCCTCGAGGGCTCTTCTGAGAGGAGTTTTGATAGATGCGCCACCAACAAATCGCCGGTTCGACCAGGGATGTCGTTCGAATCCTGCGCCGGGAAGAGCTGCCGCTGCTGCGCGATCATTTGCTGAGACTCGACCGTGACAGCCGCCGCGACCGCTTTCACGGCTTCATCGACGACGGTTTTATCGAGCGCTACGCCGAAAAATGCGCGCATGACGGCACCACCATCGTCGCCTATCTGCAGGAGGGTGCGGTGCGCGGCGCCGCCGAACTGCATCCGTCCGAGCAATCCGCTGACGGTCTGCCGGAGATCGCCTTCAGCGTCGAAACCTCGGTGCGCCGCCGCGGCGTCGGCAGCACGTTATTCCGGAATTTGATCGCGGAAGCACGCAGCAAAGGTTATCGCAGCCTGCGGATCACCACCGGTGCGCAGAACGATGCGATGCGGGCCCTGGCGCAGAAGTTTGGCGCGCATCTGACGTTCCGCCACGGCGAATCCAGCGGCACCATCGATCTCGGCACGCAACACCAGCCGGAACTCGCTTCGCCCGCGTTCGCAAGCGCGATCGGGGCCGCGCGTGCGATCACGGATTTCAATCGCGCCTATTGGCGGGTGCTGTTGCGGATGTATGGCTGGAAGCGGGCGGCCTGATCCGGCAATCCCGCCGGATGTCAGGTGCCGGTACGCTTGTCGTTGCCGAACTTGCGGATCACGCGGCGTTCCACCACGATCGAGCGCTGCGCGCCTTGCTCGCCCGCGATCACGCGGGTGGCCGAGCGTGCCGAAGAGCGCGCGACCTTCCTCACTTCGGCCAGCACGGGCTCCAGCGGCATCCCCATCAGGGACGCGGCGATTTCGGCCTGCGCCTCCGGATCATCGGTAATGCCGATGGCCGCGAAAATGGCTTCATCCAGCGTGGGAGGATCCCGCCGTACGCGCCTTGGTCCGTACTTGGTATTCCAGTCTTCGCTCATCGGGGTCTCACCTTTGGTCTGGCACTACCTAGTTCCCCTCATGTTGCATTGCAATATGAAATCGATGTGGCAAAGCAGCTATGCGCTATAATTTTTCCAGCCTTGTGGCGTCGTAGATTTCCAGGGTCGCGGGGGCTGCAGAGAGCGGTTGCAGCGCGCGGACGAATTCACGCGACGCCGGCACCCCGAAATGGGCCTGCAATGCCGCCTTGTCGGCCCATTGTTCGATGAACACCAGCCGCAGCGGATTCTCGCAATCGACATGCACGGCGTGCGAAATGCATCCGGGCTCCTGGCGCGAGCGGTGCACGTGCTCAAAACTCAGTTTTCGAACCTGATCGAACGAGTCCTGTCGCGCGGTGACGCTGCCGGTAACGACGATCATTCGGGCCTCCCGCTCGTGGCGCTTGCGGTCATGTCACTGAACCCTCGGCAACCGCAAAATCGATGGTCTGCTGCGGCCATCGCTTCAACGCAGCGCGGCCGGCATCGGTCAGGACGTAGATACCGCGCTCGGCACGGTCGAACCAGCCATAGACGTTGCTCAGCAGGATTTTCGGAGCGTCCGGAATTTCGGGCTTGAGGTCGCGCACCCGGCGCGGCCCTTGCGACAGCGCCGATGCGCAGGCCAGCGCCTGCTGGCGATAGGCCGTCATGATCGGCGCGCGGGTGCTGCCGCCGAGCGCCGGATCGCCCTTGCGGCGCTGGTGCTCGCTGATGAGACGAGAGCGCTTCTTTGGGTCGCGGCGCGGCGCCGTCGTCGGCGGCTTGACGATCACCTCGACGTCGCCGGTCGAGGTGACCGCGAGCATCCCAAAACCGAGCCGGCGGCAGAGATTGCGGTAACGTGAATCGCTCTCGCGCCCTTTGCCGCGGATGGACATTTTGGCGGCCAGCCAGACCTCGTCGCAGGCGCCGGCGCGGTCGACGGCCTGCAGCACCAGTTCGAGATTGAACGACAGCTTCAGTTCGCCGATCACCACGACGGGCGGATCGTCGCCGTTCAGGGCCACCAGGTCGCAGCCGCCAACCTCGCCCTTGACCGTGAAGCCGAGGTTTTCGAGGAAGCGTTTGACGGGCAAATAAAGTGCAGTTTCCAACGGGAACTCCGGCATCGTCCGCGACTCAGTGTCCGAGTTTAACCCGAATTGCGCTGCGCGATTTGATCAAACGGCAGCTCAAAGCCAGGCTGCGGCTGCTGATTCCGGATTGAATCGGAGCGAAGTATTATTCGCCGACGCTTGAGGCGTCATACCCGTCCGTTCACCGGCAGCAACGCGCCGGTTACCGCGCTGGCGGCGTCGCTGACCAGGAACAGGATCACCTCGGCGAGTTCCTGCGGCCGCACCCATTTGGCAAAATCCGCTTTCGGCATGCTGGCGCGATTGGCCGGGGTGTCGATGGTCGATGGCAGCACGGCGTTGACGGTGACCTTGCCCTTCAATTCGGCCGCCAGGGACTCGGTGAGGCGGTGCACGGCCGCCTTGGAGGCGGCGTAGGGGCCCATGCCGGCACCGGCCTGCAACGCGCCCATCGCGCCGACATTGACGATGCACCCGCTGCCGGACGTCGTCAGATGCGGGATCGCCGCTTGCGACGCATTCAGCGTGGTGAGGACGTTGAGCGCATACATGCGCTGCCAGGATTTTGGATCTCCCTCGGCGATCGTCTCGAATAGAAAACCGCCGGCGATATTGACCAGTGCATCGAGCCTGCCGAAATGCGAAGCTGCGGCATCGATCGCCTTTTTGGCCTGCGCCGCATCGGTCAGATCGACGCCGCCAAGCTCAAGCCGCTTTGCCGTTGCCGGGACTTTTGTCGCCGCGTGGTCCACCGCTGCAATACGGGCGCCGCTCGCGAGCGCCTGGTCGACGAAGACCTGGCCGAGTGCGCCGAGCGCGCCGGTCACGACAATGACTTTTCCGTCCATGATGGGTCTCCATGCGCGAGGGACAACGAAGCGCACACTATCGTCAGGACAATTTCATTTGCAATGCCGGCAAATTCCGCCTCCAAATGCGGGTGTATTTTAAGTCATTCACGCGGAGGATGTTGTCATGGCCTGCCAATCGCCGGATTGCAAAACCCATCAGGAAATCGTCGGCTTCAAATACCCGCTACCGCATTTCAGGGCTGCCCTTAAAAGCCAGCGCAAGGTCAAGGTGGTGGCGATCGGCTCGTCGTCGGCCGCAGGAGCCGACAAGGTTCTGCCGTTTCCGCCGCGGCTGGAAATGATGCTGCGGGATCAGTTCAAAGGCAGCATGATCGACGTCATCAATCGCGGCATCGGAGGCCAAGAGGCGCCGGAGGAGTTGTCGCGTTTCGAATTTGACGTGATCGCGGAAGCGCCATCGCTTGTGATCTGGCAGGTCGGCACCAACGCGGTGTTTCACGACACCAGCTATTATCGTCCCGACGTCGCGACCGCGATCGCGGTTGGGCTGCGCTGGTTGGCCGCGCTGCCGATGGATGTGGTGTTGATGGACTTGCAATACACCAAGGCACTGGTCTGCAAGATTGGGCTCTCCACGGTCCCCAAGCTGCCTTTCTCTGAGGAGATGGTGTCGCTGATCGCCGCCGTCGGCGAAAGCGCCGATCCCAAGGTCAATGTATTCCGCCGCTTTGCGCTGATGAAGAACTGGGTCGGCGCGGGTATTCCCCTCGACAGCATGGACGACCAGGGCAACGATCACCTTCACACCAGCAAATGGGCGACCAATTGCGTCGCGCAGGCGCTGTCGGAAGCAATTGTTAACTCGCCACTGTAACGGTAGCCCAGCAGGTCGGCGCCGATCGCTAAAATTTGCCGGAGTTTTGTAAAGGGATGGCAGAACTGATCGGCTATAGCTCGACGCTGCCCAATCCAACAAGGGGCGAGAACACAGGGTCTGGGGAACACGACGATGGGATATCTGCCCGATCACGGTTTACCGCTTATTCAGCTCAAGGAGCAGCGGCGGGATTTGGTCGTCGCGCTGCAAAATCGCAATGGCCCGGTGAACAGCTGGGAACTGATGCAGATTGCCGCGGTCCAGCAGGCGATCTCCGCGTTCGAGGACGTGATCGCCGATCTCGACGCCGAAATCGAAGCCGCGGCCTGAACGCCGCGCACGCGTCGCCGACCGCGATCAGGCTTCCAGATAGCGTGCCTGTAGCGCGGCGCGTTCATTCCTGCCGAGGCCGAGCCCTTCGCTGAAATATTGTTCGAGGTCACCATAATCGGCGCAGACGGCCTCGAAAGCGGCGGCGAGGAAAGGGGCCTGCACCGAGCCCAGCACTTGCCTGACATCATCGGGAAGGTCGTTGCTGGCGGAGGGATCGCGCCGGTAATATCGGTTGGTGAGCAGATAATCCTCGGAGATCACGTCCTCGGATACGCCCAGCGCATGCAGGATCAGGGCGCAGGCAAATCCGGTGCGGTCCTTGCCGGCGGTGCAGTGGATCACCAGCGGAGCGCTGTCCTCGAGCAGGTGCGCGAACAGGCTGCGATAGCGCTGGGTATTTTGCCGGACATAGCCAACATAGGACTCGCGCATCACCTCGATGCCGTCGCTGGGCGACAACGCCCTGCCATTGGCGAGGCGCGCGCGGAGCGCGGCCACCACGGTCGGCTCGACCGGCAGCGAATGCACCGTGATTTCCGAAATCGCGCACTGCGCCGCGCTGCGCTCTTCCGCCCCGCGAAAATCGAATGCGCTCTTCAGGCCGAGGCCGCGCAGCACCGCGATATCAGATTCCGTCAGGTGCCCAAGATGATTGGAACGGAAGATGCGCCGCCAGCGTACCGTCCGGCCGTCCTTGCCGGGATAGCCGCCGAGATCGCGAAAATTGCTGGCGCCGGTGAGATTGAAGTGACGGTCGGGGCTATCTTGCATCTGACAATCCTAGGCCATTGCCGGCCGCGGTGAAATATCCGGAAGGCAGCCTCGCTGGCCGTGTCCGCCTCTATACTCGTTTGCCGTTATTGGTTAGGAGCTTTTTGTTGCGGCCGGCGGCATTCTGTCTGGCCGGAAAATATTGCGGGGAATTGGCATGACGAGGCGCGGGGCAATGGTTTTTTTCGTGGCATTTTGCGTGCCGGGGCTTGCGGCTGGATCGACCCCGGCATCGGCGCAAACGTTCCAGAACTATCGTTGCGCCGACGGCACACGCTTCATCGCAGCCTTCTATCCCTACGATAACCGCGCGCATCTGCAGATCGATGGGGGGCCCGTGACATTGCGCAAGCGGCTGGCATGGTCCGGCGCGCGCTATTCGGGCGAGGGCGTTACGCTGACGATCCCAAAGGCGGGCGGCAACGTCATCGTCAAACACGCAAGGCGGCCGGCGACGGCGTGCGAGGCGCTGTAGGGCAAATCTTTTCAAGCAAAAAAACTTCCCGTCAAACCAAAGAACCTTCGAAATGCAAAAAGGGCCGAAACGCTGTGGTTTCGACCCTTTTTCCGTTTTGCTGATCCACCAGATGCCGGCGACTGCGCGCCGGTATGTAGCTTGCGCCGGGCATCAACGCTCCCATGCCGGTTTGGCTTCCTGGATCGCCGCGGCGTGGTACCAGCTGCCGCTGCAATCGGCTTCGCTGACCCGCGAGGAGGCAGCCTCGGTCGTGGCCTTGGTCTCTTCATAGCGGCGTCCGCCGAGAGCCGACCGGCCCCCGGCCGGGAATTGGTAGATCCTGGCGGACCCCTGATTCAAACTCGTATTCATCGTCTTCTCCTTAGGTCGATTGTGCCGCGCCCCGAAGCATCAGGCCTCGAGGCTTTGGCTTAATGGTGCGCCCGACTCGTTCGAGAGTGGTTACCAAACCCGATATCGTTCGTGCCCGGAGCGGATGCAACCTGACCACAAGAAAGTCATCTGCTGTACATTTTGTAGGCATTTTCGGTTCTGCCGCCTGTGAGGCAATGAGCAGATGATCAACGCTTGAGCCAACGCGAAGGTTGCGGAACCCAGCCCTGGTTGTTGACGATTGTTGCCGGCGATTGCTGAAGCTTTGATCGGCCCGGCGGGATGGCCCGATCTTGCCGCAGAATCGGGCGGGATTCCCGGTCCATCCACACGAATTTGCCGGCTGCGGCCAGCGCCAACCGCGCGCCTTTGCCGCACCTGCTTTGGTATTTAAATTTTGCCGGCGGTGCCGCCGGATCCCCGTCCTAAGCAGGGCTACCGCACTGCGGCGGATTGGCACATTAAATGCTTGGTAATAACCGGCCGATGGTGGCCGGGTAGGCGTGTGGCGCCATTGGCTTCGGTTCCACAGCTTTCGCATCGTCAATATGAGAGGCTCAATGACAAAGTATAAGCTCGAGTATATCTGGCTCGACGGATATACGCCGGTACCGAATTTGCGCGGCAAAACGCAGATCAAGGAATTCGACAAGTTTCCGACGCTCGAACAGCTTCCGCTGTGGGGCTTTGACGGCAGCTCGACCATGCAGGCCGAAGGCCACAGCTCCGATTGCGTGCTGAAGCCGGTCGCGATTTATCCCGACGGCGCGCGCACCAACGGCGCGCTGGTCATGTGCGAAGTGATGATGCCCGACGGCAAGACCCCGCACTCGACCAACAAGCGCGCCACCATCCTCGACGACGAGGGTGCCTGGTTCGGCTTCGAGCAGGAATATTTCTTCTACAAGGACGGCCGTCCGCTCGGCTTCCCGACCGCAGGCTATCCGGCGCCGCAGGGCCCGTATTACACCGGCGTCGGCTACTCCAACGTCGGCGACATCGCCCGCAAGATGGTCGAAGAGCATCTCGACCTCTGCCTCCTGCCGGCATCAACCACGAAGGCATCAACGCCGAAGTCGCCAAGGGCCAGTGGGAATTCCAGATTTTCGGCAAGGGCTCCAAGAAGGCCGCTGACGAAATGTGGATGGCGCGCTACCTCCTGCTGCGCCTCACCGAGAAATACGGCGTCGACATCGAATTCCATTGCAAGCCGCTCGGCGACACCGACTGGAACGGCTCCGGCATGCACGCCAATTTCTCGACCAACTATATGCGCGAAGTCGGCGGCAAGGAATATTTCGAGAAGCTGATGGAGGCGTTCGAGAAGAACATCGCGACGATCACATCGCGGTCTACGGGCCGGACAACCACATGCGCCTGACCGGCAAGCACGAGACCGCGTCGATCGACAAGTTCAGCTACGGCATCGCCGATCGCGGCGCTTCGATCCGCGTGCCGCACAGCTTCGTCAACAACGGCTACAAGGGCTATCTGGAAGATCGCCGCCCGAACTCGCAAGGCGACCCCTACCAGATCGCCTCGCAGATCCTGAAGACGATCGCCTCGGTTCCGACCGCCAAATCGGCGGCCGCCTAAGACGACAAGACGGATACGGCCTGGAACTTGGGGCGTCCAGGCCGTGATCCCGCTCTCGGGCGGAGTGTTTTCGCCTCTCCTCCAGCGAACCTTTGACCAGCCGGCGGTGGCTTTAGCCCCGTTCAGGCTGGTCTTTTTTCGTCGGGTGTCGCCGCGATCCGCTTTGCTCCATTTTCCCGCCACGCGAACCGCGCTAGATAGAAGCGGGGAAGGTTTTGTATGGAAAATGTCGTTCGCCTGCTCTCGACGCTCGCTCTGATGGGCGCGGTCCGCGGTCTCGCCGGGCGGTTCGAGCAGCAAACCGTTATCCATCTCGATGCCGATTTCGCGCCGACCATCGGCCTCCTGGAACGGCTGCGCGGCGGCGAGGGCGCCGACGTCGTCATCCTGACGAAGGAGGCGCTCGCCGACCTCGCGGCCAAGGGCACGGTGGTGCCCGACAGTTGCGCCGATCTGGCGCGCTCGTTCGTCGGGATCGCGGTCAAGGCGGGCGCGGCCCACCCCGATATCTCGACCGAAGCGGCGTTGCGCGCGACATTGCTTGGCGCCCGCAGCGTGGCCTATTCGCGGATCGGCGCCAGCGGCATCTTTTTTGCGGACCTGATCGCGCAGATGGGCATCGCCGCCGAGATCAACGCGCGCGCCACCATCACGGCCGGATTCACCGCCGAGCGGCTGGTCGACGGATCGGCCGATATCGCGATCCAGCAGCTCAGCGAATTGAGGCAGGTTGCCGGCGCCGAAGTGGTCGGGCCGCTGCCGCGGCATCTGCAAAAAAGTCCCGCGGTGTTTTCCGCAGGGCGGCTCGCGGTATCGCAGCGCGCGCCGCAATCGGCCGCGTTGTTGAAATTTCTCGCTTCGCCCGAGGTAGCGCCGGCGCTGCGCTACTCCGGGCTCGAACCCGAAGCCGCCCGAAACTCGCTTGCCTGAGTGTGTACGATGACAGCGCCGCTGCATAAATGCTTGTCTCATGCAAAAGGCCTCGCCGTCGCGGCGATGCTGGTCGTAGCCGCGCTGGCAGGAGCGACGCCGGCGCATGCGCAGTCGGCCGATCTCGTGCTGTGCGACCGGCTGGCGGCCGACCCGGCCGATCCGGACAAGCCGGCCGACGTCAAGGGCGTGCCCGAGATTGCGCCGTCCGGACATTCCGACCGCGATCAAATATTGCCGGACCGCGGGCAACGCGTCGCGGCGCGCCATGTACCAACTTGGCCGCGCCTATGCCGCCAACCGGCAAATGCCGGAAGCGATCGCCGCGTGGCGCAAGGCGGCCGACAAGGGCTCGAGCTCGGCGATGGTCGAGCTCGGCGTGCTCTATGCGACCGGCGCGGGCGTCGCCAGGGACGACGCGCAAGCGCGACGCTGCTGCAGCGCGCCGCGCAAGCCGGCAATCCCCGCGGCATCTCCAATCTCGCCGCGCTTCCCGGCGGCGGCGGTGCGCCGGCCAGATCCGGCACAGGCCCGCGCAATTGCTGGCAAAAGCCGCCGAGACCAACGCCGAAGCGCAATATCAGCTCGGCATGATGCTGGCGGAAGGCACTGGTGGTGAAAAGGACGAGGTCGGCGCGCGCGCCTTGTTCGAGAAAGCGGCGGCGCAAAATCACCCGGCCGCGCTCGAAGAGATGGGCGAATTCGCGGAGGACCGGGCGCGGCGGTCCAAAGGATACAGGCGCCGCCAAGTGCTACTACGAGCGCGCCGCGGCGCTCGGCGATGAAGACCGCCAAAAAGGCGCTGAAGCGACTGCGCTGCCCCTACGTGATCAAGGACAAGCGCGGCGGTGTCGTCAGCACCCTCTGTTTCTGACTTCGTACCGCGCCGGTTTGAAGGCAATTTCATCCCATCGTGAGGGAACAGCGGCGCCGTCTTTCCGATTAATCCGGATACGACATCGAGCGAGGCCATCCCATGATCCGCAAACTGCAATCCGGCGAATACCGGCTGTATTCCCGCAAGCTCAACCCGAAGACCGGCAAGCGCCGCAATCTCGGCACCTTCAAGTCGCGCGCCGCGGCGGAAAAACACGAGCGCGACGTGCAATATTTCAAGCGGCATTGACCGGGCTCGCGCATCGGTCCGGGATGCGGAAGCAAGGCGCTTGCTTCCGCGTCTCCGGTCGACGAAATTCGCCGCTGTCTACGATCGGAATCGGGCCTCAAAAGCCGGTCGGCCCGACCGACCCGACCCAGCGCTTGACCTTGGCCGGATCCTTTTCGTCCATGTAGAAAAAATGCGTCATCGTCGGCCGCACCGGCTGGATGGCGGGATCGTCGAAGGTCATCGCGACCTTGCCGTGGAATATTTTCAGCCGCGGGCTGTCCCAGTACTCCACGACGTCGTGAAGCGCGGTAAAACCCTTGTCGATGAATTGACGCAGATTATTGCGGATCGCCTCGCGGCCGTGCCAGTCGGCGACGCCGAGATTGCAGATCGCGTCGTCGGCAAAGCAGTCAAAGCCCCGACCAAAAGTCTTGTCGTCGATTTCCTTCCACATCGCCAATAACCATGGCGGCGGCGCGGTTTTGGTGAACGTGATCTGGGTCATGATAGTTTCCTTTTGTCGTGATTGATCGGGATGAAAGGCTCATTCGGCCGCGGCGATTGACGTGATTCCGAGTTTTGCGGCGACCCGCCTGGCGGTCGCCTCGCGTTGCGCGGTGATGCCGGCCACCGATTGCCGCGCCTGCTCGAGAATGGCGGCCGGCGCGGTCTCGGGCGTGCCGCTGTCGAATGGCGGCTCCGGCGCATAGACCATGTAAAGCTGGATCGCGCGGGCGGCGTCGTCGCCGCGCAGTTCGGCGGCGAGCCGCAACGCGCCGTCGATTCCGGCGGTGACGCCGGCGGCGAACACCCAATTGCCGTCCAGCACCACCCGTTGGTTGACCGGGATCGCGCCGAACAACGGCAACAGATGGAAGGAAGCCCAGTGCGTCGTTGCGCGCCGTCCCTGCAGCAGGCCGGCCGCGCCGCAGATCAGCGCGCCCGTGCACACCGAGAAGACGCTGCGCGCGCCGGCCGCCTGTTGCCTGATCCAGCCGAGGACCTCTTCGTCCTCCATCAGCGCTTCCTGACCAAAACCGCCGGGCACATGCAGCACGTCGAGTTGCGGCGCTTCTGCAGATCGCCGCGTCCGGCGTCAGCCGCAGCCCCTTGAGGTCGCGAACGGGATCGGCGGTCTTGCCGTAAACCCGATAGGTCGAATTCGGGATGCGCGACAGCACCTCGAACGGGCCGGTCAGGTCGATCTGGTCGAGGCCCTCGAACAGCAGCGAGCCGATTTGCAGATGGGTGTCATGCGGGATCATGGGTAATTCCCTTAAAAGTTCCCTTGGGGTGAGGGGTGGACAAGGCCAACCTAATGGCGGAAGCTCTGGCGGAAATGCCAAATGTCCCCTCGTTTTCCGCCAATCGCTTCCCGCGCCAACCCGATCCGCATTATCGAGGTGCTGGCCTATCCGTCCGTGCAATTGCTCGACGTCACCGGCCCGTTGCAGGTGTTTGCCACCGCCAATGATCAGGTCACGCAGGCCGGCGGCGTTGCGCCGTACGATATCCGGGTGGTGGCGAAAGGCGGCAAAACCGGCGAGGGCGCCAATGGCGTAACCGCCTCCGCGGGGCTCGGAATTGCAACGCGGCCCCTGCCGCGCATGGGTGCTGCGGTCGATACGCTGCTGGTGGCGGGCGGCCCGGGGGTCGAAGCCGCGACGGCCGATCCCGAACTGGTCGAATGGGTGCGGCAGCGGGCAAAAAGGGCCCGACGTGTGGCCTCGGTCTGCACCGGCGCGTTCCTGCTGGCGGCATCCGGCGTGCTGGACGGGCGGCGCGCGGCGACGCACTGGTCGGTCTGCAAGGAATTCGCGCGGCGCTATCCCACCGTGAAGGTCGAGCCCGATCCGATCTTCGTGCGTGACGGCTCGGTCTGGACTTCGGCCGGCGTCACCGCCGGCATCGATCTGGCGCTGGCGCTGGTGGAACAGGATCTCGGACGCACCGTGGCGCTGGCGGTCGCGCGTTATCTGGTCGTGTTCCTGAAGCGGCCCGGCGGACAGGCGCAATTCAGCGAGGCGTTGTCGCTGCAATCGGCCGAGGACGAGTTCGGCGCGCTGCATGACTGGATCGGCAAGCATCTCGCCGACGATATTTCGCTGCCGCGTCTCGCCGATCGGGCCGGCATGAGCGAGCGTAGTTTCAGCCGGCATTATGCCGAGGCCACCGGGCAGACGCCGGCCCGCGCGGTGGAGCGGCTGCGGGTCGAGGCGGCGCGGCGGCTGCTGTCGGAAACAAGGTTGCCGGTGAAGCGGATCTCGCAGCGTTGCGGCTTTGGATCGGAAGAAACCATGCGCCGCAGCTTTTTGCGGGCATTGGCGGCCACGCCGCAGGATTACCGTTCCCGCTTCAGTTCCTGAAAAGCGGGCAGATGCGCGCCGCCAGGGCTTCCGTGCGCGCCCGACATGGCCTAGAGACCGCCCCAACCCATCCATTTTCTCCAAATTCAGGCGCCAATGATCCGTCTCGATAATGTCAGCAAGCAAGTCGGCCACCAGATCCTGTTCATCGAAGCCTCCGCGGCGCTGCTCAAGGGTGAGAAGATCGGGCTGGTCGGCCCGAACGGCGCCGGCAAGACCACGCTGTTCCGGATGATTTCCGGCGGGGAATTGCCCGACCAGGGCCAGGTCATGGTCGATCGCGGCATGTCGATCGGCTATTTCAGCCAGGATGTCGGCGAAATGTCCGGCCACAGCGCGGTGGCCGAGGTGATGAACGGCGCAGGCCCGGTGTCGGTGGTCGCGAGCGAGCTGAAGGAACTCGAAACCGCGATGGCCGATCCCGATCGAGCCGACGACATGGACGAGATCATCGCGCGCTACGGCGAGGTGCAGGGCCGCTTCGAGGAGCTCGATGGCTACGCGCTCGACGGCCGCGCCCGCGAGGCTTTGGCCGGCCTCGGCTTCAGCCAGGAGATGATGGACGGCGATGTCGGCGCGCTGTCGGGCGGCTGGAAGATGCGGGTCGCGCTGGCGCGCATCCTTCTGATGCGGCCCGACGTCATGCTGCTCGACGAGCCGAGCAACCATCTCGATCTGGAAAGCCTGATCTGGCTCGAGCAATTCCTCAAGGGGTACGAAGGCGCGCTGTTGATGACCTCGCATGACCGCGAGTTCATGAACCGCATCGTCAACAAGATCGTCGAGATCGACGGCGGCACGCTGACCACCTATTCCGGCAATTACGAGTTCTACGAGGCGCAGCGCGCGCTCAGCGAAAAGCAGCAGCAGGCGCAGTTCGAGCGCCAGCAGGCGATGCTGGCCAAGGAGATCAAATTCATCGAGACCTTCAAGGCGCGCGCCTCGCACGCGGCGCAGGTGCAGAGCCGGGTCAAGAAGCTGGAAAAGATCGAGCGCGTCGAGCCGCCGAAGCGCCGCCAGACCGTGGCGTTCGACTTTCCTGCCGGCGCCGCGTTCCGGCGAGGACGTCGTCAGCCTGAAGAACGTCCACAAGGGCTACGGCAGCCGCACCATCTATCGAGGGCCTCGACTTCATGGTGCGCCGCAGGGAGCGCTGGTGCGTGATGGGCGTCAACGGCGCCGGCAAGTCGACGCTGCTGAAACTGGTGGCGGGCTCGACCGAGCCCGACGACGGCACGGTGGCGATCGGCGGCAGCGTCAAGATGGGCTATTTCGCGCAGCACGCGATGGACCTGCTGGACGGCGAGCGCACCGTGTTCGAGTCGCTGGAGGATTCGTTCCCGCAGGCCGGGCAGGGCTCGTTGCGCGCGCTGGCGGGCTGCTTCGGTTTCTCCGGCGACGACGTCGAAAAGAGATGCCGGGTGCTGTCGGGCGGCGAGAAGGCGCGGCTGGTGATGGCGAAGATGCTGTTCGATCCGCCGAACTTTCTGGTGCTGGACGAGCCGACCAACCATCTCGACATGGCGACCAAGGAGATGCTGATCGCGGCGCTGTCGCAATTCGAGGGCACCATGCTGTTCGTCTCGCATGACCGGCACTTTCTCGCCGCGCTCTCCAATCGCGTGCTGGAGCTGACGCCGGAAGGCATTCACCAATATGGCGGCGGCTACACCGAATATGTCGCGCGCACCGGCCACGAGGCGCCGGGGCTAAGGAGTTAGGGGAGTTTGGCGTAGCCCGGATGAGCGAAGCGATATCCGGGACGGACGTCCCCGCATGTCGCTTCGCTCATGCGGGCTTCTGTAACGGGCCTCGATAAGTCAATCCCTTTTTGCGTTATCCGCTCGCCGGGGACTTGCTTCTGTACGGGATCGGCGCAAGGCCGTCGCCTGATGGGGGTCGTGGAGGATGGGCCGGCCAATCTACGGAAGCGTGATCACATCTTTGGAGGTGTCGACATCCCGCATGACGGCCTGACCCGATCCATCGTCCCGGCGAAGGGACTTCGCTTCGGGAAGGCTGGTGTCGTGACCCGCCCGAAAACCTGTTCCGTCTCCCTGTTAAGCTGCAGCGGCAGCGGGGTTGAATGGTGTTCCATTGGCGAGCATGCGGTGCAGGATCACTGCGAGTTTGCGCGCCAGCGCGACCTTCGCCTTGTTCATGCCGGCTCGCCTGGCGATCCGCATCGCCCAACCTTTGAGTTCCGAACAGTGCTTGACCGGCTTGGTCAGCATGATGTGAGCCGCCTCGTAGAGCGCCTCGCGCACCGATGCGTCACCGATCTTGCTGATCCGCCCGGAGCGGTCGGTCTCGCCGGATTGATACTTCTTCGGTGTCAGCCCAAAGTGCGACCCTGCCTGTTTGGACGATTTGAACCGCGCCGGATCGTCGATCGCCGCAGCATAGGTCAGCGCCACGATCGGACCCACCGCCGGGGTCGACATCAACAGCCTGGTTCTTGCGTTCGACCGCGCCATCGCACGCACTCGCCTCTCAAAGGCATTGAACTCGCGTTGCAAAACGGCACGCACCGAGAGCAGCGCCTCTCCGATCGCCTCCAGGTTCGGCTGGCCATCTACCAGCTCCCGGATGCGTCCGGCAAAGCTGCGTGGGGTGGTCTTGCCGACCTTCAGCCCGAAGCCGCGCAAGATCCCGCGCAAGCTGTTCTCGACGTCCAGAAGCTTGCTCTGCACCAGCTTGCGAGCCGTCAGGATGGCGCGTACTTCCTGCGCATCCATCGACTTGCAGTGCACCGGCCGGAACCAGCCCAGCCGCATCAGTTGCGCGATGCTGCGCGCGTCGTTGCGGTCCGACTTGACCGGCATCGCCTTGAACGCATCGCGCACGTGGCGGGTCTCCAGCAGTTCCACCGCCAACCCGGCTTCCCGCATCGCCGCATAAAGCCATTGCGACAGCGGTCCGGCTTCCAGCCCGATCCGCTCCAGGCCCAACCCAAGCGAGCCGAACCAGCCGATCAGCGCCGCCGGCTCGCTGGCCACCTTCGCTTCCCGAACAAATTTGCCGCTTCCGTCCATAACGCAGACACTCGAGCATTCCAATGACACGTCGATTCCTGCATAATATTCCATGGTCGTCTCTCCCTGATGCTTGGAGCGAGGCTCATCCCTCTGACTCCGTTCACACCATCAATGTGAGGGACGACCGCTCACCTTCAAGCAAGCCGCGCGAAGCGCGCAACCAATAGCGCCGTAGCAAGCGCGGCTTGCTTGGAAGGCACGCCGCGGCCCGTTACCCCATCTACAGCCATGCCTTCTCGTTCTCGCGATGCACCGCATCCGAGGTTTGCAAATCGTGGGCCCTCAAAGAAGAAGGGCGCAGGGAAGACCGGGTGCGCGCTGCACCCGCGGTCTCATGTGCACTGTGCATCAAAAGAAAACGCACATGAGCATACAGGTTCAGCGGAAACACTCCGGCCTTCCCTGCGCAGTGGCTCTACGACTTATACGTGCTCTCCCTGGTGAATTGGAGCCTCTTGCCACCATCGCCCCCGGGAGGCGTTGGCCTCTCAAGGACTTGACGCCAGCATTCCGGGCGTCAGGACCACACGCTTTCGCCGCACGCAAATGCCTCATACGTCTGCGCTTTCGCGCCTGAAGCACCCGCGTCCACCGCAGCCTGCCCCAACGTCAGTGACGTGGCCAACATCCCCTCTTGCGGGACAGGATGGGCGCATTACGCCGGTGATTTGCGGCGGTCGTCAAGCGGTGTTCTGAAAAGAAGAAATAGGGCGGTCGCTGGTGCTGCGTGTCCCGGACGCGATGCGGCGCGAAGTGCCGCTTCGCAGAGCCGGGACCTACCCACGCGGATGGACCCCGGACTAGCAGCGCACCGCAAACGCGCTGCGCTGCATCCGGGGAACGCCGCGGCCCTTATTTGTCGTTTCGCAATGACCGGGGACAATCCAGGGCATCACGACTACAATAAAGCTCGCATCTCACCTCACTCGGAGCCCACCATGTCGCTCTTGCAAAACCCATTCGACCCCGCGCGCGAGGCGGCGCTGGTGACGGGGGCGGGCAACGGCATCGGGCGCGCGATCGCGCAGGCGCTGGTCGGCGAGGGTGTGGGTACGGTGTTCGCCGATGTCAGCGCGGAGCGCGTCACCGCCGCGATCGCGTCTTCGCCGCGGCCGGAGCTCGCGCTGCCGTTTGTCGGCGATCTCGGGCAACGCGAGGTGTGCGACGCGCTGCTCATGGAAGCACGCGCATCGCTCGGGCAGGTGACGCATTTTGTCCATAGCGCCTCGCCGCCGCGGCGCGAGGCCGATCATGCCTTCGCGGTCGAGCAGGAGACCTGGCGGCAGATGCATGCGGTCAATCTCGACGCCGGCTTTCATCTGGCGCGCGAACTGGCGCGCCCGCTGATCGCGGCGCGCACGCCGGGCTCGTTTTTGTTCCTGACCTCGCTGCACGCCGGCACGCCGCGCAATCTGCCGCATTACTCGACGGCGAAAGCGGCGATGGCGATGCTGGTGCGCGAGCTGGCAAAAACCTTCGGCCGTTTCAACATCCGCATCAACGCGCTGGTGCCGGGCGCGATCGCCGCCGGCGGTTTTGTCGCCGATCCGTCTTTGGCAAAACACATCCCGCTCGGCCGCATCGGCCGCGCGCGAGGACCTCGCGCCGATGGCGCTCGCAGTGCTATCGAACAAGCTGTCGGCCTATGTCACCGGCGCGGCCATCGTGGTCGACGGCGGGCTGTCGCTGACCAACTGGTTCGAGCCGCCAGAGTTGGAGGGGATGTGACCGCAAAAATCAACTCGTCATGCCCGGGCTTGTCCCGGGCATCCACGTCTTAAACGACCACCGCGAAGCAAGACGTGGATGGCCGGGACAAGCCCGGCCATGACCAAAAAGAGAGGCATACGCAAGGCTGAAGCTACCGTACCGGCGCGGGCGGGCGCACCACGGGATCGCCGTCGCGGCGAACGCCGTGCGGCGGCTTGGCGGCGCCTGTCCGCGGCTTCCCGCGCGGCGTATCACCGGCGGCGTCCAGGTAAGAGGACAGCGCCCAGGCCTCGTTCGAGCTGGTCGCGTAGTGGTCTTTCAGGAACATGAAGAGCTGCAAACGGATCCGCCCCCGCGCCAGGCCGCGCGGGCTTTTGTGGCAGGCGGCACAGCCATTGGCGAACAGCGCGCTGGGCGATTTTCCCTCATCGAGGTTCTGGGCGCGTGCCGCCGCCGTTCCAATCAGCATCGCGATAACGCCAAGGAAAGTACCAAGGGCGATGACGCCGCACCGCCGCTTGTCCGTCTGCATCGAAAGCCCCCGCAGCAAATCTCGCCTCTTAAGCAATCAGTCTTCGATCAACGATTCGGTTAATGCAGCGGCATCGGCGGCCGAACCACCGGACCGCCGTCAGGGGCTTCGCTGTCGATCGGCGCGGGAGCGGCGATCGGCGGTCGGGCCGGATAGGGTGGTGGCGGCAGATTCATCGCCGCGGAGGTCGGCGGTGGCGCGTAGGCGTCGTGCGGCGGTTTTCGCATCGGCGGCTGTAACGGCCGTGGCGGTGTCCCGAGCACGTGGGGGCGCTCGGGCGCTCTCGCCTCGGACGCTTTGGCTTCGGCGTTTCTGGCCACCGCATTCTTGACGACGTCGCGCTGGATTTGCTGGGCCATCTGCTCCTGGCCGGCCTTGAGCTGGGCGATGGAAGCTTTCAGCTCCTCGATCTGTTGTCCCATCGCCGCGAGATCCCCAGTCATCGACTGCAACGTTTGCGCCGATGGCGGCGGGGCGGCGGGGATCGATGCCGCGGCGTCCGGCGCGGGTTGCATAGCGGCGGGCGCCGGCGGCGCCGGAGTTCTGATCCGTGACCGCGGCCTCGACCGCGGGCGGAGTCGGTTGCGGGGCCGTGGCCACTGCCGGCTGCGACGACAGCTGCGCCAACGCCGGCGTCCAGTCCGCGATCATTTGCCTGGCGGTGTCGCCATAGCGATCCCAGCCCTCGGCGGCGGCGACGCTGCCGAGCGCGAACAGGAAGCCGAAGGCGGCGCGCTTGGCCCAGGCGCCGCGCGGCGGTTTTACGTTGGGGTCGATATCACCGGGGATCTTGATCTCGTTGGCGATGGCGTCGGCGGTGGCCGCGGTGGCGCGAAACGGGGTGTCGACCGGCCGCGCCGGCTTGGCTGGCCGAACCGGCGCGGCGACCGAGATATCAGGCACCACCCGCAGTTTCGGCGTCGAAGGCCGGCTCAGGATATCGCCCATGATATCCTCCACCGGGCTGGCCTCCTTTGGCGCAGGACTGGTCCGGTTCGGCGAAGGCTCCGCGAGCGGCTGGTCGACGCGCGCGGCCAGCACCACGTCGGGTTCGATCACGAAGATGTCGTGCGGATCGGTCTCTTCCGGTGCAATTCCTTCCGGAGTTATTTTGGATTGCATTGGCGGTCCCTCAACTCCAATGATACCCGCATCAGATCGGGCGGCGGATGGGTGCCGATTTAACGATTCCAGTCCCGGTCGATCTGAAGTCCCATCCACCACTCGCCAGCCGGATTTGACCAAAGCAAGGCAACGGGGTGGTGAGGTTGGGGCGATCTGGCGCAGCCCGGTCCGGCGGCCGGGACAGCCGGCGGTCGCGAAAATCCCCCGATGGCGTGCCTGCCTCACCTAAACGTGTACGGCCGCCGGGGTAACAGGCCCATCGCCGCTATCGAATGGCTTTCGAACGACATCGGAGGCTGACATGCGATTTTCGAATTTTACTTCAAAATTTCTTGGACAATTTGCGCTGCTCGGCGGGCTCGCCGTCTTGATGCCGGGGGCTGCGCTGGCCGCCGAGCGGCCGGTGGTGGTCGAATTGTTCACCTCGCAGGGCTGCTCGTCCTGCCCGCCGGCCAATGCCTTTCTCAATGAGCTGTCGAAGCAGCCGTCCGACGTGCTGGCACTGGCCTTTCACGTCACCTACTGGGATTACCTCGGCTGGAAAGATCCGTTCTCGCTGCCGGTTGCGACCGACCGCCAGGCGCAATATGGCCGCCGTTTCGGCGATGGCTCGTACACCCCCGAGATCGTGGTGGACGGCGCGGCCGGCCTGGTCGGCTCCTATCGTAACGAGATCAACAGCGCGATTGCCAAAGCGCGGACCCAGAACGTCACCGCCGCCGAGGTCAATCTGGTGGCCCGCGACGGCAAGGCCTCGATCGACATCGGCGCCGGCAAGGGCGCAGCCCGCGTCATGCTGGTCGGGTTCGACCGCGAGCATGTCACGGCGATCGGCCGCGGCGAAAATCGCGGCCGCACCATGGCGGAAGCCAATATCGTCCGCTCGTTCCGGCCGATCGGGCAATGGAACGGCGCGCCTGTTCATCTCGAGGAGCGGCTTCCGGACGGCGAACAGGTCGCGGTGATCCTGGAATCCGCCGACGGCCGCATCGTCGGCGCCTCGCGGGGTAGCGGGCGAATAGCGAGTGGCGAATAGCGAATGGAGCGATTGATAACCGCTTTCCCTATTCGCTACTCCCGATTCGCCATTCGCCCCCTTGGGCCGTTTTGACACCCCCGCAGGCGTCGGTTAGCCCCTTGAGGCATGGCACAGCAACAGCTTGAAACGGGCCGCCCGCGCGCGGCCGCAATGATCTCGGCCGCGCCGCTGCTGTTCGTGCTGTTGTGGAGTTCCTCCTTCGTCACCGCCAAGGTCGGGCTGCGTCATCTGTCGCCGCTGCTGTTCGTCGCCATCAGGCTGGTCGCCTGCGCGCTGGTGCTGACGGCGCTGATGCTGGTGCTGCGCCGCTCCTGGCACTCGCTTTCGAACGGCCGATGGCTGCACTGCGCGGTGGCCGGCGCGTTGCTCAACGGCGTCAGCCTGATGGGGCCGCATGTCGCGCTGGTGACGACGCCGGCCGCCCAGATCGCGCTGGTGCAGTCGCTGACGCCGCTGTTGACGGCGGCCTGCGGCGTGCTGCTGCTGCGCGAAAAACTGCGCGCCGTGCAGTGGCTCGGACTGGTGCTGGGGTTTTGCGGCGTTGGGCTGGTGGTCGGCGGGGCGGCACTGGAAAGCGCGGCGCGGCTGCAGGGGCTCGCGCTGGCGTTTGTCGGCGTCATCGGCCTCGTCGCCGGCACGCTGTATTTCGGGCGGTTCTGCCGCGGCGTGCCGGCATTGCCGGGCGCGACGGTGCAGTTCATCGCCGCCGCGCTGGTCGCGTTGCTTGGCACCGCCCTGCTGGAGACGCCGCATGCGGAGTGGACCTCTGCCACGACAGCCGCGGTCGCCTGGAACACGGTGATGGTCTCGCTCGGCGGCATGGCGCTGTATTCGTTCATGCTGGTGCGCGGCTCGGTGGCCCGCGCCAGCGCCAATTTTTACCTTGTGCCCGGCACCACCGCGCTGCTGGCGTGGCTGCTGCTCGGCGAAGCGCCGGGCATGCACGTCATCATCGGCCTGGTGCTGGCCTCGGTCGGCTGCTGGATGGTGAACGCAGCGGGGGTGGAGATCAGGGAGTAGGGCGCGGGGTCCCGGCGGTAACCATCGCCGCTGCTCGCGCCGGCGCGCCGCGGGAGGCTGGCCCGCTCCTTGCGATCCCTCAGGGTGTGACGCCGGTGGATCGCTATTCGACCACGATTTCCACAGCGATTTTGCCGCCGGCGGCACAAAAGCAGCCACGCCTCTCTCTATCCGGGACAGGATGGCTGTACCCGATGTCCGATTTTGTGACACGCGCCGAAAGGCTGCGTGACGGAGAGCGAACGTGAAAAAGCTTTTGATGATTGCCGCGCTGCTCGTGCTGGCCTCGCCCGCCTTTGCCGAATCCGAGGTCACCACCTGGGGCTGCCGCTATTCCCGTTTCTACGGCTACACCCATTGCGGATCGACCTGGACCAGGATCCCCGATCCGGTCCGCGATCCCGAGCAGGAGCACCAGGACGCCGTCGCGCGGCAGAAGGAAAGCGAGAAGTGGGAGCAGTTCTGCAAGCCCTCGTTCCGCCACGACGAATTCGGCGTGCTGCGCGCGGTGTATGCCAAGCAGGGCTGCGAGTTCGGGCGCAGCGAGTGAAGCGTGTAGGGCGGATTAGCGAAGCGTAATCCGCCATCGCGGGTTTCGAAAGTGGCGGATTACGCTTGGCTAATCCGCCCTACGGGCTAGCTCCCGCCGTCGCCCGCGAGCCGCTGGAATTGCCGCTTCATCGCGTTGACCCTGGCGACATAGGCCGCGACCGAATGGTCGCCGCAGCGCTCATTGGCGTTCATCTGAAACTTTCGGCGCGCGAAAGCGGTGGCCGGGCCGGCGCCGCAGAGATGGATGAAGGCGGCCAGATCCTGCTTCTGCTGCGGGTTTGCGGCGACGTCCGCGCGGTCGAGAACCGCTGAAACATTGCGGTCCAGATACACCGACGCGAGCTCGACGGCATGGCTCGGGATGGCACGGATATAGGGACCGAAGCCGCAGCCTCTATCGGTCACCGCATTGTCCCGGATGCAAAACCGCGCAGCCTCCGCAAAAGCCGGATCGGTCATCTGGAACAGGCCGACGGCGCTGGAGGCGGGCCGGTAGATCGCAAAGGGATTGAAGCTGAAGCGCCAGCGCCAATAGGTGCGGTCGACCGGATTGCCCGAACTCTCGTCCTGCGCCAGCGCGGCCAGCAATTCCGGCGTGATCGTGCCGGTCGCGAATAGGTGCGAAACAGCGGCCCGTATTGCCGCCACGTCTCGGCCGGCTCCTTGTCGAAGCGGTGGCCGGCCAGGAAGAACAACTCGGTCGGCTTGTGGATCACCTGATAGATGAGGTTGGAAAGGGCGAGGATGACGAGCAGCACCGCCATGGCGCTCGCGATCACGACGATGCGCGGCGCGCCGGCGATTTTTCGCCGCGTCCATCGCGCCGTGTTGCGCCAGTGGCGAAGGGATGGGAGCTGCGTCTTTTTCGTGGCATGCGGCTCTATAGCGTTTTCGAGCGAAGTGGACGCCGGTTCGCGTCAAGAAAACGCGTCAAACAAGAAGCTTTGGGCGTGCGTGAAGCGATGATCGTGGAACCCGAAGCGGCGTTAATCATCTTTCGGTGCGGCCGCGTGGGTTAACACATTGGTTATTCCTATGCGGGCATTTTCGCATCTCCATTGAACAGGGAGATACCATGTCTGACGTCACCATTCCCGGCGGCAAGATTCGCGCGTTCGTCGAACGGATTGAAAATATCGAAACCGAAATCGGCGAATTGAACGAGCAGAAGAAGGAAATATTCGCGGAGGCCAAGGGCGAGGGGTTTGACGTCAAGATCCTCAAGGAGATCATCAAACTTCGCAAGCAGGACGAAGAAGAGCGCGACGAGCGCGAAAGCATGCTCGACCTCTACATGCGCGCCATGGAGCAGGCGACGCCAGCCGAGAAAACCGCGAAGGCGGCGTCGAGGCGATCGCTCGTTCCACCAGTTCACCGTCATCCTGAGGCGCGCGCATCTTGCGCGCCTCGAAGGATGGCCACGGGCACACGGGGCTCGGTACGGCCAAATGATTGAGGCGCGCGCGTTAGAGGATGGAAACCTTATCTCGTCCAAACCTTTGACTTGATCAAAACCAGGAAAATCAACAGATGTGACACCAGCACGAGAGGAGCGTAAAAAGTATAGACGTACCAGAGCGTGGCCAGATTGTAGCTCGGAACGTTCAACTGCAAGACGCCGCGAACACCATTCAGCAGATCCAGGAATCCCCACGTGTTGGCCACCCACACCAGGGGAATGACAAAACGCCAGTTGCTCCGCAGCGCAAGGATGGAAACGAGGGCCAGCGCGGCTTCCAGGAGATCGCCGTAAGCAGCACTGGAAACGAACTCTCCTGGCAGTTTCGGATCGATCATGCCCGTAACCAATTCGGTCATGCCCACATAGCGAAACACATGCACAAAGAGCAGCGCAATCAGAGCGGAATTCCGGGGAAGCCTGGTCAGGTAGGGCCAAACGTACCACACCGTGACGAGGCTGACGACGACGACGCTCGCAACAAGCTGCAGCCAGAATATTGTGACACTATTCATCGGGGTCATTGCTCCAATTGGTGTGGTTGCCGCACATGCGCGCAATAGCAGTCATTGTTCTCTTCGGCGAAACGCTTTGGAGCCGAGGCAATCGATTTGCCGTCACATCATCAGCTCGGTTTGCTTGATGTTGGCGACAGGACCGAGGATCGCGGGATCGAAGTCGTTGAGGATGCTTCGATCGGACAACCGCCTGGGGAGGTCGGGATTCGCCAGCGCCCCGCGGCCGATGGTGATGATTTCGGCGCCGCCGTCGAGCGCCGCCACCGCCTGGTCGATATTATGCAGGCTTCCGTTGGCGAAGATTGCCGCGTTGGGCGCATAGCGCTTGGCGAGGCGCATCAAGGACGGACCGCCCCCGGCGAAAGCGGGCTTCCATGCTTCAAATCCGGTCACATGGATGAAATCAGCGCCGGCATCGGCGAGGCTGCCGAAGATGATTTCGGCATCGCGCTCCGCATCGGTCCAGGTGTGATGGTGATCGTTCACCTTGCCTTGGGAGATGCGGACGCCGACCGGCACCGTTGAGCCGACCTTGGCACGCACCGCCTTGAAAGTTTCCACGATCGCCCGCACGCGGTGCTCCGTGGCGCCGCCCCAGCGATCCGTTCTGCTGTTGGTGTAGTCGGTCAGGAACTGGTCGAGCAGGTAGCCGTTGGCGCCGTGGATCTCGACCGCGTCGAACCCGGCAACCTCGATGGCGCGCTTGGCCGACTCCGCAAAGCCGTGGATGGCGTCGGCGATCTGTGCCTCCGTCATCGCGGCTGGCAGAGGGTAGCGGCCTGTGCCGTGATAGAAGGTCATCTGTTCGCCCTTCGGCTGGACTGGGGACGGCGCCACGGTGGTGTCGCGAAATCGGTTGCCCTGGCTGATCGCACCGGCATGCATCAACTGGGCGACGGCGAGTGCGCCGTGCGCCTTGATGCCGGTGACCACCGGCTTCCAGGCATTGGCCTGCGCTTCGTCGGTCATGCCGGGCTGATGGATGTAGCCCTGCGAGAACGCCTGGTCGGTGTAAATGCCCTCCGTGATAACCGTGCCGAAGCCACCCCGCGCGAAACGCTCGTAATATCGGGTCATGGTCTCGGTCGCCCGGCCATCCTGGGTCGCGGTGATCCGCGTCATCGGCGCAACGGAAAGGCGGTTCTTGACGGTATGGCCGTTTATAACGATCGGCGCGAAAAGCGCTTTGGTATCAAAGTTCATCGTCGCGTCCTCCAGAAACATCAACCGGACGATTTAAGCCGATAAAATAAGGGCCGGTCCGCTTGCTTTGTCCGGTTTAGCTCTTGCGGGCAGGGCGCAGAAGATGGGGTGGACGATAAGAACTATATCGTTTATCGTTATAATATGGATCTCCTGGATGTGGCTCTGTTCCGCGCCATTGCGTCGGTCGGCAGCCTGTCGGCTGCGGCGCGTCAGATGGGCACGACGCCGATGTTGGTCAGCCGCAGGTTGGCAGGCCTCGAGGCCGAGCTGGGCGCGCGCTTGTTCCATCGGACGACGCGGTCGCTGTCCCTGACTCCCGAGGGCGAGGCCTTTTTGCCTCACGCCATCGCCCTGATGGAAGCTCGCGATTCAGCGCTGGACGCGGTTTCCTCCGGCGGCGCCGGCCTCTCGGGCGTGCTGAAGATTACGGCGCCGAACGTCATCGGCCACTCCGTCGTCGTCCCTGTCGTGGCCGGTATGATCGCCGACAACCCCGCACTGCGCGTCGATCTGACCCTGAGCGACGGTGTCATCGACATTGCGACGGCCGGACTTGATGTGGCCATTCGCGTGGCGGTGATGAAGCCTTCGGACCTGATCGCGACGAAGGTGGCCGACAATCCATTTACGCTCATCGCATCGCCGGACTACCTCGCACGCTTCGGAGAACCCGCCACGACGGAAGACCTGGTGAGCCAATCATGCATCAGGCTTCACGCGATGGACCATTGGCCGTTCACGCGCGGCGGCGAAACGCACCGTGTCCGGATCAGCGGTCCCTTGTCGGCCAGCACGGTCGACGCGGTGCGCGCGGCCTGCATCGCGGGCGTCGGCATCGCCATGCTGACCTACTGGGACGTGCACGAGCAGATCGAGCGCGGAGAATTGCAACGTATCGTCTTCGCTGACGCCAAACCACTGGAAGTCGGGATATGGGCGGTTTACCCTACCCGCACGCACATGCCTGCCCGGGTGCGCGGATTTATCGATGCTTTGCGAGAACGGCTGCTTGCCGCCACGGATGCCGCGTCGAGCGTGACGCGCCGGGCAACCTCCAGCCAGGTGTCGTTGAAAACGCGGCACGCTGGCCCTCATCGAATGAGGGGAGCCGAAAAGAAAACCCCGCCGTCACCGGCGAAATCGCGCAATTGAACAAGCAGAAGAAGGAAATATTCGCGGAGGGGCGAGGGTTTTGACGGCGCCGGCGCAAGTTGCTCGCTCCGACCTTTTCGCCGTCGGCATCAACGTTTTGGATTTCCGCGCCGCGGCAGGAGCACCAAGTCGGCCGCTTCCTCGGCGTCTTTGAGGAGCGTCTTGCGTGGCGTGCCCATCTGCGCACGCATCGTCAGACCGCGGCCGAGGTCGAGGACCTGGCTGGCGCGCACGGCTACGGGAAAGTCGGTCGGGATTTCTCCCGCGCTGATCCCGTCCCGAAAACGCTGTTCTACCAGCGCCAGGCCGCCAGCGACCGCGTTCTGCAGGAACTGGCGGACCTCGGCATCGTCCACGAGCGGCGCAACGCACACCAGAAGACACCCCGGAGCGGATCCTTTATCGGTCGCACTTTCGACGGCCTCCTTCAGGAAGCCGACGAGCGAGTCGCGAAGAGCCGGCGGCGCGAACAGCGCCTTCGCAGCGCGAGCGCCCTTTGCCTCTGCGTAAACCCGAAGGGCACGCAAGAATATCGTCCGCTTGTCCCCGAAGACGGAATACAGGCTTGGCCGTCCCACACCCATGCCTTCGACGAGATCGTCGATCGTCGTTCCGTCATAGCCTTTCGACCGGAACACCCGGGTCGCCTTTTCCAGCGCGGCGCTCTCGTCGAAGCTACGCGGGCGTCCGCGGGGCCTGTCAGTTTTTTGAAACATTTAGTTCGAAATTCCTTGACCTCGATCTCCAGGCGCCGATATATAACTGAACAGTTCAAAAATGACAATGCGGCCCTTGCCTCCGCGGGGACTGCTTTTGCCTTGCATTCACGACGGAGCCCGCCCATGGAACATTCGATCGCTCTCGTCACCGGCGCCACCTCCGGACTCGGTTATGCGGCAGCCCGCCTGCTCGCCGGGGAGGGTTGGCACGAGATCATCGTTACCGGGCGCAGCCTCGCCGCGGCCCAGCAAGCGGCCGCTCAACTCGCGGCTGAGAGCAATACGGTGATCATCACGGCGCTGGCGCTGGATCTGGACAAGCCGTCCAGCGTTCAGTCCGCGCTCGCCGAGCTCGTCAAGCGAGGTCGGCCGATCGATTTTCTGCTGCTCAATGCCGGAATGGTTCCCGGCAAGGCGCGCGTGATCACGGCGGCGGGCATCGAGGCTTCTGAGGCCCCGCTGATCGGCCATCATCAACTGACCGTCGGCTTGCTTCGCGCCAACCTTCTTGGCCCCGACGCGCGGATCGTTATCGCCGGCGCGGAGCCTGCCCGCGGGGGCGTGCCCATGTTCAAGTACACCGACGTGCCCGCCTTCGCGGCCGAATACTACCGGGGCGACCAGACCGCCGCTGTGGAAGCCCTGATCCGCAACGGGCCGCACGTGAAGTATTCGCCCAACAATGCGTATGCCGACGCGAAGCTGATCGTCGCCTGGTGGGTCGCGGCGCTGGCGCGCCGGCTGCCCTCCGGCATGGCCGTGTACGCCGTCTCGCCGGGCGCGTCGAACGCCACCAATGTGGCGCGAAACGCCGGCCCGTTGTTGAAGTATCTGATGATTCCGATCGTGAACCTCATTCCCGGCATGAATCAGACGCCGGAGACCGCGGCCCGTCGGTACCTCCAGGCGTCGGAGTTCGGAACCGACGTCTCAGGGCAATTCTTCGCCTCGGCTCAAGGGAAGTTCTCGGGCCCAATTGAGGCGCAGCGCCAGCCACACCTCCACGATCGCACCAGCCAGGAAGCCGCCTGGCAGGCCGTCGTCAATGTCTCCGGCGCCGACTTGGCTCGCCCCGCATCCTGGAGCGCGGTGTCCTGAAGGAGTGCTGGTCGCGGCGAATGCGATCTTCACGGCCGCGGAATTCGCTGTCGACCGCGGTTGGTCACAACTCTGAATGCAGCGCGCGAAGTCATCGAAATTTGATCTGAGGAGCCAATGACAGACACAGCGAACCATCTGGTCCCAGAGCCGGGGAAACTTCGTCGCGCGCTCGCGGCCGTCTTCGCCTGGATGGAAGGGATGGATTACAGCAGCGTTGACTACGCTCTCGATCGTATCGAACGCCTGGAACGAGAGGTGGGACAACTAAAGGAGGAACTGCGCCAAGGCCGCGCTACGAGGCCCGTTGATGCTCACAACGGTAGCGCCGCTGGGCTCGAACATTGACGTCCCCGCCACCGGTTCACCGTCACCTGAGGTGCGCGCACTTTCTCGCGCGCCTCGAAGGAGGGCCACGGACACTGTGCTGAGCTGTAGGATGGGTTGAGCTCTTGCGAAACCCATCGATTCCGTCCCCGCGATTGATGGGTATCGCGGAGTCTGTCATCGGGCCGGCCATAGGCCGGACCCGTTGGCTCCACCCATCCTGCGAGCTAAAAGCTACAAGCTACGGCCTGGCACGGGTCAATGCTTCGCACAGAGAATGACGGCTTGCGGCTGATCGCTTTTGCCGGCCTGACCGTCGCAGCTCGCGGCGTTGTCGCCGATGGTCCGGGGTGTTTGAGCGACTTCGCCGCTCTTCACCAGGCACGTCGCGCTCACCATGGTCTCATCCGCGCCGCAGGACGCAGGCTTGACGATCCCGTTGTCGAGCTCGCCGCGGACGACACGGAATTGCGGAGGCGGAGAGACGCCGTCGCGGCCGTCCTTTCCGGCGGCGCCGGTCAACCCTTGCGGACCCGGAGGGCCGGCCGCACCGGTCGCGCCGGTGTCTCCCTTGTCGCCTTTATCGCCCTTGTCTCCCTTGGCGCCGCAGCCGCCCAGCGCCAAAGCGGAAACCAGGACAGCAGCGGTGACCAGCACCAGCGATTGTTTCATTGATTGGAACCCCCTGTGAGTGCTGGCTAACTCGGCATATGAGCCAAGAGTTCCCTGCGGCTTGCAGGCCACCGCACAAAAGTATTGTCTGATAGAGCTGTCGGATGGGTTGGTTTCTTGCGAAACCCATCGATGCTTGCATCGCGATTGATGGGTATCGCGGAGTTTATCAACGGGCCGGCCATAGCCCGGACCCGTTGGCTCCATCCATCCCGCGGGCTAATCCGTCCTGCGAACTGTTCTTCGGTTTTACGGCTTGCGCCACTTATCGGGGGAGCCGACACCAGTCTTTCGAACTCGTTCGACATGAGGTCTCGTATTCGGGCTTAGCTCTCGTGCGCGTTCGATAGCTTCACGTTGGGTTGGAAGGACGTCGCTCGCCCGTTCGGAATTTGCCCGGCGGACCGCGTAGTCGCCCTCTGGTCGGCGTTCAACGTAGACCTGCTTGTTTTGCGCAGACCGTTTTCCTCTCACTGGAATTTGTACATCTTCGGTGGTGGTTTCGGTGTGCCGGGTAATATCTCCTTGACCGGCTAGTAAGCCCGCAATGGAAATATCCTCGTCAAGCTTCTCCCAATGCAAGCCGACACGGCTCAATTCGACCTGAGCGCGTTCAGCAGGAGTCGCGCGAAGCAAGCGTGGAAACCACGCTAGCGGCACTCGCAGCGATCGACCGTCAGTTAAATCAACCGTCATCGTGTGTTCGTCAAAACGAACTTGGTTCGCCGAAATGGTCATGCCACGCTCTAAGAAGGAGTTCCCGGTTCTCCAGCACGGTTCGCACGATATTCGAAAGTTCACGCGGATTGAAGCCATAACTATCCGCGACTGCGACGTCGGGCGTTAACCAGACTTTGGCGTCACGGCCGCCGCCTTTTATGTGGATATGGGCGGGCTCGGGCGGCAGACCCTCATTTGAGAAAAAATAGAAGCGCAAGCCACCTTTGCGGATTACGACCGGCAAATGTGCCTCCCGGCGGCTTGGGTCTTAGCAAGCGTAGCCCAAACGAGCGCAGCGATATCCAGGATCACGCCACCAGATATCGCTGCGCACATCCAGGCTATCTGTGGCCAGTACTATGGCCTGCGCCACTTATCCGGCGAGCCAACATTGGTATGACGAACCCGTTCGACATGAGGTGTCGTGTTTGGACTTAGCTCGCGAGCCCGCTCAATGGCTTCCCGCTGAGTAGGTAGGACGTCACTGGCGCGATCTGAATTGGCGCGTCGCACGGCGTAGTCACCTTCAGGTCGGCGTTCAACATACGTCCGTTTGTCTTTCATTGTCGCTTCCATCCGTTACGGCAATAAATTGTCATGGCCGGGTCAAGCCCGGCCATGACGCGTCGTAATTAGCTCAGCTGCACCCCGTCGTGCTGCCGCACGTATCGCACTTCATGCAGGTGCCGTTCCGCACCAGCGTGAAGTTGCCGCATTCCGCCGCACATCTCGCCTTCATAGCCTTTGGCCTTGGCTTCGGCGCGGCGCTCGGCCTTGGACGGTGCGGCCTGCTGGCGGCGGCGCCGGCCTTGCTCCATTGCAGCGCTTCCAGCTTTTCGGTCGGCGACAGGTCGTGCTGGGCTTCCTGCTTCAGCGCGACCGCGCCTTCGATGGCGTCGGCGGCGCGGGCGGTGGCGCCGTGGGAGGCCAGCGAGGTGACGTTGCCCGAGCCGCGGGCTCGTGTCGGGGGCTCGCTGCGCCGCGCATGACGACCAGATTGTCGGTGCGCGAGCGGGTCAGGCCCTTCGACAGATACTTGTTGTTGGGCTGCTCCGGCGCGCGGCCTTCCTCGACGCCCTTGCCCATGGCGTCGAAATTGGACTCGGAGGGATCGACATGGGCGAGGTCGAAGCGGCACATGTAGCTGACCGCGAGTTCGCGGAACACATAGTCGAGGATCGAGGTCGCGTATTTGATGGAGTCGTTGCCCTGCACCGGACCCGCGGGCTCGAAGCGGGTGAAGGTGAAGGCGTCGACATATTCCTCCAGCGGCACGCCGTATTGCAGGCCGAGCGACACCGCGATGGCGAAATTGTTGATGAAGGAGCGCAGCGCCGCGCCTTCCTTGTGCATGTCGATGAAGATCTCGCCGATCCGGCCGTCGTCATATTCGCCGGTGCGCAAGTAGACCTTGTGGCCGCCGACCACGGCCTTCTGGGTGTAGCCCTTGCGGCGATCCGGCATCTTCTCGCGCTCGCGCATCACCACGATGCGCTCGACCAGCCGCTCCACCACCTTTTCCGACAGCTGCGCGGTGCGCGCCGCCATCGGCTTGTCGTAGAACGCCTCGACCGCATCGTCTTCCTCGTCCTCGTCGCTGATCAGCTGCGAGTTGAGCGGCTGCGACAGCTTCGAGCCGTCGCGGTAGAGCGCGTTGGCCTTCAGCGCGAGCTTCCAGGACAGCAGATAGGCGGATTTGCAATCCTCCACCGTGGCGTCGTTCGGCATGTTGATGGTTTTGGAGATCGCGCCCGAAATGAACGGCTGCGACGCCGCCATCATGCGGATGTGGCTTTCCACCGAGAGATAGCGCTTGCCGATCTTGCCGCAGGGATTGGCGCAGTCGAACACGCTGTAGTGCTCGGCCTTCAGATGCGGCGCGCCTTCCACCGTCATCGCGCCGCAGATGTGGACGTTGGCGGCCTCGATCTCGCGCTTGGTGAATCCGACCGCGGCGAGCAGGTCAAAATTCGGCGCGGCAATGGCTTCCGGCGCCGATGCTTCGAGGGTGTCGCGCAGGAAATCCTCGCCAAAGGTCCATTTGTTGAAGGCGAATTTGATGTCGAACGCGGTCGGCAGCGCCGCTTCCACTTTCGTCAAGGCTTCGTCGGTGAAGCCCTTGGCCTTCAGGGTGGAGACGTTGATCGCCGGGCGCGTTGGAGAGCGAGCCATGGCCGACGGCATAGGCCTCGATCTCCGCGATGTCGCTTTCGCGGTAGCCGAGCGCGCGCAGCGCCTCGGGCACGGCGCGGTTGATGATCTTCCAGTAGCCGCCGCCGGCGAGCTTCTTGAATTTCACCAGCGCGAAATCCGGCTCGATGCCGGTGGTGTCGCAATCCATCACGAGGCCAATGGTGCCGGTCGGCGCCACCACGGTGGTCTGCGCGTTGCGGTAGCCATGCAGCTCGCCGAGTTCCAGCGCCTGGTCCCAGGCGGCCTTGGCGTGCTCGATGATGTCGGTCTGCGGCACGCTGGCATAATCCAGCGGCACCGGATTGACCGCGAGCGCCTCATAGCCGCGGCATTCGCCATGGGCGGCGCGGCGGTGGTTGCGGATCACCCGCAGCATGTGCGCGGCGTTCTTCTTGTAGCCGGGGAAGGGGCCGAGCTCCTTGGCCATCTCCGCCGAGGTGGCGTAGCTGATGCCGGTCATGATCGCGGTCAGCGCGCCGCACAGCGCGCGGCCTTCCTTGAAGTCATAGGACAGGCCCATGGTCATCAACAGCCCGCCGATATTGGCAAAGCCGAGGCCCAGCGTGCGGAATTCGTAGGACAGTTCCGCGATCGCCTTGCGAGGGGAACTGCGCCATCATCACCGAGATTTCGAGCACGACGGTCCACAGCCGGCACAGATGCTCGTAGGCATCGACGTCGAACTGCTTGGTCGTGGTGTTGTAGAAGGTGATCAGGTTGGCCGACGCCAGATTGCAGGCGGTGTCGTCCAGGAACATGTATTCCGAGCACGGATTGGAGGCGCGGATGTCGCCCGACGCCTTGCAGGTGTGCCAGTCGTTCATGGTGGTGTTGAAGTGCAGGCCGGGATCGGCCGAGGCCCAGGCGGCGTGGCCGATCTTTTCCCAGAGGTCGCGCGCCTTCAGCGTCTTCGTCACCTTCTTGTTGGTGCGGCCGATCAGGTTCCAGTCGCCGTCGGTTTCCACCGCGCGCAGGAAATCATCCTTCAGCGACACCGAATTGTTGGAGTTCTGGCCGGACACCGTGAGATAGGCCTCCGAATCCCAGTCGGTGTCGTAGACCGGGAAATCGATCTCCTTGTAGCCCTGGCGGGCGAACTGGATCACGCGCTTGATCATGCCGTCGGCGACCATGGAGCGGCGGGCCAGCTTGATTTCGCGGCGCAGCGCCGGGTTCTTCTCGGGATCGAAGCAGTCGTCGCCGCGAGCCTTCGCAATTGACGCAGGCTTTCAGCACCGCCTTGAGGTGCCGCTGGTTGAGCTTGGAGCCGGTGACGAGGGCGGCGACCTTCTGCTCCTCCTTCACCTTCCAGTCGATATAGGTCTCGATATCGGGATGGTCGGCGTCGACCACCACCATCTTGGCGGCGCGGCGGGTGGTGCCGCCGGACTTGATCGCGCCCGCGGCGCGGTCGCCGATCTTGAGGAAGCTCATCAGGCCGGACGAGCGGCCGCCGCCGGAAAGCTTTTCGCCTTCGCCGCGCAGCCGCGAGAAGTTGGAGCCGGTGCCGGAGCCGTATTTGAACAGGCGCGCTTCGCGCACCCAGAGGTCCATGATGCCGCCCTCGTTGACGAGGTCGTCATCGACGCCCTGGATGAAGCAGGCGTGCGGCTGCGGATGCTCGTAGGAGGATTTCGACTTGGTCAGTTTGCCGGTGAACGGGTCGACGTAATAATGGCCCTGGCCGGGGCCATCGACGCCATAGGCCCAATGCAGCCCGGTGTTGAACCATTGCGGCGAGTTCGGCGCGACCATCTGCTTGGCCAGCATGAAGCGCAGCTCGTCGTAGAACGCGCTGGCGTCTTCTTCCGAGGAGAAATAGCTCGCCCTTCCAGCCCCAATAGGTCCAGCAGCCGGCCAGGCGGTCGAACACCTGCTTGGAGGAGAGTTCGCTGACATAGCGCTCGGATTCGGGGAGGGCGGCCAGGGCCTCGGTGTCCGGCACCGAGCGCCACAGCCAGGACGGCACGGTCTCTTCCTCGACCTTCTTCAGCCGCGCGGCGACGCCGGCTTTGCGAAAATACTTCTGCGCCAGCACGTCGGAGGCGACCTGCGACCAGAATTGGGGGACCTCGACGTTTTCGAGGCGGAAAACCACCGAGCCATCGGGATTCCTGATCTCAGATGTCGTCAATCTGAAATCAATCCCTGCGTAGGGTGACTGGCCTTGAGTGGTGTTTCGCCGTTCGATTCGCATAATAGTGGCCCCGTTCTCTTTCTTGCCCGGGCCGCTGTTGTCGCGGACGCCGGATGTTATCCTTGAGCGAAGGCCTCGTCAGGTGTTGCCCTGAAGCGGCGATCCGCAGCTCAGCCGGTGGATCCGGCCTGTTTCTCTCGGCGGCAAACCCGGTCGCTAGACCTGGTCTGCCGCGGCACGATCAGGAGGGGCCCGTTTTGCGGGTCTTCCAGGCCATGCATTCAACGCCCCAACGCACCGTCCTGGCCGGTTTTCCGGCCCGATTTTTAACGCCCCGAATTCCCCCGAATTCAGGGACAGAAATGCCCAGCACCCGTGCCTCAACCGGCGGACGGAGTGGTCATTTCGGAACCCTTTTGGGAGTGACCGGCGGGGACCCAAACACACTCGCGCCGAACAGGCTGAAAACTAGGCCAACTCCGGGACGCCCGTCAAGGATTAGTACGAGTTCCTGAATCAAATACTAAATATGGTGGAAAACGGAGGAAAACAGGGGTCGGGCCGCGCCTGTCTTCGGTCCAAGTATCAGTGAGTCCTCACGGATTCCCAAGCGAAAAAAATGTTTCGGCGGGTGTGGATTTAAGCTGCGCCCGCTGTTCACAGGACAAGTATTTATTGCCGCGTTGGGATTGCACTTTGGAGACTCACGTAGGGCTACGGACCAGGCCGGGCTGCTATCCCCTCAGGCGGGTGGCTTGAGGCGCCAATCGGCGGCAAGGTGCCGGCGATTCCTGCCACGTCCCACCCCGATCTGCCGACTCATGACAGAAGCAAAACCGGCGCGTGCGCGGCTGGCCCCCGCGGGCCTGATGTTCCTTGCCGTTACCTCGCTCGGCTGGGGGTTCAATTGGCCGGTGACAAAATACCTGCTCAGTGAATTGCCGCCGCTGACCCTGCGCGGCGGGACCGGCGTGATCGGGGCTGTCCTGTTGGCGTTGCTGGCGCTGGCGCGCGGCCAGAGTTTGGTGGTGGCGCCGGCGCTTTGGCCGCGGCTGATGCTGGCGGCGCTGCTCAATGTCACGGTCTGGATGGCGCTGATGGGACTCGCGCTGGTCTATTTGCCGGCCAGCGAAACCGCGCTGATCGCCTACACCATGCCGGTATGGGCGGCGATGCTGGCCTGGCCGGTGCTTGGCGAGCGGCCGACCGTCCTGCGCACCGTCGCGCTGGTGATGGCGTTCGCCGGGATCGCCGCGATTCTGGGTGGCAACGGCGTCAGCGCCAGCCTGGCAAAACTGCCGGGCATCGCGATGGCGCTGACCGGCGCGGTGGCGTTTGCGCTCGGCACCGTATTGGCCAAGCGATTCCCGTTACGGATGCCGCCGCTTTCGGCCGCCGCCTGGCAGATCGGGCTCGGCTGCCTGCCGGTGGCGGTGATCGGCCTGTTCGCCGAGACCACGCATCTTTCCGTGCTCGACGCGTTCGGCTGGTGGCTGATCGTCTATATGGTGCTGATCCAGTTTTGCCTCGCTTATGTCTGCTGGTTCGCCGCTTTGGCCCGGCTGCCGGCCTCGGTGGCCGCGATCGGCACCATGGCGGTGCCGGTGATCGGGGTTGTCGTCTCCGCGCTGGCGCTGCACGAACCGCTCGGGGTCGGCCAGATCGCGGCCTTGATCTTCACGCTGGCCGGCGTCGCGCTGGCGGCGCGGTCGTAAGCCTAGGGGTGAGGACCATTCGCGCCGTGGCGGCCCATAGCGTCTTGTTGGCCAAAGGTTCAAGTGCCATCAACCAGCCAACCAAGGGATGCTCGCAATGACCCTGCGAGCCGCACGCTTGCCTCGAATCCGTCGGCTGCGCGCGAAGGTATCCGAGCCCTAATCCCTTCTGCCCTGCAATGCCTGGCGCACCATCTGGGCGAGCTGGGATTTGCGATAGGGTTTTGTCAACAGCAGCACGCCCTCGTCGAGCCGGCCGTGATGCACGATCGAATTGTCGGTATAGCCCGAGGTGTAGAGCACCTTCAGTCCCGGCCGGTGCTTTTTCACCTCATCGGCGAGGTGGCGGCCGGTCATGCCGCCGGGCAGGATGACGTCGGTAAACAACAGGTCGAGCGGCTCGCCGTTCTCGATACAGGCCATCGCGGCACCGCCGTCGGCGGCAGCGACGGTCCGGTAGCCGAGCGATTGCAGCTGCGTGATGACGAAATTGCGCACCACCGGATCGTCTTCCACGACCAGGATCGCCTCGCTGCCGCCCGCGACCGCCTTCGCGGTCGATGCCGCGGTTTCGGCCGGCCCGTCGGCCGGCGGCAGATAAAGCCGGATCGTGGTGCCGTGTCCGGGTTCGCTGTAGATCTTGATATGGCCGCCGGATTGCTTGACGAAACCGTACACCATGCTGAGCCCGAGGCCCGAGCCCTTGCCGGTCTCCTTGGTGGTGAAGAACGGCTCGAACACCTTGTCGCGGATATCGGCCGGCATGCCGGTGCCGGAATCGCTGACCGCCAGCATCGCATAAGGGCCGGCCCGCACGTCGGCGTTGGCCTCCGCATAGGCCTCGTCGAGCATCACGTTGCGCGTCTCCAGCAGCAACTTGCCGCCATCAGGCATCGCGTCGCGGGCGTTGATCGCCATGTTGAGCACGGAATTGGCAAGCTGCGAGGGGTCGATATGCGAGGTGATGGTCTGCTGCGTCAAAATGGTCTCGATCTCGATCTGCTCGCCGAGCGTGGGGCGCAGCAGTTTTGCCACATCGAGTATGGCGCTGTTGATGTCGACATCGCGCGGCTGCAGCGGCTGCTTGCGGGCGAACGCCAGCAGGTGCCGGATCAACTCGGCGCAGCGTTCAGCGGCGTCGTCAATCAGTCTGGCGGCGCTCTGGTATTCCGGCTGGCCCGCGAGATCCGCGACCAGGGTTTCGGTGGTGCCGGTGATCACCGTGAGCATGTTGTTGAAATCATGCGCAACGCCGCCGGTGAGCTTTCCGATCGCATCGAGCTTCTGCGACTGCAGCAACTGGTGCTCGGTTTCGCGCGCCGCTGTGATGTCGTGGTAGACCAGCGCAGCGCCGCTGATGGCGCCGGAACCGTCGCGCAGCGGCGCGCCGGAGACAACAAGATGAACCGGGCCGGCTTTGCGGACCGGGCGAACCACAAGCTCCATGCCGTTGAATTGCTCGCCACGCAACGCCCGCGCCGCCGGCATCCCGTTCGGCGATATCGCTGTGGTGCCGTCGGCGCCGTACACCACGCTCATTTGCCGCAAATGCTTCACGGTCATGCCTTGCTCGTAGCGCAGCATCCGCGTCGCCGCCGCGTTCGACAGCACCACGGTGCCGCTGGCATCGATGACCAGCACGGCCTCCGCCATGCCGTTGAAGGTGCTCTGCAGCACGGACGACGAACGGCGCAGCTCCTCATGGGCCGCCAGCAGATGTTCGGTGCGCTCGGCGACCGCGGCCTCCAGCGTTTCGTTTTCGGCGCGGGTGGCGTTGAGCGAACTCTTCAGTTCCAGGCTCGATCGCCTGACCCCGCGGATCAGGATTGCGGCGAGCAGCAGGATGAACAGCGCGCCGGCGAGGTCGATGCCGAGCAGCACCAGCCGCGTCCGCCGCAAATCCGCCGTGCGGATCGTCAGCAGCCTTTCTTCCTCGGCCGTCAGCCTGTCGAAGTTGGCGTTGATCATCCGCATCGCCGAGCGGCCCTCTTTGCGGGCGTTCAGCGCCGCGATGCCCGCGTTATCGCCCGCGGCCTGCAGCCGGAACCGCTCGGTGCTGACGGCGAGCCGGCGCTCGATCAGCGGCCGGCTCTCTTCGAGCAGCTGGGTCTGTCGTGGATTGTCGCGGGAAGCCTGGATCAGTTCGGTGAGTTCCGCCGGGACGCGGTCGCGAGCCGCCTGGAATTCCGTGGCGAAGTTCGGGTCGTTGCTGAGCGCGTACCCGCGCGCGGCACTCTCCGCCTCGCGGAGCAACTGCCGCATATCCGAAAGCTTGTGCAGCATGACCAGCGTGTGATCGACCGAGGCTGCGTCGGATCGCGATTTCACCTCAAGGCCGATCGAGGCGGCGCTGATCAAGAGCAGGATCGCAAGGCCGGCACCGAGCACGGCGCGCTGCGACGCCATCGACGACAGCTCTCCACCTCGAGGCTCTATTGTGGTTTCACTGGGAGAAGCGAGCGTTCGCAATCGGTTTCGCCAAACATTCATTGACTGCCGCCAGCAGCGCGTTCGGAGTAAACGGCTTGCGCAGGCAGACCGTTGCGCCGAGTTCGAGGGTCATTCTGAGAAAGTCGGGCGAGGGCGTGTCGAAGGCCGCAAAGGCGTAACCGGACATCGCGATCAGCGGAATCTGGGGCGCGCGCTCGTGGAATATCCTGATCGACTCGAAGCCGCGCATGTGCGGCATGAAAATGTCGACGAGCATGACGTCGAACGTAGCCGTCTCCAGCGCGCGGACCCCTGCCTCTCCGCCGTCCGCGATGGTCACTTCAAAACCCTGGCGCTGAAGACACACCTCTATGGCGACGCAAACCATCGGATCGTCATCAACGACAAGAACACGCGGCACCTCTCAATGTCCCCCTTTGGCAAGAGAGCGGAAGCAATGCAAACCGAATCATATGTCCGTCAATGATTAGGGCCGAATTGGGTCGATGCGTCTGCACGCTTCGATGCATAACAGCAGAGTGGTACTCCAATCCTCCGCTCGCATTTGCTCGATTGTGCCGTCATCGGCCGCGCGCGATGGCACGCGAAATAAAAAAGACGGCGCCACATCTGGCGCCGTCCTTTGTCTTGGAGATCGCGAACGCGCTTATGCGCGAGCGATCACGGGCATGGATGCCGATAGCCGTCATTGCCCATATAGGTTCCCGACCGCGGATCGTAGGAACGGTAGGTCTGCATGCAATAGGCGGTGGAGTCGTCGCCGCCGTCGGGCGCCGGTGCAACCGCCACCGCGCCGCTGCCATCATCATAATACTGGTCATCATAGGCCGGAGCGGGAGCGTAGTAGCCCGGGCCGCCGTAATAGCCCTGCGATGCGATGGCGCCGCCGATCACGGCGCCGGCAACGCCCGCGGCGATGCCCGGACCATAATTGCCGCCGCCGCGGTGATAGCCGCCGCCGCCGCTGAACCGCGGGCCGGGACCACCGCCACCGGGATGGAAGTTACCGCCGCCGGGACGACCCATCGGGCGCGCACCACCACCGGGGGCGCCACCTTTATGGGGCGGATCGGCGAAACTGGCCGACGACATCGCCAGCGGCAAAACCAGCGCCATCACGGCGGCTGTACTCAAAACTTTAAGGCTGATCATCGTCGGCTCCTTTGGCGGGACATCTGCCAACCCTTTCGAGGGATGCGGGTTCCCGAGCCTCGCACCGATTGTGCGCGGATTAGCAAAGTGTCAGGCCGCAGCTGTATGCAGAATGAACGGATTGCGACGGATTCCGCGACATTTCGTCCTCCGGGGGAGGGTGCAGCCCGTCTCCGGCCGGTCGACAAAACTGGACATTTTGTCGCGCCGATGGCATCACGACCATCAAGCTCAATTCGAACCGGCCGAAATCAGATGAAACAGTTTTTGCTCAAAACGTTCACATGGTGGAGCGGCCAGACCTTCGGCACGCAATTGTGGACCTGGCGGTTCGGCGAACTGGTGGGCGAAGACGAGCAGGGCAACCGCTATTTCCGCACCAAGGGCCGCAAGATCGATCCGACGCTGGGGTTCGAACGGCGTTGGGTGGTCTATAACGGCTATGCCGAGGCCACCCGCGTGCCGCCGTCATGGCACGGCTGGCTGCACCACACCGTCGACGTCGCGCCGACCGAAGAGAGCTACACGCCGCGCGAATGGGAAAAACCGCATATCCCGAACATGACGGGGACGCCAGAGGCCTATCGTCCGCCCGGTTCGACCTTGGCCAGCGGACGCCGACCGAAGGCCACCGGCGACTATCAGCCGTGGACGCCGGGAAACTGAGCTTCAGACCATCTGACGGAAATCAGCTTCGACAGTTCACCTTTCACCCGCTCGGCACACATGATCGGGGTGGCGGGGATCATCGTCGCGATCGAGCAGCCTCGGCCCATTGTGGACAAAGTCCTACGGCTCATATCGCCGAAGGAAACTGTCACGGGTGCCGATTGTGCGTTGCGTTGTCATCATGATCGTTACTTTGCTCCTGGCGGCGCCGGCTGCCGCCGATGACATCAATTCTCCGATGCTGACATACTCTCCCTGGACCAAAATCTGCCTTCAAGACACCTGCTTCGTCGGCAAGGAGAGCCATTTTGACGATGACTGCGGTACTGTTGTAGGCATTTCGCTGATCGAGCGCAGCGGAGAGTTAAAAAAGGAATTGCACATTAATCTGAGGATGCGGGTCGATGTGGAAGATGGTGTCCGCATCACCATCGATCAGGGCGAGCCAATCAAGCGGCCTTTTGAGGGCTGCTATGCCAATGTCGGTTGCATGGCGCAATATCTCGCCGGCCCGGAATTCGTTCATCAGCTCGAGCGAGGGCAGATGCTTGTTCTTGAAGCTACTAACAAGCCCAATTCAGGAATTCGGTTCACGGTACCGCTTGCCGACTTCGCCGATGTCTACAACGGCCCTTCGCAACCGCCGCCGAAAGTCTTCGAGGAAGTGCGGCCGGCGAAGGAAGTCCAGGCTATGATCGAGCAACAGAAGCGCGCTGAAGAAGAGCGCAAATCCCGATGCAAATCGACGTACTAGTGTGAGACGCGGGTAGGATGCCGGCGCCAACAGGGCGAGGCTAGAACTACACCCGCGTCGCCGCAATCAGCGCGGCGACCTGTGGCGCGTTCTCGATATTCCACAATAGCCGCAGCAAATCGTCGAGCCGATCGGCGGCAAGATGCTTCTGCGCCAGCAGGCGAAACTTCTCCTCCATCTCGGCATCCGTCATCGGGTTCTTGAAATGGCCGCGGTGATATTCGACCCGCACCGTCTTGCGCGCGCCTGATGTGAGCACGAGTTCGAGTTCGCACAGATTGAATTCGTTTTCGGTCCTGTCGGCTTCATCCGACGGCAGGACTTTGATGCGATTCACCAGATCGAGCAGGCGCGGATCGTGCAGATAGGGGTCCTCGTAATATTCCGGCTCGATCTTGCCGTACATCAAGACCAGCGCCGCGGCGTAGGGAATGCTGTGATCGGCGGTTTCGTGGGTCTGTGGCCGCCATTTGTCCGGCCCGTCGGCCATGATCTTGATCGCGGAGCGCGAGACATGGATGTTGATCTCCTGGATCTGGTCGGCGTCCCCGGCAAATGGCCGCACTTCGACGGCGGCTTGCGCCACGGTCTGCGAGAACTGGCCGAGCGGAAAACGTTTTGTAAAGGCGCGGCGGATGCCATAGGGCTCGCCAAGCTGCGGCGCCGCGACGGTCTTGCGGCCCATCACCTTGAAGAAGCCATAGGTGCCCTCGAACACCTTGCCCGGGCCGGTCATGCCGTTTTGCGCCAGCTGCAGCGAGAAGATCGCCTTGCGGCAGGCATCGGCCGCCGCGAACGCCTTCCAGTTCGACAGTGCATCAGAGCGGCCCTGGCGTGTCGCGGTGTTGCCGCCGACGGTGATGCCGATCGCCTGCACCATCTGCTGCTTGGCTCAATCCCATCAGTCGGCCGGCGCCAACCGTGGCGGCGATGCCGGTGATGGTGGAATGGTCGATGCCGTTGCCGAGATAGTCGAACACATCGGCGATCTTGCAGAACACCTCATAGCTCAGCACGGTGGCGGTGATCAGGTCGCGGCCGCTGCGGCCGTTCAGTTCGGCCGCGACCAGCAATGCGGCAATCGTGTCGCTCGGATGTCCGGCGCCGTGGGTCAGGCTCACAAAGGCGTCGTTGAAATCGAGATAGCGGATCATTACGCCGTTCGCGAACACCGCCAGATCGGGGCTGGTGCCGATGCCGCTGCACAATACGGTGGCGGGCTGTTTTGCGCTGACGTCGCCGGCAAGTTTGAGCGCGATCCGGCTCGGTCCCGCGCTGTAGCCGCCATAGGCGCAGCCGATGGTGTCGAGGATCGTGCGCTTTGTCAGTCCGCACGATGTCTTCGGGCAGATCCTCGTATTTCAGCTTGGCCGCATAGCGCGCCAGGGTTTCGGCGAGCACGGGCTGGGCGTTTGCTGCGGCGGAGAGGGGTCTTGCATGTCTTGTCCTGCGCGATCGCGGGAAATGGTGAGGCGCCGGCGGCCAATCCGGCCGCGACCTGTTTCAGAAACCGGCGGCGCGCGTTGCTGCGGTGCGGCAGGCCGGTTCGTGTCCGTTTCAGGCTTCATGCGCTTCTCTCGTCGGGCGTTTTGCGAAACCATCCTTGAGCAATAGCCGTGTGCCGACCGGTCGGTCCATGCGGATTTTTCGCAAGCCAGCCCTGTGAACAACGGGATCAACGGGGACATCTTCAGGGAGAGCGGCGTTCGTCGTTGCGCGTCAGGAAAATTCGCGGCTCAATGGGACATCTTACGGAGATGGGAGACCATCGCGTCGGTTCGGGCAACAGTTCGCGACTGCCCCGATATGCAGCGGCTGCCGATCAGGATACGGCCGGGAGATAGGCCCCCGGTGCAGAGGTTCTGAAATCGCCCGTCAATGTGGAGCTGCCGTAAGACAGGAAAGGCCGTCCGGGCAACCGGGCGGCCTTTTTCTTGTGCCGCGTCGTCAAACGCCGCGCAACATGACGCCCAGCAGCAAAATCACATAGGCGATCAGCATGATGGTGAACGCGCTGACACCGTGCAGCACCGTCAGATGACCGTATGCCGCGAACAGTGCGACCACGGCGAGCAAAACCGAGATCACGAAGGTCGGAACAGCCGGTGGCGTCAGGTAAAATCGCCTGATCGGTCGTGTATAGGGCATGAGATGTTTCCCGCTGCGATGGTTTGGCTGAAAACCAATGCCGGCGGCATTTGTTCCGCGCGATGGGCAACGCGCGGCGAGATCGTGCGGCGAATCGCTACAACCGTGCCGCGGCGCGATGGACCGCGTCGCCGCGCGTCGGCTGCGTAGCCGCGAGCCGTTGATTGACCGACGACAGCACTTCCGCGGGCGCGGTGTCGGGCGAGCCGGCATTGAACGGCGGCGCCGGATTGTATTCGAGCCGGAGCTGAATCATCTCCGCGGTCGTGCGGTCGACCAGGATCGACACCAGCGTCAGCGCGAAATCGATTCCCGCGGTGACGCCGCCGCCGGTGATGCGGTTGCGGTCGATGCAGACCCGGGTCTTGGTCGGCGTCGCGCCGAACGGCGCGAGCAGATCCATCGCGCGTCCAGTGCGTGGTCGCGCGATAGCCTTGCAAGCAGGCCGGCCGCGCCCAGCACCAGCGATCCCGTGCAGACCGAGGTGACGTATTTTGCGCCTTCCGCCTGCTGGCGCAGGAAGTCCAGCATCTCCTCGTCATTGACCATGTCGTCGGTGCCGGCGCCGCCGGGCACGCAGATCACGTCGAGCTGCGGGCAGTCGGCAAAGGTCGTGGTCGGCGTCAGCATCAGCACGGAATCGCTCGGCACCGGCTCGATCCGCTTCCAGATCAGATGCACTTTGGCGCCGGGCACGCTGCGAAAACACCTGCAGCGGCCCGGTGAGGTCGAGCTGGGTCACCTTCGGAAAGATCAGAAGACCGATTTGAAGTGGCGCCGCCATCGAAGGAGTCCTTTCGAGGTTTTGCGGCTTTTTGCTTGACGGCGCCATCCTGCCATGATCGTCTCTCGTCTGAAATGCCATATTTCCCTCATTTCAAGACATCTGGAAAGCCTTGATCCATGATCGGCATCCTGATCTTTCCGGAGTTTCCAGCTGCTCGACGCCGCCGGTCCGATCTCGGTGTTCGAAATCGCGAGCCGCTATGCCGGCATACGAGCCTGTCGATCAGGGTGTTGGCGGAGAACACCGGGTCCGGTGCGCAGTTCCTCGGGCGTCGAAATGGTGGCGCGCGGGCTACGGCCGGCTGGCGCGATCACCACCCTGATCGTCGCCGGCGGCGAGGGGGTGCGACGGCCGCGAGCAATCCGACAAGATGCTGGCTTCGTGCGCGCGGTGGCCAAGCGCGGCGTCCGCGTCGCCAGCGTCTGCTCCGGCGCCTATCATGCTGGCCGAGGCCGGCCTGCTCGATGGCCGCCGCGCCACCACGCATTGGCGGCGCACCCGGCATTTTCTTGCCGCCTATCCCAAGGTGAAGCTGGAGCCCGACCGGATTTTCGTCCGCGACGGCAATATCTGGAGTTCGGCCGGCATCAGCGCCGGCATCGATCTGGCGCTGGCGCATGGTGGCGGAGGATTTCGGCGACGAGGTCGCGCAGAAGACCGCGCGCCAGCTCGTGCTCTATCATCGCCGCAGCGGCGGCCAGTCGCAATTCTCCTCGCTGCTGGAATTGAAGGCGCCGACCGGCCGCTTCGGCGCCGCTGCTGAGCCTGGGCGCGCGAGCATCTCGATGCGCCGCTGACGGTGGAGGACCTGGCCGAGCAGGCCGGCATGAGTTCGCGGCATTTCGCCCGCGCCTTCATCGCCGAGACCGGCACCACGCCGTCGAAGGCGGTGGAACGGCTGCGGATCGAGGTGGCGCGGCAGCGCGTGCAATCCTCCAGCGAGGCGATCGAGCGCGTCGCGCGATACCACCGGCTTTCGCGATCCGGAGCGGATGCGCCGCGCCTTCATCCGCGCCTTCGGCCAGCCGCCGCAATCGCTGCGCCGCGCGGCGCGGGCCGGCGTTAGTGAACGACGGCCGCCACCCGCATCGCGCTTACTTCTTGGCCGACTTCTTCTTTTTCTTTGCCGGCGCGATCGGGTTCACCGGATTGTTCGCGCCATTGGTGTTCCAGCAGTCGTACAGAACTTTCCATTCGCCCTTCTGCTTCTGCCAGACCACGAGATATTTCGCGACATTGACGGTGTCCGAGGGTTTGGCGCCCTTCTTGAAATAAACCACGCCGAAATCGGACGCCATGTCACCGCTTTCGGAGACCTCGATGTGGGTCGGTTCGAACCGCAAATAGAGGTTGGGCGTCGATTTAAAGGCCGCCTTCCAGCGCGCGAGAACGGCAGCGCGTCCGTGAGCCGCCGTCATATCGGGCCAGACCACCGATCCGTTCTTCGCATAAAATTCTTTGACGCGATTGAGCTTCTTGGCTTGCGCCGCGTCGCTCCAACCCTTGTCGAGTTTCCGGATCGCCGCTTCTTCGGTGTTACGCTTCTTGCCCTTCATCCTTGCTCTCCCTTTAGTCCCTTCGATTTAGCGCCCCGGGTTCGCCGCGAGGGCGACCCGCGCATCTCGGCCAGAAATTGGGCCGCTTCCTTTAAATCCCTGGTGTCGTGGCCTTCGGTGAACCAGTCGTAGACCGGCGCCAATAGCGCGATGGCTTCGGTCTTCTTGCCGCGGCCGGCGAGTAGCCGCGCCAGCGTGGTCGCGGCGCGCAGCTCCCAGGACTTTGCCGCCTGCTTGCGCGCCACTGCGATGGCCTTGCGCAAGGTCGTGACCGCTTCGTCGGAGTGACCGCGCAGGATCTGGATCCAGCCCTTTAGCCGCAGCATCTCGGCATAGTGCGAGCGCTCCTCGCCGGCCTCGATCCGCGCGATGCTGTCTTCGATCAGCGTCCAGGCGCGCTCGTGGTCGCCGCTCCGCGCCAGGCCCTCGGCCTGCAAGGCCTTGAGGTACCAGATCCAGATCCGGTGGCCGGTCTGGCTCAAATGCTCGATGCCCTGATCGAGTTGCGGCACCGCCTCGGCCAGCCGCCCGGCATCGAGCCAGGCCACGCCGCGGCTGATCTCCGCCATGATTTCGCCGAGCAGCGCGATGCCGCGCTCCTTGCCGATCCGTTCGGCTTCCTCGGCGCAGCGTTGCAGCGTGTCGCTATCGCCGAGATAGCTGAACAATTGCGCGCCCAAGGTCAGCGCGAAGGCGAGGTCGAACGGATGGCCGCGGCGCCGCGTGTTGGCTTCCATGGCATGGTTGGCCGCCAGCGCCTGGTCCGGATAGCCCATCATCCAGAGCAATTGGCCGCGATAGACGCCTTCGCCGGTGAAGGGATCGGTGTTGGTCAGCGCGGCCAGGTGCCAATGCCGCTCCGGATCGTACAGTTTTATCACCTGATCGCCGGTGCGGCGGGCCTTGGCGAATTCGCCGAGCCAGAAATGGCTGGCGGAGGCGGCGCGATAGCCGAAGATTTCCAACCCGTCGTCGCCGAGTTCAGAGCCGGTCTTGGAGAGCCGGCCGGCCCAGCGCAGCAACTCCGCCAGTTGGCCCGCCGTCATGTAATGCACCGACAAGGCATTGAGGATCGGCAGGTAGGCGCTGGTTTGCTTCAGCGCGTGGGCCAGCCGCCAGGCCGGCACCAGGGTCTGGCTGACCTCGGCATGGGCCCAGCCGCGATGCGCCACCAGGGCCGGCCCGAGCGCGGTCCGCAGCGAAATTTCCATGCGGTCGCGGACTTTCGACGGCCGCAGCTTTGCCAGCGCCGACATGCCGGTGCGCAGATGGGTGATCGCTTCGGGCAGCGCAAAGCGCTGCATCGCGACTTCGCCGGCGCGCAGCCAAAGCGGCGCGGCGACACGGAATTGCTCGGCGGCGTTATAGTGAAAGGCGAGCAGTTCCGGCGCGGTATCGCGGGTCTCGGGCCAGCGCTCTTCCAGCAGATGGGCAATGTCGCCATGCAACTGCTTGCGCCGGCTCTTCAAAAGCGAAGTCGTAGGCGGCGTCCTGCACCAGCGCGTGGGAGAACGTGTAGACCGAATTCGGAATCTCGCCATGGCAGGTCGCAAGCCCCGACGCGGTCAGATGCTGCAGCCCCTTGCCGAGCGCTTCCTCGCTCATCAGTTCCAGGCCGGCGCTCAGTTCGTAGCTGAACTCGCGGCCGATGACCGAGCCGACCTGGGCGATTTCCTTGCTGACCGCGACCCGGTCGAGGCGGGCCATCAAGGAGTCGCGCAGCGTCTCCGGGATGGTGACGCTGGCCGACGATCCGGCATATCGATAGTGGTCGCCTTCGACGATCAGGTCGCCGGATTCCAGGATCGTCTTGGTCAGTTCCTCGACGTAGAGCGGAACGCCGTCGGTCCGGGCGACGATCTGGGCGGCGAGGCCCGGCGGCAGCGCCTTGCCGCCAACCACATTGGCGACCAGCGATTCACTCTGCTTCGGCGTGAATTTTGCCAAATTCATCACGGTGACCGCAGGGTGACTGGCCAATGGCGCGTTGAATTCGGGCCGCGCGGTGATCACCATCAGCGCCGGAACGCCTGACAGCACCTCGATGAAACGCCCGAGCAGGTCGAGCGAGGTCGGGTCGGCCCAATGCGCGTCCTCGAACAACATCAGCGTCGGCCCGGTCCGCGCGTGCGCCCGGGTAAAGTCGATCAGGACCCGCATGGTCTCTTCCTTGGCGAGTTTTGGCGAGACCAGAATCGAGCCGTAGCGTTCCTGATAGGGTATCGAAAGCAGCGCTGCGATCAGCCGCATGTCGTCCTTGGCAAGGCCGAGCCGGTCGATGACGACCTTCTCAAGCTTGTCCAGCCTCGTATCCGCCTCGACGTCCTGACCGAGCCGCAAGGCGCGTTCGAACGACGCCCGGATCGGATAGAAGGCGCTGTTGACGAAGAACGGCGAGCACTGGAACACCATGGTCTGGCGCGCGTCGTCCTGGATGCGCTCGCGCAGCGCGCTCGCCATCCGGCTCTTGCCGATGCCGGATTCCCCGCGCAGCAGCACCGCGCGGCCGACGCCGGTCTCCTCAACCTGCCGCCAGCCGTCGAGCAACGCGGTGATTTCCGCATCGCGCCCGACGATCGGCGTCAACTCGCGCTGGGTCGCGGCTTCAAAGCGGCTTTCGGCCCCGCTGATCCCGAGCACGCGATAAACCCGGGTTGGTCCGCTGACCCCCTTCAGCTCTTTCTCGCCCATGTCTTCATATTCGAAACCGCCGCCGGCCATCCTGCGCACGCTGTCGCTGATGACGACGGAACCGGGTTTCGCGATGGTTTGCAGACGCGCCGCGAGATTGATGGTTTCGCCGACCGCGTTGCGTTCGCCGGAGGCGATCACGGCCATTCCCGAGGTGATGCCGATGCGAACCTGCAGCCGATTGGCGCCGGGGAAATGCAGCCGCGCGATCGAACTCGACGATATCGAGCCCGGCGCGGACCGCGCGTTCGGCTTCGGCCTCGTGCGCCAGCGGAAAGCCGAAAAACGCCACCACACCGTCACCCAGCACCCGGAACACATAGCCTTCGTAGCGATTGACGCAGGTCTCGCAGGCTTCCTCATAGGTGCGAAGCACGACCTGCATGGCCTCGGGGTCGAGCTTGTAGGACAGCCGGGTAAACCCCACCATGTCGCAGAACAGCACCGTCAGCTGGCGGCGTTCGCTGGTCGAGACGTCGACCTGATAGGGCAGGCCGGCTTTCTCCTGTGATTTTTCCTCGCGCAGCAGATTGATGATCCGCTTGCGCGGCCCGAACGGCAGGCCGAGCTCGGCAAGATCGCTTTCGCTCAGCATCCGCAGCGTGGTCAGGTCGACTTCGTTCTCCTCGAAGATGCCGAGAAATCGCTCGAGATCGTGCTGCTTGAGCCATTCCGATAGCGGCGCGGCTCTCATGACGGCGCTCCGCCCTGGCCATGCTGCTCGACCAGGATGCCATGCGTGACCAGCCAGCCCGCGATCGCCATGCCGGATTCGAGCGGCATCCGGTTCGACCAGGACTGCGCGATCTGCAGCGGCGTTCGGCCCGGCGGCAAGGTTTTGAGCAGCGGCGCCAGTTCGCGGCCGCCGAGAAAGACCAGCGGGCTGGCAAGACGCGGATGATGCAGGGCGGACGCGACGCTGACAAAGTCGCCTTGCAGGCAGGGCGTGGCGACGAATTCGAGCTCGCGCGACAGCTCAACCGGGGTGCTTGCCATGCCGCGTGCGTCGATGGCCGGAAAAGGCGCCGGTTCGGTTGCCACCGTGCCCGCGCGCTGCCGCCAGAACGGGCGATCGCAGTGCTCGGCTACCTCGCGATAATGCCCGGCGGCCCAGCGGCGATGACGTTCCGAGGCATCGTTAAGCTGCGCCCGATAAAAGCCGAGCGCGGCTTCGCTCAAACCGGGCCGGCGCAGCAGGGTGTTGGCGACGACGGCGCCCGACAGCGCGGTCTGCAGCGCCTTTTGCACGCCGCTGGAGGAAATCGGGTCGATCGCCAGCGCGGCGTCGCCGAGCTGAATCCGGCTCGGTGCGACGCAATCGCCGCTCAGGTAAGGCGTCGCGTCGATCGCGCGCACCGGCGCGATCAGCTCGGCATCGCGGCAATCCTGCATCAGCGCGGAACGGTCGAGCAGCCGTAGAAAACGCTCCGACATCGTGGCGCCGGGCGCCGACCTGAATTCGGCCGGGTCGACGAACGCCAATGTGTTGTAAGTGCCATCGGGCAGCGGCACGCCCCAGTACCATCCGTCTTCGCCGGCCTCGATCCGCGGCATAGTCGGCAGCTTTGCACCGCGCCAATAGCCATAGACCGCCAACGTGGTGGCACCGGTTTTGGTGGTGCGCCTTGAAGACGCGCTGCGCCGGCCGCAGGCATCGGCGATGAAATCGGCGGTGAGCTCGCATGAAACGCCGTCAGCGTCGATGGTCAGCCGCCATTTCGCGCCGTCGTGGCTTTGTTCGACGATTCGCGCGGGCTGATGCAGCCGCACCCCAAAATGACGCGCGCGCTCGGCGAGTCGAAGATCGAACGCGCCGCGGTCGACCAATAGACCGGTTTCGCCCGGATCCTCGCGCAAGGTCGCTTCGTCGGCCCATTTCACCCGGACGCCTTTGACACGGGGGAATTGCGCGGCCTCGATCGTCTCGTGCATGTCGGCTGATCGAAGCAGGGTCATGACGCCGGCGCTCAGGGATTCGCCGAGATGCGCGCGCGGAAAGCGCTGCCGCTCGATCAGATCGACCTGGTGTCCGAGCTGGGCCATGCGGGTTGCGAAAACGCTGCCGGCAGGCCCCGCACCGATGACGCAGATCTCAGCCATGGCCGGTTCCCGACCCGGTTCCTGGGCCAGCTTCCGCGGCCATGCCTGCGAAATCGCGCCCGGCCATTTCCGGCTCGGCCGACAGCCGCAGATACGCTTCGAGGCAATAATGCAGCCAGCCGCGGATGTAGTCGCAGGCCGGCCGGCCGCGACCGATCACTTCGTGATGGCAGCCGCCGCCGCAGAGGTAACGCGCCCAGCAGGAACGGCACGGTTCCTGGCGGTGGACATGGCGCGTCGGCCAGCCAATCGGCCTGGCGCGGCAAGATCGATGCCGTCGTCGAGCGAACCCATGGCGCCGGCCTCGTCGCCGACGAAACGGTGGCAGGCGGAAAGTTCGCCTTCGGCGGAGACGCCGAGATAGCCGGCGCCGGCGCCGCAGGGGTAGGGGCGGTGGGTTCCGCGATGGATCTCGCGCATGGCGTTGGTCATGTTGGCGAACGGATAGCGTCGGCCGCTGCGCACGGCGCGCTCATATTCCCGCCCGCAATCGATCATTTCGCCCAGCATCAGTTCGAGATCCTCCGACTGCATCTCGCCCGCGGCAGTAGGCGCGCTCAGCATAGGCGAAAAGCCGACGCTGTGAAAGCCGGCGGCGATGAAGCTGTCGAGCGTCCGCGCGCAGCGAAAGATTGCGCGGCGTGACCGTGACGCGCGCCGAGACCTGCATCTTGTGCTGCATCTTCAGCAGCGGCGCGACGCGTTGCATGATCGCGTCATAGCTGCCGGCGCCACCCTTGAACGGCCGCTGTGCGTCATGAAGCTCCTGCGGGCCGTCGAGGCTGACGGTGACCGCAAAACCGATGCTGCTCGAAGAAGCGTCCGTCGTCCTCGGTCAACAGCGTGCCGTTGGTGGTGATCGAGAAGGTGACCTTGGCGGCGCGGGCCCGCGCCAGTTCCACCGCGTGCTGCGGTCGCGGCACGCAGCACTTTCCGGTTGACCAGCGGCTCGCCGCCGAGGAAGGCCAGGTTGAGCCGCGCGCCCGGCTCGGCGGTCGCCGACCAGCAGGTCGACAGCGCGGAGCGCCTCGGTCAGTTCGCATGTTTTTGGCGGCGCCGCCGAATTCGCCCTGCTGGGCGTAGCAATAGGTGCAGCCGAGATTGCATTTCTGGGCGATGGCGAGCGACAGCGCGCGCAACGGCGGCGGCGCCAGCGGCGTATCGTCGATGAACGGGCGCCCGACAAGGCCGGCTTCGCGCAGCAGCCCGTCGATCGCCTCGGTCGCCGCCTTCGATCGCCTGACGGTAGCTTGCGAACAGGCTGGCATCGGCGTCGAACAGCCGGCTGCCGTCGGCGACAAACAGATGGCCGCCCAGCGCGCTTTCGATCAGGTGGGCCTGCGGCGTGCGCGGCGACGAAATGCGCATGTAGTGACGCGCGTCGGTGAGGCTCACGGTTCTCCCGTCGCGTCGTCGTCGGGCACGTCGCGTCCGCCGATCTGGAACTTCAGCACCTGTTCCCATTTGCGAACAGTTCGTCGTACATCATAAGCCGCGTATCGGCGTAGTCGTCGGCGACATAGGAGTCGGAGCGCTCTCGCTGCATCCAGTTGTCGCCGCTGCTCAGCCCGTTCGGCCGAGTTCGACATTGACGAAGTCCGGCCGCGCCGACGCCCAGTAGTAGCAGGAGCATTCGCGATAATCGTTCTGCCAGGGCGAGCATAGTCCTTGCGTGAGCTCGCCGGCATCGGCCAGACGCGAGCGAAATGACCGCGGTGTCGTCCTCGAAGAAGGCCTGCACCTCGCAAATGGAAGCTGACATAGTTCTTCGGGCCGTCGGCGGATTTTTCGACCAGCGCCAACTGCTGCTCCCAGACTCTTCCGCGCTGAAATCGCAGCGAACCATCGTTCCCTTGCGTGGGCAATATGCGCGCCAGCGCGTTCGACCATTCGAGCGCCGCCATGCCGTCGGGGTTGCTGCTCGGTCGTCAGCCTGATCTTGCCTTCGAGATCCGAGGATGACGGGCCGCCAGATCGTGGGTCATCATCGGAAACTCCTTGCCGTCGTCCGTCCAGGACGACGCGCAGCAGGCGGTGATGGGCCGAAGCTTGGCTCGGCTTCAGCTTGATCGCCGGTGCTCTTGACGACCTTGTCGCAATCCCTTGCTCGACCTTGACGACGAGATTGTCGTATTCGCGCAGTTCGATTCCCTTGAACAGCCGGCGCCAGACCGCGCGGAAATCGACCTCCAGTCCGGGGCAGCAATTGGCGACCGACGTGACCGGGCGCGAGCTGATCGGATTGCCCTTGGCCTCGTAGGATATTTGCGCCGACAGGTTTTTCGGCGTCAGGCCTTCTGCGACGACGGCGAAGGCACGGCGTTTGGCTTGGGCGTGGGCAGCCGCTTCGGCGGCCTTTGCGATGGTGTCGATCTGCCGCCAGGTCAGGGCCAGATAATTGTTGTCGGCGCCGCACATCAGCGCCGGCATCTTGCGCCGCCCGCGGTCGGTGAAGTCGGCGACCTCGTCCGGCTGGCGCAGCAGGCGCGCGAACCAGGGCGCGGCACCGCCCTGCAGCGCCGCGTAGGCCTGCTGGTGCAGCGTCATGATCGCGAACGTGTCGACCGAGCCCGACGCCATCACCGGGCGAATCGCGCGCTGGGTGTCGGCGGCTTCTTCCTCGGGCATCGAATCCAGCGACAGCGCGGGCCGGCCCTTGAAATCGTTGCCGTTCATGACGGCGACGTTCATGAAGCGGACCGTCTCGTAGGCGCGGCGGATGATATCGAGCGCGCGCGCCCGGGTGACGTCCGGCGGCTCGCTCGCCTCGACGTCGGGACCGTTGATGACCTGTTCGAGATCGTCGGCGAGCGTACGCACGAACAGCGAGTCCGGCGCCATCGCCGGCGGCGCGGCGCAAATCCGCGCCTTGGCGGTCAGCGTACTGCCGTCTTTCAGGGCCAGCTGGACCTCGACAAAGCCGTCGCAGGCGTCGTCGAAATAGCCGCGGCTGATCGCGACGTTGTCGAACAGCCAGGACGGCGCCGGCGGGTTGATTGCAAACAGCGACGGCGGCAGGGTCTGATTGCCGGCAGGGTTTTCCGGACTGCCGAGCCCGAACCACGACTTCTTGCTGTTATAGATCGCGCGGTCCTCGTGGATTTGATAGGCGTCGCCGTCTTGATCGGACGGATCGGTCGCGGGCTGGTCGGGGCCGTAGATCAGTCCCTCGGCCGGGGTGAAACGCAGGCGGATTTCGGGAAAATCATGGTTCGGCTTGATGAAGCGCACGGTGCCGAAATTGACCGACGCCTCCGGAGCGACGAAATTGGTGCACTTTCCCGCCAGCGTGTGGCTGCGGTGGTCGCTGAACCATTTGGTCTGGGCATGGACCAAATCGTCTTCGTCGCCGGTTCGCCGGACGATCTTGCGATTGGATACGGTCGCTCGCCAGGAGATGTTATGATCGTTGAGCCCCTCCTTCTGCAGCAGCGCGGTGGTTAAAGGCACCAGCTCATCCGTATCGGTGACGGCAAACACTTCAAGGAACGGCGCCACGGGGCGGATCTTGTCGCCACGCTTGAATTCAAGCGTATGCGGCGTGCGCTGTTTCTCGATCTCGCCGGAGTTTTCGTTGACGATCAGTGTCGGCTGGGGTTTCAGCTGGCGATAGCCCAGCGGATCCGCGCGATCGGGATCGATATCGAGGTCGAAAGTATAATTGTCCATCGGTTCGCTGGCCGAGCCCAGTCGCCCGATCGCGAACGGCGGCAAAATACGCAATTGCTTGATCGTCAACGATCCGCCCCTTCGTTCAATTCCCGCCCACGAGGATGGCGCCGATCCAGCGCTGCGCATCCTGGTCGAGCTTCATCAATGTTTTCAAATATACGTCGCCACCTATGTCGGTGACTTCCTTCTTGAAACTGTCGCTCACGCCGGCAAGCCGGAATACCTCGTTGCAGACATGTTGCGAGGCCGAGAGCAGGTCGTGATGCTGACGCCAGATGTCGAGTTCGGCCTGCGGCAATTCCAGGGTATAGGGCAATTCGAACGGCGGGCCGGCGTGCGCGTTGGGATTTTTGGGATCATGAAGCGACATCCGCACCAGCAGTCCGGCGATGGTCTTGAGGTTGTACATTTCGCCAAACGCGCGATGCATCACCATGCCGCGCCGGCCGGGTTGCCGCAACGGCTGGCTGCGCCCGAGCTGAAAACTGTGGGCGAGATAATTCAGCAGCAGGCGGTAGCGCTGGTTGAACAGCTGGGCGAACAGATGGGCCGCGGCCGCGCTTTCGAGGTTTGCCGGAATGTAGGTGTTCTTGCCTTCCTTGAGCCTGGCAAAATCGTCTCGCGTGGTCGGGTCCTTTGGAACATCGTACGTGGCGTTCCATCGCGGATCCTTTTTCTTGAGCGCCTTGTACTCCTCGTAGATCTGCACAAAACGCTCGAAGTGCGACGGCTCCCCGGTCTCGTCCTGTTTCAAATGGGGGGCTTCGCCCTGGGCGGACAGCGCTCTCAGAACCCTGACCGCGTCGGCGCGGGTTGCGGCGCGCGCGACCTGGACGTGGGCATGACGGTGGGCCATCGAGGAGGGAAAGTCAGGCGAGGCCTCGCGTTCCCTGGGGCCGGCGGCCGTGTCGATATCGCCGTCGGGCGTGACCGCGCGCGGCGGCGGCTTGTAACCGCGGCCCCAATCGTCCCAATCGGCCTGCATGTCGTAGCTTGATTCATTGAAGGCCGAGTCGGGAATCCGGGCGGGATCGGAGATCAGATCGATGATCTGATTGTAGAGTTCGCCGACCTGGTGCAGATCGGCATTGATCTTGTCAGCGCCAAATCGCTCGGTCAGCGCCGCTTTAACTTCCTGGACGCAGGCCCACTCTATTTGCGGGTTGATCGAAGACGGTACGGCTTTCTGGCGCTGCTTGCCCGGCGCCATCGCCAATAGCCTTGGCGTCTCGGTGTAGGTCTTGCCTTGCTCGATCACCGCAAGCCTCGGCATCTCGGCATAGATGAAGCATTGCAGCGTTTCCTCCGACAGCTTCTGGAGCGTGAACGGAAACGGATAGAACTCGTGGTCCCATGGCATCATCTCGCGATCGAAGCTGATCGGCGCGCCAAGCAACACCAGGATGTTCTGAACCGTCAGCAGATGTCCCATTTCCTCCCGGGCGACCGAGAGGATGCTCGCCCGCCAGCCCTCGACCAGCGCCCGGCGCTCTTCGTCGGGCTGATCGCCGTTGATGGAGTAGGCGGCGTAGAGATACTGCACCATCAGTGCATGCTCGACCTCGGCGCCGGATGTCAGCAGCATGACGAGGTGATCGCGCCAGCTCATGTCCGGGCGTTTTTTGCCGTAGACCGGGTCCTTCACCTCCACGATTTGGGGCGGCGGGTCTTGCGGTTTCAAATTGGCGGGGCTGTCGGGCACAGGCACTCCAACGTCAGAGGCCTGCAACGAGCCGCGGGCAGCAATATCCCGTCGTTACGCGCGCAACCAAGGCCTCACGATCAGTAGAGTTGCGGTTGAATACTGTCAAGTATTCGCGTCTCGGCAGGCGTTGCCACAGGCTTGGGCATCACGTCGCACCCATTCGCACGGCGAGATCGACGCAAATTGTTCCGGTCCAGGATCGAAACGCGAACGGATCGGCCGGTTGTTACGATGCGCTCAACCTTAGATTGTCTGCATTGTCGGTGCGCGGGGCCGAACCCTCGCCGATCGCGGTCCACGGGCGCCCTCAGCTCTCGCCGTCGTGCAAGAGTCCGAGCTTGCGTGCGAGCCATTCCGTGGTCGGCGCCTGGATCAGGATCGTCATCAGGATGGCGATGAAGGTGACGGAGTCGATCATCGGCGCGCCGGGCGCCTTCATGCCCGAGCAGCAGGCCGGCCAGCGCCGCCGGAATGACGCCGGTCTCGCGCGTCCAGCACATGAACAGCATCTCGCGCAAAGCTCCAGCGGGCGCGGCGATCGGGCAATGCACACAGGAATACCGTCGCCGGCCGCGCCACCAGCATCAGCACTGCTGACCACGGCGACGCCGCCGAGCCAGTATCGGCCGATCATGGTGAAATCGACCTGGGCGCCGAGCAGGATGAAGATGAACAGGCGCATGATGAAGGCGGTGGTCAGCACGAATTCGTCGAGCTTTTGCGCTTCGCCGGCTCCATCCGAAAGCCGAACGCTCTCCTTGTTGCCGAGCACGATGCCGAACGACGAACACCGCCATGAAGCCGCTGGCCTGCATGCCGTCGGCGGCGAAATAGGCGCCGATCACCGCGACCAGCGTCACGACCGGGGCATATTCGGCGAGGAAGGCCCATCTTTCATGGGCGATCAGCAGCGCGGCGAGATATCCGAGCGCGATGCCGGCGACGATGCCGATCACGGATTGCTTGAGCAGATCGACGATCGCATCGATCAGCGAGAACTCGCCGCTGCCCGTCGCCACCGCCAGCACGCTGAAGGTGACGATCGCGCGCCATCGGGTCGTTGAACGCGGACTCGCTGATCACGGTTTGCGCCACCCGATCGCGAATCCGGACCTGCCGAAAGATCGGCACCAGCGTCGCCGGGTCGGTCGAGGCGATCGTCGCGCCCAGCAGCAGCGCCACGATCAGCGGGGATGCCGAGAATGATACTGGGCGGCGACGCCGACGATGCCGGCGGTGATCAGCACGCCGACGGTGGCAATGACGCCACGATGGTGATCCAGACCTGCTTCAGCACCTCAAAGCGCAGCGACGCGCCGCCGTCGAACAGAATGTAGCTGGCGCCGAACAGCAGGATGATCTGGTTCAGCGCCGAATCCGCTTTGATGTCGATCAGCCCGGAGCGCCTGCGGGCCGAGCGCGATGCCGGCCACCAGAAACACCGCGACATCGGGAATCCGGATCTTCTGCGCCAGCAGCGCGGCGACGGTGCCGATCGCCAGGATGAGCCCGCACGACAGCAGCGTATGCCTGGCGATCTCGATGGCGGCTGAATGTTTCCAATTGGCTGTCCGATCCGTCGCGAGAGGCCGTCAGCGATAGTCAGTTCAGCGCCTTCAGCCAGGCGCCGATTTCGCTTGCCGCGACATTGGCCTGTTGCAGCAATTTGCCCATGGTGAAGAAGCCGTGGAACTGGCCGGGAAAGTTCCGGTAGGTCACGGCCACGCCGGCTTCCTTGAGGCGCGCGGCATATTCATCGCCTTCGTCGCGCAGCGGATCGGCGCCGGCGGTCAGCACATAGGCCGGCGGCAAGCCCGGCGAGCGTTTTGGCGCGCGCCGGCGAGGCGCGCCAGTCGTGCCCGTCGGCGGCGACCATTCAGATAGTGATCGCGAAACCATTTGATCACGGTGTGGGTGAGCAGGATGCTGGTTTCGGGCTCGCTGTGCGAGGGATGCTTCATCGCAAAATCGGTGGCGGGATAGATCAGCACCTGGCCCGCGATCGCCGGGCCGTTGCCGTCGCGCGCGGCGATCGCGACCACCGCGGCGAGATTGCCGCCGGCGCTGTCGCCGCCGACCATCAGCCGCGCCGGCGTCGATGCCGAGCTGTTTGGCGTTGTCGGCGATCCATTTGGTCGCGGCGATGGCGTCGTCGACGGCAGCGGGAAATTTGTGCTCGGGCGCCAGGCGATAATCGACCGAGATCACGATCAGCTCGGCCCTCATCGCGAGTTTGCGGCACACCACGTCATGGGAATCGAGGTCGCCGATCACCCAGCCGCCGCCGTGAAAGAACACCAGGCAGGGCGCGAGGCCGCCGCGCTGCCTCAGTTTCGTCGGCGTGTAGATCCGCGCCGGGATCGCGCCGGCGGGCGAGGGGATCGCAAGCGGCTTTGCGGATTTGAGCTCCGGCGGCTCGGGATTGGTGACGACGCGGCCCTGCAAATAGAACGCGCGCGCCTCGGCCGGCGTCAGCGTCTCGTAGGGCGGCCGGCCGGCCTCCTGAAACGCCTTGAAGACGGCGGCGGCATCGGGATCGAGCACAGCGGGCATGATGCGAAAACCTCGCGATGTCCGATGAGCAAGGCTTAGGCGGCGGTGCGGCCGCCGTCGACGGTGTAGGCGGCGCCCGAGACATAGCTCGCTTCGTCGGAGGCAAGGAACGCCACGATGGAGGCGACTTCAGACGCCCGGCCGAGCCGCCGCGCCGGAATCCGCTCGACGATCTTCTCGGTCGGGGTCGGCGCGTTGCCGGTGATTGCGGCCGTCGAGGATCGCGCTCAGCATCCGGCTGTCGATCAGGCCGGGGCAGACGCAATTGACCCGTACATTGGTGCCGGTGCATTCCCACGCCGCGCTCTTGGTCAGGCCGATCACGGCGTGCTTGCTGGCGCTGTAGACCGCGATGTGCGGCGATCCGACCAGGCCCGCGATCGAGGCGGTGTTGATGATGCTGCCCTTGTTGTGCCGCAGCATCACCGGCAGCACATGCTTCATGCCCAGGAACACGCCGACCACGTTGACGTCGAGCACTTTGCGAAAGGTTTCCAGCGGATATTCGCGTGATCGGCTTGATCTCGCCTTCGATCCCGGCGTTGTTGTAGAACACGTCGATGGTGCCGAACTTGTCGACCGCGGCGCGGACATAGTCGGCGACTTCGTCTTCCTGGCTGACATCGGCGGTGACGGCCAGCGCCTCGGCCGAGGCGGGCAGGTTTTGAGCGCGGCGTCGAGGTCGGCTTGCTTGCGGTCGACTGCGACAATACGCGCGCCGCGCTCGGCCAGGAGCTGCATGGTCGCGGTGCCGATGACGCCGGCAGCGCCAGTGACGACGGCGACCTTGCCGTCCAGGCGAATTCGATCGGGCATGTCGTGGTTTCCCCCGCTGGTTCTTGTTTGGGTCCGGTTGTTCCGGATTGGGTTGCCGGCGCCGCGCGGATCTGCTCGGCCCGACCCTGTACCGCCGACTATTTCATGTGCTGGCACGGCCTGGCCAGAGCCCGGGGAGGCGAGGCAAGCCGCCCTTTCCCCGCCGTATTCGGCGTGTTAACCGGTTGGCCTGTGGGCGGCTCATAGATTGTACAATGGCCTCAGCCCGATTCGCCTTTTAAAGCCGCGCGAGATGCTTCGAACCATTGCCCTGACTGGTTTTGCGGCCCTGCTCGCCGCCTCGACGATCGCGCTTGCGCCGCCGGCGCGCGCGCAGATCGGCAATATTTTTTCCGATCCCGCGCCGCGTCCGCCCGGCGCTATTCCGCGCGGCAATCAGCAGCAGCAGGCGCCCGACGACGAAGAAGAGGTGCCGGAACTGCCGCAGGGCCGGCTGCTGCCGACGCCCAATCGTCCGCTGCCGCCGGGCAGGCCGTGCCGCCGCCGGGATCGGTGCAGTCGCAGCCGTTGGCGCCGCCGCCGGGCACCACCGTCGTTCCGCAAAACGCGCCAGCCCGGGATCGCGGTGGCGCCGCCGCAGCCGGGGCAGGGCGTTGCGGTCGCGCCGCCCGGCGCCAATCCGCCGCCGGGCACGCCGGCCAGCGCCAGCCGAAGGGCGTGCCGCAGACGCCGGCGACGCTGCAGCCCGGCGACGAGGTCGTCACCGAGCCGCCGGCGCAGAAGATCGTCAACAAGAAGGCGAGTTTTTCCGGGCTCGACAAGATCACCGGGCGCATCATCAATTTCGACGAGGATATCGGCGAGACCGTCCAGTTCGGCGCGCTCCGGGTCAAGACCGACGCCTGCTACACCCGCCCGGCCACCGAGGCCGCCAATACCGACGCCTTTGTCGAGGTCGACGAGATCACGCTGCAGGGCGAGGTGAAGCGGATCTTTTCCGGCTGGATGTTCGCGGCCAGCCCCGGCCTGCACGGCGTCGAGCATCCGATCTACGACATCTGGCTGACCGACTGCAAAGGCCCGACACCACCGTGGTCAGCGCGCAGCCCGATCCGCCGAAAGCCGGCGCCGCCACCGCCGCCGCCCGCGCAAAAACGCGCCGCGCCGCCGAAGCAGCCGGCTGCCCGCGTCCGCCGCCACTCCGCAGCAGCAGACGCAGCAGCAGCAGCCGCCACCGCCGCCAGCGCCGCCGCCGCAGCAGCCCGGCGGCCTGTTCGGGGGATTTTCCGGCAGCAATAGCATCGGCGCCGCCGCACGGCGTCGTACTCAGCCGTACGCTGCGCCGCGATGATGCCGAGCGCCTGCGCGCCGCTGACCGGACGATCGAGCGGCAGCTGCGGCAAAATCCGCGTCGGCCGGCGATCGCCTTGTCGAGCAGCGCGCGCGTAGCGCCGCCGCGGGATCTCGACCGCGCCAAAGCTGCGCAAATGCTCGGTGACATATTGGGTGTCGAGCAGTTCGAAGCCGCCCGCGATCAGCCGCGCCACCAGATGCACCAGCGCCACCTTGGAGGCGTCGCGGGCGCGGTGAAACATGCTCTCGCCGAAGAAGGCGCGGCCGAGGCTGACGCCGTAGAGCCCGCCGACCAGTTCGTCATTCTCCCAGACCTCGACGCTGTGGCCATGGCCGAGTTCGTAGCAGCCCGACATAGAGATCGCGGATCCGCTTGTTGATCCAGGTGTCGTCGCGGCCGGGCTGCGGCGCGGCGCAGCCGGCGATCACGGCCTTGAAGGCGGTATCGACGGTCACGGTGAAGGCGTCGGAGCGCACGGTGCGCGCCAGCCGCGAGGAGATGCGAAAGCCGTCGAGCGGGATCACGCCGCGCATTTCCGGTTCGACCCAGAACAGGGTCGGATCGTCGGCGCTTTCGGCCATCGGAAAGATGCCGCAGGCATAGGCGCGCAGCAGCACTTCGGGCGTGATTTCGGAAGAGGCGGAGTCGCGCGAGGTCATGGAGCTACAGGATAGCAGGCTGGGTGCAGCCGGAACCGACCGTGCAGAGCGGTCGCGCGAAGAAGCCGTAAGCCGCCTGCGGGTGCGAAAGGGCACGCGTCGCCGGGCGGGTCGTGCGCGGCGGCGCTGGCCGGCCTGGTGCGGGCGCGGGACCCGGCGAAACCGCAATACGATCCGGGTGCCGGTATGGGCCGGGATCGCGCTCGACGCTGGCATCGAGTTTGGTCGCCATCGCGGTGACGATGCGTTGTCCCATGCCGGTGGAGCGCGGGTCGGTCTTGACGTTGAGGCCGACGCCGTCGTCGGCGATCGACAGCACGAGATCGTCGCCCTGGGCCGATGAGGTCGACGTGGATCGGACCGGCGCCGTCGGGATAGGCGTATTTGACCGCGTTCATCACCAGCTCGTTGACGATGATGCCGATCGCCACCGCGCGGTCGGGATCGATCTCGACCGGCTTCGGCCTTCAAGGTCAGCCGCGACATCCGGTTGCCTTCGGCCGACCTCCGGAGATCCTCCAGCAGGGCGTCGAGATACTGGTTCAAGCAGCACGCTCTTCAGGTCATGCGAGGTGTAGAGCCGGCGATGAACCTGGGCCACGGCGGCGACCCGCCCCATCGCATTGGTCAGCGCCGCCTTGACGTCGTCCTGGGTGCTCGAACTGGCCTGCAGATGCAGCAGCGAGGCGATGATCTGCAGACTGTTGCCGACGCGGTGATTGACCTCGCGCAGCAGCACCTCGCGTTCGGCGGCAAGCGCCGCGTAGCGGTCGCGCGAGGCGTGGACCTCGGCCTCGGCGTCGTCGCGGGCCTTCTGGATCTGCGCCTGGCGCAGCGCGCCGTCGACGGCGACCTGCAGCAGCGGGATGAAATCGCCCTGGACGTCCTTGACCAGATAATCGGCGGCACCGGCCTTCAGGGCGGTGACGGCGATCGCTGGAGTCCTGCGATGCCGTGACGAACACCACCGGCGGCGCATTCGGGATCGCCAGGATCCGGTCCAGGGTTTCGAGCCCGTCGAGGCCCGGCATGTATTGGTCGAGCGCGACGACATCGATGCCGCCTTGCTGCAGCCGATCGAGCCCGTGCTGTGCCGCTCGCCGCATGGACCACGTCGAAGCCGAGTCGCGTCAGGCCGCGGTCGACCAGCCGGGCCAGCGCCGCGTCATCGTCGATGTACAGCAGCGTGGGCATGGCGGGCGGTCATGGTGGCGGCTTGCGGAACCTGGATGACGGAGAAGAACAGTCCGAGCTGACGGATGGCGTTGGCGAAGCTTTCGTAGTTCACCGGCTTGGTGATGTAGACGTTGCAGCCGAGTTCATAGCAGCGCTTGATTTCCTGGGAATCGTCGGTCGTGGTCAGCACCACGACCGGCGCGCATTTCAGATATTTGTTTTCCTTGACCCGCCGCAGGATCTCGATGCCGGTCATGTCGGGCAGATTGAGATCGAGCAGGATCAGCAGCGCCTCGCCCTTGTGGTCGAGGCCGCTGCCGTCGCTGCCGAACAGATAGTTCACCGCGTCGGTACCGTTGGTGAACGGCATGATCTCGTTGTTGACGCCGGAGCGGCGGATGTTGCGCTCGATCAGGCGGGCGTGCCCCTCGTCGTCCTCGATCATGATGATGGTGACTGGCTTGCTCATGAATGTCCTCTGTTCCGGTTGCTGGCTGTCCAGGCGATGGGCAGTGTGATCGTGAATGTGCTGCCGTTGTGAAGTTCCGATGACACCGACATGGTGCCGCCGAGCCGGCGCACCAGGGCGCGGACATGGGCGAGCCCGATGCCCTGTCCGGGCTTGTCCTGGGTGCCGGCGCGGCGGAACAGGTCGAAAATCCGCTGGTGGTCCTTGGGATCGATGCCGCGGCCGTTGTCGGCGACCTCGAAGATCGCAAAGCCGAGCTTGGTCCGGCCGCGGACCGTGATATCGCCGGGAACGCCGGGCTTGAGATATTTCAGCGCGTTGTCGATCAGATTGGAGAAAATCTGCTCCAGCGCCAGCCGGTCGCTGACGATGTTCGGCAGCGGCTCGATGCGAATCTGGGCCTCCGCCTCGGCGGCCTGATGCGCCACGGTCGTGACGATGGCTTCGATCAGTTCGCGGGTGTCGATCTTGACCGGCTCGAACTCGCGCCGCCCCTCGCGGGTGAGGTTGAGGATGGCGGTGATCAGGCGGTCCATCTTGGCGATCGACGATTTGATGAAGCCCAGCGCCTCGGTGAAATCCTGCGACAGCTGCTTGTCCTCGCCTTCGAGCAGCGGCTCGATTTCGCCGGCGCCGGCCGGCACCGGCGGAGCCTCGGCGCCGGCGCGGGCCAGCGTCGCGATCCGCCGGAAGATGTCGCCGCGCAATTCCTCGAGTTCGCTGGTGAAACCCATGATGTTGACCAGCGGCGAGCGCAGATCATGGCTGACGATATAGGCGAAGCGCTGGATTTCGTCGTTGGCCTCGCGCAGATCGGCGGTGCGCTCGTCGACGGTGGCCTCCAGATTGAGGTTGTTGTCGCGCAGCTGGGCCTCGGCGTCGTCGCGCGCCCGCGCCGAGCGCCGCACCAGGAAAATCGAAATCGCCGGCCAGCGCGATCACCAGGCCGGAGCCGGCGACGGTGACGATCGAGGCCAGCCGCTGGGTGCGATCGGCCGTCGCGGTGCGCTAGGCGAACAGCCGGTTCTTCTTCCGCGCGCATCGCGTCGGCAATGTCGCTGATGCGCTCGACGGAGTCGTCGGCATGCGGCCTTCGCGCAGCACCGCGATGCCGCCGGCGAGGTCGTTATTGTCTGTGCAAGGTCGATCGCCTTGGCGAAATTCCTGCCAGCCGCGCCTCGATCGGCGCGCGCAGCTCGGCTGACATTTTCGACCTGAACCGGATTGTCGCCGGTCAGCTGGCCGGAATTTGTCGAGATCGGCGCGAATCGCCGCCACCGCAGCCTCGTGTTCGCGCGAGAAATCGCGGCTCGGAGGTCAGCATGATAGCCGCGCGTCGCGCTTTCGGCGCGGCGGATTTCCAGCAGCAGGGTGGAAATCTGGTTTTCGACTTCGACCGTGTGGACCACCCAGCCGTTGTCCTCGCGCGACTGATTGACCAGCACCACGGAAGTGGTGCTGATCGCGACCAGCACCAAAAAACCCGCCGCAAGCAGCAGGATCTGGCCAATCGCGCGCCGGCGCGTGGCGTCAAGCGTCAGAAGTGTCTTTGCCAGCGAAATTCAACTAGTCCCCCGCGGGACGGTTCCCGGCGAGTCACAAACCGCCCGCCGGGGCAAATGGTTCCGCTTCGATGTGATTAAATTCGGGGCCGATAACGAAGCGGCCGCTCAGGTGGCCGGTTTTGCCGGCCAGATACTGTTCCAGCCAGTGGATGTGGTAGTCGCCGTCGATGATGTCGGGTTCGCGGACCAGCGCCCGGAACAGCGGCAGGGTGGTCTCGATGCCGTCGACCACCATTTCGTCGAGCGCCCGGCGCAGCCGCATCAGGCATTCGGCGCGGGTCTTGCCGTGCACGATCAGCTTGCCGACCAGCGAATCGTAATAGGGCGGGATGACGTAGCCCTGGTAGACGGCGGAATCGATCCGCACGCCAAGGCCGCCCGGCGGGTGGTATTGCGGGATCTTGCCGGGCGAGGGCCGGAAGGTCACGCGGGTTTTCGGCATTGATGCGGCATTCGATGGCGTGGCCGTTGATCGACGACCTCGTCCTGCGTCGACCGGCAGTCGCCGCCGGCGGCGATGCGGATCTGCTCCAGCACGAGGTCGATGTCGGTGATCATCTCGGTGACCGGATGTTCGACCTGGATCCGGGTGTTCATCTCGATGAAATAGAATTCGCCGTCCTCGTAGAGGAACTCGATGGTGCCGACGCCGAGATACTTCATCTCGCTGCATCGCCTTGGCGCAGGTCGCGCCGATCTTGGCGCGCGCCGCGGCGTCGAGCGCCGGCGAGGGGCCTTCCTCCCAGACCTTCTGATGGCGGCGCTGCAGCGAGCAGTCGCGCTCGCCGAGATGGATGGCGCCGCCGCGGCCGTCGCCGAGCACCTGGATTTCGATGTGGCGCGGCTTCTGCAGGTATTTTTCCAGATAGACCGAGGCGTCGCCGAACGCCGACTTGGCTTCGTTGGAGGCGGTCGACAGCGCCAGCATCAGATCGTCGGCGGTCTGCGCGACCTTCATGCCGCGCCCGCCGCCGCCGGCGGCCGCCTTGACCAGCACCGGAAAGCCGATCTGCCTGCGCGATCGCCATCGCGTCGTCGTCGGGGCCGACGCCGCCGTCGGAGCCGGGCACCACGGGAATGCCGAGCCTGCTTCGCGGTCTTCTTGGCCTCGATCTTGTCGCCCATCAGGCGGATGTGTTCGGCCTTGGGCCCGATGAAATGCAGGTTGTGATCGGCGAGGATTTCGGCGAAGCGGGCGTTTTCCGACAGAAAGCCGTAGCCGGGATGCACCGCATCGGCGCCGGTGATCTCGCAGGCGGCGAGCAGCGGCGGGCACGTTGAGATAGCTGTCCTTGGACGGCGGCGGGCCGATGCAGACGCTTTCGTCGGCGAGCCGCACATGCATGGCGTCGGCGTCGGCGGTGGAATGCACCGCCACGGTGGCGATGCCGAGTTCCTTGCAGGCGCGCAGCACCCGCAGTGCGATTTCGCCGCGATTGGCGATGAGGATCTTGTCGAACATGGTTTTCCTAGCGGGCGAGTAGCGAATAGCGAATGAGCGAATACGAAGCGAACGACCAGTGTCGCTACTCGCTATTCGCCATTCGCCCTCTATTCAATAATCACCAGCGGTTCGCCGAATTCGACCGGCTGGCCGTCCTCGACCAGAATCTGCGTCACGGTGCCGGCGCGCGGCGACGGGATCTGGTTCATCGTCTTCATCGCCTCGATGATCAGCAGCGTCTGTCCGACCGACACCTTGCTGCCGACCTCGATGAACGGCTTGGCGCCGGGCTCGGACGCCCAATAGGCGGTGCCGACCATCGGCGAGGGCACCACGCCCGGGTGCTTGGCGACATCGGCGGCAGCGGCCGGCGCCGCAGCCGCGGCCGGCGCGGGCGCGGCCGCGCTGAAGCTGGCCGGCATCGACGCGGCGATGCTGATGTTGCGCGCGACCCGCACCCGCAAGCCGGCGCGTTCGATCTCGATCTCGGTGAGACTGGTTTCGTCGAGCAGCAGCGCGAGTTCGCGAATCAGCGCGCTGTCATCGCTTGGATCGCTTTTGAATTTTGCGGCGGTATTGTCGTCAGGCTGGCGCGCCATGATCTTGATCCGGAACTTTCTGTGGCGTGGCGAGCGGCGGGCTTGTCAGGACCTTGGCCTTGACGCCGATCTTGGCGGCAAGGCCTGATATCGCGAGCCGGTAACCGTCGATGCCGAAGCCGGCAAGCGTTGCGAAAGCCGCCTTGGCGGTGAAGGAATGATGACGGAAAGTCTCGCGGGCGTGGATATTGCTGATGTGAACCTCGACGGCCGGAATTCTCACCGCCATCAGAGCGTCATGCAGCGCGATCGAGGTGTGCGAATAGCCGCCGGCATTGATGATGATCCCGGCCGCTTTGTTCGCATACGCCTCGTGGATGAAATCGATCAGCTCGCCTTCGCGATTGGACTGCCTGCAATCGGCCTTAAGGCCGAATTGCGCGCGATGTCTCGCGCGCACAGCTTCTCGACGTCGGCGAGCGTCGCATGGCCGTAGGTCTCGGGCTCGCGGGTCCCCAGCAGATTGAGGTTCGGGCCGTTGAGCACGTAAATCGTCTCGGCAGGTGTATTGGCCATCCAAATCCCGGCAATGTGGCGGTGGGTGGCGGCGGTTATAGGTAACAACAGGCCCAAGGGGAAGCCTTTAGGCCCCCTCTGGGCCTCCCAAACTGCCTCATCCGGTTCGCAAAAAGGCGCGTGGAACCTACGGAAACCACTCGTTAACCAAGGTTAAAGGATGGGTTCCCAAGAGCGTCGGCGGCAATCGCCGTGCGATGGCCTGTGGATCGAGCGAAGGGCGGGCATCGCTGCCCGCCCTGCCGCCGCATCGGGTTAGTTTCGGATCAGCGTCCGAGAACCGCGACGATCTCGAGGCTGCGGGGGATCGATCACGACCATGGTCGCCGACCAGGATGAAGTCATAGCCGCGCCATTCCGGATAGATTTCGATGACTTCCGCCGGAAGCGGATGGAACGGGATCGTGGCCGGCACGCGGGTGCCGACCGAGATCGAGAAGTTCACGTGCTCCACCGGAGCGACGTGCTGATCGCGGATCGCGGACGTGATCTTGGTGCGCTGCTCGGTCGGGGAGCTTGGCGCCGGCGCCGGCCTGGCCGACGGTTTTCGAGTCATTGGCTCGCGCTTGCCCTCGGTCTCGTCGCTCATCTTCTGATCGTTGTGCTTTCGCCTTGTTGAGGTCCTGATCTTCCGCGCGGTTTTCCGGCTTCATGTTCCTGGCCTTCTTGTCCTTGAGCCGGCCTTGTCGGCATTGTCGGTGCTCAGGGTTTTGTTCTTCGGCGCCTGGCTTATTTTCTTCGGCATCTGGTTCTTGACCGCGCCGGGCTTTCTTTCTCGGACTGCGTCGACTTCATGCCAGGACGCGCTGCGTCGCGGTCCATCTGGCCGCCGGCGTTACCGCGCTCGGAAGAGCCGCCATGTTCCGCAGGCGCGCTTGGCTGCGCGCGGCGCTGCCGACGGGGCCTCGCGCTCCATGCGTACCCTGCGCATTGGCAAAACCGGTTCCGGCAATCAGCGCCAGCGCGGCCACCGAAATCATCAAACGATTAGTCATCGAAATATCTCCTCAAATTGCATTGCCCGCGCCGACAACGAGGAGGGAGATGTGCGAGTTCCGCGATCATCGGACTTTGTTTTGTGAACGCGCGATGAACCGTTTTGCGTTTCGAAGTGCATAAAAAGAGGCCGGCGGGTAAACCGCCGGCACTTTTTCGCGATGATCTGATTCTTACGACGCTCGCGGCGTCAGCTCAGCAGGACGCCTTGCCGCAGCGGGCGAGGCCGATCTTTTCCTTGAGGCCCTCGAGGCCGATCGCGCCGACCACCACCTGCTTGCCGATCACATAGCTCGGCGTGCCGTTCATGCCCATGGCTTCGGCGAGCTTGAAGTTCTCCTCGATCGTGGCCTTCACTTCCGGGCTGGCCAGATCCTTTTCGAGCCGGGCCATGTCGAGGCCGGCATCCTTGGCGGCGGCCATCGCATGCGCCTTGTCGGCCGGACCGCGGCCGCCGAGCAGCTTCTGGTGGAAGTCGAGATATTTCTTGCCGCCGGGATCCTGCATGCGCACGGCGACCGCGACCTGCGCGGCCTCGACCGAGCCCGGGCTCAGCACCGGAAATTCCTTCAGCACGACTTTCAGCTTCGGATCGGCCTTCATCAGGTCGAGCATGTCGGCCATGGCGCGCTTGCAGTAGCCGCAATTGTAATCGAAGAACTCGACGAAGGTGACATCGCCGTCCTTGTTGCCGAGCACGACGCCGCGCGGCGAGTTGAAGATCGTGCTGGCGTTCTCGGCGACGCTGGCTTCATGCTTCTCGGCTTCGGCGGCGGCCTGGCGCTTGGTCAGTTCGGCCATCGCCTCTTCCAGCACCTCGGGATGCGCGACCAGATAGTTCTTGATGATCGTCTCGATGTCGCCGCGTCTGGCTGTCGGAAAAACTCTGTGCCGATGCGGCCGGCGGCGTGCCGCAAGGGCCAGCGCGAACAGGGCGGCGCAGGCGAGGCAACAGGCGGAACGAAGGCATTGGCAAATCCTCTTGGTGAAACCGGTTTTCGAAAACCCTTATGGCGCGGCGCGCATAGTCGATGTGCTTGGTTAATTTGGCCTAGTTGCTCTTTTGGCCGGGCAGCGGCTTGGCGGCGACGATGTCGTCGGCCTTGACCCATCCGGGCGTGCCGACGGCGAAACGGGTCTTGGCGCGGGAGGCGAGATCGCGCGCGGTCTTGTTGTCGCCGCGCAGATAGGCCGCCTGGGCCGAGGCGAGATCGGCCTCGGCGTAATCGCCCTTGCGGCCATAGGCCATGGCGAGCTGGGTATAGCCGAGCGGCGCCTCGGTTTCCCGGCCACCGCCGCACGCAGAATCGCGATCGCTTCCTCCGCGTAGGCCTTATTATCGGTCGCCACCAGCGCCTGCCCAAGTAACATCTCGATGAGCGGCGCGTTATTGGACAGCTGCACCGCCTTGCGCAGCGGCGCGATCGCCTCGGCCGGCTTGCCGCCTTCCAGCAGCGCCTGGCCGCGCAGTTCGTAAAAATAGGGGTTGGCGGGCTGCAGCTGGATCAGGGCGTCGATCTGGGCGAGCGCGTCGTGCAGATCGCCGTGGCGATAGGTCGAGATGGCGTGGGCATAGCGCGCCGGCAGGCTGGTGTCCGACAGCGGATAGCGCCGGTAGACGGTGTCCTGCCGCTCCATGAAAGCCGAGATCTTGGCGCGCATCATGTCGTGGCGCACCTGCAGTGCCGGATCGTCCTTCTTGTCCCAATACGGGCTGGACCGCGCCAGTTCCTCCAGCGCGGCGACCCGCTCGGCCGGCATCGGATGCGACTGCACATAGGGATCGGCGTCGTGCGCGGCGAACAGGCTGTCATTGGTGAACCGCTTGAAGGTGTCGTACATGCCCTTGGCGGATTGGCCGGTGGCGGTCAGGAATTTCACGCCGGCGCGGTCGGCGTTTTCCTCCTGCTGGCGCTGATAGGACAGCAGGCTGCGCGGATCATCTCCTGCGGCGCCGACAGCGCGGCAGCGCCGGCATTGGTCAGGCCGCCATTGCTGTTGCCGCATCTGGCGCCCGCCACCAGCGCGCCGGCGCCGAGCAGCATGGCGATGATCATCTGGGTCTGGGCCTGCGCGATCTGTTCGCGCATCTTGGCGAGATGGCCGCCGGCGAGATGGCCGGTTTCGTGCGCCAGCACGCCGATGAGCTGGTTCGGGGTCTCCGATTGCATGATCGCGCCATAATTCACGAAGATGCGGCGGCCGTCGGCGACAAAGGCGTTGAACGTGCTGTCGTTGATGATCACGACCTGGATGTTCTGTTTTTCAAGGCCCGCGGCGTGCAGGATCGGCCGGGTGTAGTCGCGCAGCAGCTGCTCGGCCTCGGTGTCGCGGATCATCGGCGGGCCTTTGCCCTCCTGCGCGGCGACGGGCAGGGCAGCAAGGGTCGAGCATCAAGGCGAGCGCAACCGCCGTGGTGAGGGCGGCCAGTTTCGGCATTTTTTTGCCCGTTGACGAGGCGCAGCAGCATCGGGCGGTCTTTAATCGTTGGCGGCGGTTCGGATACGATATATGCCCTACCAAACCGCCGAATGCGGCTAGTCTGGGGCACCGCGCGCCGAAATCAGCATGCGACACCCGGGAGTTGCGGTATGGATGCCGACACTGGCAGCCCAGACCAGTAGCAGATATCGATGCCGAAGCGGCATTAGCCTGACGAGCGCTGCGGCTCGGCGCAGCGATGTTCCGCCGTTCATGGTGATGGACGTGATGGCGGCGGCGGCGCGGATCGAAGCGGCGGGCGGCCATGTCATTCACATGGAAGTGGGGCAGCCGGCCGCGTCCGGCGCCGAAAACCGCGATCGCGGCCGCGCGCGCCGCGCTCGACGGCGGGCGGATCGACTACACCTCCGCGCTCGGGCATTGCCTCGCTGCGCGCGCGCATCGCGCGGCATTACCGCGAGATCTATCGGCTGCGCCGTGGATGCCGAGCGGATCGTGGTCACCACCGGCTCGTCCGGCGCTTTCATCCTGGCGTTTCTGGCGCATGTTCGAGCCGGGCGATCGCGTCGCGGTCACGGTGCCCGGCTATCCGCCGTACCGCCATATCCTGACCGCGCTCGGCTGCGAGCCGGTGCTGATCGAGACCTCCAGCGAAACCCGTCATGCGCTGACCGGCGAAGCCTTGCTGGCGGCCCATCGCGACACGCCGCTGAAGGGCGTGCTGGTCGCCAGTCCCGCCAATCCCGACCGGCACCATGATGTCGCGCGAGGCGCTGACCGGCCTGATCGCGGCGGCGGAAGGCGCCGGCATCCGGTTCATTTCCGACGAGATCTATCACGGCCTCGACTACGCCTTTCCGGCGGTGACGGCGGCGGAGCTTTCGCCGCATGCGCTGGTGATCAATTCGTTCTCGAAATATTTCTGCATGACCGGCTGGCGGGTCGGCTGGATGGTGGTGCCCGGAGCCGCTGGTGCGGCCGATCGAACGGCTGCAGCAGAATCTGTCGATCTCGGTGCCGACGCTGTCGCAGATCGCGGCCGAAGCGGCGTTCGAGGGCCGCGCGGAGATGGAGGCGGTCAAGCACGGCTACCAGGAGAACCGCCGCATCCTGATCGAGGGCCTGCCGCAGGCCGGGCTCGACCGAATTCCTGCCCGCCGACGGCGCGTTCTACCTCTACGCCGACGTGTCGGAATTCACCTCCGACAGTTTCGCCTTTGCCAGCGAGATGCTGGAGAAGGCCCATGTCGCGGCGACCCCCGGGCGTCGACTTCGATCCGGTGCACGGCCGCGCGCTTCATCCGGTTTTCCTATGCGCGTTCGGCCGAGGAAATGCACGAAGCGGTCGCGCGCATCGCGCGCTGGCTGGCGATAGCGCGTTACCGTTCGCGAAGCGTCCGGCACGCCGCGACGCGTTTGCGGCCGAACAGGATCGTCCGGCGCCATTGACTCCGGTGACCTGCAATTGATTTTGGCTGTCTCTGGCGAAGCGGATCGGCCGTGCCCGGCGACGGACAGATCCGCTGATTCCAATGGGGGAGTGAAACGTCATGGCGGCAACGATCGCAACCGCAGCGCCCGCGCCAGCGCCGACGCAAAGCCCTGGTACAGGATCCTGTACGTTCAGGTGCTGATCGCGATCCTGCTCGGGCGTCGTGGTCGGCTGGCTGTGGCCCGATCTTGCGACCAACGACTGGATCAAGGCGCTCGGCGACGGCTTCATCAAGCTGATCAAGATGGTGATCGCGCCGATCATCTTCTGCACGGTGGTGTCGGGCATTTCGCATATCCAGGATGCCCGGAAGGTCGGCCGCGTCGGCGTCAAGGCGCTGGTCTATTTCGAGATCGTCTCGTCGTTCGCGCTGATGATCGGCCTGGTCATGGGCAATCTGGTTCCAGGTCGGCCACGGACTGGCGGCGAAGCCGGACGCCGGCGCGCGGTCGCCAGCTACGTCAAGCAGGCCGAAGCACAGAAGTCGGTCGATTTCGTCCTCAACATCATTCCCGGACAGCGTGGTCGGCGCGTTCGCGCGCGGCGATATCCTGCAGGTGCTGCTGTTCGCCATCCTGTTCGGCTTTGCGCTGATGGCGCTCGGCGAGCGCGGCCACCGGCTGCGCGACATCATCGACGACGCCTCGCATGCGGTGTTCGGCGTGATCGCCATCGTCATGAAGGCGGCGCCGTTCGGCGCGTTCGGCGCGATGGCCTACACCATCGGCAAGTTCGGCCCGGCGGCGCTCGGCAATCTGGTCGGACTGATCGTGCTGTTCTACGTGACCGCGGCGCTGTTCGTGGTCGTCGTGCTCGGCGCTGATCGCGCGCCTCGTCGGCTTCAACATTTTCAGGTTCATCGCCTATATCAAGGATGAGCTGCTGATCGTGCTCGGCACCAGTTCGTCGGAAAGCGCGCTGCCGCAATTGATGGAGAAGCTGGAGCGGCTCGGCTGCTCCAAATCGGTGGTCGGGCTGGTGGTGCCGACCGGCTATTCGTTCAACCTCGACGGCACCAACATCTACATGACGCTGGCCACGCTGTTCATCGCCCAGGCGCTCGGCGTCGACCTGACCTTCAGCGCAGCAGATCACCATCCTGGTCGTGGCGATGCTGACGTCGAAGGGCGCCAGCGGCGTCACCGGCGCCGGCTTCATCACGCTGGCGGCGACGCTCACGGTGGTCAATCCGGCGCTGGTGCCGGGCATGGCGATCGTGTTTTCGGTCGACAAGTTCATGAGCGAGGTGCGCGCGCTCACCAACATCACCGGCAACGGCGTCGCCACCGTGTTCGTGTCGTGGTGGGAGGGCGAACTCGACCACGAGCGCCTGCATGCCAGCCTCAACCAAACCATCGATCCCTCGGATCTCGAGACGGCGGTGACGACGGGATAGGTCGCGTCGTTGGTGCGAATAAAAAAACCGCCCGGTTTTGCCGGGCGGTTTTCGTTTAAGCGTTGGTTTGTGGCTACTCGCCGCTGCCGAAGCGCCGCGACCACCAGCCGGCGCGCGCGGCTGGGTGTCGCCGGCTGGTTCCGGCTCCGGCTGTGCCGGGGCGGAGGTTGCCGCCGGCGGCTCGAGCTGGCCGCGGTTCGGCGGATGCACGGCAGGGTGGGCGTCGGACAGGAAGCTGACCTTTTCGCGCACGGTCGAGCGGCGCCGCGCGGCGGCCTTCTCGGCCTCTTGCGCGGTTTCCTCCGCGCTCGGCGCGCGGGCGGCTTCCTGCGGAGCCGGGACCGCCGGTTCGCTGTAGTGCGACATTGGCGCTGGCGCGATAGGTTTCGGGCTGGATCACCGGGCGACGGCTGATGCGGACGGAGCGCCGTCGAAATCGGCTACCGCACTGGCCGCTTCCGGAGCCGAGGTCGGCCCCAGTTCGTCGGCAATCGATCCGGCGAGACCGTCCTCGGGCCCGCCACGCCGGCGGCGTCCGCCGCGGCGTCCGCGGCGGCGGGGCCGCCGCTCGCCGTCGGCGCGCCTGATCGGCGCGAGGCAAGGCCGGGCTGATCCTCGCGCTTCGTCCTCGTCGGCTCTCGCCGTCATCGGCAATCGCGCCGCGGCGGCCTCGGCCGCGATCGCGGCGACGTCGTGTGCGTCGCGTTGTCGTCGCGTCGCGGGCCGCCTTCACGCGGCTCGCCGGAGCGGCCACGCCGCCGGCGCCGCCGCTTGCGCTTGTGACCATCGCGCATCCGGCTTCGCCGGGGCTTTCCGTCGGCCTCGCCGGACGGCGTCGTCGGCCAGCCCCTCGGTCTCCTCGGTTTCCACTTCGGCTTCGACTTCGAGGTCGAACGGCTCGTCCTCGTCATAGGCTTCCTCGGTCTGCGGCGGGAAGGCCGCGACCTGCGCTGCCAGCAGCGCCTTGGCGGCCTCCAGCGTGTGCACCTGTTCGCCACGGTCGATGACGAAGGACTGCTGGCCGCTCACGGTCGGATCGGCGATCACCGACAGCGTGACCTTGAAGCTGTTTTCGAGGTCGCGCAGATGGCCGCGCTTGTGGTTGAGGACATACAGCGCGACGTCGGTCCGGGTGCGCACCACCAGATTGTGGGTCGCGCCCTTCATCAGGATTTCTTCGAGCCCGCGCAGCAATTGCAGCGCCACCGAAGACACCGAACGGACATGGCCGCTGCCGCCGCATTGCGGGCAGGGCTCGGTCGAACTTTCCAGCACGCTGGCGCGGATGCGCTGGCGCGACATTTCCGAGCAGGCCGAAATGCGAAATGCGCCCGACCTGGATTCGGGCGCGGTCCTGCCGCAGGCAATCGCTGAGCTTGCGTTCGACCGAGCGGTTGTTGCGCTTCTCGTCCATGTCGATGAAGTCGATCACGATCAGGCCGGCGAGGTCGCGCAGCCGCAGCTGCCGCGCGACTTCCTCGGCGGCCTCGAGATTGGTCTTGAGCGCGGTATCCTCGATGTGATGCTCGCGGGTCGAGCGGCCGGAATTGACGTCGATCGACACCAGCGCTTCGGTCTGGTTGATCACGATGTAGCCGCCGGAGCGCAACTGCACGGTCGGCGAGAACATCGCGTCGAGCTGGCTTTCGACCCCCATCCGCGAGAACAGCGGCTGGCCGTCGCGATACTGCCGTGACCGCGCGCACATTGGACGGCATCAGCATCTTCATGAAATCGCGGGCTTCCTGGTAGCCGGCTTCGCCGGCGACCTGGATTTCGTCGATTTCCTTGTTGTAGAGGTCGCGCAGCGAACGCTTGATCAGCGATCCTTCCTCGTAGACCAGGGTCGGCGCCTGCGACTTCAGGGTCATGTCGCGGACGGTTTCCCACATCCGGATCAGATATTCGAAGTCGCGCTTGATTTCGGGCTTGGTGCGCGAGGCGCCCGGCGGTGCGCAGGATGATGCCCATGCCCTCGGGCACGTCGAGATCCTGCACCACTTCCTTGAGCCGCGAGCGGTCCTGCGCCGAGGTGATCTTGCGGCTGATGCCGCCGCCGCGCGCGGTATTGGGCATCAGCACGGCATAGCGGCCGGCCAGCGAGAGATAGGTCGTCAGCGCGGCGCCCTTGTTGCCGCGCTCTTCCTTGACGACCTGCACCAGCATCACCTGCCGGCGCTTGATCACTTCCTGGATCTTGTACTGACGGCGCGGACGGAAGGCGCGCTCCGGCACTTCTTCCATGACATCGTCGCCGCCGACGGATTCGACGACTTCTTCTTCGGCTCGCCCTCGTCGTCCTCATCGTCGTGCGGCTCGTCGCCGGGCGAAATCGCGGCGGCTGTTCGGCGTGTTCTGAGCGCGCTCGCCTCGCCATCGGCGTGGTCGGCATCGCTCGGCATGGGCCGCGTTTTCGCGTGCCTGCTCGTCGTGGTGATGGTCGTCGTGACCATGATCGGGCTGGCCATGTTCGCACATGCGCGTCATGAGCTGGCGCGTCGACCGGGCGCCGGAGCGGACATCGCCGTCGTCGTTTGCGGCATTACCGCGTGGAACGAATCGGACGGCGTTTCGCCGTCATGCGCGTTCGCCGTGGTCATGATCGTGAGGCGCATGATCGTGGTCATGATGGTCTTCGTGGCCGTCATGGCTCTGATGGCTCAGATCGCCCGGCGGCTGGTCATCGCCATGGGCGTGAAGGTGGCTTTCGCCATGCTCGTGATGGTCATGCTCGTGATGGTCATGCTCATGGTGGTCATGTTCGTGCGGCTGCCCGGCATGGCCCAGTTCGCGGGCTTGCTCCCTCGACCACGGCGCTCTGCACGCGGTCGCCATTGCCGCGGCGGCGCGAATTGCGGTGGCGCGGGCGGCGGCGGTTGGAGCGGTTTTCGGTTTCTTCCTCGGCCTCGCGATGGGCGCGTTCATCGGCTTCGATCAGCGCCTGCCGATCGGCGACCGGGATCTGGTAATAATCGGGATGGATTTCGCTGAAGGCCAGGAAGCCGTGGCGGTTGCCGCCATATTCGATGAAGGCGGCCTGCAGCGACGGCTCTACGCGCGTGACCTTGGCGAGATAGATATTGCCGCGCAGTTGCTTGCGCTGGGCGGTCTCGAAGTCAAACTCTTCGACGCGATTGCCGCGGACCACGACGACCCGGGTCTCTTCCGGGTGGGTGGCATCGATCAACATTTTGTTGGGCATTTTGGAACTCTTGACGGCGGCGGGCGCGTATCGCGGTCAGCGCGTGTCGCGCGGCCGGGTGACGCGACGGTCCACCTGATTCGGGGGTGAGGGGAAGGCCAAAACGCAACCCGGGGCGCCGCGCCGAACATGATCCGCGCAGAACAAGGCGACGCGCGGAGCTTTCGCTCCGCAGCGGCGCGGTTGTTCCGTGGATCCTGGTCGGCAACACAGTCTGGCGCATCAAGCGTCGGCCCGTCTGAACACGTTGGCGGCAAAAAGCGCCGCCTTGTCTGTCGCTGAAGGCCCGGCGCGGCGCTTGAAGCGCTCGCCGGCCATCGCATATCGAAGCCTTACGGCCCGGATAATCGGTTATGCCGTGTCTGAAGCCGTCCCGGGAACAAGATGGTAACCTGGGACCGGACGCCGCTCGGGCTCGAAACCGCCACTCCATGTCAGCCGCGCGCTGCGCTGGCTGGGGAGGGATCGGAAAGACGCTGGAATCTCCGAGATGTACGAAGGTTCCGGCGCTGCACCGGGAGGCTGAACGCGACACAACCGGGAGTATTAGCCGTCAGCCCTCTGTACATACGTGGATTGACGGCCCGGCGCAAGTGGAAGTAAGCGAAGCGTCGCGGCGCTGCAACAGTCCGCCGTTATTCGTCGACAAGTTCCTTAAGCTCCGATTAACCCTGTGGTTCTATTGCGGTAAGAGGGCTGCTCGGAGGCATCGAATCGTTGGCGAGCCGTGCAAATCATGTTGTTTTGCTGGGATGCTGCGCTCTTGTGCGCCGCAGCATTGGCATGCGCCCGATGTCACCCTGGTCGGCGCAACCGAAAGGCAGCCACAGACCCAGACCGCCGACCTCCGGTTTTCCCACCGCGTCTGACGCCCGGCTGGCGGGCGACGCCAAACAGACCCGCTTCATCCTCGACCTCGACCAGTCGATCACCGTTCCGCGCCTTCGCGCTGGCCGATCCCTACCGGGTGGTGGTCGACATTCCCCAGGTCAATTTCGCGCTCGCAGCCGGCACCGGCAATGCCGGACGCGGGCTGATCAAGGCGTTCCGCTATGGCCTGGTGATGCCCGGCGGCTCGCGGATCGTGTTCGACCTGACCGGGCCGGCCAGAAGTCGCCAAATCCTACGTGCTCGATGCCGCCAACGGCCAGCCGCCGCGGCTGGTGCTGGAGTTCGAGGAAGTCGACCGCACCACCTTCGTGCAGTCGCTCGCCGCGGAAAATCGGCCCGCAACTGCGGCCTGCGATCGCGGATGCCAATGACGCGGTGGTCCCGGCGACGGTGCCCGCTGAACCGCCGAAAGAGCTGCGCCAAGGAACTATCCAGGCCAACCGCGGTGGATTCGCGTCCGGTGATCGTGATCGACCCCGGCCACGGCGGTGTCGACAACGGCACCCAGGCCGGTGGCGAAAGCGAAAAGAATCTGGTGCTGGGATTTGGCCTGGCGTTGCGCGACCGCATCGAGAAGAGCGGCAAATACCGCGTGGTCATGACCCGAAGCGACGACACCTTCATCCCGCTCGACGATCGCGTGAAGATCGCGCGCAACCAGTCGGCGGCGCTGTTCGTGTCGATCCATGCCGATGCGCTGCCGCAGCACGAGGGCGAGGCGCAGGGCGCCACGATCTATACGCTGTCCGACAAGGCCTCCGACGCCGAGGCCGCGCGGCTGGCCGAAGCCGAAAACAAGGCGGACGCGATCGGCGGGGTCAATCTGACCGAAGAGCCGACCGAGGTCGCCGACATCCTGATCGACCTCGCGCAGCGGGAAACCCGCACCTTTTCCAACCGCTTCGCGCGGTTGCTGGCAGGCGAGATGAAGAATTCCGCGCGGATGTACAAGCATCCGCTGAAGTCGGCGGGGTTCCGGGTGCTGAAGGCGCCCGACGTGCCGTCGGTGCTGGTCGAACTCGGCTACGTCTCGAACAAGGGCGACCTCGAGCATCTGGTCTCGGACAATTGGCGCGCCAAGACCGTGGGATCGATGGCGCAGGCGATCGATGTCTTCTTTGCCAAACGGCTGGCGACGGCCGGCTCCCGCGAACTGAAGCCGGACGTGGCTTGGAGCCGAAAGCCCTAGTTTGGCCACAGGCGGCACCTATAAAAATGCTGCAAGGTCGTCGGAATCGTTCAGGAATTCCGTTTGGGCCTGGGTATGATAGTCTCGCGTAGGAGGGCAGGTGACGCCGCGGTCTTGGCCGCAGCGGTCGTTTGAGAAAGCGCGGGGCGCCTTGGCGCCGGAATTGGAACGGACTGTCGATCATGCGCTTGCTGGTGCGATTCCTGGGTTTCCTGTTCGCCGCCGGAACCGTCGTGTTCCTGGTGGGCGTCGCCGCGACGGCGGGGCTGATCTGGCATTTTTCCAAGGACTTGCCCGACTACTCTCAGCTGCAGGATTACGAGCCGCCGGTGATGACCCGGGTCCATGCCGCGGATGGCGCGCTGCTCGGCGAATACGCCAGGGAGCGCCGGCTGTATTTGCCGATCCAGGCGGTTCCAAAACTCGTGATCAATGCGTTCCTCGCCGCCGAGGACAAGAATTTCTACGAACATGGCGGCATCGACTTTTCCGGCATGGCGCGCGCCGCCGTGCTCTACGCGCAAAACTACGGCTCCAACCGCCGGCCGCAGGGCGCCTCGACCATCACCCAGCAGGTCGCCAAGAACTTCCTGCTGACCAACGAGGTCTCGTTCAGCCGCAAGATCAAGGAAGCGCTGCTCGCGATGCGGATCGAGCGCGCTTATTCCAAGGACAAGATCCTCGAACTCTATCTCAACGAAATCTATCTCGGGCTCGGCGCCTACGGCGTCGCTGCCGCGTCGCTGGTTTATTTCGACAAGTCGGTCAATGAACTCACGGTGGCGGAGGCGGCCTATCTCGCCGCGTTGCCGAAAGCGCCGGCCGCGTTGCATCCGGTGCGCAACCGCGACCGCGCGATCGAGCGGCGCAACTACGTGATCGATCGCATGCTGGAAAACGGCTGGATCAAGCAGGCCGATGCCGACAAGGCCCGCAAGGATCCGCTGACCGTCACCAACCGCAACAACGGCGCGCACATCTTCGCCGGCGAATATTTCGCCGAAGAGGTCCGCCGCGACGTGTTCGAGCGCTACGGCGAGAAGAAACTGTATGAAGGCGGCCTCTCGGTACGAACCACGCTCGATCCCAAAGTGCAGGTGATGGCGCGCAAGACCATGGCGGCCGGCATCGTCAATTACGACGAGGCGCAGGGCTGGCGCGGCGCGCTCAGCAAGCTCGATATTTCCGGCGACTGGGGCGTCAAGCTCGCCGACATCAAATCGCTCTACGACATCTCGCCGTGGCGGATGGCGGTGGTGCTGGAGACCAGCGAGCAGTCCGCGCGGATCGGGTTTCAGCCCAGCCGCGAACTCGGCGGCGCGGTATCCAAGGAGCGGCAGACCGGCATCATCACGCTCGACGGCGTCAAATGGGCGAAACCCGCGGCCGGCCCGGCCAAAGGCAAGACGCCGACCGCGGTCTCGCAGATCCTTGCGCCCGGCGACGTGATCTACGCCGATCCGCTGCTCAAGGACGGCAATCCGGTCGATGGCCAGTTCCGGCTGCGCCAGTTGCCGGAGGTTTCCGGCGCGATGGTGGTGATGGATCCCTGGACCGGCCGCGTGCTGGCGATGGTCGGCGGATTCTCGTTCGACCAGAGCCAGTTCAACCGCGCGACGCAGGCCTACCGGCAGCCGGGCTCCTCGTTCAAGCCGATCGTGTACTCGTCCGCGCTCGACAACGGCTACACGCCCTCGACCGTGGTGGTGGACGCGCCGATCGAAATCGATCAGGGGCAGGGCGCCGGCGTCTGGCGGCCGGAGAATTTCTCCAACGGCAATTATCAGGGCCCGACCACGCTGCGTAACGCGCTGCGGCTGTCGCTGAACACGGTGACGGTGCGGCTGGCGCAGGACATCGGCATGCCCCTGATCGGCGAATACGCCAAGCGCTTCGGGGTCTATGACGAGTTGCCGAACTATCTGTCCTATGCGCTCGGTGCCGGCGAAACCACGGTGATGCGGATGGTGACGGCCTATTCGATGCTCGACAATGGCGGCCGGCGGGTGAAGCCGACGCTGATCGATCGCATCCAGGATCGCTACGGCCACACCATCTTCAAGCACGACGCGCGTGAATGCCGCGGCTGCGATGCGCCCGATGGCTGGAAGAACCAGCCCGAGCCGCAGCTGATCGATCGCCGCGAACAGGTGCTCGACCCCATGACCGCCTATCAGATCACCTCGATGATGGAGGGCGTGGTCCAGGCCGGCACTGCGACCGCGGTCCGGGATGTCGGCAAGCCGATCGCCGGCAAGACCGGCACCACCAACGACGCCAAGCGACGCCTGGTTCATCGGCTTCTCGCCAGACATCGTCGTCGGCATCTATCTCGGCTATGACAAGCCGCGCTCGCTGGGCCGGGGCAACGCCGGCACCGGCGGCCATCTGGCTGCACCAATCGCCCGCGACTTCCTCAAGCTCGCGCTCGCCGACAAGCCGGCGGTTCCGTTCAAGGTGCCGGCCGGGATCAAGCTGATCCGCGTCGATTCCAAGACCGGCATGCGGGCGGGTCCGGGAGACACCGGCAGGACGATCCTCGAGGCTTTCAAGCCGGGCACCGCGCCGCCGGATAATTATTCCGTCATCGGCGTTGCCGACGCGGACGGCCGAGCCGCGCCCACGGTGCCGCCGGACACCGAGCGTACCATCCTGCGTCCCGGCACCGGCGGACTCTATTAAATTAAAGCGGTTTTTTCAGACCAAGGCGGATGACATCGGAATTATTCGGCGAAATTATTCGATACGGCTTTTGCGACAAAGCCACCATCAAACCCACACAATTGAATTCGATTGAAATCAAGGGTATACGGCCCGGCCGCAGCGCAGTTGCGCTGGACGACGCAGGGCTCACGACCGGATAAGAATGATGAGACTGCTCGTCCGTTTCCTTGGATTTCTGTTCACCGCCGGAACCGTCGTGTTCCTGGTGGGCGTCGCGGCAGCCGCGGGGCTGATCTGGCATTTCTCCCAGGATCTGCCTGACTATTCGCAGCTTCAGGACTATGAGCCGATGGTGATGACGCGGGTCCATGCCGCGGACGGCTCGCTGCTCGCGGAATATTCCAAGGAGCGCCGGCTGTATTTGCCGATCCAGGCGGTGCCGAAACTGGTGATCAACGCGTTCCTCGCCGCCGAGGACAAGAATTTCTATGAGCATGGCGGCATCGACTATTCCGGCATGGCGCGCGCCGGGCTGTTATACGCCCAGAATTTCGGATCCGGGCGCCGGCCTCAAGGCGCCTCGACCATCACCCAGCAGGTCGCCAAGAACTTTTTCTTTTCCAACGAGGTTTCGTTCAGCCGCAAGATCAAGGAAGCGCTGCTGGCGATGCGGCTCGAGCGCGCCTATTCGAAGGACAAGATTCTCGAGCTGTATCTCAACGAGATCTATCTCGGCTTCGGCGCCTACGGCATCGCGGCCGCCTCGCTGGTCTATTTCGACAAGTCGGTCAACGAACTCACGGTGGCGGAGGCGTCCTTCCTTGCCGCGTTGCCGAAAGCGCCGGGGACGCTGAATCCGGTGCGTAACCACGACCGCGCCGTCGAGCGGCGCAACTACGTGGTCGATCGCCTGCTGGAGAATGGCTGGATCAAGCCGGCCGACGCCGACGTCGCGCGCAAGGATCCGCTGACCGTCACCAGCCACGCCAACGGCGCACACACTTTCGCCGGCGAGTATTTTGCTGAAGAGGTCCGCCGCGACCTGCTCGAGCGCTATGGCGAGAAGAAGCTTTATGAAGGCGGTCTGTCGGTTCGAACCACGCTCGATCCCAAGCTGCAGGTGATGGCGCGCAAGACCATGGCGGCCGGACTCGTCAACTATGACGAGGCGCAGGGCTGGCGCGGGCCGATCAACAAGCTGGATATAACAGGCGACTGGGGTGTCAAGCTGGCCGACGTCAAATCGCTCAACGACATCTCGCCATGGCGGATGGCGGTGGTGCTTGAAACCAGCGACCAGTCGGCGCGGATCGGTTTCCAGCCGGCGCGCGAAATCGGCGGCGCCATCAGCAAGGCGCGGCAGACCGGCCTCATCACGCTGGATGGCGTGAGGTGGGCGCGGCCTTTGTCGGGGACTGCGAAGGGCAGGACGCCGACGGCGGTATCGCAGGTCTTGTCGCCGGGCGACATCATCTATGCCGACCCGCTGATCGGCAAGGATGGCTCACTGGTCGACGGCCAGTACCGGCTGCGCCAACTCCCTGAAATATCCGGCGCCATGGTGGTGATGGACCCGCACACCGGCCGCGTGCTGGCGATGGTCGGCGGATTCTCGTTCGACCAGAGCCAGTTCAACCGCGCGTCACAGGCCTATCGCCAGCCCGGCTCGACCATCAAGCCGATCGTCTATTCCTCGGCGATCGACAATGGCTGGACGCCGTCGTCGGTCGAGGTCGACGGGCCGATCGAAATCGATCAAGGGCAGGGCGGAGGCGTCTGGCGTCCGGAGAATTTCTCGGTCGGAAAATACCAGGGACCGACCACGCTGCGCAACGCGCTGAAGCTGTCGTTGAACACGGTGACGGTGCGGCTGGCGCAGGACATCGGGATGCCCTTGATCGGCGAATACGCCAAGCGCTTTGGGGTCTATGACGAGTTGCCGAATTATCTGTCCTACGCGCTCGGCGCCGGCGAAACCACCGTGATGCGGATGGTGACGGCCTATTCGATGATCGACAATGCCGGCGGGCGGGTCAGGCCGACATTGATCGACCGCATCCAGGACCGCTACGGCCATACCATCTTCAAGCACGACACCCGCGAATGCCGCGGCTGCGATGCGCCCGAAGGCTGGAAGAACCAGCCCGAGCCGCAGCTCGTCGATCATCGCGAGCAGGTGCTGGACCCGCTGACCGCCTACCAGATCACCTCGATGATGGAGGGCGTCGTGCAGGGCGGCACGGCGATGGCGCTCAGGGAAGTCGGCAAGCCGATCGCCGGCAAGACCGGCACCTCGAATGAAGCGAAAGATCTCTGGTTCGTCGGCTTTTCGCCGGATCTCGTGGTCGGCCTCTATGTCGGCTACGACAAGCCGCGCAGCCTGGGCAGGAACGCGCAGGCGGGTCATACCGCGGCTCCCATCGCCAGGGACTTCATGAAGCTGGCGCTGGCCGACAAGCCGGCGATCCCGTTCAAGGTTCCGGCCGGCATCAAGCTGATCCGCGTCGATTCCAAGACCGGACTGCGGGCCGCTCCCGGAGACTCCGGCAAGACCATCCTCGAAGCCTTCAAGCCGGGCACCGCGCCGCCGGATAATTATTCGGCCATCGGCGTTGCCGACGCGGATGGCGCCGCACGATGACGCCGGATGCGGATCGTAACCTGTTCCGGCCGGGTACCGGCGGGCTGTATTAGAGCGTTTTCGAGCGAAGTGCGAGCGTAGCGCGATTGCGCTTTTCGCCGCCGGTCGCTACATCCGTCGCTTAACCGCAATAGCGGCATTTGCCGCGAATCAGAGACACCATGCGCGCTGAAGTCGAACGCCTCGTTGAAGAGATCAAGCAGTCGGTCGGGCTGCTGAGGAGGCATCTTTGACGTCGATGCATCCACGGCACGTCTGGCCGAGCTGAACAAGCTCGCCGAAGATCCCAATCTCTGGAACGATCCCCAGAAGGCGCAGAAGCTGATGCAGGAGCGCACCTCGCTGGAGGATGCGCTGGGTGGCATCGGCAAGGTCGAGCGCGAGCTCGAGGACAATGTCGGCATGATCGAACTCGGCGAGGCCGAGAGCGATGAAGCGCGTCGTCGGCGAAGCCGAAGCCGCGCTGAAAAGCCTGAAGAAGGAAGTCGCGCGCCGCGAACTGGAAGCGCTGCTCGGCGGCGAGGCCGACCGGTTCAATTCCTATCTCGAGGTTCATGCCGGCGCCGGCGGCACCGAGAGCCAGGACTGGGCCTCGATGCTGCTGCGCATGTATACGCGCTGGGCCGAAAAGCACGGCTTCAAGATCGAATATCTGGAAGAGACGCAAGGCGAAGAGGCCGGGATCAAATCCGCCACCATCCAGATCAGCGGCCACAACGCCTATGGCTGGCTGAAGACCGAAGCCGGCGTGCATCGGCTGGTGCGGATCTCGCCGTTCGATTCCAACGCGCGCCGCCATACCTCGTTCTCGAGCGTGGCGATCTTTCCGGTGGTCGACGACAGCATCAAGATCGACATCAAGGAATCCGACGTCCGCACCGACACCATGCGCTCCGGCGGCGCCGGCGGCCAGCACGTCAACAAGACCGAATCCGCGGTGCGGCTGACCCACATCCCGACCGGCGTCGCGGTGGTCTGTCAGGCCGGCCGCTCGCAGCACAAGAACAAGGCGCAGGCCTGGGACATGCTGCGCGCGCGGCTCTACGAGATCGAATTGAAGAAGCGCGAGGAGCAGGCCGCCGCCGACCAGGCCGCCAAGACCGATATCGGCTGGGGCCACCAGATCCGGTCCTACGTGCTGCAGCCCTACCAGATGGTGAAGGACCTGCGCACCGGCGTGCAGACCTCGGATACGTCGGGCGTGCTCGACGGCGACCTCGACGAGTTCATGGCGGCGACCCTGGCGCAGCGCGCCTTCGGCACCGCCGCCCGGCGCCGTCGAGGACGTGGATTAGCGCAATGGAAGAACCGGCGGCCAGAGTCGCATTCATCGGCCTCGGGCGCATGGGCCACGGCATGGCCGGCCGCTACCTCGACGCGGGGTTCACCGTCTCGGTCTGGAATTGCAGCAAGGCCAAGGCGGAAGATCTGATCGCCGCGGTGCGCGCTGGGCGACTTCGCCGGAGGATGCGGCGATCGATGCCGACGCGGTCGTCACCATGGTGGCGGATGACGAGGCTTCGCGCGCGGTGTGGCTCGGCAAGGATGGTGCGTCGGCCAACATGAAGGCCGGCACGCTGGCGATCGAATGCTCCACGGTGTCCCATCAGCATGCGCTCGATCTCGCACACAAGCTGCGTGGGCGTGGCCTGATCTATATTGACAGTCCCGTCACCGGATTGCCGGACGCCGCGGCGGCCGGAAAATTGACCCTGCTGGTCGGCGCCGATGCCGCCGATCTGGAGAAGGCGCGGCCCTATCTGGCGCCGCTGTCCGCGACGATCCGGCATTTCGGCGCGGTCGGCAGCGGCACGGTCTACAAGCTGATCAACAATCTGATGGGCGCGATCCAGATCGCCGGGATCGCCGAGGGGCTGGCGATCGCGGAGCAGGCCGGCCTCGACATGAAGCTGGTGCTGGAAGCCATCGAGACCGGGGTAGCCGCCAGTCCGCAGGTGATCCGGCATTCCAAGCGCATGGCCGCGCGCAATTTTGGCGGCGCAACCTTTACCGCGGCGTTGCGCCAGAAGGATGCCGCCTACGCGGTGGCGCTGGCCGAGAGCCTGTTGTCGGCCGACCCGATCATGGGCCGCGCGGCGGTCGCCGCCTACGACCGGGCGAAGGCCCACGCGCCCGACGACGACGAAGGCAAGATGATCGAGATCGTGTCGAAGCCGAAATAAGGCTGCTAATCACGCGCGGCCGGCTTTCCATGCCGCAAGCCACCCCGTAAACCGGCCGCTGTCGCGCTCGCCGCCATGCCAGGCCGCGTCACCGCGCCGTCGCTGGCCACCAGTCAGCACGACGTCGAGACCCTTGGAGCGGCGCAGCGTATCGATCGCCTGGCTGCGGGGTTTGCGCAATCGGGACCTGCGACATTGAACGAGGTGTTGACCGAGATCTCGACGCCGATGCGGCGGCCGAGCGCCTTCAGATAGGCGTGGGTCAGGGGATCGTCCGCTGCGCGCACGATCTGGATCCGTCCGGTGCCGTCGGCGTGGATCACCGCCGGAATTTTCGCATGCGCGCTGCGGCTTCGCGCGCGCCGTCAGCACCATGAAATTATAGGCGTTGTAATCGGCGTCGGAGGCGCCCTCGCGCAGCTCGAAATATTCCAGCGCCGCCTCCAGCGTCGCCATCGGCGCCAGCGGGCCGGATCGCCTCGCGGTATTTGACGCGCTCGTTGAGCCGCTCGCGCGCTGCCGGGATCGCAGGGGTTGGCGAGGATCGAGCGGTGCCCGAGCGCGCGCGGGCCGGTCTCGGCGGCGCCTTGATACAGCGCGATGATGCCGTTCTGCGCCACCATGAACGCCATCAGGTCGGCGATGGCGTCGCGGCCGTCCGGCGTCGAGATGTCGCCGATCCGCGCGAGGCGATGTCGGCGGCCTGCAGCGCTGCCGCGATCTCCTGCGGCGATCGGCGGCGATCCGCAATAAAACGCATGGCGTCATCGGCGCGCCGCGCGGCGCGCCGGCCAGATGCGCGAACAGCCACGCCGCGCCGATGGTGACGCCGGGGTCGCCCGGCGTCGGCGGTACCCACAGATGCAGGCGGGCTTGCGTTGCTGGGCCTCGGCGAACCACGCCTCGTCGAAATGCTCGAGCAGCCGCATGTTGCCGACGGCGTTCAGCGCCACGCCGCCGGTCAGCACCAACCGGTGGCGCCGGTTGATGCGCAGCAGATGATCGACCACGTGGATCATGGCGTCCTCGAACACCAGTTGGGTCGCGGCGGCCTTGTCGAGCCGATCTGATGGTATCGGGCCGGTGCTGGATGTCCTCGACCCGCAGCACCGCGTCGGGATTCCACAATTGGTCCGGCCGCAGCGGCTCGCCGAGGATATCGATCAGCGCGCGCCTTGTAGGGATGATCGAACGGGTCGCAATACCAGTTGGCCATCGGCGCGATTGAGCCGGACTTCGCCGCCGCGGCCGAAATCCAGAACCTGCCTCAGCCCGGCGTAATAGCGGATTGCTGGCGCGGTCCATGTCGCCCCAGGCGGCGGCGCCCATGTAGCGGCCCTCGCTGGACAGCCAGGTCCAGCCGCCCTGGGTCGAGGAAATCACGCTGTAGAAGGCGCCGAGCGAATCGAACATGCTGTCGTTGCAATACAGCCGGCGCATCGCGCCGTTCTCGGCGACGTAGAGCGAGATCGATCCGAGGTCGCCGGTGCCGTCGAGCACCGCGATCGCGACCGGTTCGCCGCTATCGGCGAAACGGCGAGGCGGCAAAGGAAAACCAGGCATGGTTGTCGTGGTGCGGCATGCAGATCAGCGGCACGCGCTCGGAAAGGCCGAGCTGCCGGCCGAGGAGTTTCGGCGTCCGGGTCATCTGTTCGAGGCGGCGGCCGTCGAAAGCCGGCGGCTTCGGTGGTGCGCAGCAGTTTCAGGCTTTGCGGCAATTCCTCCAGCACCGTGCGGGCCAAGGTCCCGGCCAGCGTCGGATAATCCCAGTTGGTGAGCCAGGCGGCGATGTCGCCGACATCGCGGCCCATGCCGCGCAGCGTCGGCGACCATCGCATCGATGGAGGCCTGCGGATATTCGGTGGTGTGCTTGTTGCCGGAAAAGCGCTCTTCCTCGTTGTTGACGATCAGGCGCGGGCCGTTGGCCTGCGTCACCTCGACCAGCGCGACGCCGGAATTGTGGGTGCCGGGCAGGCCCGAGGCCCGGCGAGATAAACCGTCTCGCCGCGCGCGAGTTTTTCGCGGACCTGCGCGATCCGTCGGTTGGCGAAATCCGAGCCGAGCCGGTGGAAACCGGCCGCGCATCGTTCGCGCGGCGAGCCAGCGCACGGCGCGAAATCCCGCGGCGCCGAGCCTGGGATGCCGCGGTCCAATTCGTCGATCCGGTGTCCAATCCGCCTGCCCCATCGATGGCGATCCAGATCCTACTCCTGCATCAATCACGGAAAGGCGACCGGTGCGACAATGCCGTTTCGCCCGCGGAATTAGCGCCTTAAGTGGGACAAGCCGCCGCTTGCAAGCCTAAGCCCGGCTTGCGACACTTGGCCAAACAAGAGTTGCGTCAACAAGACTTGGGTCAACAAGAGTTAACTCAACAAGTCTTGAACAAAGCGGAGGGAACGATGCCGGTTCGTCTCAAAAGCCATGTTGCCTTGAGCCATGTTGGCTTAAGTCGTATTGCCCTGGCGGCGATTGCCGCCGCTGTCATCGCGATGAGCGCGACCGCGGCCAGCGCGCAGAAGAAATACGATCCGGGCGCGACCGATACCGAGATCAAGATCGGCAATATCATGCCCTATAGCGGGCCGGCTTCGTCCTATGGCGTGATCGGCAAGGCCGAAGCGGCCTATGTCAAGATGATCAACGCCGCAGGGCGGGATCAACGGCCGCAAGATCAATTTCATCACCTATGACGATGCCTACAGTCCGCCGAAGGCGATCGAGCAGGCCCGCAAGCTGGTGGAAGAGCGACGAAGTGCTGTTGATCTTCCAGTCGCTGGGCACGCCGTCCAATTCGGCGATCAGAAATACATGAACGTCCAAGAAGGTGCCGCAGCTGTTCGTCGCCTCCGGCGCCACCAAGTTCGGCGATCCGAAGAACTTTCCCTGGACCATGGGCTTTCAGCCCAACTACCAGAGCGAAGGCCACATCTACGCGAAATACATCCTGGAGAACTTTCCCAACAGCAAGATCGCGGTGTTCTGGCAGGACGACGATGCCGGCAAGGACCAGTTCAAGGGACTGAAGGACGGGCTCGGCGACAAGGTCAACATGATCATCGCCGACAAATCCTATGAAGTCAGCGATCCCTCGATCGATTCCCAGATCGTTGCGCTGCACGATTCCGGCGCCGATATCTTCTTCTCCTGGGCGGCGCCGAAGGGCTCGGCGCAGGCGATCCGCAAGGTCGGCGAACTCGGCTGGAAACCGAAATTCTTCCTCGCCAACACCGCCACCACGATCGCCTCGGTGCTGAAACCCGCAGGGCTCGAATTTTCCAAGGGCATCATCTCGACGGCTTATGTCAAGGATCCGACCGATCCGACCTGGAAGGACGATCCGGGCGTCAAGCACTGGACCGAGTTCATGGACAAATACTATCCCGACGGCGACAAGGCCAACGCCAACAACGCCTATGCCTACGTCGAATCGCAGGCCATGGTGCAGGTCCTCAAGCAGTGCGGCGATGATCTGACGCGCGAGAACGTCATGAAGCAGGCCGCCAGTCTGAAGAACTTTTCCAGCGAGATGCTGCTGCCGGGGATCACCGTCAACACCTCGCCGGACGATTATTTCCCGATCGAACAGATGCAGTTGATGCGGTTCAACGGCCAGACCTGGGATCTGTTCGGCGACATCATCACCGGCGAAGTCGGCCACGATGCGACGCGTTGAAGCCTGACTGAAGATAATCAGCCCGCGCTGAGGCGGACGCCGGCGCGCAGAAATTTCTGCGGATCGACCGCTTCGCCGTCGATCCGTGGTTTCATAATGCAGATGCGGACCGGTCGATCGGCCGGTTGAGCCGACCGCGCCGATCACCTGTCCGATCTTGATCGGTGTCGCCGACCTTGACGCCGATCTCCGACAGATGGCCGTAGCGGGTCGACAGGCCGTTGCCGTGATCGATCTCGACCATGCGGCCATAGCCGCCGGCCCATCCCGCCGAGGCCACCTTGCCGTTGGCGGTGGCGCGCACCGGGATCGCCCATCGCGGCGCGGAAATCGAGCCCGGTATGCATCGCCGGACGGCCGAGGAACGGATCGCTGCGGACGCCGAAGCCGGAGGTGAATTCGACCTCGCCGATCACGGGCTTGCGGTACGGCACCAGCGCCAGCGTCCGGTTCAGCCGGTCGACCTGGGCGCGGGTGATGTTGATCCGGTAGAGCTGGCGCTCGAACGGCGCCGGCGTCGGCCGCAAGCTTGACCGGAATGAAGGGGCCGCCCATGCCGGACGCGTGGCGTCGCGGCTTCCAGTTGCGCCATGTCGAGGCCGAGATCGGTGAACACGCCGCGCATGCGGCGCACCCGCGATTCCATGCTGTCTTCGACCGAGCTGAGCGCGGCGAGCTGGCGGCTCTCGACCTGGTCGAGCGAGCTCTGCAGGCGGCACGAGCACATTATCGACGCCCTGGACTTTGGCGAACTTGGTCGGCGGTGCGCGATTGACGATGAGCGGCGCGCGCGATTCCAGCCGCGCCTCGCGATCCGGCGGCGCCACGAAAATCACGGTGTCGCTGATCGGGGAGGGTTTTGGCGTCGCCGGAGGCGGGCGTCTCGTTGGCCGCGGCGCCGCTCGCGACGGCGGCCGGATCGATCCGGTGACGGCGTCGGGCATCGCGCCGAGCGCGGTGGCGCGCGACTTCCAGCGTGGTCTGGCGGCGCATGATCTGGTCGAGCTTCTGGTCGAATTGTTCCTGGTCGAGCAATTGCCGGCTGGTGGTGCGGTCGACCTTGGCGCGCAGCTCGGCGATGCGGTCCTCGTAGGCGTATTGCATCTCGGCCTGGCGTGCGATCAGCCGGGTGAGAACGTCGTCGCGGAACGCGAAATAGGTCGCGGTCGCGGCCGACCACATGCCCGAGCACGGTCACCGTGCCGATCACGATCCAGAACACCACCGGACCGAACCGGACCTGTTTGCCGGCATGGACCAGCGTGTAGCCGTCCTGTTGCCGTGCGACGGCGGCGCACGGCGCATGGCTGGCCGCCGGACGGCGCGCGGAGTGTCCTGCCGTGGTCATGTGGATGGTGCTGGGGATACTCGGAATGATGACCGGAACGGTACGACATCGGCACTCCCGCGCCGGTCGGAGAGGAGTTCCGTACGGCTAAATTGACGGGGGCGATTTGACCTTGTCATGGTTAATTTTTAGCACAAGGGGACCGCTTGAAATTAAAGCGGCGCGCGACCGCCGCCAGCACCTCGTCGGCATGGCCGTCGACCTTGACATTGCGCCAGATCCGGAGCACCCGGCTATCGGCGCCGATCAGAACCGTTGTCCGAAGAATTCCCAGGAAGGTCCTGCCATACATGGATTTTTCGCCCCAGACCCCATAAGCCTCCAGCATCTCATGCTGCTCATCCGAGACTAGAGGAATCGGCAAGTTGGTGCTTGTTTCGAAAGGCTTCCTGGGCCTTCGGCGGGTCGGCCGAGACGCCGAGCACGGCGGTCTGGCTTGCGGCAAAGGCCGCGACCAGACGGGTGAAGTCGATCGCCTCCTTGGTGCAGCCCGGCGTGTCGGCGCGGGGATAGAAAAACAGCACCAGCTTTCTGGCCGGCGAAGTCGGACAGCGAGACCGTCGTCGCCGCCGTCGCGCGGCAGGTGGAAGGCCGGCGCCTTGGCTCCCTCGGCCAGGCGGCTCTGACGAGCTGCGACCGCAGCGGCGCGCGGCGGCGACGGATTCGCGGCCGCCGGCGTTTCGGATCCCGGCGCGGTCGGCCTGGGCAAGCCCGTTTTCGGCAAGCTTGCATGCGAATCGGCCAGCGGCGATTCGCCTTGGATCTCCTGGCGATTTTGCCGACGGCTTTCGGTGGCTGCGCCTTTAACGCTTTGTGAGGGGCCGCGATGCGATGCTTTGGCGGCGGGTCGCTTGCTGCCGGCGGGTTTGGCGGCTTCTCGCCGGCTTGTTGTTCGCGGCCGGTTTTGCGGTCGACTTTTCGATGCGGCGCTGGCGCAGGCCTCGCGATTGGGCGTCTTGGCCGGCGTCTCGAGCGTTTGCTTTGGAGGATTTCTTGCGCGTTTTCTTGGACATACGCCTTCCTTTCGTCGCTTTCGGCGGATCAATCATTAGGCTATTGCAGGCGTGTCCTGGCAAGCTCGAAATCGAGCAGACCGCTGGGCAAATCTGATGGCCTCGGAGTATGGTTACAAGGAATTCGACGCACCAACCGTCCTGCTGCGCTTTGAATGTGTTTCTTGGGCCGGATGGACCGGTCACGGTAACAGTATCAATCGAGGATTGGCAGCGATGCCGGCACAGGAGCGCTCGTTAGCTGTCGACGGGCGCGGCCTTGGCGGCGATCAATCTTACAATCAGCGCCGGCACCGAGAGGCAATGGCAAGGAACACGTCGCCCCAGGGGTCCGAATCCGCAGTGCTGACGTCCAGCCCTTGCCGTTGGACGATGCCGATTGGGATCATGACCATGACGAGGCGGCGCGGCCATCGCGCGCGCCGGCTGTTGTCGAGATCGAACTCCGGCTTCCACCGGTTCGGCGATCAGCTTCGGGGCGCTGCGCCGATGGCTCGCCGGCGAGCGCTGGGTCAAGCGCCTCGCCATCGTGATCGCGGCATTGCTGGTGATCTTCGCCGGATGCTTCGGCGCGCTGTGGTGGCGGCTCGGCGCCGGTCCGATCAATCTCGAAATGGCGACGCCATGGCTGGCCGCGGCGATCGAGGAAAATATCGGCCACGGCAATACCGTCGAGGTCGGCGGCACCCAGATCGAACGCGCCGGCCGGATCCGCATCGCCGTGCGCATCCGCGACATCATCGTTAGGGATCGCGATCATGCCATCGTGGCGAGCGCGCCGAAAGCCGAAGTGAGGCTGTCGGGCACCGCGCTGCTGATGGGACGGCTGCGCGCCGAGAGCCTCAATCTGGTGGATGCCGAGCTCTCGGTGCGCATCACGCCGGACGGCTATGTCACGGTTTCCACCGGCGACAATGCGCGGCCGCTGGCAACCGGCGTCACCTCGAAGCGACTGGCCGGCAGCACGCCTGCCGCGTCAGCGCGGCGCCGACGCCGTCCGCCGGCCGCTGCCACCGGCGTCGCCCGCCATCGGCCGCCGTGCCGCGCCGGCTTCGCGACAGTCGCGACACGCACGAGCGGACTGCTGGCCGGCCTCGACTGGCTCGACAGCCTGAGCCTGACCGGGCTCGACGGACAAAACCTCAACGAAATCGGTTTGAAGAACGGCAAGCTGATCGTCGACGATCAGCAGCGCGGCAACAAATGGAATTTCCAGAACATCACCCTCAGCCTGCGCCGGCCGAGCGGCGGCGGGGTGGCGCTGAGCGTCGGCGAAGAGGGCAGCCATGCCTGGTCGCTTCGGGTCGCGGTCGGCGCTCCCGCCAACGGCGTGCGATCGGTCGATATTCGCGCCGACAAGGTCTCGACCGTCGAATATCCTGCTGGCGCTGCGGCTGAAGGACCTGACCTACAGCGCGGATCTGCTGCTGACGGGCGAACTGAAGGGCGAACTCGGCCGCGACGGCCTGCCGACCTATTTCCGCGGCAAGATCGCCGCCGGCGCCGGCAACATCATCGACAGCGATACGCCGGATTATCCGATGGCGATCGATTCGGCGGAAGTCGACGTCGAATGGGATGCCGGACGGCGCGTGCTGGTGGCGCCGTTCAAGATCATTTCCGGTGCCAACCGGATCACGCTGCTGGCCCATCTGGAGCCGCCCAACGACAACGTCCCCGATTGGCAGATGGGTTTTAGCGGCGGCACCATCGTGCTGGCCGGGATCGACAACGAACCGCCACTGATCTTCAATCGCATCGCCATCGCGCTGCGCTTCGACACCGAAAAGCGCCGCGTGCTGCTGACCCAGGCCGACATCAGCAATGGCGAGATCGGCGTCGCCGGAACCGGCAGCATCGACTATTCCGGCGAACCGCGCCTGACGCTCGGTTTCGCGGGAACGCCGATGTCGGCGTCCGCGCTGAAGCGGATATGGCCGACCCTGATCGTTCCGGAGGTGCGCGAATGGGTGATCGAGCGGGTCGAGCGCGGCTCGCTGCAGCGCATCGAGATCGGCGTCAACTCGCCGGTTCACAACCTGTCGCGGCGCGGGCCGCCGATCCCGGACGACGGCCTCTCCGTCAACATCGTCGCCAGCGGCGTGACCTTGCATCCGGTGGACGATCTGCCGTCGGTCCGCGATGCGGATTTGAAGGCCCATGTCACCGGCCGCACCGCGACCGTGACCATCGGGCAGGCGGTCGCCGATACGCCCAGCGGGCCGCAAGCTCACCATTTCGGATTTCGTGTTCGAGGTGCCGGACATGGCGCCCAAGCCGTCGCCGGCGCGGGTCAAATTCAGGATCGACGGTCCGGTGCCGGCGGCCGCCGAAATTCTCGCCTCCGACCGCCTCAGCGAATTTGCCGGCACCCTGATCGATCCCAATTCGAGCAAGGGGACGGTTTCCGCGCTGGTCACGCTCGGCCTGCCGATCAAGCGCGAACTGACCAAGGCCGACACCACCTATGCCATCACCGCCGACCTCGAGCGGATTTGCCGCCGACAACTGGTGATGAACCAGAAGCTCGAAGCCAACACGCTGAAAGTCGTCGCCAACAACGCAGGGCTATCAGGTCAAGGGCGACGTCAAGATCAACGGGCAGGCGGCCACGCTGGATTATCGCAAGCCGAGCGATGGCGATGCCGACATCAAATTGCTGGCGACGCTGGATGATGCGAGCCGCGCCCGCCTTGGCCTCGATCTCGGCCCGGCGGTCAGCGGCGCGCATTCCGATCAAGGTGACCGGCAAGATCGGCACCGACAGCCGCGTCGGCATCGACGCCGACCTGACCGCGCTGAAGCTCGACAATATCCTGCCGGGCTGGGTCAAATTGCCGGGCAAGGCGAGCCACGCGGTCTTCAACGTGGTGCAGAAGCCGCAATCGACCCGCTTCGAGGACATCGTCATCGACGGCGGCGGCGTGTCGATCAAGGGCTCGCTCGAGGTCGATCAGAACGGCGACCTGATGAACGCCAACTTCCCGACCTATTCGCCGTCCGAAGGCGACAAGGCCTCGCTGAAGGCCGATCGCGGCCCCGACGGCGTGCTGAAAGTGATCATGCGCGGCGACGTGTTCGACGGCCGCGGCTTTCTCAAATCGGCGATTTCGGGCAAGGAGGCCGACGTCCAAGAGCAAGACCAAGAACCTCGATATCGATATCGACGTGAAGCTCGGCGCGGTGGCCGGCTTTAACGGCGAGGCGCTTGCGCAGCGTCGATGCCAAGATGTCGCGGCGCAACGGCACGGTCAGAAGCTTTACGCTCAGCGGCAAGCTCGGGCGGGACACGCCGCTGACCGCGGATTTGCGCGGCCCGCGCGCAGGGCCGCGAGGTGATCTATCTCGAGACCAACGATGCCGGGGCATTCTTCCGCTTCACCGACACCTACTCCAAGATGGTTGGCGGCCAGCTTGCGCTGGCGATGGATCCGCCGACCGCCGAACCCGCGCCAGAGAAGGGCTGATCAATGTCCGCGATTTCTCCGTCAAGGGCGAGGCCGCGCTCGATCGGCTGGCCGCCGGCGGCCCGGCGGCGGGGCAGAACGGCGTCTCCTTCTCGCGGTTGCGCGCCGAATTCACCCGGCAGAACGGCAGCTGCACGATCCGCGACGGCGTGGTGAAGGGCCCGCTGATCGGCGGCACCATCGAAGGGCACGCATCGACTATCCCGGCAAACCAGGTGCGACATGAGCGGCACGTTCGTGCCGATGTACGGGCTGAACAACATGTTCGGCCAGATTCCGATTCTCGGCCTGTTCCTCGGCGGCGGCAGCAATGAGGGGCTGATCGGCGTGACCTATGAGGTGGTCGGCACGCCTGGCCAGCCGGTGCTTCGCGTCAATCCGATTTCGGCGATGGCGCCGGGGGTGTTCCGAAAAATCTTCGAATTCAATCAGCAGCCGGCCAACCCGATCGAATTTCCGCCGCAGAATTGAGTGGCGAATGGCGAATGGTGAGTAGCGAATAGGGAAGGTTCGCCCAACACGCTATTCGCCACTCGCCTTCTCCTCACGCCGCGCGGACGCCGGCGAGGAACGTGTTGACCTCGCCGGATAGCTGCTCGGCCTGCTTGGACAGGTTGGAAGCGGCTGATAGCACCAGGCCGGCGGCGGCGCCGGTCTCATTGGCCGCCGTGCTGACGGCGCCGATATTGCTGGTGACGTCCTTGGTGGCCTGCGCCGTCTGGGTGACATTGCGGGCGATCTCCGCGGTCGCGGCACCCTGTTCCTCGATCGCCGAGCCGATGGTGGTGGCAATCGTGCTGACTTCCTCGATGGTGGCAGTGATGCCCTGGATGGCGTCGACCGCTTCCTTGGTCGCGCCCTGGATCTGGGCGATGCGGGTGCCGATTTCCTTGGTGGCCTCCGCGGTCTGGCTGGCGAGGCTCTTGACCTCGGCGGCGACCACCGCAAAGCCGCGGCCGGCCTCGCCGGCGCGCGCCGCTTCGATGGTGGCGTTGAGCGCCAGCAGATTGGTCTGCTCGGCGATGCTCGAAATCAGTTCGGCGACGTGTTCGATCTGCTGGGCGCCGTCGGCAAGCGCCCGCACCGTGGTGTCGGTATGGCGCGCGGTATCGACCGCGCGGCTGGTGATGGCGGCGGATTGTGCCACCTGGCGGCTGATCTCGGTGATCGACGACGACAATTCCTCCGCCGCCGCGGCCACGGTCTGGACCCGGGTGCTGGCCTCGGTCGGCGGCCGAACCGACCACGGCCGCGCTGCTGATTGGTGCGCTCCGCGGTGCCGCACATGGATTTCGCGGTGGATTCCAGATCGGTCGATCCCGACGCCATCAAGCCGACCAGCCGGCCGACGGAGGCATCAAACCGGTCGGCCAGCGCAATCAGCGCTTCGCGCTTGTCGTTTTCGGCCTGCTGCTTGATTGCGATCTGCTCGGCGTCGAGGGTACGCGCCGTCATCGCGGTTTGCCGGAGGATTTCAAGGGTTTCCGCCATGCGCCCGATCTCGTCGCCGCGTTCGGTTTCCTCGACCGGCTGGTCGATCGATCCGGCGGCGATGCGCTGCATCCGGCTGCTGCTGCCGGTCGAGGGCGCCCAACATGTCGCGGGCGATCAGCCAGGATAACAATCCCAGCAGCGCCATCAGGCCGGCGCCGATGGTGCCCAGCCGCCAGCAGCAGCGCGTTCACCTCGGCGTCGATATCGTCGACATAGAGGCCGTAGCCATGAACACGTTCCATGGCGCGAAATAGCGGACAAAGACCATTTTCGCACCGGAACGGTTTGCCGGGGCGGGGATAGAGGTAGCGAGGTGACGCCGCCTTCGGGGTCTGCTCCGCCGGCGGCGAGCTGGGCATCGGCGATGACGACGCCGTTGGAATCGCCGGCCCCGGTGATTTTGCCCTCGAGTTGCGGGTTGGCGCCGTTGAGCACCAGCGAGGTATCGGCGATTGTAGACCACCGGATAGCCTTGCCCATTATCGAATTTCATTGGCCGGCCGCGCTGGCGAAACTGGGCCTGCGCCTCGGCGAGGCGTCATCTTGCCGGCGGCGACCTCGTCCTGCAGCGACTGGGCCATGCCGGACCAGCAGATCGACCGCGGTGCGCAGCTGAACGATCCGGTCTTCAGCATCCGGCGCTGGCTCAGCGAGGCCGACAACGCGATGATGGCGCACACGGTCAGTCGCGGCCAGCGCAACCATGCTGGCGAGCTTGGTGCGGATCTTCAATCGGCTGAGCAGGTTCATGGCGACCTCTGGTGAGAATGCGTTGCCGGAGACGATACCAGCAACCTGCTTACCAAAAGTGAACGCCGGTTAAGCGAGTGGTCGATAACAAGCCGCTGTGAGTCTAGCGCCGCAGCGCCGGCACCAACAGAAACGGAATCATGCCGAGGACCACGGCGACCAGCGAAAACGCGATCAGCGGATTATAGTCGTGGCTCCAGTCGTGGATCAGCCCGCCGCTCCAGGAGCCGAACGCCGATCCCAGCCCGCTGCCGATCGAAATGGTGCCATAGATGGTGCCGACCCGCTCGCCGCGGAAGATCTTCATCGCGGTCGCGGTCAGCAGCGGTCCGCGCGAGCCGATCATGCTGCCGAAGGAGACCACGAATGCGGTCAGCATCCAGAAGTTCGGATACCACTGCAACAGCCAGAGCATCACAATCCCGATGATCGAGAGCGCATAGCTGATCAGAACCGACGGCCTGCCGGCCGATGATGCCGTCGAGCTGGGTGACGCCGAGCATGCCGAACAGCAGCACGACGCCGCTGAAAAACCCCAGGCGGTCGCCGCCTGCAACGGCGGAAAGCCGGCATCGATCAGATAGGCGACGATCTGCGCCGAGATCGCGTACATGCCGATCGCGGTGAAGAAGAAGGTGGAGAACAACGCCCAGAAGGCGTGGTGGCGCATGGCGCTCAGCAGGGTCCAGCCTTCGTCAACGAAATCGGTGATCGGCTCTTCTTCGCGACATGCGGCGAGCCGGTGGAGAACAGCCGCCACGGCAGCAGCAACAGCGGCACCAGCAGGCCAAGGGCGATGATCCCGAAAATCTGGTAGGCGCCGCGCCAGCCGACATGGTCGATCAGGATTTGCGACGCCGGCAGCAGCACCAACACGCCGGCGCCGGTGGCGGAATAGACCACCGCCATCGCGGTCGGCAGCCGCGGACCGAACCAGCGGCCGAGCAGGATCGAATTCGGAACGTTGCCGATGAAGGCGATGCCGAATGCCGACGCAAAGGCCGAGGCTGAGCTGGAACTGCCAGAGCTGGTCGGCATGCGGCGGCGACCAGGAACGCGCCGCCCAGCAGCACCAGTCCCAGCGCATAGACGATGCGCGGCCCGGAGCGGTCGAACAGCCGGCCGATCAGCGGCGACGCCAGCCCGCCCGCCAGCGCGGCCAGCGAATAGACCGAGACCACCTGCGCGCGGTCCCAGCCGAAATTCTCCGAGATCGGCTTCAGGAATACGGTAAAACTTTCGCCGAGACCGCGGCCGAGCACCGACAGCGCAAAACAAAGCGCCAGCACGTTCAGCGCGACGCGCGCCGGCTTCGGCGGCGTCGTCGGTCATGTCCTCGGCTCGGCGCGTTCTTGATCCATCGAGACCAAGGAGCGCGTTTCGCGCTCGCCACGAGCAAGGGTCAAAAGCGAATGCGCCTATGCAGGTCTTGAGCAGGACGTGGCGCTTTCTGCCAAGCGACAGTTTGATCACGCCTTCCGCCGTGAGGTCGGCCGGCGTCAGCACCATCTTCTCGTCGGTGACGGCGACATCGTTGACCCGCAGGCCGCCGCCCTTGATCTGGCGCCGCGCCTCGCCGTTCGAGGCCACCAGCCCGCCTTGACGAACAGCGCCAGCACGCCGTGCGCCGGCTTCGATTTCGGCACGCGGCAATTTCGACGGTCGGAAGGTTTTCGGTCGATCGCGCCTTCCTCGAAGGTCTGCCGCGCGGTTTCCGCGGCAGTATTGGCGGCCTCGCGCGCCGTGCAGCAGCGTGGTCGCTGCATCCGCCAGCACCTTCTTGGCTTCGTTGATCTCGGCGCCTTGCAGCGCTGCGAGCCGCGCGATCTCGCCGATCGGCAGGATCGTGAACAGCTTGAGAAACTTGACGACGTCGGCATCTTCGGCATTGCGCCAATATTGCCAGAAATCGTAGGGGCTGAACTGGTCGGCGTTGAGCCAGACGGCGCCTTTGCGCGGTCTTGCCCATCTTCGCGCCCGACGCCGTCGTGAGCAGCGGCGTCGTCAGCGCGAACAATTGCGGCGTTCCCATGCGGCGGCCGAGATCGACGCCATTGACGATGTTGCCCCACTGATCCGAGCCGCCCATCTGCACCCGGCAGCCGACCCGCCGCGACAATTCGACGAAGTCATAGGCCTGGCAGACCATGTAGTTGAACTCGATGAAAGCTCATTTCCTGCTCGCGTTCCAGGCGCAGCCGCACCGAGTCCATCGTCAGCATGCGGTTGACCGAGAAATGCCGGCCGATGTCGCGCAGCATCTCGATCCAGTTCAGCTTTGTCAGCCATTCGGCATTGTCGAGCATGATCGCGTCACTGGCGCCGGATCCATAGCGCAGCACCTTGGCGAACACGCCGCGGATGCTGAAGCCTTGTTGGCTTCGATTTCCTCGATGCTGCGCAGCGCGCGCGATTCGTCCTTGCCGGAGGGATCGCCGACCATGGTGGTGCCGCCGCCCATCAGGGTGATCGGCTTGTTGCCGCTCTGCTGCAGCCAGTGCAGCATCATCATGGTGAGATAGTTGCCGATATGCAGCGACGGCGCGGTGCAGTCATAGCCGACATAGGCGATCGCCTCGCCTTTGGCGGCCAGCGCGTCGAGGCCGTCGAAATCGGAACATTGGTGGATGAAACCGCGTTCCTGTTAAAATGTTCAGGAAATCCGATTTAAAGGCTGTCATGTGCTCGGCGGCTCTGATCATTCTTATTTCACGTTATTTGCAGCGAATTGCGGAACCATAGCAGGAAAGGCTGCCGCTGGCGTGCGCGCTGTGGCATTATAAGATGTGCTTGTTTGACACAAGCCGGGCGTGTTTAGGCGAGAATCACTGCTAATTGCGGCTGATCAGGGCTAACCGCGGCAAGGCGCATCCGGGCAGGGCGTCGCGAAGGCATTTTTGCGATGATGATGACGGCAATCGGTCTGATGAGCGGCACCTCGCTCGACGGGGTCGATGTCGCCTTGATCGAAACCGACGGCAAGCAGGTCAAGGGTTTTGGGCCGACGGGATACCGGCCCTATACCGACGGGGAGCGCGGGCTGTTGCGCCAGGCCCTGACCGAAGCGGTCCATCTGTCGCAGCGCGATGCACGGCCGGGCATCCTGCGCGAGGCCGAGCAGGCCATCACGCTGGCCCATGCCGAGGCGGTCAGGGCCTTTATCGCGCAGAACCGCATCACTCGCTGAGGATATCGATATTGTCGGCTTCCACGGCCAGACCGTGCTGCACCGGCCGGAGCACAAATTGACGGTCCAGATCGGCGATGCGGCGGCCCTCGCCAAGGCGATCCATATCCCGGTCATGCATGATTTCCGCGCCGCCGACGTTGCCGCCGGCGGCCAGGGCGCGCCCTTTGTGCCGGTCTATCACCGCGCGCTGGCGCAATCTTTGGGCCGCGAAGGGCCGATCGTCGTGGTTAATATCGGCGGCGTCTCCAACATCACCTATATCGACGGCGCCGATACCCTGATCGCCTGCGATACCGGGCCGGGCAACGCGCTGCTCGACGACTACATGTTCCGGGCCTTTAATCAGCCATTCGATTGCGAGGGCCGTATCGCCGGCCAGGGCAGCGTTGACGTGGGCTGGATCAGGCGGGCGCTGGAACATGCCGTTCTTTGCGGCGGCCGCCGCCGAAATCGCTCGACCGCAACGATTTTGCCGCGCTCAGGCTTGCGCGACATCTCGCCCGCGGACGGCGCCGCGACCCTGACCGCGTTCACCGCCGAGGCGATCGCCCGGATCGTGCCACTGCTGCCAAAGGAGCCGAACAGCTGGATCGTGGCCGGCGGCGGCGCGCGCAATCTCACGCTGCTCAGAATGCTGCGCGAGCGGCTGCAGCCGGCAACCGTCGAGGCCGCCGATACGCTGGGCTGGTCGGGCGATGCGATCGAGGCGCAGGCCTTCGGGTTTCTCGCGGCGCGCGGCCTGAAGGGCCTGCCGCTGAGCTATCCCGCCACCACGGGCGTGCCGATGCCGATGACCGGCGGTTTGATCGCAAGGCCGTAGATAGCTGATCGTAGACTAGCGCACGTTCGCCAGCCGCATGTCGAGATAGCCCGTCACCGTTTCCATCAGCGGCTGCAGCTTGCCGTCGAAGAAATGGTTGGCGCCCGGGATGATCTGCTGGTCGATCACGATGCCCTTCTGGGTCTTGAGCTTCTCGACCAGCGTGTTGACGTCCTTCGGCGGCACCACGGCATCCTTCTCGCCATGCACGATCAGGCCCGAGGACGGGCAGGGCGCCAGGAACGAGAAGTCGTAGAGATTGGCGGGCGGCGCGATCGAAATGAAACCTTCGACTTCGGGGCGGCGCATCAACAACTGCATGCCGATCCAGGCGCCGAACGAGAAGCCGGCGACCCAGCAGGCGCGCGCTTCGGGATTGATGGTCTGCGCCCAATCGAGCGCGGAGGCCGCATCCGACAATTCGCCGGTGCCATGATCGAACGAGCCCTGGCTGCGGCCGACGCCGCGGAAATTGAAGCGCAGCACCGAAAAGCCGCGATGCGCGAACGCGTAATAGCACTGGTAGATGATCTGGTGATTCATCGTGCCGTGAAATTGCGGATGCGGATGCAGGACCATCGCGATCGGCGCGTTCTTCTGCTTGGCCGGATGATAACGGCCTTCGAGGCGGCCTGCGGGGCCGGTGAAAATGACTTCAGGCATCGATGATCCCTAGGCGAAATCGACCGCTTCGGCTCTGGCTCCATCTGGCTTTGCGACGGAGAGCGCAGAGAAAGGGGCGGATCAGGCGCGCTTTGGCGATTGCGCAAACGGCGCGGGGTGAACTGGGTGGCCGCGTTCTAACATGAGGCAAGGGGCAAAAAGCAAGCTTCTTGAACATCCCGCAATGCGTTCAAGGCGTTAGCAATTCGATTGCATGGCGCAAAACGATCGCCAATTGTCACGACGGCGGGCGCGGCGCAAAAGCGGCGCGAGGCAACCATCCTGGCGATCGCCTCGAGCCAATAAGGTAATATGATACTTTATGCCTGACCGGGTCTATCTCGACTGGAATGCGACCACGCCGCTTCGGCCCGAAGCCCGGGCGGCGATGGAAGCGGCATGGGATCTTTCCGGCAATCCCTCGTCGGTCCACGCCGAGGGCCGCCAGGCCCGCAGGCTGGTCGAAGAGGCGCGCGGCGCGGTGGCGCAGGCGGTCGGCGCGCCGCCGCGCAACGTCGTCTTTACGTCAGGCGGTACGGAAGCCAATGCGCTGGCGCTGACGCCGGGTCTGCGGCGCGGCGCGGGACCCGCCGCCGAACGGCTGGTGGTTTCGGCGATCGAGCACGCCTCGGTGCTGGCGGGCGGCCGGTTTTCGCACCGCGCCATCAGCGCCGTCGGCGTCACGCGTACGGGCGTGCTCGATCTCGCGCAATTGCGCGCGGCGGTCGAAGGCAAGCCGCCGGCGCTGGTGTCGATCATGCTCGCCAACAACGAAACCGGCGCGTTGCAGCCGGTGCGTGAGGCGGCCGGGATCGTCCACGCCGCGGGCGGGGTGCTGCATGTCGACGCGATCCAGGCGCTCGGCAAGATACGCGTTCGATATCAGCGCGCTGAAGGCCGATCTGCTGACGCTGTCGGCGCACAAGATCGGCGGCCCCAAGGGCGTCGGCGCCGTCGTTCTGGCCGAGGGGCTGCAGGGTTTTGAGCCGCTGCTGCGGGGCGGGGGCCAGGAACTGGGGCGGCGGGCGGGGACGGAGAATGTCGCGGGCATCGCCGGCTTTGGCGCGGCGGTGAAGGCCGCGATCGGCGCGCTCGCAGGCGATGCCGCGCGCCTCGAAGCGCTGCGCAGCCGGCTGGAACAGGGGCTTGAGGCAAAAAAATGGTACTATTGTATTCTCAGATGCGGTGGCACGGTTGCCGAATACCACTCTGTTTACGGTTCCCGGTCTGAAGGCCGAAACCGCCGTGATCGGCTTCGATCTCGCTGACATCGCGGTATCCTCGGGTTCCGCCTGCTCCTCAGGCAAGGTCCAGCCCTCCCATGTGCTGGAAGCCATGGGATTCGGCCCGGAAATAGCCCAAGGCGCGGTGCGGCTTAGTCTGGGCTGGTCCACGTCAGGCGCAGACATCGATCGCTGCCTGCAGGCTTGGCGAAAGCTGTCGGATACCCTACTTACAGGGGAGCGACGAAACACAGCTTGAACGGTTCTAAGCAGGTGATTTTCTCGCGGGAACATCGTAATAGTCTTTTGGAATTGATCCACCGCGGTCCTTGAAACCGCGAGCGGAGGAAAAGAATGGCGGCCGTGCAAGAGACGGTCGATCGGGTTCGCCGGATCGACGTCGACCAGTATCGATATGGATTTGAGACGCTTATCGAGTTCGGACAAGGCCCCCAAGGGCCTGTCGGAAGATACCGTCCGCTTCATCTCGGCGAAAAAGAACGAGCCGGCCTGGATGCTGGAATGGCGGCTGGAGGCCTATCGCCGCTGGTTGACCATGACCGAGCCGAAATGGGCCCGGGTCGATTATCCCAAGATCGATTACCAGGATCTCTATTACTATTCGGCGCCGAAGCCGAAGAAGACGGTGTCGTCGCTCGACGAGATCGATCCGGAAATCCTGAAGACCTACGAGAAGCTCGGCATTCCCTTGCGCGAAGTCGAGATGCTCGAAGGCGTGGTGCGGCCTGAGGGCGAGGAAGCCCGCCGCGCGCAAGATCGCGGTCGATGCGGTGTTCGATTCGGTTTCGGTGGCCACCACCTTCCAGAAGGAACTGAAGCAGGCCGGCGTGATCTTCATGCCGATCTCGGAGGCGATCCGCGAGCATCCCGAGCTGGTGAAGAAATATCTCGGCACCGTGGTGCCGACCTCGGACAATTATTTTGCCACGCTGAATTCGGCGGTGTTTTCCGACGGCTCGTTCGTCTATGTGCCGCCGGGCGTGCGCTGCCCGATGGAGCTGTCGACCTATTTCCGCATCAACGAACGCAACACCGGGCAGTTCGAGCGCACGCTGATCATCGCCGACAAGGGCGCCTACGTCAGCTACCTCGAAGGCTGCACCGCGCCGCAGCGCGACGAGAACCAGCTGCATGCCGCGGTGGTCGAACTGGTCACGCTGGACGACGCCGAGATCAAATATTCGACGGTGCAGAACTGGTACCCCGGCAATTCCGAAGGGCGTCGGCGGCATCTACAATTTCGTCACCAAGCGCGGCGATTGCCGCGGCAACAATTCGAAGATTTCCTGGACCCAGGTCGAGACCGGATCGGCGATCACCTGGAAATATCCGAGCTGCATCCTGCGCGGCGACAATTCGCGCGGCGAATTCTATTCGATCGCGATCTCGAACGGCCACCAGCAGGTCGATTCCGGCACCAAGATGATCCATCTCGGCAAGAACACCACCAGCCGGATCATCTCCAAGGGCATCGCCGCCGGCGTCTCGCAGAACACCTATCGCGGCCTCGTCACCGCGCATCGCAAGGCGACCGGCGCGCGCAACTTCACCGCCTGCGATTCGCTTCTGATCGGCGACAGATGCGGCGCCCACACCGTGCCCTATATCGAGGCCAAGAATTCCTCGGCGCTGTTCGAGCACGAGGCGACCACGTCGAAGATCTCCGAGGACGTGCTGTTCTACTGCGTGCAGCGCGGCCTGAGCCAGGAAGAGGCCGTCGGCCTCGTGGTCAACGGCTTTGTCAAGGACGTGCTGCAGCAACTGCCGATGGAATTCGCGGTCGAAGCGCAGAAGCTGATCTCGATCTCGCTGGAAGGATCGGTCGGTTAAAGAAGCCGTCATCCTGAGGCGCTTGCGAAGCAAGCCTGGAAGGATGGCTACAACGGAAACCATCCTTCGAGGCTCGCCGAAGGCGGCTCGCACCTCAGGATGACGTTAGGAAAAGACGTAATGTCACTACTCGAAGTCAAAAATCTGCAGGTCCGTGTCGAGGAGCGTGAAATTCTCCACGGGCTTTCGCTCACCGTGAACAAGGGCGAGGTGCACGCGATCATGGGGCCGAACGGCTCCGGCAAATCGACGCTGAGCCATGTCATCGCCGGCAAGCCGGGCTATGAAGTCACCGGCGGCGAGATCCTGTTCAAGGGCGAGGACCTGCTGGCGATGTCGCCGGACCAGCGCTCCGCCAAGGGCGTGTTCCTGGCGTTCCAGTATCCGGTCGAAATCCCCGGCGTCGCGACCATGAACTTCCTGCGCACCGCGCTGAACGCGCAGCGCAAGGCGCGCGGCGAGAGCGAATTCTCGACGCCGGACTTTCCTCAAGAAGGTGCGCGAGGTCGCCGGCTCGCCTGAACATTCCGCAGGACATGCTGCGCCGTGGCGTCAATGTCGGCTTCTCCGGCGGCGAGAAGAAGCGCAACGAGATTCTGCAGATGGCGCTGTTCGAGCCGAGCCTGTGCATCCTCGACGAGATGGATTCCGGTCTCGACATCGATGCGCTGCGGGTCGCCGCCGACGGCGTCAATGCGCTGCGCTCGCCGGATCGCGCGATGGTGGTGATCACGCATTATCAGCGGCTATTGAACTACATCGTGCCCGACGTCGTGCATGTGATGTCGAAGGGGCGGGTGGTCAAAAGCGGCGGCAAGGAACTGGCGCTGGAGCTGGAGGCTTCCGGCTACGCCCAGTTCGAAGACGCGGCCTGAGCCGCAAGACGGATTTTGTGATGAACGTTGCATTGGCCAAAGCCGAAGCAAGCCGAGACCGGCAGCGCCGAGCGACGTCTTCGCGGTCGCCCGCGACCGGCTGCCGGGACGGGCGGGGTCGCCGAGGCGCGCCAGCAGGCGTTCGAGGCTTACGCAGCGCGCCGGCCTGCCGCACCGGCGGATCGAGGACTGGAAATATACCGATCTGCGCGTGCTGATGCGCGAGGTGCTGCCGCTGGCGGCGGCGCCTGACGCCGCGGCGCTGGCGCGCGCCGGCGCGGCGCTTGAAGCTCCATGCGATCGAGGGCGCGCGCCGGCTGGTGCTGGTCGACGGGGTGTTCGCGCCGACGCTGTCCGATCTGGCCGGCCTCGGAACGACGGGCTGTCGCATCCGCACCCTGCGCGAGGTGCTGGAGACAGGCGATGCCGCGCTGCAGCCGCAATTGCCTGAGTGCCGGACGAACTCGGAGCCATGGTGGCGCTCAACAGCGCGATGATGACGGACGGCCTGGTGATCGAGGTCGCCGACGGCGCGGCGCTGCACCCGGCCGCTGCATGTCGTCCATATCGCCAGCGCGGCGCACGCCGGCGGCGATGTTCACGCGCTCGCTGCTGAGGCTGGGCAAGGCTGCCAGCGCGACGCTGGTGGAAAGCTATATCGCCGCCGAGCGGCGCCAAGGCCTATCAGGTCCATGACTCGCTGTTCGCTTGGCGATCGGCGACGGTGCGCGGCTCGACCATGTGCGGCTGGTCGAGGACGGCCGCGAGGCGTTCAATATTTCCTCCGCGGTCGTGACGCTCGGCGCGCAAGCGCGCATTTCAACACGTTCGGCATGACCAGCGGGGCTGCATGTCAGCCGCTATCAGGCGAGTCATCGCGTTGGCCGGCGAGGACTCCCGGGTCGAGACCAATGGCGTCAATCTGCTCAATGGCCGCCAGCATGCCGACACCACGCTGTTGCTCGATCATGCGGTGCCGAATTGCGCCAGCCGCGAGATTTTCCGCGCCGTGGTCGACGACCGCGGCGCATTCGGTGTTCCAGGGCCGCATCATCGTCAGGCCCAAGGCGCAGAAGACCGACGCCAAGATGATGACGCGGGCGCTGCTGTTGTCCGACGAGGCCGAGGCCGACAACAAGCCGGAACTGGAAATCTTCGCCGACGACGTCACCTGCGGCCATGGCGCCACGACAGGCGCGCTCGACGAGAGCCTGCTGTTCTATCTGCGGGCGCGCGGGCTGTCCGAAAAGGAGGCCCAGGCGCTTGCTGATCCAGGCCTTCGTCGGCGAGGCGATCGAATCGATCGCCAATGACGATTTGCGCGAACTGGCGATCTCGGCGGCGCAGCGCTGGCTGGCGGCACGGGGTCATGACCATGCATCCGGCCGTCTCGAACGGTTCCTATGACGTGGCGCGGGTGCGGGAGGATTTTCCGGCGCTGTCGCTGAAGGTCTATGGCAAGCCGCTGGTCTATCTCGACAACGCCGCCTCGGCGCAAAAGCCCAATGCGGTGCTCGACCGCATGACCGAGGCCTACAAGAGCGAATACGCCAACGTGCATCGCGGGCTGCATTACCTCGCCAACGCGGCGACCGAAGCCTACGAGGGCGGCCGCGCCAAGGTGGCGACATTCCTCAATGCCGGGCGGCACCGAAGAGATCGTCTTCACCCGCAACGCCACCGAGGCGATCAACCTCGTGGCGTCGTCCTGGGGCGAGCCGAATATCAGGCGCGGCGACGAGATCGTGCTCTCGATCATGGAGCACCACTCCAACATCGTGCCCTGGCATTTCCTGCAGGGAACGTCACGGTGCCGTGATCAAATGGGCCGCCGGTCGATGACGAAGGCAATTTCCTGATCGAGGAATTCGAAAAGCTGCTGACGCCGCGCACCAAACTGGTGGCGATCACGCAGATGTCGAACGCGCTCGGCACCATGGTGCCGGTCAAGGACGTGGTGAGGCTGGCGCATGCCCGCGGCATCCCGGTGCTGGTCGACGGCAGCCAGGCCGCCGTGCATCTGGCGATCGACGTGCAGGACATCGACTGCGATTTCTACGTCTTCACCGGCCACAAGCTGTACGGCCCGACCGGCATCGGCGTGCTCTACGCCAAGCACGAGCATCTGGTGGCGATGCGGCCCTACAATGGCGGCGGCGAGATGATCCGCGAGGTCGCGCGGGACTGGGTCACCTATGGCGATCCGCCGCACAAATTCGAGGCGGGCACGCCGGCGATCGTCGAGGCGATCGGCCTGGGCGCGGCGATCGATTACGTCAATTCGATCGGCAAGGAGCGCATCGCCGCCCACGAGCATGATCTGTTGACCTATGCCCAGGACGCTTGCGCGAAATCAATTCGCTGCGCCTGATCGGCACCGCGCGCGACAAGGGACCGGTGATCTCGTTCGAGATGAAGGGCGCGCATCCCCACGATGTCGCGACCGTGATCGACCGCCAGGGCATCGCGGTGCGCGCCGGCACCCATTGCGTGATGCCGCTTTTAGAGCGGTTCAACGTGACGGCGACGTGCCGCGCCTCGTTCGGGATGTATAATACCCGGGAAGAAGTCGACCATCTGGCACAGGCGCTGATCAAGGCGCGGGAATTGTTTTCATGACCGACACCGCCCAAATGAAAGCTGAGGAAGCCAAAACCACGCAACATGGAAACGCAGTCGGCGCTGCCGCCGGAGGAGACCGAGCGGCTCGGCGGCGAAATCGTCGCCGCGCTGAAGACGGTGTTCGATCCGGAAATCCCCGCCGATATCTACGAGCTCGGCCTGATCTACAAGGTCGACATCAAGGACGACCGCACCGTCGACGTCGAGATGACGCTGACGACGCCGAACTGTCCGGCGGCCGGCGAATTGCCCACCATGGTGGAGAACGCGGTCGCCAGCGTTCCCGGCGTCGGCGTGGTCAATGTCAATCTGGTCTGGGATCCGGCGTGGACGCCGGACCGGATGACCGACGAGGCGCGCCTCGTCCTCAATATGTGGTGAGCGTTAGCGGATGGCTTAACTGGTTCAGGGCAAGATGACCGGCATTGATTTGCCGCTGGGACTGACCACATGACTGACATGACACCCGCCTCACCGACCCCGCCGTCCAAGCCGAAGCCGCGACCCCGTCCGCAGGTCATGAGGCTGACCGAGGCCGCCGCGCAGCGGATCACGGAACTGACCAAGCGCGCCGATTCCGAGATCGTCGGCCTGCGGGTCGGGATCAAGAACGGCGGCTGCGCCGGTCAGTCCTATACGGTCGAATACGCCCACGACGTCCGCCCGACCGACGAAGTCGTCGAGGACAAGGGCGTCAAGATCCTGGTCGATCCCAAGGCCGTGCTGTTCCTGCTCGGCACCGAGATGGACTACAAGGCCGACAAGATGCGGCCCAGTTCATCTTCAACAACCCGAACCAGACCGGCGCCTGCGGTTGCGGCGAGTCGGTGCAGCTGACCGCCGGCCAAGATCGACGGCTAGCTATTCTTGAAACTCGGCGTCATCCCGGCGTAACGTGCTGACGCCGTCATCGCTGAGGTCCGAGCCTGAATAGGCGAGCCTCGAAGGATGGCCCCGAGCTCCGTGCTCGCGGCCATCCTTCGAGGCTGCGCATGACGGAGCGACGCGTCTCAGGCAAGACGCATGAACTCGCAGCACGCCATGGACCGCGATTTCCTGATCGACCTGTTCGCGGATTTCGGCCCGGTGACGATCCGCCGGATGTTTTCGGGCTTCGGCATTTCCGCCGACGGCACCAATTTTGCGCTGGCGCTGCGCGGCGGGCTTTATCTGCGCGCCGACGAGCAGACCATTCCGCAGTTCGAGGCGGAAGGCTCAAAGCCGTTTCAGTACCAGACCCGGGCCAAGACCGTCACGGTCAACTCCTACTGGCAATTGCCGGAGCGGCTGTACGACGATCCCGAGGAGTTGACCGAGCTGGGCGAGGGCGGCACTGGCGGCGGCGCAGCGCGCGGCGCTGCGCAAGCGGCCCGAAGGCGCGCCCAAGGCGTGCGAAGAAGCCTGCCGAAGAAGGTCGCCAAGAAGCGGCGCGAAGAAGCCGTCAAAACAAAGCGCGAAAAGAGAGCACCTCAGTCCTGAGGAGAGGCGCTTAGCCGCGTCTCGAAGGATGGCCACAGCGCACGGGTCATGTCGAGCGTGCGCCAGGCGCGCTCCGCCAGAGTGCAGCTGATCGGCTGACGCTTCACGCCACCTGGCTGTGGGTCTCGGCGGCGTATTCCGGATCGACTTCGCAGATCACGCGGTTGCGGCCGTTGCGCTTGGCCGCATAGAGGCAGGCGTCGGCGCGTTCGATCAGCGAATCGGTATCGTCGCCGGGCTTCAGCATGGAAACGCCGACCGAGATGGTGACGCGGCCGAGAATTTCGCCGGTCGATTTCTTCTTCAATTCCTTCGACATGACGGCGCGGCGGATGTGATCGGCGACCGTCAGCGCCTGGCGCAGCGCGGTGTTGGGCAGCACCACCGCGAATTCCTCGCCGCCATAGCGCGCGGTGATGTCCTGGCCCTTGATGGTCTGCTTCAGCGACATGCCGACCAGCCGCAGCACCTGGTCGCCGGTGAGATGGCCGTAGGAATCGTTGAACGACTTGAAGTGATCGATGTCGAACATCAAGAGCGACAGCGGCTCGCCGTTGGCGAGCGCGTTCTGTACCGCGCATCTCGATCGAGCGGTCGAAATATTTGCGGTTGCCGAGGCCGGTGAGGGGATCGGTCAGGCTCTCGGCCCGGATCGCCTCGAGGCTCTGCTGCAGATTGCTGATCTCCGATTTCGACAGCGTCAGCCGGTCTTCCAGCGCCTTGTTGGTGTCGCGCATCTCGCGGGTGGATTTCACCAGCGATCTCGATCGATCGCCTTGACCTGGTCGCGATTCTCGCGCGGCGGCGAGTTTCTTGCTCGGCGCCCGACAGGCTGTTGTCGTAGCTCGCCGACATGCCAAGCGCGTCGGTGATCAGCGTCATCACGTCGTCGATTTCGCCGATCACGCGCGCGCCGACCTTGTCGATGCGGTCGGTGGTCTTGATCTGGGAAAGATAGGTCTCGTAGATCTGCTCGAGATCGGCCTCGGTCAGCTTGCCGTTGCGCGCCAGCGTCTCGTTGATGATCTTGTTGAGCGGCGATTGTATCCGGTCGCATAGACGTACCAGATTTCATAATTGCGGGGGACGGCGGTCTGCCGCAGCGACTTGATCTGACCAAGCGCCACTTCGGCGAAGGCCATCGTGCGTTCATGTTCGTCGAGCACCTTGATCACTGATCGTGTCCCCAAAATAGCGGGCAGTGCTACCCGTCGTCCCAGCGCGCAATAATTAAAATATATCGCGGTCAAGTTAACGGAGGAGAGTGAACGACCGGTAAACAAGTTCCGAGGGGTCGGCGTCAGACCGTGTCAGGATCGCGACGATCCGACATTGCCGATAAGGACTTGTCGTCGACCAGTTGTCCGACGCTGTCAATCGATCATCTGATCAGACCCGGGCGCGAACCGGCCGCAGCAGGAACGCCGGAAGATGCGAGTGATCGGCGGGCTCCGAAGCCGGTATCGCGCGGAGACTGGCGGCGCTTCGGCGCGGCCGATCGAGGGCGTGCGCGAGGGCGGCGGGCTGGACCGGCGGGGTGAATGCCGCGGCGGGCTTGGCCTGCGGGCCTGCTTTGCGGGGCATGACCGCGGCCGCCTGGGCGCGCCGCGGTTCGCGCTTCTCGGCGCGGTTCGCGCTTCTCGCGGCAACTCGCGGCGCGGCTTGTTGCGGCCGCCGCGTGAACCTTCACGGCTGCGCGGCTCGCGCGGCCGCTCGGGATCGCTCGCTGGAGGCTTCCGCCGCGACGCCGCCGTGCGGCCGCGCGGCACCGCCTTCGGCGCGGGGAATGGTTTGCCCGATCAGCTTTTCGATCGCGACCATCGATTTCTGGTCGAGCGGGGTGACGATGGAGATCGCGGTGCCGGCGCGCCCGGCGCGCCCGGTGCGGCCGATGCGGTGGACGTAGTCGTCGGCATGATGCGGGACGTCGAAATTGAAGACGTGGCTGATGGCGGGAATGTCGAGGCCGCGGGCGGCGACGTCGGAGGCCACCAGCAGCGGAATCTCGCCCTTGCGGAATTGGTCGAGCGCCTGCGGTGCGGGCCGACTGATCCATGTCGCCATGCAGGGCGCCGACGCTGAAGCCGTGCTTCTGCAGCGATTTGTACAGCAGCGCCACTTCGCGCTTGCGGTTGCAGAAGATGATCGCGTTCTGCAGGTCCTTGGCGTCGTGCAGCAGCTGGCGCAGCGTTTCGCGCTTCTCGTGCGGCTCGCGGCCGACCGCTGACCTGGAACTGGGACACGCCGACCGCTGTGGTCGCGGGCCTGGAAACTTCGATTTTCTCGGGATTGTGCAGGAAGGTTTCGGTGATGCGGCGGATTTCGGGCGGCATCGTCGCGGTGAAGAACAGCGTCTGCCGGGTGAACGGGATCATCTTGCAGATGCGCTCGATGTCCGGAATGAAGCCCATGTCCAGCATGCGGTCGGCTTCGTCGATCACCAGCAGCTCGACGCCGGTGAGCAGCAGCCCGCCGCGTTCGGTATGGTCGAGCAGCCGGCCGGGCGTTGCGATCAGCACGTCGACGCCGCGCGTCAGTTTGGTGTCCTGGTCGCCGAACGAAACGCCGCCGATCAGAAGCGCGACGTTGAGTTTCTGGCCGGCGCCGTATTTGTCGAAATTCTCCTTGACCTGGGCGGCGAGTTCGCGCGTCGGTTCGAGAATCAGCGTGCGTGGCATCCGGGCGCGGGCGCGGCCCTTTTCCAGCATGGTGAGCATCGGAAGGACGAAGGCCGCGGTCTTGCCGGTGCCGGTCTGGGCGATGCCGAGAACGTCTCGGCGGGCCAGAACATGGGGGATCGCCTGTTCCTGAATGGGGGTAGGGGTGGTGTAACCGGTGGCCGCGACGGCGGCGAGCGACCTTGTCGGACAAGGCCGAGATGGGAAAAAGACATTGAGCCTCTAGTCGAAACCGCCGTTCGGAATCGAAGGAAATAAGGCTGTCGCGTTCAACCCCGGAACGGCGCGCAATTTGGCAGCGGGGATGTTCGGCTTACGCAGACAGGCGGCTTAATCAAGGAAATCGCGTTTCGATACCGGGCCGCGTCGAGCCGGAACATAGGGGCGAAATGGCCAAAGTCAATGGAGCAGGCGCGGGAAGCACTGAAAAAGCTTAATGTTTTTGCATACAGGCAGCCCGTTCGGCCCGGTTCCGGCCGGCCGGCCGGCAGCCACGGAGGCTGCCCGATCGGCGCCCCGGCCGCGGCGAGGGCCGCGCTTTTGTTCCACATGGGCCGCTTGTTGGTTACGCTTTGCCCGCCGACTCGGCTTTTACCGAGCGCGGCTTAGGGCAGGGGGCGACCGCATGTTTTCAAAGGCACGGCTCGATACGCTCAGCGATGGAATTTTCGGCGTCGCGATGACGCTGCTCGTGCTCGACGTGCGGCTGCCGGACGATTTTCATCCCCATGACAACGCCGAGCTGATGCAGGGCCTGCTCGATCTCTGGCCGAAATTCTTGCCCTATGTTCTGAGCTTCGGCGTGCTGGGCCTGCGCTGGCTTGCCAATATCGAGGTCCGCAGCGCGCGCCGAATACGTCAACCGCGAATACGTCAATTGGTGGCTGCTCTATCAGATGCTCATCACCTGCGTGCCGTTCACCACCATCGTGGTCGGCAATTTCGGGCATCTCGCGCCCGCGATCTGGCTCTATGCCGGCCACACGCTGTTGATCGCCGCAGTCGGCTTTCGTCTGGTTGCGATCACGCCGCATCTGGAGCAGGGCGAACATCTGCGACCACCGGCAGTTGTCAGCGCTGCTGCTGATCGCGACCTCGGCTGTTGGCGATCGTCGCTGAGTTTCGTTTACCCGAGGCGGGCGCTGTGGGCGCTGACGCTGAATTTTGTCGCGCCGATGATCCGCCGATGGACGCAGCGCGCCGCTGTCGTCGGATTGAACCATTGGACCCGGTTTGCCGACTACGACAAGAGGGGTTCGCGCGCGTCCTCACGGGCCTGGACGAGCGGGACAATGCGGGAAAAGCTGACATGAACTGGTTGCCGTTTCGGGCCGCGATCGCCTTCGGCCTCGCGGCATCGCTGCTGGTGCTGGCAGCGCCCGCGCAGGCCGAAAAGCGCGTCGCGCTGGTGATCGGCAACAACGATTACAAGAACGTCCCAAAGCTGCAGAAGGCGGTCAACGACGCCCGCACCATGGGCGATACCCTGAAACAGCTCGGCTTCACGGTGATGGTGGCCGAAAACCAGACCCGGCAGGCTTTCAGCGAGAGCCTGTTGGCGTTCGACAAGGCGGTCGGGCCCGGCGATACCGCGTTCTTCTTCTATGCCGGCCACGGCTTCGAGATCGCCGGACAGAATTTCCTGCTGCCGACCGACGTGCCCGCCGCCGGCGAAGGCCAGGAAGAACTGGTGCGCGATGCTTCGGTGCTTGCCGATCGCATCATCGAGCGGCTGCAGAACAAGAACGTGCGCACCGCGATTCTGGTGTTCGACGCCTGCCGCAACAATCCGTTCGAGCGTTCCGGCACCCGCGCGCTTGCCGGTGGCGGCGGGCTCGCGCCGATGACGCAATTGCCGGAAGGCGTGTTCTCGGTGTTCTCGGCCGGGCCGCGCCAGACCGCGCTCGATCGGCTGTCGAACAGCGACGACAATCCGAATTCGGTGTTCACGCGGACGTTTGCGAAAGAGCTGCTGCAGCCCGGCGAAAACCTGGTGCAGGTGGCCCAGCACACCCGCCGTGCCGTCAGCGAAATGGCCGAAACCGTGAACCACAAGCAGATCCCGGTCTATTTCGACCAGATGGTCGACGACGTCTTCCTCAACGGCATCGCCAAGGGACAGCCCGAGGCCGCCAAAGAATCCGCAAAACCGTCCGGGCCGCCGCAGCAGGTCGCAGCGTTGCCGCCGGTGTCGGTGCCACGCGTGGCCCCGCCGCAAAGCGACTCGGTCAATGCGCCGATCGCGGTGTTCTCCCGTCACAATGGCGGCTGGACCGTGGTGTTCTCGATCCTCGATCCGGCGATCGGCATTTCCTGGCGGATGGGCGACAGCGGCGATTTCCGCGAGACCGGCTTCCTCGACACGCTCGATCCGCGCACCCGCAAGCGGATGCCCAATCCCTCGATCGAACTGGCCGCGGACGCGCCCGCCGCTACCCTCGAGGTGCGCTATGTCGATATATCCGGCGAGATGCAGGGCCCGTTTCCGATAAAATTCGATCCCGAGGCGGCGCTGATCCATGACCAGCGCAAGATCCTCGACATGACCGCGACCAGTTGGCTGTCGTTCCGCGAGTTCAACGGACTATTGGTCTATTACACCCAGTTGATGTCGTACCGCTGCGCGATCCGCGAGGCGCGCGTCGGCATCGATACCGCGGTGCCCGACAAGGTGCTGAAAATGCCGCCCTGCGATCCCAGGGACCCCAGCGTCATTCCGGGCGACGCGGTGCCCTATTTGAAGCTGCCGGCTGCAACCAAATCGGTGTCGGTCGAATTGACCTATCGCGACGGCAGCGTGTCTGAGATAAAAAGCTTCCGGCGCTGAGCGTTCAGCAATTGAACCATGGAAGCCGGATCATGGATGCGGGCACTCCTCCCGAACGAAAACCTTTGCGTACGGTAACCACCCGTTGCTGCATTGTCGGTGGCGGCCCGGCCGGCATGATGCTCGGCTATCTGCTGGCCCGTGCCGGCGTGGAAACAATCGTGCTGGAAAAGCACGCCGATTTCTTCCGCGATTTTCGCGGCGATACCGTGCACCCCTCGACGCTGCAGGTGATGCGTGAACTCGGCCTGATCGACGAATTCCTGAAGCTGCCGCACCAAGAGCTGCAGAAAATGGAGGGCTTGTTCGGCGGCGCCAGGATCCGGATCGCGGATTTGAGCCGCGTCAAGGCGAACTACCCGTTCATCGCCTTCATGCCGCAATGGGATTTTCTCAATTTCCTGCGCGCGCATGGCCAGAAATTTCCGCAGCTCAAGGTCATGATGAAGGCGGACGCCACCGACCTGATCTGGTCGGGCGATCGCGTTGCCGGCGTCGCCGTCGATACGCCGGAAGGCCCGCTCGAGATCCGCGCCGACCTCACCATCGGCTGCGACGGCCGGCATTCGATCGTGCGCGAGCGCGCGGGTCTCGAGGTCGAGGAGATCGGCGCGCCGATGGACGTGCTGTGGTTTCGCGCCGGGCGCCGTCCGGACGAGAACGAAAACCTGTTCGCCCGGCTCGAGCCCGGCAAGATGATGGTGACGTTCGACCGCGGCGACTATTGGCAATGCGCCTATGTGATCGCCAAGGGGCAATATGATCCGGTGAAAGCGCGCGGCCTCGAGGCGTTCCGCGCCGATGTGGTTTCGATGGCGCCGATCCTGAAGACCGGCATGGCGGACGTGAAGACGTGGGATGACGTCAAGCTGTTGACGGTCGCGATCAACCGGCTGACCCGCTGGACCCGTCCGGGGCTGCTCTGCATCGGCGACGCGGCGCACGCGATGTCGCCGGTCGGCGGTGTCGGCGTCAATCTGGCGGTTCAGGACGCGGTGGCGACCGCGAATTTGCTGGCGGCGAAGCTGCTCAAGGGGTGCCCGCCGGAGGACGAACTCGATGCGGTACGGCGGCGCCGGGAATTTCCGGTGCGGGCGACGCAGGCAATGCAGACCCTGGTCCAGAACAGGCTGATCAGCGTCGCGCTCAAGCCCGGCGACCAACCGTTCAAGCCGCCGCTGTTGGTGCGCCTGGTCGACGCGGTGCCGTGGCTGCAGGGCCTTACGGCGCGGCTGCTTGCGGTCGGCGTCCGGCCCGAGCATGTGCGCTCGCCTCAGGCGCCGGCCAATTGACATTGGAGCGTGCCGGTCAGCCGACGGCACACGCCTTCGACATATGGACGGCGATGCCGCCATTCAGCTTTTCCTCCCGGTCGACCCGATAGCCGAGTGCTTGGTAGAGCCGCAGGTTGGCGGCGAACAGCTTGTTGGTATAGAGCCGCGTGCCCTGCAATCCCGATGACGCCGCGAGCTCCTCCGCATGTTTCAGCAGCCGCTTGCCAAAGCCGCGGCCTTGAGCCGCGGGCGCGACCGCGACGTTTTCGATCAGGAGATGATCGCCGTCGGGCACGGTCTCGATCAGCGCTGCCAGGATGCCGTCGGCGTAGAGCAGGTCGAAGCGATGTTTTTGGACCGCTTCGTTGTAATCGATCCGCATCGGTAACGGCTCGCGGCCGGTCACCGCCACCCATTTGGCGTAGGCTTCTCGCGTCAGGGTGCGGATCGCTTCCGCATCCTGTTGGCGCGCGATCCGCAGATCGACTGCATCGGTCATCGCTATCCCATGACCGAAAAACCGCCATCGACGGGAATCGCGGTGCCGGTGACGAAATCCGACGCTGCCGAACTGAGGAACACCGCGATTCCCGCGAAATCGTCGATCGCGCCCCAGCGCGCCGCCGGCGTGCGCGCCAGCACCTTGTCGTGCAGGCCGTCGATCTGCTGCCGCGCGCCCTTGGTCAGGTCGGTATCGATCCAGCCCGGCAGAATGGCGTTGGCCTGGATGTTGTCGGCGGCCCACGCCAGCGCGCAGGAGCGGGTGAACTGCACGATGCCGCCTTTGCTGGCGGCATAGGCCGGCGCAGAAGCTGGCGCCGAAGATCGACATCATCGAGCCGATATTGATGATCTTGCCGCCGCCGGCGGCCTTCATCGCCGGATAGACCGCCTGCGAGCACAGGAACGCGCTGGTCAGGTTGGTCTGGATGATGCTGTTCCATTCCTCGATCGAAAGCACGTGCGGAGGCTTGCGCACGGTGATGCCGGCGTTGTTGACGAGAATGTCGATGCGGCCGAGTTCGCGCTGCACGCGCTCGACCATGCGCGCGACCGCGGCCTGGTCGGTGACGTCGGTGATGACGGCGATGGCCTTGACGCCATGCTGCCGCAATTCGGCAATGGCGGCGGCCGACTTCGCTTCATTGCGCGCCACGATGGCGATATCGGCGCCGGCTGCGGCCAGCCCGCGCGCCATGCCAAGACCGATGCCGCCATTGCCGCCGGTGACGATGGCGACCTTGCCGGTGAGATCGAATTGTTTTGCCGTCATGGGTGTCCCCCCAATTTTTCAACGTTCTGTAGTCAAGGAGAGCGCGGTTGCGAAGCAAACGCGCCGAAGCAAAAACCTAGCGCTTGCTCTGCCAGATCAGGACCAGGCCAAGGCCGGCGAGCGCGGCACCGTAGCCGGCCCATTGCATCTGGCTGATCATGAAGCTCGACGCCGGCCATTTCACCACGCCGGTGCCCTGGCCGATCCAGAGCAGCCCAATGGCCAGCGCGAGGAAGCCGACAATCAGAAGCAATTGGCGCATGGGTTTTGTCCTCTTGGCGGCGGCGCGGCGATCCGCGCGGGCGCGCGGCAGAGTGACGTTCTGCTGCACCCAGCGCAAGAGGATGAGGATGGAGCAGGAACGCCACCGCTTTCGAGGCTAGCCGCCCGCCTGCATCAGGGCACAAAAAAGCCCCGGACGATGCCGGGGCTTTTTCTTAAGCGATAAAACTCAGATCAGCTCAGTACTTCTCAGCTCAGTACTTGGCGACGACCGGGCCACCCCAGTTGAAGCGGTAAACCAGCGAAGTGCTGACGGTCTGCACGAACGGCTTGAAGCCGATCGTGTTGCCGGCGAGCAAACCGGTCGCATCCGAGAATTCGCCGAGATTGCGGTTGCCGTAGTAGGCAGCGCGGTATTCGGTCTTCATGAACCAGCCCGGCGAGGTAATGCCGAAGAAGTTCAGGCTGTTCTCGACGCCGCCACCGACGAACAAGCCGCTGTTGGTGGTGAAGCTGTTGGTGTGCAGGCCCGAGGGCGTGCCGCCCAGAGTGGTCAAGGTGCTGCTCGACCAGTTCGAACCGGTCCAGCCGCCGTTGACATAGGAGAGAACGTTCGGAGCAACCAGATAACCGAGGCGGACGCCGGCAGCGTAGGTGTCACGGAGCTTCTCGGTGCCGGTGAGGGCTGCGAGCGGGTCGGCAATGTTGCCGCGCAGGCTGCCGAACTGGCCATCGACCAGGACGCCGGCGACCCAGCTGCTGTTGAACTGCCAGTCGTAGCCGGCGCCGACGGTGCCGAACCAGCCATCGCCGCCCTGGCGCGAGTTGATGGTCAGCGGCGCCAGCGTGGCGGACGACTTGACGATATCGTTCGCATCCCAGATGCCGCCACCGCCGCCGCCGAAGATGTAGAAGCCGGTCCAGCTCGGAGCCTGCGCCATCATCGGGGCCTTGGTGTAGGTCGGGCGGGCGGCCAAATCGGCCGCGAAAGCCGAACCGCTGAAGGCCGTAACGGCGGTCAGGGCGATCAAAATCTTCTTCATGTTAAATTCCTCAGCAGGGGCGCGCTGTGCGCCAATCTCGAAATCTCGTGGATCCAGTTATAGACCGTTCCGCCGGAAATGCTGTTGCGCGGGCACCACACCAAGGGGAAAACGACCGCCCGGGGGTTTTTCGGCGATTATTTCGAGGTTGGCCTAAGTATCTGTAATTACAGAAAAATCGACCATTTGGTGGCCGTGCCGAAATTGCCTCACACGTCCAACAAGTCGTCACGTGCAAATTCCGCCTTGTCGGAGATAAAGGCGAATCGGGCTTCGGCCTTGGTGCCCATCAGCCGCTCGACGGAATCGGCGGTGCCCTCGCGATCGTCGGCCAATAACACCACCCGCAGCATGGTCCGTTTGGCCGGGTCCATGGTGGTTTCCTTCAATTGCGCCGGCATCATCTCGCCGAGGCCCTTGAAGCGGCCGACCTCGACCTTGGCGTTGGCATTGAACTCGCTCTTGAGCAGCGCGTCCCTGTGGGCCTCGTCGCGCGCATAGACCGTCTTGCTGCCATGGGTGAGGCGGTAGAGCGGCGGCACTGCGAGATAAAGATGGCCCTCGTCGATCAGCCGCGGCGTCTGCCGGTAGAAGAACGTAATCAGCAGCGAAGCGATATGCGCGCCGTCGACGTCGGCGTCGGTCATGATGATGATGCGCGAATAGCGCAAATCCTCCTCGCGATAATGCGGGCCGACGCCGCAGCCGATCGCCTGCATCAGGTCGGAAAGCTGCGCATTGGCGGTGAGCTTGTCCTTGGTCGCGGAGGCGACGTTGAGGATCTTGCCGCGCAGCGGCAGGATCGCCTGCGTCTTGCGGTCGCGCGCCTGCTTGGCGCTGCCGCCGGCCGAGTCGCCCTCGACAATGAACAGTTCGGAGCCTTCGGTCGCGCTGTTGGTGCAGTCGGCAAGTTTTCCGGGCAGCCGCAGTTTCTTCACCGCGGTCTTGCGCGAGGTTTCCTTCTCGGCGCGGCGTCGCAGCCGTTCGTCGGCGCGCTCGATAACGAAATCCAAGAGCTTTGAGGCCTGCACCGGATTGCCCGACAGCCAATGGTCGAACGGATCCTTGATCGCCTGTTCGACGATGCGTTGGGCTTCGGCGGTGGCCAGCCGATCCTTGGTCTGGCCCTGGAATTCCGGCTCGCGCACGAACACCGACAGCATCACGGCAGCGCCCACCATGACGTCTTCCGAGGTGACGGAGGCGGCGCGCTTGCCCTGTCCGACGCGCTCGGCGTGATCCTTCAGGCCGCGCAGCATCGCGCTGCGCATGCCCGATTCATGGGTGCCGCCGTCGGGCGTCGGCACGGTGTTGCAATAGGACGAGAGGAAGCCGTCGGCATCCGCGGTCCACGCCACCGCCCATTCGCAGGCGCCATGGGCGCCGTTGCGGCCCGATTTGCCGGAGAAGATATCGGGATGCACCAGGGTGTCGGCATGCACGGCGGCGGCGAGATAATCCTTCAATCCGCCGGCGAAGTGGAAGGTGTCTTCGGCCGGGACGTCCTCGATACCCTTCAAAAGTTCGGGCGCGCAGCGCCAGCGAATCTCGACGCCGCCGAACAGATAGGCTTTCGAGCGCGCCATCTTGAACAGCCGCTGCGGCTTGAACGCGGCTTTGGCGCCGAAAATCTCGGTATCGGGCTTGAAGCGGATCCTGGTGCCGCGGCGGTTGTTGACCGTGCCGAGGTCCTCGATCTTGCCCTTGGGATGGCCGCGCTCGAAACTCATCCGATAGAGTTTCTGCTTGCGGGCGACCTCGACCTCGAGCCGGGACGACAACGCGTTGACCACGGAGACGCCGACGCCATGCAATCCGCCCGAGGTTTCGTAAACCTTGGAGTCGAACTTGCCGCCGGAATGCAGCGTGCACATGATGACTTCGAGCGCGGATTTTTTCGGAAATTTCGGATGCGGATCGATCGGGATGCCGCGTCCGTTGTCGGTCACGGTGAGAAAGCCGTCGGCGCTCAATTCGACTTCGATGAAGGTGGCGTGGCCGGCCAAGCGCCTCGTCCATCGAGTTGTCGATCACCTCGGCGAACAGATGATGCAGCGCCTTTTCGTCGGTGCCGCCGATATACATGCCGGGGCGGCGGCGCACCGGCTCGAGGCCTTCGAGCACTTCGATATCGGCCGCGGTATAGCCGTCCTCGGCGCCGGAACCGCGCGCGGCGACCTTCAGCGCAGCTCGGCTCTTCGGTTCCGTGGCCGCGAACAGGTCGCTCGACGGTTTATTTTTTGCAGGTGATTTCAATGGTTTGGGCATGGTTTTTCATGTTTGCGCGCAAGCCGTGCGCGGGCGAATCGGTTTCCCTGACTATGCCATGGATGGGCTTAAAAAGTGACGGCTGACCTGTGCCCGGGCGGTAAAGCCCGCGTCCGCGCCTTGTGACTTGCTGTCCGGGAACGCCCTAGCGTACCAGTTCCCAGCCGGCAAACGAACCGCAGGAGGTTCGGAACGCCAAGCAGACGCTCATGTAGATGTGGGGAAGGGCAGTCGTTGATGGAAGAGTTTGCGCGCGCGCTCGCCGATTTCGTGCGCGACCATTCGGCCTGGGCCGCGCCGATCGTGCTGCTGCTGGCATTCGGTGAATCGCTGGCCTTCATCTCGCTGTTGATCCCGGCCTGGGGCGCGCTGGTGGCGATCGGCGCGTTGATCGGCGCCAGCGGCATCAGCTTCTGGCCGGTCTGGGTTGCCGGCGGCATCGGTGCGGCGCTCGGTGACTGGGTCTCCTACTGGTTCGGCTTGAAATACAAGGAACACGTCGCCCAGATGTGGCCGCTGTCGCGCTATCCGGAAATCCTGCCGCGCGGCGAGGCCTTCGTGAAGAAATGGGGCGTGCCCAGCATTTTCATCGGCCGCTTTTTCGGGCCGCTGCGCGCCTCGGTGCCGCTCGCCGCCGGCATTTTCGAAATGCCCTATTGGAGTTTTCAGGCTCGCCAATTGGGTTTCCGCGCTGATCTGGTCGGCGGCGCTTTTGCTGTTCGGCGATGTCATCGGCCTGATCGCCGAATGGCTGTGGCGGGCGGCGTGATACCGGTTTAGGAATAAGCCCAACGAGTGGGGGGTTAACTCCACAAATTCGGCAAACCAAAGCCGCGACGGGAACATCGTCTCACCGGGAGGACATCAGATGGAACTGACACGACGTCACGCCTTGGCCGCCGCCGCCGGAGTTGCCGCGGCGCCGTTATTGCAGGCCAATTCCGCCGACGCCGCCGATCCCGATGGCGGACAAGCAGGCGCCGAGCTTTTATCGCTACAAGGTCGGCGACATCCTGGTCACCGTGGTGTCCGACGGCCAGAACGTCTTCAAATACGAGGACAACTTCATCGTCAACGCCAAGAAGGAAGAGGTCGCCGCAGCGCTGGAGAAGGCCTACATGGCGCCGGGCATGATGACGATCTACTTCGCGCCACTGGTGCTCAACATCGGCGGCAAGGTCGTGGTGGTCGATACCGGCAATGGCGCGCTGGCCAAGGCCAACAACAAGGGCGCCAACGGCCTGTTCGCCGACAACATGGTCGCCGCCGGCTTCGATCCCGCGAAGGTCGACACCGTGGTGATCTCGCATTTCCACACCGATCACGTGAACGGCCTGCTGACCGCCGATGGCACGCCGGCCTTCCCCAACGCCGAAGTGCTGGTGCCGGCGGTGGAGTGGAAGTTCTGGATGGACGATGGCGAGATGAGCCGGGCGCCGGCCGGGCGCATGGCCGGCCTGTTCAAGAACAACCGCAACGTGTTCGAGGCCGGCCTGAAGAAAAAGGTCACGCCCTATGAATGGGGCAAGGAAGTCGTGCCCGGCCTGCTGGCGGTGGAAAGCATCGGCCATACCCCGGGGCACACGTCCTATGTGCTGTCGTCGGGGTCGGGCAAGGTGTTCGTCCAGTCCGATGTCACCAACAACCCCAATCCGTTCGCGACCAATCCGGGCTGGCATGCCTTCTTCGACCAGGACGGCGATGTCGCGGAAAAGACCCGCCGCCGGGTCTACGACATGGTGGTGGCGGAGAAGCTGATGGTGCAGGGTTTTCACTACCCGTTCCCCGGATTGGGCCATGTCGAAAAGGATGGCAGCGGTTACCGGGTGGTCCCGGCCCCCTGGAATCCCGTGATCTGATAGGCGCATTGCCCGAAATCGCGCTGAAAGCTTGACGAAAACCGCGCCGCGGCCTTATAGCCGCGGCGATGACAAACGCCGCGACCATTTCGATCGTTCGCCGCCGCCGTACCATTGCGGTATGGGCGGATCTCTGCGTTTAAGATTTCCACCTCTGCCGCCGGATCCACTCCGCGGCTTTTCTTCCCAGAATGAAGCGGTTTGATCTGATGGCTCCTACGTCAAGCAGGAGTTTGAAATGTATACGCCTCCCATGTTCAAGTCCGATCGCGCCGCGAGCCTTGCGTTCGCGGAAGCGCGCGGATTCGGCACCATGTGCGCATGGGACGGCAACAAGCCGATCGCCTCGCCGCTGCCGTTCTACCTCGACTATGCCGCTGACGGCACGCCGCGGGCGCTGTTCCACGTCGCGCGCAACAATCCGCTGATCGCGCTGGCGGACGGGGCTTCGAGCTGGCTGCTGGCGGTCAATGGCGCGGATGCCTATGTCTCGCCCGACTGGTACGTCTCGCCGGACCAGGTGCCGACCTGGCTGTACCAGACCGTGCATCTGACCGGCAGCGCGCGCAGGCTCAGCGACGACGAACTGGTCGCCCAGATCGATGCGCTGAGCGCGAAGTTCGAAGACTGGCTTTTGCCGAAAAAGCCGTGGACATCGTGACAAACTGCCGGCGGCGCGGATGGAAGCGATGAAAAAAGGCATCGTCGGCCTGGTGATGACCATCGACGACGTGGAAGGCACGTTCAAACTGAACCAGCATAAATCCGACGTCGACCATGTCGCGATTGCGTCGGCGCTGAACGCGCAGCCGGACGAGGCCGCCAAGACAATCGGACAACGGATGGTCGCGCTACGGCCGTCGTTGGAATACAAATCATCAACGTCAGCCAGCGCCGCTGCGGACTGAAGGAGATCGCCATGACCATGTCAGACACCAAGCAGCCGAACAGTGCTGCCGCCGTGACCGCAAAACCCAGCGTATTCGTCGACGGCGGCTCCGGCACCACCGGGCTCGGCATTGCCGAACGGCTCAACGGCCAGCACGACATTGCGGTGAAAACCATCGCCGAGGACAAGCGCAAGGATCCCGCCGCCAAGCGCGCGCTGATGGAGGAGGTCGATCTCGTGATCCTCTGCCTGCCGGACGACGCCGCCAGGGAAACCGTTGCGCTGATCGACGGCATGGGCAATGCCGCGCCAAAAGTGCTGGACGCCTCGACCGCGTTCCGGGTCGCACCGGACTGGGCCTACGGCTTTCCCGAGTTGGCGCCGGACCAGGCCGACAAGATCCGGATGTCGCGAAAGGTGTCCAATCCCGGCTGCTATCCGACCGGCGCGATCGCGCTGCTGCGGCCGCTGGTCGATGCCGGGCTGGTGCCCGCAGGATTATCCCGTCACCATCAACGCGGTGAGCGGCTATTCCGGCGGCGGCAAGTCGATGATCGCGAGCTTCGAGGACGGCACGGCGCCGGCGTTCCATCTCTACGGCCTCGGCTTCGAGCACAAGCACGTGCCGGAGACGCAGCTTTACTCGCATCTGTCGCGGCGGCCGATCTTCGTCCCTTCGGTCGGCGATTTCCGGCAGGGCATGCTGGTGTCGATGCCGCTGCATCTCGACACGCTGCCGGGCAAGCCCGACGGCGCGACGCTGCATGCCGCGCTGTCGAAGCGTTACGCGGGCAGCAAATACGTCTCGGTGATGCCGCTGGATAATCCCGGCTTCCAAGGGCGGCAAGATCGAGCCGGAGGCGCTCAACGAGACCAATAGGCTCGAGCTCTACGTGTTTGCGAGCGAGAAGCATCGCCAGGCGGTGCTGGTCGCGCGGCTCGACAATCTCGGCAAGGGCGCCTCGGGTGCGGCGGTGCAGAACATGCGGCTGATGCTGGGCCTTGCCGACGCGTAAAACGGAACCGCAAGCGATGGACGACGCCACGCTGCAATTCTACCGCGACAACGCCCAGTCCTATGCGGACTGGGCGCAAGGCGCCGTCGGCGCGGCTGGTGCGCTTCCTGGGCCTGCTGCCCGCGGGCGGCGAGGTGCTTCGAACTGGGCTGCGGGGCCGGCAACCATTCGGCCGAGATGCTGGCCGCGGGATTTGTGGTGCGTCCGACCGACGGCTCGCCGGAAATGGCCGAGGTCGCCGCGCGCCGTCTCGGCACGCCGGTCGAGACCATGCTGTTCCATGAACTCGACGTGCGCGAAGCCTATGACGGCGTCTGGGCCAGCGCCTGCCTGCTGCATGCGCCGCGCGACGAGCTGCCGGGGATTTTGGCGCGCATCCACCGCGCGCTGAAGCCTTCAGGCGTGTTCTATGCGAGCTTCAAGGCCGGCGACCATGACGGTCGCGACAGCCTCGGGCGCTATTACAATTACCGTCCCGGAATGGCTTGAGGCCGCCTACGCGGAGTCCGGCCGCTGGCAGGCCATCGCCATCGACACCAGCGAGATCAAAAGTTTCGATGACGCGCCGGCGACCATGCTGCATTTGCTGATGCGCAACGGACTGATCAGCGACTCAGAACGATCCGGAAGATCCCAGCGCCAGCACGACCTGCGCGGCAAAGCCGACCGTGAAGGCCAGCGTGCGGAACACCGGCAGGCCCATGGTGTAGACGAGGAGATGGGCGAGGCGGGCCCAGAAATACACCATGGCGGCGACAGCGGTCGCGTTGCTGGAATAGTCGATCGCGTTGAGGATCAGCACCAGCGGCGCGAACACCACGAGATTTTCCACCGCATTGTCATGCGCGAACATCAGGCGGGTGGCCCAGGCGGCATGCGGCTTGGCGTCGCGCGAGGGATTGGCCATCGCGCCGCCGAGGCCGCGAACCATGCAACGGTTGAGGACGTAAGGCACCCACAACAATCCGGTCAGGATCACCGTCAGCGTCAGCCAGAACAATTCGCGCGTCATGGGCAGTCCCCCTTGATTCCAATTCCGTCCCCCGGCGGGACGGCCCCTTATATTCAAACCTTGCGGCATTGCGCTACGCGCGAACCCGGACATAACTGCCCGGCGCATCCTCGATCGGCGGCATCGCCTCGGTAGCCAACGGTGCGCGCCGGCACTTCCTCGGCGTCGATGCTGCCGAGCCATTGCCGCCAGTCCGGCCACCACGATCCCTTGTGCTCCTGCGCGCCCTTGATCCAGTCCGCCAAGCGAGACATCCTTGATATTGTCGTTGGTCCAGAACTGGTACTTGTTCGACGCCGGCGGATTGACCACGCCGGCGATGTGACCGGAGCCGGACAGCACATAGCGCACCGGGCCGCCGAAGAATTGCGAGCCGTACAAGACCGATTCCGCCGGCGCGATGTGATCCTCGCGGGTCGCCAGATTGTAGATCGGCACCTTGACCTTCGACAGGTCGAGCAGGGTGTTGTCGAGCACCATGCTGCCGGTCGACAGGCGGTTTTCCAGATAGCAGTTGCGCAGATAATAGGAATGGTTCGCCGCCGGCATCCGCGTCGCGTCCGAATTCCAGTGCAGCAGGTCGAACGCGGAGGGCGGCTGTCCCTTCAGATAATTGCTGACCACATAGGACCAGATCAAATCGTTCGAGCGCAGCATGTTGAAGGCCATCGCCATCTTGCTGCCCTCGAGCACGCCGGCCGACTGCATGTCGCGCTCCAGCGCCGAGATCTGATCCTCGTCGACGAACACCAGCAGATCGCCGGCATGGGTGAAGTCGACCTGCGCCGCGAAGAAGGTCGCCGAGGTCACGCGCACGCGGCGCTTCTCCGCCAGCCATGCCAGCGTCGAGGCCAGCAGCGTGCCGCCGACGCAATAGCCGGCGGTGTGGACCTTCATCTCGCCGGTGACCTTCTCGATGACGTCCATCGCCGCGAGCGGACCCTGCTTCATGTAGTCTTCGAAGGTCTTTTGCCCGAGTTCCTTGTCCGGATTGACCCACGAGATCACGAACACCGTGATGCCCTGATCGACGCACCATTTGATGTAGGATTTTTCCGGCTTGAGATCGAGGATGTAGAACTTGTTGATCCACGGCGGCACGATCAACAGCGGCGTACGCAGCACGTTTTCCGTGGTCGGGCTGTACTGGATCAGCTGCATCAATTCGTTCTGGAAGATCACCTTGCCCGGCGTCGTCGCCATGTTGACGCCGACCACGAGATTGGCGGGATCGGACTGGCGGATGCGCAAGGTGCCGTGACCGGCCTCGATGTCCTCGGCCAGCATCTTCATGCCGCGCACCAGATTGTCGCCGTTGGAAGCCAGCGTCTCGCGCAGCACTTCCGGATTGGTCAGCACGAAATTCGACGGCGCGATCGCGTTGGTGATCTGCTGGACGTAGAACTCGGCCTTCTTGCGGGTGTGCGGATCGAGGCCTTCGGCGCTTCGCACCAGATCTTGCGCCCATTGCGTGGTCAGGAGATAGGCCTGCATGAGGAAATCGAAGAACTGGTTCGACTTCCATTCGGGATCGCGGAACCGCTTGTCGCGCGGCGAGGGCTCGATCGCGGGCGGCGCCTGTTCACCGGCGAGCCTGCGCATCGAGGAAGCCCACAGATCGAGATAGGCCTTGCCCATCTTCATCTGCAATTCGCTCGCCCGCTCCTTGTCCGACAGCCAGTATTCCGCGACCGTGGTGAAGGTCTTGATCACCTCGCCGAGTTCGTTCGGAGGCTTATCTTTGGCCTCGCCATTCTCCCGCGGCTTGAGATAGGCTGCCAGCGCTTGGCCGCTGCTCTCCATCGCCTTGGCGAGGTTCATCGCGAAGGCTTCGGGGTCGAATGTTTTTTTCGACTGGGTTTCAGTGTTAACGTCGTTCATGTCCGCAACACTACAGGTTCACACGGGGTTCGTCACCGCGCACAATCGGCGCGGCTGGATTAGAAATTAATCGATACACATCGCGTGCTGCACTGCGACAAGTTATCTTGCTTCGGTCATATTCGAGCCCAAACGCTTTGATTTGTTGTTCTTAGGCTTAGTCGGTTACGGCGACAGTGGTTTAACGGCGGGCAACCCGCTGATGAATTAAGCGTCAGGTAGGCGTAAGGTTCGCTTTGTAAGGGTGGGGTCTTTCGGGGACGTATGTCGGTGGATCGGGGAAAACGGCTACTGGTTGGGGGCGCGCTGCTGCTGGCGGCGCTGGCGCTCGGCGGCTGCTCGACCTCGGTTGCGGACCTGCCGTTATTCGGCAATGCGAGCGATCCGCACGCGAAAGACGCCGTCGGTTACCTTCCGGTGGAGAATTTACCGCCGAACCGGGATGAGGCCGTGATTGCGCCGGACGAGCAGGCCCAGATCAAGGCCGAACTGCTGGCCGCCCGGGACCGCCAGGCCTCCGCGGTCGCCAAGGATGCGGCCAATTCGGCGAACCAGCCCAACTCGAACCGCTAGGCTTGGTCGGCCCGCTCTGAACGCTGAAAGCGCTATCGAAGCTGGCGCAACCGGGCGGCCGTGCTAAAAGAACCCTCTTCAACCGCAAATCAGGTCGAAGATACCGCGTTTGCGCCAGAAATCACGCTAAGCCATTGATTTAAGCATGATTTCTGGACAGGGCCTGGTTCCGTCCCGGCGCCCGCGATGTCTTCAATTCTGCCCTTATCGGTTGCCGGAGCCTTGTCGGAGCCAGGACCCATGGAAGATTTTTACCGCATCCGCCGTCTGCCGCCTTACGTATTCGAGCAGGTCAACCGGGCCAAGGCGGCCGCGCGCAATGCGGGGGCCGATATCATCGACCTCGGCATGGGCAATCCGGATCTGCCGACCCCGCCGCATGTGATCGAGAAGCTCAAGGAGACGCTGGGCAAGCCGCGCACCGACCGTTATTCGGCCTCGCGCGGCATCACCGGCCTGCGCAAGGCGCAAGCGGCCTATTACGGGCGGCGCTTCGGCGTAAAACTCAATCCGGAAACCCAGGTCGTTGCAACCTTGGGGTCGAAGGAGGGCTTTGCCAACGTGGCGCAGGCGATCACGGCGCCGGGCGACGTCGTGCTGTGTCCCAATCCGAGCTATCCGATCCATGCCTTCGGGTTCCTGATGGCCGGCGGCGTGATCCGTTCGGTGCCGTCGGAACCGACACCGCAATTCTTCGAAGCGGTCGAGCGCGCCATTATTCATTCGATCCCAAAACCGCTGGCGCTGGTGGTTTGCTATCCCTCCAATCCCACCGCCTATGTCGCGAGCCTGGATTTCTACAAGGATCTGGTCGCGTTCGCGAAGAAGCACGAGATTTTTATCCTTTCCGATCTCGCCTACGCCGAGGTCTATTTCGACGACAACAATCCGCCACCCTCGGTGCTGCAGGTTCCCGGCGCGATCGACGTGACGGTGGAATTCACCTCGATGTCGAAGACCTTCTCGATGGCGGGCTGGCGCATGGGATTTGCGGTCGGCAATGACCGCATCATCGCAGCGCTGGCGCGTGTCAAATCCTACCTCGATTATGGCGCGTTCACGCCGATCCAGGTGGCGGCGACCGCGGCGCTCAACGGCCCCGACGATTGCATCCGCGAGATGCGCGACACCTATCGCAAGCGCCGCGACGCGTTGGTCGAATCGTTCGGCCGGGCCGGCTGGGATATTCCGCCGCCCGAGGCCTCGATGTTCGCCTGGGCGCCGTTGCCGGAAAAATTCCGCGATGTCGGCAGCATGCAGTTCGCGACCCTGATGGTGGAGAAAAGTGGCGTCGTGGTGTCGCCCGGCGTGGCCTTTGGCGAGCATGGCGAGGGGTATGTCCGCATTGCCATGGTGGAAAACGAGCAACGGATCCGCCAGGCCGCTCGCGGGGTACGCCGCTTCCTTGAAAGCGGCATTGAAACGTTGCACAACGTGGTTCCTCTCGCCAACCGGCGCTAGGCGTCCTCACGTCTTCCCGAACAGGTACTTCTCGACATGGTCGCACCCCTTAAAGTGGGTATCGCGGGGCTCGGCACGGTTGGCGCCGAAGTCGTTCGCCTGATCGAGCAGCAGGGCCGGGCGCTGTCGGAGCGCAGCGGACGCGGCGTGCGCGTGGTCGCGGTCACCGCGCGCTCGAAGGTGAAGAAGCGCGGCATTGATCTGCGCGGCATTAGCTGGGCCAAGAATGCGCTGGAACTGGCCAACGATCCCGGCATCGACTGCTTTGTCGAATTGATGGGCGGCGCCGGCGATCCCGCGCTGTCGGCGATCGAGGCGGCGCTGAAATCCGGCAAGTCGGTGGTGACCGCCAACAAGGCGCTGATCGCCAAACACGGCTTGCGATTGGCAAAATGGGCCGAGCGGCATGGTGGCGCGCTGAACTACGAAGCCGCCGTCGGCGCGGCGATTCCGGTTGTCAAGACCCTGCGCGAAGGCCTTGCCGGCACCACCATCAACCGCGTCTACGGCATCCTCAACGGCACCTGCAACTACATCCTGACCCGGATGGAGCAGGAGGGCCTGTCGTTCGCCGAATGCCTGAAGGATGCGCAGCGGCTCGGTTACGCCGAGGCCAATCCGTCATTCGACGTCGACGGCCATGACACCGCGCAGAAGCTTGCGATCCTGGCCAGCCTCGCCTTTGGCACCAAGGTGGCGCAGAACGCGGTCTATGTCGAAGGCATCACCTCGATCAAGCCGGAGGATTTGCGCGCCGCCGATGACCTCGGCTTCCGCGTCAAACTGCTCGGCGTCGCCGTGCGCACGGCAAAAGGCATCGAGCAGCGCGTGCATCCGACCATGGTACCGAAATCGTCCTCGATCGCGCAGGTGATGGGCGTCACCAATGCGGTGACCATCGACGGCGAGGGCATCCCGCCGATCACGCTGGTCGGGCCCGGCGCGGGCGGTGCCGCGACCGCGTCCGCCGTGGTCGCGGACATCGTCGACGTCGCCCGCGGCATCCGGGCAAAACCGTTCGGCCGCCCGGTCGAGCGGTTGCGCGCCACCAGCAAGGCGCCGATGGAGCGGCACGAGGGTGGCTATTACATCCGCCTGATGGCGCGCGACCTCGCGGGAACCGCGGCCGCCATCGCCACCCGGCTGGCGCAGCAGAAGATTTCCATTGAATCGATTGTGCAGCGTCATCCCGACGGCGTTGACGTGATGGCGGCGAACGGCAAAGCTTCGCCGGTGCCGGTCATCCTGATTACCTACGCGACCAGCGAGGACGCGGTATATCGCGCGCTGGAGGCGGTGCAGCGCGACAAGGTGATCAACGGCCGGCCGCAGGTGATACGGATTGAAAAGAACTGACGAGGGTCCGGTTGGATCACGTGTTAAAGCTGATAGGCGCGGGGCGCGATGGTCCTGCTGTCTGGTTCAAGGGAGTTAACCGATGTCGACCCATATTTCCGTTCCGCCGCAGATGCTGCTCGAGCGCGTTCTCACGCTCGAGATCGTGCGGGTGACCGAACGCGCGGCGGTGTCGGCGGCGCGGCTGCGCGGCCACGGCAACGAGAAGGCGGCCGACCAGGCCGCGGTCGATGCGATGCGCCGCGAACTCAACAAGCTGCCGATCGAGGGCACGGTCGTGATCGGCGAGGGCGAGCGCGACGAGGCGCCGATGCTGTTCATCGGCGAGAAGGTCGGCATCAACGCCGGCCCGAAAGTCGATATCGCGGTCGACCCGCTCGAGGGGACCACGCTTTGCGCCAAGAACATGCCGGGTTCGATCGCGACCATGGCGATGGCCGACGGCGGCACGCTGCTCCATGCGCCCGACGTCTACATGCAGAAGATCGCGGTCGGGCCCGGCTACAAGAAGGGCGTGGTCGAGCTCGACGCCTCGCCCGCCGACAACGTCCGCCGGCTCGCAAAAGCCAAGGGCGTCGATACCTCCGCGATCACGGTTTTGGTGCTCGATCGGCCGCGCCATTCCGACATCATCCAGGGCGTGCGCTCGACCGGCGCCGCGGTGCGGCTGATCACCGACGGCGACGTCGCCGGCGTGATCCATTGCGCCGACCCCGATAACACCGGCGTCGACATGTATATCGGCACCGGCGGCGCGCCCGAGGGCGTGCTGGCCGCGGTGGCGCTGCGCTGCATCGGCGGCCAGATGCAGTGCCGGCTGATTCTCGACAGCGAGGAAAAGCGCGCGCGCGCCCACAAGATGGGCGTGAAGGACCCGAAGTTCATTTACGGCATCGAGGACATGGCGCGCGGCGATTGCCTGTTCGCGGCGACCGGCGTCACCACGGGCTCGCTGCTGTCGGGCGTCAAGTTCCGCAAGGACAATGTGATCGAGACCGAGACGGTGGTGATGCGCTCGGTTACCGGCACCGTGCGCTACATCAAGGCCGAACACCGGCAATTGGAAAAATTCCATCTCGACTGAGCGTCGCGGGCAACGCCAGCACGCCGGCAAGAACACCAAAACAGCGGGAGCGAACATGGCTGACTTGTCCGGCGTCAAAGCCCTGGTGTTCGACGTGTTCGGCACCGTGGTCGACTGGCGTTCGAGCCTGATCGCCGATTTCACCACATGGGGCGAGGCGCGCGGCATCAAGGCCGACTGGACCGCCCTGGTCGATGGCTGGCGCGGCGGTCTATCAGGCCTCGATGGATGAGGTGCGAAAGCATCCCGAGCGCGGCTACAAGATGCTCGACCTGCTGCACCGGGAGTCGCTGGAAAAGCTGGTGGCGCAACAATCGATCAAGGGATTGTCCGACGCCGACCTGCATCACCTCACCATGGGCTGGCATCGGCTGCACGGCTGGCCGGACAGCGTCGCCGGCCTGACCCGGCTGAAGGCAAAATTCATCATCAGCCCGCTGTCGAACGGCAATGTCGCGCTGCTGACCGAGATGGCAAAGTTCGCCGGCCTGCCCTGGGACCTCGTGATGTCGGCGGAATTGTTCGAGCACTACAAGCCCGATCCCGAGACCTATCTCGGCGCCGCCCGATTGCTCTGCCTGAAGCCGGAACAGGTGATGATGGTGGCGGCCCACAACGGCGATCTGAGAGCCGCGCAGAATAACGGCTTGAAGACCGCCTTCGTCGCGCGCCCCACCGAATACGGCCCGCTGCAAAAGCGCGATTTCGAGGCCGACGGCGAGTGGGATATCGTGGCAAAGGATTTTGGTGGTATCGCCGACAGGCTGGGGTGTTAGGCTACGCCACACAACACAGGAAACGTCATCCTGAGGTGCGAGCCATCTTCGGCGAGCCTCGAAGGATGGCTGCATGTGCTTGCGGCCCATCCTTCGAGGCGCGCAAGTGCGCGCACCTCCAGCGATAACGGCGAAGCCGTTACGCAGGGATGACGTCTGCTGAGTAACCGTCGGGATTCGCCGGGCTTCAGGCAACCGCGATCACGATCCGGAGTGACCTCCGATGGAAGATGCCGCAAACAATATCGTCGCCCATTACGAGCGCCACGCGCTGTCATGGGACGCCGACCGTCGCGCGGCGGCCTGGACCGACAAGCCCTATATCGAGCGCTTTCTGGAACGTCTACCGGCGGCTGCGACCGTGCTCGATCTCGGTTGCGGGGGTGGCGATCCCGTCGCGCTTCACATGGCGGCGCGAGGTTTTCATGTCACCGGCATCGATAGCTCTCCCACACTGATATCGCTGTGCCAAAACCGGATGCCGGATCAGCGGTGGATCGCCGCCGACATGCGGAAATTGGCGCTCGGCCGGCGATTTCAGGGAATACTGGCCTGGGACAGCTTCTTTCACCTTTGCTGCGACGACCAGCGGACGATGTTTGGCGTCTTCGCCGCCCACGCGAGCGCGGGCGCCATCCTGATGTTCAACGCCGGACCTTGCAAAGGCGAGGCGATCGGCGCGTATCGCGGTGATCCGCTTTATCATGCGAGTCTCGATCCGTCGGAATACGAGGCGCTGTTGACCAGCGCCGGCTTCGAATTGATCGCGCACGCGATCGACGATCCGGCACACGGCGGTCGAACCTTCTGGCTCGCGCGGGCGTCTAATGCCGGCCGAGGACCATAAGACAGACGAGCGACACCATGCGGAAAATGGTTCTGTTCCTGCTGTGCAGCGCGATGATTTTTACCGGCCTGTACGGCGTTGTGTTTGAACTGATGTACGCGAGCCACGTTCTCTACCGGCTCGTGATCGGAGCCGGTATGCTGGCCGCTTTCGGCGGCTACCTGATCTGGACCGATTTCATCGCGCCGAGACTCGGGATCAGGACCTGGGAGGATTAATTCCGAAAAAATCCGGCGTGCGCCGCGCCGCTCACGCCGCGGCCGATATCACGCCGAACCAGCCGAATCCCTTGTAGGTCTCGTAGCCGGGGGTGGCGTGGAACGCGATCAGCGCGCCCGAGCGGTCATGATAGAAACCGCTGCGCTTGCCATCCAGCGCCAGCGCAATGCGTTCGGTCAGCAGGCCCTGGCCGTCGGAGGCCGCGATCACCCGAAAATTCGAATCGACCAGCAGCACGCGGGCGCGGTCGGCGGCGTTGACGCGTACGCCCTGCACGATGGCGCGGGCCTGCGCTTCCCAGTCGAAATGGATCGCCAGCACGCCGATCGGCCTGCCATTGGCCTTGCCGTCGGCCCGGACGCTGGCGCAATAGGTCGCAACCTGGGCGTTGCCGAGCAAGGCCTGGTTCTCGACGTCGCCGGCGACATAGTCGTCGCCGGAGCGCAGCCCGCGCGCCTCGCGAAACCATTTGGTGGCGGCGACGTTCTGGCCGATCACCTTGAAGCGGTCCGGCCGTCCGCCGGCCAGCACGTTGCCGTCGAGGTCGCAAAGCCACAGATCGAGATAGACGGTGTAGGCGCCGAGGATCACGGCCAGCCGCTCCGACACGTGCGCGACGCTGGCGGCGTCCGGCGCGGTGGCGCAGGCGACCATCGCGGAATCGGTGGCCCACCAGCGCACGTCGCAGGTTCGCTCATAGAGGTTGCGATCGATCAGCTCGATGGCATTGAGCGACAGGTCGACCATGCGCTCGCCGCGCGATCGTTCCGTCATCTGCTCGATCGAACTCATCAGATTGGCGGTTCGTCTGGTCAGCTGGGTCTCGAGCTCGCGTGCGATGGTCTCGACCTGCTGGCCGACGCCGCGCACTTCCTGCGCGACCACGGCGAAGCCCGCGCCCAGCGCGCCGGCGCGGGAACTTTCGATCAGCGCGTTCAGCGCCAGCATCTTCATCTGGTTGGTGATCTGCTGGATCGACTTTGTCTTCTCGCAGGCGACTGGTTGACCTCGGCGGTCAGCCGGGCGATCAGCCCCGAGATATCGGCGTCATCGTTGCTGACAGCCGCATCGGCGGCAGCGCGCGCCGATGACGGCGTTCGATTGAGACCAGCCGCGGCGGCCATCGACGTCATTCCCCCCAATGTCGCGCTGTGGAAAATGCGCGACGGAATGACCGTCGTTGTCGCGGATTTTTCTAACGCTGGTTTAATTTTCGCGAATGGCAGCTGCACCTTGTTTTTGCAGTCAGCCGCTTTTTTCAGCGGTTCCGCGCGTCGGTCGCCGCCGGAACAGCCGTGGATTGCCGTGATTTGGCTGATTCACGGCCTCCGGCTCATTCCGAAATTCGGAATTTGTCCTTGACCCCGGAGGCAAATCACCGGCTTATTGCGCCTATCCTGTCCCGAAAGAGGGGACGTCGGCCGTCGTCACGGACGTTGGGACAGGTTGCGGTGGACGCGATTGTGTCGCGCACGCGCTTTTGCGCGTGGACGAACGATACAGACGCGTACGGCTAAGTCGTGTGGTCCTGACGCCCGGAATGCTGGCGTCAAGTCCTTGGGAGGCTAACGCCTCCCGGGGGCGATGGTGGCAAGAGGCTCCGATTCACCAGGGAGAGCACGATATAGGCCGTAGAGCCATTGCGCAGGGAAGGCCGGAGTGTTTCCGCTGAACCTGTATGCTCATGTGCGTTTTCCTTTGATGCACAGTGCACATGAGACCGCGGGTGCAGCGCGCACCCGGTCTTCCCTGCACCCTCTTTTGAGGGGGCGGAGTTACTTTGAATAACTCGGACAAAAAGCTGTCGCGAGAACGCGAACCCATACGTGGCCATGGTTCGAGACGGCGCGGAGCCTGTCATCGGGCCGCGCTTTGCGCGCACCCGTTGGCGCCTCCTCACCATGAGGCCTCATCCTGAGGAGCGGCCATTTGGCCGCGTCTCGAAGGATGGGCTGCGGGTAAGGCTTCCCCGGGATGATGGGCATAAGTCGGGTGAAAATGCCGCAAATCATTGATCTCAGGGCTTCCTTGCCTATCTGCTGCTGGCACCATGGCGCTTCCCGCATCCGCATTTCCGGTCGAAGCCCCGCCCTCGTTCTCGGCGTGTCGCATTCGGCGACCGGCAAGCTGTGGCGCGACCGGCTCGATGCGCGCGGGGCGGCGCGGGCGCTGGCGATCTCGCAGCGCTATCAGTTGCCGGAAATGCTGGCGCGGGTGCTGGCAGGGCGCGACGTCGAGATCGACGCGGTCGAGGATTTCCTCGATCCGACGATCCGCAAATTGATGCCCGATCCCATACCGTCGACGCAGATGGAGACGCGGCGACGAAACGCATCGCGGACGCCGCCCCAGGGCGGCGAGAAGGTCGCGATCTTCGGCGACTACGACGTCGACGGCGCTACCTCGGCGGCGCTGCTGGCCTGGCATCTGCGCCATTGCGGGCTCGATCCCGTTGATCCACATTCCCGACCGGATTTTCGAGGGCTACGGCCCCAACGTCGAAGCCGTGCGCATGCTGGCCGGACAAGGGCGCGACGCTGCTGGTGACGGTGGATTGCGGCACCACCAGCCTCGAGCCGCTGAACGAAGCCCGGCGGCTCGGCATGTCGGTCGTCGTGATCGACCATCACCAATGCGGCGACGAACTGCCGCGGTCGATGCGCTGGTCAATCCGAACCGGCCCGATGACCTCTCGGGCCTCGGCCATCTCGCCGCGGTCGGCCTCGTGCTGGTGACGCTGGTCGCGGTCAACCGCGAACTGCGCCAGCCGCGGGTTTTGGACCAGCGAAATGCCCGGAGCCGGATCTGCTGTCGGCATGCTGCATCACGTCGCGCTTGGCACCGTCGCCGATGTCGCGCCGCTTGGTCGGACTCAACCGCGCGTTTGTCGCCAAGGGGCTGATCGCGATGCGCCGCCGCGACCATGTCGGCCATACCGCGCTGATGGACGTGTCGCGGCTGAACGGGCCGCCCGAAGCCTGGCATCTCGGCTTCATGCTCGGGCCGCGCATCAATGCCGGCGGCCGCATCGGTCGCGCCGATCTCGGCGTGCGGCTGTTGTTGGAGGCCGATGTCTCGGAGGCGGCGCGGATTGCCGCCGAGCTCGATCGGCTGAACACCGAGCGCCGCGTGATCGAGCAGATGGCCGAAGCGCAGGCCGAAGCCGAGGCGCTGGCCTCGCTCGGGCTCGAGGACAAGGGCGCGGTGATCGTCACGGCGGCGGAAGGCTGGCATCCCGGCGTGGTCGGCCTGGTGGCGTCGCGGCTGAAGGAGAAATTCTCGCGGCCGGCGTTTGCGATCGCGCTGGAGCCAGGCGGCATCGGCACCGGTTCGGGCCGCTCGATCTCCGGCGTCGATCTCGGCAAGGCGGTGCGCCAGGCGGTGCACGACGGGTTGCTGCTGAAGGGCGGCGGCCATGCCATGGCCGCCGGCGTGACGCTGCGCAAGGAGAGGCTGGCGGAATTCCGCGCCTATCATGGAAAGCCGCGCTGGCGCACGATGTCGCCAAGTCGCGGCACGATCAACGAAATCTTCATCGACGGCGCGGTCAGTGCGCGCGCGGTGACGCCGGAACTCGTCGCCACGCTCAACCGCGCCGGGCCGTTCGGCAGCGGCAATCCCGGAGCCGGTGATGGCGCTGCCGTCGCACCAGCTGGTTTATGCCGAGGAAGTCGGCCAGGCGCATCTGCGGGTGCGGCTCAAATCCGGCGACGGCGCCATCGTCAACGGCATCGCGTTTCGCGCGGTCGGGCCAGAAACTCGGCAATGCGCTGACCGAGAATCGCGGCCAGCCGTTGCATGTGGCGGGATCGCTTGACGGTCGACCGTTGGCAGGGCAGCGAGCGGGTGCAGCTGCGCGTGCTCGATGTCGCCGTGCCGGATCAGGGGCCGGCGGTGATCAGATAGATATTCGACGAAGAAAGCCTCAATAACGGTTGGGGAGCGGAAATGACGGGGCAGGTTCAGGGCAAGGTCGCGCTGGTGACTGGCGGCGCATCCGGGCATTGGTGCGGCGGTGCGCCGAATTGCTGGCGCGCGAGGGCGCTCGGTCGCGGTCACCGATATCGACGAACTCAGGGGCCCGGAATGGTCGCCGGCATCGAGAAGGCCGGCGGCGAAGCGACATTTCTGCATCAGGACGTCACCAGCGAGGCGCGCTGGATCGAGGTCGTCGCCGAAGTCGAGAAGCGCTACGGCCGGCTGGACATCCTGGTTTCCAATGCCGGCATCGGAATTGCGGTGCCGTCGATCACCGAGATGACGCTGGCGGATTGGCGGCGGCAGACCGCGATCAATCTCGACGGGGTGTTTCTGTCGGTGAAGCATTGCCTGCCGCCGATGCGCAAAGACGCGGCGGCGGCTCGATCATCATGATGTCGTCGCTGGCGGGCCTGCGCGGCGCGGCCGGATTTCCGGCTATTGCGCGACCAAGGGCGGGGTGCGGCTGTTTGCAAAGGCGATCGCGATGGAGTGCGCTACGTTCGGCGACGGCATCCGCGTCAACTCGGTGCATCCCGGCATCATCGACACGCCGATCTGGGGCAAGATTCCGACCGAGGCCCAGGGACGCGGGCAGAACGCGCCGATCGATCCGGAAGAGCGCGCCAAATTCGCGACGCCATCGGCTCGCGCCGGCCACGCCTCCGAAATCGCCAGCGGCGTGCTATATCCTCGCGTCCGACGCGTCGCGCTACGTGACCGGCACGGAACTCGTGATCGACGGCGGCATGAATGCGGGCGGCGTGGTGCGAGGGCGTAGGTCGAGTCGTCATGCGAGCGAAGCGTAGCAATGCCAGCGTAACAAGGAAAGACTGCCTTGCTCGTCGCAAGGGCGTCCTCGCAATGACGCTAATTTCCCTGCCGCAGCCGCGCCAGCACCTGCAGCCCGCCGTAACCGTCGGCCGGCAAGATGCCCATTTTGGTCTGGTAGTCGCGGACCGCCGCCATGGTGTCATTGCCGACGCGGCCGTCGGTGCCGCCGGTGTCGAAACCGGCTTTGGTCAGGCGGGTCTGCATTTCCTGCACCTCGGCGAGCGTCAGCGCGCGTTCGGAGCCGGGGAACGGCTGGAAGAACGGCGGCGCGCCGAGAATGCGGTCGCCGAGATGGCAGATCGCGAGCGCATAGTTCATCGAGGGATTGTAGCTGCGCACCGCATAGAAATTCGGACCCAGCAGGAACGCCGGGCCGCCTTCCTCCGGCACCCACAGTTTTGCGCTGGCGTCGGGTTGCGAGAATGGCTTGCCGTCGGCACGGGTGACGCCGGCGCTCGACCATTCCGCGTAGCTGCGGCTGCGGTTCGACGAGGCGCTGGCGCCGCGCACCTCATAGCCCCAATGCTCGCCCGCCTGATACTTGCCGCGGTCGACCAGGAAGCGCGCGGTCGAACCCAGCGCGTCGTCGGGCTTGCCGAACGGCGACACCTTGCCGTCGCCGTCATAGTCGATGCCGACATGGAGCCAGACTTCGGGCATCCATTGGGTGTGCCCCATCGCGCCGGCCCAGGAGCCCCGCATCTCCTCCGGCGTGCGACCAGCCGCGATCGACGATCTTCAGCGCGTTGATCAGTTCGGAATCCCAATAGGCCCGGCGGCGCGGCGCGTTCCAGGCCAGCGCGGCCAGCGCCGGAAAGACCGGGCGCATGTGGTTCTTCTGCACCTGCGGATCGCCATAGGCGGACTCGACGCCCCACAGCGCCAGCAGGGTGCCGCGCTCGACGCCGAAATCATGCTCGATCTTCGCGAACAGCGCCTCGTGCTTCCGCAGCGCTTCCTTGCCGGCGATGATGCGCCAGTCCGAGACGCGGCGGTTGATGTATTGCCAGATCTGTTCGTTGAATTCCGGCTGGTCGCCCATCTCCTTGAACACGGTCATGTCAGGCGCGATATGGGCCATCACCCGGTTCCAGGTCGCCTCCGAGATTCCCTTGGCGATCGCACGGGCGTGAAACTGCTCACGCCATTTTTCGAAACCGGCCGACGCGGCGACCGCCGCCAGCGGCTGCGCGAGCAGGGCGACCGCGAGGCCGGATCGCAGCACGGCGCGGCGGGTCGGGGCGCTCCGGGAATCAGGCTGTTTCATGGGCGAAGTCTAGCGGCGCGGCAGGCGGGGTCCAAAGCCATTACGTCGGGGAACACGCAGACAAATCAGGCAAGCGGCATTCGGCCACGTCTCCTGCAATCTATCCGGGCATCACTAGCCGTGCGGTCCATAGCGCCGCAGCGCTTCCAGCGTGAGGCCCTTGCCGACGGCGCCGAAGATGTCGCCCTCGACGATGCGGGCCGCCGGCACCGCCTTGGTGATGGCCTTGCGGACATGGGCGAGTTTGACCGAGCCGCCGGTCAGGAACACGGCATCGACGTCGCCGGCCGACAGGCGTGCTTGCGTAAGGCAGTTCTTGATGCGGGCCGCGATCCGCTCCGCCAATTGCCTGGTGTGGCTGACCAGATCGGGACGGCTGATACCGGCGTGGAGGCCGGGCTCGATCCATTCCAGGGGGATGTCGGCCTGGCGCTTGTCCGACAACGCGATCTTGGCATCCTCGACCTCCATCGCGAGCGTGTGGCCGCGCTGTTCCTCGACCACCTGTATCAACCGGTCGAGCAACGCAGGCTCGCGCGGCCTCCTGCCGCACGCTGCGGATGTCGGCGATCACCCTCGGCTCATACATGCGGTTGATGTTCGACCAGGTGGCGAGATCGTGGAAATAGCTCGAGGGCACATCGAGCCCGGCGCGCTTCATCGGGCTGCCGAAACCGAACAGGGGCATCACGACGCCGAGACTGAGCTGACGGTCGAAATCGGTGCCGCCGATGCGCACGCCGTCATTGGCGAGAATGTCGGCGCCACGGTCGGCCTTGCCGTGGCGCTGGGGCCCAAGACGCACGATCGAGAAATCCGAGGTGCCGCCGCCGATGTCGGCGATCAGCGCCACTTCCTCGCTGCCGATCTGCCGTTCATAGTCCAGCGCCGCGGCGATCGGCTCGAACTGGAATGTCACCTCGTCGAAACCGATCTCGCGGGCGATTTCGCGCAGGGTTTGCTCGGCCTTGCGGTCCGCGTCCGGCGCGTTGTCGACGAAGTGCACCGGCCTGCCATGCACCACATCGCGCAATTCGCGACCGGTGGCCTGTTCGGCGCGCCGTTTCACCGCGCCGAGGTACCAGGCGATCACGTCGCGAAAGCGGATCCGCTCCCGCCCGAGCCGGGTGGTCTCGTCGATCAGAGCGGTGCCAAGCACCGATTTGAGGCTGCGCATCAGCCGGCCGGGTGCGCCCTCGACATAAGCTGTCGACGGCCTTGCGGCCGATCAGAACGGCACCGTCGACTTCATAGAAGATCGCGCTGGGAATCGTGGTGTGGCCGGTTTCCAGCGCCGCCAGCACCGGGAGATGGCCTTCGAGGATGCCGAGCGTCGTGTTCGACGTTCCGAAATCAAGTCCGCAGATCGACATGGCCACTCCAGCAGGAGCGTCCGTCTACACAGCAAAACGCCATTGATCCACCTTTATCTCGCTGTTCCCTTGAACGAAAGCGGTGGGCTTCAGGTCGATCCGCTCGGAAGGCGAACTCCGGTCATCCACAGGATCAATTTGTTTGAGGTGCCGGGTTGATAACCCGATTGGGGATGGTCCATAAGCGGCGTCCCTGCGACAGACGAATCCGGCCACAGCGGCGGAATTCAGCGAGAATTTCGTGTGGCAAACATCAATCGGCGGATTGCGGAAGAACTTGGCGTACGCGAGCAGCAGGTCGAGGCGACCGTGACGTTGCTCGACGGCGGCGCCACGGTGCCGTTTGTGGCGCGATATCGCAAGGAAGTCACCGGCGGGCTCGACGACGCGCAACTGCGCACGCTGGAAGAGCGCTTGAACTATCTGCGCGAACTCGAAGAGCGCCGCACGGCCATTCTGAATTCGGTCCGCGAACAGGGCAAGCTCGATGCGGCGCTGGAAGCCGCGATCCTGGCCGCCGACAGCAAGGGCCGGCTGGAGGACATCTATTTGCCGTTCAAGCCGAAGCGCCGCACCAAGGCCGAGATCGCCAAGGAGGCCGGCCTGGAGCCGCTGTCCGAGCAGTTGCTGACGCAACCGCAAAACGATCCGCAAAAAGTAGCCGCCGCTTTCGTCGATCCCGAGAAGGGGGTGGCCGATGTCGCCGCCGCGCTCGAAGGCGCGCGCGCGATCCTGGTCGAGCGGTTTGCCGAAGATGCCGATCTGATCGGGGCGTTGCGCGAACAGATGTGGTCGAACGGGATGATGGTGTCGACCGTTCGCACGCGGCAAGAAAACCGAAGGCGAGAAGTTCAAGGACTATTTCGATTTCAGCGAACCGCTGACACAAACTGCCGTCGCACCGCATTCTGGCGCTGTTCCGCGGCGAGAAGGAAGAGATCCTCGATCTGCAACTGCAGCCCGAAGCGCAGCCGCCGGCCGCCGGCGTTTCCGGCTCCGTACGAGCTGAAGATCATGCAGCGCTTCGCGATGTCCGACCAGGGTCGTCCCGGCGACCGATGGCTGGCGGAGACCGTGCGATGGGCGTGGCGCACCAAGATCCAGATGCATCTCGGCATCGATCTGCGGATGCGGCTATGGACATCGGCGGAGACCGAAGGCGTGCGGGTGTTTGCATCCAATTTGCGCGACCTGTTGCTGGCGGCGCCGGCCGGCGCGCGCGTCACCATGGGGCTCGATCCCGGCTTCCGCTCCGGTGTCAAGGTCGCGGTCGTCGATGCCACCGGCAAGGTCGTGGCCACGACGGCGGTCTATCCGCATGAACCGCAAAGGCGCTGGGACGAGGCGCTGGCGACCCTGGGCAAGCTGGCGGTGGCGCATCGCGTCGATCTGATCGCGATCGGCAACGGCACCGCGTCGCGCGAGACCGACAAGCTGGCGACGGAGTTGGTCAAGCTGCTGCCGGACCTGAAGATGTCGAAGATCGTGGTGTCGGAAGCCGGCGCGTCGGTCTATTCGGCGTCGGCCTTTGCGTCGGAGGAATTGCCGGAGCTCGACGTCACCATGCGCGGCGCGGTGTCGATCGCGCGCCGTCTGCAGGATCCGCTGGCCGAATTGGTGAAGATCGATCCGAAGGCGATCGGCGTCGGGCAGTACCAGCATGATCTCGGCGAAACCAAGCTGGCGCGCTCGCTCGATGCCGTGGTCGAGGATTGCGTCAACGCGGTCGGCGTCGATGCCAATACCGCGTCGGCGCCGCTGCTGGCGCGGGTATCCGGCATCGGCGCGGGCCTCGCGCAAAGCATCGTGCAGCATCGCGACGCCAACGGTCCGTTCAAGTCGCGCAAGGCGCTGAAGGAGGTGCCGCGGCTGGGGCCGAAGGCGTTCGAGCAATGCGCGGGCTTCTTGCGCGTCAATGGCGGTGACGATCCGCTCGATACGTCCGGCGTGCATCCGGAGGCCTATCCGGTGGTCCGGCGGATTCTCGCGGCCACCAAGAGCGACATCAAGGCGCTGATCGGCAATGCCGAGATCGTGCGTCAGCTGAAGCCGCAGAGCTTTGTCGACGACACTTTTGGGCTGCCGACGGTGACCGACATTCTGCGCGAATTGGAAAAGCCGGGCCGCGATCCGCGCCCGGCCTTCAAGGCCGCGGTGTTCAAGGAAGGCGTGGAGACGCTGAAGGACCTCAAGCGCGGAATGATCCTCGAAGGCACCGTGACCAACGTCGCGGCATTCGGCGCCTTTGTCGATATCGGCGTGCACCAGGACGGGTTGGTGCATATCTCGGCGATGTCGAAGACCTTCATCAAGGACCCGCGCGAGGTGGTGAAGCCGGGCGATATCGTCAAGGTGAAGGTGGTGGAGGTCGAGGTCGCGCGCAAGCGGATCGCGCTGACGCTGCGGCTCGACGATGAGGTCGGCGCCAAGGGCGAGCGGCCGGCGCAAGGCAAGCCGCGCGATATTCCGCAGAAGTCGATGACATCGGCGGCGCCGGCTAAAGCCAAGGAGGAGGCGGGTGGGGCGCTGGCCGAGGCGTTGCGGCGTGCCAGCGCGAAGAGCGGCAAGGCCGGCGCCTAGAACGGCCGGCAGGGCCTAGTTCTCGCCGCCTTCCTGCTGGTCGGGATGAATGACGTCTTCCGGCAGGGCATGCGCCACGGCGGGGGAAGCCGCGATTTCGGGGCCGATCTCGCGGCCGTGGCCGTGGATCAGCCGCTCATAGGCCGAAATCAGCGTGACGTAGGGATTGACCCAGAGCCAGCCGTCGCGCGTGAACACCTGGACGTCGAAATGCAGATGGCGGGTGGTGCCGTTGGGATGGTCGAGATAGTTCGAGACCACGCCGATCTTCTCGCCTTCTTCGACGCGGCGGCCGTTGAGCAACGCCGTCGGCGTCCATGGTGGCCGGATTCATGTGCATGTAGCGAAAGCGGATGTGTTCGGTGCCGGTGTTGATCTGCAGCGTCGCCGCCTGCTGTTTCGGCGAGCGGATCAGCACGCCGTCGCGCACCGCGACGACCGGCCTGCTGCTTGGGATCGCAATGGTCCTCGTCGTCGCCGTGCGGCGGACACGGCGCCGGGCGGATGTCCTGGCCCTGATGGCCAAAACCGCTGGGGCATTGTCCGACCGCGAAACTGCGGGCTTCGCAAAAATTGTCCTGCCACGGATAGCTGGTATTGCCGGCCAAGGTCTGATCGATCTCGTCGCGCTTGCCGAAGGATTGCGAATGGGCAAAGGCCGGGGCGTGCTCCAGCGGAAACCGGATTTGCGCATAGGCGGTGCAGGTCGGCACGGCCGCCCTGTTTGCGCATAGCCGCTGTTGGCGATGATGTCGCCGACCGGACGGTAGGTGAAGTCGGTCGACCGTTCGGCCGGGCGCTCGGCGATTTCGGGCGGGATGTCCGTTCGCGGCCGGGAGGGTTCGCCGCCGGCGATGCGCAAGGGCTTTCAGGAAACGCTCGGCGACCGGATAAGCCTCGCGGCAGGCCAGCCGCCGCTCGCGCGGCACGCTGTCGAGGCATTGGATCGACACCACATAGGGAACGCCGAAGCGGGTGAAGGCGTAACGCACATAGCCCTCCCGGATGAAGCGGCGCAGGTCGGGAAATTGCGCTGCCAGCGCCTTGACCGGTTCGCCCTTGCCGCCGAGCGGGATCGCTGATGTCGTAGGTCAGGATCGAGCCGGTGATCTGCACTTCGACCGGCTTGGCGAAGCTCCGTTGCGGCATGCCGTCGCCGGCGCCGGGCTCGAGCGAAAACACCGCGTCGTAGCCGGCCGGGCCGGCGTCGAACAGGTCGACGGGACGGAAATCGGCCTGATAGCTGCGACACCGAAAGGCTGGCCGGCACGCCGTTGGCGCGGGCGTCGAGAAATGCCGCGGTATCGAACGGCAGCAGCACCGGGACCGGGCTGCGCCCGATGCCGGTGAAGATCTGCGAGGTCACCGCATTCAGCTGCACCAGCGCCGGCGTCGAACGCGGATCGAATGCCGGCAGCCGGCGCTGGCCCGAAAAGGTGAAGGCGGACGCCATCGCCGGCTGGGTGCTGATCTCGGAGCGGAGCTGATCGAGAGCGGCGCGCCATTCGACATGCACCGCCGAGACCGCCGGCGTCTTGAACTCGTCCGCGCGCAGAGGCGGATTGGCCGGCGACGAGCAACAGACAGGGATGTCAGCGTCGGCGCGCCGAGCCGAAACAGAGGGCGGTAGACAGCCTGTGTTCTCAACCGCCCCCAACGCATGCCCGATATTGCCTAGTCCTTGGCGCGTTCGACGTAGGAGCCGTCCTCGGTCATGACCACGATCCGCGTGCCGGCGCCGATATGCGGCGGCACGTTCGGTGCGCACGCCATTGGAGAGGATGGCGGGCTTGTAGGAGGACGACGCGGTCTGACCCTTGGTGACCGGCTCGGTTTCGACGACTTCCAGCGTCGCGCGCTGCGGCATCTGGATCGCCACCGGAATGACGCCGTGCAGCGACAGCTTGACGGTCATGTTTTCCTGCAGATAGGGCGCGGCGCTGCCGATGATGTCCTCCGGCACCTGAACCTGGTCGTAGTTGTCGTTGTTCATGAAGTGGAAGCCGTCGGCGTCCTTGTAGAGGTAGTTGAAGTTCTGGTCCTCGATGGTCGCCTTCTCCACCTGGTCGGTGGTCTTGTAGCGCTCGGAAACCTTCACCCCGTCGCTGATTCGGCGCATTTCGATCTGGCTGACCGGCGTTCCCTTGCCGGGGTGGATGTTCTCGGCGGTCAGAACCACGTAAAGCTTGCCGTCTTGCTCGATGACGTTGCCCTTGCGAATAGAACTGGCGATGACTTTCAAGGCTGTTTTTCCTGATATTCTGGCCCGGGACCGGTCCGGACAAGGATGTCCCGGGGCCAGCGAAGCGGTTTCGGGCTGCAACATACTGATTTTGCCGGTCGATGATGCCAGCCTTTTACGGTCGGTTCTGCCGGCCGCGAATGGACGATATTGGTATCTTTCGACATCAAGAGACGGGTCGCGAGGCGACCGCGACAATTTGCGATTTCGTTCGTCGGAATGGGATCGAAACTCGAATGATATCAATGCGATTGACGGTTTTCATGAACTGGTGGATAGGCACGCTAAGGCAGATTCAGATGGCTAGCGATCAGCCCTCGCCGTGGTGGGCGCCCGCGCGGCACGCCGACGCAGGCCGTTTTTGATGGCGCGCGAGCGCCATCACGCGGGCGGTCCGGGCCTGGTTCGACGAGCAGGGCTTTGTCGAGGTCGAGACCGGGATCCTGCAGGTTTCGCCCGGCAATGAGACCCATCTGCATGCGCCGCGCACCGAACTCGTCGGCGCCGACGGCGGCCGCGCGACGCGGTATCTGCGGACCTCGCCGGAATTCGCCTGCCAAGAAATTGCTGGCCGCCGGCGAGACGAAGATTTTCGAGTTCGCCCGGGTGTTTCGCGACCGCGAGCGCGGCGATCTGCATCTGCCCGAGTTCACCATGCTGGAATGGTACCGCGCCGATGCGAGCTATGATGCGGTGATGGCCGACAGCGTCGTCGTCATCGCCCATGCCGCGCAGGCGACCGGAATCGGGCGGTTTTCGTTTCGCGGCCGAACCGCCGATCCCTTTGCCGAGCCGGAACTGCTGACGGTGGCGGCAGCATTCGACCGCTTTGCCGGCATCGATCTGCTGGCGACCATTGTCGGGCGGCGAGGGCGATCGCGCGGCACTGGCGGCGGCGGCAGGACAGACGCGTGCGGATCACCGACGACGACACCTGGTCGGACATTTTCAGCAAGGTGCTGGTCGAGCATGTCGAGCCGAATCTGGGGCAGGGGCGTCTGACGGTGCTGTTCGAATATCCGGCGCCGGAAGCGGCGTTGGCGCGAGCCAAGCCGTCCGATCCGCGCGTCGCCGAGCGGTTCGAGATCTATGCCTGCGGCGTCGAACTTGCCAACGGCTTCGGCGAATTGACCGATGCCGCGGAGCAGCGCCGCCGTTTTGTCGCGGCGATGGACGAAAAGCAGCGGCGCTACGGCGAACGCTATCCGCTCGATGAGGATTTTCTCGCGGCGGTCGCGCAGATGCCGCCAGTCCAGCGGCGTCGCGCTCGGCTTCGATCGGCTGGTGATGCTGGCCAGCGGCGCCGTCAGGATCGACCAGGTGGTGTGGACGCCGCCCGTCGGGGGAAGCATGAACAAGACCGGTCTCAGACGCGCTTCGACATTGCGCGCAGCCATGCCGAGCTGGTCGCCCACGGTCTTGCGCCGTCGGCCGCACTTGCCGGATCTGGAAAAAGTCGCGTCGCGCTATGCGGTGGCGGTGACGGACGGATATCGCGGCTCTGATCGACCCCAGCGATCCCGACGACCCGATCGCGCGGCAATTCATTCCAAGCGCCGAGGAGTTGCGCGGCGAGCCCGGCGAGAATGCCGATCCGATCGGCGATCACGCGCATTCGCCGGTCGCCGGCATCGTGCATCGCTATCCCGACCGGGTGCTGTTCAAGCTGGTCCATGTCTGCGCGGTGTATTGCCGGTTTTGCTTTCGCCGCGAAATGGTCGGTCCGGGCAAGGCGACCGCGCTGCCGCAAGCCGCCTACCGCGGCGCGCTCGACTATATCCGGGCGCATCCGCGAAATCTGGGAAGTCATCCTGACCGGCGGCGATCCCCTGATGCTGTCGCCGCGGCGGCTTGCCGAGATCATGGCGGAATCTGGCCGCGATCGATCACGTCAGGATCATCCGGATCCATACGCGCGTGCCGGTGGCCGATCCCGCTGCGCGTCAGCGACGAAATGGTCGCGGCGCTGAAGGTTGCGGGCGCCACGACCTGGGTCGCGCGTGCACGCCAATCATGCCCAGAGAACTGACCGCCAAGGCCCGCGCCGCCTGCGCCGCGCATGGTCGACGCCGGCATTCCGATGGTCAGCCAGTCGGTACTGCTGCGCGGCGTCAATGACGATGCCGCGACGCTGGAAGCGTTGATGCGGGCCTTGGTCGAATGCCGGATCAAACCATATTATCTGCATCATGGCGACCTTGCGCCCGGTACCGCGCACCTGCGCACCACGCTGGCGCGCGGGCAGGAATTGATGCGGGCGTTGCGGGGCAGGGTGTCCGGGTTGTGCCAGCCGGAGTACGTGCTCGATATTCCCGGCGGCCACGGCAAGGCGCCGGTCGGCCCGAACTACCTGTCGCCGGCAAATTCTTCTGCCGGACCAGATTCTTCTGCCGAACAAGGTGAACCGGATGCGGAATCGCGCTATCGTGTGCTGGATTACTGCGGCGACGTTCATCTTTATCCGCCGATCTCATGAGGTTTGAATCATGATAGCGATGGCAGATTTGAAATAGTACGGAGGCCGCCGGGTGAAGCGTTTCTGTTGGTGGAGAATTCAGATGCGAAGGCTGCTCACAACGCTGGTGTTCCTGATGCTCGGCTCTGCGGCGATGGCGCAGAACGGCAACACGGGATCGTCCTCCTGCGAAACCGCCCCGGGCCGTGCCCGAGGCCCCGGTCGGTCATCGCCAGCCGCGCGCCGACCAGGTGCCCTCGGAGAAGAACCTGAGCGATCCGAACGATGCGGTGAACCGCGAAGACGCCGCGCTCGATAAAAAGATCAAGAGCATCTGCCGCGGCTGCTGAAGCTCAGCCTTTGTCAGAATTCAGCTTTGGCGTGCGGCGAGCGCCATTCCGATCAGCGAGGCGCCGCCGAACAGCAGATTGATGCCGACCAGAAGGCCGACGGCCCAGAGCGCCGATCCCGGCAGGCCGGAGATGATGATGCCCGGCGATCAGGATGTCGACGATTCCGGCCACCAGCAGCCACGACCATCGCTCCGACAATTCGCGGCGATGCTCCAGCGCGTACATGATGGTGGTGACGCCTTCGGCAAGGAAATAGGCGCCGACCACGATGGTGAGGGTCAGCGTGCCCTGCACCGGCCGCGCCAGCAGGATGACGCCGGCGCCGATCGCCAGCACCGCCGAAATCAGCGACCACCAGAAGCCCGGCATCTGCCGTGCCCAGAATGTCAGCGCGAGGCCGGCGATGCCGCTGACCAGGAACATCCAGCCCAGGAAAATGGTGACGGCGAGGCTCGCCAGCGGCGGCACGATGATCGCGGCGAGACCCAGGACCACGAGCAGGATGCCTTCGAACAAAAACGCCTTCCAGTGCTCGCGGACCGCAGCATTCATCTTCGATTGCAGATTGGTGATGTCCTGGGGAAGGCGTCATTGGAATTCTCCCGACTGTACTGCAAGGCGATCGGCGAATGACGGCGCAAGCGGCCGCTTGATTTAACCGGTTTGCGATCACGCTCGCCGCCCGCCTTCTTGTTCGATCGTGATCCTTCGGAGGCCCGCTGTCTAGCCCTGACCCGGTGCGGATGAAAAGCCCTGCGAGGTCCCGCGCATCCGGTTGCGGCCGAGGATATAGATCGCGGTGGTGACCACCAGCAGCGCGATGCCGATCAGGATCGACACCAGGCCGATCGGGATCAGCACCAGCGACACGTTGCGATCGGGATTGACCAGCCAATGATGGATCGAGGTCAGCACGAAGACCAGGCCGACAAATCCGGCGCCGCCGCCCACCACCAGGAGCGCCCACATCCGTCGCAGCTGGCGCGAGCCGCTCGCGCGCCAGTTCGGTGCGCGGGGCGTGATGGCGGCCGACCCGCCGCACCAGCCGAATGGCAAAGCCGATCGAGCTGAAACCGATCAGCACGCTGGCCGATCCCAGGATGAAGCGGGTGGACGGAGCCGAGATCCGGGTTTTGCTGCAGCGTCAGCAGCGGGAAATCGAATGCCGCGTGCAGCGCGAGCGGCGCCAGCAACACCAGCATCCAGCTCGAAAGCCGCGCCCAGTCGCGGTGGTGGCGGTGCGCGCCGAGCGCGGTGCCGGAACGCGCGATCGCAAGATAGGCGCCGGCGATGATGCCGAGCGCGCCGTGGAACGGCACGGTCAGCACGCTGCGCAACGCCGCCAGCGACCGCCACATCTCCGCATGCTGCACCAGATAGGCGAGGTTTTCGTAGGCCGCAAAGCCAAGGCCGGCCGCCGCGCCATAGACCACGGTATCCATCGGATCGGCAAACCGCCGCCGCCGTGCCGAGACCGCGAAGATGACCAGGATCTTGACGGTTTCCTCGGGCAGCGCGACCCCGAAAACCGAATGCAGCACCTGCGCGACCCAGAGGTTTTCGGGAGCTGACAGCAGCCGTAAAAATGGGGTGCGGGCCACACCCACCAGCGAAATGCTGGCCGCGCCCGAGCAGAAACGCGGTCCAGATTTTAGGCGCCGGTCCCGGCCGCTCGTCAGCGGCAATCACCAGCCAAAGGATCAGCAGCGCAGGCGCGATGGCCGCGGTGCCGATGACGGTGGGGAGGGAGGCAAGGAGGTTCATCGGGATGGCAGATAGGCCGTTTTTCTGCGTTATCTACGGTTCCAAACCTGGATGTGCGCGACACTTAGCTCGGGGAATGCAGGCAATCTGAAGAGGCTCGTCTCGCGTTTGTCTTGCATTCGTCTTGCCCGGCATCGCCCATTCAGCAACCGCGGCAGATACCTTTGATCCGATCGTTCATGATGGCGTCCTCCGCGCTGATGGTGTCGACGTATTTTGAGCTGTCTGTCCGTTGAGCCGGAGCCGAGCGCGCGACCGGCCTGGCGGCGGCCGATGGCGGCGCGGGTGGCGTGCTCTTGTCATAGCAGACGAGCCTTGCGGCGGAATCCCTGATCGATTTGCAGTCCGGGGTCTGGGCAATAGCCGTTTGGCACAGTGCGCAAGTCACGACGAGTACGGGAAAAAGTCTCATTTCAATCCTTGTCAATCCTGGTTTGCAACGGAACCCGGCGGGCCGTGACGGTGTTGCCGGACCTATCGCTATTATTTCAATTCGATCAAAGAGTTTGTGTGATTTCTTTGCGCAAAATGCACGTAATCGCGCCGGCTGTCCATCGGCGGTCGAGCGATTTGCGCATGCAGCGCATGACGAACCGGTCCGATGGCGCCGTGATAGGCTGTCGCGTCGATGATCCCCAAGGGAGGCTTGCCCGGTGGTTTTGTTCCGCGGAGCAGAGACACACGCCCGATCGGTCCTCAAGGCCGTCAGTTGGCGGACCTTGGGAACGCTGGATACGTTTGGGATCAGCTGGTTCATGACCGGCCGGGTCGAAATCGCCGGATCGATCGCCGGGATGGAGATCATTACCAAGATTGCCTGGTATTACCTGCACGAACGGATCTGGGCCGCGATCTCCTGGGGACGCCGCTGATCCCGCGTCGGCCCGTGTTTCCTGCACGACGCGCCTTTCACAGGCGCGTGAAGAGGTGAACCATGCTTTGCGTCCACCTACCCATTTCAGACCCCCGACAAAATCATGGGTCCGCTCGCCGGGGCTCGTCATTTTCCCAAACCGCCGAACAGGAGGATGTTCATGAGGATTTTTTTCGCCATTAGCTTGTTGGCAAGCACCGTTCTGGCTGGAATCGCCGCCGCCCAGGCCATGCCGATAGCGCCATTGCAGCAAGAGCAAAGTGCCGCGGTGATTCAGGTGTTCGGTGGCTGTGGCTACGGTTGGCATCGCGGTCCCTACGGCGGCTGCCGTCCGCTCTACAACTGCCCCCCGGGCTGGCATACCGGACCGTACGGCCGGCGCTGCATGCGCAACTGGTGATTTTTTCGCCGCGCGACGAATGACGAATGGAGGGCGGGGACCGCGATACGCGTTGGCCCGTCCTCGATCGGTTGAATGATCGACTGCTGACGACGACGCGCGTCGCGCAGGGCGCAGGGATAGCGCAATCGCAGCCGGATCGGCGATTGTCGAATGTCGCCGCGCTGCGCGCAAAACTTTCCGCGCCACAATCGCGCCCAATGAAAATCCAATTTGCAAACCTAAACTGTCCCGCTTCGACGCAAGACAGGGGGGATACTGGATGCGCCGCGATCATCAGCCGATCGAAAACTGCTCGGATACAACGGGGTACACATTTCATTTCCAGATTTCGAATCGGGGCGGCAGACAGGCCTGCAGCGTCAAGGTGCAGGCACCGACGATCCATGATGCGACCATGTTCTTTCGCCAAAACTGGGCGACCATCGAGCTGATGGCGCGCGAGGGTTTGGCCGGCGGTTCCCGCGACGACGGCAGGATCAAGCTGATTGCGCCTTGATGCGGCCATCGTCACAGCTTTGCGGCCATGCCGGCGAGCTTTGCGATGGTGTTCATGTTCCGCATGGTACCGGATCGGGCGGCGGGAATTCGCAATTTGGAAGTGGCCATTCCGTGGCCGTAGTGGACATAGATTTCGCGTTCGCCCAGCCGCATTTCCTCATCCGTGAAGCCCGTGGCATGGGCAAGGGCATCGGACGGTGGCGGCCCGTCCAGGAAGATCGCGACGGTGCGATTCGGCGCCGCGTTGGGAAACGGATTGCGCTCCAGCACATCCTGCATTTCGGCCGCGGTGCGCACGATGACGCCGACCGGCTTGTTGGCATAAGCGAGCAGCCGCGCCTCCAGTTCGGCTTTCACCCTGGCCGGTTTCGCCGGACTGGCGAAAACCACATTGCCGCTGGCGATGTAGGTTTTGACGGCGGTGAAACCGGCGTCGACGCACATGCCATGAAGCTTCGCCATCGGCAGCTGGCCGGTGCCGCCGACATTCACCGCGCGCAACAAGGCGACGTAATTTGCCATTTTCGAATCAATCCGTGTCGCACACATGCGCGATGGTCGTGCTCGGGGCGTAAATACATCGTCCGGATCGACCGTTCGATGGTAAGTCTAAGCAGTATGTTGCGGCCGAGTCGCCGTTTTCTGCCCCGCACAAACCGGCTTCGGCGCATGTCGGTGCGGCTTGACACAGTTGGATACAGTTTTTGGCTGGACAGCCCGGCAGGATTCGGATTCATGTGGCGAGTATCCCGCGTTCTCACATTAACGTAACGTAATATATCGTTGCCGGGATTGGCTTTTCGGCGGTTTGAAAGTGACCGCCTCGGGGCACTGCACAGATGCACATCCATGCCGAGGCTCTAGGCTTATCCAGCACCGGGCGGAATGCGCCGCGGGTTGCCGGAGGGTTGGCGCGTCTGGCGTCCGCTCCGAAGAGCCGGTTCTGGTTGCTATGCGCGGATCTTTATCCCGCGCTCGCTGCGTTCGCCTTGCCATGGTCGACGACGGCCGTGTCAGTCCTGCTTGTCGTCTGGCTGATCGTGCTGTTGCCGACGATCAATCCTCGCGCCTTTCTGGTTTCGCTGAAGCGGCCGGAGAGTTTTCTGCCGGTCGCGTTTTTCGCGTTGGCGCTGGTGGGAATGCTGTGGGCGGACGATTCGTGGCCGGCGCGACTCCTGGGGGTGCACCCGGTATTCAAGCTGCTGGCGATCCCGCTTTTGCTGTACCACTTCAGCCGTTCGCAGCGATCGTCCTGGGTCTTCATCGCGTTCTTCGCGTCCTGCGTGCTGCTGATGGCGTGCTCCTGGGTGATTTATTTCGCGCCCGGCCTGGGCTCCGCCAAGATCCTGACGGCCGGCATTCCCGTCAGGAACTACATCGACCAAAGCCAGGAATTCTCGTTGTGCCTGTTCGCGGCGGCGCCGGTTGTGTTGACGCTGATCACCGAGAACCGGCGCATGCAGGCATGGTGCCTTGGCGGTCTGCTGTTGGGCTTCTATTGCAACATGATGTTCGTGGTGATCGCCCGGACCGCGTTCCTTTATCTGCCGGTCCTGCTGATCATCTTCGCCGTCAGATATTGCAGGCCGAAAGCGACGCAATTTCTGCTCGCAGCGGCGGTGGTTCAGGCGCTGGTCTGGTACGCATCGCCCAATCTGCGCAATCGGGTCGATCATTCGCTGCAGGATTACCAATTAAGTCGCGACAGCGATATCGCGACTTCGGACGCCGAGAGGTTGGCCTATTGGCGCACCTCGGTCAGGTCGATCGTTGCCGCGCCTGTGTTCGGCCATGGTAGCGGATCGACCAAGCAGGTGTTCGACCGGGAAGCCGCGGGCAAGACCGGGGAATGGGCCAACTCGGTCCGCAATCCGCATAACCAGACGCTGTATGTCGCGATCCAATGGGGCATGCTTGGATGTTTCGTGCTCTACGCGATGTGGTACTTTCAGCTCGCGCTGTTCTTCGAGCGTAATTGGGCGGCGTGGGTCGGCCTTATCGTGGTCGTGCAGAATTTTATCAGCTCGTCGGTGAATTCTCATTTGTTCGATTTCGACGAGGGATGGATCTACGTCATCGGGGTTGGCGTTGCCGGCGCGATGGTGGCGAGGGCCAGGGAGAAAGCCGGCGGGAACATCGGCACAAATACCGGAACAGGCGAGAATCCCCTGACGGTCGTTGCGAACCGCGCAGGCGTCCAAAATATGGGCGACTTGAGTAGGGGCGATTTGGCGGCCCGGGTTGCAAGCGGCGGTTCGCTCAGGCATTACAAATCCTGACGCAACTGGTTTGACGCCATCCCGGGCCTTTTTGGCTATGTCGAGTACCGTGCAGAACGCGCCATGGATCGAGGGCATCCGGGCCACGATCGACCCACGCGGTTGGCTGTGGCTTCTGACCCTCGACCTTTACCCCGCAATTGTCGCGTTCGTGCTGCCGTGGTCGACGTCGGCGGTATCGGTCATGATCGTGCTCTGGCTCGCCGCGGTTCTCCCGACCATCGATCCACGCGCGTTCCTGGCATCCCTGAAGCGGCCCGAAAGCCTGCTGCCGCTGGCTTTTTTCGCATTGGCCATGGTGGGCATGCTGTGGGCCGACGATTCCTGGTCGGTCCGGTTGCTCGGACTGCATCCGGTTGCCAAGCTGCTGCTGATCCCGGTGCTGCTCTACCATTTCGGCCGCTCCCGGCGATCGCACTGGGTTTTCATCGCATTTTTCGTCTCCTGCGCGCTGCTGATGGCTTTCTCCTGGCTGATCTATTTCGCGCCCGGCCTGAAATTCGTGGCGACGGAGGACGCCGGTGTTCCCGTCAAGAACTATATCGATCAAAGCCAGGAACTGGCGCTGTGCCTGTTCGCGGCAGCGCCGCTGCTGCTGACGCTGCTCGAGGCCAGGCGCTGGGGCGCGGCATCGGGCTTCGCCGTTCTGTTGCTCGGCTTCCTGTGCAACATGATATTCGTGGTGGTCGCGCGCACCGCGTTTATCTATTTGCCGGTGTTGCTGGTGTTGTTTGCCGTCAGGTATTTCAGGCCGAAGGCCTCGCTCGGATTTCTGATTTTTGCAACAGCGACCGTGCTGCTGCTCGGACTGGCATCGCCTTATGTCCGGTTCCGCGTGCAATGGATCGCCCATGAAGCCAATCTGCGGGCTCACACCAATCTTGCGACGTCGGATGGCCAGCGAATGGCCTATTGGAGCACCTCGATGCGGTCGATCGAGCAGGCGCCGGTGTTCGGTCACGGCACCGGATCGACCAAGCAGTTGTTCGAGAAGGAGGCCGCCGGCAAGACCGGAGAGTGGGCCAACGAAATCCGCAATCCGCATAACCAGACGCTCTATGTCGCGATTCAATGGGGCTTGCTTGGATGCATCGTGCTTTATGCGATGTGGTATTTCCATCTTGCGCTGTTCTTCGAGCGCAGTTTTGTCGGCTGGATCGGGCTCGTCGTGGTGGTGCAGAATTTCGTCAGCTCGCTGGTGAATTCGCATCTGTTCGATTTTCACGAGGGATGGATCTATGTGCTGGGCGTCGGCGTCGCCGGCGGCGCGGTCGCAGCAGTGCGCCGCGACCGGCCGCGGGCCGCACCTGCAGAAGCCGCGCCATAAGTCCGCTCGCCAGCGCATCCCGTTCCGACCCACAGGTCCGCATTCTCGCGACAGCATGTGTCCGAGGTTTTCAATTTCGTTCGCGTCCTCCAAAAAGAAGAGCAACTGTGTTGGAAGTAGACCGGTGCTCGGCCGTGCTCAAGGCTGGCGCAAGCGCGCCCCCGCCTGCGGCGGCTGACGGCCTTGACCCCGTCCGCTCACCGGTCAGATGGCTTTGCAAGCGCTCGGTCGCAGACCGAGCGCGATCAGGTGCGCTCGCTCAGCTCACTGCGTAACGGCTGGGATCCCATTTTTGCCGGCGCGCAATCATCGTGTTGAGGATCACGATCAGTTTGCGCATGCAGGCGATGAGCGCGACCTTTGGCTCCTTTCCCTTGGCGATCAGGCGCTGATAGTAGGCCTTCAGGACGGGATTATTCCGCGTGGCTGCGCCGACACAGGGCATGTAGATAGCGTTACGGACCCAGCGGCGGCCTCCCTTGATGTGACGTTCGCCATGGCGCTTTCCGCTGTCGTCGTCATAAGGGGCGACACCGATCAAGGCCGCGGCGATCTCGTCGCTCACCTGACCAAGCTCCGGCATCCCTGCAACCAGGTTTGCAGAACTCGTCTCGGCGAACCCCGGCACACTCTCGATGATCTCGGCGCGTTCGGCAAAATCCGGCACGGACTTGATTTTGGCGCAGATGGCGGCCTCGAGCTTGGCAATCTCGCTGGCCAAACTCTTCAAAATGTGGGCACGCGCTTTTTGAACCAATCCCGGCGCAGCATGCTCACTTTGGCTGACCAGGCGCATCCTGACATCAATCAGACCTAGGCGCGCCTTCACCAAGGTCTGCAGTTCCTCACGGGCGGCATCGTGCTTCTGAGCCGGCGCATCGCTGAACGTCTCGGCGAACCAGGCGATCATCTCGGCGTCGATCGCATCGTTCTTGGCCAGCCGTCCGGCCGACAACGCGAAGCTGCGGACCCGTTTGGGGTCGACAATCCGCACCTCGATGCCGGCCTCGCGCAACAACTTGGCCCAGACGCGCTCGTAACCGCCACTTGCCTCCATCACCGCCTTGCCAACTTGGTGCTTGCGAAGCCAGCCAACCAGCTTGCGGTGGCCCTGTACGGTGCTGGGGAACGTCTGCCGCAATGCATGCGCACGAACGCACGCATCCACCTTGTCCTTGGCGACATCGATACCCACGACAACGAGATCTTTTTGTGCCATCATCCACTCCCTTCCTTGCTCGGTTCGGGCTCGAAGCCCTTGCAACTGTTCGGGTTGAGGAAGACACCGGAGCTGTCCCTCGCTCTTTCACAGGCTCTGTCGCCTTTGGGCGCAACGGGCTCAGTTCCAGCAACGGGCGGTTCTGATGCAACCGCCCGTTCGCACATTCTGACAGATTTTCAGGGCGCACGCGACCCTCAAGAGAGGGCGCGGGGAAGACCGGGTGCGCGCTGCACCCGCGGTCTCATGTGCAATGTGCATCAGAAGAAAGCGCACATGAGCATACAGGTTCAGCGGAAACACTCCGGCCTTCCCTGCGCAGTGGCTCTACGATTTATACGTGCTCTCCCTGGTGAATCGGAGCCTCTTGCCACCATCGCCCTCAAGAGGCGTTAGCCTCTCAAGGACTTGACGCCAGCATTCCGGGCGTCAGGACCACACGACTTTCGCCGTACGCATCCATGTCGCTCGCCTGCAACACAAACGCGTCCACCGCAACCCGCTCCAACGTCCGTGACGACGGCCGACGTCCCCTCTTTTGGAACGGGATAGGCGCAATAAGCCGGTGATTTGCCTCGGCGGAAAATAAGAATATTTTTTCAACCAGGACTGGACAGGGAAGCCAAATCACCGGCGCATTGAAAGATTTTTGTAGCCCGGATTGAACGAAGTGAAATCCGGGGGGCCGTCCCCAAGCGAAGATTCCCGGATTTCGTGGAGCCCGTCATCCGGCGCGCATTCGCGCGACCCGTTGGCTCAATCCGGACTACATACTGCTCATCCGTGGATCTGGCTTTGCGAATACGCACGAGGCATCATGATCGCCCCACGTTGCCACCGACGAGATCGCCATGCCCGAACTGATCGACCTCGGCTCCCTCAAACTAAAATTCCTGCGCAGCAAGGACGACACCTCCGGCAGCCTCGATTTGTTCGAGATGACGGTGCAGCCGAACGCGCGGATGCCTATTCCGCATTATCACGATCGCTGGGATGAAACGATCTACGGGCTTGATGGCACCAGCGTCTGGCGCGTCGACGGCAAGGACATCGAGATCGCGCCCGGCGAGACCGTGTTCATCCCGCGCGGCATCGTACACGGCTTTTCCAACCGCTCGGCTGCACCGGCATCCTGTCTGTGCGTGCTGAGCCCGGGCGTGCTCGGACCGCAATACTTCCGCGACATGGCGGGACTGATGTCCTCTGGCGCGCCTGATCCGGCCAGGATGAAGGAGACGATGCTGCGTTACGGATTGATTCCGGTGACGCCGACGTAAGGCAATCGAAGCTGAAGCGATTCTTCACATGCCGCCGCTCCCGCAAGGGCTACTACAGTCCATAGGACAAGTGACACGGGGCGTGAATCCATAATTCAGAATGGTCGGCGAACATCCGCTTCGATGCGCATTTGGGCACTTTCAAAGAAATCACGACGGTTCATTCGATTAAGCGCTGACCAATTGAGGGACCTGCCAAGCGCCGCCGGTGGACTTGGCTGTGGCGGCGGTGTACGTAGCTGCCGCCCGGGCCGTAGTTGAAGTCTGCGGACTATTTCTTATCGGCGCTCAACTCGGGCAAGAGCCAGTGCTTATCGGCGATCCCGACGATGGTAGCGGGGTCGACGTTTTCCCAATTGACGGTCGCCGCGTTTACTTTTGAGAACTTCACCATGACGGCGCGGTCAACAGTTTCGTTTCCGCGCTTATCGCGCAGCGCGAGGTTGCCAATGACCTGGACGCTCCTAAGCTTTGGGAACTTGCTGAACGCGCCTTGTGCGATTTTTTTGGTTATCTCGCCAAAAGCCCGGACCGCGGTTGCTTTGTCGGCCGAGTAAGGCTCGAGCCGAAACTCGACGATCAGGCTTCTGTCCGGATAGCTCACGGTGGCGAAGGTTTGAGAGCCGCGCTCGGAAACCACGCTCTTCGCAAATGCGACAGGTGAGGATTCGGCAGCCCAGGCGCACCGGGCAAGCAGTATGACTCCAATAATTACGAAGCGAATAGACGTCTTCATGTTGGCTCCATAAGCCCTCGCGGCGGCGGGTGAGGGCGGGCAGGCCGCATGATCCCGCCCAACCGTCGGCGGGCGCAAATTATCAATTCCTTGGGCGCGACAGGGCATTAGGCTACCGCGTATGGAAAGGCCGTAGCTAAGCCATGCGCCGAAGCACGTGGCAAGGCCAGATAGGCCGACGTAGGTAGCAAAGAGAGTGGCATCTCGCCGGATATCGCAATCTCCAAAGAGGAATTTGCAGGCGGCGAAATTGGAGTAGTACCAGTCCGCAAGGGTCAAAAACAGAAGTCGAGCTGGCAGAGGCCGACTTCCGGTTTATCCCTCAAAGCTGACATCCGGCGGTCCGGCGAGGTGGTCCGCTAAGTGCTAACAGCGGTCATCCGCCGCACGCTGAGCAGCCACCGGCATTATCGCCTCGCCCACAACCGTGGGCATCTCAACGCAATCGCCTCCTCCAGCGTCGCATTCCCCTTGTAGAGGTAACTCCAATAGAACTCGCCGCCCATCCAGCGTCTCGACATACCGATACCCTGTCATCGTCGACCCGCTCCGAACCACATCGCCCCATGCGATGCTCGTCCGCGCCAAACCCAGTGTCGGCCCTAACATGCGCGAGGGTCCCTCGATCACGCCCTCCGACCAGTGCACATCATGCATATGGGTCAGCGACGGCGCCATGAACCCGCCAATTGCCAACCCCATCAACGCAACCACGAGCCCGATCCCATCGACCGTTCCAGCCACGAACGCTGCCAAGGCTCCAACCGCCATCGCGCCGCCGCTCACAACCGTGAACAGCGCACTGCCTTTCTCCGGCGTGATCGTCCCCGACAGCCCCTCCAACTCGTGCGGCTTGCCGCTGCGGATCGTGCGTGCCAGCACACCCAACACAACAGCAGTCACAGCAGAAACCAGAACCAGCCGCATCCAAACCGGCATCACACCCCCCATGCACCCGCATCCTGAACATATGATCTAGCGCCGGGCTGACGCCGCTCTTGCGAAAGTTAGTAGGTCGAAGCCCACGAAAGGAAGCATGCGTTCGCTGCATGTCCGTTCAGGGTCAAAAACAGAGGTCGAGCTGGCAGATGCCGCCTTCCGGTTCACCCCTCAATGCAGGCGTCGCACGGCTGTCAATTATCCCAGACATATCAATACGGCATCAGATTTATCCAAGACGGCATCCGCCGTCATTGTTTTTATGACGAGAGTTAAGCCACGGAGCAGCCCATGACCGACCGATATCGTGACGACTGTCCTACCGCTTTCAGTCTGGCTCGCCGTGAGTTGCTGTTGGGCGGGCTATCGCTGGTCGGCGGATTGGCCGTGGTCCCGACGCTACCGGCGATCGCCGCGACGGCCTCGTGGCCGGAGCCATCGGCGGCCCAATTCATGGAAATTTCCAGGCTTCTGATTCAGCATCACCTCAATGAGGAAGTCGGCAAGCGCATCGGCGCTGCGATGAACGGTTTGAACCCGTCGCTGTCGGAGCAGGTGGCCGGGCTGCTCGCTGTCGCAAAAAGCAAGAACGCGCGGACGGTCGAGGAGTTTTTTCCCGACCTGCCGGAGGGGCCCCTCAAGGAGACCGCGTTCGCGATCATTTCGGCCTGGTATCTCGGCATCGTCAGCGACGCGCCGGATGCCGAGGTGTTCGCCTTCGAATATGCGCTGATGTACGGACCGACCAAGGACGTCATGACCATTCCGTCCTACGCGATCTCGGGGCCGAACGGGTGGACGGCGGACGCTCCGCCATTGGACAGCATGCCGGAATTCTGAAGACGGCGGCTTGACGCGAACGGGGGCTACCGCGATGGCAAAGGATGACAGCGCAGATGTCGTGGTGGTGGGAACCGGCGTGGTCGGATGTCTGATCGCGGAACAGGCGCTCGATGCCGGTCTGTCCGTGCTGATGCTCGAGGCGGGCCCTCGCGTCGAGCGCTGGCGCATCGTCGAGAATTACCGAAACCTGCCGCCGAGCATTCGGCTGTTTCATTGGGATGCGCCGTATCCGCCGAAACCGTGGGCCCCGCATCTCGAAACCCGCGAGGGCAAGGAGGCCGAGCAATATTTGCAATTGGAGGGACCGAATGCCCGCGCCTATCTGCAGGGCTATGTGCGCTACGCCGGCGGCGCGACCTGGCACTGGGCGGGCATCTGCTGGCGGCTGACGCCCGAGGACATGCGGCTGAAAAGCCTGTACGGGGTCGGCCGGGATTGGCCATTCGGTCACGATGTCATCGAGCCCTATTACACGCGCGCCGAATATGCGCTCGGCGTCTGCGGTCCTTCCGATCCGGCCAAGCAGTGGCCGCCGGGAATACAGCGCTCCAAACCCTACCCGATGGGACCCACTGCCGTTCGGTCCAGGCGAGCATCGTTTGACCGAGGTGGCGGCGAAGATCGGATTGATGAACATTCCGGCGCCGCAGGCGCGCAACAGCGGCGTTTCCTATCACGGCCGGCCGCCGTGTTGTGGCAACAACAACTGTTTTCCGGTCTGTCCGATCGCCGCCAAATACGATGCCGCGACGGCGTTGCCGAAGATCGAGGCCAAGGGCGGCAAGATCCTGGCCAACGCCGTCGTCTATCGAATCGAGACCGGCGACAAGAAGATGGTCGAAGCCGTTCACTATTTCGATCCGGACAAGGCCTCCCACAGGGTCACCGCCAAAATGTTCGTCGTCGCCTGCAACGGCATCGAGACGCCCAAGCTGCTGCTGTTCTCGAAGGACGATCGCAATCCGAACGGCATTGCCAACAGCTCCGATCAGGTCGGGCGCAACATGATGGATCAGCCGAAGCTGATCGCCGATCTGGAGCTCGCGGAGCCGCTGTGGACCGGCGTCGGGCCGGTTCAGAGCAGCAGCATTCTCAACACCACGCAAGGCGAATTCCGCAACCGCTATGCCGGCGCGATGTTCCGCATGGAGAACTTCGCCCGCAGCCCGCTCGGCGCCGCCGCCGCGCTGAAAAAAGGGCTGGTCGGCAAGGCTTTGGACACGGAGATCCGGCGGCTTTCCGCCTGCACCGCGAGGCTGACCGTCGAGCACGAGCCGCTGCCCTGGCCGGACAACCGGTTGACGCTGTCGGACAAGAAGGATTGGCTCGGCATCAACAAGCCGAACATCTATTACGATGTCAGCGACTATGTGCGCCGAAGCGCCAAGGAATACACCGTTCCGCTGCTACACAAACTGGCGGACGGGCTCGGCGCGACCAGCTTCCAGCTCTCCCCGGAGTTTCTCAACAGCGACCACATCATGGGCGGCTGCATCATGGGGACCGATCCGGCGACATCGGTGGTCGATGCCGACTGTCGCGCGCATGATCACCACAACCTGTTCTTGCCCGGCGGCGGCGCGATGCCGAGCGGAACGGCGTCAAACAGCACGCTCACCATGGCGGCGCTGGCGCTGAAGGCGGCCGACGCGATCGTCGATCAACTGAGGCATGGCTGATCATGGGCCGTGCCGGTCATCGCATCTGCGCGCTGCTTGTCGTTTTCATCGGCGTTGTCATGGCCGGCGTTTCGCATGCGGCCGAACAGCCCAATCAGCCCGCCGACAAGGCCGCGATCGAGCGCGGGCGAGTATCTGGCGATCGCCGCGGATTGTGGGGCCTGCCACACTGCTCCGGATGGCAAGCCCTTTGCCGGCGGGCTGCCGATCAGCACGCCGCTCGGCACCATCTATTCCACCAATATCACGCCGTCCGCGGAGTTCGGGATCGGACGATACACCGAAGAACGAATTTTCCCGGGCGCTTCGTCGCGGAATTCGCCGCGACGGGGCGCACCTCTATCCCGCGATGCCCTATACGTCTTATGCCGAATTCACCGATGACGACGCCCACGCGCTCTACGTCTATTTCATGCAGGCCGTGCAGCCGGTCGATGCGCGGGCGCCGCAGACCGAGCTGCCGTTTCCGATGAATATCCGCCTGTCGATGCTGGTCTGGAATTTCCTGTTCCTGGACACGCATGCCTTCGTCCCGGATCCGCAGCAATCGGCGGAATGGAATCGCGGCGCTTATCTGGTGCAGGGCGCGGCGCATTGCGGCACCTGCCATACGCCGCGCGGATTCCTGATGCAGGAGGAGACGAGACCGCGCTTTGTCGGGCGCCCAGGTCGGCCCCTGGTACGCGCCTGAACATCACCTCGGATCCCGTGACGGGGATTGGAAGCTGGAGCAGGGAAGAGCTCGCGGCGTTTCTGCGCAGCGGGCGTTTGCCCGGAAAGGCGCAGGCCGCCGGAAGCATGGGCGAAGCCGTCGAACACAGTTTCCAGCATCTCGCGGCCGCGGATATCGACGCCATCGCCACTTATATGACGAGCGTACCGTCGACCCACGCTCCCGCCGGAAGTTCGCGCTTTACGGCCGGAAGGATGTTCTCCGCACTCGGCGTGCTGCGCGGACGCGACGGCATCAGTTCCGACAATGACGCCAATCCGGGCGGGGCCGAGCTGTTTCAGGGAAATTGCGCCTCCTGCCATTCGGCCGACGGGCAAGGCAGCAAGGATGGTTATTATCCGAGCCTGTTCCACAACTCCGCCACGGGCGCGAAAAATCCGACCAATCTGATCGCCGCCATTCTGTTTGGCGTCGATCGCACGGTATCCGGGAGACAAGCCTTCATGCCCGGCTTCGGTGGTCACCCGACCGATTCCAATCAACTCAGCGACCGCGACATCGCCGTGCTGGGCAGTTACGTACTCACCCATTACGGCGCGGGCGATACGACCATCAGCGAACAACAGGTTGCCGAGGTGAGGCGCGGCGGGCCGTCATCCCCGCTGCTGCCACTCGCCCGCTGGGGCCTCGCGGCCGCGGCCGTGGTGATCGTCCTTGGCATCGCCTTCCTCGTCTTCAGAAGGCGCAAAGCTTTTCACCAACCGGCGTAGGCTCTGCGCCCGGCGGGATGGCCGAATCTTGGTTCCGCTTGATTTTTCATAGCGCTGTCATGCGATTGGGGCACTGCAGGAGCGAGCGATTGCTGCTGCGAAGGTGACGCATGAAAGAGAATTTTGAGGCAAACGTTTGGGTATCTGAGGATCGGATTGCGGTTTGGATCTTTCTCGCAATCGGTGCCATCGGCCTGATGCTGCTTTTGGCAACGCGCTAGCTCAGCCCCATCGCCAAATCGTGTTGGTTTGACGTCGGTCAAAGGCGTTCTTTTCCATTGCAGCTATGGTTGGGTACGCCATAATTTGATGGCGCGAAGCTTTCTCGAACTTTCTCGAACCTTTCTTGGCTCTCGCGATTGAAGCGAACAGGCCGGGCTAGCCAGCGGTGGGAACCAGGATGGAACATACGCAGATCGGTCTGACGAAACGTGACGCTTTCATGCAGGCCGCTGAAGAGGAAATGGCGAAATTCGAGCGGCAGGAAAGGGATTTCCGCAAGAGGGATCGCGAGCAGCGGGTAGCTGAACTGCATTTACCGATTGAGGATACGCGTCACTAGACTGTCGGTGCTTGAAGCGGCGTAGCGCAAAGGCCGGCCCGCATGCCCTCCGCTTCCCCAAACCCGCCAATTGCCACGACCTCGAGGCGATAGGCGCATCGGACAGCCGCTGGCGCTCCCTAGCGGAATCGAACCGCTCTCTCCACCGTGAAAGGGTGGCGTCCTAACCGATAGACGAAGGGAGCGAAACGGGTGGCCCGCCACGACCGGTTTGGTCGCTTGATGGCCGTTTCGCCTGTCACAGCAAATAGTCCGGCAATTCAATACTTTGGCGCCTGACGGCGCCATGCCAGGCCCGATATGGGGGTCCAAACAGGGTGTCAGCGGCGAACGTATAGTGGCGTTTGGGCGGCCGGGCAAGCCGGGGAAAAGCGCCGTTTTGCGCCTGATCCGTGGGGCCGTCAGGGGCCGAAACCCCCGGGTTTCCGGCTCGGTTGCAACGCTTTCTAAAGCCCCGCGGGGTTAAAAATCCATCTTCAGGAGTGTTCAAAATGGCCGGAGCCACCAAGAAGCGGGAAGTGCGCAAATCGCTGCAGCAGCCCGGCTGGATCACCCTCGATGGCGGCTTCGCGGCCCGCCCATGCGTGGTGCAGGACATGTCGAGCCACCGGCGCCAAGATCACGATTGATGATACCAACATGTTGCCGGGCCGGCTGCGGCTGGCATTCTCGCGCGATGCCAGGACCGGACGGAGCTGCGAAGTGGTGTGGCGCCGCGGCAAGTCGCTCGGCGTCAAGTTCGTTCGCTAGCCAGCAGAACGCCGACTCCGATAAAAGGCCGCGATGCGAAACATCCTGCTCGTTTTCACTGATCGACGGCAGCTGTCGGTTTCGATCGCGGCCGCCGATCCGCTGGCGCCGCGGAAGCCGGCGAGGACCGAGACTTCCCGGCAAGCCGTGCTGACCAAGCGCCCCGACGCCAACGCCTGCGCGGCGTATGGCGCCGAATTTCGTCAAGGTCAACGGCAGCGATACCTGCGTGAAGGTCGGCGGCGACATCGAGCGTCGGCGTCAGCGGCGGAGCGCTCGACGGCCCGTGGCCTCTGCGCGTCACGACATCGGCGGCGCGACGAATTTCTCAAATCCCGGACGATCCGCGATCTCGGCGAACCAGCGCTCCAGATGCGCCAGCCTGGGCTTGGTGACGCCATCGACCCCGAACCAGCGCCGGGCATAGGCGCCGAGCGCGATATCGGCCAGGGTGAACTCATCGCCCTCGATGAAGCGCCGGGTGGCCAGCCGCTCGATCGGCCATTTTCCACACGACAGCCTCGGCGTCGGCATCCTTCTGGATCGCAGCCATGTCGCGCTGCGTCGGCCGGGGTTCGCACCATCGCCCAGAACACCGGACGGTCGACCGGCTGCACCGTCGACAGCGTCCAGTCCAGCCAGCGGTCGACGCCGGCGCGCGTTTTCGGCGCTTGCGGATAAAGCGGCGATTCCGGCCGGTAGGCCAGCACCAGATAGCGCATGACCGAATTGGATTCCCAAAGCACGAAATCGCCGTCGACCAGCGTCGGCACGCGCCCGTTCGGATTCATCGCGAGATAATCCGGCTCGCGGTTGCGGCCGAACGCCATGCCGGCATCGATGCGCTGATAGGCGAGATCGAGTTCGCGCAGGCACCACAACACTTTTTGGACGTTGACCGAGTTGGCCCGGCCCCAAATCGTCGATGCCTGCTTGTCGTTATCGGCCACGCTTGTTCTCCCGATGATCCGCTTGCCCTGCGGTCATATCGGAAGTATCGAGCGAAAAGGCTCGCGGCGCAGGCCAAATTCGTCGTGATGTCGGCCTGAAAAAATCAGGCCCCGTCGCCACGCGACGGGCCCGAGACGTCGAAGGTCGCGCCGCCGCTTCAGCGGCCGAAGAACAGCCACAACAGAATAATCACCGGGATCGGCACGCCGAGCAGCCAGAGCAGAATTCCTCTTCCCATGTTCGCCTCCATCAATTCCTCAATGGTCGAGACAACGCATGGCGAGCATGCCCGGGTTCCGCAGACGGAGCGGACAAAACGCTCACCAATGGCCGGTGTTCGGCATCGAGCTCCACGGCTCCGCCGGCGCCTTGGCTTCGCCCTTCTGCAGCAGTTCGATCGAATGCAGGTCCGGCGAGCGGACGAAGGCCATCTGGCCGTCGCGCGGCGGGCGGTTGATGGTGATGCCGAGCTTCATCAGCTGGTCGCAGGTCGCGTAGATGTCGTCGACCTCATAGGCGAGGTGGCCGAAATAGCGATCCTCGCCGTATTTTTCCTCGTCCCAATTATAGGTGAGTTCGACCAGCGGCGCGCCGCGCGTCTTGCGGCAGCTTCTAGCAGATGCAGGTCCTGCGGCCGCGCACAGGAACACCAGCGTGAATTTCGCCTTGTCGTTGTCGATGCGGCGGACCTCCTTCAGGCCCAGCGCATCGTGATAGAATTTCAGCGCGGCATCGAGATTGCGCACGCGCAGCATGGTGTGGAGATAACGCATGTTTCTTGCTCCCTTGAACATTTCGCGGATTTGGCCGAATGGTCGGGTACTCCATAGCAGTAAAACGCGGGATGGGGCAGGGCGTTCGCGGGCGGATTGCGGTCGTACACGGAGTGTCCCGTCGTCCCCGCGCACGCGGGGACCCATAATCCCGGGCGTTAATCGGAAAAGAAGGCATCGGCCTCACTGCAAAAAAGAAAGGACACGGCGTATGGGTCCCCGCGTGCGCGGGGACGACGAGATGTGACTCCGCATTCTCGCGATATGCGGGATCGCGGGGAGAAGATCCCGGATGTCGCTTCGCTCATCCGGGCTACAATCACGAACACACCTTCTCATTCTCGCGACATGCTCTGTCCGAGTCTTGCAAATCGTTGGCCCCCAAAAAGAGAGAGGGCGCACGCGACCCTCAAGAGAGGGCGCGGGGAAGACCGGGTGCGCGCTGCACCCGCGGTCTCGTGTGCATTGATGCACAAGGAAATGCGCACACGAGCATACAGGTTCAGCGGAAACACTCCGGCCTTCCCTGCGCAATGGCTCTACGACGTATATCGCGCTCTCCCTGGTGAATCGGAGCCTCTTGCCACCATCGCCCCCGAGAGGTGTTAGCCTCCCAAGGACTTGACGCCAGCATTCCGGGCGTCAGGACCACACGACTTCGCCGTACGCCTCCCGCGCGGTTCGTCTGCGCGCGGTCTGCGTCCATCGCGTCCTGTCCCGACGTCAGTGACGACGGCCGACGTCCCCTCTTGCGGGACAGGATGGCCGTAATAAGCCGGTGATTTGGCTCCGGCCAAAACAAGAATATTTTGTCAGGCAGGACTGGACAACGAGGCCAAATCACCGGCGCGATGAAAGATTTTGTTTCAGGCGCATCTTCGTTTGGTGTCGCGGAGTTTATCACCGGGCCGGCCGAAGCGCCGGACCCGTTGGCTCGGCCCATTCTGCGAACCACGACCAGCGGGCAAGGCTATCCCTGGACGCTCACACTCCAGCCAACGTCGTATAAGGAGTTGTTTCCGCACCCTTCGGCTGAGTCTATCCCAACGCAATGATCGGTTGCCAAATTGCCGCCTTGCCGGAGTTTTGCTCCGGTAAAGGCATGCACGCCCGCCGCAACGGGGCCATCACAGGAAGCTGACCAAGCACCGTTTGGCGCAAGAGCGGCGGGAACGACACCCGACAGCCAAGCCCCCAGCGCCGTCAGCGCCGAGCCGGAGGTTGGAACAGTGACATTGATCCAGCCCTTAAGGGCCAATGCCGAGGGTTCCGCGCTTCCGGTGTATGCGGCAAGCGCGGTTGACGCCAAGCTTTTCCCGGCGACGGTCAGATAATTTATGACGTCGGCCGGCGGGAGGCTGTCATTGGCAATGATGTAGGCCATGATCACGCGTTCGTCGTCTGCGACTTCAATGGCGATCCGCACATTGGCATCAAAGACGTCGCCATAGTTGTGGTCGCCGAGGGGAACGGTACTGAATAAAACCGGTTTTGATCCGACCGCCACCGTCAGGTTCAGAAAGTCGGTGTCGGATTCGCCGGCATCGGACGAACGTTGCGTCACGACGTTGACGTTGCCGATGGTGAAAACGTAAGTCTGCGACTGCTTGAACTCGAGCGCGTCCAGGGGTGCGATGTAAAGATCGGAAGCGCCCGCGCCGCTCGTCGACGCGCCCGCCCACGCCAGCAACAGATCGGTAGACGCGGACAATTGCGATGCCAACGCGGGCGACCTTGAAGTCGCCACCACCGGAATCCTCGTCTGTGAAGACCAACCTTTGCCGGGCGCGCGGCTGGCCGCGAGGATGTTGTCGTCGGATGCTCCTTTCCACACCAGATGGAGGCTGCCCGTATCGCCAACCCCCAACGCTGGCCCGGCCGAGGTTTGAAAACCCGGCAGCTTTGCCGGCTTGCTCCAGCCGTTGGTATCGTATTGGCAGAGCCAGATATCGTTATCGGACTGCCCTTTGAAAGCCATGGACACAACGCCGTTGAAAGCCGCGAGCGTCGGCGGCGCATTGCTCAGGGCATCCGGCACGGCTGATCGTGTGCTCCACCCCTTGCTCTTGCTCCAGGTCGAGAAAAATATCTGGCTTTCAAAGGGACCGGCTGGTGTCGGCCCTTCGGGCGTCGAAACCACGGGAGCGTCGGACCCGTTGATGGCCAATTCGCACCAGACCAGCACAAGTTCCCCTGAAGGCATCGTCGCGAGCGCCGGCGCGGAAATTGCGCCCGAACTCGCCACGCCCTGCTGCCAATCCTGATACTGCTGCCAGGGTTGCAGATTTCCTGCTGGTGCGGAATCCCACACCGGCTGCGGCTGCGACCATCCCGAACCGTCAAGGGAGGAGACCAGGATCACCGGCGGCTTTCGGTACTCAGCAGAAGGCGGATCAGGCCAGGGCGGCGGGACGGAAGCCGTATGCGCCGGATCCTGCATCCAGGCCATCCAGACCGTGCCTCCGAGATTGGTCAGGGCTGGGGCGGCTGGCGTCGAAAATCCAGTCGATGCCAGTTTGGTGTCGGTATCGTAACCGTCCTTGTTGTGGTTGAGACCCAGCGTCGTCCACCAGATGGTCCCGTCGGGATCGAGCCAGGCCAGCAAATATTGGTCGCCCGTCGCAACGGCCGCCGGCGCCGAGACCGTCTTCGCTGCAGTTATCTTTTGCTGAGTTGTGATCATGACTCCCGTTCTCCATGAGTGGATTTCGTCATGCTTTTTGGTCAGCGATCTCCCGCGCCCTGGATCGCGTCATCGTAACGGGACAGCAGCCGAGCGCTGTGCGCATTTTCGCGACAAGGAAAAACATCGTTACTGAATACACATTTACTTCAAAAGTCGTCGCAATCAAATGATGGATCATAAGAGGAAGGCCGGCAAGCCGGGCGAGCCGGCGAAGGCGACAATGGCTGCTGAATTGGACGAGCCCGGGTCGCCCACCGCCGTCGCCTGCATTGGCAAGTCGTTTCGGGCCGGATACCCTTTCAAGGACAGCTATGCGGGGCGCCAGTGGTAAGTACCAACATCAGCCCGCGTCTCGAGGCGCGCGTTCGCCGCGATTTCGTAGCCCCGGCTGCGGATCAGGCGATCGCCTTTCTGCAAACCGTGCCGGACGTTCACGCCGCTTCACGCCAGGACCCGGAGCGACTGCAAACCGCCGCGTTCATTCTGCTCGAGGGCGATCTCAATCGTATGGCGCAGGTCCGGCAAATCCTCGTGCGGGACTGACGCGATCTTCTGGTGTGGGCAAAGCTGGGTCATTCGGATTGGCCCGATCGTCTGAACGAGATGCTTGGCCCTCCCAATTGATATCGCCAACCACCAGCGGTCAGAATGAATTGGCCAGGGCGATTTCGTGCTTCAGGTCTTCGATCCGCCGCGCGGCTTCCTGACTTGTCAGTCCCTCCGCGAACAGCTTTGGCTGATAGGCCTCGATCGACAATTTCCGCAGCGTGGTGGCCTGGTACTCACTCATGATGGCGTCGGGCAGGCGGTCGTAGGACATCGGGAACTCCGTTTTTCGCTCCAGGGCTAACTTGTGACTTGAAGATATGTTCTTGTTATGTTCTTTTCAACCCTCCACACAGATTAGGGGTGAAAATGCCGGACCTCGGCCATATCAGGGGAGAAATCGAACGCATGCGCGTCCAGCTCGGACGGCAGCGCAAGGAAATCCTTGCGCTTCAGCGGGCCGGGATACCCACCGCCTCGGCCGAACTGCTTCTGGCGCGGATGCACAGCAAAATCGACGACCTCTGCGCCCAGCGCGACAGGCTCAAGAAAGAACAGCCGGCCCGCAAGACGGGCGCCGCGGGCGGGAGAAGCTGGTGAGATATTTTTCCGACGAGCCTGAGCTATCCCCGTTTCTGAAAGCGCTGAACGACCTGCGCAACAAGGCCACGCGGGAAGGGTGGTGCTACCAGCACGTCCAGGCCATCATCGTATCGATCGACCAGTACGCGGAGGCCGCGACGGGCAATCGGGATTATTTTTTGAATAAGCCGCATTCGATTGGTGGTACGCGGAAAATGCCTTAAACACTTAGCGCTTTGTTAGGTTTCCGGTCGCGTTGATTTTCTCGATTCCGATTCGTTCTTTGCGAGCGGAATGGAGTCAGAGGGTGAACGAAGGTTGTCGTCCTGAGATACTCAGCCTCGGCAATGAGCGTCGACACTCAGAGCCGTAGGATGGGTAGAGCCAACGGGTCGCGCGAATGCGCGCCCGATGACAGGCTCCGCGAAACCCATCACTTGGCATAATGCGGTCGTGGTCCCGACCAAGCGATGCTCGCGTCCATGGCCCGGATATCGCTGGGATGGTGGGTATCGCTTCGCTCCGCCCATCCTACGAGCTGCGAAAACGGCAGTGCAATGTGAGCGCATGAAAGCAAAACAGATCATCGGCGTTCTTATCATGCTCTCCGGAGTGGTGTGCTTTTGGTTCGAGAGCGCTGACAGGTCGCAAGCGGACTGGAAGATCGACGCTCTCGGAATCGTCCTGGTGTTGTTCGGGCTTTGGGTGGGAAAGTTCAATTTCAAGACAAACAAAGACGATGGCGCGATGTGAGAACGTCGTTATTTTGTTTTTGTTAAGGGGTGATGCCGGGTGATTTTCTCATTCCGATTCGTTCTTTGAGAACGGAATGGAGTCAGAGGGTGAACGGAAGTTGTTGTCCTGGGAAGCGCCGCGTTTTGCAGCTACTGCAGGACCTTCGGCAGCACGACGATCAGTTCAATTTCCTGCTTCAATATCCGGGTCGCGATGTCGGCGATGAGGAGCGAGAAATCATCCTCGATCTCCGCGGCGGCTGCTTCGTCCTTGGCATGGACATACAAGAGCGATCCATCGGCTTCGATAAACCGAATGCCCGAAAATACGCGGTCAAATACCGCACGGCCGACGACCTGGGCGATCAGAGCCTGGATGGCGTAATCCTGTGTGTCCGTTAGTTGCATTGCGCAGACATAAGAATTTGCGGGCCGAAAACAAGGGCTGCGAAATTTGCGCGCTGAGCACTTGCCAAGCGAGCCGTTGAACCCGGGATAGCACGACTAGAGCCTTTTCGGTTCTGATAGAATCAGGACCGAAGGTCTGCAGATTCTTGTTCTGACGCGTTTTCTTCACGTGACCGGTATCCACTTCGCGAAAACGCTCTAATCCGGCGTGGCCAGATTGTTGGTCCAACTGTTGCTCTGGTTGATCGGGATGGATCTGCTTTCGGATTCGATCGCGAGCTCAGCCGCGATCACCCGCGCAATGGCCAGTTGGCCAGCACGAGGCGACGCCGACAAAACCGGCGAAGGCGGAAACGTTGATGAGGGCTTCGATCCATGCATGCCGGTCAAAGCGCGTCGCGCCCTTTCGTTCCGAAATGGCTGGTTGGCCTGGTCAGCGACCGCGCCGGAACTAGAGCCTTTTCGGTTCTGATAGAATCAGAACCGAAGGTCTAGAGCGGGTTGGGGTCGAATTGAATCGGGGGATTCCCAAATCGGGCGAAGCGTGATTCATCCTTATGGCCGGGAGGAGGCCGGCAAGGATGGCGCATGGAGAGGCTCTTCGGATTCGGGTGATCAAGGCCGTCGTTGAGGACGGTCTTTCGCGGAACGAGGCGGCGCGGATTTTCCGGGTCGGGATCGCGAGCGCGATACGTTGGGTGAGCACATTCGAGGAGACGCGCCGCACGACAGCTTTGCCGACCGGCGGGGACCGGCGCTCTGTGCTGAGGCCGCATCGGGACTGGCTCCTGGAATTGCGGCGCAAGGAGAACGACCTGACGCTCGATGCGATCGCCGAGCGTCTGCTTCGCGCGCACGGCGTGGAAGCCGACAAATCGATGCTGTCGCGCTTCTTTGCCGCCGAGGGGATCAGCTTCAAAAAAAACCGTGCACGCCAGCGAACAGCATCGTCCCGACGTCGCTGAGCGCCGGGAAGCGTGGCGGAGCACGCAGACGAGCCTAGGTGGCCGGCTGATTTTCCTCGACGAGACCTGGACGACGACCGCGATGACGCGTCGTTACGCCTGGGCCGACGTCGGCGCACGCGCCATCGGCTATGCCCCGAACGGTCATTGGAAGACGACGACGTTTCTTGCCGGCCTCACCTGCGAGGGGCTGATTGCACCCTTTGTGCTCGACGGGCCGATCAACGCCGAGTGCTTCTTCGCCTACGTCGAGCAAATTCTCGTCCCCGCTCTGCAACAGGGCGACACCGTGATCCTCGACAATTTGTCGAGCCATAAGAACGACGAAGCGGCGCGCCTCATCGCCGGCGCCGGCGCACGCCTCCTGTTCCTGCCGCCCTACAGCCCCGATCTCAATCCAATCGAGATGGCCTTCGCCAAATTCAAAGAACTATTGCGGCAAGCCCAAGCCAGAACCGTCGACGCTCTCTGGGAACTCATCGGCCGCACCCTCAACCTTTTCACCCCCGAAGAATGCAAAAACTACATCCGTCATTGCGGATACAATCCGCTTTGATCGCAACACGCTCTAGAATTCTTGTTTTGACGCGTTTTCTTCACGCGAACCGGTATCCACTTCGCTCGAAAACGCTCTATTCGGCGGGTTCTTGTTCGCGCTCCAGCAGCCGGACCAGATCGGCCATGCTGGACGTGTCCTCGCGCTCGCGCCTCGGCGGCGGGGGAGGGTTGTCTTGCCGGCGCCAGCGCCTGATCAGTCTTGAAATCATCATTGCCTCCAAATGAGCTGGCGACGTCAGCTACTCAATTCGGAAAAAAGCTAACCGTTCCGCCGTGACCAGTCTGGTGGCCAATTTTGATGCGGTGTGCTTGCGAGGTTACGCACCTTCGCCCCGGCCCTCGCGGGAACCGCCGTTGCCGCGGGTGACCACGCCGTAATTGCTGGATTTCTGCCCGTCGCCATCGGTGGCGATCGCCGTCAGGCCCAACCGCAGCAGCTCCCGCACCGCCGCTGCCCTTGTGGGCATGCGGTGCTTGAACCTGAAATCGTCGAGCACCGAAATCTCCTCGGGGGAGAGCATGATCTGTAGCCGTTCGTCGCGCATGTCGCTCATGGAAATGCCCAAACTTAGCCAAATGAGTAAGTCCCTAACGCCGCTAAGTCAGGGTTGGTTCCGCGAATTACCAAAAACACGCCAAGTGAGTAAAATAGATAAACAAAATCAATAAGTTGTTCATTGACCGCTCAGTTTCGGAGCAGTATTTTCGGAGCATGGAGGCAGTATTTCGTGGGATGGAGAATGCTGATGAGCAAGGAAACCAAGCAGCCACGCAGTCCGAAGGACCACAAATCTCCGACCCGCCCGAGCCACGAGAAGGTTATCGAAAATCTCGACCGCTGGGCCAATAGTCCGGGCTTGCAGCCGCCGAAATAAGCGGAAGCACCCAGGCCGCTACCCCCGTAACATCGGACCCTGGCATTGGGGGTCGCACGGATCGACTGGAGGATTGGATTCCGGCTGCCAGGCGCTGAACGCATGATGCGGTGCGTCCAAGGTTCCAGCTCCAAGCCAGGTTCCGCTGAAACGAATGAAACGCGCCGGCGTTATTTCCTTGAGCTTCCAAACGGAGGAGATGTGCATGCGAAAGACATTGGCAGTTCTGGCAACCGTCGCCGCGGTCGGCGCGACCGCGATGATGGCGCCGCCGGCAGAAGCGCGCGGCTTCGGACCCGGCCTTGGCTTCGGCCTCGCGGCCGGCGCACTTGCGGCGGGCGCGTTGGCGTATGGCGCGTATGGTCCATACGGACCTTACTACGGGCCTCGCTACTACGGTTATTACGGCCCGCGTTATTATGGACCGGGCTACGGACCCTACGCCTACTACGGCGGGCCGTATTATCATCGCTACTGGCGCCGTTGGTAGAGCGAGCCGTTGCTAGAACAAGAAGCCCGGAACGATCTTCCGGGCTTCGTTACGTTTGGCAGGCGGCGGTCAACTCAAACGGAGAAGCCCTGCCAAACGGCAAAACCCCGCCAGGGGGAGTGGCGGGGTTTTCTTGAGGGGCCGAACGCCCAATCATGGCGCGTTCTATGACCAGAACGCTCGAGAGTCGGATCCGTTCCGGGCATTTTCGAGCGTGGTCTCAAAATATTCTTCGCGCTCCCGTTTGAATTTTTCCTGGGTGGCTTTGAAGCTGGCGACGCGGCTGGCGATTTCGTCGCGCGCGCGCGCGAGGCGTCGTTCTTGTTCGGTCATTGCCCATCCTTTGTGAGTTGTCCCAACGCCATTTGCGGTCTCGATTGGGGCGCGAATGCGGAATCCGCGTTGCAGGATTGTGGTTGTGCGCATGATGCAATCGCGGTGGATAAAATCTTTGCCGCCTTGTGGCTTTGGCGTCGTAGCGCTAGCGAGAAGCAAAGGGGAGGCACTCATGGCAAAGATCGATCTGGATTCACTTGGTATCGAAGAACTCGCAAGCTTGCGCGATCACGCGAGCGAAAAGCTTGCGGAGAAGGTCGCAGCACGGCAGGCCGAGCTCGAGGCGGAACTGGAAAAGCTCTCGCAGTATGGCAAGCCGGCGCGAAAGGCCGTGGCCGCGGCTCCGGTCGCGAAGGCGAAGAAGAGCGACGACAAGTCGGGCGACGCGGTCAAGGAGCCGATCGCAAAAGCGGCGTAAGGATGGCGCCGGCAATCAGCTGACATCCCGATGCGCCGCGGATGGGCGGCGCGGTGGCAATCCAGGCGGTCGTGCTATAGTGGGCGCGGCCTTATACTTTCGGATTGTCCCCCGTGATCGCATCGGATCTTCGCAGCGGCGTGGAACAGCTCGGCGACATGATCGCCGCGGCTCAAGACCATCGTGCCTTTTACCGGCGCCGGCATCTCGACGGAATCCGGCATTCCCGACTTTCGCTCGCCGGGCGGACTATGGACCCGCAACCGTCCGATCCCGTTCGACGAGTTCGTCGCCAGTTCCGGAAGCGAGGGACGAGTCATGGCGGCGGCGCTTTGCGATGGAGCCTGATGTTTGCCGCGGCGCGGCCCGGGCGCGGCCACCGCGCGCTGGCTTCGCTCTACAAGGCCGGCAAGATTCCGGCCATCATCACCCAGAACATCGACAATCTGCATCAGATGTCAGGCTTCGCCGCCGATCATGTCGTGGAACTGCACGGCAACACCACGTACGCCCGCTGCATCGGCTGCGGGCAGGCGTACGATCTGTCCTGGGTCAAGCAGCGCTTCGAAGCCGAGGGCGCCGCGCCCGACTGCACCGTCTGCGACGAGCCGGTGAAGACCGCCACCATCTCGTTCGGTCAGGCGATGCCGGAGGACGAGATGCGTCGCGCCGCGGAGCTGGCGCAGCATTGCGACCTGTTCCTGGCGATCGGATCGTCGCTGGTGGTGTGGCCGGCCGCCGGGTTTCCTCTGATGGCCAAGAACTGCGGCGCCAGATTAGTCATCATCAACAACGAGCCCACCGAACAGGACGACATCGCCGACCTGGTGATCCGCTACGACATCGGCGAGACCCTCGGCCCCTTTGTCGGCAACTGATCCGCGAATGATTCGCGGCTGTGCAAGCCTGTTCATAGCTTTGTGCGAATTCGTTTTTTAGCTATGCGCGGCAAGCGGGAGTGTTATCTTTTGATTCGAGAGATTCGCGTGGCGGCATCCTGAATTGTCATGGATGAGCGCGTGTACAGGCAACGCCGCGGTAACTGGCGGATGTCGATAAGGTGTGGGGTCCGGGGTCATGGGGTCGGACGGATTTGAGTCCAAGAAGCTGGGAGGACCATCGCCGGGCGCGGCGGGATCCAATCGGCTTGGGCAGAGCAGGCTGGGGCAGGACGGGCTCGCGCCGAGCGAGTTCTCCGGTGATCGCGATCCCGCGATGGACGCGCTATCGGGCCTCGGCGACAGCGCCGCGAACCTGGTCGAAATCTCGCGGCGTCATCAAATGGTTCGATGCTTCAAAGGGCTACGGCTTCATCGTTCCCGACAATGGCTGGCCGGATGTGCTGCTGCACGTCACCGTGCTGCGCCGCGACGGCTATCAGACCGCCTATGAAGGCGCGCGGCTGGTGTGCGAATGCGTGCAGCGGGCCAAGGGCTATCAGGCGTTCCGCATCCTCTCGATGGATGAATCGACCGCGATCCATCCCGCCCAGATGCTGCCGCCGCGCACGCATGTCAGCGTCACTCCGACCAGCGGTCTGGAGCGGGCGCAGGTCAAATGGTTCAACCGGCTGCGTGGCTTCGGCTTCCTGACTTGCGGCGAGGGCACTCCGGACATTTTTGTCCACATGGAAACATTGCGCCGCTTCGGCATGACCGAACTGCGTCCCGGCCAATATGTGCTGGTCCGGTTCGGGCCGGGATCCAAGGGCATGATGGCGGCTGAAATCCAGCCGGAAGTCAGGTCCAGGGCTTTCGTCGCACTAAACGCATCCCGTCTCGGCCAAATCGTTGTGCAAGTCCCCCTGCAAGTCGCCGTGCGATCTCACTAAAATGATCTCGCGGCGGTTCCGCGTGTCTGGTATTTGCCATCTTCGCCGGGCTAGGGTTCCGTCGGGCAAATCCTCAACGCTGGCTCCAAGTGGTGTTCATGAAATCGAATGTGTGGGTTGGTCGGGGTCCGACGCGGGCTCGGCCGGGGTACTGGCTTGCGATCGCCGCGGCGGTCGTCGCGCTGTGGGCTTTCACCGGGATCGAGGCGAAGGCGGCGAGCATTCAGCCGCTCGAGATCGTCACCAAGACCGGAGTCCATGTGTTCTCGGTCGAGATGGCGACGACGGAACAGGAAAAGAGACCGGCCTGATGTACCGCAAGGAATTGGCGGACGGGAAAGGCATGCTGTTCGACTTCTCACCCGAGCAGGAAGTGTCGATGTGGATGAAGAACACCTACATCTCGCTCGACATGATCTTCATCCGCGCCGATGGCCGCATCCTGCGTATTGCCGAAAACACCGAGCCGATGTCGACCAGGATCATCCCGTCCAACGGCCTGTGCAAGGGCGTGCTGGAGGTGATCGCCGGCACCGCGCAGAAATACGGCATCAAGCCCGGTGACCGCGTCGGCCATCCGCTGTTCAACGGCCATTAAAGCGTTTTCGAGCGAAGCATGCCCTCGGACTTGATCCGTGGGTGGACACCGGTTCGCGTGAAGAAAACGCGTCAAAAGAAGATCTAGAGGGCCCCGGTCGGGCCCGGGCCTTGTCTTGCTGGCCCTGTCTGAAGCGTGTATCGACATCGTTTCGAAAGACCATCGGGGTATAGCGCAGCCTGGTAGCGCGGCAGTTTTGGGTACTGCAGGTCGTTGGTTCGAATCCAGCTGCCCCGACCAACAAAATCAACAGTTTAGATGCCATCTTGGCGTCGGAATTCTTACCCGAAACGCGCATCGGGAAGACCATGGCAACCCGCAGCCGAGAGCACATGAAGCCGGCCCTGCACCTTTTCCTGTCGCTGTTTTTGTTGACGCCGGGAATCGCGCAGGCCGCGTCGCCCGCCGAGATGATCTCGGACTACCGGCTTGCCCATGGCGAGCGGCGGGTGATCCTCGATCCGACACTCAGCCGCATTGCGCGCGAGCAGGCCGACGCGATGGCGGCCAAGGACGTGCTGGACCACGATGTGCTGGGCGGCTTTTCCAAGCGGGTCAGCCCGGCGGGCGCCGGACGGGCCGCGGAGAACATCGCCTATGGCTATGACAGCTTTCCGAAGACGCTCAACCAGTGGATTGAATTGAGCGAGCATCGCAAAAACCTGCTGCTCCACGATGCGTCGCGGATCGGCATCGGCAGCGCGAAAAGTTCGACCACCGGCCGCATTTACTGGGCGATGGAGATTGCGGGCGACTACGAACGTCCGAAAATGGCCGAGCGTCCAAAAATTGCCAGCACAAAGACCGTCGTAGCGGCAAAACCCAAAACCCACGCTGTGCAAGCGTGCCGCTTGAAAATTTTGGGTCTCTGTCTCTAAGACGCATACGTCCCTGGGACGCGTGCCGGCTTGAGCAACGCGCCAAGGTGGCGCGGCTATTTCTACGCTATTTCTTCTTGCCGGTGTTGGCGGTCGGCTGCCATCCGCCGCCGCCACTCTTCTGGCTCGGCGCCGCGGCGATGGTCTTGATCTTGTCCTTCTTGGGTTTCTTGGCTTCCCGGTTGCTTCGTTGCTCGCCCTTGCCCATGTCGATCTCTCCCTTAGGGTTTATGCCCTCGCCATCGGATGCGATCCTTCACATCGACGCCAGCGGGATCGTGCGCGCTTTTTCACCGAATAGCCAGTAAGGCTCGGTACTGTTCGGGGTTCGGGGCTTGATCGCTGGAAGTACTAACTGCCCGGCGCCGGCGCCACCCGAAACATGCCGCCACCCTCGATGGCTTGGCCAACCACACCGCCGACCACCGCGACAGCAAGCGATTCGCCTCGCGGCGACACCTCGAGGCGATAGGCCTTGCCCGGCTGGACGGTGAAGCTGTAGCTCGACTTGCCCGGTGACTGCCAGGCGGAAACGGTGACGACGGCCGGTCCGGGGGCGACAGGTCCGGTGTATGTTTCGCCGGCCGACAGGCTCGCAATCTTCGTCCCGTTCAATTCCACCGCGGCCGATGCTGCGGCATACATCATGCCGGACGATCGTGTGACGGTCAGGCTTGCCTGACCGGGAGCAATGGCAAGCGCCGTCGGCGCAGGCGAATCCGTGACGCAGCCAGCGAGCGCGAGCAGAGAAAGCACGGAAATAACTGGAATCAATCTGAACATGGCCGGAAAAACTAAGGCCTGGAAATGCCGAGCGCAACTCAGCGTTTAGTCGAGATAAGCTCTCGCGGCGGGCCGGAGAATGCACGACCCATCCGGCTTGCCGGGAGGCTTCTAGGGCTGGATCACGGTCATCTTGAACGGTCCGCTGTTGGCGGCGGCATGAGCGACGGCTTCGTTGGCATGGTCCAGATCGAACGCGGTGATCTCGAACTGGTTCAGGTCGACAAGGCCAGCGCGGATCAGTCCCACCATCAGCGTGGTTGCTTTCGGCGGATACATCCACTGGCCATGTATGGTGATGCAGTTTCGCATGATCCAGGGGTAGGGCAGATCAAGCCCGGCGCCTCCCAGCATGCCGACACCGCCCATCAGCACCGCGCGGCCATAGGGCCGCACCGTCATCAGGGCGGTCCGCACCTGGATCGTGCTGGCCGCCGGTGGCAGCAGGTCGAGCACACAGTCGATCGGTCCGGGCGCCGCCTCGAAAATACGCTTGCGATCGGCTTCCTCCTCGCCATGCATCTTCACCGTTCGAAGCCGCGGGCCGAACCGGCGCGCCAGATCCGAAAGCACCTGCGCGTTGCGTCCCGTCGCGATCACGCAAGTAGCACCCATGGCCAGGGCCACGGCGACGCCCGCGCTGCCGAAGGCACCGGTGGCGCCGTTCACCAGCACGGTCTCGCCAGGCTGCAGTTTGGCGGCGAGAAAGCCGCCATAGGGCACCAGCAGCGTGCCCAATGCACACCATCTGCCCGCATCGGTTTTCGCCAGCGCGCCGATCCCGATCGCATTTTCGGTCGGCACACGCATCTGCTGCGCCCATGCGCCGTCACGGAAATACCCCTGCAGGCGCAGCCCGCCTTCGCCGCCGGCGCTGAGGCCCTGCAACGTGATGTCGGGGGATAGCGCATTGTCGCGCGATCTGACCGTGGGATCGCAATAGACCCAATCGCCGACGGCGAGATGCGTGGCATCCGGTCCGGTGGCGCGGACGCGCCCGATCGCCCCGGGCCCCGGCACTACGGGAAGTTCCAGCAAATATTTGCGCGCGCCGCTCAAGACCTCGTCGGCGTAGGCCAGCACCCGGCTGGCGGCGACATCGACGATGATCTCGCCGGTTCCGAGCACCGGATCGGGCATGGTCTCGATCGCGAGCGGCGATCCGAACGCTTTCAAAATGGCGGCTTTCATGGCGTCTCCTCGCGTAAGAGGCGCATCATCATCGGACTACCAAGCCGCAACAAGGCCTGGTATTATCCTAGGACTACAAAAGCCCTCCTTGCGACGAGATGCCGATGACCGACCCGCAACGCAGTGAACTCGGCGACTTCCTGCGCTCCCGGCGCGAGAAGCTGAGCCCCAAGGCCCTCGGGTTAGCCAGCGTGCGGCGACGCCGTACGCCGGGCCTGAGGCGCGAGGAAGTCGCGGAGCTCGCGGGGATCGGCGTCGACTGGTACATCCGGCTTGGAGCAGGGACGAACCGTCAGCCCGTCCGTCACCACCATCGACGCGCTGGCGCGCGCGTTGCGGCTGAGCAAGGCCGAGCATGGCCATATTCGCGCGCTGGCGCGCCATGCCGGCCGCCGCGCCTTCGCGCCGGAAACCGTACCGCCAACGATCCGGCGGCTGGTCGAACGCCTCAATCAACCCGCCTACGTGACCGGCCGTCGCTGGGATATTCTGGCGTGGAACGCGGCCGCCGATGAGATATTCGCGTTCAGCCGGCTGCCGGAATCGGATCGCAATATTCTCGTCACCGTGCTGATCAATCCGGCGGGGAAGCGTCTGTTTGGATCGGGTTGGCAGGACGAGGCGCAACGCATCGTGGCGAAGTTTCGCGCCACCCATGACCTCTGGGCCGGCGATCCGGCCTTTCTCGACCTGTTGGAGCGTCTTCGGAAGGGGTGCCCCGAGTTTTCCGGCTGGTGGGACGCTCATGACGTCCGCAATGCCTCGGGCGGCGAAAAAGTGCTCAGGCATCCGAAAAAAGGGGCGCTGCGGTTCGAATATGCGAGTTTTCAAGCCAATGACGATCCCGCGCTCAAGCTCACCATCTATACCCCGGTGTGACCGCGACCTGTGCTGATTTGAACACGCTCGGCGGGGAAATGGCCGCTGTTGCGGCTGCTCCGGGTTGCTCTCGCTGCCGGGTTGGGAAACACTGGATACCGGAACAAGGATATTGCCGACTCGGACTTGCCGGCGCGAGCGCGGTGCGGACCGAAGGCGACCGGTTGAATACGAGGACGAGAGATGAAAATCAGGCTTTTGGCGGCGGCGATCATCCTGTCGATTTCGGCACCGTCATTTGCCGCCGACGCGGACATGCAGGTCCGGCATCATCACCGCCACGCCGGCGGGTCGACGAGATCTATCTGCACAATTACGGTCCGCCCGACTTCTATCCCGGCACCAACGTGCCGCCGGATCGGGTGGTGTATCCCGTCAACGGCGCGCCTTACGGAATCTATGACGGCTTCGACCGGCTTTGCGGGCAGTCTTCCGCGAATTACCGCGGCCAGGACGGCCGGCGCCACGGCTGTAATTAGCTGCTGCGACGAGGCGTCGTCGGGTTGGTTGGTTCGCCGGCTGACGCGCCGACATGGCGCTACTGGGCCGGCTGAATCACGTTGCAATTGGTGCGGCCCGACATCAGGCAGTCCTGCATCTTGCTGGCCGCGGTCAGTTCGTGCGCCAGCCACAGCCCCGCCACCAGCAGGACCACCGCAATGGCTAGTCCCGCGATCGCGGGAGTCGGCTTCCGCCGCCGTCCTGTTCGGGTTCATCCATTCGGGCCTGGTCTCTACTCTTGCTCGATCCAGGCGCGGCCGAGCGCAAATTGCCCGACCGGACCCTCGACGTGAAATTCGGTGCCGGTCATCCGGGCGAACAGGTCGATATTGCCGTTGCCGATCGCGCATCCGCCAAGGCCCATGTCGGTCGGCCATCAGGTAAAGCGTCTGCGTCAGCACGCCGACATTCTTGAGCACCAGCGAATAGGCGATCGAGCTGTATTTCCATGAGATGCGGTCGAACCGCGCCGCGATCGTGATCAGCATCTGCGGTGTGTCCGGCGCGTCCATGGCACATGCGCAGCCGGCTCAGTTGGGCTTCGATGTCCTGAGGCTGCGCGGCTGATCGGCACCAGCGCATGGCGATCGGCATCGTAGTGATAGAAGCCGCGGTGCCAGGCCCTTGCAATTCGTGACAGTCAGATAGAGCTCGAGTTCGTAGGCTGCTGCCGGCCGGACGGATACGGCCGGGCGTGTAGGCGATCATCCGGGCCGCTGCCATCGCCGAGATCGGCGCGCGTTTTCCCAATGCGCCTTGATCCGGGCGGTGTTGTCGAGGAACTGCGACAGCTCGACAATCGTGATCGGATCGTTGTCGTCGAAATCGCGCGTCGAGTGGCGTCGCGCGGAACAGGTTCAGCGCGTGGCGAGGCTGTGTTCGAAGGCGGCGGCAAAGTTCGCTGCAGATCGATGAGCTGGCCCGGCCAGCTGGGGCCGCACCGATGGCGGTGGCGCATCATGCCGGCATAGGGATAAAGGCCGCCGAGCGGATTGGCCTGCCGGCCTTCGGTGGTGTGGGTGTGGAACAACAGATCGTGAAAATCCCACAGCACGAGGTTGTCGTCGCCTTCGTCGGCGCGCAGGCCCTCGCTGCCGGTCGGCTCGATCCGGAACAGCATTCCGGCAATCCAGCAGCAAGCGCGAGCAACTCGGCGCCCGGGAAAGCCGTCCTGCCGGCGCAGATTGCCGATCGTGCTGCGGGGTGGCGAGCCGAGGTGAGCGCGGCCGCGACATGCGGATCGGCAATCCGAAACAACGCCGCCGGCGCGCGGCGATTCCAGCACCATTTCATCGCCGCGACGCCTCAGATAGGCAAACCGCGACAGCACGATGCGCTCGCCGGCTCGCGAAGTTTGCAGCTTGCGGCCAGTAATCAGGCATCTGCGGTTCGATGACGATTTTATCACCGCCGCCTTTTGCAGGCCCGAGCCGGTATTCCAGAAGGCCGCGCGGGCCAGCGCCGGACCAGGCAGATCGATTTCCTTGTCGACGGCGCTTCGCCGCGCGGAAAACGAGGCGAGGGGAAGTCCGTCGCGCAGGCGCTGCGCGCGTTCGGCGGCGGCCGGACTGAAGTTGCCGAGACGTGACCGAATAGCCGTTGAAGCGGCGAGGATATTGCCGTCCGCCTGCGGCTCGAGCGCGACATGCGCGCTCAGCCGGGCGGCGATCATGGATGGCGCGGCGCGCGGCGTTGGCTTTTTTTCCGGGAGCGCGCAACGCTGGGCCTCAGCTGTGGGGAAGGAAGGGCGTGAGTTCGGTTTCCGGTATCGGGTGATCGCGCAATCCGAGCTTGACCGGAACATCGTAGAGCCGGCCCGGCGCGAAGCGGCGATAGAAATGCCGCAAGCCCGGCACGATGACGCGGACGACGGGGACCTCGACATCGGGCCGGGTCTGGTCGAGGACCAGGAAATCGAGCCCGCGCGCCTGGCGATCTCGACGCAGGCGTTGACCTGCGCGCGCGTGTTGTCGAGCGTGCCGAAATCTAGTCGCGTGCCGGCAGCGGCGCGGATTCTGGATCTTGGCGTCAGGAACGGATAGTCCTTCAGCGCGCAGCGGCGTGACGCCGTCGAGGCTCGGCTTCTCGCCGGTGCCGCCGCCCATGAAGCCGATCGACAGGAACTGGTTCAGCTCGGTCAAGGTGCGCAGCAGCGCGATGCGCTTGTCGAAATGCGCGCCGGAGCCGAACTCGATATTTTCCTTGCCGTTCTGCATCCAGTGCAGGATCGCCACATAGGTCGGAACGCCGAGATCGCTGGTGACGTCGAGCACCCAGAGCTTGCGCCCGGTGTCGGCCAGCTGGCTGCTGCAGATCGCGAATATAGGAATCGTCGATACGCGTCCGAGGTCGACTTCCGTTGCGTTGCGACTGGTTGTACCACCAGATCGCATAGGCATCGCGTTCGACCAGTTCGAGAAAACCCTGGACGATGGCTTCCTCGACCGTGTTGCCGGCGGCGCAGCCGTTGGAATCGGCGCGGAAAGCCGCCGGCCCGCTGTAGAAGAAATACAACAGGCTGGTCGGCAGATATTTGAAGCGTCCGTCGCGCAATGACCACACCGGCGACCACTCGATCTTCGCCATCGGGGTCGAACGGCTCGGGCGCGATCCTGCGTTTCGCTCGGGTCCTCCATCGAATGGTCGGCGCGCGATTGCGCTTCGCTGAACAGCAGCACGTCGTTGGGCAGGATCGCCTCGCCCGGCGCGAAATCCGAGAACCGCCGCGTCAACCGGATTTCGTCGCCCTGGAAAATTCCGGAATAGCGCTCGATCGATTCCATCAGCGCGCTGGCTTCGGCCTGTTCGGCCGTCGCTGCCCTTGCCGAAACTGCCGCCGCTCAATCCCGCCCTGAGCTGGTCGACGTTTTGGGCCGGCGCGGAGAAATTGTGCTTGGCATGAATAGTTGGTGTTCATCGGCAGATCGGCCTCGATCCGCTCGAGTCGTGTCACCACGCCGGTGAGAGGGCTGACATGCTTGCGGATGTTTTGCGACCGTGGCCCGCGCCGACACCGAACGATAGCCGCCGCTGGTCATGATCAGTTTGGCGCGTGCCCTTGACCTCGATCGGCACCGGCGCCCGGCGTGGATCGCGCAGCAGCTTGCTGCCGCAGGTCGGGCATTGCGGCCGCGTCGCCACGTAGTGCTTCATGGTGGCGGCGCCCAGCAAATCATGGCTGATGATGTGACTGTTCAGCTCGGTACGAAAGCCGCTGGCGATCGCCTTGGCGACTTCCAGCGCGGCAAACTGGATCGCGGTTTGTCCGAGCGGCTGGCGCGCCAGCGGCGAAGCCGCGACCACGCGCGCCGGGCCGCGGTCGAGAAATCCCTTGACCTCGCGGTTGCGGATCATGCGGTCGAACAGACAGGTCCAGCAGGGGCCTTCGCCCGGCCGGAACAGCGGGCCGACCAGCGGAAACGCGCCGGACGGCTGCACCAGCAGCCAGGGCGAACGCGCTGACACCCGTTGTGCGTTCAGCTCGGCGAGTTGCCGTTCGAGATAATCGTTGACCAGCGTCACCGTGAGGTCGGGCGAGCGATTGACGAGGCGAACGCCGAGTTCGTTCAAGGCGGCGCTGAATTCGGCCGCGCCCTTGACGTCGATCGCCTCGACGCGCACGCGGCAATTGGCGAGATTTTGCTCGGCAACGTCCGGCGGCAAACCGAGGCTCGCCCAATAACCGTCGACGGCGGTGGAAGAGCGAAGCCGGCACGATGTAGCGGCGCTCCATCAGTCCCTTGAGCGCCTGCTCGATTTCATCGGGCGGGAAGTTCTTCGACAGTTCGGCGGCGATTTCCGGAAAACCCTTGCCGCCTTTGCCGATGATCGCGGCGATGGCGCAATAGACCTCGCCATGGAGGAAGTATTTTCGATCCTCGGAATAGAGGCACACCATGTCCGGCGGCAGCACATAGACGGTGAAATTCGGCGCGAATTGCGGGACGTCCTGCCGCGCGGCCGGCTTGCGTTTCGCCGTGCCGGCACGCGCGGCTTTGCTTGCCGCTGCGTTTCACGGGCTTGTTCGCGGGCTTTGAACGTGCGGTCCGGGCGGCGGACTTTTTTCGTCCGGGCTGGACGCGGGCTTTTTTCGACAAGATGAAAACCTATTCGGCCATCATGGGCGGGCCGGTCATGACATGGATTGGCCGGGTCGACAGTGTCGAGCCCGGCCAATGATGATCAGCGTTTGTTAGCGTAGGCAGAAAGCCGACCGGCTTAGCAGAGGCGGCAGGCTCCCCAGGAAGCGCAGCAGCCGCCACCGCACGCCACAGCCACGGCAACCACGGCAACCGCGGCAGCCACGGCAACCGCGGCAGCCACCGCAGCCGCGCCAGGCTACCTGCACGCCGCCCTTGGCCGACGCGGTATTTTCCTTGTCGAACACGTAGAACGTCGCCAGGCTGACGTCGGCGATTTCTTCCATGCCGAGCGTCTTCTGTTGATCAAGTGCAGCGGTCGGCGACATCGCCACATCCGCCGTCGGAACGGCGGCGGCTGATGCACCGCCCACCATCGCAAAGGTCAAGCCGGCAGCTCCCAACACCGGTGCAGCTTTCAGCACCTTCTTCTTTGTCGTGTCTTTCACCCGTGGCATAGTCGCAACCTCCATAGCTAGTAAAATGGATTGACTCCAGCGTGCCGACTTTACGCTCGGCCAATGTACCACGCAAGACGCTTACACACGCCGGTAGCTACATTGGTCGTGCGGCGAAGCGTTTGGTTCATCTTTATGAACGAGATTGCCGCGTTTTATTCAGCCGCTATTCATGATCAATGCCCGCTGCGGCAACCTCGACGCGAGAATCCGTTGCCGCGATGACTGGGCGCTCGGCGCTTTACTGTTCCTCAAGCCAACCCCTAAAATTACATCGAACCGGCGATTGCCAAATGCGCTGATGTGGGCTGTCTATGGGTTCGATTGGAGATTTGAATTGGCCGGTTATCACGGACGTTTCGCCTGGTACGAATTGATCACGACGGACATGGCCGCGGCCAGCGCGTTCTACGCCAAGGTCATCGGCTGGGGCGTGCAGGACCAATCGAGGCCCGATCTGGCCTACACATTGTTTTGTTCGGGAACGACGCCGGTCGGTGGCCTGATGGACCTGCCGGCGGAGGCGAGGCGCATGGGCGCGACCGCGAGGTGGGTCGGATATGTCAGCGTCGATGACCTCGGCGCCACCGCCGACCGGCTCAGGCAGCTTGGCGGCAAGCCGTGTTTGTTCCGCCGACCGACAGCAATATCGGCCGCATCGCGGTCGTGGCGGATCCGCAAAATGCAACCTTGGCGCTGGTCGAGGGGTTGCGGGCCGGCCAGCACAAGCCCGCCGAATCGAACAAGCCGGGACGGATCGGCTGGCACGAGTTGCTCGCCGCGGATCACGCCAAGGCGTTCGCCTTCTATCATGAACTTTTCGACTGGCAGAAGGCCGACGCCGACAGCGGTTCGACGACGACCTATCAGGCGGTCCGTAGCGGCGACGATGCGATCGCCGGCATGTTCGACAAACGCCCGATGGATCCGGTTCCATTCTGGCTGTTCTACTTCAATATCGGCGATATCGATGCCGCCGCCGATCGCGTCGAAGCGGCCGGCGGACAGGTTTTCGAGGGACCCATCGAATTACCGGGCGGCGGCTGGATCGCCCGATGCCGGGACCCGCAGGGCGCGGCATTTGCGCTGCAGGGACGACGCGGCCAGCAGGCGATCGCGCGCGCGCCCGCTTCGGAAGTCGGCTGGTCTACCGAATGGGGCGGCATTTCATCGCGGGGCAGGCTGGTGGTCAACAAGCCGCGCCAAAATCCCGAGAAGGATACCGGCTCCGATTCCGAAGACTGAATCTGCGCTCGATCAGGCGGCTTTCGCGGCCGCGGCAGATTTGGACGTATCAGACTTGGACGTATCAGGTTTGGGTGTCGCGGGCTTTGGCGGCTTGTCCTGCCGTTTCGACCAGGAAATGTAGTAGGCGACCACGGTCATGATCGCGATCCCGGTCACGCTGACGAAGATCTGCGCGAACAGCGAGCCCGAACTCATCATCAGTTCGAAATGTCCGACAAAGGACAGGAAGACGCCGACGCAGAATACCGCGAGCGACTGCTGACCGCAGACGATCACGGGATCGAACACCTTCCATTCCAGGCCCGACCAGTCCTTCGGCACGAACCGGATCACCATGATCACGATCACCACGAAATGCAGGAAGCGATAGGGCGCGAGATTGGTCTTGTCGTTCGGGATTGAAGGTATCATAGAGCCAGTGCGGGAACATGCGCGCCGAAATCCGGAAATTTGCCGGCCATCGTCATCACCAGCGCAAACATCAGATAGGCGATGCAGAAATACAGCGTGAGCGGCGCATCGATGATCGACACGCGATTTCGCGCGCCCCGCCGAGCGCGCACCACGAGCCGAACACGAACAGCACCTGCCAGCAATACGGGTTGAAGTACCAGGTGCCGGCGGGATAGGCCGGAAAATTCCAGCCGAAATGCCGCGCCGCCAGCCACAGCACGATCGACGCCAGCATCGTCAAGTTGGGCTGGCGCAGCATCATCCACAGCACCGGCGGAAACAGCCCCATCAGCACGATGTAGAGCGGAAGCACGTCGAGGTTGACCGGCTTGAATTTCAGCAGCAGTCCCTGCCGCAGCGTTTCGATCGCATTGTCGACCAGGCCGGCGACGTTGAATTCGTTGATGATCTCGGGATCGCTGTAGCGCAGCGCGACGATAGCCGATCGCGACGATGTAGATCACGAACAGGATGATGTGGGCGACGTAGAGCTGCCAGACCCGCTTGGTCAGGCGGGTGGCGCCGACGATGAAGCCGCGCTCGATCATCATCCGGGCATAGACAAAGGAGGCGGTATATCCCGAAATGAAAACGAACAGGTCCGCCGCGTCGCTGAAACCGTAATTTCGCGTGGTGATCCAGTTCACGACGTTGTCGGGGATGTGATCGAGGAAAATCGCCCAGTTGGCGATCCCGCGAAACAGGTCGAGCCGGAGATCGCGGCCTTTGTCGGGGCAGGGTTGCGTTGATTTTCATGGGTGCCGTCTCGAAATGATGCTTTCGAGAAGATCGCGCCTGCGGGGCGGGGCGCCAGTCCGCGCGACCGGCCAAGATTGTCAGAGCGCAGCATAATGATTATACCGGTCCGGAAAATGTAACATCCGAGGCTGGGAATCACCGATTCAAATTCCTGAAAGATGGCTCTATACTATCGGCCGCGGTTTCCGCCACGCGCTTCCATGCTGCATCTCTTGAACGGACCAGATCATCCATGACCGCACGCATCTTTAAGCCCGCCAAAAACGCGATGCAATCGGGGACCGCCAAGACCCGGGAATGGCAGCTCGACTATGAGCCCGAGCAGCCGCGTGCGATCGAGCCGCTGATGGGCTGGACCGTCCTCCGGCGACATGAAGCAGCAGCTCACGCATCCGCTTCGATACCAAGGAAGAGGCGGTGGCCTATTGCGAGCGCGAGGGCATCGCCTATCAGGTGATCGAGCCGAAAGCGCCGGCCCGGCGCCAGGCCGCCTATGCCGACAATTTTGCCTTCCGGCGCGGCGAGCCCTGGACGCACTAGAATTGGACCCATTGGAAATCCGCTAGCAATTTGACCCATTAGCGGCCCGAATCGGCTGAACTATCGGATGTTTCGCCGGGATTTGCGCGCGTCCGGCCAAGGGCAAAACTTCCGGGTTGCCTAGGGCTGGGCCGCAGTGACACCATGGCCGTGTCGCAAGCCAAATTGCGGCGCACCATGGCCCGCCAACGCGCAGCCCAACCAAGCGTCGAGGAAACCGCCCGAGGCCATGCCGCTTCATTCCAGCATCGATCCGACCTCGTCCGAATTTGCCCGCAATGCCGAGGCCATGCGGGCGCTGGTCGCAGACCTCCGGCGGCAAGCTCGATCAGGTGGCGGGCGGCGGCGGCGAAGCCTCGCGCGCCAGGCACACCTCGCGCGGCAAGATGCTGGCGCGCCAGCGCGTCGATCTGCTGATCGATCCCGGAACCGCGTTTCTCGAACTGTCGCCGCTCGCCGCCTACGGCCTCTATGGCGGCGACGTGCATTCGGCCAGCATCGATCACCGGCGTCGGCCGGATCTCGGGCCGCGAATGCATGATCGTCGCCAATGATGCCACCATCAAGGGCGGCACCTATTATCCGATGACGGTGAAGAAGCATCTGCGCGCCCAGGATATCGCGCGGCAGAACAATCTGCCCTGCGTCTACATGGTCGATTCCGGCGGCGCCTTCCTGCCGCAGCAGGACGAGATCTTTCCCGGACGAGCGGCATTTCGGCCGCATCTTCTACAATCAGGCGCAGATGTCCGCGGCCGGCATTCCGCAGATCGCGATCGTGATGGGCTCCTGCACCGCCGGCGGCGCCTATGTCCCGGCGATGTCGGACGAAAGCATCATCGTGCGCAATCAGGGCACGATCTTTCTCGGCGGACCGCCGCTGGTGAAGGCGGCGACCGGCGAGGTGGTGACCGCCGAGGAACTCGGCGGCGCCGACGTGCATTCGCGGCAATCCGGCGTCACCGATCATTATGCGCAGAACGACGCCATGCGATCGGCATCGCGCGGCGCATCGTCGCCACGCTGAAGCCGCCGCAGCGCGCCGTCCTGAACATGCGCGAGCCCCGCGAGCCGCTGTTCGACGCCGAGGAAATCTACGGCGTGGTCCCCGTCGACGCGCGCAAGCCGTTCGACGTGCACGACATCATCGCGCGCGCTGGTCGACGGCTCGGAATTCGACGAATTCAAGAAGCTGTACGGCCAGACCCTGATCTGCGGCTTCGCCCATATCTGGGGCTATCCGGTCGGCATCATCGCCAATAACGGCATCCTGTTCAGCGAGAGCTCGCTGAAGGGCGCGCATTTCATCGAGCTGTGCTGCCAGCGCAATATCCCGCTGGTGTTCCTGCAGAACATCACCGGCTTCATGGTCGGCAAGAAATACGAGGCCGGCGGCATCGCGCGCGACGGCGCCAAGCTGGTGACGGCGGTGGCGACCGCCGGCGTGCCGAAATTCACCGTGGTGATCGGCGGCTCCTACGGCGCCGGCAATTACGGCATGTGCGGCCGCGCCTATAGCCCGCGGTTCCTCTGGATGTGGCCGAATGCCCGGATCTCGGTGATGGGCGGCGAGCAGGCGGCGATGGTGCTGAGCCAGTTGCGCCGCGACAATATCGAGGCCAAGGGCGGCAGCTGGTCGATCGAGGAGGAGAACGAGTTCCGGGCGCCGACCCGCGCGCAGTTCGAAACCCAGGGCAATCCGTATTACGCCACCGCGCGGCTGTGGGACGACGGCGTGATCGATCCCGCCGATACCAGGCTGGTGCTGGGGCTCGGCCTTTCGGCGGCGGCCAATGCGCCGATCGAACCGACGAAATTCGGCCTGTTCAGGATGTGATGATGGATCGCTCCAGCACATGTACCGGCGATTTCGCACCCTGCTGATCGCCAATCGCGGCGAGATCGCCTGCCGCGTGATCCGCACCGCGCAGGGCGATGGGCCTGCGCACGGTCGCGGTCTATTCCGAGGCCGACCGCGGCGCCATGCATGTCGCCGAGGCCGATGAGGCCGTGCTGCTCGGGCCGGCGCGGGCGCGCGACAGCTATCTCAATATCGAGCGCGTGATCGAGGCGGCGCGCAAGAGCGGCGCCGAGGCCGTGCATCCCGGTTACGGCTTCCTGTCGGAAAACGCCGAGTTCGCGCAGGCCTGCGCCGATGCGGGACTGGTGTTCGTCGGTCCGACCGCCGAGATGATGATCGCGATGGGCTCGAAATCGGGCTCGAAGGCGCTGATGGAGAAGGCCGGCGTGCCGCTGGTGCCCGGCTATCACGGCGAGGCCCAGGACGAGGCGACGCTGGCCAAGGCCGCCGACAAGATCGGCTTTCCGGTGCTGGTCAAGGCGTCGGCCGGCGGCGGCGGCCGCGGCATGCGCGATCGTGCGTTCGGCCGGCGAGCTTGGCGCCGGCGATCGTCAGCGCCAAGCGCGAGGCCAAGGCCGCGTTCGGCGACGACCGGATGCTGATCGAGAAATTCGTCGACAATCCGCGCCACATCGAGGTGCAGGTGATCGGCGACAGCCACGGCAATCTGCTGTCGCTGTTCGAGCGCGAATGCACCTTGCAGCGCCGGCACCAGAAGGTGATCGAGGAAGCGCCGTCGCCGACGCTCGATACGAGCGCAGCGCGAGGCGGTCTGCGCCGCCGCGCGCAAGGCCGCCGGCGCGGTCAATTATGTCGGCGCCGGCACCATCGAGTTCGTCTCCGACGGCAAGGACGTGTTCTTCATCGAGATGAACACCCGCCTGCAGGTCGAGCATCCCGTGACCGAATTGATCACCGGCATCAATCTGGTCGAATGGCAGTTGCGGGTGGCGTTCGGCGAAAGACTGCCGCTGGCGCAGGAAGAGATCAGGCTTCAGCGGGCACGCCATCGAGGCCCGGGTCTATGCGGAAAATCCGCGCGAAGAATTTCATGCCGTCGGTCGGCCGCATCAAGACCTGGCAAACGCCGCCGCCAATGTGGACGGCCTGCGCATCGATGCCGGCTATCGCGAGGGCGATACGGTCTCGCCGCTATTACGATGCGATGCTGGCCAAGGTGATCGCCTGGGCGCCGACCCGCGAGGCCGCGATCGACCGGCTCAATCAGCGGGCTGGAGGAAACCGACGTTCGCGGCGTCGTCACCAATATTCCGTTCCTGTCGGCGCTGGTGACGCATCCGGACGTGCGCGCCAACGCCATCGATACCGGCTTCATCGAGCGCGAGTTGAAGAACCTGACGGCGGCCGGAGCGGCAGCGGCCGGCGATCTCGAGCTTTGCGCGGCGGTTGCCGGCATTCTGGCGCGACGAAGCGCAGCGCACAGCCGAGCGCGCATTCCCCGTGGCAGAGCCATGGCTGGATGCCGGTCGGCCGGCGGCAGCGGACATTTTGCATTCCGCCAGGGCAGGGCAGCCGAGCAGCGCCAGGTTGCGCCTGCACTACGGCAACGGGCCTTCGACAATGACGATCGGCGAACGCGAATTTGCCTTCGATTACACGGTCAACGCCGAGGGCGGACTCGATCGTCACGCTCGATGGCGTGACATCGCGGATCGTGCCCGTCATCGAAGGCCACGAACTCTATTTGCGGACCCGCAACGGCCGTTTCGAACTGCATTGGGTCGATCCGTTCGGCGGCGACGACGAGGAGCAGGTCGGCGAGGACAAGATCGTGGCGCCGTTGCCGGGCACCGTGGTGGCGATGCTGGCCGAGGAGGGCGCGACGCTGGAAAAGGGCGCGCCGATCCTGACGCTGGAAGTGATGAAGATGGAGCAGACCCTGCGCGCGCCGTTCGCAGGCGTGCTGAAGGAGATCAAATGCAAGGTCGGCGATATCGTGCAGGAAGGCGTCGAACTCGCCGAAATCGAGCCGGCGGCCGGGTGATCCGCATGAGCGATTCCGTGCGCATCTTTGAAGTGGGCCCGCGCGACGGCCTGCAGAACGAAAAGACGCCGGTCAGCGTCGCCGACCGCATCGCCTTCATCGAGGCGCTGCTCGGCGCCGGGCTGCACACGATCGAGGTCGGCGCCTTCGTGTCGCCGAAGGCGATCCCGCAGATGGTGAATTCGGACCAGGTGCTGGCGCGGCATCGGCCATCGCCCGACGGCGAATTCGAGGTGCTGGTTCCCAACGAAAAGGGCTATGACGCCGCGCGCGCCGCCGGCGCCAAGGAGATCGCGGTGTTCGCCGCGGCCTCGGAATCGTTTTCGCGCGCCAACATCAATTGCTCGATCGCCGAATTGATCGAGCGCTTCAAGCCGGTGATGGCCCGCGCCAAGGCCGATGGCATCAGGGTGCGCGGCTACGTCTCCTGCGTGCTGGGCTGCCCCTATGAGGGCGAGGTCAAGCCGCAGGCGGTGGTCGACGTGGCCAGGGCGTTGTGGGACCTCGGCTGCTACGAGGTCTCGCTCGGCGACACCATCGGGGTCGGCACCCCGGTCAAGACCCGGCAATTGCTGCGCGCGGTGGCCGGCACGGTGCCGATGGCGAACCTCGCGATGCATTTCCACGACACCTACGGCCAGGCACTGGCCAATCTCTATGCCGGAATGGAGGAGGGCGCCCGCGTGATCGATTCCGCGGCCGGCGGCCTCGGCGGCTGCCCGTTCGCGCCCGGCGCCACCGGCAATGTCGCGACCGAGGACGTGGTTTACATGCTGGAAGGCATGGGAATCAAAACCGGGGTCGACATGGCAAAACTGGTCGCGGCCACCAATCAGATCAGCAAGCTGATCGGGCGCGCGCCGGTGAGCCGGGTGGCGACGGCGATGAATGCAAAGCGGCGAGTGGCGAATAGCGAGTAGCGAATAGGGTAATCGCCATTCGCCATTCGCTACTCCCTATTCGCTCTCCTATCTGCTGGCGTCCGTCCCCATCACCAGATCGGGCAGCCAGGTCGAAATCTCCGGCACGAAGCACAGCACGACCACGGCCAGCATCATCAGCAGCACGAACGGCAGACGTGCCCCAGATCACCTCGCTCAAGCGAAATGTCCGGCGCGACATTGCGGATCACGAACAGATTCAGGCCCACCGGCGGATGAATCAGGCCCATCTCCATCACGATGGTCATGACCACGCCGAACCAGATGATGTCGAAATTGGCGGCGCGCAGCGGCGGCAGGATGATCGGCGCGGTCATCAGGATGATCGAGACCGGCGGCAGGAAGAAACCGAGGATCACCACCATCACCAGGATCGCCGCCAGCAGCTCCCAGCGCGGCAGGTTCATCGCCACGATCGATCGCGCGGCCGATTGCGAGATGTGCAGGTAGCTCATCACATAGGAATACAGCAGCGACATGCCGATGATCATCATCAGCATGGTGGATTCGCGGATGGTCGATTTCAGGATCGGCGCCAGATCGGTCGGCCGCCAGACGCCGTAGATCAGGCGCGATCAGCAGCAGCGCCAGCAGGCCGCCGAGGCCGGCGGTTTCCGACGGCGTCGCATAGCCGCCATAGAGCGCGATCATCACGCCGGTCAGCAGGATCACGAACGGCAGCACCCGCGGCAGCACGTTGAAGCGCTCGGCGAAGCGTGAATTCGTCGCGCTCGAGGATCGCCGAGGTCGCGCCGGTCGCGGCGTAGAGCGCGCTGGGCCGCGGCATATTCCTTGCGGAAGCGCAATCACCGCGTAGCGCCGAACAGGGCGACCAGCAGCAGCGCCGGGACCGATGCCGGCGAGGAACAGCCGGCCCAGCGACTTTTCCGCCGCGACCGCGAACAGGATCATGGTGATCGAGGGCGGCAGCAGGATGCCGAGCGTGCCGCCGGCGGCGATGATGCCGGCGGCGAAGCCCGCCGGAGTAGCCGCGCTTGCGCATTTCCGGGATGCCGGCCGAGCCGATCGCCGAGCAGGTCGCCGGCGAAGATCCGGCCATCGCCGCGAACAGCGCGCAGGCAAACACGTTGGCGACGCCGAGGCCGCCGGGCACCCGATGCAGCCAGGCGTGCAGCGCCGAATAGAGATCCTGGCCGGCGCGCGAGCGGCCGATCGCCGCGCCTTTGAGGATGAACAGCGGGATCGCCAGCAGCGTGATCGAGGCCATTTCCTCGTAGACGTTCTGCGGTCACGGTATCGAGCGAGGCGTGCGGCATGTAGATGCCCATGAACACCACGGCGACCGCGCCGAGCGCGAACGCGATCGGCATGCCCGAAAACATCGCGACCAGCGTGGCGACGCCGTAGACTGATTCCGATCCCGAGCACGGTCATCGGCGCCGTGCACCCGCGAGCGGCGATGACGACCTGCAGCAGGATCTGGACGCACAGCAGCGTCATGCCCGAAAGCCATCAGGCCGTAGGGGATCGACAGCGGCGGCGACCACATCGAATTCGAGACCTCGCCGTCGACCCAGGCCTCGTGCGGCCAGCGTCCAGGATTTCCAGGCGAAGAAGGCGCAGAACAGCAGGCTCGCGACGTCGACCAGCCAGAGCCGGATCGCGGTTGACGCGCGGCGACAGCAGGCCGACGAAGGCCTCGATGCCGATATGGCCGCGCTGGCGCCTGCACATAGGCCGACGACATGAAGACGGCGCCGACCAGCAGAAACACCGCGGCCTCGTCCTGCCAGTAGTTCGGCGCTGTGGAACAGCGCGCGGCCGACCACGCTGTAGCTCAGGATCGCGCAGGCCGCGACCAGCGCGACCGCGGCGAGCACCACGATCACATTGTTGCACGAACGCCAAGCCCAGCGCTCGCACCGCCGCGACGAGCGCGATGGCTCGGCGCGGCGGTCGAGGCGTCGTCCTGCTGATCCGGAAGCGGACCATGCATCATGCGGAGACGTCGGAAGCGAGCTTCAGCAGCTTGGCCGAGAGCGCGGTCTTGGCGCCGTAGTCCTTCCAGGCGGTATCGCGGGCGATGTCGCGCCATTTGCCGACGATCGTCGCGTCAAGCGCGCTGACCTTGGCGCCGGCCTTCTCGTAGACCTTCGCCACTTCGACGTCGTCGTCCTGCGCGCCCTTGCGGCCGAAGGCTTCCATCTCGGTGCCGACCGCCAGGATGATGTCCTGCTGCTTTTTCGGCAAGCGCGTCGAAAATCGACTTCGACATCATCAGCGGCTCGAGCATGAACCAGTAGGAGGCGCCGGCGCCCGACGGTCAGCGATTTCGCGACTTCCTCGAGCCGGAACGAGATCAGGCTGGTCGAGGAGGTGATGCCGGCATCGCAGGCGCCGGTCTGCATCGCCGAATAGATTTCATTCGACGGCACCGACAGCACGGCCGCGCCCGCGGTCTGCAGCACCATGTCCATTTCGCGCGAGCCGCCGCGAACCTTGAGGCCCTTGGCGTCTTCCGGCGCGACGATGGGGCGCGACCGGCTGGCGACACCGCCGGCCTGCCAGACCCAGGTCAGCAGGATGATGCCCTTGTCGGCCAGGAAATCCGTCAGCGCCTTGCCGATCGGCTCTTTCTTCCAGCGCATGCCCTGATCGTAGGTCGTGACCAGGCCCGGCATCAGCCCGATATTCAGCTTCCGGCAACTCGCCGCCGGCATAGGGCATCGGATAAAGGCTGATATCGAGCGCGCCTTTGCGCATCGCCGAGAATTGCGCGTTGGTCTTGACCAGCGAGGAGTTCGGATAGATCTCGGCGGCAAGTCTCGCCGCCGCTGCGCTTGGCGATCTCGGCGGCGAACACCCGCACCAGGCGGTCGCGGAAATCGCCCTTGTCGATGGTGCCGCCGGGAAACTGATGCGAGATTTTCAGCGTCGTGGCCGCATGCGCCGTGCCGGTCCCGAAACGCAGGATGGCGGGCGCGGCGACGGCTGATACGAGGACGTGGCGGCGTGTAAGCATGGAAATCTCCCCTGGAGCGCTTTTACTGAACACATGTCGTCATGATTGTGGCGGCATCTTTACCGGGATTTGCCCGGCCTTTCTCTAGTCTGATAGTTCGAGCAGCCCGCGGCCGCGGCCCATGCAGCCCTTTGTTGCGGTGCACACTCGCTGCAAGTTTCGGCGGAAACAAGACCGACCGGCATGTTTGTTGAACCCCGGAAGCCGCGCCATAAGCCGGTTGCGGGGAAAATATTTCCGTCCCGCCGTAACAAACCCCGCCGCGCGGACCGTTTTGGATAGAGCGACATCAGTCGCTTTCAATAACCGTTTCAAAGGGATTACCGACCCATGACCATCAGCACCCGTATCGCACTTGGCGTTTCCGCCGCCGCTCTCTCGCTCAGCCTGGCCCTGGCGCCCGCCGCTTTTGCGCAGGACGCCATGAAGAAGGATGACGGCATGAAGAAAGACGGCATGATGAAGAAAGACGACGGCATGAAGAAAGACGGGATGATGAAGAAGGATGACGGCATGAAGAAGGACGACATGATGAAAAAGGATGAGATGAAGAAGTAGGCATCGCGTCCTCCTCGCATCCTTCTACCTGTTATCACGGGCTCGCCTCGCGCGGAGGCGGGCTCGTGGCCGGTTTGCCGTCATTTGCGCCGACTGGTTATTTCTTGGTTATTTCTTTCGCTTCTTGCGCGCGGCGTAGCGGGCGTCGCGGGCGGCCTTGCGTTCGGCCTCGAGCTCCAGCTCGCGGGCGGCGGCCTCTTCCTTTTCTCGGGCCAGGCGAGCGGTTTCCTCGGCCGCCGCTGCTGCCTCGCGCAGTTTACGCTCGGCCTTCTCGGCGTCGCGCGCTTCCTTCGCCTTGGCGCGCAGCGCGGCCTGGGCCTCGCGCTCGGCCTGCCGCTGTTTTACCGCGGGATCATCCGGCCCCGGCTGGGCGCGAAACTTGTTCAGGATGTCTTTCCTGGCCTGCTGAGCGGCCTTCTGACGGTCAGCGAAGCTAGGTTCCTTGAATCCACTCATCGATAGGCCTTGTTGCTTTCTTGGTTTGGGGCGGGCGATCATTTTGCGCTGCGCCGGCAGGTGCAGCGACGCCGGCATAATTTGCTGGCGGCTTGTACCGCCGCCCGCGCCGGGACGCCATCAATTATCCACCTGATGACACCATGTCGCGCGAAAAACCGCCGCAGGCTGCGCGCTTGGCTAAGAGGCGGTAACCCGCGATTGCCTGTCGTGACGCTCCAGCGGGCTTATGGCGTTGAAAAACCCATTGGATAGCGGCATTTACGGCTGTCATTGAATGTTTTGGAATGCTTTGGAATGTTGTGCGATGGCTGGCCATCTGGTTTGCGCAACTTGAGAACAATTTGCGAGAAAATTTGAATGAATTGGCGACCCAGCCGGCGACGCGGATTCCAGCTGCTTGGGGCGCTCGTGCTGACCTATTTTGGGCTGGCCTATGTGGCGCTACCGGCACTGTGGCGCCATCACGAGCATGAGCCGGGGCTCGCCTCGCTGTCGATGGTGACGCACACCGGCACCGGGATCCCCGGCGACGCCCTTAATGTGGGTCTGGTCGGCAGCGAAAAGGACGTACTGCGGGCGATGCAGGCGGCGGGCTGGTTCCCGGCCGATCCCGTCACCTTTCGCTCCAGCATCGAAATCGTCGGCAGCGTGGTGCTGGACCGGCCTTACAAGGATGCGCCGGTCAGTCCGCTCTACTACCAGGGCAAGCGCGAGCAGTTCGCGTTCGAAAAACCCGACGGCAGGAGCCCCGACCGCCGCCACCACGTCCGCTTCTGGCAGGCGCTGGAGCAGGGCACCGACGGCCGCCCGGTCTGGCTCGGCGCCGTCACCTACGATCGCGGCGTGGGCTTAAGCCACTACACCGGCCAGGTCACCCACCACATCGGCCCGGATATCGATGCCGAGCGCGACCTCCTGATGCGGGACCTCACCACCGCCGGGATGCTGGACGCGGTTTTCCAGATTTCGGGAATCGGCCCGACTCTGTTCGGCCGCAACGGCGGCGGCGATCCCTATTACACCGACGGCGAGATCGATATGGGCAGCCTGGTTGCCGACGGCATCAAACGGACCGCGCCGCCGGCGAATTTGCCGCCGCCGCCGCTGATCGCCCTGAAGGACCAGATCTGGCACGGCGTCGGCAACGCGATGAGCCAATAGCGCCGGACTTACAGCCTCAATACTTGCTCATTTCTTGGCGCAAAGCAGTACCATGCCGTTGGCGGGTGCCGGGCACGATGCTGTCCACGCCGCGCCGCCGGCCTTGATGCTGGCTTGCAGGGTCGTCCCTTCGTTGGAAAGGCAGGTAGCCGTCGCGATGATCTCGCCCGAACCGCATTCTGAGGTGCAGCCGACCGAACCGCAGGCGATGCTGTCGAGCGTTTTGGCATAGACCGTGCTGCCGGGGCCGGGCGGTCCTTGCAGACCATCCTTGCCATCCTTGCCGGGGATGCCGGCCGGACCTTGCGGACCCGCCGGTCCCGGAGGGCCGGCCGGCCCGGCGATACCGGCGGGTCCGGTATCGCCCTTGGGGCCTTCAAAACACCCGCCGAGCGAAATCGCGGCGACGCAGAGCAGGGCAAAGGCCGGCAGATGACGGCCGTATGTTTTCAGGTATGGCGGTTTCGGGTTTTTCATCTGGTTCGTCCCCCTTTGAAATCGAATGGCTTCAGCATCGGTCGATACGATGGAAATGCAATCCTACCTTCGAACCAACGGGCCGCGAATTTGCTCCCGCCGATCCCGCTTTTCTTTTCGCGAATCCCTGTCAGGTTGTGCGCCAATCGTAACCGGAGGGAATCAGATGCGGTCGTTTGCCTGTCGAGCCTTGGTCTGCCGAAGCATCGTCACCGCGGTTTTGGCCGTTGCTGCCGCGGGCGTTTCATGCGCCGCGCGTGCCGACGGCGGCAGCATCCGGATTTCCGTGCTGAAGGCCGGCTGGTTCATCGGCGGCTCCGGCGGCAGCGGCACGCTGTATTTCCACGGCCGGGCGTACCGGTTGGCGATCGGCGGCATCGACGCCGGCCTCGTGTTCGGCGCGTCGCAGACCTATTTGTCGGGCACCGTGAGCAATATCTACCGGCCCTCCGATGTCGCCGGCGTCTATGGCGCGGGCGGCGCCGGTGCCGCGCTCGGCACAGGGGTGCGGGCGATCGTGCTGACCAACGAAAAGGGCGCGGTGCTGCAATTGAGCGGACGGCAGACCGGCTTGATGGTCAATGCCGATCTGAGCGGGCTGGCGATTTCGCTGCATTAGGCTCCATCGACAGGTTCGCGAATTTCCCTGAAACCTTTTCGAGCCGATCACCGTATCTCATGTTTCGGGTGCGGAGGGTAACGGCGCGTGCGGGACTACAGGCTTGAAGTTTACTGCAGGGAAACAGACGGCGGTTTTCGCACCCTTTACGTTCACCAGTTGCGGTCGCTCGACACCCGGGACGCCCGCACCGCGGCCGATATCTGGCTGGCGGGGATGAAGCCGTCGCTGGAGAGGGCCTCGCATGTCCTGCTGTTTGTGGACGCAAGCGCCGTCTGCAGCCGGCCGATCGACCGCAGGGTCTGGGAAACGCTGGGTTGAGCCGATCCGTCGGTCGCGACGCTGTGCCTTCAGTGCGAGGTTTTGCCTTCGTTTCGGGTCGAGATTTTTGCCGGCGCCGGCGACTTGAGGCCGTCTTCCGCGCAGCCGATTTCCTTCCAGGATCCGTCCGGATTTTGCTCATAGGCATGGCACGGCGTCGCCAAACTCTCGTTGCCAGGCTTTGTAACGTCCGAGGTTGTTGCGAGTGCGGGTGCCACGGCGGTAAGCGCGATGATCGCCGCCGACAAGGGGATGGTGATGAGCCGCATGGGAGCAATCCTGTTTCGAAACCGGCCGATTTCCAGCCGCGGATTGCGGAAATTTTTTGGCAAGGCGGCTTCGACGTTCGGATGAGGCGGGCACAGCCTCATGGTGAGGAGGCGCGCTTGCGCCGTCTCGAACCATGGCCGCGGGTGCTGTGGCCCATCCTTCGAGACGCGCGCAACGGCGCGCTCCTCAGGATGAGGGCCTTTCGTGGTGACGACGGGACATAAGTTCTCGTTTGCTGCGCCCGAGCTTTTCAAATTTAGCTCCGCGTGAGGTCCGTCACAGGTTAAATCCGGGTAATCGAACTGGCGATCCGCCCGGTCCGACATACCTAAGCAAAGGATAAGGAGCGGATCATGTTCAAGGCATCGATCATCGCATTCACGATTTTCATCTGCGGCGCCATGCTGACCATCGCGCATTACGACGCGCATTTTGCCCAGCTGCCGAAATCGGTTCTCGCCAAGCGGGCGGCTTAAGGCGGTCTCAGGCCTCAACTGGACAGCGGATCGTTCACCGCGCCGTGAGTTGCGCCCAGAAACAATCCGCAATGCGCGGCGCGCAGGGCTGCCTTTCTGCAGCCCACATTACTGAACCTTCATTAGGGCAGGGTGGAAGCCGGCTTTACCATCTACGCGATCATCGTCAGGATTGTTCGCGATGCATGGATGGTGGCTCCCGGCCTTGTTTCTGAGCGTGGCGATCGCGTCCGCGGCGATCGAATACGCCAATCTTTTCCTTCGCGTGCATTAAATTAACTTCCTTTGATTTGTTGGCGTAGCCAACGGTCACAGCGTTCGCTTGTGTTGCTCGTTGATACCGTGACGGTCCTTTCGCCGGGAACATACTTTGCGGAGCGCGAAAAGAAGCGCCCGGCGCGAGGCGCACCGGGGCCGGGTAGGGCGGAGCGCGACGCGAGCTGTTCGCTCGAGCATTATCGGTTCTGATAGAATCAGAACCGAAGCTCTCGATTCTTGTTTTGACGCGTTTTCTTCACGCGAACCGGTTTCCACTTCGCTCGAAAACGCTCTATGCGGCGTTGACGGCCTTGCTGTTGACACCCTTCCGCGTCGCAAGCGTGTTCAGCTTGGTATTGGCCGCCTTTTCCTCATTGAGGTTGGTGGTCAGCAAGCGAACCACGTCGTCATGTCCGAGCTCTTCAGCCCAGGCGATGAGGGTGCCGTACCGCGCCATCTCGTAGTGCTCGACCGCCTGCGAGTTTGCAACGATCGCAGCGTCGAGCACCTGCTTGTTGTCGATTTCGCCGGCGGTCTCGTTGGCTTCCTTGATGATGCCGTCGATCGCGGGGCAATCGGTCGCTTTCGGTTCCTTGCCGAGCTTCTGAAATACCTTCTGCAGGCGTTCGATCTGGCCTTTGGTCTCTTCGAGGTGGGATCGCAGACCGGCCGCGAGGTCGCGGTTGGTGCATTGTTCGATCATCGTCGGCAGCGCTTTGGTGATCTGATGCTCGGCGTAGTAAATGTCCTGCAGGCCATGCACAAACATGTCCTCCATGGTTTTGATGTCTTTCGTGAACAGTCCCATCGTCATCTCTCTGGTTGGTGGGTTGGTGATGTTGGCTGCCAGGCCTATGAGCCTGGGCGTCGCCGACGTCTTGACTCAACGGCCTCGGCTTGCAGCCGTTCCTAACGGCCACGCGCCGTCCGTCTTTTTTCGCCACCGAAAATTTGACCTCTGCCGGTAAGAAATTTGACCTCTGCCGGTAAATCGCCGCAGCTCGGCAAGGAAATTTGCATCCTCGTTCCATGCAGGGCGCACGACTGCTACCGTCAATGAAACGGCCTCAGCGCGGGGGAGCTACTGAGGCCGTTCCTGGGAGTGCCGTGTCGGGGCGGACCCGGCATACGGGCTTAATTCGGGGAGCTTCCATTTGTTCCTCGGGCATCCCAATCCGATAACGTACACTTTTACACATATCGCGGATTGCCGCGCTGAACGCGGTTTGTTCTGGCTTTCCGCCGCGCGGCATCGGACAATGACGACGTCACAGCCCGCTCCGTGGCTTCCATCTGTGATGAGATCGCCGGTCGCGCTCCCGCCCTTATTCGAACGGCCATGGGCTAGACGTGCAAGACTATCGCGCTTCAATCGAAAGACTTCGCAAGGAAGCGGCTGAGGCTGCCCTGATCCGGGACCTCGCGACGGACCAGACCAAGCGCGATATGTACGACAGGCTGTACAGAGACTTGAACGGTCTGGCGGATGAAGTCGAGCAAGCCATCAAGTCCGGTGCGGCGAAGTAGGCCGGCGCGAATTGTATTCGCGGAACATGTTCCGGTCGGACGGATTGAAAAAGGGTATGCCGGGTCTTGAGACGAGGGCCTGTGATGCGAACGCTGAGCCTATATTTGCTGGCGGCCACGCTGCTGGCGGGCTGCTCGAACGAGCCGGAATACTCAGATCGGCAGCGGGCCTGCATCGCAAAACTGTACCGCAGCTACGATCCGAAGCAGATGACCCAGTGCGTCAACGTCTGCGAATCCTGTATGGCCGGCACCATCGCAACCTGCACCACGTCATGCGATCTGAAGGGGGCACGCTAGCGCGCGGCGCCCACGGCTGCGCAGAGGCCGCTGTCACGAGAATTTGGAGCGGCCCCGCGGCTCTGAGAAAGTCACGGGACCGCCTCCCTCAATCCTGGTCGGGGCCGACCTCTCGTGAGAGAGGCATGGTTTTATGGGCCGTTGCTGACACGAACCTTACAGCGAAGCGTTGTCAGCGTCTTTCGTTGGTCCGCTCCAGTAGCGGAAACCGATAAAATTGTAACGAATGCGCCGCCCCGCAACAGTGCGGTTTGCCGACATCCAATCACTGGTTCAACTGCTCAAGGGCAATATGCCCGACGCCGACGCCCATCAAACTGAGACCCAAAGTAGCAGCGGATCCCCCGACACTAAATGGCGCTGAACCAGCCCTCAGGCCCGCGTTCACAATTCCGATCCAGCCCACTCCGCCGGACACAGTGTTCAGATCATCGCAGGTCAGTTCGCGGGTGGTGATTTCAGTCGTCGTGGTCATTGTAGTCTCCTGTTGGGTTAAGGCTGCGATCATTCGCACCTGCCAGTCAGTCGCACCGACCCGCCAACAGGTTTTCTAATTTCCAAGCTTTTGCAGCCGTTTACATGCTGTTTACACCGCGTTTACAATCAGGCAGGTAGCGGGCCGGTTTTTGGTCGAACAAGCCTGGAGCCGTTCGCTTGACGCCCTGGTCCACGCCGTTTCATGACGTTCTAACGAGCGCCTACAGCGCGTTATGCCTGCGCTCCGCGGGTTGCGTCTGGCGCCAATCGGAACCACCGCGCGCTTCGGCCGTTTCTCTCCCAAAGGGATTGGAGAGAGATCATGGACCACGGAATCAAGCACGAGTTTTGGATCGTTACCCTCGCGACAGCGGCCGCCGCCCCGGTGCTCGGCGCGCTCGGTTTTGCCCTCGTCTCTGGCCTGGTCGGGATTTAAACCCCATGAGATGCTCGACACTCATCCTCACGTTCGGCGTCGCGCTGGCGCTATGTCAGACAGCCCAGGCGCGTCATCACAACCGCCCGATGCACCTCGCCAGAGTGCCGATCGTGGCGTTGGATCCCACTTGGCCGGTCGACTACAACATCATCCCAAGATACCGCTATCGGCCCCAGGACGATCGTGTCGACACCAGCCCGAATGCTCCGCCGATGGCGCCCGGCGACATTGAGCCGGGCGGTCCTGGCCCGTCGGGATGGTAGCCGAAGGCGTATGGCGGCCATTTGGCCGCATCATCGATTGAACTGCGGGGGACCCTGATCATGGGCGAGTTGCTGGATCGACTAAATGAGATGGACTCACGTCCGCGTGCGCCCGGCGAACCGATCAAATCGCTCGCCGACCAGGCCGCCGAGGTGTTCCGATCGGCCAGCCAGCGCGTCAACGACGTCATTGAGGCGGTTCGCTCGCCCGGCATGCCGGCGGACAAACTCAGCCAGTGGACGCGTCAAGCGCCGCTTCAGGCGCTGGCCGCAGCGTTCCTGGTCGGCGTGATCGTATCGCGGCGCCGATAGCGTGTTTCGTGACGTGTCGTTCTGACCACGTTGTCGTTGTTGCCTGGGCTCCGGGCTGACATGACGGCACACGATTTCATCGAAATCAGCCCCGCCATCTATTCCCGACGCCCAGCCCTCCAATTGTGCTTGCTGTAGGCAGGCGTCTGAACCCGCCGGAGGTCGCGTCACTGTCGGCCTTGGCTTCGCCCTTCGCACGGCCGCCAAATAGCCAGAGTTCGCGCAGGGTTGGCGATCCCAGCAGGATTCGAACCTGCAACCCACGGAGTAGAAATCCGTTACTCTATCCAGTTGAGCTATGGGACCGTCCGGCGACGCGGCCGCCAAAGGGTCTCGTCACGCAGGGCTTCTTAGCATTGCCAATATGAAAAATCTGCAACCGCGCCGGGCCTGTCCCGAGCGATTTTGAGCCGTTCCGTCGGTCCGGCAGGGCGGTTGAGCGGGGCCGGTGGCCCGCGCGGCAAGCCTTTTCGCGGTGAACAACCCTGACTCACGTCCGGAGGATCGCGGCCTCCTTGTCGACCTCAGAATCCTGGAGGCCCCCGGCGGAAATTTGGCCGTGGTACGGCGCAGGCGCGGGGGACAGTTTTTGCAGACCCGAGACCAGATTGGCGCATCCCGCGCTGCCGAAGCTGAAGGCGGTGAACAGCGGGCTGAGATGAGGCAGTTCCCACAGCGACAGCGCATGGCCGGCGAAAGCGATGCCGTAGCCGAGGCAGATCGCCCCGAACAGGCAGCCGTAAAGCCAATTCAGCCAGGTCAAAGCCTGCTTGAAATTCATGTCCCTTTCTCCTGTTGCAAGGAGGGATGTCCCTCGTTGCCGAACAGACGCGAGATCGGAAACATGCGTTCAAAGTCATTCGCGAGCGGTGTGATTGAAATCACTCCGCCGGAGAGCAGCAGCACGACGCCGCTGTCAGGCGGCGAGCTTCTTGACGGCTCGCGGCGCCGTCAATTGCCTGAGGCTCTCGGCGTGATGCAGGTCGGGTACTGCGATGGCCGTGTGGGTGTACATCGAAGCGGTCTGGGATTTCGCGATCTGGTCGAGGATCTGCCTGCCTTTGACGACGTGGAGACCGATCTCGTCGCCAGCGGGGTAGATACCCAGCACGACGTCGTAAGCCGCGATGATGTCCCTCAGGGCCGCCGCCTTGTCTTCGGCGAGGTCAATGAAAACGCGGACATCGGCTGCGAGTTCACGCAGCTCATCAAGATCAAGCACAGGCATACTCCAACGCAACTGAACAAGTGACTGGCGCGATACTCAGTCGATAAAGTTACCCAACCCTCAACGATCGGAATGTTTGTTGGGCGGAACTTACTCAGAGACCACCGGCGTCGTCGTTTTTCTGCGCTGCGCCGCCAATCAGGAAAATCCGCAACTCCGCCAAGCCTATCCGAACCATTTTGACCGTGGCACCGACCAACGCAATGGCGGCCGCCCCTCGGCCCGCCGACACTGCAAGACCGTGTCCCCGAAAACCCGGGGCTTGCGCGGATTTTGCCTTAAGGCCAAACGTCGTATGCGACTTATTCGCCCGTTCATTTTCGCGCCATGAGTCCGTCACCTTTTCGCGCATTTCTGTCCAATACGCGGCCTTGGTCCGCGCCCGGGAGCTCCATCATGATCGGTTTGGTTCGCGCCGTGACCCTCTGCGCCACGCTGGCGTTCGGCCTTGTGGCGGCGCAGGCCGCCGACAAGGCCTTTAAACGCGACGAACTGGCGGATGCGGCGATCAAGCTGGAGGCCCAGATCAAGAGCGAGGCGGGGCCGGTGACAAAATCCGCAGCCACCTTGCGGACCGACGCCGATACCGCCTTCAAGCGCAACGATTTCCGCACCGGCTTGCAGATCCTCGGCCAGATCGCGGCCACCGCGCCCGAGGATGCCGGCAACTGGCTGCGGCTCGCCCGCACCATTTTCCAAATCACGCCCGCCAATTCGAGCGAACAGACCTTCCTTTTGGAGCGGGCCTCGACCGCGGCCTATATCGCCTATCAGCGCGCCGGCAATCCCCAGGGCGAAGCCGATGCGCTGGCGGTGCTCGGCCAGTCGATGGCCGAGCGAAAACTGTGGCGGCCGGCGCTGGATGCGCTGCGGCTGTCGCTCGATCTGCGCGAGGTCGCCGACGTCCGCGGCCAATACGAAAAGATGCGCGACGAGCACGGGTTCAGGCTGCTCGATTACACCGTGGATTCGGATTCCGCCTCGCCCCGGGCCTGCTTCCAGTTCTCCGAGGACCTGGCAAAACGCACCGATTTCGTCCCGTTCCTGGCGCTGGCCGGCAACGACAAGCCGGCGCTGTCGGCGGAAGGCCATCAGCTCTGCGTCGACGGCCTAAAACATGGCGAGCGCTACAATATCAACCTGCGCGCCGGGCTGCCGTCGACGGTGAAGGAAAGCCTGCCGAAATCGGCCGAGTTCAACATCTATGTGCGCGACCGCAAGCCGTTCGTGCGCTTTACCGGGCGGGCCTATGTGCTGCCGCGTACCGGCCAGCGCGGCATTCCCGTGGTCAGCGTCAATACGCCCTGCGGTGACGGTCAATGTGTTCCGGATCGGCGACCGCAACCTGATCAACACGGTGATCGGCGCCGACTTCCAGCAGCAGCTCTCCAGCTATCAATTCGTCCGAGCTCGGCGACGAGCGCGGCGTAAAGGTCTGGTCGGGCGAACTCGTCACCGCGACCCACGCTCAACCAGGACGTCACCACGGCGTTTCCGGTCGATCAGGCGCTCGGCGATCTGCAGCCCGGCGTCTATGTCATGACCGCCGAGGCCAAGGGTCCCGGCAGCGACGATGACGGCCAGCTCGCGACGCAATGGTTCATCGTCTCCGACTCGGGCTGTCGGCGTTCTCCGGCAATGACGGCATCCATGTCTTCGTCAATTCGCTGGCCTCGACCGACGCGGTCGCCAAGGCCGAGGTGCGGCTGATCGCGCGCAACAACGAGATCCTCGCCACCCGCAAGACCGACGACTGCCGGCCACGTGCTGTTCGAGGCCGGGCTGGCGCGCGGCGAGGGCGGGCTGTCGCCGGCGATGCTGACGGTGACCAGCGACAAGGCCGATTACGCCTTCCTCAGCCTGAAGACCGACGCCTTCGATCTCAGCGATCGCGGCGTATCGGGCCGGGCGGTGCCGGCCGGCGCCGACGCTTTCGTCTATGCCGAGCGCGGGGTCTACCGCTCCAACGAGACGGTCTATCTCACCGCGCTGCTGCGCGACGGCCAGGGCAATGCCGTCACCGGCGGGCCGCTGACCCTGGTGATCGAGCGCCCCGACGGCGTCGAGTTCCGCCGCGCCGTGCTGGCCGATCAGGGCGCCGGCGGCCGCAGCCTGGCGGTGCCGCTGAATTCGGCGGTGCCCGACCGGCACCTGGCGGGTGCGGGCATTTACCGATCCCAAGGCGGCCGTCGGTCGGCGAAACCACCTTCATGGTCGAGGATTACATCCCCGAGCGGATCGAATTCGACTTATCCAGCAAGGACAAAGCCATCAAAGTCTGATGCTCCGGCAGAACTTAAGGTCGACGGCCATTTCCTCTATGGCGCGCCGGCTTCGGGCCTGCAGCTCGAGGGCGACATGCTGGTGGCGCCGGCCGAGGACCGGCCGGGCTATGCCGGCTACCAGTTCGGCGTCGCCGACGAGGAGACCGCCAGCAACGAGCGCACGCCGATCGAAAACCTGCCGGAGTCCGACGACAAGGGCGTGGCGACCTTCCCGGTCAGCCTGGCCAAAGCCGCCGACCTCGACGCGTCCGCAGGAGGCGCAGATCTTCATCCGCATGGCGGAAGCCGGCGGCCGCGCGGTCGAGCGCAAGCTGGTGCTGCCGGTGGCGCCGGTCAGCGCGATGATCGGCGTCAAGCCGCTGTTCGGCGACAAGAACGTCGCGGAAGGCGACAAGGCCAATTTCGACGTCGTGTTCGTCGCGCCCGACGGCAAGCCGCTGGCGCGCGACGGCCTGCGCTACGAACTGCTGAAGATGGAATTGCACTATCAATGGTATCGGCAGAATTCGTCGTGGGACTATGAGCCGGTCAAGACCACCACGCGGGTGGCCGACGGCGACCTCGCGATATGCAGCCGACAGGCCGGCGCGCGTCACGCTGTCGCCGCAGCCGGGCCGCTACCGGCTCGACGTCAGGTCGAACGAGGCCGACGGGCCGCTGACGTCAGTGCAGTTCGACGTCGGCTGGTATTCCGACGGCAGCGCCGACACGCCGGATCTGCTGGAAACCTCGATCGACCAGCCCGGACTACCAGTCCGGCGACACCATGACGGTGTCGGTCAACGCCCGCACGGCAGGCAAGCTGACCATCAACGTGCTCGGCGACCGGCTGCTGACCACGCAAACGACTGACGTCAAGGAAGGCACCTCGCAGGTCAAAATTCCCATCGGCAAGGATTGGGGCACCGGCGCCTATGTGGTGGCGACGCTGCGCCGTCCGCTGGATGCGGCGGCATTGCGGATGCCGGGCCGGGCGATCGGCCTGAAATGGTTCGGCATCGACAAGAAGACCCGCACGCTGCAGGTCGAGCTGTCGCCGCCGGCCCTGGTGCGCCCCAACACCACGCTGAAACTGCCGGTCAAGCTCGGCGGGCTGAGCCCCGGCGAGGACGCCAAGGTGGTGGTCGCCGCGGTCGATGTCGGCATCCTCAATCTGACGAATTACAAACCCCCGGCGCCCGACGATTATTATCTCGGCCAGCGCCGCATGACCTCGGAAATCCGCGACATCTACGGGCAATTGATCGACGGCATGCAGGGCACGCGAGGCCAGCTCAAGACCGGCGGTGATAGTGCTGGCGCCGAGCTGCAGGGCAGCCCGCCGACGCAAAAGCCGCTGGCGCTGTATTCCGGCATTGTCACGGTGGGCGCCGACGGCACCGCCGAGATCAGTTTCGAGATTCCGGAATTCGCCGGCACCGCCCGCGTGATGGCGGTGGCATGGACCGCGACCAAACTCGGCCGCGCCACCACCGACGTCACGGTGCGCGATCCCGTGGTGCTGACCGCGACGTTGCCGCGCTTCCTGCTCAATGGCGACCACGGCACCATGAGTTTTGATCTCGACAATGTCGAAGGCGCGCCCGGCGACTACACCATCAGCGTCAAAGCCTCCGGCCCGGTCAAGGTCGGCGGCAATGCCGTCGACGAATGCAAAACTCGCCGCCAAGCAGCGCAGCTCGATGTCGCTGGCGCTCGATGCGTCGGGCACCGGCACCGCGCAGCTCGATGTCGATATCAAGGGGCCGAACGGGCTCAGCCTGGCGCGGCACTACGCGCTCGACGTCAAGGCGGCGACGCAGATTTTGGCGCGGCGCACGATCCGCGACGCTGGCCAAGGGCGAGAGCCTGACGCTGACGCCGGACATGTTCTCCGACCTGGTGCAGGGCACCGGCAGCGTCTCGCTGTCGGTGAGCCTGTCGACCGCGCTCGATGCCGCGACCATCCTGCAGGCGCTCGATCGCTATCCGTTCGGCTGCTCCGAGCAGATCACCAGCCGCGCGATGCCGCTGTTGTATGTCAACGACCTCGCGGCCGGCGCGCATCTGGCCATGGATAACGACGTCGACCAGCGCATCAAGGACGCGATCGACCGCTTGCTGGCGCGGCAAGGCTCCAACGGCTCGTTCGGCCTGTGGTCGGCCGGCGGCGACGATCCCTGGTTGGATGCCTACGTCACGGACTTCCTGACCCGCGCCCGCGAAAAGGGATTTACCGTGCCGGACGTGCTGTTCAAGAATGCGCTCGATCGTGTCAGGAATTCGGTGGTCAATGCCGACGAACCGGAAAAGGACGGCGGCCGCAACCTCGCTTACGGCCTCTACGTGCTGGCCCGCAACGGCACCGCGCCGATCGGCGATTTGCGTTATCTCGCCGACACCAAGCTCGACAATCTCGCCACCTCGATCGCGAAATCGCAACTGGCCGCGGCGCTGGCGCTGGTCGGCGATCGCGCGCGGGCGGAGCGGGTCTATGCCGCGGCGCTCGACAGCCTGATGCCGAAGCCGACGCTGGAATTCGGCCGGGTCGATTACGGCTCGCAGCTGCGCGATGCCGCGGCTTTGGTCTCGCTCGCCAGCGAAGGCAACGCGCCGCGAGCAACGCTGACCCAGGCCGTGCAACGCGTCGAAGCGGCGCGCGGGCTGACGCCTTACACCTCAACGCAGGAGAACGCGTGGCTGGTGCTGGCCTCGCGCGCGCTGTCGAAGGAAACCATGGCGCTCGATATCGACGGGTCGCCGATCAAGACCGCGCTGTATCGCAGCTACAAGGCGGCTGAGATGGCCGGCAAGCCGGTCAAGATCACCAACACCGGCGATGCGGCGGTGCAGGCGGTGGTGTCGGTGAGCGGCGCGCCGGTCACGCCGGAGCCGGCAGCCTCGAACGGTTTTAAAATCGAGCGCAATTATTTCACGCTCGACGGCAAGCCGGCCGACGTCTCCAAGGCGAAGCAGAACGATCGCTTCGCGGTGGTGCTGAAGATCACCGAAGCAAAACCGGAATTCGGTCACATCATGGTGGCGGATTATCTTCCCGCGGGGCTCGAGATCGACAACCCGCATCTGGTGTCATCGGGCGACACCGGCACGCTGGACTGGATCGAGGACGGCCAGGAGCCGCAAAACACCGAATTCCGCGACGACCGCTTTACCGCGGCGATCGATCGCGGCGCCAGCGACAAGGCGGTGTTCACGGTGGCCTATGTGGTGCGCGCGGTATCGCCCGGCAAATACGTGCTGCCGCAGGCCTATGTCGAGGACATGTACAATCCCTCGCGTTATGGCCGCACCGGTACCGGAACCGTCGAGGTGCGTCCGGCGAAATGACCGACTCGGCCACACCATCAACTTCGTCATGCCCGTCTGTTACAGGCGTCGATGAAGTCGTGGATGGCCGGGACAAGCCCGGCCATGGCGGTGGTAACAAGTGGCGGACCGTTCGGACCGTCGCGACTACCTTAGCGATTGTAGTCCTTCTCTCAAGCGTGGGGTTGGGTTGCTGGATCGTTTCGCTCGGGCCGTTGCCGTTGCGCGAGGCGCGGCAGGTGTCGCAAACGGTGGTCGACCGTAATGGAAAACTGCTGCGGGCCTATGCGATGGCCGACGGCCGCTGGCGGCTGCCGGTCGATGCCAAGGCCAATGTCGACCCGACCTATCTAAAACTGCTGTTCGCCTATGAGGACAAACGCTTTTACGCGCATGCCGGCGTCGATCCCTTCGCGCTCGGCCGCGCCGCGATCCAGTTGGCCACCCGCGGCCATATCGTCTCCGGCGGCTCGACCATCACCATGCAACTGGCGCGGCTGATGGAGCCGCGGCGGGAGCGATCGATCTCGGCCAAACTGCACCAGATGGTGCGTGCCGTCGAAATCGAGCGGCGGCTCAGCAAGGACCAGATTCTCGATCTCTATCTCGCGCTGGCGCCCTATGGCGGCAATCTCGAGGGCATCCGTTCGGCCTCGATCGCCTATTTCGGCAAGGAGCCGAAGCGGCTGACGCTGGCGGAATCGGCGCTGCTGGTGGCGCTGCCGCAATCGCCGGAAAATCGCCGGCTCGACCGTTACCCGGAAGCAGCAAGGATCGCGCGTGACCGGGTGCTCGACCGCATGGTCGAGGACGGCACGGTATCGGGCGAGGATGCGGCCGCCGCCAAGGCCGTGCCGGTGCCGCGGATGCGCAAGGCGATCCCGATCCTGGCGCCGCATTCCGCCGATCGCGCGGTCGCGACGTTCAGGAATCTGCCGGTGATTTCGCTGACGCTGGATTCCAACCTGCAGAAAAATCTCGAGACGCTGGCGCATGACCGCGCGGTATCGCTCGGGCCGAACATCTCGGTCGGCATCGTCGCGGTCGACAATGAGAGCGGCGACGTGCTGGCGCGTGTCGGCTCTCCCGATTATTTCGACGACAAACGGGCAGGCCAGGTCGACATGACCCGCGCGGTGCGCTCGCCGGGATCCACCTTAAAGCCGTTCATCTATGGGCTCGCTTTCGAGGATGGCTTTGTGCATCCGGAAAGCCTGATCGACGACCGGCCGACCCGGTTCGGCGAATACGCGCCGCAGGATTTCGACATGACCTTCCAGGGCACCGTGCCGGTGCGCAAGGCGCTGCAACTGTCGCTCAATGTGCCGGCCGTGGCGCTGCTGGATCGGGTCGGCGCCAGCCGGCTGTCATCGCGGCTCAAGCAGGCCGGCGGCAATCTGGTTCTGCCCAAGGACGAGGTGCCCGGATCTGGCGATGGGGCTGGGCGGCGTCGGCGTCACGCTGCAGGATCTGGTGCAGCTCTATGCCGGCATCGCGCGGCTCGGCACGACAAAACCGCTGCGCGAGTACATCGACGCCAAAGACGCGCCGCGCGATCGGCTGCGGCTGATGGATCCGGTCGCGGCCTGGCAGGTCGGCAACGTGCTGATGGGCACGCCGCCGCCGGAAAACGCCCCGCAGCACCGCATCGCCTTCAAGACCGGCACCAGCTACGGCTATCGCGATGCCTGGTCGGTCGGTTTTGATGGCCGCATGACGATCGGGGTGTGGGTCGGACGTCCCGATGGCGCGCCGGTTCCCGGCCTGGTCGGACGCACCGCGGCGGCGCCGATCCTGTTCGACGCCTTTGCCCGCACCGGCAAACTGCCCGCGCCGCTGCCAAAGGCGCCCAAGGGGGTGCTGATCTCCAGTAACGCAAAACTGCCGCTGCCGCTGCGCCGGTTCCGGCCATCAGGGGAACTGGTGCGGACCGGCAGCGAGCAGGCGCCGCACATCCAGTTCCCGCTGAATGGCTCGCGGATCGACGCGTCCGGCTCCGGTGGCGCCCAGTTTTCGGCCATGCCGGTCAAGGTCGCCGGCGGGGTGCTGCCGATGACCATGATGGTGAACGGCGTGTCCGCCGGCGAGATCGACAGCCGCCGCCAGCGCCTGGTCGATCCGCCCGGACCGGGCTTTGTCCGCCTCACCGTGATCGACGCCACGGGCGCTGCGGACACAGTTGTCGTCAGAATCCAATAGAGTTGCCCTAAGCGGTTGTCGGAATGGCGGTTTCGGCGTATGCGGAACCGATGTCCGAGACCTACCCCCGCCCCCGGTTCGGTGAGCCGCGTGAACCGAAAAACCTGATAAATCCGGGTAGCCGGCTGATGCGCGTGGTCGATTTTGTCACGGTCAGCCATACCAGGGCGATCGCCTTCCTGCTGCTGTGCGGCCTGCTGCTGTTCCTGCCCGGCTTCTTCAACATTCCGCCGGTCGATCGCGACGAAGCCCGCTTCGCGCAGGCCACCAAGCAGATGGTGGAGAGCGGCGATTTCGTCGACATCCGCTTCCAGGACGACGTCCGCTACAAGAAGCCGGTCGGCATCTACTGGTTGCAGTCGGCGGCGATCGAAACCGCGTCCGCGCTCGGCCTGCCGCGCGCCGGAGTTGCGGATCTGGCTGTACCGGATGCCCTCGCTGTTCGGTGCGATCGGCGCGGTGCTGTTGACCTACTGGACCGCGCTGGCATTCGTGACGCGGCGTGGCGCCGTGCTCGCCGCGCTGATCATGGCGAGCTCGGTGCTGCTCGGCGTCGAGGCGCGGCTCGCCAAGACCGATGCGATGCTGCTGCTCACCGTGGTCGCCGCGATGGGCGCGATGGCGCGGGTATATCTGAGCTGGCAGCGCGGCGAGGAGCCCGAGCGTCCGTCATGGAGCGTTCCCGCGATCTTCTGGACCGCCATGGCCGGCGGCATCCTGCTCAAGGGGCCGCTGATCCTGATGTTCGTGGTTCTCGCGATCGCGATGCTGGCCATCCTCGACCGCTCGGCGGCGTGGATCTGGCGGCTGCGTCCGATCCTGGGCGTGGTGTGGATGCTGGTTCTGGTGCTGCCCTGGTTCGTCGCGATCTTTTGGCGCGCGGGTAACGAGTTCTTCGCGGACTCGGTCGGCGGCGACATGCTGAGCAAGTTGACGGCGCAGGAATCCCACGGCGCGCCGCCGGGCGCCTATCTGTTGCTGTTCTGGGTGACGTTCTGGCCGGGCGCGCCGCTGGCGGGCATGGCGGCGCCGGCGATATGGCGCGCCCGGCGCGAACCCGGCGCCCAGTTCCTGCTGGCCTGGCTGGTGCCGTCCTGGATCGTGTTCGAGCTGGTGCTGACCAAGCTGCCGCATTACGTGCTGCCGCTTTATCCCGCGATCGCCATCCTGACCGTCGGCGCGCTGGAGCGGCAAGTGCTGTCGCGGTCGTGGCTGAGGCGCGGGGCGGCGTGGTGGTTTGCGGTCCCCGCATTGCTTTCGGTGGTCGCGATTGTCGGCGCCGTGACGCTGACGCGCCAGCCGGTGTTTCTGGCCTGGCCGTTCGTGGCGGCTTCCCTGATCTTCGGATTGTTCGCGTGGTGGCTCTATGACGACAACCACGCCGAGCGCTCGCTGCTCAATGCCGTGGTCGCCGCGATATTCCTGTCGGCGACGCTCTATGGCGCCGTGCTGCCGGCGCTGACGCCGTTGTTTCCGAGCGCCGAGATCGCGCGCGCGCTGCGCAATGTGGTCTGTGTCGGGCCGAAAGCGGCCGCCGCCGGTTTCCAGGAGCCGAGCCTGGTGTTCATGACGGGGACTTCGACCTTGCTGACCGACGGCTCCGGCGCGGCCGATTTCCTCAACCAGGGGACTTGCCGGTTCGCGCTGGTCGAAGCGCGATCGGAACGCGCCTTTGCCCAGCGCGCCGAGGCGATCGGCCTGCGCTACGACATCGCGACCAAGATCGACGGCTATAATTTCTCGCAAGGCAAGGCGGTCTCGATCTCCATTTTCCGCTCCGAAGGCACGCAGTAAAATGGCCGCGCCCGCGACCAGCGACGAAGCCACGGGCTATTTTGCGCAACTCGGCGGCCTGGTGCTGTCGTCGATCGGGCAACTGACCGGACCGTCGTCAGACCCGCATGCCAGGCAGGCCGCGCGAAAATTCTGGCGTCAGGCCGGGGTGCTGATTGCGATCGGGGCATTCGCGGTCGTGGCGTTGATGTTCGCGGTCGATCTTCCCGAGATCAAACTGATGCCGCCGCGCAATTCGCCCGACCTGTGGCCTGTTCGCATCCTGACCGATTTCGGCAAGGCGGAATTTGTGCTGTGGTCGATTTTCGCGCTGCTCGTGGCGACGACGCTGGTTGCGGCGGGCGCGCGGGATGCGATGCGGGCCCGGCTCGTGCCTCGGCTCGCCGAATTGCAATATTTGTTGCTGGCCGTGGTCGTGCCGATCCTGGCCGGCGAGTTGATAAAATGGATCGTCGGCCGCGGCCGGCCGTTTGTCGGCGCCGATCCGTTCACCTTCTCGCATTTTTCGGGTGCTTCGGCCTATGCCAGCTTTCCATCTGCCCACGCCATCACCAGCGTCGCCCTGGCTTTCGCGGTCTCGGCGTTGTGGCCGCGATGGCGTCTGCCGATGATCGTTTATGCCGTGCTGATCATCGCTACCCGGCTGGTGCTGCTGGCGCATCACCCGAGCGACGTGACCGCGGGCGCCGTGTTCGGCATCATCGGCGCGATGGCCGTGCGTTATTGGTTCGCGGCGAGGGGCATCGGCTTCGCGGTCGGCCACGATGGCGCCATATTGCCCCGGCCCGGACAGCCGTAGAACACAGCAAAGGGGTTGCCGGGGGACCATCCGCCCCATAAAAGCGGCGCCGCAAACCCATCAAACCGGTCGATGAATTGCCCTTGTCCGATACTCAATCCGTTGCTGTCTCGATCGTTGTTCCCGTGCGCAACGAGGCCGACAATGTCGCGCCGTTGATCGCGGAAATCGCGGCCGCGCTCGACGGCCGATGGGCCTATGAAATCATCTACGTCAATGACGGCTCGACCGATGCCACCGCCGACAGGCTCGCGGCCGTCATGAAAACGCGCGGCAATCTGCGCCAGCTTCGTCACGCGGTTTCGACCGGCCAGTCGGCGGCGGTGCGCAGCGGCGTCCGCGCCGCGCGCGGCGCCATCGTCGCGACGCTTGACGGCGACGGTCAAAACAACCCGGCGTTCCTGCCCGATCTGATCGCGGCGGTCGAGAATGGCGGCGATCGCACCGGTCTTGCCGCCGGTCAGCGGGTCGGCCGCAAGGATACCGGTTTCAAGAAGCTGCAGTCGCGCATCGCCAATGCCGTGCGCAACGCCATTCTGCACGACGGCACCCGCGATACCGGCTGCGGCCTCAAGGCCTTCCGCCGCGAGGTGTTTCTCGCGATGCCGTACTTCGACGGGCTGCACCGCTTCCTGCCGGCGTTGATGCGCCGCGAGGGATTTGAGATCGCCTATGTCGACGTGATCGACCGTCCCAGGCATTCCGGCGTTTCGAATTACGGTTTCTTCGACCGCCTGTGGATCGGAATCATGGACCTTGCGGGCGTGTGGTGGCTGATCCGCCGCAAGAAGCCGACACCTGTTGCGACCGAGGTTACGCCATGAACGCGATCACGACCTACCTGCACGATGTCTTCATCATCAAATTCGACGGCTGGGTCATCCTCGGGTTCGTGGCGCAGGCGTTCTTCACCATGCGTTTCGTGGTGCAATGGATCGCGTCCGAACGGGCGCGCAAGAGCGTGGTCCCGGTGGCGTTCTGGTTTTTCTCGATCGGCGGCGGCGCGTTGCTGCTGGTATACGCCCTGTATCGCCGCGATCCCGTGTTCATCGCGGGTCAGGCGCTCGGTCTGGTGGTCTATGTCCGCAATCTGTATTTCATCATCCTGACCGGACGGCAGAGTTCGGCGGCGAATTGATCCGCCACGTCCGGTTTCTGAACGTCGACCCCGGAAAAAGCCGGGAACAAGAATTCCATTTTTAAGCAAAACAGCCGATATCCCTGCTTCGGGCAGGATATTTTGCCGCGCAACGTGCGGCGCCGAGCAGGGCTTCGCGCCAGCTTGCGTTGTCTTTTGCGCTATTTGGCGGAACTTGGGAACGGCCAGGCAAGTCTCGGTAAAAAGAGTTGGAAAACAACCGATCAATTGCCAACGATTCGGCTAGCTAGTTTCCAACAATTCTTCGCTACACCCTCCGATGTGCCGAACGAGCATTATTCGAGCGAGGCGAAGGACCGACATGCTGGTGAACCGACGTAAAAGCGAACGCCGTATGTGCAACAGGGTCGCGAAGATCCAATTCGGCACCGGTGCGTTGCCGCGAGACTGCACGATCACGGATATTTCGGATGGCGGCCTGAAGGTAATCGCCGAATATGTCCAGATTCCCCCCGAGTTCACCATCATCTTGTCGACCGGCAGGCCGCGGCAATGCCGCCTGGCATGGCGGATCGGCTGCGAACTCGGCGCCGAATTCATCGACTAGATCAAAAGAGGCCTCGATCGGTCGAGGCCAACGGGCGCTCGCGCGCAAGCCGGGCAGGGCGGCCTCGTTCAGGCGTGTGGCGGCCCGGGCCGGAATACCGGCCGGTTTAACCAGAATTTAGGGTTAAGCTGTGAGGGTGTGGACAGCCAGCCGCTGACCACAGGCCAAAATACATGTTCGCGCAGCTGCGCCAAAACCATCGCTTCGCGAGATATGGCGTATCGATCGCATCGGCCGTGATGTTGGGGCTGGGGCTTTGCAGTTGCCAGACCGCTGCTGATCTCGACGTCACGGGTTCGCTCGGCGACAAGGCCGAGGCAAGCCGCTCTCCCGATCCACGGCGCGACCTCGATACCTATCGCGATCGGTTTCGCGCCAATCCCAAGGACGTCGACGCAGCGTTGCAATACGCCAAGGCGTTGCGGGCCACCGGGCAAAAGTCGCAAGCCGTCGCCGTGCTCGAGAGGGCCACGATGGATCAGCCCGGCAACAAGGCGCTGCTCGGCGGTTATGGCCGGGCACTGGCCGACAACGGTAATTTCCAGCAGGCCTTTGACATCCTCAGCCGTGCCCATACGCCGGCGGATCCGGATTGGCGGGTACTTTCAGCCCAGGGCTCGGCGCTCGACCAGCTCGGCCGGCACGAAGAAGCGCGGCAATACTACGCCAGCGCGCTGAAGATCGTCCCGGAAGATCCTTCCGTGCTGTCCAATCTCGGCCTGTCCTATCTGCTGTCCAAGGACCTGCCCAAGGCCGAGGAGGCGCTGCGCCGCGCCAACGGCAACAAGGATGCCGATCCGCGCGTCAGGCTGAATTTGGCTGTCGTCGTCGGCCTGCAGGGCCGCATGAGCGAAGCCGAGAGCATCGCCAAGGCCGACCGGCCGCCCGAGGAAGCCCAGGCCAATGTGGCCTATCTCCGGCGACTGCTGTCACGGCAGGAAAATGCCCACGCCGAGATGGACAAGAAGCCGTCGGCCGTCACCGGGCATGACGACTGATCCACCCGCGAAGGTGACGGGATTGGCGGTCGGCTAATCCCTCAAGCTCTTCGGCTCTCCGCCGGCTCCTCGCGCGCGGGCCGACCACCGCGCAGCTTTTCGAGGATCGGCGACAGCAACGAGCGCCGCGGCTTGGTCTCGGCATGGCCTGTCATGCGCTGGGCGATTTGCAGAAACGTTTGGGTGATGCGGTGGTTGGCGGAGAGTTCGGCGATCATCTGGCCGTTATTGGCCGCCGTGCCGAACATCCGCGGATCGAATGGGATGGAGCAGACCGGCGCGCTCTCGATGGTCTTGGCAAAGGCGCGACCGCCGATTTCCGGACGCTTGGGCATGCCGACCTGGTTGAGGCAATACAACGGCGCGCGGTCGTTCGGCCGTGCCCCCTTCAGCATCTGAATCAAGTTCTTGGCATTGCGCATGTTGGCGAGGTCGGGCTCGGCGACGACCAGGATGTCGTCGGCGCCGAGCAGCGCGCGGCGTGTCCATCCCGACCATTGATGGGGGACGTCGAGGATGATGCAGGGCGTGGTCATGCGCAGCGTATCGAAGATCGAATCGAAGGCCTCCGTGCCGAAATCATAGACCCGCTCGAGCGTGGCAGGCGCCGCCAGCAGGCTGAGATTATCGGTGCATTTCGCCAGCAGGCGCTCGATGAAGGCGGTATCGGGCCGGTCGGGCGAGAACACCGCGTTGGCGATGCCCTGCACCGGATCCTTGTTGTAGTCGAGGCTGGCGGTGCCGAAGGCAAGGTCGAGATCGATCACGACGGAATCCAGCGCCAGGTCGCGGGCGATCGCCCAGGCCACATTGTGGGCGACGGTAGATGCCCCGACGCCGCCCTTGGCGCCGACCACCGCGAGGACGCGGCCGACCGCGATGGCCTCGGACGCCGAGAACAGGCTGCAGATCGAGCGCACCACATCGAGGGTGGTGACCGGGCCAATGACGTAGTCGTTGACGCCGCGGCGCACCAGCTCGCGATAGGGCGCGGTATCCCTGGGATTGCCGATCAGCACCACGCGGGTGCCGGGATCGCATACGCTGGCGAGTTCGTCGAGGCCGGCCAGGGTATCGTCGCTGCCGTGCGTCTCCAGGATGATCACGTTGGGGGTCGGCGCGGTGCTGTAAGCCTTGGCGGCGGCTGCCATGCCGCCCATGTGGACGGAGAGGCGCACTTTGCCGAGGCGCCGATCCTCGCTCGCCGCGCGTACCGCGGCCGCGGTTTCCTCGGTCTCGCAAAACGCCTGCACGCCGACGCGTGGCGCCGGCGCGATGTAGTCGTCCGCCGGCGGCGGGGCGCTGTCGAGGTGATCTTCGCTGTCTTTGTCTTTGCGTGCGCTGATCATTTGTCTGTTTCGCTCAGCTTGGCCTTGTCGGCTTCGGGATAGATGGTCGCGGTGCTAGCGCCCTTGCGGTATTTCTCGAAGGCTTCGGTGCGCCGTGCGGTATAGGCCGGCGTTTCGGCGCGCGGTTGCACGAGGTCGGAGGGATTGTCGATCATCGCGGCGAGGTTGCGCTGATTGGCGCAACCGAAATTGTGGTACTGCCGGTTGTCGGCGTAGTCGGGGTTGTTGATCGAGGGGCCGAGATCGTCCGGCCACACGCCGCAGGGACCGGCGACGGCGGCGATGCGGGTGTAGTTCAGCTTGATCACCGGCAGCAGGCGCGGATTGTCGGGATGATATTTGTGTACGGTCACCGCGGCCGACGGCACGCCGGCGGCGGCGAGCAGCGAGCGGATGGCGCGGAGCGCATCGGCCGCGGCCGCCGCGTTCGGCGTATCGACCGGCACGTCGGCGACGATCGCGCCGGTTGCCTCATGCTGCCAGATTTGCGCGAGACCGATCACGTCGGACTGCTGCGCCGCGGTCAAGCCGCCGCGGGCGTGGCCGACGAAAATCACCACCGATTTGTTGGTTTCCTCGATCGCGATCGGATGGCGATACCGATAATCGTCGGGCGTGCTGGCCATGACAAGTTCGTGGGCGGTTTCCTGGCACGCGCCAAGGCCCACGGAAACGCCGAGCAGCGCGCCGAGCAGCAGCAAGGTTCGCAAGCCTTTTGACGAATAGCGTCGTGCCGAAATTGCGTTGGTCGTCATTGTCGCCTCGCGCGGTCAGTCGGGCCGTTCACTTCAATCGATGATGAAACCAAAATCGCCCCGGTAGCTTCCGATCGGATCGGAGCGGCCGGAAATGCCGTAGATGCGGTTGATGCTGGCCAGCAGCGCCGACTGGGAATCGGAGGCGGGCGCAAATCCGTCGTCGGGACGCGACAATTCCTTTTGCGCAACCGGCCGCACGACATAGGGCGTCACGATCACCACCAGTTCGGTTTCGTTGTTGACGAAATCCTGGCTGCGGAACAGCGCGCCGAGAACCGGAAGCGAATCGAGGCCCGGCAATCCGTTGACGGCCTGCTTGGTCTGTTGCTGGATCAAGCCTGCCATCGCCATCGAACCGCCCGACGGAATCTCCACCGTGGTTTCCGCGCGCCGGGTCTTGATCGAGGGGATCGTGGTGCCGCCGACGCCGCCCTGCAGGGCGTTGTCCTGGGAGACTTCCGACACCTCGGTCATCACGTGCAGGCTGATGCGGCCCTCGCTCAGCACCACCGGGGTAAAGTTGAGCGAGATACCGAATTTCTTGAAGGCGACGGTCTGGACGCAGTTTCCGATCGTGCCCGCGCTCGAGGTCTGGCAGGTCACGCCGGTCGGAATCGGAAATTCGCCGCCCTCGACAAAGGTCGCGGACTTGCCGGAGATCGCCGTCAGATTCGGCTCGGCCAGCGTGCGCACCACGCCGGCGCTCTCCATCGCGCGCATGGTGGCCTGGACCGACGGGTTGGTGCCGAAGTTTCCGACAAGGGCGTTGCCGGGAACCAGCGGGGCGTTGTTGGCGGTGAACGGATTGTTGTTGTTGAAGGTCACGACCGAGTTGCCGACGTTCAGGCTGGCGGAGAGATCGATGCCCATCTGCTTGATGATCGAACGCGCCACTTCGGCGACGGTGACCTTCAACTGCACCTGGTCCTTGCCGCGGACCACGATCGAATTGACCACCTTGTCGGCGCCGCCGGCGAGCCGGGCAGCGAGGTCGCCGGCCTGTTGCGCCTCGATCGGGGTTGCCACCGAACCAGTCAGCATCACGCTGTCGCCGACGCCGTCGATCTGGATGTTGGCGCTTGGCATAGCCTGCTTAAGCGCGGCGCGCACGCCGTTCAGATCGCGTTTGACCGCGATGTCGTAGGCGGCGATCTGGTTTCCGGCGGCGTCGAAAAATACCACATTGGTCTGGCCGATGGCCGAGCCGATGATGTAGGCGCGCTGCTCGGAACGGATCACCGCGTTGGCGATCTTGGGATCGGCGACCAGCACGTCCTTGACGTCGCGCGGCAGGTCGACCACCACGGATTTGCCGATGCCGAGCGACAGGAAACGCGATTGTGTGTTGATCGATGCGTGGTCGGCCGCGGCAACCGGCGTCAGCACCGGCGACATCGGGTTGAGCATCAGCGCCACGACGGCCGAAAACGACAGGGCGCGAGCCGTCAGGGCTCGCAGTGTCGGCCGATTTTCCCTGGATCTCATATCGATAGGTCCTTTGATCACTTCTGTGTCGTCGTCGCGGAGGGAACGCCGTAGCGAACGACATTGACGCTGTCGCTGCGGCGCAGTCCGCGGTCGTCGGTGTTCTCGACAAGGTTGACGTCGGCGATGCTGCGCAGCGCCAGCGACAGCGTGCCGCTCTGGCGCACGCGGGCCAGCGTCTCCGCCTGTTCCGGCTTCAATTCCAGCGTCACGGTCCGGCCAACGACGGCGTTCTGGCCGTCTTTTTCCTTGGGCGCCTGATCGATCGCGAGCACGCGGATGTTGGTCAGAACGGTTTCAGACTGCACCGTTTCGGCGCCCTGACGGTCGGGGTTCTTCTCGTGCTTCGAAAGGATGACGTCGATCCGGTCATTCGGCAGGATGAAGCCGCCGGCGCCGGTTTCCGGCGTGATTTCGGTCGAGACCGCGCGCATCCCGGTCGGCAGGATCGCGGCCATGAAGCCCGAACCGTCGGCCTTCACCAGTTTCTGTTCGCGGATCGGCTCGCCGGAGATAAAGGGGGCGCGCGCGATCTGGCCGATGATTTCGGTTGTGGCGTTGGGCCGGTCGGTGCGGCGGATCAGGGTCGAACTGGCAGTCGCGGTCGGCCAGGTCTGCCACTGCAGATCCTCGGGCTTGACGGATTGGCCGAGCCCGATGTCGGATTTGGCGACCAGAACGTCCACGGTCGGCAGTTGCGCGACCGGTATCGCAGGGGCGGGTTTGTTGTCAGAGCCGCTCGCCAGATATGCGGCGATGCCGCCGGCGCCGAGCGCGATGATCAGGACGACAATACGCGCAGTATACATACGCTTCACTACTGTTTACGCAGGCGACGCGGATGGACTGCTCGTGACGTGCAGCCTCGCCTTTAAGCATAACTAGGCAGCAAAGGTGTAAGCGACCTTGCGCGAGCCGGCGTTTGCGGTATCTGGAACCGGGTTTTGCTCTCATGGTGAATGAGAGGTTATCGTCCGCTAACCGATTGTGGCCGGACGGTGTTCGCGTTCGCGAGGCGCGCGCAATCCTGGTTCTGTCCGGTCAGTTCAGTCCGGTTTCGGCCTTGCCGGAAAAGCCCGTGGCCAGCGCCGCAAGTTCGCGCCCCGCGTTCTCACGCGCCGGCAATTCGCCGGCGGCGTCGAGCACCGGATAGGCCACCGAACAGATATGCGAGTGGATCCGCCGGAGGTCGCGCAGCACATCGAGATGCAGCGAGGTGGTCTCGATGGTTTCCGGCCGGCCTTCGCGCAAGCGATCGAGATGCCGCTCGGTGGCGGCGATCTCGGTGTTGCGCAGATGCGCCTTTTCGACCAGCAGCTTGCGGGCCTCGTTGACGTCGCCCGACATGAAGACGCCGAACGCGATCCGCAGCGAGTCCATGGTGCGCTTGTGGAACGCCGATAATTCCTCGGCGCCTTCAGGCGAAAACTGGAAGCGGCGTTTTATCTTTTTGGTCGCGAGCTCGCTCAAATTCTTGTCGATGATGTCGCCGATATGCTCGAGGTTGATGGTGAAGGAGATGATCTCCATCGCCCGGCGTCCCTCGTGCTCGTCGAGGCTGCCGCGGGTCAGTTTTGTCACGTAGAGCTTGATCGCCTCGTCGAGGTTGTCGACGCTGTTGTCCATCCTTGAGACCTGATCGACCAGCGTGCGATCATTGGTCATCATCGCCGCCATCACCTTGCGCAGCATCACCTCGACGATGTCGCCCATGTGCAGGGTTTCGCGCGCGGCGTCGGCCAGCGCCAGCGACGGGGTTTCCAGCGCGCTCTCGTCGAGATAGCGCGGCTGCGACGGGTCGGTTTCCAGGACCCGGTTCGGCAGCAGCTTTTTCAAGAGCGCGGCCATGTTGTCGAGCAGGCCGATGAACAGGATCGCGGTGGCGACGTTGAAGAGCGTGTGAAACGCCGCCGTCATCTTGGCGAGGTCTGGCTGCCAGCCCTGCAACAAACCGGCGAGCGGCTTGAGAAATGGCAGCACCAGCAACACGCCGATCAGCCGGTTGGCCAGATTGCCGAGCGGCAGGCGGTAGCTGGCGGGGTTATCGCGTTTCGCGCCTTCGAACACCGGGTTGATCGCGCTGCCGAGATTGGCGCCGAGCACCAGCGCCAGCGCCGCCAGCGGCGAGATGAAATGCGCAAACGCCAGCGACATCACCAGCAGCACGCTGGCGACGCTGGAATGCACCGCCCAGGTGACGACGGCGCCGATGATGATGCAAAGCACGGGATCGCCGGTGATCGCGCTCAGGAACACCCGCATGCCCGGCGCATTTTCCGCCGGCGCCAGCGTGTCGAGCAGGATGTGCAGCGCCAGCAGCATCAGGCCAAGCCCGATCGAAACCCGGCCGACGTCCTTGATCCAGGAACGGCCGCCGCTGCGGAACGCGATCAGGCCGATCGCGAACAGCACCGGCGCCACCGCCGAGATGTTGAACGACAGCACCTGCACGATCAGCGTGGTGCCGACATTGGCGCCGAGCATGATCGCCAGCGCCGGCACCAGGCTGACGAGGCCGTCGGCGGTGAACGAACTGGTGATCAAGGCGGTCGCGGTAGAGCTCTGGAGCAGGGCGGTCAGGCCGATGCCGGCGGCGAACGCGGCAATACGGTTCTTCAGCGCCTTGGCCAGCAGCGCGCGCAGATCGGGGCCGAACGCGCGCAGGATGCCGCTGTGGACCATGTGCAGGCCCCACAGCAGCAATGCCACGCCACCCATCAGGTCGAGAAGGACCAGGCTTCCCATTGAATTTCGCTTCCGAATTCGAGTCGAACGGACAAGCTATCGCCAAACGACCGTGGATCAACCTTTTTGTGCACGGCAATGCGCCAAAACGATGCGCCGCACGGGCCGCCGCGAGCGGTGTTATCCGGGCACGCGGCCGCGGATGGCGTTGGCAAAAGCGCCGTAGCTGATGCGCCCGGAGCCGTCTTGTCTCAAACGCGCACGAACCCGCGTCTTGATGCGGTCGACGTCCGCGGCCGGCAGCGACGCCAACAGCGGCCCGATCGAGGCGCCGAGCGTCGCGGCTCCCCAAAAATCGTCGAAATCGACAAAGCTTCGCTCTACCTCGATCTTGCGGGTGGCGATATCGACGAGGCCGACCTGCGTCCACAATTCCTGCAACACTTCCATCTTTGAGGCCTCGACGCTGGGGGGGCGCACCGGCGAAAATCCGGCCACGCGCAACTCGGCCAGGACGGGCTCCAGCGGAAAGCCGCCGCCGGCCATATCCCAGGCATAGGCGGCAATCGTGCCGCCGGGCGCGACCACGCGTACCATCTCGGCGACGGCTTTCGCGGGCTCAGCGACGAAGAAGATCACCAGCGCCATGATCGCGGCATCGAAGCTGGCGGCCGGGAAGGGCAGCGCCATCGCGTCGCCCTTGTGGAATTGCGCCATTTCGGCACCGCGGCGCGTGCGCGCATAGTTAAGCTGGCCGTCCGACGGATCGATGCCATGGACTTCCCTCGGCGCGGTCTTCGCCACAATCAGTTCGGTAAAGGCGCCGTTGCCGCAGCCGACATCGATCCATCTGAGTTTTTTGCGCGGAGCGAGCCAGTCGAGGAACACGTCGCCGGCAAGCCTGCTCCAGGCGCCCATCATCCGCTCATAGGCGGCGCCATCCTCAAAACGGATCGGTTGCTCTGTCATCGTCGTCTTTCACGGCTGGCGGTCGGTTGCAAATCGCGATCTGCAAATCGCGGTCCGAACTCCTATATGGGAAGCATGACCAAAAACGCACCTGTCGCCACCGTCCGGCCGCGCCGTCCCCGGCCGATCCTGATCTGCCGAAAGTGCCTGAAACGCGTCGGCGACGGTTCCGGATTGAAGCGGGCGCTGAAATCGGAACTCAAACGCCGCTCGGCCGCAAGGTCGGAGAAGAAACCGCGCGTGGTCGCGACCGGCTGCTTCGGCATCTGTCCCAAGCGCGCCGTCGTGCTGGCCAGCGCAGCGACCCTGAACCGCGGCGATTACCTGTTGCTCACCGATACCGACGGCATTGCCGAAGCGGCTGCGATCCTGATGTCGCCCGCGGAGGGCTGACGGCGGCTGAACAGAAGCAGCCACCCTGCCGTTCCCACTGCCTTTTTGCCGCAGCCTGAAATCGGGCCAGCGGCGGGTTTGAGCCGGCTTCGTTCACAACCGAGTGCAGAACCCGGCCGTCAACCCCTTGACCCGGGCCGCCAGTCGTTCTGTGATGCGCGAGCTATTCCGTCGCCGCACGTTGAGGGGCCTGCCGCGACCTGTTTCCATCGTTCGACTGACGCGCACGCCAAACGGCCTACCGGATTGGCTTCTGTGGCAGTGAATGGATTTTCGAGGTGGGCCCACCTGCTCGCGTGACGACAAGCAAACGTTCCCGGACGACCCTTGAAAGGCTTTGCCATGAAACGCGTATCTCTGGTTTTCACCCTTGCTCTTGCCACCGGTCTTTCCGCGCAAATCGCGAGCGCGCAGACGCTGAAGACGGTCACCGACCGCGGCATGTTATCCTGCGGCGTCAGCCAGGGGCTGCCCGGCTTTTCCGCGCCTGACGACAAGGGCAACTGGACCGGGATTGACGTCGATATCTGCCGCGCGGTGGCAGCCGTCATCTTCAACGATCCGAGCAAGGTCAAATTCGTGCCGCTGTCGGCCAAGGACCGCTTTACGGCGCTGCAGTCCGGCGAGATCGACGTGCTGTCGCGCAACACCACCTGGACGCTGTCTCGCGACACCTCGCTCGGCGCGAATTTTACCGGCGTGACCTATTATGACGGCCAGGGTTTCCTCGTCAAAAAATCCCTCAAGGTCAATTCGGCGCTGGAACTGAACAGCGCCTCGGTCTGCGTGCAGACCGGCACCACCACCGAGCAAAATCTCGCCGACTTCTTCAAGAGCAACAACATGAAGTACGAGGTCATCGCGTTCGGCTCCAACGACGAAGCCGTCAAGGCCTATGAATCCGGCCGCTGTGACGTCTTCACCAACGACGTGTCCGGGCTCTATGCCGATCGTTTGAAACTCGCCAATCCAGCCGACCATGCCGTGCTTCCCGAAGTGATTTCGAAAGAGCCGCTCGGCCCGATGGTACGCCACGGCGACGATCAATGGTTCGATCTGGTCAAATGGGTATTGTTCGCGATGGTCGACGCGGAAGAACTCGGCATCACCCAGAAGAACGTCGACGACATGGCGAAATCGGACAAGCCCGAGCTCAGGCGCGTGTTCGGCGCCGACGGCAATCTCGGCGAACAGCTCGGCGTCACCAAGGACTGGGTCTCCCGCATCATCAAGGCGGTCGGCAATTACGGCGAGTCATTCGACCGCAATGTCGGCGCCGGCTCCAAGCTCGGGATTGCGCGCGGGCTGAACCAGCTCTGGAACAAGGGCGGCATCCAGTACGCGCCGCCGATCCGCTGATCGCGACCAGCGGCAGCCGCTTCAAGCGATGAGCATCGAGGCCCGACCACCGCCGCCGCAGTTTGCAGCCAAACTGCGGCGTGCGGTCGGCGGCCGGACCGGCTGGAACGGATTTTTCGTTCAGCTGCTGTTCGCAGCCGCCGTGATCTGGATCGGCTACGAGATCGTGGCCAATGCGCGGGCCAATTTGCAATCGCAGCGGATCACGTCCGGCTTCGGATTTTTGAACAACACCGCGGCATTCGATATCAGCCAGACACTGATTCCCTATTCCGGGTCGGACACCTACACCCGCGTATTCTTCGTTGGCCTCGCCAATACGCTGCTGGTTTCCGTGATCGGCATCTTCTTCGCCACCGTGATCGGTTTTCTGGTGGCGTTGGGCCGGCTGTCGCCGAACTGGCTGCTGGCGCGGATCGCAGGCGCCTATGTCGAGGTGATCCGCAATTTGCCGGTGCTGTTTCAGATCCTGTTCTGGTATCTCGCGGTGCTCGCCGCGCTGCCGAGCCCGCGGCAAAGTATCTCGGTGTTCAACAGTTTCTTTCTCAACGGCCGCGGCCTGTTCATTCCGCAGCCGATCGCCGATCCAGGCTTTTGGCCGTTTGCGATCGCGTTGCTGATCGGGATCATCGCTGCGCTGGTGCTGCGCAGCTATGCGCGGCGGCAGCTATTCGCACACGGGCGCGTGGTTCTGATCTGGCCCTACGTGCTGGGCGCGCTGATCGGCCTGCCATTGCTGACTTCCCTGCTGTTCGGCGCGCCGCTGACATTCGAATTCCCGCAGTTGAAGGGCTTTAATTTCTCCGGCGGCTCGCGCGTGATTCCGGAATTCGTGGCGCTGACGCTCGCGCTGTCGCTCTATACCGCGGCCTTCATCGCCGAAATCGTCCGCGCCGGTATCCAGTCGGTACACACGGGGCAGATGGAAGCCGGCGCCTCGCTCGGGCTGTCGCGCGGCTCGACCTTGCGGTTGATCGTGGTGCCACAGGCGATGCGGGTAATCCTGCCGCCGCTCACCAGCCAATATCTGAACCTGACCAAGAACTCGTCGCTGGCGGTGGCGATCGGCTATCCCGACCTGGTCTCGGTGTTCGCCGGAACCGCCTTGAGCCAGACCGGACAGGCGGTCGAAATCATCGCCATCACCATGGGCGTCTATCTCCTGATATCGCTGGTCACCAGCGCGATCATGAATTTCTACGGATGGCGGCTGGGCCGGAGCCTTGGCAATACATGAGCAACAGCCAAGCCTTCGTCCGCCAGGAACTCGTTCCGGAGCGCGCCGCGCCGGTCAAGACCACCGGCTTTGTCGGTTTCCTGCGCACCCGTTTGTTCAATACGCCGACCAACATCCTGCTGACGGTGCTGAGCGCATTGCTGATCTGGTTTACCGTGGTGCCGACGATCAGGTTCCTGCTGATCGACGCGGTCTGGACCGGCAACGATCGCAATGCGTGCCTCGCGGAAAACGCCGGCCATCCCGTCGGCGCGTGCTGGCCCTATGTCGAGGCCAAATTCAGCCAATTCATCTACGGCTTCTATCCGGAAGCCGAGCGCTGGCGGGCCAATCTGACCTTCCTGATCGGCACGCTGTTGTTGCTGCCGTTGCTGATTCCGCCGATCCCGGCAAAGGGCATTAACGCCGGACTGTTCTTCATCGCGTTTCCGGTCATCGCATTTTTTCTGCTGCATGGCGGCGGCTTGACCGGCTTCGCAGGCTGCGCGGCAATTGTGTCGATCCTGCTGTTCCTGATGGGCGGCGGTACCCGGACTGGATGGCCGGCGCTGGGTGCAAGCCTTGCCAGCTTTGCCGTGATCGGAATCGTGATCGGATCGATGGGCGACGGCGGCACCTTGCCGATCGTCGATACAAGGCTGTGGGGCGGACTTCTGGTGACGCTGGTGGTGTCGGTGACCGGCATCGTCACCTCGATGCCGGTCGGCATCGCGCTGGCTTTGGGTCGCCGCTCGACCATCCCGCTGATCCGGATTTTTTCCATTGCCTTCATCGAGATCTGGCGCGGCGTGCCGCTGATCACGGTGCTGTTCTTTGCGACCTACATGCTGCCGCTGTTCGTTCCCGCCAATTTCACCATCGACGGCCTGGTGCGTGCACTGATCGGCATTTCGCTGTTTGCCGGCGCCTATAATGCCGAGGTGATCCGCGGCGGCCTGCAGGCCATTCCGCGCGGGCAAAGCGAGGCGGCAAGCGCGCTCGGCCTGCCCTGGTGGAAGACGACGTCGCTGATCACGATGCCGCAGGCGCTGCGCCACGTCATTCCGAGTCTCGTCAACAGCTTCATCGGGCTTTTCAAGGATACTTCGCTGGTGTCGATCGTCGCACTTTTCGACCTGCTGGGTTCGGTGCGTGCCTCGTTCGCGGATCCGGTCTGGTCCACGCCGACCACGCTGTTCACCGGCTTTGCCTTCGCCGGCATCATCTATTTTTCGTTCTGTTTTGGAATGTCGCGCTACTCATTGTTCGTCGAACACCGGCTGAACGCCCACCGCCGCAGTTGAGTGAAACCATCATGACCGAGAACGCCATCGTCAGCATCGCCGGCCTCAACAAATGGTACGGCGACTTTCACGTGCTGCGCGACATCAACCTCGATGTCGGCAAAAGCGAGCGCATCGTGATCTGCGGGCCTTCAGGCTCGGGCAAATCGACGCTGATCCGCTGCATCAACGCGCTGGAGGAATTTCAGGAAGGCCGCATCGTGGTCGACGGCATCGAACTCGGCCCGAACCTGCGTCGGGTCGACGAGGTCAGGCGCGAAGTCGGCATGGTGTTCCAGAGTTTTAACCTGTTTCCGCATCTGACCGTGCTGGAAAACTGCACGCTGGCGCCGATCTGGGTGCGCAACATCCCGAAAAAGGACGCCGAAGCCGCCGCCATGAAATACCTGGAGCGGGTCAAGATCCCGCATCAGGCCAACAAATATCCCGGCCAGATGTCCGGCGGCCAGCAACAGCGCGTCGCGATCGCGCGCGCGCTGACCATGAATCCCAAGGTCATGCTGTTCGACGAGCCGACCTCGGCGCTCGATCCGGAAATGGTCAAGGAAGTGCTCGACACCATGGTCGATCTCGCCAAAGAGGGCATGACCATGCTGGTGGTGACCCACGAGATGGGATTTGCCCGCGAAGTCGCCAACCGCATCGTGTTCATGGATGCCGGCCAGATCATCGAGTCGAACACGCCGGCAAACTTCTTCGCCAACCCGCAGCACGCGCGGACGAAGCTGTTCCTGAGTCAGATATTGCGGATAGCGAAGGGGCGAATAGGGAGTAGCGAATGAGCGAATAGGGAGAAGCTCTGATTCGCTATTCGCTCCTCCGCTATTCGCCTCGTCACACCTTCTCGAACGGCACTCGATATTGCTGCGCTTCTCCAGCCATTCCGGCACCGGCAGGTTCTTCGAGCGCATGAATTCCGGGTTGAACAGCTTGGATTGATAGCGATTGCCGGAATCGCACAGGATGGTCACGATGGTGTGGCCGGGGCCGAGTTGTTTGGCCAGTCGGATCGCGCCGGCGACGTTGATGCCGCTCGAGCCGCCGAGGCAAAGCCCTTCGTGCTCGAGCAGCTCATAGATCACGTTGACGGCTTCCTCGTCGGGAATCAGGAAGGCGTCATCGACCTCAGCGGTTTCGATGATCGGCGTGACGCGGCCGAGACCGATGCCTTCGGTGATCGAATCGCCCGGCGTCGACTTGGCCTCGCCGTGCTTGAACAGTTCGTACATCGCAGAACCCGTGCGGATCGGCGCAGGCGGTGACGATGTCCTTGTTCTTCTCCTTCAGATATCGCGCTGGTGCCGGCCAGCGTGCCGCCGGTGCCGACCGACGCAGATGAAGCCGTCGACCTTGCCGCCGGTCTGCTCCCAGATTTCCGGCCCGGTCGAATTCGTAATGCGCCTTGGCGTTGTCGAGATTGTTCCACTGGTCGGCAAACAGCACGCCGTTCGGCTCGGTCTTGCGCAAGCTGCTCGGCCAGCCGTCGCCCGACATGCTGGTAATTGTTCGGATTGGAGTAGGGCAGCGCCGGCACCTCGACCAGTTCGGCGCCGCACAGCCGCAGCATGTCCTTCTTTTCCTGGCTCTGGGTTTCCGGAATCACGATCAAGGTGCGGTAACCGCGCGCGCTGGCGACCACCGCAAGCCCGATGCCGGTATTGCCGGCGGTCGACTTCGACCACCAGGCCGCCCGGCTTGAGGTCGCCGCGCTTCTCGGCCTCGAGGATCATCCATTTGCCGGCGCGGTCCTTGACCGACTGGCCGGGATTCATGAACTCGGCCTTGCCGAGAATGGTGCAGCCGGTCTGCTCGGATGCGCGCTTCAGCTTGATCAGCGGCGTGTTGCCGATCGCTTCAACGACGTCGTTGTTAATGTTCATCTGCGGGAATCTTGCCCGTCCGTTGCCAGATCAGGCAACGACCCTAGAATCGCGAGCGGCCCCAAGTGGAAGCCGGCTTTTGCGACCGCGATGCGCGCTGCACGGGCCTATCTCGACTTTGGCGAACACCACCTGGCGCACGTCGATATTTCCCGACAGGAAACCGGCCTCGCAATAAGCGAGGTAATATTCCCACAGCCGCCGGAACCGGTCATCGAAACCGACGGCATCAGGTTCGGCCAGGCCGCGCGGAAGTTATTTCGCCAGATCGCGAGCGTCTTGGCATAATCTTGCCCGAAAATGCGTTCGCGGATAACAGGCACGCCGAACTTCTCGCCGAGCGACTTCAGGATCTGCGGCGAGGGCAGCATGCCGCCCGGGAAAACGTAGCGCTGGATGAAGTCGACTTCGCGCCGGTAGGTCTGGAACAGTCTGTCCTGGATGGTGATGGCCTGGATGCCGGCGAGGCCGCCGGGCAGCAGCCGGTCGCGCAACTGTGAGAAATAGCGCGGCCAGAATTGCTCGCCGACCGCCTCGATCATCTCGATCGACGCGATGCGGTCGTACTGGTCGCGCTCGTCGCGGTAATCCTGCAGCCGGATCTCGACCTTGTCGCCAGACCCGCCTCCTGGATGCGGCGCTGCGCGAAATCGCGCTGCTCCTTGCTGATGGTCAGCCCGACCACCCGCGCGCCGAAGGTCTTGGCGGCGTATTCGGCAAAGCCGCCCCAGCCGCAGCCGATCTCGAGCAGTCGCTGGCCGGGCTGCAGATCGATCGCTTCCGCAAGCCTGCGGTATTTGTTGTTTTGCGCCGCGGTCAAATCCGCGGTGTCGTCCTCGAACAGCGCCGAGGAATAGGTCATGCTGGGATCGAGCCAGGCCGAGTAGAACGCATTGCCGATGTCGTAATGCGCGTAGATGTTGCGGCGCGCCTGCCGTTTGGTGTTGCGGTTGAACCAGTGGCGGACGATCTGGATGAAGCGCATCAGCGGCTTGTCGCCCAGCATGGTCTGGATCAGATCGTGATTGACGCAGAACAGGTAGAGGAATTGGGTCAGGTCCGGCGTGTCCCATTCGCCGCGCAGATAGGCTTCGGCAATGCCGATGTCTCCGCCGCTGAGAAGCCGCGAGGCGAACCCGAAATTGGTGAGCGTCATCGCCGCTTGCGGGCCCGGCTCCACGCCGCCCAGCCTGACCCGGCGGCCGTCGGGCAGGGTGACGTCGAGCGTGCCGCGGCGGAGTTTTGAGCCGAAACCGAGCGCCAGCCGGACCAGACGCGGCAGGTCCGGAAATAACCCCTCGACATTGTCGGGGGTCGCGGAGATCAACTCGGGCATGGGCCGATCCATCGATGTGGCTCTGTGTCCAGGCGCCGCGCGTACGGTCGAGTGTCTAGCATCCACCGTCACCGGACCAGAGCGCTCCTCCCTGGGCTTGCAACTCTGCGCCAGTATAATCGGCGTGTTTGCCGCTCGCCAAGCGGGGATTGCCGCCGGTATCGAAAACCGCGGCCGCGGACGCCGGGGCCGGGCGCGGCACCAGCCGCGCGCCCTTGACCCAGAGCCGCAGCGCCTCCCAATGGATCGCCGCCACGATCTTCAAGGTGACCAGCGGTAACGCGAAAAACGAACGCAGCAATTGCTGCCGAGGTTAGCGCCCGGCGGCGGCCGTGGAAGGTCGCGGCCAGCAGCGGGCCGGAGCGGTCGGTCTCGAGGATTCGCAGTTTGACACTGGCTGAGGGCGGCGAGATACGAAAGTGATAACGCATCGGCATGTCGATGAAGGGCGAGACGTAAAACAGTTTTTCCTGTTGCTGCCGCAACCCCGCTTCACTCAGCTCGCCCGGCCGCACCGGCAGGACATAGGCGTGGATGTCGCCAAAGGTGTTGCGGACCTCATAGATCGTCAGCGCCAGCTCGCCGTCGGCGCGATAGCAGAAATAGACCGACAGCGGGTTGAAGGTGAAGCCGAGCAACCGGGGATAGCACAACAGCAGCACGCGGCCGCTCTTGAGATCGATGCCGTGCTCGGCGGCGCGGCGGCGCGCGTAGGCAGCCAGCGACGATCCGTCGCGGTCGCCATGATCCCGCTCGTTAAAGCTGTAGAGAGCCGCACGGTTGACGCCGAACAGCCGGCTTTGCCGGTCGGCGGCGTCGAGCCGGTCGAGGTCGATCAACAGGCTCATCACGCGATAGCTGAAGCGATGGCCGATCGGCTTCAGCCGGGCATGCATCACCTCGCCGAAATAAAGCGCGGCGGCAACCGTCTCGCCGGGCTCTGTCGGGTTGGACGATGGGGTCCGGCATGGCTATTCCGCGGCTTGCGCGAGTTCGGGCGGCGGGCTGCGCCACGGCACGCCGGCGCCGAGCGCTTCGGCAACCGCCAGTCCCGAGCGCAATCCGTCCTCGTGGAAACCATATCCGGTCCAGGCGCCGCAAAACCAGGTATGCCTCCGGCCCTGAATGTCGCCGAGCTTTTTCTGGGCGGCAAAGGCGGCGGCGTTGTATTGCGGATGCTCGCACATGTATTTGCCGAAAGTCAGCTCCGGCGCCGGCGCGAAGGGCGGATTGAGGCTGACGAACAGCGGCCTGTCTTCGTCGATGCCCTGCAGCGGGTTCATCCAATAGGTCACCGCGACATCGTTCCGCACCGAGCCTTCACGCTGCCAGCGCAGGAAATTCCACGATGCCCAGGCGCGCTTGCGCCTGGGCATCAGCCTGGGGTCGCGATGCAGATAGACCGTGTTGGGGGAATAGCCGATCGCGCCGAGCACGGCGCGCTCGGGCGCGTCCGCGTCCGACAGCATCGCCAGCGCCTGATCGCTGTGCGAGGCGATCACCACATGGTCGTAGCTGTCGTGCGCCGCCATGGCTGTCATGCACCACCACGCCATGCGCCGTGCGCTCGATCGAGGTCACCGCGCAACCGAGCCGCATCCGGTCGCGGAACGCCGCCGTCATCTTCTCGACATAACGCTGGCTGCCGCCCTTCACCGTGCGCCAGACCGGACGGTCATATTGCAGCAGGCGATGGTTGCTGAAGAACGCGACGAAATTCTCGGCGGGAAAGTCCAGCATCTCGCTGGCCGGCGCCGACCAGATCGCGGCGCCCATCGGCGCCAGATAATCGGTCAGCAGCCGCGGTGCGAAATGGCGCGACTTGAAATAGTCGCCGAGCGTCAGACCTGCGAGCCGGCCCGCCGCATAGTCCTCGATGCTTTGCTGGTTGAAGGTCAGGATATCCCGCAGCATCCACAGATAGGACGGCGACAGCAAATTGCGGCGTTGCGCGAACAGGCCCTCGGCGGTCTTGCGCCAGTTGACGCCGCCGCCTTTCCATTCGAAGCGGCCGGCATCCGCGGTCACGGCAAAACTCATGCAGCTTTCCACGGTCTCGACGCCGAGATGGGCGAACAAAGCGGTGAGGTCGGGGTAATTCAGCTCGTTATAGACGATGAAGCCGATATCGACCGAAACCGGCTTTCCCAGATAATCGATGGTGACGGTATGGCTATGGCCGCCGGGGCGGAGTTCGCGATCATAGACGGTGACGGGATATCGCCTGGAGAGCGCCCAGGCGGCGGCATTGCCGGCAATCCCCGTTCCGATAACCGCTACCCGCATTGCAGCCCCCGTTTATTGATATCTGAAATACGTCGAAACAATCACGAAGTTTCAGCTCGGCCTTTGTTAGGACTGGACGACGCGTTGCGGGTTCCGGATTGCTTGGCGAGCGGCGGCGGCAGATGAAACATTGGTAAGATCGCGGCTTTCACAGCGCAGCGGAAAATTGCAGAAAGCCTTCTGCCGCAGCGATAACCTGCCGTTCGTCTCGCCAACGAGGCCGCGGGGCACGAAAGCCACAGGCGCCGGGACAAACGAGTAAACGGACTGTCCGCCCGCTGATCGCCCCGTTAGAATGGCGGCCATGTTCCACAGGAAGCATCACTCCCGTGAACGTCTCCCCGGCGGTCCCCAAACGCGCTTGCTGCGAATCAGCCGGGCGGCGCGTTGGCTCGCGGTATTGGGCGTGGTCGTGAGTTCCGCCGGCTGCATTCTGACCAAGGATCTGCCCGACCCCGCGCTCGACATCCCCGGGGGGTACCGGGCGGCACGGCTGACCGAAACGGATGCGCCGCCGCCGCTGGACTGGTGGCGCGGCTTCGGTTCGCCGGAACTCACCGCGCTGATGGAGGAGGCGCAAAAGGTCAATCTCGACATCGCGGCGGCCGTCTCACTGATCGCCCAGGCCGACGCGGCGGCCCGAATAGCCGGCGCACCGCTGCTGCCGACCCTGCAGGCCGCCGGTCCGGGCAATCTGGCCCAGGAGTCCTACTCCAGGGTCTCGGGCTCCAGCCTCAATGGCTTGTCCACGGGCGGACGCGAGGCGGTCAATTACTCGACCTCCATGGCCGCCAGCTACATCGTCGATTTCTGGGGCCAGTACCGCGACGCGGCGCAAGCCGCCGAGGAAACCTCCGTTGCCAACCGCTTCAATCGCGAAGTGGTCGCGCTGACGACGTTGACCAGCGTCGCGACCGCCTATTTCCAGGTGCTGGCCTCGCAGGACCGGCTTCGCACGGCGGAAAGCAACATCGCCAGCGCATCTCGTGTGCTCGACGCGATCAAGCAGCGCTTCAAATCCGGCACCGGTACCGACCTCGACGTGGCGCAGCAGGAAAGCGTGCTTGCCAACCAGCGCGCCGCGGTGCCGCCACTGCGGCAGACACTGGAGCAGAACATCAACGCGCTGGCGATCCTGGTGTCGCGGCCGTCGGAAAGTGTGCGCATCGCGGGCGGTTCGATGAACCAGATTACGGTGCCCAGGATAACGCCCGGCCTGCCCTCGGAATTGCTGACGCAGCGGCCGGATATCAGGCGCCAGGAAGCGCAATTGGCTTCCGCTACCGCCAATGTCGGCAGCGCGCGCGCGCAATTCTTTCCGAGCATCTCGTTGACCGGACAGGGCGGCTATCAGAGTTCGGCGCTAACATCGCTGATCCAGCCTCACGCGGCGTTTTTCGGCATGGTTGCCAGCGTGAACCAGCCGATCTTTGACGGCGGCGCAATTCTCGGAAATTTTGAAAATGCCAAGGCCGTGCAGGATCAAATGCTGCAGACCTACCGCAAGACGGTGGTCCAGGCCTTCGGCGACGTCGACAATGCCTTGGTGGCGATTTGGGAGACCACCAACAAGCTGCGACTGCAGCGCGAGGTGGTCGCCGCCTCGCGGCGGGCGTTCCAGCTATCGGAGCAGCAGCTGCGGGCCGGCACCGCTGACATCGTAACCGTGCTAAATACCCAACTCACCCTGTTCCAGGCCGAGGACGTGCTGTGGCAGGCCCAGCTCGCCCGGTTGCTGGCGGTGGTCAGCTTTTATCAGGCGCTGGGGGGCGGCTGGGAGCCGAAGATGGAGAGGCCGGTCAATGCTCTTTAAACCCGATACGGCTGATCCGGCCGATGCGGTGGGAACGCGGCGGACCTCGCGCGGCCTGCGCCGGACGATCTGGATTCTGGTTGTGCTCGTGATCGCCGGCGGGCTTGGCTATCTCGGCTGGGTTTCGCACGAGAAGCAGGCCGCGAGCCGGATTCGGCCGGATTTGTCGGTGTCGGTGCTGGCGGCCGCGCCGCGGATCCAGGATGTGCCGGTCTATCTCGATGGCGTCGGCTCGGTCCGTGCGCTCAATACCGTGCTGGTGCGCTCGCAGGTCGACGGCAAGCTGATCTCGGTCAATTTTGTCGAGGGACAGGACGTTAGGAAGGGCGACATCCTCGGCGAAATCGATCCGGCGATCTACAAGGCGCAGTACGACCAGGCGGTGGCCAAGAAGGCGCAGGACGAGGCGCAGCTCGCCAATATGCGGCTCGATCTGATCCGCTATCAGCAGCTCGCCGCCGCCAACGCCGGCTCCAAGCAGCAATTCGACACCCAGCGCGCCGTGGTGGCCCAGCAGGAGGCGCTGGTCAACGGCGATCAGGCGGCGATCGACAACGCCCAGGCGACACTCGGCTATACCAAGATCATTGCGCCGCTGTCGGGCCGCACCGGCCTGCGTCAGGTCGACCAGGGCAACATCATCCATGCCGCCGACGCCAGCGGGGTCGCCATCATCACCCAGTTGCAGCCGATCGCGATCATGTTCAGCCTGCCGCAACAACAGATCGTCCGGGTCAACGCCGCGTCCGCCAAGGGCGCGCTGGTGGTCGACGTGTTCGGCAATGACGGTGTGACCGTGGTCGATACCGGCAAGCTGACCGGGATCGACAATCAGGTAGATCCGACCACCGGCACGCTGAAGCTGAAGGCGGAATTCCCCAACGCCAGTTTCCAGCTCTGGCCCGGCCAGTTCGTCAATGTGCGGCTGAAGGTCGAGACGCTGTCGCAGGCGATGGTGATCCCGACCTCGGCGGTGCAGCGCGGGCCCGCCGGCACCTTCAGCTATGTCATCAACGACGACGATACGGTGACGGCAAAACCAGTCGTGGTGACGCAGCAAAGCGAGACCGATGCGGTGATCGCCAGCGGGCTTGCGACCGACGAGCGCGTGGTGACGACCGGCTTTGCCAATTTGTCCGACGGCGCCAAGGTCACGGTCGGCACCGACGACAAGGTTCCGACCGCCGATCTCGCGCCGAAACGGCGCGGCCGCCGCGACCGGACCGGTCAGGGCAGGGATGGCCAACCGAGAGATAGCCAGGCGAAGGGTTCGCAAGCCAAGGATGGTCAGGCCAAGGATACTCAAGCCAAGGACGGCGAAGGCAGTGGCGAGCATCGCCATCGCCGCCATCGGGATGACGGCGACGAGAAAGCGCCCGCGCAAGGAAATGAAGCGCCTGCAGGCGCGGCTAAATCCCAGCCGTGATCCGGATGTCGCCGGTTCGCGCGGTCTGCTGTCCTGAACGGATCACCATGAGCGCCAAATCTTGAGTGTTACGCCATGAGCGTCTCCGAGCCCTTCATCCGCCGCCCGATCGCAACCTCGCTGCTCGGGATCGCGTTGTTGATCGGCGGCGCGCTGGGCTATTGGGGGCTGCCGGTATCGGCGCTGCCGCAGGTCGATTTCCCGACCGTGCTGGTAACGACGCAACTGCCGGGCGCCAGCCCCGATGTGATCGCCTCGCTGATAACAGCGCCGCTGGAGCGCCAGCTCGGGCAAATTCCCGGCGCTGTCGGACATGAAGTCGACCAGTTCGTTCGGCGTCAGCCAGATTTCGCTGCAATTCGATCTCAACCGCGACATCGACGGCGCGACCCAGGACGTCCAGGCCGCGATCAACGCGGCGGCCGGCGTGCTGCCGAAGACGCTGCCGTATCCGCCTGTCTATGCCAAGGTCAATCCGGCGGACGCGCCGGTCATGACGCTGGCGCTGACCTCGGAGACGGTGTCGCTGCGCGCGATGAGCGACCTCGCCGACACGATTTTGGGCCAGCGCCTCGCCCAGATCTCCGGCGTCGGACGGGTCGCGGTGCTCGGCGGCTTAAAGCCGGCGGTGCGGGTGCAGGCCGATCTGGCGCGGCTCGCCGCCTATGGCATCGCGATGGAGGACCTCCGCGCCGCGATCGCCGGCGCCAATGTGTCGGGGCCAAAAGGCTCGCTCGACGGCGCGCAGCAGGCCTACACCATCGCCGCCAACGACCAGATCGCGGCGGCCGACGCCTACAAGCCAATCATCATCGCCTATCGCAACGGCTCGCCGGTCACCATCGGCGATGTAGCGCAAATCGTCGACGGGCTGGAGAACGACCGCACCGGCGGCTGGTACCAGGGCACACCGGCTGTGATCCTCGACATCCAGCGCCAGCCTGGCGCCAACGTGATCGACGTGGTCCGCCAGATCCGCGCCGAAATTCCCAAATTGCAACGCGCGATTCCGGCCGGCGTTACCCTGACCATCGTCAGCGACCGTACCGTCACCATCCGCGCCTCGGTGCATGACGTGCAGTTCACGCTGCTGCTCAGCGTGGTGCTGGTCACGCTGGTGGTGCTGTTGTTCCTGCGCTCGCTGCGCGCGACGCTGATCGCCGGCGTGGCGCTGCCGCTGTCGCTGATCACCAGTTTCGGCGTGATGTATTTTGCCAATTTCAGCCTCGACAATTTGTCGCTGATGGCACTGACCATCGGCACCGGCTTCGTGGTCGACGACGCCATCGTGATGATCGAGAACATCGTGCGTCACATGGAGGACGGCGAGAGCGCGATGCAGGCCTCGCTGCGCGGCGCCAGCGAAATCGGCTTTACCGTGATCTCGCTGACGGTGTCGCTGATCGCGGTGTTCATTCCGCTACTGTTCATGTCGGGGCTGGTCGGGCGGATGTTCCGCGAATTCGCGCTGACCCTGACCATCGCGGTGGTGACCTCGGCGGTGGTGTCGCTGACCTTGACGCCGATGATGTGCTCGCGGCTGTTGCGGCACGTCGACGAGGAGATCGCGGTTCCCGGCCTCGCCGCGATCAGCGCCGGCATCGACCGCATGGTCGGGTTCTATCACCGCACGCTGTTATGGGTGCTGCGGCACCAGCGCGCGACCATGGTGGTCACCTTTGCCACGCTGGTGGCGACGCTGGTGCTCTATGTCGTGGCGCCCAAGGGCTTTTTGCCATTGCAGGATACGGCTTCGATCACCGCGGTGACGGAAGCCGGCGCTGAAGTTTCCTTCGCCGAAATGCAGAACCTGCAGGCAAAAGTCAGCGACGCCATCAAGACCGAACCTGACGTGACCGGCGTGGTCTCGGTGATCGGCTCGGGTTCGGTCAATCCGACCACCAATGTCGGCCGTCTCGTAATGTCCCTAAAACCGCGCGGCGAGCGGCGCGACGACGTCGCCGCCGTGATCGTGCGATTGAAGGAGAAGGTGGCCTCGATCCCCGGCATGACCGTCTATTTCCAGCCGGTGCAGGACGTCCAGATCTCCACGCAATCGAGCCGGTCGCAGTATCAGTACACGCTGACCGGCACCGATGCTGCGCTGGTGGCGCAATGGGCCAACAGGCTGGTCGCCGAACTGCGCCGCGATCCCTTGTTCCGCGACGTTTCCTCCGAAGCGCAGGAAGGCGGCTTGCGCGCCATGCTCAACGTCGACCGGCAGCGCGCCGGCCAGCTCGGCGTCAGCCTGCAGGTCATCACCGACACCCTGAACGACGCCTTCGCGCAGCGCCAGATTTCCACCATTTACGGCCAGGCCAACCAGTATCGCGTGGTGCTGGAAGCGCTGCCGATGTACCAGCGCGATCCCGCGGTGCTGTCGAAGCTCTATGTGCCTGGCGCGGCGAGCGCGGTGATGGGAACGCCGGCCGGCCAGGTGCCGATCTCGGCGGTCGCGACATTGACCCGCACCACGGCGCCGCTGGCGATCTCGCACCAGGCGCAATTCCCCGCGGTTGCGCTCAGCTTCAATCTGGCGCCCGACGCGGCGCTCGGCGACGCCGTCGAGGAGGTGAGGGCGATCGAGGGGCGGATCGGCATGCCCCGAAGCATTGTCGGGCTGTTCGCCGGCGATGCCGCCGAATTCTCCAAATCGCTGGCCGGACAGCCATGGCTGATCCTGGCCGCGTGGTCACCATCTACATCGTGCTCGGCGTGCTCTATGAAAGCTACATCCATCCGATCACCATCCTGTCGACGCTGCCCTCGGCGGGCGTCGGCGCGATGCTGGCGCTGATGCTGTTCGGGCAGGATCTGTCGGTGATCGGCGCTGATCGGCATCATCCTGTTGATGGGCATCGTCAAGAAAAACGCCATCATGATGATCGACTTCGCGCTCGAAGCGGAGCGGCATCAGGGCATGACGGCGGCGGACGCCATCGTGCAGGCCTGCCTGCTGCGGTTCCGGCCGATCATGATGACGACGCTGGCGGCGCTGTTCGGCGCGCTGCCGCTGGCAATCGAGAGCGGCACCGGCTCCGAACTGCGATTTCCGCTGGGCATTTCGATCATCGGCGGCTTGCTGCTGAGCCAGTTGCTGACGCTCTACACCACGCCGGTGATCTATCTGGCGCTTGATCGGATCAATCGCAGGCTCGAGAAGGCGGTGCCGCCCCCGGCGCCCGGCAGGCCGCAGCCACCGGCGGCGGGCGCCACCGAAGGGGTGCAATAGTGCTCTCGATCTCCGAGCCGTTCATTCGCCGGCCGGTTGGCACCACGTTGCTGGCGATCGGGCTGTTTCTGATCGGCGTGGTGGCCTACGCGTTTCTGCCGGTCGCGGCGGTGCCCAATGTCGACTTTCCCTCGATCCGGGTATCGGCCTCGCGGCCGGGCGCCGATCCCTCTGTGATGGCGGCGACCGTGGCGGCGCCGCTGGAGCGGCGGCTCGGCGAGATCGCGGGCATCAACCAGATCACCTCGACGAGTTCGCTGGGGTCGACCAGCATCCAGTTGCAGTTCAACATCGGCCGCGACATCGACCGCGCCGCGCGCGACGTGCAGGCGCGCGATCAACGCCTCGCTCGCCGATCTGCCGAGCGACCTGCCGTCGCTGCCGCGTTTTCGCAAATCCAATCCGTCGGCGGCGCCCGTGTTCGTGCTGGCGCTGACCTCCAAGACGCTGTCGGCCGGCGCGCTGTATGACGTCGCCGACACCGTGATCGCGCAGCGCATTTCACAGGTGACGGGGGTCGGCGAGGTCACCGTCAGCGGCGCCGATCAGCCGGCGGTGCGGATCGCGCTCAATCCGGTCGCGTTGTCGAACGCCGGGGTCGCAACCGACGACGTCAGGACCGCGATCGTCAATGCCAATCCGCTTGGTCCGGTCGGCATCTTCAACGGCGGCCGCCAGAGCGAGACGCTGGCGATCAACCGGCAGATGCGCACCGCGGCCGAATTCCGCAACATCATCGTCAAGAGTTCGAACGGCAATTTCGTCCGGCTGTCCGATGTCGCCGAGGTCGAGGATTCCGTGCGCAACGCGCGCTCGATCGCCTGGTTCAACAAGCAGCCGGCGGTGTTGATCCAGATTACAAAACAGGGCGACGCCAACGTCATCGATACCGTCGACCGTGTCAGGGAGCTGATCCCCGATCTCAAGCAATGGATTCCGGCCGGCGTCGATATTTCGATCCTGACCGACCGCACCGGAACGATCCGCGCCAGCGTCCAGGACATGCAGCTGACGCTGTTGGCCACCGTCATCCTGGTGATGGTCGTGGTGTTCGTGTTCCTGCGCCGGATCACGCCGACCATCGCCGCCGGCGTCTCGGTGCCGCTGGCGCTGGCCGGGACCTGCGCCGGGATGTGGCTGGCCGGGTTCTCGATCGACAATCTGTCGCTGATGGCGCTGGCGATCTCGGTCGGCTTCGTGGTCGACGACGCCATCGTCATGATCGAGAACATGTACCGCAACCTCGAACACGGCATGCCGCCATACCCTGCCGCCGTCGAAGGCGCGCGGCAGATCGGCTTCACGGTGCTGTCGATCAGCCTGTCGCTGGTCGCGGCGTTCACGCCGTTGATCTTCATGGACGGCGTCGTCGGAAGGCTGCTGCGCGAATTCTCGCTGACACTGACCTTTGCGATCGTGGTTTCCACCGTGGTGTCGCTGACCATCACGCCGATGATCTGCGCCCATTACGTCAAGACCGCAACGTCCAGTGACGCCACCTGGTTCGACCGCACCATCGAGCGATCGCTGTCGGGGATCGTGGCGTTCTATGCCCGCACGCTGCGCACCGTGCTGCGCTTCCCGTTCACGACCCTGATGGTGTTCTTCGCCACCATCGCGCTGACGGTGACGCTGTATATCAAGACCCCGAAGGCCTATTTCCCGATCGACGACAGCGGTTTTGTGGTCGGCTCGACCCGGGCGTCCGCCGACATCTCGTTCCAGTACATGCTGGGCCTGCAGCAGCGCATGGCCGACATCGTGATATCCGACCCGGCGGTCGCCAGCATTGGTTCGATCCTGGGCGGCAGCGCCAATCGCGGCGCGATGTATATCGCGCTCAAATCGCCGGCCGAGCGCGGCGGCTTGACCACGCAGCAGGTGATCGACCGCCTGCGCAAGAACCTCGGCAGCGTCGCCGGCATCCGGCTGTTCATGTTCGCGGCGCAGGACATCCGCGCCGGCGGCCGGCAGAGCGATTCCAATTATCAATACACGCTGTCGAGCACCGATCTCGAACTGCTGCAGCATTGGGCGCCGCTGGTGGCCAAGCGGATGGAAACCGTCGAAGGCATCAACGACGTCTCCAGCGACCGCGATCCCGGCGGGCTGCAACTGACCTTGTCGATCGACCGCAAGGTCGCCTCCAGCCTCGGCGTCAAGGTCCAGGACATCGACAACGCGCTCAACAACGCCTTCTCGCAGCGGCAGATCTCGATCGTCTACACCCAGCGCAACCAGTACATGGTGGTGCTGGAGACCGACCCAAAATTCCAGGACGATCCGTCCGACCTTGAACGGATCTTTGTTGCCGGCGCCGGCGACGTCCAGGTGCCGCTGTCGGCGCTGGTGCATTACCGGCGCGACCTGGCGCCGCTGGCGGTCACCCACACCCAGTCGTTTCCCTCGACCACCGTGTCCTTCAACGTTCAGGATGACGTGCCGCTCGAGGTCGCGACCTCGAATATCCAGCGCGCGGTCGACGAGATGCACATGCCCGAGGGCATTCGCGGCAGTTTCGACGGCAATGCCGGCGACTTCAACAAGACCGCCGGCCGTCAGCCGCTATTGATCCTCGGCGCCTTGATCGCGATGTATATCGTGCTCGGCGTGCTCTATGAGAGCCTGGCGCATCCGCTGACCATCATCTCGACGCTGCCGTCGGCCGGGCTCGGCGCGCTGCTGGCGCTGCAGATCACCAACACGCCGCTGACCATCATCGCCTTCGTCGGCATCATCCTGTTGATCGGCATCGTCAAGAAGAACGGCATCATGATCGTGGATTTCGCGCTCGATGCCGAGCGCCATCGCGGGCTGTCGTCGGCGGATGCCATCTTCGAGGCCTGCAGCGCCCGGTTTCGTCCGATCCTGATGACGACCATGGCGGCGTTGTTCGCCGGTGTCCCGCTGGTGCTGGCCACCGGCCCCGGCACCGAATTGCGGCGGCCGCTCGGCATCACCATCATCGGTGGCCTGTTCGTCTCGCAGGTGCTGACGCTCTATACCACGCCGGTGATCTATCTCCTGATCGACCGGCTGCGGCGGCGATCCGAGCCGCTGGCGATCGAGGCCCCAGCCGAATAGCAGGCAATGGGGGGCTTGCGCGGTTGATGCGCGCCTCCGCGAAGCGTATACGCCCCCCATGTCAAAATCATCCGAGGCTGCAACCGGGGCCAAGACGGGCGCCAAAACCGACGTTTTGGCGGACGCCATTCCGGACTGCCCGCGATGCCACAAGCCGCTGCCGCTGTGCATCTGCGACAGTATCGAGCCGATCCAAAGCAAGATTTCGCTGCTGATCCTGCAGCATCCGCAGGAGCAGGACAGGGCGCTCGGCACCGCGCGGCTGGCGGCGCTGCACTTCAAGGACGCCGTCGTCAAGATCGGGCTGTCGTGGCCGAGCCTGTCGAAGGCGCTGGGACGCAAGGTCGACGACCCCTCGCGCTGGGCGGTGCTGTATCTCGGCTCGGCCAAGGTCGCCGATCTCGACACCATCAGCGACATCGTCGCCATCAACCGCAAGGGCGAGGTCGAGGAGCATCAGCGCGCCATCCTCGGCGATATCGAGGGCATCGTGCTGCTCGACGGCACCTGGAGCCAGGCCAAGGCGCTGTGGTGGCGCAATGCGTGGATGCTGAAATGCCAGCGCGTGATCCTCAATCCGGCGCAGCCATCCCGTTACGGCAAATTGCGCCGCGAGCCGCGCCGTGACGGGCTTTCCACCATCGAGGCGGCCGCGATGCTGCTGGCCGGTCTGGAAAAGCGGCCCGACATCGCCGCGACGCTGCACGCGAGCTTTGAGCGGATGCTGGCGAAATACCGGGAGGCGCAGGGCACGATGCCGGAACTGGCGCCGAAGCCGAAACCAAAGCGCGATTACCGGCGCAAGAAACGCGTTCGTTCCTGAATTCTTCTTTCGGCGCGTTTTCTTCACGCCAACCGGCTGCCGCTTCGCTCGAAAACGCTTTAATCGACCCCGTCATCCGGTTTGATGGCGTCGACGTCGGCGGACTTGCTCCAGTGCGACACACAGCGCTCGAGATCTTTCAAATTCTGCCGCATCTGCTCCAGCGAAAATCCCAGCGCGAAGAAGCGTTCGATGACGTCGCCGGCGAGGCCGCGGGTCAGGCCTTCGCCGCGGCAGGACGCGACAGCGGCAGCGTAGCCCTCCAGCGCCGACTGCACCGGCCAGATCGCGGGCGCGCCACGGCCGCTGCGCAGTGCCGCGGCGATGGCCCTGAGATATTCGCAGGTCGCACCGCTGATGGCGGCAAGCGGCGCGGCGAGGCGTGTCTGAAGCTCGACCGGCAGCGGCACCACGCTGGCGCGCCCGATGATGACGATATCGTGGCGCAGCCGCAGGATCGTGCGCAACAACGGGCCGGTGTCGGGCCCGCTGGAGAGTTTTGCGGCGCGCTCGCGCTCGGCTTCGACGCCAAGCGCGTTCAGGGCGGCGATGGCGGTGCCGATGCCGTCCTGCAGGGCATGGAGCGTGTCATTGTCGCGGCCGCGGGTCAGGCCTGACAGCAACTCGTTGAGCACCGCCGCCAGCAATTCGATCACGCGCGCGCCGTTCCGCCTGATCTGGCTGTGCGCGCGCGACGGCAGCACCAGAAACGAAACCGCCAGACCGGTAATCGCGCCGACCGCGACTTCCAGCACGCGGTCGATGGCGGAATCCAGGGGATTGCCGTGGTTCATGGTGGGCAGCAGCAGCACGATGATCGCGGTGACGGTCGCGACATTGAGGCTTGGATTGATCGCCGCGATAAACGCCAGCGGAGCCACCGCCATCACCAGCACCGCGAGCAGGGCGCCTTCGCCGTTATGCGGGATCAGGATGGCGATCGCGCCGCCGTAGATGGCGCCGCCGACGGTGCCGATCAGGTAATCGCGGGTCGCCTTCAGCGATCGGCCGACGCTCATCTGGGTCACAATGAGGGAGGTCAGCACCGCCCATAGCGGCAATTTGAGCCCGCATGCCAGCGCGATCACCAGCGCACCCATGGCCGCGACGGTGACCCGGATGCCGAGCCCCAGCTCCACCTTGCGGGAGACCAGCCAGGCGCCGATCCGTTTGAACCATCCGATCATTCGCCTGTGTTCCCGGGTGTCTGCTGGAGCCCCTTATAGAGAATTTCCGCCGCGCATTGCCAACGCCGCGGCGGTTGCCTAACCGCGTCAGCCTCTGTATTGATCCGGCCAATGGGGCCACGTGGCGGAGTGGTTACGCAACGGTCTGCAAAACCGTGTACACCAGTTCAATTCTGGTCGTGGCCTCCATTTATCACATTGATATCATTGTTATTTTTTAGATTTTGTTGGTGCGTCTCCGATCGCGCGAGATGTCCCGCGGCGGCGTTCACCACGAGGTCGGCGTCGCGGCGCGTGCTAGTCCTGCAGCGGGATATCCTGAAAATGCCGCTTCACGAAATCATGCAACACGGTCTGATCCGGCGTGTCGCCCGGGAACGGAAGCGGATGGCTGTCGGCTTGAACAAAAGCGAGCGGCGGGTCGGTCAGTACCGCGAGCTGATAGCCGGTCCGATGTACCGCGAAATCCGCCACCAGTCTGCCCTGGCTTGAAAGCAGCGCGACCGGAAGCAGATAGTAGCTCGTCTCGCGATACTTTCCGAGAATCTTCGAGGTGAAGCTCGTCGGGTCGACGCTTCGGACGCGGCTGATGCGCTTGAGTTCCGTAGTGCCGCCGTCGGCGTCGACATAAACCCGCTTGAGCGGCAATTCGAACTCGTCCTGGCTCACCACGACCACCAGGACGGGGACATATCTGGCAAGGGCCCGGTATTCCGTGGCATTGGCCGGTGAATGCCACTGCATGTTGCTGCCGCGCAATCCGCCGTTTTTTTCCAGGCTGTGCGCGGTGTTTTCCAGCGACGCCGCCACACTGTCGATGGTGGTCGGGTCCTGCGCCTCGGTCTGGCTCTTGACGGTCTGCGCCAGCATTGGCGAGACCGCCAAAGCCGCGAAAAAACTTCCGATCGAAACGATGCCGGCAAGACGTGTGAGCGAAATCATGACGATCCAAACCTTCCTGGCTTTCAAAATACGGCACGATGATAGACACGCTGCCCCGGAAAAATCGAGATGGCGGGGCCGCCTTGCGCAGCAAAATTTGAGAGCCGAACGTTTTCCGGCTTCGATTGGAGCAATGGCTACGCTGGACCGGTCGGCCCCATGCGCCGCCTGCGCCTTGACAATAAACCCGTGCTGGGTTCGAGTGGCCCACGTTTGGGATGCCGGCCGTTCGGCCGGCAAAGGGAATTCGGTGCGGCCTGCTCATGCTGGCCAAATCCGGAGCTGCGCCCGCAACTGTAAGCGGTTAGTTGTTGTTCGGTAGGCCACTGGGCTTTTTTGAAAGACTTCTTCGAAAAACTCTTCGAAGAAACCCGGGAAGGCGAACAGCGACCATGACCCGCAAGCCAGGAGACCGGCCCGAACACGTCATCCTTCCGGCATGCGGTGCGCGTGCATGGAGCGGCCTTTCGCTGTGGTGACATCGATGGAAATGTCTCGCGCGAAAGAGGCCATGATGGCCGCATTGGTAAAATCTGTTCTGCCGGCCGAAAGCGCTGAGCCCGAAATGCTGGATTTTCGGGCACGGATCGTCGCGATCTATGCTTTCCTGATTGCCGGTAATCTCGCGGCCTGGATCTGGGCCTTTGTCGCGTTCGCGCATCAGCCGGTGCTGATCGGCACCGCGGTGCTGGCCTACAGCCTCGGGCTGCGCCATGCGATCGACGCCGACCACATCGCCGCTATCGACAATGTGACGCGCAAGTTGATGCAGGAGGGCAAGCGGCCGGTCGCGGTCGGCTTCTTCTTCGCGCTCGGACATTCGACCGTCGTCGTGGTCGCTTCGCTCGCGGTGGCGCTGACCGCGAATGCGCTGAGCACCGAAACTGGTGTCGTACCGCGAGATCGGCGGCATCGTCGGAACCTCGGCGTCGGCGCTGTTTTTGTTCATCATCGCGATCGCCAATCTGATCGTGTTGCGCGGCGTGTACCGCGCGTTCCGGGTGGCCGAGCGCGGCGACGTCATGACGGAGGAGGAGATCGACGCGCTGCTGCACCAGCGCGGCTGGCTGGCGCGGCTGTTCCGGCCGCTGTTCCGGTTCGTATCGCAGAGCTGGCATCTCTATCCGATCGGGCTGTTGTTCGCGCTCGGCTTCGAGACCGCGAGCGAGATCAGCCTGTTCGGGCTCTCGGCGCAGGCGTCCAACACCGTCTCACACTGGTCGATCCTGATTTTCCCGGCGCTGTTTGCCGCCGGCATGACGCTGGTCGACACCACCGACGGCGTGCTGATGCTCGGCGCCTATGGCTGGGCCTACCGCAATCCGCTTCGAAAACTGTTTTATAATCTCACCATCACCTCGGTCTCCGTGCTGGTGGCCCTGGTGGTCGGCGGCATCGAGACGCTGGGCCTGATCGGCGGCCAGTTGCAGCTTCACGGCGCGTTCTGGAACGCGATTTCGGACCTCAACGATAATTTCGGCGCGCTCGGCTATGGCATCGTCGCGTTGTTTATCGTGAGCTGGGGCGTCTCGTTCCTGATCTATCGCCTGAAGCGATACGATGCGCGCTAGCATTGCGCTGGTTGCGACGTCGTTGGGCAGAACCGCCCGACAGGCCGTGCATCCATGAAAGCGATCGTTGTCCTGCATCGCTGGCTCGGCATCGGTTTTTGCCTGTTGTTTGCGATGTGGTTCGCAAGCGGCATCGTGATGCATTTTGTACCTTTTCCTTCATTGACGGAGGAGGGGCGTTTGGCCGGCATGTCGCCGATCGATTTGTCGCAGGTTCGGCACGGACCCGATGAAGCGGCGTCCGCTAGCGATGCTAGCAACGCGCGGCGCGTGAGGTTGCTGCAACGGCCCGACGGTCCGGTTTACATCATAGCGGGCTCGTCGGAATTCGTGGCGTTTCATGCCAGCGATCTTTCCGATGCGTCGGTAAAGTCGGAGCCGCTCGCACTCGCGATCGCACAGGAACATGCGCGGCAGCGCGGGCATTGACGTCTCGCGCGCGGTATTGGCCGGCGTAGCAGATTACGATCAATGGAGCGTGCCGAACAGCTTTGACAAACATCGGCCGCTCTACCGCGTGGCGCTGAACGATGCCGCCGGCACCGAACTCTATGTTTCCTCGAGCACCGGCGAGGTCGTGCTCGCGACCAAGCACACCGAGCGGGTCTGGAACTATGTGGGCAGCGTGGCGCACTGGATCTATCCAACCGGGCTGCGCAAGCACACAAGGGCGTGGGACGATATCGTTTGGGCGCTGTCATTGACGGCATTGATCGCCGCCATCGCGGGCACGGTGCTGGGCGTTGCTCGATTGCGGATTTCGGCTGGACGCGTGGCATCGCCGTTTCGGGGCTGGCATGCCTGGCACCACATCCTCGGCCTGTTCACCGCGACCTTCGTGCTGAGCTGGATTTTCAGCGGCTGGTTGTCGATGGACCACGGCCTGCTGTTCTCGCGCGGCCAATTGTCGGCGGCGGAGGCGGCGAGGATTGCTGCAGCGCCCGATTGGAGCTTGCTCGCGAGCAATCAGCGTCTGATCACGACACCGGTCAGGCAGGTGGAATGGTTTGCGCTCGGCGACCGCTTCTATCGGCGCGAACAAGCGAGCCTCGACTCTCAATCCCTGTCCGCGATCGGCACCGCGACGGAAAATCCGGAGCCGTTCCTGAGCGCGCGAGAAGTCGAAGCCTTTGTTCGGCCGATCGCGCCGGATTGCACGGCGCCGGCGCCGTTAGGCGCGCATGATGATTATGCCATGACATCGCTGATCCCAGCCGCGCCGGTCTATCGCTCGATCTGCGGTGATGTCTGGTTTGATATCGATGGCGCAACCGGCGCCATACTGGAGCGGCTGGATTTATCGCGGCGAAGCTACCGATGGCTTTACAGCGGGCTGCACACGCTGGATTTTCCAATGCTGCAAGATCACCCAAAGCTTCGCAGCACCTTGATTATCGCATTATGCGCGCTCGGCTTCGTTTTCTCCGCGACAGGCGCCGTGATCGGCTGGCGCAGGATGCGCGTACAATTGTTGTCGCACGACGAGCCGATATGACACACCCTTCGGGAAATCCGGGCGGATCGGGAAAATTGTCGCAGCTTCGGCAGTTGACGCCATCATCGCTGGATGCCACGTTTGTGATCGGTAGTGCCCGAAAGGGCTAACCAAGGGAATGCGGTGCGTCTAAACTTGGACAATTCCGCGGCTGCCCCCGCAACTGTAGGCGGATAGCTGACGACCGTTAATGCCACTGGAGACCGACACGTCTCTGGGAAGGTGGTCCGAGGCGACAACCCGCGAGCCAGGAAACCTGCTGCCGGTCATGGTCACGCGCGAACGCGTCGGGCGGGGTGCTCCGAAGCGGCGGAAGTAGCTGGCTATTCCTGCCACAGGGGCGAAGGCGGGATGGGCGGCAACCGCGGGTGACGATTAGGCGTTCGCCGTCGGGACTATCATCGTGTCAATTTCCATCCGTGATCGGCGTTTTGCGCCGATATTTGCGCGTGCGTGCTCTTCGCTTACGCCACTGGGACTGTTTGCACTGCTGTTCGCCGTCACCCCACAACCGGGGTTGGCACAGACCGCCGCACCCGCGGCAAATAATTCCAGTTCGATCGCGCCGGTGATTGTCGGCCCGCCGAACCGCAAGCCTGCCAAACGCGCCGGGGCCGAGGCCCCGCGCACGCGTGTCCATGCCCACACGGCGGGCCGCACCCGTGCAACGACCACGACGGCCGCCCCGAGCCTGTCCGAGACCGCGCCCGAGGCGGTGCGAACGCCGCTCAATTCCGACGTGGTGGCGGGCAGTGCTTCCCGGCTTGGTCTCACCGCCTTCGAGATGCCGGCCAGCGTTACAGTCATCGATCAGCGGAGCATGCAGGAGCAGGGTTATCGTACCACCACCGAGACCGTGCAGGGCGCGCCTGGCGTTTTGGCGGGCGATTCCGGCGGCGCATTCGGAAGCTTTTCAATGCGCGGTTTCACGACCAGCGAAATCAATATCCTCTACAACGGCATCTGGATCGGCCCAAGCGATATCACTTCCCGTATCATGGACACGTCCAATCTTGACCGGGTGGAGATCCTGAAAGGACCATCCTCCATCATGTCGGGGCTCGATGCGATCGGCGGTGCGGTAAATTACGTAACACGGCAACCGACGACGGGTCCGATCAAGAACGAATTCGATGCCTCGTTCGATTCATTGGGTACCTACCGCACGCATTACGGCTCCGGCGGCAGCACGACGGTCGCCGGGCTGGATTATCGGGTCGACATCGGTCAGTCCAGGATCAACAGCTTCATCGACGGCGATTACACCAACCTCACCAATTTCTCGACGCAGTTCAACTACCGCGTAACCGATTCCTTCAAGGTTTTCGGGGCGATCGAATACAGGCAGGATCAGGGCCACGCCTATTGGGGTACGCCGCTGACGACGACCACATTCTCGGGGCCATTTTCCAAGGGCGGCGTGGTGTCAGGCTCTGCCTTCAGCGCTTTCGACGGCAGCGTGATTGCGCCGGTGACCGTGGATTCGCGTACGCTGACTACCAATTACAACGTCGCCGACAATTCCATCGGCTCGCAACAGCTTTGGCTGCGCAGCGGATTTGAATGGAACGTCAACAACGCCCTGACCGTCAAGAATCAGGTGTACGATTACAATGCGCAGCGCCATTGGTTCGACAGCGAGACCTATGCTTTCGACACCGGGACCGTGTTCGCTGCCAACACGATCGACCGCGACCGTTTCTTCGTGCAGCACAATCAGCACGTCTACGGCGACAATACCGACATGATCCTGAACAACTCGTTCTTCGGAATGGAAAACCGTTTTGCAGGATCGTTTCAAATGAGCCGGAACAATATTACCTTCGCGGAGGAAGAGAACCCGAACACGTATCCCGCTGATTTTGTCTCGGTGGTCGCCCCGGACCCTGGCGTCTACGGCGCGGGCGTGCCGCAACCTGGTTACAGGACCAATCGCCTCGATACGATGGCGATCGCGGCCGAAGACCAGCTCAAGATCAATCCGATGTTCTCGCTGATCGGCGGCATCAGGTTCGAGGATTTCCAGCTATCGCGTGACGGCTTCAACACTGGCGGCGCCTCCGCCGGGAGCGTTCCGGCAGGTTTGCCCTTCATGGCGAACTGGACGCCGATATCCTATCGCGCGGCCTATACGTTCGAACCCGTGAAGGGGCTGATGTTCTACAGCCTGTTCTCGACCGCGTACGATCCGGCGGCAGCCGGCGTCTTCTCGATAACGCCGGGACAAACGTTGGCGTTGACCAGTGCGAATATCTACGAGACCGGCGTCAAGCACCTGTTCTGGGACAACCGTGCGGAGTGGACGCTCGCCGTCTACGACATCACGCGGAACAACGTCTATGTCCAGGTGAGTGACACGACCAGCGACCTGGCCGGCGAAATCCGCACCAAGGGCGTCGAATTGTCTGCCGCGGTGAAGCCGATCGATGATCTCAAGATTTGGGGCAACGTCGCCTATACCGACGCCAAATATACCAACTTCATCCTGAGTGGCGTCGATGTAGCCGGCAACACGCCATCTAACGTGGCACCTGTCATCGTCAATGCGGGCGCGTCCTACCGTTTCAGCAAATGGCGTTGGCCAGTCGAGTTTGGTGGCTCGGTTCGGCATGTCGGCAATCGTTATTTGTTCGACGACGACGCGACGACCATGCTGGCCTATACCACGGCCGACCTGTTCGCATTCGTCGATATTCCGGGCAAGGATTTGCCGTGGCAAGGCCTCGATACGATGCGGGTCAAATTCCAGGTGCGTAACGTCACCAACGCCGTGTATGCGCAATGGTCTGATACCACCTATCCGGATCAGGTGCTGCTCGGCGCGCCCCGAACCTACGAGTTGTCGGCCTCTGCGAGGTGGTGACGTCAGCGCGTTGATGCCTTGTCGGTGCCGACGCCGGCCAGCGCGGCGCCGTAAAGGATCATGCAGGGGCCTGACGGCTTTGCCGCGCGGAGGCGGGAGGCGATCTCCTGCAGCGTTCCCGCCATGACATGGGTGGCCGGCGAGCCCAGGCTCTCGACCACCACCGTCGGCGTGTTGCCGGGCAGGCCGTGCGCGATCAGTCGTTCAGTCAAGGCCGCAAAAGTCGCCTTGCCCATGAACACGCAGGTGGTAGCGCAGGGATCGGCGAGTGCTGCGATGTCAAGATCTTCGGGCAGCTTGCCGTCGACATCGTGGCCGGTGACCATCTGCACCCGGCGCGCCACGCCGCGTTTTGTCAGCGAGGTCCCGAGATAGGCGGCAGCCGCCGTTGGCGTGGTGATGCCGGGCACGATCTCGATGGCAACGCCGGCCTCGCGCGCCGCCGTGATCTCTTCGTCGGCGCGTGAGAAGATCGAGGGGTCGCCGGATTTCACCCGCACTACCCGCTTGCCGAGTTTTGCGTAGCCAATCATCAGCCGGCTGACTTCCTGCTGTTTCGGCGAGGGATGGCCGGCGCGCTTGCCGACCGCGATCAATTCGGCGTCGGGATTGGCAAAGGTCAGAAGTTCGTCGCCGGCGAGGTCGTCATAGAGAATGACATCGGCGGCGCGCAGCCGCTCCACCGCGCGCAACGTCAAGAGGTCGATATCGCCGGGGCCGCCGCCGATCAAAGTGATGCTGCCGGGCGAGGTCGTGTCGGACGCCGTCATGATCGGCCATCTCCAGCCGCATCGACCAAATGAAAAAAGCTGCCGCTGACATGGCCGCGCCGGCTGCCGGTCTCGGCCGTGGCGACACCCGAAGCGTCGCGGATATCGGCGAGCGGCTCGTCGGGCTGCGCCACCACGCGCGCATAATGGAATTCGTGACCGCGCAGCGCGGATCCCGCGGCGTGACCGGGGACCGGCGCCAGCAGCGTCGCGGTCCGGTAGCCCAGATGCAGGCTGGGTTGCGCGAAATCGGTCTCCAGCCCGAGCAGGCCGAGCATGGCATGGCGACGCCCGTCGGCATCGATCAGCCCGGCGCCCAGCGTCATGTAGCCGCCGCACTCGCCATGAACAGGTTTTGTCATTGCGAAACCGCGCACGCCGTTCGCGAAGCGCGATGCGCTCGCGAGGCGGCCGGCGTGCAATTCCGGATAGCCGCCGGGCAACCAGACGACGTCGCAGGAAGGATCTGGCGCCTCGTCGGCCAGCGGCGAGAACGGCACGATCTCGGCGCCTGCCGCGCGCCAGCCCTCCAGCAAATGCGGATAGACAAAGGAGAACGCCACGTCGCGTGCCAGCGCAATGCGCTGCCCTGGCGGCGCGATGCGAGGCGCGGCGGCATCCGCTTGACGCCGGGTAGGGCGCGCCGCCGCCTCGATCGCTGTTAGATCGACATCGCGTTCGACCAGATCGGCCAGCGCTGCCAGCCGGGCCGGCAGCGCAACATCCTCTTGCGCCTGGACCAGCCCAAGATGCCGTTCCGGCATGGTCAGCGTCTTGTCGCGCCGGATCGCGCCGAAAACTTCGATGCCGCAACTGCCAAAACCGTCGCGCACCAGGGCGGCATGACGATCGCTCGCGACCTTGTTCAGGATCACGCCGGCGATCTCGACGTCGTCGCGATAGCGCGCAAAGCCGAGCGCGACCGCGGCGGCGGATTGCGCCTGTCCTGCGACATCGATCACCAGCACCACAGGCCAGCCGGTCGCCGCCGCGATATCGGCGGTCGAGCCGTTGCCCCAGGCCCCACGCAGGGCAACGCCGTCGAACAGCCCCATCACGCCCTCGGCCAGCGCGAGGTCGGCGTCGTCGGCGGCCCCGAGCAGCGCATCGAACCGGCCGCGCGCCAGCGCCCAGGAATCGAGGTTGAACGAGGCGCGGCCGGCCGCGCGCGCATGGAACGCCGGATCGATATAATCAGGCCCGCATTTATAGGGCTGCACGGTCCGGCCGCGGCGGCGCAGCGCGGCGAGCAGCGCCAGGGTCAGCGTGGTCTTGCCGCTGCCGCTCGAGGGCGCGGCGATAATCAGGCCTCGCGTGCGATCTGGCGTGCTATTCGCGGACACGGCCGGTCTCGGCGGAGGGACGGAACCTGCGGTCATAATCGGCACTGTACAGCGCGCTGTCGGCGAAATCGCGCGCGGACAGCGCCGGCCCGACCAAAATCAGCGCGGTACGCTCGATCGCGGCTTCCTTTACCTGTGCCGAGATCGTTGTCAGCGTGCCGCGGATCACGACCTGTTCCGGCCAGCTCGCGCGCACCACCACCGCGACCGCGCCGTCCGCGCCATAATGCGGGATCAGCGTTTTCACCACCTTGTCCAGAACATGGACCGACAGATGGATCGCGAGCGTGGCGCCGGTCGCGGCATAGGCGGCAAGGCTTTCCCCGATGGCATCGCCGAGGCGCGGCCGGAGGTGCGGGTCAGCACCACGGTCTGCGCCACGCCGGGCAGGGTCAATTCGCGCCCGAGCACGGCGGCCGCGGCGGCAAAGGACGGCACGCCGGGCGTGACGGTGTAGGGAATACCGTGTTCCTCGAGCTTTCGAATTTGCTCGCCCATCGCGCTCCACACCGAGAGGTCGCCGGAATGCAGCCGCGCCACATCGAGGCCGGAATTCTGCGCGACGATGAACTCGGCGATATGGCGTCGAGATCGAGCGGCGCGGTGTCGATCACGCGCGCGTTCGGAGGGCAGAGCGCGATGATCTCGCGCGGCACCAGCGATCCCGCAAACAGGCATACCGGGCAGCGCGCGACCAGATTTTGCCCGCGCACCGTGATCAGGTCGGGCGCGCCGGGTCCGGCGCCGATGAAATGCACGGTCATGGCGTGGCACCTTCTGTGACGGCGGCAGCGGCGGTCGCGGTGCGATCCGCCGACACCAGTCGCGTGACGACGAGCCGCGAGGAAACGCCGGCAGCGGCCAGCGCGGCTGCTTCGCAGACGCTGCCGACGCCGCGCTGCCGGATGACGCGTTCCGAACGCGTGGCAATGCGCGCATCCGCTTGCCGCATGGCATCGGTTGTCACCGTTTCGAGGGCAAATTGCGAAACCCGTACCGCCGCGAGCAGAGCGGAATGCGCGGCTTTGTCATCGACCACGGCGAGAACAGTTGCCGCGTCCGGCATGGCGGCCTGCGCGACAGCGCGCGAAAGCACCTCACTAATGGACTGCGCGGTCGCCTGCTCGCGAAAACCGAGACCAATCACCAGCCGGTTCATTTGGTCACGCTCCATTGCACCACCGGCATCGCGGCGCGCCAGCCGGTACGGTCGCCGACCGCGCTGGCCCGCTCGACCGAAAGCCGCAGCAGCGTGCCGCCATGGTGCGCCTGACGCGCAATCAGGATCGCTTCGGTTTCGAGCGTCACGGAATTGACCACCAATCGTCCGCCCGGGGTGAGCGCCTGCCATGCCGCATCGAGCACGCCCTCGCGGCTGGCGCCACCGCCGACGAAGACGACATCCGGCGTCGGAAGGTCTTTTAGCGCCTCGGGCGCGGTACCGAGCCGGAGGTCGAGATGCGGCACGCCGAGCGACAGCGCATTGGCTTTTGCCCTATCCAGCCGGTCCTGACGTGCCTCGATGCCGATGGCGCGATTGGCGGGATGGGCCAGCAGCCATTCGATGCCGATAGAGCCTGCGCCTGCGCCGATATCCCACAGCAATTCGCCGCCGCGCGGCGCCAGCGTCGACAGCGTCACCGCGCGGATTTCGCGCTTGGTCAGTTGGCCATCATGGGCGAACAGGTCGTCGGGCAATCCCGCAACGCGCGGCAGGATCATCTCGCCCGGTTCGGCGACGGCCTCAATCGCCAGTGCCACCGGTGCGGTGACATCATCAAGTGCAAAGCCTGCAGCGGTCGTCATGCGAACACGCTCACGCGGCCCGCCGAGTGCTTCCAGCACCGTCAGGCGCGAGGGACCGAAACCCAAGCCGTTCAGATAGGCCGCGACCTGCGCCGTCGCCGCGCCATCGCGCAGCAGCACGATCAGGCGCGCACGGTTTCGCAAATGCGGACGCAGCAGTTCGATCGGCCGGGCGTGCAGGCCGAGCATCATTGTCTCCTCGAGCCGCCAGCGCAGCCGCGCCGCCGCCCAGGCAAAGGTCGAGGGCGCCGGGATCGCGACGGTTTCCTCGGCTGGAATCGCCTCGGCCAGCACGGAGCCCGCGCCGTACCAGAAGGGATCGCCGGAACACAACACGACCACGCGTCGGCCGCGATGCGCCAGCAGCTTTGGAACGGACGCCGAGAAGGGGATTTCCCACTCCAGCGTCGGCTTGCCCTGCAAGGCGACCAGCGCCAGATGCCGCTTTCCGCCCACGACCAACTCGGCGCGGCCGAGCAGGTCGCGCGCCGCGGTCGATAGGCCGTCAAAACCGCCTTCGCCGATCCCGACGATGGACAGCCAGGGCATCGGCATGTCATCGCTCAAGGGCATGACATCCTCGCTCGCAAAACCATTGCGCGTCCTGATCCTCGGCGGCACCACCGATGCCAACCAGCTGGTGGCCGCGATCGCCGGCGACCCGCGGCTTGATCCGATCCTGTCCTATGCCGGGCGCACCGAAAACCCCAAGCGGCCGCCGATTGCCTGGCGTGTCGGCGGTTTTGGCGGCATCGACGGCCTGATCGACTATCTTCGCACTGAACAGATCGCGCGCGTGGTCGACGCTACCCATCCCTTTGCCGCCCAGATGAGCGCGCACGCCATCGCGGCGTGTGCCGCCGCTGCGGTGCCGCTGCTGGCGCTGGAGCGCGCGCCTTGGCAACGCCAGCCCGGCGATCGCTGGATCGAGGTCGATGATTTCGCGGCGGCGGCGGAAGCGCTGGGCGATATGCCGCGCCGGGTATTCCTCGGCATCGGCCGCACCCAGCTCGCGCCGTTCGCCTGGCATCCGCAGCATTTTTATTTGGTCCGGCTGGTCGATCCGCCGCGCGCGCCGCTGCCGATTGACGCCGAAGTCATCATCGCGCGCGGGCCGTATCGACCTCGCCGGAGACCGCGCCGTGCTGACCGATCACCGCATCGACATCATGGTGACCCGCGACGCCGGCGGCGATTCCGCGTCCGCAAAGATCGAGGCGGCGCGCGAACTCGGCCTGCCGGTGATCATGGTGCGTCGGCCGTTCATTCCCGCGCGGGAAAAGGTCGAGAGCGTAGCCGAGGTGCTGCGCTGGCTCGGTCACGACAAAACTCCGGCGGAGCGAGGCGTATAGACAAACGGACGGCTATTGCCGCGTTCGATCAGCTTCGTCCGCGACGAGCCGATCAGCACCAGCGTACGCATGTCGGCGCGCTCCGCCCGCGCATCGCGCAAGGTCGCGGTCTCGATCGTTTCCTTGGCATCGCTGACGGCGCTGCGCGAACACCACCGGCACCGTCTCCGGTAATTCCTCACGCAACAGTTCGAACGCCCGTCCGAGCTGCCAGGGCCGTGCCTTCGACAGCGGGTTGTAGAGCGCGATGACAAAATCGGCCTGTGCCGCCAGCCGCAGCCGGCGTTCGATCAGCTCCCACGGTTTTAGATTGTCCGACAGGTTGATCGCGCAAAAATCATGGCCGAGCGGGGCGCCGATCCGGGCCGCGGCGGCGAACATCGCGCTGATGCCGGGCAGTACCCTTATATCGAGGTCGCGCCAGGCGGGATCGCCGCCATCGAGCGCCTCGAACACGGCCGCCGCCATCGCAAACACGCCGGGATCGCCGGAGGAAACGATCACCACGCGCTTGCCCTCGGCCGCAAGCCGCAGCGCGAGAGCAGCGCGGTCCAGCTCTTCGCGATTGTCGGAGCCATGGCGGATCAGCCCCGCGCGTTCCGGCACCCGGGCCACATAGGGCGCGTAGCCGATCAAATCGGTCGCTTGCGCCAGCGTTGCCGTGACTTCTGGCGTCACCAGTTCGGCGGCGCCGGGCCCGAGGCCGGCGATGGCGAGCCAGCCGCTCATGGCCGGCGCCCGCGGCCGTGAACCAGGATCATCGAGAAGTAGGGCGCCTCGTCATCGGTCTTTTCCGCGAGCGGCAGCACCTTCTCGCCGGCCATGGTGCCGCGCTCGACATAGACGGCGCGGTCGGCGAGGCCTGCCGCCTGCAGCGCGCGCCGCACCTTTGGCAAGATTGCGGCCGAGCTTCATCACCACAAGGGCATCGATCGATTGCAGTCGCGCGCGCAGACTTTCCTCATCGAGGGTTGCCGGCACCACGGTCAGCACGTCATCGCCAAAGGTGATCGGCACGCCGCTCGCGGTCCAGCAGCCGGACATGCCGGAAATGCCGGGCACCACCACCACAGGCGCGTGGCCGTTGATCCGGCTGTGCAGGTGCATGAAGGAGCCGTAGAGAAACGGATCGCCCTCGCACAGCACCGTGACGTCGCGGCCGGCCGCAATGTGGCGCAACAGCCGTTTTACACATTCGTCGTAGAACACCCTGAGCGCGTCGGCGTAAGCGGGATCTTCGAGCGCGATCTCGGTCGTGACAGGGTATTCCAGCGCTTCCTCGATGACGCCGGGCGCCAGCATGCCCTCGACCAGGGTGCGGGCATTGCCGGGACGGCCGGGTTTGCGGAAATGCGCGATCACGCCGGCCTTGGCGATCAGCCGCGCGGCCTTGACGCTCATCAAATCAGGATCGCCCGGGCCAAGGCCGACGCCATAGATGGTGGCTGCCGCGCTCATTCGATTTCGCTCGCAACCGCATTGAGCGCCGCCGCCGCCATCGCGCTGCCGCCGCGCCGGCCGCGCACGATGACGCTCGGCACGCGGCCAAAGGCGACCAGCGCCTCCTTGGATTCGGCGGCGCCGACAAAACCGACGGGAATGCCGATCACCGCGGCGGGCGGAACGACACCCGGCTCCTGCAATATTTCGAGCAGGCGAAACAACGCGGTCGGCGCGTTGCCGATCACCACCACCGATCCGGCCAGTCGCTCGCGCCATAATTCCACCGCCGCGGCCGTGCGCGTGGTGGCGAGTTTGGCGGCCAGTGCCGGTACCTGCGGATCGGACAGCGTGCAGATCACGGCGTTGTCGGCCGGGAGCCGCGCCCTTGTGATGCCGTGCGCCACCATCTGGGCGTCGCAAAAGATCGGCGCGCCCGCGCGCAACGCGGCCGAGGCAGCGGCGCCAAAGCCGTTGCTGAACACGATGTCGTCGGCGACATCGACCATGCCGCTGGCATGGATGATCCGCACCGCGACCTTTTCGTCGCCGGCCTCGAAACGGTCGAGTTTTGCCTCGGCGCGGATGATCGCGAACGAGCGCTTGTAGATTGCCGGGCCATCGGTTTCGTAGGCATAGCTCATGACGCGGCCTCGGCATCGACGGGCGCGGTCGCGATCCGGCCGATCACGCTGTTGCGCCGCGTGGTCCAGTAGCCGGCATCGATCATCTGCTGAAAACGCCGCCGCATCACTTCCGCGGCTTCGGGATTGGCCTGTTCAATGAAACGCCGGACGTCGTCATCGCCGAGCGTGGCGTCGTAGTAGAGGTCAAAATGATGGCTTTGGACGGCATCCGCGAGATGCGCGAACCGCGCCATCTGGTCCAGCGTGGCGGCGATCTCGGCCGCGCCACGAAACCCGTGCCGCATCTGGCCGCGCAGCCAGCGCGGATTGGCGGCACGGCCGCGCACCACACGGGCGACTTCTTCGTCCAGCGTGCGCACCCGTGGTTCGTCTGCATTTGTGCTGTCGGCGTGATACAGCGTCGGCGCTGCGCCATTGAGCTTCCGCGCCGCGGCGGCAAAGCCGCCTTGATGGGCGGCATAATCCGGCGCACTCAACAAATCGGTCTCGGGCAAATCCTGGGTGTGGACAAAAGTGTCGGTCGCCGCCGTGCGTTGCTCCAGTTCCGGCCGCGCCGCCGCACCATCGTTTCCACTACCATAGGCGAACGCGCTGGCAGCGAGCCAGGCTTCGCCGGCATTGTCGCGCGTCTCGGGCGTGAACTCGCTCAACGTCTCGGCATCACCGGCACCATAGTCGCCCGGCGCGGGGCCGAACACCCGCGCGCCTTGCGCCGCGCGATAAGGGTTTTCTTCCTCGGGTTCGTCGCGCGCGGCCAGCGCGGCGGCGGCCTGTTCGAACAGAATTGGCAAATTCGAAAACACGTCGCGGAACAGCCCTGAAATCCGCAAGGTCACGTCGATGCGCGGCCGCCCGAGTGCCGCAAGCGTCATCACGTCAAAGCCGGTGACCCGGTCGGACGTGGTGTCCCACACCGGAGTGACGCCCATCAACTGCAGCGCCATCGAAAATTCCTCGCCGGCGGTGCGCATGGTGGCCGATCCCCAGAGATCCAGCATCACATGGCGCGGATAGTCGCCTTGGTCCTGCAGATGACGGGTCAGCAAGGCATCGGCAAGGCGCTTGCCTTGATCGGCGGCATGGCGGCTCGGCACCGCGCGGGTGTCGACGGTGAAGAGGTTGCGGCCGGTCGGCAGCACGTCGCGCCGCCCGCGCCAGGGCGAGCCGGCGGGGCCCGGCGCGACATGTTTTCCGGCGAGTGCCGCGAGCAGGGCGTTACGTTCGCCCGCCGCGCAGGCCTCATAGGGGATATCAGCCTGTCCTTCGCCGATCTGCGGCGGCACCCGCCCAAAAATATGCAGACCGTCGGCGACCAGCGTGTTCTTGACGTCACAGACAAAACTGTCGAGCCGTACGATGGCTTGCAGCGGCGTCATGGTTTCGTTGAGGCCGCTGTCGCGGTCGAGGCCGCTCTCGCGCGCCACATCGACGATCGCGTTGGCGAGCCGCTCGCGCCGCCGCGGATCGAGACCGTCGGCCACGGAATATTCGTCGAGCAACCGCTCGATGGTGTGCAATCCCGGCGGCAATGTTCCGGTCGAGATCGGCGGCGTGATGTGTCCGATGGTGACGGCGCCGAGCCTGCGCTTGGCGGTCGCGGCCTCGCCGGGATTGTTGACGATGAACGGGTAGATCACCGGCGTTGCACCCAGCAGCGCGTCGGGCCAGCACGCCTGCGACAGCGCGACCGATTTTCCCGGCAGCCATTCCAGCGTGCCATGCGCGCCGATATGGATCATCGCGTGGCATCTGTTCGACTTCACGCAGCCACAGGTAAAACGCGACATAGGCGTGTCGCGGCGCGCGCCTGGGATCGTGATATTCGGCGGCGCGGTCGGCGCGCCGGCCGCGATCGGGCTGCAGCGCGATCAGGGCGTGGCCACAACGGACGGCCTTGAAAACAAAATCGCCGCCCACAATCGCCGGGTCGCTTTCGGGCGCGCCCCATTGCGCTTCGAGATCGGAGGTGAGGGCAGGATCGAGGCCGGCGAGGGCGGCCTTGTAGCTTTCGACCGGCCAGCGGATCGTCTCGCGCTTCAGCCGATCGATCAGCGCCGCGCCGTCGGCCGGCGTGTCCGACACGGCATAGCCCCGATCGCGCAGGACATGGAGCATCTCGACGGCGCTTTCGGGCGCGTCGAGGCCGACGGCATGCGCCATCTGGTCGTCGCGGCCGGGATAGGCCGACAGCACGATCGCGAGCCGCTTGTCGGCCTGCGCGGTCCGGCGCAACGCGATCCAGGCCCGCGCGCGCGCGACAATGGCGGCGATGCGGCCATCATCGGCGGCATGCACGGTGCGGGCGTAGCCCAGTTCGGGATCGGCGGCCTCGATTTGCTTGAAGGAGGCGACGCCCGCGAACAGCCGGCCGTCGAGTTCCGGCAGCACCACATGAATCGCAAGGTCCGATGGCGACAGGCCGCGATCGGATTTTTCCCAGAGCTCGCGGCTTGACCCCGCCAGCGCCACCTGCAGCACCGGCGCATCGACGATTTCGAGCGGTGAGCCCGCGCCATTATCGCCGCGCGCCGAAAACGCCGTGGCGTTGACGATCGCATCGGGCGCGATCGCTGCGATCCATTGCCGCAACCAGCCGTCGGATTCGCGGTCTTTCAGACTCGTCGCAAACAGGCCGATCGGCCGCATGCCCTGGCGCGCGAGTTCGGCCATCAGGCGGTCGATCGGCGCGGTGTCGGATGCCGCCAGAATGGCGCGATAGAACACCACGAGCACAATCGGCGCGCCATCAGGCGCAAGATCGAACTCGGATGGTTCGACCACGCCGCTGCCGGGGCGGTAAAATCCATGACGCGGCAATGCCGCGCGCGCGACCGGCGGCACCGCCGGCATGCCCGCGGCGAGCGCCAACTGCGCCAGCGCGGCGCGCGCGGAGTCGGTGCCGCCATTGTCGCACAGCGTCTTCAGGCGGCGCAGCGTCGAGGGCGGCAGGTTCGAGGCGGCATCGAGCGCCGGGTCGGGCCTGCCGTCGCCGGGAATGATCGCCAGCGCAATGCCCTTGGCCGCCGCCAGCGCGCTGACCTGTTCAACGCCGTAGCGCCAATAGTCGATGCCGCCGAGCAGCCGGATCAGGATGCCGCGGGCACCTGACAGCGTGTTCTGTAGATAAAGATCGACCGAGAGCGGATGGGCCAGCCGGCGCAGATTGGCCAGCCGCAGGCTCGGCAAGGTCTCGCGTCCGCCGCGCCAGGCGGCGGCGAACGCGCCGAGGTCGCTGTCTGCAAAGGACAGCACGACCAGATCGGCCGGGGCCTGGCCGAGATCCTCGGCCGCCGCGGTCTCCTCAAGTCCATGCCGTTCCCGCAGCAGGATGTGCATGCGCTACCCCGTCAGCACGGAGGTGACCGCGGCGTGGTCAAAACCGCGCTCGCCGATCACGACAATGCGCGACAGCCGTTCCTCATCGGTGCGCCACGGCCGGTCGAATTGCGCACGGACGCGGGTGCCGACGCCCTGCACCAACAGCCGCATCGGCTTGCCCGTGATGGCGACGTAACCCTTGGCGCGCAGCACGCTGTGGTCGCGGGCGATGGTTTCCATTCTCGCCACGACGGTCTCGGCATCGGCGCCGGGCGGCAGCGTCACCACGATGGTATCGAAATCGTCGTGATCGTGTTCGGCGTGATCCTCGTGATGGCTCGGCCGCGCGTCGAGATCATCTTCCGCCGCGGCCTTGATCCCCAGCACGACACGCGGATCGATCCGGCCTTCGGTGATGTCCAGCACGGGAATATTGCGCGGCGCCTCGGCCAAAATCGTTTTGCGCGCGGCGGCGAGGCGCGCGGGATCGACCAGATCGGCCTTGTTGAGGATCACGATGTCGGCGCAGGCGACCTGGTCCTCGAACACTTCGCCGAGCGGCGTGTCGTGATCGATGCTTGGGTCGGCGAGACGCTGCCGCGCGATTGCCGCCAGATCCGGCGCGAACCGGCCGTCGGCCACCGCTTCGGCATCGGCGACCGCGATCACGCCATCGACCGTGATGCGGGAGCGCAGGTCCGGCCACTCGAAGGCCTTTAGCAGCGGCTTTGGTAGCGCGAGGCCGGAGGTTTCGATCAGGATATGGTCAGGCGGATTCGGCCGGGACAGCAGCGCGGTGATGGTCGGCACGAAATCGTCGGCCACGGTGCAGCAGAGGCAGCCATTGGTCAGTTCGACAATGGCGTCCTCCGGGCAATTCTCGTCGGCGCAGCCCTTTAAAATGTCGCCGTCGATGCCGAGGTCGCCGAACTCGTTGACCAGGATCGCGAGCCGCCTTCCTTGCGGGTTCTGCATGAGATGGCGAACCAGCGTGGTTTTGCCGGCGCCGAGGAAGCCGGTGATGATGGTGACGGGGATTTTTTCGATGGACATCGGATTACTCCCGGCCTGGCGCGGCGAATGGCGGAATGCGCGCGATCACGCCCTTGCGAAAGATCGTCGGCCGTTCCCGCCACGGCACCAGCCCGTCAGCAGTCGCCGCATAACGTGCGGCGCCGGTAAGCAGATCGTCGACCGAGGCTTCGCTGAGGTCGCCATAGATGTAGCTCCAGCGACCGGGCCCGGTCAGCGCGGCGCTGCAGCCGCGGCTGCAATTGGAGAGGCATTCGACCTCGACAATGCGAAAGCCGGGCGCGCCGTCTTGACGGCGCTGCGCTTCGGTCAGTGCGTCATGCAGCCGCCGGCCATGGCGGACCGCGGTATCGTCTTGCTCGCCGGCGCGGCAGGTGACGCAGACATGCAGCGTAACGGGGCTGTCCTCAGATATTGGATTAGGCACTTCAACCGGAAGCTCAGGCGCAGATTGGTCCATAGCAAAGCCCGTCAATGGATGGCCACCACGCATGGCGTGATGACCAGACAAGCGGCGAGCGGACCTGCACTCCGTTCGACCAACCCTATCACTCCAGGACGCCCCGCCTGGAATGGCGATATGGCAGGCGGCGGCAGGTTTCCTGGCTCGCGGGTCGTCGCCGGCACCACCTTCCCGGGACAAAACCCAGTGGCATCAGGTGCAGGCTTTCCGCTCACAGTTGCGGGGGCAGCTCCGGCTTCGCTGAAAACCCGGGAACCTGGTCCCCGTATCTTCTGCGCCCGGTATTCCCTCTTAGTCTTCCCCCGGGACAAGACCCGGAAAAGGACACCGTCGGCTAAGGACTCATTCAGACGGAAACGCGGTCAAGTCAATCCCTTGAAGGAACTTGAGGTACCCCGGGTCTGGTTGCCCCGCCGGGAGTGATATGGTCCTGTCGCGACCCGTCAGATGATACCGCAGGACCCCAAAAGGACCGCATGAGCGAGACCGACACCGAAGAGGCCCGTGAAGCCGAGCGCCACCGCGCCAAAATGATCAAACGCAAGGCGGTGCAGGACGCCGAAGAGGCCTCGAAAACCATCGCCAAGGGCCTGCTGATGGTCAATACCGGCCCCGGCAAGGGCAAATCGACCGCGGCTTTCGGGCTGGCGCTGCGCGCGCTCGGCCATGGCTGGCGGATCGGCGTCGTGCAGTTCATCAAGGGACGGGTCACCGGCGAGCAGACCGCGCTGGAATCGTTCGGCGATCGCGTGGTCTGGCATACCGCGGGCGAGGGGTTTACCTGGGAAACCCAGGACAAGGCGCGCGATATCGCAGCCTGCCAGCGCGCCTGGGGCATCGCCGAGGGCCTGATGGACGATCCCTCGCATCAATCTCGTGGTGCTCGACGAACTCAACATCGCGCTGCGCTATGATTATCTGCCGCTGGAAGACGTGGTGGCGCGGCTGACTCGCGGCGCGACGGGCTGCACGTGATCGTCACCGGCCGAAATGCCAAACCGGCGATGATCGAGGCAGCCGACTTCGTCACCGAAATGGGCGCGGTAAAACATCATTTCTCCGCCGGCGTGAAAACCCAGGCCGGCATCGAATTCTGATGGCCGCGCGCGTCCTCATGTTCCAGGGGACCGGCTCGGATGTCGGCAAGTCGCTGATCGTGGCCGGCCTGTGCCGGCTGTTGGCCAATCGCGGCATGGCGGTGCGCCCGTTCAAGCCGCAGAACATGTCGAACAACGCGGCCGTGACCGCTGATGGCGGCGAGATCGGCCGCGCGCAGGCGCTGCAAGCCCGCGCGGCGCGAGTGGCGCCGTCGGTCGACATGAATCCGGTGCTCCTAAAACCGCAAAGCGAGGTCGGCTCGCAGATCGTGGTGCAGGGAAAGGTGTTCGGCACCGCGCAAGCGCGCGAATATCCAGACCCGCAAGCCCGAGCTGATGGCTTACGTGCTCGACAGTTTTGCCAAACTGCGCGCCGGTTGCGACATCGTGCTGGTGGAGGGCGCGGGCTCGGCGTCGGAAGTCAATCTGCGCGCCAACGACATCGCCAATATGGGATTTGCCCGCGCGGTGGATGCGCCGGTGATCCTGATCGGCGATATCGATCGCGGAGGCGTCATCGCAAGCCTGTGCGGCACCGCTGCCGTGGTCGATCCCGACGACGCGAAACTGATCGCGGGATTTATCGTCAACAAGATGCGCGGCGATCCCGCGTTGTTCGCCAGCGGCATGGCTTTCGTCGCCGAGCGCACCGGGTGGGCGACGATCGGCCTGGTGCCGCATTTTCGCGACGCGCACCGCGTTGCCGGCCGAGGATGTGCTGGGCCTCGAGGTTTTGCCCGCGCAGGCAACGGGCACGACCGGCCAGCGCGTGCGCATCGTCGTGCCGGTTTTGCCGCACATCGCCAATTTCGACGATCTCGATCCGCTGCGGTTCGAACCCGGCGTCGAGTTGCTGCTGCTGCGCAACGGCGCGCCGCTACCGATCGACACCGATCTCGTGATCCTGCCGGGCTCGAAGGCGACCATCGCAGATCTCGCGGCGCTGCGCAGCTTCGGTTGGGACGCCGATCTTTTGGCGCATGCCCGGCGCGGCGGGCGTGTGCTTGGCCTGTGTGGCGGCTACCAGATGCTCGGCGATACCATCAGCGATCCCGATGGGAATCGAAGGGCCGCCGGGCTCGGCTGACGGACTGGGCTTGATCGACATCATCACGGAACTGGCCGGCGACAAGTCATTGGTCGCGGTCAGGGGCCGCACGCTTGCCGATGATGTCGCGGTGTCCGGTTATGAAATGCATATCGGGCGGACAACCGGCGCGGGAACGCGGCGCCCGCTGATACAACTCGACGATGGTCGAGCGGACGGAGCGATCTCGGCCAATGGCCTGATAGCCGGCACCTATCTGCATGGCTTCTTCGCCGGCGACGCGCAGCGTGCGGCCTGGCTCGCCCGGCTCGGCGCGCCGGCAAGCCCGTTAGCCTATGAAGAGCTGGTCGAGCAGACCCTCGATGCGCTCGCGGCGCATCTCGAGGCGCATCTCGACGTCGAAAAGCTGCTCAGCCTCGCGCGCTGACCAGCCAGCCGATCACCGCGGCGATCATCAGCGTGCCCGCAAAGGCCGCGCGATAGATCGTCAGCGCGCGATCGATATCCTCTGGCGTTGCCTCAGCCCGACCGTCGCCCATCCAGTGGTCCTGAACCAAGACCCATCATAGACACGCGGCCCGGCCAGCCGCAGCCCCAAAGCGCCGGCCATCGCGGCCTCCGGCCAACCGGCATTGGGCGAGCGATGCTGCCGCGCGTCGCGACAAAACGCTTGCCATGCCGATGATGCCGATGCGCCCGGCACCACGGAAGCGGCCGCGATGAACATCAGCCCGGTCAGGCGCGAGGCCGGCCAGTTGACGAGATCGTCGAGTTTTGCCGCGGCCCAGCCAAAGGCATGGTAGCGCTCCGACATATGTCCGATCATGCTGTCGGCGGTGTTGATCGCCTTGTAGGCGATCATGCCGGGCAAGCCGCCGATCAGATACCAGAGCGCGGGCGCGGTGACGCCGTCGGAGGCGTTTTCGGCCAGGCTTTCGATCGCGGCGCGGCAGATCGCGGCCTGATCGAGCGCCTCGGGATCGCGGCCGACGATCTTTGCAATACTTTGCCGGCCGCCGGCGAGCCCATCGTTGCGCAGCGCTGCGGCAACCGCGCGCACATGCTGATCGAGGCTGCCCGCGGCGATCAGCGCCGCGACGATCGCGACGGCGAGGACAAATCCGAAAATGGGAACGGCGTGGACCGCCATTTCCAGCGCCAGGCCGACGCCGAGGCTGACGGCGATCAGCAGCAGCACGGTCACGACGCCGGCAGCTCGGCGCATGGCCGCCGAATAATCCGGCCAATTCAACCGCAATTCGAGGCCAGAGATCAGTGCACCGATCCAGGAGACGGGATGACCGATTGCGCCGAACACGAGGGCGGGATAGGCCAGCACGGCTTCGATGCCGCAGGCTGCGATCAGGATCAGGACGCGGTCGGGCGAAGCAAACATGGACCGCAACATGCACGGACGAGACGGGATCGGGAAGGGCAAGGAGAAAGGGGATGCGGGTTTGCGGGTCCATGGCGGCCGCATCGACCTTGCCGCGTCGCTCTATCCGTCTGCGCCGACACCCTGGATCGATCTGTCGACCGGGATCAATCCTGTGCCATGGCCGGTCGGCCAAATCCCGCTGGCGCGCTATCAGCGTCTGCCGTTGGCCAGCGAAATTGCTGCAATGACCGACGCGGCAGCCGCCGCCTACGGGCTTCCCGCCAATGCCGAGATATTGCCGGTTCCCGGCAGCGAGATGGCGATCCGCCTGCTGCCGCGCATGATTGGCGCCGAGCCTGTCGGTATCCTCGCGCCGACCTATGGTTCGCATGCATCGGCCTGGCGCGACGCTGGCGCCGATGCGCGCGAACTCGCCGGTTTGCCCGATCCGGATCGGGAAGCTTGCAAAACCCTGATCGTGGTCAATCCCAACAATCCCGATGGCCGCGTCATCGCGCGTGCCGAGCTTGCAGCGTTCGCGCTGAAATGGACGGCGGGCGGACGGCGGCTGATTGTCGACGAAGCCTTTGCCGACGTGCAGCCGGAACTGTCGATGCTTTCGATGCCGGAACTGCCGGCGGGTACCATCGTGCTGCGCTCGCTTGGAAAGTTCTTTGGGTTGGCCGGCTTGCGCGTCGGTTTTGTCGTCGCCTCCGAGCCGGACGCAACGGCGTGGCGTCAGTTGCTCGGGGACTGGCCGGTGTCGGGACCGGCGTGCGAGATCGCGACCGCGGCGCTGCGCGATCAAAATTGGATCGCCGCGACCCGGGCGCGGTTGGCGGCGGATCGAAAGCGGCTCGACGGCCTGCTCGGCAACGCCGGACTGAGATTGCTTGGCGGCACCGATCTGTTTGGGCTGTTCGAAGCATCAGGTGGAATGGACCTGCTCGACCGTTTCGCCCGCGCTGGAATTTTGATACGCGGCTTTGCCGGCGCATCCGGGCATTACCGGTTCGGGCTTCCCGCCGATGAGGCGGCATGGCAACGGCTTGAGGCGGCTTGCGCTACGCTGAGGTAACGCTTTGCGCCTGCCGCGCGGCCTGTTCGCCCGCGAGGCGTCCGAACACGGCCGATAGCGAAACGCCCAATCCCGCCAGATAGCCGTCGCCGAGCACATTGGCCGCCATCACCATGCCGGCGGCGAACACGTTGCGGATCGGTATGCCGTCGTTCTTCATCACCCGCAGGCGATCGTCGACGGCAACGCCGTAATGCGTAAATGTCACGCCCGGCCGCAGCGGATAGGCTGCGAACGGCGGCGCTGTCAGCGCAACCGCGCCGCGCGATTTGGGTGGGCTGATCCCCGTGGTGCCGCGTTCGTTCAACGGAACATCGTCGGCGGTAGGCGTCGCGGCGTTGAACTCGCGCACCGTCGTTTCCAGCGCCGCCGGTTCGAGGCCGATCGCGGTCGCGAGCGCTGTGATGGTATCGGCCCGGATCGGCGCCAGCGCGGTCGGCAGCGCACGGCCTACCCCGTTGGCGTCCAGGATCAGCCAGGCGATCTGGTCCGGACATTCGGCAATGCGGGCGCCCCAGCGGGCGAAATGCGTCTTGCGCGCGTCCTCGCCTTCGTCGTGAAAGCGCTTTGCCTCGCGGTCGACCACGATGCCATGCGGGATCGCGGTGATCCGGGTGACGATGCCGCCGTCGAACTTTGGGCCGCGCGCATCGACCGCGACGATGTGGGCATGCCCGGGATCGCCGACTGGTCTTGCGCCGGCATCGAGCAGCAGCCGTAGCACCGAGCCCGTGTCATAAGGCGTGCCGCGGATCATGAAATGTTCGGCGGCGGGTCCAAAGCTCTCGCGCAACCATCCAAGATTGGCCTGATGGCCGCCGCTACACACCACCACTGTCTTCGCGACCGTACGTTCGATACCGCCGTCACGACGGATATCGGCCGCGCAATGGCTGTCGCCGAACGTCAGCGCCACCATTTCGCTATCATAGGAAATGCCGATGCCGAGTTTTGTCGCGGTGGTATAAAGCGCATTGATCATCGCCTTGCCGCCGCCGAGGAAAAACGCGGTGCGCCGCGAATAGGGCATCGCGCCGCTGGAAGGATCCTGCAGCCGCACGCCGTTGTCGCCGAGCCATGGCGCGATGGCGGCCGAGCCGCGGATCAGGATGCGCGCCAGTGGCTCATCGGTTGCGCCGCCGGTGACACGGACCAGATCCCTGAAAAAGGCCTCCTCGCCATAGATGTCGGGCACGTACCATTCCGGCTGGTCATGCATGATCCGGAAATTGCGGGCGTGACGGGCGTTGCCGCCACGCAAGGCAGCCGGTGCGTGCTCGACCATGCGCACGAACGCGCCGCTGCGCCGCGCGGCGATCGCGGCACACAGCGCGGCGCAGCCGCCGCCGACCACCAGGACGTCCGCTATGTCGCCGGTTTCGCTCATGATTCTCCTGCGATCGGGGTCCGGCCGTGCTTGCGCGGTGAGCTGTATCATGCTCTCGTGGCCTCGTCTTTCGGTGCCTCGCAAGACTTGTTCGTGGGCAGGTCGAAGAGAGGAATAATGGACAGCACAACACCCTCCGCGGCGTTGACGGATCGGCGGATCGAGCCGGTTGATAGCTCGCTCGAACCGCAGCTCCGGGCACGGATCGATGGCAAGGCAAAGCCGCTTGGGGCGCTGGGCCGTCTGGAGGATCTCGCGGTTCAGCTCGGATCGATCTGGCATCCAGAGCCGCCGCGCACCGCAAACGCTACCGTCTTTGTGTTCGCGGGCGATCACGGCATCACGGAAGAGGGCGTTTCGCTCTATCCCGCCAGCGTCACCGCCGCGATGGTCGCGACCTATCTGGCCGGGCGCGCCGGGGTCAGCGCGCTGGCGCGGGCCTGCAATGTCGACGTGCGGGTGATCGACGCCGGCGTCGATGCGGATATCCCCGCACATCCCGAATTGATCGACGCCAAGATCAGGCGCGGCAGCCGCAACGCGGCGCGTGAACCGGCGCTGACGATGGACGAAGCGCGCGATGCCTTGGAGCGGGGCGTTTCGGTCGTCGCGGATGCCATCAAGGCCGGCACCGACATCGTCGCGATCGGCGAGATGGGCATCGGCAACACCACGTCGGCCGCGCTCTTGATGCACCGGCTTGCACCGGCGCCGCTAGCCGATTGCGTCGGCGCCGGCACCGGCCTCGATGCCGACGGGATCGCCCGCAAGCTGGCGGTCGCGCAGCGTGCGGCTTCCCGAACCGACGCGACGTCGCCGCTGCAGGTGCTGGCCGAATTCGGCGGCTACGAGATCGCGATGATGGCAGGCGCCGTGCTCGGCAGCGCCATGCATCGCCGCCCCGTGATCGTCGACGGTTTTATCGCCTCCGCCGCGGCGCTGGTCGCGCTACGGCTGCAGCCGGCGGCGCGCGGCTATTGCGTGTTTTCGCACGGCTCCGCCGAGCGCGGGCATCGGCTGTTGCTCGAAAAACTCCAGGCAAGGCCGTATCTCGATCTCGGGCTGCGACTAGGTGAGGGCACCGGCGCCGTGATGGCGGTGCCGCTGTTGCGGGCCGCCGGCGGCATCCTGACCGAAATGGCCGATCTGTCCGATGTCATGGCCGGCACGCTAAAACCATGGCCGGCGGACCGCCGGCAAAACTGATATGGCCGAATTGATTTTCATCACCGGCCCGACCCGCAGCGGCAAGAGCCGTCGCGCGGTCGAGATCGCGCAAGGCTGGGGCGACGACGTGGTGTTCGTCGCGACCTATCGCGCCGATCCCGCTGACACCGAGATGGCGGAGCGCATCAGATTGCACCGTGCCGAGCGCAAGCCGAATTGGCGCACGCTCGAGGCGCCCACCGACATTGCGCACGCGCTGGCGGGCCTCGCGCCAAAACCGTCCGGCGCTGTGATCGACAGCATCGTGCTGTGGCTTTCCGATCGCTTAGATCGCGATGACAACAGCGTGATCGCCGAATGGGACCGCCAGCTCGACGGCTTTTGCGAAGCGACGCATCCGGTCGTCGTGGTCGGCGACGAGATCGGCTGGGGACCGGTGCCGATGGATCGGGAGTTGCGCCGGTTTCGCGATCTGGCCGGAATGATCGGCCAGCGCACCGCGGCGCGCGCCTCGGAAGCCTGGCTGATGGTCGCGGGTTGCGGCGTCCGGTTGAGGTGAGGTCATGGATCAGGAAACTCAATCAACCGTCTCGGAGCACTTGAGGAATTGGGGCGATGATCTCCGTCGTGCGGTAGCGCTGCTGACCCGGATACCGCTGCCGCAGCCGGCCAGCGTGGATTCCGATCGGATGGCCCGCGCGCAGCGCGCATTCCCGCTGGTTGGCGCCATGGTCGGTCTTGCGGTGGGCCTCGTCGATCGCGGCCTGCTCGCGATCGGCATTCCCGAACTGGCCGCGGCGGCGCTGACACTTGGCGCCGGCGCGGCATTGACCGGCGCGCTGCACGAGGATGGCCTTGCCGATGTCGGCGACGGTTTTGGCGGCGGCCGTGACCGCGAAACAAAACTGGCGATCATGCGCGACAGCCGGATCGGCACCTATGGCGTGCTGGTCCTGCTGATCGGTTTTGTCGCGAAATGCTCCGCGCTGGCGAGCCTGCCGTTGGCGGCGATCGTTCCGGCCCTGGTCGTCGCGCATGCGCTGGCGCGCGCCGCGATCCCCGTGGTGACCGCGAACATGCCATTCGCGCGCGATGACGGACTTGGCAGGGCGGCTGGCCGGCCGGATATCGCGAGCGCCGTGATCGCCGCCGTGATCGCCAGCGTCATCGCATTGCTGTGCCTGCCCATCGGGATAGCCGCGCTGGCGGTGATCGTCACTGCCGCGGCGGCAGCGGCGATCGCGGGGCTGGCGTGGCGACAGATCGGCGGCGTCACCGGCGATGTGTTCGGCGCCATCGAACAAACCGCGGAAACCGCGGTGCTGCTGCTGCTCGCCGCGCATTACGCGTGAAACGAGCGCCATGAGCGACGATCTCAGGCTCTGGTTGATCCGCCACGCGCCCGTCGCCGGCCCCAACGGCGTGATCCACGCGCTCGATGCGCCCGCGGATACCAGCGACGCGGCGACGCTCGCAGCACTGCGAGCGAAATTGCCCGATCATGCCGCGGTGTTCGCCAGCCCCAGCGTTCGAACACTGGCCACAGCGGCGGCGCTGGGCCTGCGGCCGGTCGCGGAGCCCAGGTTCAGCGAGCAGGATTTTGGCGACTGGACAGGCCGCCGCCACGACGATCTCGCCCGCGAGCCCGGTGAGGCCTACGCTGAGTTCTGGCGCGCGCCTGGGACCAGCCGACCGCCGGGCGGCGAGAGCTTTGCCGAGCAGATCGCGCGGGTGCGCGACGGGCTGGCAAAACTCACCACAGGCGACGTCGTGTTGGTGGTGCATTCCGGAACCATCCGTGCGGCACTGGCGATTGCGCTTGAATTGACGCCGGAGCAGGCGTTGCGCTTCGCGGTCGAGCCGCTGTCGCTGACCCGGATCGACCGGGTCGCGGGCGGCTGGCGCGTCGTCGGCGTCAACGCCGCCTAGGGAGAGCGAGATGCGAAAGATCTTCGTGATCGGTATCGGGGTCGGCGATCCCGATCACATGACCATGCAGGCGATCAGGGCGCTCAACCGGGCCAGCGTGCTCTTCATCCCCGACAAGGGGGCCGAGAAGGCGGCGTTGCGCGACCTTCGCACCGCGATCTGTGCGCGCTTCATCGAAAGGCCTGATTACCGCACCGTCGTGGTCGACGTGCCGCAGCGCAACGGGTCCGGCGACTATCTGTCCGGTGTCGATCAATGGCATAGCAACCTTGCCGACATCTATGGCGCGCTGTTCCAGCGCGAACTCGGCGAGAACGACATCGGCGCCGTGCTGGTGTGGGGTGATCCCGCGATCTATGACAGCACGCTCCGGATCATCGAGCGCATGCGCGCCAACGGCCGGGCGCTGGAGTTCGAGGTAATCCCGGGTATCAGCAGCGTGCAGGTGCTGGCGGCAAAACATCGTATCGCGCTCAACCGCATCGGCGAAAGCGTGCTGCTGACGACCGGCCGCAGGCTCGCCGAAGGGTTTCCCGACGACGCCGGCAGCGTCGTGGTGCTGCTCGACGGGGTGCAGGCCTTTGCCGATCTCGCCGACCAGGATCTCGAAATTTTTTGGGGGGCCTATCTCGGAACGGAGCATGAGATCCTGCGGGCGGGAAAGCTCGCCGAGGTCAGGGACGAGATCGCGGCGGTGCGCCGGCAGGCCCGCGAACGGCATGGCTGGATCATGGATGTCTATCTGCTGCGCAGACCCGATCGGTAAATTCCGCTAAAGTAAACGGCGGCTATAGCGTTTTCGAGCGAAGTGGGGTCCGGTTCGCGTGAAGAAAACGCGTCAAAACAATAAACTCAAGCCTTTTCGGTTCTGATTCAATCAGAACCGAGAAGGCTCGAAGTCCGCGCCGGCGATGAAAGAGAACATGATGCCATCCCCCGACATCCAGACCGATGCCGAATTCTCGGTCGCCGAGCGCGACGCGGTCTACAAATGCATTTTCGGCCGCCGCGATGTGCGCGGACAGTTTTTGCCTGATACGATCCCCGAAGCGGTGCTGGCGCGCATTCTCAATGCCGCCCACCACGCGCCGTCGGTCGGCTTCATGCAGCCCTGGGATTTTATCGTGGTCAGGAGTTCCCGAGATCAAGCAACAGGTGCGGGACGCGTTTTCGGCCGCGAACGCCGAGGCCGCCGAAATGTTCGAGGACGAACGGCAAAAAACCTACCGCCGGCTCAAGCTGGAAGGGATCGTCGAGGCGCCGATCGGAATCTGCATCACCTGCGACCGCAGCCGCACCGGCTCCGTGGTGCTCGGGCGAACCCACCAGGCCGACATGGATCTCTACAGCGCGGTTTGCGCGGTGCAAAACCTCTGGCTGGCCGCACGGGTGGAGAATATCGGGGTCGGCTGGGTCAGTATCATCAAGCACGACGATCTGCGCACAGCCCTCGGCATTCCGCCATCGATCCAGCCGATCGCCTATCTCTGCGTCGGCTATGTCTCGCATTTCCTGCAAAAGCCGGAGCTGGAAACCGCGGGCTGGCTGCCGCGGATGCCGTTGTCGGATGCGGTGTGGATCGATCGCTGGCAGGCGCGCGATCCCTCGGATCCGCTGCTGCCATGCCTTTGATGGATCGGCGCGCGCCAACCATCGCAAATCTGTCATCCCGTTTAATAAAATAGACAGCCTGCGCGGATCTTCCGGGAATACCGGTTGATCGGGAAGCCGAACCCGGCAAATGATGCTGCTACATTCAACCCCGTTTGGCCTGGAGGTGTTCGATGCGCCGTCAATTCATCAAGATCATGGGCCTGATGGCCATCACGGCTTTCCTGAGCGGTCCCGTTCAGGCGCAATCGGCGGATCCGGACTCCAAGGCGGCGGCGCGCGAACTGGTCGCCACCATCAAGCTCGGCGATCAATTCAAGGCGATGCTGCCGATGATCTTCAAGGCGTTCAAACCCGCCATCGTGCAAAACCGGCCCGACGTCGATCGGGACTTTGATGCGCTGGTGCCCGTCATGATCGACAAAATGACCGGTCGTATCAGCGAGCTGGAAGACTCCATCGTGGATGTCTATGCCAACAATTTCAGCGCCGGCGAGTTGCGCGACCTCATCGCGTTCTACAAGTCGCCGACCGGTCAGAAATTCCTGCAGAAAACGCCGTTGGTCACCCAGCAGACCATGGCGGCCGGGCAGAAATTCGGCCAATCCGCCGGGGCGGAAGCGCAGAAGGAGATGATCGAGCAGCTGCGCAACAAGGGCCATACGCTCTGAAGTGGTGAGGCCAGCGGCTTGCGCGATAGATGCGAGGGCCATTGCCGGCCGCACTTTTCCTAATGCGCGGGCTCTGGGGTGCGTTCGCCCGCTTCCCCCGGCGGCAGCCGGGCGTGGGCCATGTTGAGGAGGCAACCGGTCTGCGACACCGAAATCGTGCCGTCGCTGCGATCGGTCGTGAGATCGCTGTGAAGCGCTCTCAGCAGGCGGCGTACCAGCCTTCCGGAAACGGAATGAAGCCCCAGGACCGCTGATTGTCGTTGGCGGCGCGCGGCGGCTGCGTCTGCTTCGAAGTCTGCGGGTAGCTCAAAAAATCCTCCTGCGGGGCAGGCGCAATGGCCGTTCGCACGGCGTCCAGCAATCGATCGAATTCAGCTTCACCCATGACGCGCTCCCACATTCGGGAATGCAGCGTCGCAAAAGTCTTTTGTTTCCAGATTGAAGCGGTCACTCAAATTGTAACGATCGAGCGACCGCGGCAAAAATGGTTACTGATGTCTTGTCCCCGAGGCCAAATACGCCGCCCCGTCGCCAGTCCAATGTGAGAAAAATCACATTCAGCCAATTAACGCTGGCCTATTTCCCGAGATTACACCGGCGCTTTATCCGGCGCCAGTACAACCCGAGGGAATACCGCCATGACGCACAGATTTACCTCCCCGGTCGTCATCCGCCGCGCGCATCCAGTGCTGGCATTCGGCCTTCTCACGGCGCTGGCCGTCACTGGCCCGGCCCGCGCCGAACTCGCAACGCCCGAGCAGAAGAAAGCCTGCACGCCAGACGTCTATCGTCTGTGCGCCGGCGAGATCCCGAATGCGAGGGCGATCACCGCCTGCCTGCGGCGGCAGAAGGCCAACCTCAGCGAAGCCTGCCGCGCGGTGTTCGAGCAGTGACGGAGGCGCTCGAATACTCGTGAAACATGGCCCGCCGGGAACATCGGCGGCTCTCGGCAATTTCCCCTGACGTCATCCGCCAAAGGGAATTCGCCAAAGGAAACTCGCCATGAAACTCGCAACGATTGCCGTAATCGCCGCGTTCGTGCTGTCCGGCCCGATCGCGTTCGCTCAAAGCGACCCGGGCGGCCCGGGCACACCGCGATCCGCGTCCACTTCGGCCAACAAGAAACAGGACACCACGGGTATGGCCCCGAATCGCAGCGGCAGCGGCACCTCGACGTCAGGCGGCCGCGACGCCAATGGCGACCAGGGCCGGGACGCCATGCCGGAGAGCAACCAATCCGTGATGCCGCTCGACCAGCAACACAAGCCGGCGAAGTGAGGGCGCGGGAGCTTCGGTTCTGATGTTCTCAACTCCGATCATGTTTTAGGTCGTTGCATTGAGCAAAGATGCGCCCGCATCGGCACGTGCGCGCCGAACGCTCTATATCTCAATCTGCTCCAGCCGCACCGGCAGCTTGCGAAGCCGCTGGCCGGTGGCATGGAAAATCGCATTGCAGATCGCGGCGTTGGTGCCGACATTGCCGAGTTCGCCGATGCCCTTGACCCCGGCAGGATTGATGTGATCGTCCTGTTCGGGCAGCAGGATCACCTCGACGCTCGGCACGTCGGCATTTACCGGCACCAGATAGTCGGCGAGATTGTCATTGACGTAGCGGGCATATCGCTCGTCAATCTCGGTGGCCTCATGCAGCGCCGACGACATGCCCCAGATCAGGCCGCCCATCAGCTGGCTGCGCGCGGTTCGCGGATTCATGATGTGGCCGGCCGCAAAGGCTCCGACCAGCCGCGGCACCCGGATTTCATGGGTCCATCTGTTGATCCGACCTCGACGAATTCGGCGCCGAAAGCGTAGGCGATCTTGTCCTTCATCTCGCTGCCGCCGACCATCCGCATCTGGCCCTTGTTCATGGCGCGGAACGAATCCATCGGCGCGCCCTCCGGCTTCCACTCGCCATATTCCTCGACCACGCTGGCGCCGAGCGCATCGAAGGCGCGCTCGAGATCAAGCGGGCGATCGCTGCTGGCGGCTTGCGTCACAGGCGTCTGTCCTATGCCTACTGTCTCCTTCGCCTTGTCGACCAGGCCTTCGTTCGGCATCATGGCCTTGAAAAGCTTTTGGCGAATCTGTTCGCAAACCATGATGACGGTCGAGCATGTGCTGGCGGTCGAATTCGACCCGCCCGCGACCGGCGCCGGCGGCAGGTCGCTGTCGCCGATAAAAACGGAAACCTTCTCGACGGGAACGCCGAGCTTTTCCGCCGCCGCCTGACCGATCACGGTATAGGCGCCGTTGCCGATCTCGTGGCCGGCGATTTCGACACGGACGCGGCCGTCGCGCTGCAGGCGGACTCGCGCAGCTGCGGGCGCCATCTGCGTCGGATAGCAGGTGGTGGCGCAGCCATAGCCGATCAGCCAATCGCCTTCCGTCATCGATTTCGGCTGGGCCGTGCGCTTGTCCCATCCGAAGGCCTTTGCGCCCGCGTCGTAACACGCCATCAGCGAGCGCGACGTATACGGCTTGCCGCCAATCGGCTCCTTCATCGTATCGTTGACGCGGCGCAGTTCGATCGGATCCATGTTGAGCGCGACCGCCAAGCTCATCCATCGCGCTTTCGAGCGCGAACATGTAGGGCACTTCAGGCGGCGAGCGCATGAAGCCCGGCGTGTTGCGGTCGGCGCGCACGATCGAGACCTTGCTCTCGACGTTCGGGCAATCGTATAGCCGTGTCGTGGTCTTGGTGCCGCCGACGGCATACGCATCGGGGCGGGACGAAAGTTCCCAGCCCTCGTGCCGCAACGCGGTCAGCTTGCCGTTGCGGCTGGCCCCGAGCTGGATTTCGTGCCGGGTCTCGGCGCGATAGGTCGCGATGGTAAAACCCTGGGCCCGGCTGGCCACCAGCTTTACCGGACGTCCCAGCCGCCGGGCGATGCTGGCGATGATGGCGGTCCGCGGGGTCAGCGAGCCCTTTGAGCCGAACGCTCCGCCGACATAGGCGTTGATGACCCTGACCTTGTCGGCGTCGATTCCGAGCTGTTCGGCAACGCCGTTCTTGAGGCCGTGGACATACTGGCTTGGCTCGTAGACCGTCAGGCTGTCACCGTACCAGACGCAGCTGGTGGCAAACAATTCCATGGGATTGTGATGCTGCGGCGGCGTCTCGTAGGCGGCGCTGAGCTTGACCTCGGCATCACCATAAGCCTTGGCAAAGTCGCCGACCTTCGGGTCTTCCTTGAACTGCGCCAGCTGACCCTTCGCCGGGGCGGACGTCGTGTCCGGGGAGTCGAACGTCGCGCTTGGCATCGCGGCAGTATAGTTCACTTTCACCGCGTGGGCGGCCTGGCGTGCCGCCTCGAAGCTTTCGGCAACGACGACCGCCACGATCTGGCCGGCTTGCGCGATCTCGGCGGATTTGAGCGGCTGGATCGTGGTCGCGGCATAACCGCCATTGCTGAACAGTTTTGCCTCTTTCAGCTTTTCCGCGTTCTCGTGCGTCACGATATCGATGACGCCGCGCACCTGTTTGGCCGCGGTCAGGTCGAAACCGTCAACCCGTCCCTTGGCGATCGAGCTGGTTACCAGATACGCATAGGCGGGGTTCACCAGGGCGACGTCGGCGGCATATTCCGCCTTGCCGGTGACCTTGGCGACGGCGTCGTAGCGCGGAATGGGCTGGCCCATATTGGCCTTCGGCTCGGGGGCTGCGGTCGACATCTCAAATCTCCATCGTTGCGGCCTGATGCAACGCGCGCGAAACCACGCGTTTGCCGAGCGCAATCTTGAAAGCGTTGTGTTTGCTGGCGCGAGCGTCGGCGAAAGCCGCCTCCGACGCGCGGTCGGCGAGAGCGTCGTCAAGTTTTTGGCCTTTGAGCATCGCTTCCGCCTCGCGTGCGCGCCACGGAGCCGTTGCAACGCCGCCGAGTGCGATCCGGGCATCGCGTATGACGCCGTCTTGCAGATCAAGGGCGATCGCCGCCGAAGCCAATGCGAATTCGTAGGACTGGCGGTCGCGCACTTTGAGATAGACCGAGCGCGGCCAGCGGCCCGGAATGGAAAAGCCTGAGATCAGTTCTCCGGCGCTCAGCGTGGTCTCGATTTGCGGAGTACTGCCGGGTGGCTTGTGCAGCTCTGCGAACGGCAGGTTGCGTACACCCGATCTGCCGGTAATCTCGATTGTCGCGTCAAGCGCGATCAGCGCCTGGGCGAAATCCCCGGGATAGGTCGCGATGCATTGGTCACTGGTGCCCAGCACCGCATGGGTGCGGTTAAAACCTTCCAGCGCGGCGCAGCCCGATCCTGGATTTCGCTTGTTGCAATTTCCATAGCTGACGTCGCGGAAATAGCTACAGCGGGTACGCTGCAGCACGTTGCCGCCGAGCGAGGCCATGTTCCGCAACTGAGGACTGGCGGCAAATTTGAGCGCATCGGCGATCACGGGATAGTTGCGCTGAATGTCCGGCCTTGCGGCGACGTCGGACATTCGTGCCAGCGCACCTAACCGCAAGGGATCGTCGGTGCCGATGTCCGACCAGGACGCCGCCAGCGGATTGATGTCGACCACGGCCTCGGCCGCATCACGTCGAGTTTCATCAAGTCGATCAGCGTGGTCCCGCCGGCCAGCGGTTGGACCGCGGACATCGGTCAGCGCATTGTTGGCGGAGCCCGCAGCTGCCAGCGCCTGCATGGCGGAGGCCGTATCACCCACTCTTTGATATGCAAACGGTCGCATGGCCTCAACCCTTCTGTTCGCCGGACATGGCGGGCGCGGCCTGCTTCACGGCTGCGACGATGTTGGGGTAGGCGGCGCAGCGGCAGATGTTGCCGCTCATGTATTCGCGGATGTCTTCGTCGCTGCCGGCGTGGCCTTCCTTGACGCAGGCGACGGCCGAGATGATTTGCCCGGGCGTGCAATAGCCGCACTGGAAGGCGTCCTGGTCGACGAAGGCCTGCTGCATCGGATGCAGCTTGCCGTCCTCGGCCAGGCCTTCGATCGTGGTGATCTGCTGCTCCTGCGCGGCGAGCGCGAGCGTCAGGCAGGACAACACCCGCCGGCCATCGACCATGACGGTGCAGGCGCCGCACTGGCCATGGTCGCAACCTTTCTTGCTGCCGGTCAAGCCGATATGTTCACGCAATGCATCGAGCAAGGTTGTGCGTGCATCGATCCTGAGCGGCTTGCTCGTACCATTAACAGTGAGGCTTACGTCGACAGGCAGCGACGGGTCCGCTGCGGCGGCCGGTGAGCCGGGAGCACCGGCGGCTCTGGCGACCATGGGCGCGGCGGCTGTGACGGCCGCGGCGCCAATGAACGCGCGCCGATTGAATCCAGGTCCGTTCTGGACGGGCTTTTGTTCGGTCATGACGGCCTCCGCCGTGTGTGCTGGCCGTACACGCCTGTAGCGGCCAGAGCAGAAAGAAAACGGGAGTTTCGGAGAGCAGCAGTTCAAATGTCATTGAACGCCGGTTTCCAATCGCTCAGTGCTGCCCGTGCTGCCAGTGCGCCGTCACGTCGGCGCCCGTCTTGTTGAGGTGAACGTGCTGGTCGACATGATCGACCCAGGACACCGGAATGAAATGATGATGCTGGCCATCCGGCGAGCTTTGTTTTGTCAGTTTGATCTTGTCGGCTCCGTCGAGATGGTCGACCTTCCCGACCGTCTTCCTGTCCGACGAAATCACGTCCATGTGTTCCTTGATCTGCGAAGTGTCCGGCATCGGTCGCGCTCCTTAAAATGCTTCGGATTTAAATGCCCTTGCGGCCGGAAGGTTGCATGGGCTGACAAGCTTCCGTTGTTTTCGTGCGGCTTTCCGCCGACGGCCTTGCGACCGGCATTCGGCGGAATTGAGATGTTCATTTGTGTACACAGGAACGGTTTTGCGGTTCGCTTGTTTGCTTGGCGAGGTCTCGCAATGCATGGGCATTTGCCCAGAGAGGCTTTCAAATTAAAAGCCCCGCATGGCTTGCTGTACCCGTTTGGAGTGAGTTGAGTGAATCCCTCGCCGTCGCAATTGCTGGAAGAGTTAGTCGAGATCGCCTGGACCTATTTGCAGCGTACCGGTGAGTTGGAAAACGATGCAGCGCGCTATCTGAGCGACGTCATCGAGGTGATGATCCGCAGGGGCCAGCTCAATCGGATGTATCTGGCGAACATGGCGATCATCAAATATCGCGCCAACAAGGACCAGGGGAACGTCGTCCCGATCAGGGAGGATGTCGATCAGGTTTTGGGGTCGCCCTGATTAACCCGTGGAACCTGGCCGTTGCCCGCTCGTTGAGCAGGTGAAACAAGCTGCAACCTGCTTTCCCCAAGAGGCCTCCATTGAGCGATCATCCGAATTTGCGCTCGACCGCGCAGATCGCCGGTCATCCGATCCATCCGATGCTGGTGCCGTTTCCCATCGCCTGCTTTGTCGGCGCCTTGATCACCGATGTTGTCTATTGGCGCAGCGCCCAGATGATGTGGGCGGACTTTTCCGCCTGGCTGCTGGCCATCGGCCTGGTCATGGGCGGCCTTGCGGCGGTCGCCGGTTTGATTGATTTTGTTGGCAACCGGCTGATCCGGGCCCAAGCGCCCGCATGGCCGCACATGCTTGGCAACATTGTCGTGCTGCTGCTGGCCTTGCTCAACTCTTTCGTTCACACGAGAGATGCCTGGACCTCGGTCGTTCCGCTCGGAATGACCCTCTCATTGATCACCGTGCTGATCATGCTCGTCACCGGCTGGCTCGGTTGGGCGATGGTTTCTCGCCACGGCGTGGGAGCGAGCAGGCCATGACGTCAATTTTAAAAATTGCTCGACGCGCGCGCCTCTCGACCTTGATCCTGCCCGGCGCCCTGGCGCTTGGCCTGGCCGGGTGCAACGATCAGGGCGGCGATCCCAAGGCGCAAATTGGTCCGCATCCCAATCTGCCCGAACAAACCCAATATCTGCTGCCGCCGATGCACATCGCCAAGGTCGTTGGCTGGAAGCAGGGCGAAACGCCGACCGTGGCGCCGGGATTGAAAATCGAAGCTCTGGCGACCGGCTTGCAGCATCCGCGATCGCTGTATGTGCTGCCCAACGGCGATATCCTCGTCGTCGAGTTCGAAATCGCCCGGCACCCAGCCTGTCACGCGGCCGAAGGATCGCGTGATGGCATGGGTGGAATCCTGGGCCACGTCCGGCGGCGACACCGGGCCGAGCAACCGGATCACGCTGTTGCATGGCGCCGGCGGCGACGCCGCGCCAAAAGCCCAAAGCGTGTTGCTGGAGCATCTGCATTCGCCATTCGGCGTGGCGCTGGTCGGCGAGGATCTTTACGTCGCCAACACCGACGGGATCGTCAAATACCCCTACAAGGAAGGCGACACCAAAATTACGGCGGAGGGCACCACGCTCACGGAGTTGCCGGGCGGCCCGATCGATCACCATTGGACCAAGAGCCTGGTGGCAAGTCCCGATGGTTCGACGCTGTATGCCGGCGTCGGCTCCAACAGCAACATCACCGAAAACGGAATCGAAGCCGAACGCGATCGTGCCTCGATCTGGCAGATCGACCGCGCCACCGGCCGGCATCGCATTTTCGCCAGCGGCCTGCGCAATCCGAACGGCCTGAGCTTTGAGCCGCAAAGCGGTGCGCTCTGGGCGGTCGTGAACGAGCGCGACGAACTGGGGCCGGACCTGGTGCCGGATTACATGACCTCGGTAAAGGATGGCGCCTTCTATGGCTGGCCCTACAGTTATTACGGCCAGCACGTCGATCCCAGGGTAATGCCGCAGCGGCCCGACCTGGTGGCAAAGGCGATCGCTCCCGACTATGCGCTGAGCTCGCACGTCGCTCCGTTGGGGATGGCGTTCTACACGGGCGACAGCCTGCCGCAGGCCTATCGCGGCGGCGCCTTCGTCGGCGAACATGGCAGCTGGAATCGCGATCCGTTGAATGGCTACAAGGTCGTGTTCGTGCCCTTCAGCAATGGCCAGCCCAACGGCATGGCACAGGACGTGGTAACAGGGTTTTTGAACAACGATAATCAGGCGCGGGGACGGCCGGTCGGTCTTGCGGTCGACAAATCAGGCGCGCTCTTGATTGCCGACGATGTCGGCAACACGGTCTGGCGCGTCACCGCAGCGAGCGCGAAATAGTCCTCGCTTACAGAAAGGCGTTGCAAAAAAGGCCCCGGATCACTCCGGGGCCTTTTCGAACCAGATGTCGCGGTCTGAGGCGATCAGGTCATCGCGACGCCGTAATAATCGTTCACCGCGCGGGTCCGGGTCGGGTCACTCCAGTTCCAGCTGTTGTCGTTGGTGTATTTCGGCGCGCCCTTGAGCTGGGATTCGGTGATGCCGGCAATGTAGCCGCCGAGATTGGTGTCGTATTTGAGCGACTGCCACGGCAGCGGATAGTGATCGTCGCCGATCCCGAGAAATCCGCCGAAGCTCAATACCGCGTACGAAACCTTGCCGGTCTGCTTGTCGATCATGACCCGCTCGATCGAGCCGATCTTGGTCTGGTCCGCGCCATAAACCGCGGTGCCTTCCACCTTGTCGCTGCCGATCAGGGTGCCTGTCTCTCTTACTTCGGTAACCATAACCTTCCTCCGTGATAGTGAGAACGAGCAACTGGAAATGCAGGAATTCGTTCCTGGGTCGCCTGCAGGACCACCACGGGTCGCCGCGTTGTGAGCATGGAACAAAAGTTCCCATGGGCTGTTTAGCTCACATCGAAAACAGGAGGCTGAAATGGGTTTTGGCAGAGGCGCACTACTTTGGATGCTGGGAGTACCGCTCCCGATCGTGCTGTTGCTCGCGTTGTTTTGGCATCATTGAAAACGGAGGGCCGTCACGGCCCTTCGCGTTTCGCTGGAAGGAAATCGATGCCAAGCCGCACGCAATTGAGGGCCGACGGGGCCAGGCGCCCCGACGGCAAGCGACGGCCGAACGGAGCCAGTCACCTGTTCGGTGAAATTGCCAACTATACATCGCGGGCTGCGGGACGCGCGTCGGCATTCGCCGTCGCTTCGGCCGTTGTGATTGTCTGGGCGGTCACCGGACCGTTGTTCGGCTATTCCGATACCTGGCAACTCGTCATCAACACCGGCACCACCATCGTCACCTTCCTGATGGTGTTCCTGATCCAGAACTCGCAGAACCGCGACGGTGCTGCGATTCAGGTCAAGCTCGACGAACTTATTAGGGTCAGTGCCGCGCATAATTCCTTTGTCGGCATCGAACATCTCACCGATGATGAGCTGCATGAGATCCGCAGCAAATGCGAGTTGCGCGCGAAGGCGGAGACGGCCGGTGACGCGATGGTCGAACGAACCGGTAAAAAGGCCCGGCAAGCGGCCGATCAGGCGGCCGGTTGAACCCGTCGATGGGTCCGAAATCCCGGAGCGAGCCAGCCGGAGAGATCGGCGGCAAGGCCGCCAAAAATATCGAATCCATCCTCCAGCTCGAGCAGGAAGACCGCGAGGAGCTATCGCAGCTGCATCGGATATCGCATGGCGTTGGATGGTTCGTCGGGACGGTCTATTTCATTCTGATTCAATGCGCAGGCGTCCTGATCTGGGTGCTGCTCAACAGCGGACCATTTCATCTGGCCAGGCCGTTCGACCCTTACCCGTTCTCGCTGCTGTCGGTGGTTCTCTCGATGGAGGCGGTGCTGCTGACTTCCTTTGTCCTGATCCGGCAGGGTGCGATCGATCTGCAATCGGAGCGGCGCAATCACCTCGATTTGCAAATCAACATGCTCGCCGAAGACAAGGTCACGACAGTTCTCAGCTTGCTGCGCGGGGTGGCAGGAAAGCTCGACGTCGATCTGTCCGATCATCGACAGAGCGAGGAACACGCCAAGCAAACCCCGGTCGAAAGCATCGCCAAGAATCTGAGGTCGCGGGAAAATATCGGTCCATAAGCCGGGTGGAACCGAATTTTGCGCTTGTGAGGGGGCGATACGCCTTGAGGTCCCGCCTGGGCAACATTGGCTGTTCCAATCATGGAACCAATCTCCGAATGCGTCGTTTAGCTTGTTCTGCAAGGCTTCGATCGCGTTCGTGCGGCGGCGCTCATCTTGACCGGGGAGAAAACATGTCAAAATCCGACGAAACCAAACTCACGCGTAAACAACTGATCGAGGGGCTGAACGAAGACCTCTCGCGCGAATATCAGGCGATCATTGCTTACGTGAATTACTCCCAGGTGCTCAAAGGCGCTGCTTACATGAACATCGCGGACGAACTCGCGGTTCATGCTGGTGAAGAACTGGCGCATGCGCTCAAGGTCGCCAATCACATCGATTATCTCGGCGGCATGCCGTCGGTGACGCCGAAGCCGGTCAAGACCTCCGAAAAAGCCGAGGACATGCTGAAGTTCGATCTCGAAAACGAAAAAGAGACGATCCGTCAGTACCGCCGCCGCGTCAAACAAGCGGACAGCCTCAACGAATTCGCGATTGCGGAAAGCCTCCGTGGCATCCTGGTCGAAGAGCAGGACCATCTGATCGCGCTTGCGACCGCGCTTGGAATCGATCCGCCGGACGCCGGCATTGCCGACTAGCCAGCCGGTACCGGTGGTGAGAAAAGAGCGATCCAGGTCGCTCTTTTTTTGTGAGTACGGACGGTCGAACTCGCAAAGTGCGCACAGGAACGAAGCCCGCGGCGGGGAATTAGAACACCGGACAAACAAACTCACTGGAGAATTAGTTATGAAAAGATTTGTCATCTCAGTCGCGGCCGTTGCGCTTCTGGCAGGCGCGCCGGTGCTCGCCCAATCGGTCGGCGAAAAGACCGGCATCAATTCCGCGCTCGATATCAGCCCGACCACCGCGGATTTCGTCAAGGAAGCCGCCACCAGCGACATGCTGGAGATCGCTGCCGCCAAGATCGCCGAGGACAAGGGTAATGCCGAGGAGAAAAAATTCGCCGGCCAGATGGTTACCGATCACACCAAGACCAGTTCGGAGCTGAGGGAGATGGTCAGTGGCAGTGAGGTCATGGCGGATATTCCGACCAAGCTCGACGATTCCTCCCAGAAGAAGCTCGATAAGCTCAAGGACGCCAAGCCCGCCGACTTTGCCGCTGAATATGACCCGATGCAGGTCAGCGCGCACAAGGATGCGGTCTCATTGTTCGAGCGTTATTCGAAATCGGGCGACAACGCCAAGCTGAAGGATTGGGCTGGCAAAACGCTTCCGACGTTGCAGCATCACCTCGATATGGCTGAGGCGATGAACAAAAACCGGAAGTGATGTTGCGGTCGCTTGGCCGGCGATGAAAGCCGCCGGCCAAGCAAACCTTAATAACTGTTACGGCTGACCCGAGCCGCCCGCCGAGCCATAGACCTGGCCGGTGGCAAAGCTTCCGTCTTCGGCCGCGAGCTGGACGTAGATCGATCCGAGTTCGGCGGGCTGGCCGGCGCGTCCCAGCGGGGTCTGGCTGCCGAACTGCTCGAGCTTTTCCATCGTGGCGCCGCCCGAGACCTGCAACGGAGTCCAGATCGGTCCAGGCGCCACGCCGTTGACGCGGATACCCTTCGGCCCCAATTGCTTGGCGAGCGATTTTACGTAGTTCATCGTCGCGGCCTTGGTCTGCGCATAGTCGTAGAGCTCGGGCGAGGGATCGTAGGCCTGCTCGGATGTGGTGCCGATGATGACGGAACCGGGCTTCAAATGCGGCAGGGCGGCCTTGATGATCCAGAACGGCGCGTAGATGTTGGTCTTCATCGTGGCGTCGAAGTCTTCCGATGAGATATCGAGAATCGATGCGTGCGACTGCTGCCGGCCGGCATTGCTGACGACGATGTCGAGCCCGCCGAGACCCTCGACGGCGCGCCGAACCAGCTCCTGGCAGAATTTTTCATCCCTGAGGTCGCCGGGGATCGCCAGCCCAATCCGCCCTTCCGCCTTGATCAGCGCGATGACTTGCTCGGCATCGGGCTGTTCGCTCGGAAAGTAATTGATCGCGACATCGGCGCCTTCGCGCGCAAAGGCGATCGCGGCGGCGCGGCCCATGCCGGAATCGCCGCCGGTGATCAGCGCTTTTCGCCCCTTCAGCCGGTCCGAACCCCGATAGCTTTTCTCGCCGTGGTCGGGAGGAGGGTCCATCTTGCTGGCAAGCCCGGGCCAGGGTTGCGATTGCTTTTTGTAGGGCGGGCTCGGATATTTGTCCCTGGGATTTCTCAGCTTCTGATCCTCGACAGCCACAGTGAGCCTCCTTTCCAGTCGTATACAACAAAAACAGGAGCAAACGTCGGCTAGCGACGTCCACTCCTGCTAGGTTCAACGGTCGCCAGTGATCGCCGGTGTTCTCAGGCGAAAATGGCCAATCGCTTAGTCGTCGTGGTGAATTACGGTCTTGCTCTCGGTGCCGTCCTCGCGCTCTTTCTTGATGACCGTGGTGCGATCCTCATCGCGGGGCCGTTCCTTGATCACCGTGGTGGTGCGATCGTGATCGCGATATTCCGGAGACTGGCCGACGGTCACACCGGCGCCGACCGGGCCAACGCGCACGCCAACTTCATCTGCAAACGCCGGGGTCGCGAGCAGCGCCGCGGCGACGATCAAATATTTCATATTGTCCTCCTGGGGTCCTGGGGTTCAGTGCAAAGCAATTCCTGTTCAGTGCAAAGCAAACGCGAGCGACGCGGCGAGGTTCCGTCGGAACTCGCAGCAGATTGAACGCCGCCGATCGGTTAATTCGGAACGGGACCTGGAACACGAGCGCGTTGGCTGCGTTGCAGGCAGTTGGCGACCGCTGTTTTGGAGTTGGTGCGATGAAATCGAAATCCGTCGCGACCGGGGAGGAGCGGACCTTTGTGCTGATCCTCGATCAGGGTGAGGAAGCCTTCAAGGCGATCACCGACTTCGCCAACAGGCAAGGCATCAGCGGCGCGTCGGTGTCGGCGGTCGGCGCCTTTGCCGAAGCCAGGGTCGGGTGGTTCGACCTCTCCGCGAAAAACTATAAGCCGATCGTCGTCGGCGAGCAATGCGAAGTTCTCAGCTTGCTCGGGGACGTCGCGGAAGGCGACGACGGCAAGGCAAGCCTGCACCTTCACGCGGTACTGGGGCTGCGGGACGGCTCCGTGCGCGGAGGCCATTTTCTGTCCGGTGTGGTGCAGCCGACCCTTGAAGTAACAATCAGGGAAACCGTGGCGCATCTGCGCCGCAAGAAACGGCCCGATCTCGGCATTGCGCTGATCAGCGTCTAGGATCGGCACGGGCAAGAGCTGCGCGCAAGCGGCGTCAAATTGCCAGGGTGTAGCCTGATGCATTGATCGGTTGTTTCAATCGAGAAGCCGTGCGGAAGTTGCAGGTCCAATTGATATAGCTGTCGAGTTGCGCTCTAATGGATTTGCCGGGCGGATCGTCGGGCAGATCATCGATGGACAACGAATGCTCTTTAATTCAGTTGCGTTTATCTTCGCATTCCTGCCGGCCACCCTGTTGGGTTTCTTCGTTGCCGCCAAAGTCTCGCGCGTGCTTGCCTTGTGCTGTCTCACCGCCGCGTCGCTGATTTTCTACGCCCAGACCGACAGCCGATATCTTCTGATTCTGGTTCCCTCCATTATCGCGAATTACCTGATTGGAAACGTGTTGTCGGGCGAACGGCTCGGCGACAGCAGGCGTTTTGCGATAGTGACGTTCGGGATCGCCGCCAATCTCGCCTGTCTTTTCACATTCAAATATCTCGACTTTTTTATCGATACGATCGATCGCCTGCAATTGGCCGACATCGGGCTATGGCATATCGAGCTGCCGCTCGGCATTTCGTTCTTCACCTTCACGCAGATCGCATTCCTGGTCGATGCCTATCAACGCAAGGTCAGCGAAACCAAATTCGTGAACTACGCGCTGTTTGTCTCCTATTTTCCGCATCTGGTCGCGGGGCCGATTTTGCATCATGCCGAGATGATGCCTCAGTTTGCAGAAGGCCAATTTCGTCCCAGGCTGGAAAATTTCGCGATCGGCCTGTCGGTGTTCTTCATCGGGCTTTTCAAGAAGGTCATGGTGGCCGACCACCTCGCGCCGCAGGTGCACCGGATCTTCGATGCGGCCGGGCAGGGCGCCGCTTTGTCGGCTCTGGAGGCATGGTCGGGAGCGCTATGCTATGCGCTGCAGATCTATTTCGACTTCTCCGGCTATTCCGACATGGCGATCGGGCTGTCGCTCCTGTTCGGGGTGAAATTGCCGCTGAATTTCAATTCGCCCTACAAGGCCGTCAACATCATCGAATTCTGGCGGCGCTGGCACATGACCCTGTCGCGATTCCTGCGCGACTATTTGTACATTCCGTTGGGTGGTAGCCGCGCCGGCGAAGCGCGAAGGCTCGCCAATGTCATGATCGTCATGTTGCTGGGCGGATTGTGGCATGGCGCGTCGTGGACGTTTGTGGTCTGGGGAGGCCTGCACGGAATATATCTGATGGTCAATCATGCATGGCAGATGCTGATCGGCGAAAACCATAGTCGGAGCCTGCTGTCGGTTTTGGCAGGGCGCCTGATGACGTTTTTGCTGGTTACTTTCGCCTGGGTATTTTTCCGTTCTGCAACCCTCGACACGGCGCTTGGCATCGCCAAAAGCATGTTCGGTTTGGGCGCGCTGTGGGTGCCTGCCGATCTTGCCGGCTCGAATTTACCTTCGAGCGATGTCGCCGCGATCGCCGCCGCAGCCCTGATGGTTGCCTGGTTGATGCCCAACACGCAGGAAATCATGTCGCTATACAAGCCGGCGCTCGCGGCTCCGCGTCAAGCCGACGCAACCTCTGCGTTGTTTCTTTGGCGGCCAACGATCGCATGCGCCGTCATGGTGGGCGCGGCAGCGGTTGCATCGCTGGCGACGATTATCTTCGAAAAAAGAGTTGGCGACTTCATCTACTTTCAGTTTTGAAGCATGAAATCCTATCTGATCGTTTTGGTCGCCATCATATCAATCGTTCTCGGCGCGATGGCGTCGGTGGCCGCGGTCGGCGTCTATGCATGTCTCAAATGCGATGTGCTGCTGTTCCAGGAGTCCAAGATCGCGGCGCTGACGCCCGACGTCGACACGGTGATCCTCGGTGACAGTTCGATTGGTTTTGGGCTCGACGCCAAAGTGTTTTCCGAATTGAGTCACCAAAAAACGGTGAGCCTCGCCTTGAACGGATACAATTACGGGGCCGGCGGCGCCTATGTCCTTCTGAAGGAGGTGCTGTCACGGGTGCGGCCGAAGAATGTGGTGATTGCGCTGAGTGCCCAGACCTTGGCGGTTGAAATTTCAAAGTTGAACGGAAAACCCATAAGGGGATTTATTCAGGCTGCGCGCCGGCGCCCCTGGCTGCTGCTTGCCGCTGATCGCCAAATATCTTGGGGCGTGACCAAAGAGCTAGGCATTGAGCTTTTCGACAAGCAGTTGCTGATGGACGGGATTCAGTACGTATGGGGCGCGCGTCCTGCCATTCCGCAGGAGTTTTTCAAATACGACTATTATGCGCCAGGAACCGGCGTGGTGCAACTGGACGCGTCCTTCACCTATGGCTTGGGCGCGCCACCCCACGATTACGATGTTTTTTTTCAGAAGATCGCCGGCCTATGCACCGCGAATGGCCTGAATTGCATGTTTATGTACGGGCCCCTGATGCAGAAAGTTGTCGAGCACAGCCAATTAACGTTGCAGAGGCTGACTTCCCAAATCGAGCACGCCGGCATCAAGGTTATCGGGCAATCGCCGATCAAGATTCCCGACGAAGATCAGGGCAACACCATCAACCATGTCCAGCCTCGGCTGCGAGCGGCGTACACCAAAAAGGCCTACGGTCTGGTGGCAGAACTCGTTGCGTTGAAGAAACGGGCCGGTCGGTTCCTGATCAGCGTGCAGGATCGGCGCAAGCGAAGGGGCGCAGCGCCCGCGATGCCGATGTTTCACAAGCTATTCAAACTTCGATCGTCACCGCGAGCCGCCCGATCAGTCGGGCGAGTTCGTCCAGATGGTCGGAATCACGATCTTCAACGGTTTGCGCGAGCCTCAGCAGACATTCATCGTCGCTGAGCAGCGGGACATCGCCGGGCACGATCGAGGGTGTGGCCTTCATAAGATGGGTCTGGGCGTTGGGCATCGCGTCACCTTTCTGGCGAATCCGGCATCACGCAGCTTTAGGGTCGAATACGTCGGTTTGGCGGTCAATTCACGACAGCGGCAGCTCGCCAACTTGTCTAACGCGGCTGCGCCCTGCGGGTTTCGTGGCGGAAAAGGGCGGCAAACCGCCGTGGCAGAGCGGTTTCCTGCCCGGGATCGGGCTCGCGGTGACACCGCCCCAAAACCGGCGATTTGGTCCTTTGCAAGCCCGGGAGGCTTTGTTATACGCTGCCCGCTCGCGAACGATTGTTTCGCTTGTTCCTCGGTAGCTCAGCGGTAGAGCATTCGACTGTTAATCGAATGGTCGCTGGTTCGAATCCAGCCCGGGGAGCCAACAGCCTGTTTTCCCTCACCTCGAATCAGTGGCCGAGACGACGCAAGTCCGGGCAGGGCGGAACGCGCCCGGCGACGCCGCGCGTATAGTTGCGTTTTGCAAAGCCTTGTACCAAAGATGACCCGAATGGCGCTTCGTCCCGCGAGCGCTTCCCGCGGCTTTGGTCCGCTCAGTGCTGGGGTCCGTCAATGTCCGGTTTTTCGACCGCACGCCAGAACATGGTCGACTGTCAGGTGCGTCCGAGCGACGTCACGGATAACAGGATCATCGACGCGATGCTTGAAGTGCCGCGTGAGGTCTTTGTCCCGCAAAATCAACGGCCGCTGGCCTATCTGGACCTCGATCTCGACGTCAGCGAGGCCGGCGCAAAGCGCTTCCTGATCAAGGCGGCCGTCACCGCGCGGATGCTGCAGGCCGCCGAGATCAAGGCCACCGACAAGGTTTTGGTCGCCGGCTGCGCTACTGGATATGCCGCAGCCGTTATCGCCAAATTCGCCGGCGAGGTGACCGCGACCGAAAGCGACCCGGCGCTGGCGGCGAAGGCCAAGGCGGCGCTGGCCGAAATCGGGCTTGGCGGCGTCACGGTCGCAACCGCCGCGGCGGCCGACGGGTATGCGGCGAACGCGCCCTACGACGTCATCGTCCTCAATGGCGCGACCGAAATCGTTCCCGAGGGGCTTTACCGGCAACTCAGCGACGGTGGCCGGCTGGTCGGGGTGTTTGCCATGACCCAGCCGCCGCGGGCGACCATGGTGACGCATTCCCATCAGGATTACGGTAGCCGGGCGCTGTTCGACGCCGTGGCGCCGGTGCTGCCGGGCCTCGAGCGGCGTCCCGCCTTCGTTTTCTGACTAGTCTGGGCCGCCCATGTCGCCCTGCGACAAGGTGAGTACCCGCGCGAATACTCACCTCGTCTGGCCCCAGCCGCTGTTAAAATCCCGTTCTGAATCAGAAGTGTGGCCGGATTGCCCCACGTCGAGAGTTTCCGCCGGCTACGCCTGGAGGGTGGTTCCGTCGCGCTTGCGCGCGTCCTATGTTGGTGACTTCAGGATGAGGCGATGCCGGTTCATTGGGCCGGCCAATAGAAATGAACGGAATTCCACGAATGGCTGGCGTGAAGGCCTTTTCCGGAGCTGCGGCTGCGGTCCTTCTGATGGTGTATGCGGGCCCTGCGCCCGTGCTGGCCGACACGATCGAGGCGGCGCTGGTGCGCGCCTACCAGAATAATCCACAGCTCAATGCGCAGCGCGCCCAGGTCCGGGTGACCGACGAGAACGTCCCGCAGGCCTTGTCGGGCTATCGCCCCAAGGTCGCGCTGACCGGCAGCATCGGTGAACAATATACCGACACCAACTCGACCCAGGGCGGTTCGCCGACCGCCATCGTGCGAACCGAAATCCACGGCCTCGATCCACCGCGCAGCGTCGGCATCACGGCGACCCAGACGCTGTTCAACGGCAACCAGACCGCCAACAAGACCCGCGCGGCGGAAAGCCAGGTCTCCGGCGCCCGCGAAGCGCTGCGGGTAATGGAAGAATCGGTGCTGCTGGCGGCGGCCACCATCTACATGGACTATCTGCGCGACGCCGCCATCGTCGAGGTTCAGAAAAGCAATACCCGCGTGCTCGAACAGACGCTGAAGCAGACCCAGGACCGCTTCAATGTCGGCGAGGTGACGCGTACCGACGTCGCGCAGTCGGAGGCGCAGCTTGCCGCCGGCCGCACCCAGCAGCTGACCGCGGAATCCCAGCTCACCACCACGCGTTCCAACTTCCGCCGCATCATCGGCAACGAACCGTCGGCACTGGCGCCGGGATCGCCGGTCGATCGCTTTTTGCCGTCGACGCTGGTGTCCGCGGTCGAGCTCAGCCTGACCGAAAATCCGAACGTGACGGCGGCGATGTTCGGCGTCGACGTCAACTTTCTCCAGGTCAAGGTCAACGAGGGCGCGCTGTTGCCGACGGTGACGTTCACCGCCGCGGCGTCGCAATCCTATGAAACCACCATGACCACCTACCGCGCTTTCGGCGCCTCGGCGGTCGGCAGCATTTCCGTCCCGATCTACCAGGGCGGCGCCGAATATTCGCTGATCCGCCAGTCCAAGGAAACGCTGTCGCAGCAGCGCCTCACGTTGGAACTGACCCGCGACCAGACCCGTGCCAATACGGTGACGGCATGGGGCCAGCTGGTCGCCGGCAAGGCGCAGGTTGCCTCCGCGCAGGCGCAGGTGACGGCGTCGGAAATCGCGCTCAACGGCGTCCGCGAGGAAGCCAAGGCCGGCCAGCGCACCACGCTCGACGTGCTCAACGCCCAGCAGGCGCTGGTCAATGCCCGCGTCGCGCTGGTCACCGCGCAGCACGACCGCGTCGTCGCGTCCTATTCGGTGCTGAGCGCGGTCGGCCGGTTGTCGCCGCAGGTGCTGCAGCTTCCGACCACGACCTACGATCCGAGCGTGCACTACCAGCAGGTGCGTGACAGCTGGGCCGGCGTTCGCACGCCGGACGGCAAGTGATGGCCTGATCGCCTACGCCCAAGTCTGAAACAGGTCTGAAACAAGTCTGAAACCCGAAATCGCAGCAAAAGCAAAACCGCTTTTGCTGCGGTTTTGTTTTTCACGCGCAGTTGAACATCGTGCTGCGGCAAATCACGCAAGCAGCCCCTGTTCTTGCAATCATTTATGGCCATGACGTACCGTTCTGCGAGGCAGCAGAGCGATTCGCGCCGCATCCGATATGGCTGTGGCTTTGTTGGGTCCGTCGGCGACGCTTCGATGCCCATTGGCTGGGAAAGGCTGGGACGAAGCCCCGCGCGGGAGCCGTGCGGCGCTTGATCTGGGGACAAGTCGGGCTGTCGCGATGAAAATCCCGGCCTGCATATCCGGAACGGGCAAATCCTGTCTCCGCTTGGTGTAAAACTGCTTGGTGTAAAACGCATGCGAAGGCGTTGATGATGTGGAGTCGGAGATGACGCAGCCTGCAAAGGTCCAAGAACCCTCCATGGAGGAGATTTTGGCGTCGATCCGGCGCATCATCGCCGATGATGAAGCAAAACCGGCTGCCGCCGAAAAAACCGCCGCCCCGGCAGCTCCGGCCAAGCCGGCAGCGAAGGCGCCCGTGATGAATGACATTCCGCCGTCGACCATCGCGCCGCCAAAGCCGGCGGCTGCCAAAGCCGCGCCTGCGCCGGCCCCCGCACCCCCGCCGGCGGCAAAACCCGCGCCTGCGCCGGCACCGGCGGTGTCCAACAGCCAGGACGACATCGACGCGATGCTGGCAGGCCTCGACGCGGTGACGTCGGAAGCCGAAATTCGCCCCGCCGAACCGGAAGCCCAGCCCGAAGCCGACGTGTTCGAGCTGACCGACGAGATGGCGGTGGCCGAGCCGGAACCGGCTGCGCCGCCGAAGCCCGCGTTTCAGAAGGTCGAGCCGGACGACGACGTGGAATTCGCCGAGGCCGCGCGGGCATCGCTGCGGCCGCCGGCGTTCGAGCCATCGCCGTTCGAAAGCCCGCCGCAGCAGATGCTGTCGCGCTCGACCGTTTCCGCGGTCGAATCGGCCTTCAACAGCCTCGCCAATACCGTGCTGAGCAACAACGCGCGCACGCTCGAGGATCTGGTCAAAGAAATGCTGCGGCCGATGCTGAAATCCTGGCTCGACGACAATCTGCCGGGGCTGGTGGAACGCATCGTGAAAGCGGAGATCGAGCGGGTTTCACGCGGCGGGCGCTGAGCCCAGCTCTGAAACGGCGGCCCAATTGGCCCCCCGAACGGCTGTTTTGCCGGTTCCAGCCTTCATTTGGCCAACGCATCGCGCCAAAGAAGCCGCGACAACGCCCCTGTTAGGTTGACCTGCAGGTTGACTTGGCGCGCTGCGGCGGCTTTTTAGCCCGTTCCCACCCATCATGGCCCGGCCAGAACGCATCCCGCATGATCGAAAAGAATTACCAGCCCGCCGACATCGAAGCCCGCATGTCCCGCCTCTGGGAGGAAGCCGGCGCGTTCAGGGCCGGCCGCCCCGAGCGCCGCGACGCCGAACCGTTCACCATCGTGATCCCGCCGCCCAATGTGACGGGCTCGCTGCACATGGGGCACGCGCTCAACAACACGCTGCAGGACATTCTGTGCCGTTTCGAGCGGATGCGCGGCCGCGACGTGTTGTGGCAGCCGGGCACCGACCATGCCGGCATCGCGACCCAGATGGTGGTCGAGCGGCAGCTGATGGAACGGCAGCAGCCGGGCCGCCGCGAGATGGGCCGCGCCAAATTCCTCGAACGGGTCTGGCAATGGAAGGCCGAAAGCGGCGGCGTCATCGTCAGCCAGCTCAAGCGGCTTGGCGCGTCCTGCGACTGGTCGCGCGAACGTTTTACGATGGACGAGGGGCTGTCGCGCGCCGTCATAAAGGTATTTGTCGAACTGCACCGCGACGGGCTGATCTACAAGGACAAGCGGCTGGTCAACTGGGACCCGAAACTGCTCACCGCGATTTCCGATCTCGAAGTGCAGCAGACCGAGGTCAAGGGCAGCCTGTGGTACCTGCGCTATCCGATCGAGGGCAAGACCTTCAATCCGGACGATCCCGCGACCTTCATCGTGGTCGCGACCACGCGGCCCGAGACCATGCTCGGCGATACCGCGGTAGCGGTTCATCCTGACAACGACAATCTCGGCCATCTGATCGGCCAGCACGTCATCCTGCCGCTGGTCGGCCGCCGCATTCCGATCATCGGCGACGACTACGCCGATCCGGAAAAAGGCTCGGGCGCCGTCAAAATCACGCCGGCGCACGACTTCAACGATTTCGAGGTCGGCAAGCGCCATGGCCTGCCGCAGATCAACGTGTTCGACAAGGAAGGCGCTCTCTCGCTGGTCGACAACGAGGATTATCTGCGCGGCTTGCCCGAGGGCGCGGAATTCCTCGCCACCGAGCTCAACCATGTCGACCGCTTCGCCGCGCGAAAACAGATCGTGGCGCGGCTGGAGGATTTTGGCTTTCTGGAGCGCATCGAGCCCAACACCCACATGGTGCCGCATGGCGACCGCTCCGGCGTGGTGATCGAGCCCTATCTGACCGACCAGTGGTATGTCGACGCCAAGACCATGGCGCAGCCGGCGATCGCGGCGGTGCGTTCCGGCGCGACGACCTTCGTGCCGAGGAACTGGGAAAAAACCTACTTCGAGTGGATGGAGAACATCCAGCCCTGGTGCATCTCGCGCCAGCTCTGGTGGGGCCATCAGATCCCCGCCTGGTATGGCCCTGATGGCAAGGCGTTCGTCGCCGAGACCGAGGAAGAGGCGGTCGGCCACGCGCTCGGCTATTACGTCGAGCAGGAAGTTATCACCGAGGAGCAGGGCCGCGAGATGGCGCTCGATCCCGCCAGGCGCGAAGGTTTTATCACCCGCGACGAGGACGTCCTCGACACCTGGTTCTCGTCGGCGCTGTGGCCGTTCTCGACGCTCGGCTGGCCCGACGACGAGACCGACGTCGATCGCTATTACCCCACCAACGTGCTGGTCACCGGCTGGGACATCATCTTCTTCTGGGTGGCGCGGATGATGATGATGGGCCTGCATTTCAAGAAGCAAGCGCCGTTCTCGACCGTCTACATCCATCGCCTGGTGCGCGACGAGAAGGGCGCCAAGATGTCGAAGTCGAAAGGCAACGTCATCGATCCCCTCGGCGTCATCGACGATTACGGCGCGGACGCGCTGCGGTTTGCGCTAGCGCGCGGCGCCGCGCATAGCCATGACATCAAGTTGTCGCCGCAACTCGTTGAAACCAATCGTAATTTTGCAACCAAACTGTGGAACGCCTGCCGCTTCGCCGAGATGAACGCGTGCGCCAGGCCGGCAAACTTCGATCCGGCCAAGGCCAAGGACACGCTCAACCGCTGGATCGCGCACGAAACCTCGCGCGCGACGCGTGAGGTGACCGAGGCGATCGAAGCCTATCGGTTCAACGATGCGGCCAATGCGATCTATCGCTTTGTCTGGAACGTGTATTGCGACTGGTATCTCGAACTCGCCAAGCCCGTGCTGCTCGGCGAGGAGGGCGCCGCCAAATCCGAGACCCGCGCCATGGTGGCATGGGCGCGCGACGAGATTTTGAAATTACTGCATCCGTTCATGCCCTTCATCACCGAAGAGCTGTGGGCGGTGACGGCGAAACGCGACGGCCTGCTGGCGCTGGCGCCGTGGTCGCGCAAGCCGGTTGAACTCTCCGCGGAGCAAATGGCGCTGATGTCGGCGACCAGCCCGAACGATCCGATCATTCCGCCTGTGATCCTGGCGCTCGATGCCGGCGACTTCAGCGATCCCGCGGCGGAAGCCGAGATCGGCTGGGTGGTCGATCTCGTCACCGCGATCCGCTCGGTGCGCGCGGAAATGAACATCCCGCCGGCCACCTTGATGCCGCTGGTGCTGTCGGGCGTCTCCGCCGAAACCAAAGATCGCGCGCAGCGCTGGAACGACGTGGTCAGGCGGCTGGCGCGGCTGGCGGAGATTTCGTTCGCCGATCATCCGCCGCAGGGCGCGGTGCAATTGCTGGTCCGCGGCGAGGTCGCCTCGCTGCCGCTGAAGGGCGTAATCGACCTGTCGGCCGAAAAAAACCGGCTCGACAAGGAAATCGGTAAAGTCGACGCCGACATCAAGCGGGTCGACGCCAAACTCTCGAACGAGAAATTCGTCGCCAACGCGCCGGAAGAACTGGTCGAGGAAGAAAAGGAAAAGCGCGAAGCCGCGGTCGAACGCAAGACGCGGATCTTGGAGGCGCTGGAGCGGCTCAAGAACGCGGTCTAGCGTGCTGAGGCGCGTTCCCCGGATGCAGTGCAGCACGCCGCACTGGCGGCGTGATGCGCTGCTGGTCCGGGGTCCACGCTCCCGCCGTAGGTGGATCCCGGCTCTGCGGAGCGGCGTTGCACGCCGCACCGCGTCCGGGATACGAAGTAAAGCTCACGCGTAACGAGTGATCCCATGCTCGATCACGCCTCCATCACCGTGTCCGATATCGCCGCCGCCGAACGCTTCTATGATGCGATCATGAAAGTGCTCGAGGTGGTAAAAGTCGGCCGCCGTCCGGATTGGCTGGGCTACGGCGAGCGATCGCGGCCGGCGCATCCCGAGCGGGTCTACATCTCGATCCGCAAGGGACCAAAACCGCAGCCGGACTCGGCGTGCCATTGGTGCTTCAAAGCAAAATGGCGCAGCCAGGTCGACGCGTTCTGGGATGCCGGCATCGCGGCCGGCGGCAGCGATGACGGGCCGCCCGGCGTGCGCGACTATCACACGTCCTACTACGCGGCCTTCCTCAGAGACCCCGACGGCAACCGCATCGAAGCGGTGTGCCATCACCCGGTGTGAGTGCAGGCATGAGGATTTTTCTTGCGGGAGCGACCGGAGCGATCGGACGGCGTGTCGCCTTGCTGCTACGCCAGGCCGGTCACGAGGTTACCGGCACGACGCGCACCGCTGACAAGAGTCCGCGGTTACGCGCGTTGGGCGTTACGCCGGCCGTCGTTGATGTGTTCGATGCCGATGCGCTGGCCGAAGCGGTCGCCGTCGCGCGCCCCGAAATCGTGATCCACCAACTGACCGATCTCACGAGCGCGCCGGGCACGCCGGGCTACCCGGCGGCGCAGGAAGCCAACCGCCGTATCAGGATCGAGGGTACGCGAAATCTGATGCGGGCGGCGCAGAGGGCGGGCGCCCGCCGCGCGATCGCGCAAAGCATCGCTTTTATCTATCCGCCCGGCGAAATGATGCGCACCGAAGACGATCCGCTCGATCTCGCTGCGGAAGGCGTGCGCCAATCGACCGTTCAGGGAATTATCGAACTCGAGCAGCGCGTTCTGACGACCGCTGATATCGACGGGATCGTGCTGCGTTACGGCTATTTCTATGGGCCGGACACCTGGTACGACCAGCCGCCAAAGCCGCCATCCGTGCACGTCGACGCGGCGGCACACGCGGCGGTAATCGCCGTCGGTACGGGCGGCGGAGTCTACAATGTCGCCGAGGATTGCGCGATCGTGTCCAGCGCCAGGGCGAAGCGCGAACTGGGCTTTGACCCGGCGTTCAGGATATCGCGCTGACGCGGTACCTGCGCAGATCGCGCTAAAGCGGCTTGCCGAGAAAGTCGGTTATCGGGCGCGCATTCGCGCGACCCGTTGCTCAATCCGGGCTGCAAAAAATCTTTCAATGCGCCGGTGATTTGGCCCCGCGGTCCAGTCCTGTCTAAAAAAATATTTTAGTTTTTTTCGGGGGCAAATCATCGGCATATGATTCGCGTCTCGTCCCAACAAGAGGGGCGGCTCGCGATCGCCACGAACGCGGGACGGGATGCGGTGGACGCGGAAGTGCCGATAACGAACGGCACGATCGCGTACGGCGAAAGCGTGTGGTCCTGACGCCCGGAATGCTGGCGTCAAGTTCCCGGGAAGCTCACGCCTCTCGGGGGCGATGGTGGCAAGAGGCTCCGATTCACCAGGGAGAGCACGTATAAGTCGTAAAGCCATTGCGCAGGGAAGGCCGGAGTGTTTCCGCTTCACCTGTATGCTCGTGTGCGCATTCTTGTGATGCACAATTGCACACGAGACCGCGGGTGCAGCGCGCACCCGGTCTTCCCTGCGCCCTCTGTTTGAAGAGGGAGCAAATGATTTGAAAAACTCGGGCAAAAGCCTGTCGCGAGAATGCGGACCCACATCCCGTCGTCCTCGCCTAGTGCGCAATTGCGCACGGGGCGCGAGGACCCATACGCCGTGTGTTCTCAGTAGAGCAGTGAAGCTGTTGCCTTGCCTTACAACCCGCGCCAGGGGTGATGGGTCCTCGCGTTCGCGAGGACGACGAAAGAGGCGATGCCCCGCTCAAAACCTTTTGCTGACAAACCGCGAGCCCTTCAGCCCGTATCGCCAGGGCAGGTCGACCGCTTTGGTCAGGCCAATTCGCACGCCCGAGACGACGTCGGCTTTGCCGACCCGCGCATGCAGCGCGAACGGCGGCGCGTCGAGCGGCAGCGCGCTGTGCTTGATGGTGATGCCGAGCGCCTCGCACAATTTGCCGGGACCCGAACACAGCGCACGTTCGTCGTCGACGCCCCGGCGCTTGCGCATCGTCGCCAGACCATGGGTCGGCTCCAGCGCGCGGATCAGCACGGCGCTGGCGGAGCCTTGCTTCTCGCAGACGAGATTGACGCACCAATGGATGCCGTAGGAGCGATAGACATAGGAGAAGCCGGGCGGGCCGAACATCACCAGGGTGCGCGGGGTCGGCCCGTTGAACGAATGCGCGGCCGGTTCGCTCTGGTGATAGGCCTCGACCTCGACAATGATGCCGCCGACGCCGTTGACCAACAGCGTCGCCCCGATCAGGTCGGGCGCCACCTCAAGGACATGGCGGTCAAAGAACGAGCGCTTCAGCGGCCGGCCCAGTTTCGGGGCGGGCAGGGCTGGCGCGCCTTTGGGCGCGGAAATGCGGTTTTGAGCCATTTCAGGGGATCGGCAGCGGGTGGAATCGGCGCTTCGGAGGCCGATATGCTAGGCAATATCCCCCGGCAACGCGAGCGGTTGCGATTCCGCCGCAAGCAGATTAGCTAGAACCAACGAGATACGGGACACTGCATGGTCGTCGTCGTCGATACCGTTTCCGCCACGCCGCTGCGCCCGCGTCACCCCGAAAAGGTGAACCGGCCGGACGCGCTGTCGCCGCCGAAACCGGACTGGATCAGGGTCCGCGCGCCGAACACGCGCGGCTACGCCGACACGCGCGCTATCGTCAAGGAAAACGGCCTCGTCACGGTGTGCGAGGAGGCGGGCTGCCCGAACATCGGCGAGTGCTGGGACAAGAAGCACGCCACCTTCATGATCATGGGCGACACCTGCACCCGCGCCTGCGCGTTCTGCAACGTCAAGACCGGGATGCCCGGCGCGCTCGATCCGAACGAGCCGGAGCACATCGCGGAGGCGACCTTCAAGCTGGGGCTCGCCCATATCGTGATCACCTCGGTCGATCGCGATGATCTCGCCGACGGCGGCGCCGAGCATTTTGCCAAAACCATCCGCGCCATCCGCACGCGCTGCCCCGATACCACCATCGAGATCCTGACGCCGGACTTTTTGCGCAAGGACGGTGCGCTCGAAATCGTGGTCGAGGCAAAACCCGACGTGTTCAACCACAATCTGGAAACCGTGCCGTCGCATTATCTGACGGTGCGTCCGGGCGCGCGCTATTTCCATTCGATCCGGCTGTTGCAGCGGGTCAAGGAAATCGATCCGACCATCTTCACCAAATCCGGCATCATGGTCGGCCTCGGCGAGGAGCGGCACGAGGTGCTGCAGGTGATGGACGATCTGCGCAGCGCGGAGGTCGACTTTCTGACCATCGGGCAATATCTGCAGCCGACCCGCAAGCATCACGCCGTGATGCGCTATGTGCCGCCGGACGAATTCACCGGTCTCGAAAAGGTTGCCTACACCAAGGGATTTTTGATGGTGTCGGCGAGTCCGTTGACGCGCTCGTCGCATCATGCCGGCGACGATTTTGCCAGACTGAGAGCGGCGCGGGCGGCGCTGACGCGCTGATTTCTGGAATGACGCCATGCAACGCATCCTGGTCATGGGGTCGTCCGGATCCGGCAAGTCGAGATTCGCGCGCCGCCTTTGCGATATCACCGGGCTGCCATTCGTCTCGCTGGACGCGCTGTTCTGGAAGCCGGGCTGGCAACCGTCGGAGCCCGCCGAATTCGACGCGCGCGTCATCGAGGCCGCCCACCAGCCGCGCTGGGTCATGGACGGCAATTACCCCAATCGCACCGGCGAATTGCGCCGTCAGTTGGCCGATACGGTCATCTGGTTCGATCTGCCGCGCCGGACCTGCATGACCGGAATCCTTAGGCGGATCATCAGCAGCTATGGCGAGGTGCGGCCGGAAATGGCCGAGGGCTGTCCAGAGAAGATCGATTTCGAGTTCTTCCATTACGTCTGGAACTATCGCAATCGCCAGCGCCCAAAACTGCTGAAGTTTTTCGAGGGATTGCGGCCGGACCAGACCTTTGTCTGTTTCACCGCGCGGGCGCAGGCCGACCGCTACCTCCTGAACATCGCGCCATCGGCATCATCGGCGAGGGTCGGCTGATGCCGAGATTTGTCAGCAAGCGCCGGGTTCGCCATACCGCGCCGCAGATGTTCGATCTGGTGGCGGATGTCGAGCGCTATCCCGAATTCGTGCCGCTGTGCCAATCGCTGAAGATTCGCCAGCGCACGCCGCAGGCCGACGGCACCGAGATCGTGGTCGCCGACATGACGGTCTCGTTCCGGCTGGCGCGGGAATCCTTCACCAGCCGCGTCACGCTCGACCGCGCCAATCTGAAAATCCTGGTCGAATATCTGAAGGGACCGTTCAGCAACCTCGAGAACCGCTGGACCTTCGAGGCCCGATCCGAGACCGATTGCGACGTCGGCTTTTTCCTCGCCTATGAATTCAGAAGCCGGATGCTGGCGCTATTGATGGGCACCATGTTCGACACCGCGTTCCAGCGTTTTGCCGCCGCCTTCGAAAAGCGCGCCGATGTGGTTTATGGCAAGCCCAAATAATCCGTCATTGCGAGCGGAGCGAAGCAATCCAGAGCCCAGAAGCAAGACTGGATTGCTTCGTCGCTTCGCTCCTCGCAATGACGAGGAGAGGTCGGTTTTACGCCCGCGGCGCGCGGCGGCGTTTGACCGCGGTCCGGCGCGGCGAGCGCGCCACGCGGCGGATGCTGGCGGCTTCACGGCGCGGTTTGGCCGGCGGCTGCGGGCCGCGCGCCAGTTCCATCAGCATGCGCAGCGCCTCGACCACCGCGCGCTGGCGCACCGCGGTGCGGCCGATTGCGCCAAAGCGGCATTCGCGGTGCAGGATGCGGCCGTCGCGGCCGGCGACCGCGAAATGCACGAGGCCGACCGGCTTGCCCGGCGTGGCGCCGCCGGGGCCGGCAATGCCGGTGATCGACACCGCCAGATCGACGCCGGCCTTTTCCAGCGCGCCGACCGCCATCGCGGTCGCGGTTTCCTTGCTGACCGCGCCGAAATCCGCAAGCGTGGTCGTCTTGACGCCGAGCATCGCACGCTTGGCCTCGTTGGAATACGTGACAAAACCGCGGTCGATCACGTCGGAGGAGCCGGGGATGTCGGTCAGCGCGCCCGCGACCAGGCCGCCGGTGCAGGACTCTGCAGTGGCGATCGTCAGCTTGCGCATCCGGCAGAGGTCGAGCAGCGCGCGGGACAGGGCACGGGCGTCGCTGCCGCTCATGTCAGTCGCTCCCGCCTCTGTCGTCCCAGCCCTTATCGTTCCAGGGCAGACGGATGGTGGCGCTCGCGGTCGCGGCAATGCCTTCCTCGCGGCCGGTAAAGCCGAGCCGTTCGCTGGTGGTCGCTTTCACCGCGATTCGGGAGACGTTGAGGCCGGTGATCTCGGCGATTTTTGTCCGCATGACATCGCGCAGCGGACCGATTTTAGGGCGCTCGCAGATCATGGTGACTTCGAGATTGGCGATGCGGCCGCCGCGCGCGGTGACGCGATCGATGGCGTATTTCAGGAAGCGGTCGGAGGAGGCGCCCTTCCACTTCATGTCGCTGGGCGGGAAGTGCGAGCCGATATCGCCGTCCGCCAGCGCGCCGAGGATGGCGTCGACCAGCGCATGCAGCCCGACATCGCCGTCGGAATGCGCCAGAAAACCTTTGCTGTGCGGCACGCGAACGCCGCACAGCATCAGATGATCGCCCTCGCCAAAGGCATGGACGTCGTAGCCGGTGCCGGTCCTGATATCGCCGAGTTGCGCGGCGAGGCGGGCTTCCTCGCGCGCGAAATCTTCCGGGGTCGTAAGTTTCATGTTGGCAGGATCGCCTTCAAAGGTTGCCACCGTCAATCCCGCCCATTCCGCGATCGCGGCATCATCGGTGAAATCGCCGCGGCCATCGCGCGCGGCGCGGCGGTGGGCTTCGAGAATGACGTCGAAGCGGAACGCCTGCGGGGTCTGCGCGATGCGCAGCCGCGCGCGCTCCGGGGTTGCTTCGACATTGCCGGTTACGCCGACCAGCTTGATGGTGTCGGTAACGGCGATCGCGGGCACCGCGGCGCCGCTGCGGCCCGCGGCTTCGATCGCGCGCGAGATCACCGCGGCGGTGACGAATGGCCGCGCGGCGTCGTGGATCAAAACGATGTCGGGTTTTTCGGCAACGAGTGCTTCAAGTCCCGCATGCACCGAGGCCTGGCGCGTCGCGCCGCCGCTGGCTGGCGGTGCATGGCGCAACCCGCTGACGGCGGCGTTGAAGATCGCGGCATCGTCGGGATTGACCACCGGCTGCACCGCAAAAATCTGTGGATGACGGCTGAACGCCTCCATCGCCCGGTAGATCACGGTCTGGCCGCCGATCTCGCGATATTGTTTGGGGCCGCCGGCGCCCGCGCGGAGTCCGCGCCCGGCTGCGACAAGGATGGCTGCAGTGCGGTCAGGTCGGGGCATCGTTACTCAATGAGAGGGGCGTTCAGGGTTGTTTTGGGCGCTCTGTGGTGCCGGCGCACAGCCCCTTATCACGCCGGGGGCCTAAAAACAGAGCAATTCCACATAGCTGTCGTGAAAGCAGTATTTGCTGCAGTGCACTTGCACATTTGATAGAACTGTCTAAAGTGTAGGCATGAAGCTTGACTGCCCAAGAATTGAGCGCAAGATGTGTTGTGGCCGCCGTAATGATGCGGTCTGCAGAGAAACGGGACGCCCGTGACCGGCTTGCAAAGTACGCGCCTTAAGCCCTTGAAGATAGGTGACATTACGCTCGCCAATCCGGTCCTTCTGGCGCCGATGTCGGGCATCACGGACGCGCCGTTTCGACGTCTGGCGGCGACCCTGGGTGCCGGACTCGTCGTGTCCGAAATGACCGCCAGCAACGATCTCGTCAATGGCCGCCCGATGTCGCGGTTGCGCTGCGAGGCGACAGGGATCGGTACTCATGTAGTGCAGCTTGCGGGCTGTGAGGCCGACTGGATGGCCGAGGGCGCACGGATCGCGGAAGCCGCAGGCGCCGACATCATCGATATCAACATGGGCTGTCCCGCGCGGCACGTGACCGGCGGTCAATCCGGCTCGGCGCTGATGCGCGATCTCGATCACGCGCTGAAATTGATCGAGGCGACCATCGCCGCCGTGAAGGTTCCGGTGACGCTGAAGATGCGGCTCGGCTGGGACCATGGTTCGCTCAATGCGCCCGAATTGGCGCGCCGCGCGGAAGGCGCCGGCGTGCAAATGATTACGGTGCATGGCCGCACCCGCTGCCAGTTCTACAAGGGCGACGCCGATTGGGGCGCGGTGCGCGCCGTCAAGGCTGCCGTTACCGTTCCGGTGGTCGTGAACGGCGACATCACATCATTCGAAAAAGCCGTGTCCGCGCTTGAAAGGTCCGGCGCGGATGCCGTGATGGTCGGCCGCGGCGCGCAGGGTCAGCCCTGGCTGCCCGGCCAGATCGGGCGTCGGCTTGAAACGGGTGTGATCGAACAGGCCCCGTCGCTTCCCGATCAGCTCGGCTATATCCGCGCGCTCTATGATGAGGTCTGCAGCCATTATGGTCTGCGCATCGGCCTTCGCCATGCGCGGAAACATCTCGGCTGGGCGCTCGACGTCGCCGCAACGTGCAGCCACGCGCCTTCCGCCACGATCAAGGCCTGGCGGCAGAAGATTCTGACTTCGGAAGACGCGGCCGGCGTGCATCGCTCGCTGCAGGATGCGTTCGACGATCTCGCATGGAGCGCCGCTGCATGACATCAGTCGCAGAACATCTCCGCTCGAAGCCATCCGACGGCGAAGCCATTCTCAATGCCCTGCCTAATCCCGTGCTGCTGGTGGCGCCCGACGGCCGGATCGTCGACGCCAACATGGCCGCGGAATCCTTCTTCGAGATTTCGACGCAATTCCTGCGGCGGCAGTCGCTGAAGGAGCTGGTGCCGTTCGGCAGTCCGTTGCTGGCGCTGATCGACCAGGTTCGCGCCTCCGGCTCGCCGGTCAACGAATACAAGGTCGATCTCGGCACGCCCAGGATCGGCGGCGATCGCCAGGTCGATCTGCACGTCGCGCCGCTGACCGAGCGGCCCGGCCACATCGTGGTGATGCTGCAGGAACGCACCATTGCCGACAAGATGGACCGGCAACTGACCCATCGCAGCGCCGCGCGTTCGGTGATCGCACTGGCGGCGATGCTGGCGCATGAGATCAAGAACCCGCTGTCCGGCATTCGCGGCGCGGCGCAGCTTCTGGAGCAGGCGGCTTCCTCGGAAGACCGCATGCTGACCCGGCTGATCTGCGACGAAGCCGACCGCATCGTCACCCTGGTTGACCGCATGGAAGTGTTCGGCGACGACCGGCCGGTGGCACGCGGCCCGGTCAACATTCATTCGGTGCTCGATCACGTCAAACGGCTGGCGCAATCCGGTTTCGCGCGCAACATCCGCTTCGTCGAGGAATACGATCCGTCGCTGCCGCCGGTGCTCGCCAACCAGGACCAGCTGATCCAGGTGTTCCTCAATTTGGTGAAGAACGCCGCCGAAGCGGTCGCCGATCTCGGCACCGATGCCGAAATCCAGCTCACCACGGCGTTCCGTCCCGGCGTGCGGCTGTCGGTGCCCGGCAAGAAATCACGGGTGTCGCTGCCGCTCGAATTCTGCGTCAAGGACAATGGTCCGGGCGTGCCCGAGGATTTGTTGCCCAATCTGTTCGATCCGTTCGTAACGACAAAACAGACCGGCAGCGGGCTTGGCCTTGCGCTGGTGGCCAAAATCGTCGGCGACCATGGCGGCATCATCGAATGCGAATCCCAGCCGCGCAAAACCATCTTCCGCGTGCTGCTGCCGATGTTCAACGCCGCCAAACATTTCGATAAGAGCAATCGCGATGACGTTCCGGGTACGCCGTCGCATGCCTCACAGGACACAAGATGAGGACAGACAATGCCCGCAGGTAGCATTCTTGTCGCCGACGACGACACCGCCATCCGTACCGTGCTCAACCAGGCGCTCTCGCGCGCCGGATACGAGGTGCGGTTGACCGGCAACGCGGCGACGTTGTGGCGCTGGGTCAGCCAGGGCGAGGGCGATCTGGTCATCACCGACGTGGTGATGCCCGACGAGAACGCGTTCGACCTGTTGCCGCGGATCAAGAAGATGCGGCCGAATTTACCCGTCATCGTGATGAGCGCGCAAAACACCTTCATGACCGCGATCCGGGCCTCCGAGCGCGGCGCCTATGAATATCTGCCCAAGCCGTTCGACCTGAAGGAATTGATCGCGATCGTCGGCCGCGCGCTGGCGGAGCCGAAAGAGCGTGTCGCCAACGCCGCCGACGAGGCCGAGTTCGATTCGATCCCGCTGGTCGGCCGCTCGCCGGCGATGCAGGAAATCTACCGCGTGCTGGCGCGGCTGATGCAGACCGACTTGACGGTGATGATTTCGGGTGAATCCGGCACCGGCAAGGAACTGGTGGCGCGCGCGTTGCATGATTACGGCAAGCGGCGCAACGGACCGTTCGTGGCAGTCAACATGGCGGCGATCCCGCGCGACCTGATCGAGTCCGAATTGTTCGGCCACGAACGCGGCGCGTTCACCGGCGCCAATACCCGCGCGTCAGGCCGGTTCGAGCAGGCCGAGGGCGGCACGCTGTTCCTCGACGAGATCGGTGACATGCCGATGGAGGCGCAGACCCGGCTGTTGCGGGTGCTGCAGCAGGGCGAATACACCACGGTCGGCGGCCGCACCCCGATCAAGACCGACGTGCGCATCGTGGCCGCCAGCAACAAGGATCTGCGCATCCTGATCCAGCAGGGCCTGTTCCGCGAGGATCTGTTCTTCCGCCTCAACGTGGTGCCGCTGCGGCTGCCGCCATTGAGGGAACGCATCGAGGATTTGCCGGACCTGATCCGGCATTTCTTCGCGCTTGCCGAGAAGGACGGCCTGCCGCCGAAAAAGCTCGACGCGCTGGCGCTGGACCGGATGAAGCAGCACCGCTGGCCCGGCAACGTGCGCGAATTGGAAAACCTCGCCCGCCGGCTCGCGGCGCTCTACCCGCAGGACGTGATCACGGGCTCGGTGATCGATGGCGAGCTGGCGCCGCCGGCGGTCAGTTCGGGCGGCAATGTATCGCTTGGGGTCGACAATCTCGGCGGGGCGGTCGAAGCCTATCTGTCGTCGCATTTTTCCGGATTTCCCAACGGCGTGCCGCCGCCGGGGCTCTATCACCGCATACTCAAGGAGATCGAGGTGCCGCTCTTGACCGCGGCGCTGGCGGCTACCCGTGGCAACCAGATCCGCGCCGCCGACCTGCTTGGCCTCAACCGCAACACCTTGCGCAAGAAGATCCGCGACCTCGACATTCAGGTCTACCGGAGCGGGGGTTAGGCGAGGCAAGTAGAGAACAATTCGCGCAGGCCTCGCGCGGCTTGCTGTCAACATAGTGAAACGACGCTGGGGACGGCAGGTTTTCGCGGTGAGATGCGCCGCGGAATTGTCGCAATTTGGCAACATTGTGATATGAATGCATCAGTCCGCTGCCGGCGGACGTAGGCCCTCAGCTCACCCCTTGCCGGAATGACCAGCGCAGAGACCTCCGTCCCAACCTTCGATCCGTCGTTAGCCGAACCCGGGGGCTGGTCGCTCTGGCGGCTTTTGGCGGCGTTCGCGGTCGTGCTGGCGCTGCTGTCGGCATGCCTGACCTTTGTGGTGCTGACCGGCCTGACGCCGATCGAGCCAACCCCGGCCGTGGTCTACTCCTTCATCCTGATCAATGCCGCGACCATCCTGCTTCTGGTCGGCATCATCGTCCGCGAGGTCTGGCAGGTCATGCAGGCCCGCCGGCGTGGCCGGGCAGCGGCACGGCTGCATGTCCAGATCGTCAGCCTGTTTTCCATCATCGCGGTGCTGCCGGCGGTGCTGGTGGCGATCGTCGCCAACGTCACCATCGATCGCGGCCTCGACCGGCTGTTTTCGGGGCCGACCCGCGAGGCGATCGAGAATTCGCTGACCATTGCGCGCGCCTATGCCTATGAGCACGCCCAGCTTATCCGCGACGACATTTTGGGCATGGCCGGGGACATCGCCCGGGCCCGTCCGCTATACGACCAGGACCGCGGGACGTTTCGCCAGCTTCTGACCTCGAGCGCGGTGGCGCGCAATCTGCCCGGCGCGATGCTGATCGACAAGGATTGCAACGTACTGGAGACGGCGCAAACGGGCATCAACCAGACTTTTGCGACGCCACCGCCGGAATTCCTCAAGAACGTCACCGAAAACGAGCCCGAGATCGCGGTCGAGGCCAATTATGTCGCCGCCGTCATCCGCTTGCGCGCCTTTCCCGACACCTTTCTGTATGTCGCGCGCCTGCTCGATCCGCGCGTCGTGACCCAGCTCAACGAGACCCAGGCCAGCGTCGCCGAATATGCCGCGATCGAATCGCGCAGGCTCGGCATTCAGGTCAGCTTCGCGCTGATGTTTGCCGTGATCGCCCTGACCATCCTGATGGCCTCGATCCTGATCGGCCTGAACTTTGCGAATTGGCTGGTGGCGCCGATCCGGCGGCTGATGAGCGCGGCCAATATCGTCTCGACCGGCGACCTGCATGTGCAGGTGCCCGTGCACAAATCGGAAGGCGATCTGGCCCAGCTCGGCGAGACCTTCAACAAGATGACCCAGGAGTTGCGCACCCAGCGCGATGAGCTGGTCAGCGCCAGCGATTTGATCGACAGCCGCCGTCGCTTCATCGAGGCGGTATTGTCCTCGGCCAGCGCCGGCATCATCGGCGTCGACGCCTCGGGCAGCGTCGGCATCATGAACCGATCGGCCGAAAAACTGATCGGGCATGCTGAGTCCGAGACCATGGATCATCCGCTGTCGGACGTGCTGCCCGAACTCGACGAGATGATGAAGACGGCGCGGGACGGCACCCAGCGGCTGGTGCAGGGCCAGATCACGATCACCCGCGACGGACACGAGCGCAATCTGTCGGTCCGCGTCAGCGCCGAGCAGACCAGCCAGTCGCGCGACAGCTATATCATCACGCTCGACGACATCACTGATCTGGTCTCGGCGCAGCGAACATCGGCCTGGGGCGACGTCGCACGTCGCATCGCCCATGAAATCAAGAATCCGCTGACGCCGATCCAGCTTTCGGCCGAACGCATCCGCCGCAAATTCGGCAAGGTCATCACCGAAGACAAGGCGATCTTCGAACAATGCACCGACACCATCGTGCGGCAGGTCGACGACATCAGGCGGATGGTCGATGAATTCTCCCGCTTCGCGCGGATGCCCAAACCGGTGATGGAAGGCGAGGACGTCGCCGACACGGTGCGGCAGGCCGTATTCCTGATGCGGGTCGGCCATCCCGGCATCGATATCGAGGCCGAGATCAAGCAGGACCCGATGCGGGCGCAATTCGACAGGCGGCTGATTTCGCAGGCCCTGACCAACATCATCAAGAACGCGACCGAGGCGATCGAGGCCGTGCCGCCGGATCAGCTGGACAGGGGACGCATCGATGTCATCGCCGCGCGCGAGAACGAGGACATCGTGATCGACGTCGTCGATAACGGTATCGGCCTGCCGAAGGTTGCCCGGGCGCGTTTGCTCGAGCCCTATGTCACGACACGCGAGAAGGGCACCGGCCTCGGTCTCGCCATCGTCGGACGTGTTTTGGAGGACCATGGCGGCCGAATCGAGCTCAAGGACGCCGCCGATATAAAACCCGGACAGCGCGGCGCCTGGATGCGGCTGCGGTTTGCGGTCTCGGGGGAGGCGGCCAAGCCCGAGGTAAAGGAACAGGCGGTCGGCGCTGCGGCGCCGGATGAGAAGGCTCCGCCGGTTGATACGACGGAGCCGGCGGTCGAGACCAACGCGGCGAATTCCGAAGCAAAACCGCCGGAATCCGGAACCGTTGAACCGGCTGATACGACCAACAATGAAACAAAAATCAAAGCCGCGACAGGCAGCTGACAAGACAGGCGTGACCCCATGGCAAATGACATTCTGATTGTCGACGACGAGGCAGACATCCGCGACCTGGTTGCCGGCATTCTCGATGACGAGGGCTTTTCCACGCGCACCGCGCGCGATAGCGATTCGGCGCTGGCGGAAATCGCCAACCGGCGGCCGCATCTGGTATTCCTCGACATCTGGCTGCAGGGCAGCAAGCTCGACGGCCTGCAGCTGCTGGAGCAGATCAAGCGCGACCATGCCGAGGTGCCGGTCGTGATGATCTCCGGTCATGGCAATATCGAAACCGCGGTGGCCGCGATCAAGCGCGGCGCCTACGACTTCATCGAGAAGCCGTTCAAGGCCGACCGGCTGATCCTGGTGGCGACGCGCGCGCTGGAAACCTCGCGGCTGAAGCGCGAAGTCAAGGAGCTCAAGCAACTCGCGCCGGCCGCAAGCGTGCTGACCGGCCGCTCCGCCTGCATGAACCAGTTGCGCCAGACCATCGAACGCGCCGCCAAGGCCAACAGCCGGATCCTGATCGTCGGCCCGTCGGGGGCCGGCAAGGAGCTGGCGGCCCGCACGCTGCACAATGCGTCCGGTCGCGCCGAAGGCCCATTCGTCGTGATCAACGCCGCCGCGATCACGCCGGAGCGTATGGAAGTCGAATTGTTCGGCATCGAGCAATCCAACGGCGAGCAGCAGCGCAAGGCGGGCGCGCTGGAAGAAGCCCATGGCGGCACGCTGTTCATCGATGAAATCGGTGACATGCCGCGCGAGACCCAGAACAAGATCCTCCGCGTGCTGGTCGACCAGACCTTTCAGCGTTCCGGCGGTACCACCAAGGTCAATGTCGACGTTCGCATCATTTCCTCGACCGCGCGCAACCTCGAAGAGGAGATCGCCGAAGGCCGCTTCCGCGAGGACCTCTATCACCGGCTGTCGGTCGTCCCGATCCGGGTACCGCCGCTGTCGGAGCGCCGCGAGGACATTCCCGAGCTGATCGATTATTTCATGGACCAGATTTCGGTCGCGACGGGCTTGCCGAAACGCCAGATCGGGCAGGACGCGATGGCGGTATTGCAGTCCCACGTCTGGCCCGGAAACGTCCGGCAGCTTCGCAACAATGTCGAGCGCGTGATGATTCTCGCCGGCGGCGGCCCGGAAGTCATCATCACCGCCGATATGCTGCCGCAAGACGTCGGCTCCATGGTGCCGGCGATGCCGACCAGCAACAATGGCGAGCACATCATGGGCCTGCCGCTGCGCGAGGCGCGGGAGGTATTCGAGCGCGACTATCTGATCGCCCAGATCAGCCGCTTTTCCGGCAACATCTCTCGCACAGCGGAATTCGTCGGCATGGAGCGCTCGGCGCTTCATCGCAAGCTCAAGGCGCTGGGCGTCGGCTAAGCGCGTTCTGCGACGTGTATTCATGCATTTGCTTGAGAAATTGCGATTGTTTCCGGACTTTTCCCGTCAATTGCGCCTTTGTACGGTATGGCAGGAGTGTGAACTTGCTTGCCTAAAAACCGCGCCTGCCTTCTAATCATGCGGCCGCGCCCCCCGGAGGGGGATCTCAGGGGAAGCCGGCGACCGGGAGACGCTCCGCAAGAGGGCTGCAACCGGTTCAATAAAAACAAGCAAACAAATAATGCGGGACAAAAACAATGGCGGCAGACCGCGCACAAAATCTACAAGACACCTTCCTGAATCACGTTCGTAAAACCAAGACACCGCTGACGATCTTTTTGGTGAATGGCGTAAAGTTGCAGGGTATTGTCACCTGGTTCGACAATTTCTGCCTGCTGCTTCGGCGCGACGGTCATTCGCAGCTTGTCTACAAGCATGCGATCTCGACCATCATGCCGGGCGCTCCGATCCAGTTGTTCGAAGGCGGCGAGGATGCTCCGGCTTGAAAGTGATCTGATTGGAACCCCGAAATCTTGAGGGGGATGCCGACCGTCCGCGGTCGGCGGGGGGCAAAGCGACCGGACGGGTCATCGTCATCGGTCCTTACCTGCGAATGCGCCGCGGTGATCCCGAAGCGCAAACGGAGACCCATGTCGTGCGCGGCTCGCAGGCGCGGCTGGAGGAGGCCGCAGGCCTCGCCCGCGCCATCGACCTCGTGGTCGCGCAAGCGCTGATCGCGCCGGTCAGCCAGATCCGGCCCGCAACCTATCTGGGCAAGGGCAAGGTCGAGGAGATCAGCGGCCTGATCACCGGGCACGACATCGAACTGGTCGTGATGGATTGCGCGTTGTCGCCGATCCAGCAGCGCAATCTCGAGAAAGCCTGGAACACCAAGGTGCTCGACCGCACCGGACTGATTCTCGAAATCTTCGGCCGCCGCGCCAAGACCAAGGAAGGCTCGCTGCAGGTCGAACTGGCGCATCTGAACTACCAGCGCTCGCGCCTGGTTCGGTCCTGGACCCATCTGGAACGGCAGCGCGGCGGTTTTGGTTTTATGGGCGGCCCCGGTGAAACCCAGATCGAGGCCGACCGCCGCCTGATCGGCGATCGCATCATCCGGCTTGAGAATGAGATCAAGAAGGTACAGGCGACGCGGCGGCTGCATCGCGCCGGCCGTCAGCGGGTGCCGTATCGCGTCGTGGCTTTGGTCGGCTACACCAATGCCGGCAAATCGACGCTGTTCAACCGGCTGACCCGCGCCGACGTGCAGGCCGCCGACATGCTGTTTGCGACGCTCGATCCAACGTTGCGTGCGCTGACGCTGCCGCATGGCGGCAAGGCGATGCTGTCGGATACCGTGGGCTTCATCTCCAACCTGCCGACCCAATTGGTCGCGGCGTTCCGCGCCACGCTGGAAGAGGTGCTGGAGGCCGATATCATCCTGCACGTCCGCGACATCTCGCATGAAGATGCCGACGCGCAGGAGCGCGACGTCGATACGGTGCTGCGCCAGCTCGGCATCGATCCGAGCGCTGGCCAGGGCATCCTCGAAATCTGGAACAAGATCGATCGCTTCGATCCCGAGCAGCGCGAAAACCTTCGAAATATCGCCGCGCGGCGTCCGCCGGAGCGGCCGTGTTTCCTGGTCTCCGCCGAAACCGGGGAGGGCGTCGACGCCCTGCTGACGGCGATCGAGGATCGCCTCGCGGCAAGCCGCATGACGCTGGATCTGTCGATCGACGCCTCCGACGGCGCCGGCATCAGCTGGCTGCATCGCAACTCCGAGGTGCTCAACAAGGAACTGCACGACGGCCGCTTCGACATGACGGTGCGCGTCGACGAGACCAAGCGCGACATCGTCGTCAACCGTTTCGATGCGGTCCCGCACCCGGTGTGAGGCGATACGAGTGCATCTCGGTTTCAGGTACTGATTCAATTTTCAAACAGCTGTAGATGGGGTAACGGGCCGCGGCGTGCCTTCCAAGCAAGCCGCGCTTGCTACGGCGCTATTGGTTGCGCGCTTCGCGCGGCTTGCTTGAAGGTGAGCGGTCGTCCCTCACATTGATGGTGTGAACGGAGTCAGAGGGATGAGCCTCGCTCCAAGCATCAAGGAGAGACGACCATGGAATATTATGCAGGAATTGACGTGTCATTGGAATGCTCGAGTGTTTGCGTTATGGACGGAAGCGGCAAATTTGTTCGGGAAGCGAAGGTGGCCAGTGAGCCGGGGGCGCTGATCGGCTGGTTCGGCTCGCTTGGATTGGGCCTGGAGCGGATCGGGCTGGAAGCCGGACCGCTGTCGCAATGGCTTTATGCGGCGATGCGGGAAGCCGGGTTGGCGGTGGAACTGCTGGAGACCCGCCACGTGCGTGATGCATTCAGGGCAATGCCGGTGAAGTCGGACCGCAACGACGCGCGCGGGATCGCGCAACTGATGCGGCTGGGCTGGTTCCGGCCGGTGCACTGCAAGTCGATGGATGCGCAGGAAGTACGCGCCATCCTGACGGCTCGCAAGCTGGTGCAGAGCAAGCTTCTGGACGTCGAGAACAGCCTGCGCGGGATCTTGCGCGGCTTCGGGCTGAAGGTCGGCAAGACCACCCCACGCAGCTTTGCCGGACGCATCCGGGAGCTGGTAGATGGCCAGCCGAACCTGGAGGCGATCGGAGAGGCGCTGCTCTCGGTGCGTGCCGTTTTGCAACGCGAGTTCAATGCCTTTGAGAGGCGAGTGCGTGCGATGGCGCGGTCGAACGCAAGAACCAGGCTGTTGATGTCGACCCCGGCGGTGGGTCCGATCGTGGCGCTGACCTATGCTGCGGCGATCGACGATCCGGCGCGGTTCAAATCGTCCAAACAGGCAGGGTCGCACTTTGGGCTGACACCGAAGAGGTATCAATCCGGCGAGACCGACCGCTCCGGGCGGATCAGCAAGATCGGTGACGCATCGGTGCGCGAGGCGCTCTACCAGGCGGCTCACATCATGCTGACCAAGCCGGTCAAGCACTGTTCGGAACTCAAAGGTTGGGCGATGCGGATCGCCAGGCGAGCCGGCATGAACAAGGCGAAGGTCGCGCTGGCGCGCAAACTCGCAGTGATCCTGCACCGCATGCTCGCCAATGGAACACCATTCAACCCCGCTGCTGCTGCAGCTTAACAGGGAGACGGAACAGGTTTTCGGGCGGGTCACGACACCAGCCTTCCCGAAGCGAAGTCCCTTCGCCGGGACGATGGATCGGGTCAGGCCGTCATGCGGGATGTCGACACCTCCAAAGATGTGATCACGCTTCCGTAGATTGGCCGGCCCATCCTCCACGACCCCCATCAGGCGACGGCCTTGCGCCGATCCCGTACAGAAGCAAGTCCCCGGCGAGCGGATAACGCAAAAAGGGATTGACTTATCGAGGCCCGTTACAGAAGCACTGTTCGGAACTCAAAGGTTGGGCGATGCGGATCGCCAGGCGAGCCGGCATGAACAAGGCGAAGGTCGCGCTGGCGCGCAAACTCGCAGTGATCCTGCACCGCATGCTCGCCAATGGAACACCATTCAACCCCGCTGCTGCTGCAGCTTAACAGGGAGACGGAACAGGTTTTCGGGCGGGTCACGACACCAGCCTTCCCGAAGCGAAGTCCCTTCGCCGGGACGATGGATCGGGTCAGGCCGTCATGCGGGATGTCGACACCTCCAAAGATGTGATCACGCTTCCGTAGATTGGCCGGCCCATCCTCCACGACCCCCATCAGGCGACGGCCTTGCGCCGATCCCGTACAGAAGCAAGTCCCCGGCGAGCGGATAACGCAAAAAGGGATTGACTCATCGAGGCCCGTTACAGAAGCACTGTTCGGAACTCAAAGGTTGGGCGATGCGGATCGCCAGGCGGCCGGCATGAACAAGGCGAAGGTCGCGCTGGCGCGCAAACTCGCAGTGATCCTGCACCGCATGCTCGCCAATGGAACACCATTCAACCCCGCTGCTGCTGCAGCTTAACAGGGAGACGGAACAGGTTTTCGGGCGGGTCACGACACCAGCCTTCCCGAAGCGAAGTCCCTTCGCCGGGACGATGGATCGGGTCAGGCCGTCATGCGGGATGTCGACACCTCCAAAGATGTGATCACGCTTCCGTAGATTGGCCGGCCCATCCTCCACGACCCCCATCAGGCGACGGCCTTGCGCCGATCCCGTACAGAAGCAAGTCCCCGGCGAGCGGATAACGCAAAAAGGGATTGACTTATCGAGGCCCGTTACAGAAGCCCGCATGAGCGGAGCGATATACGGGGTAACGGAAGCCCCGGATGTCGCTTCGCTCATCCGGGCTACGATTACTGCGTTCGTAGGGACGACGAGGTGTGAGTCCTCGTTCTCGCGACGCACGGCGCCCGAGATTTGCAAATTAGCTCCGCCCCTGAAAGTCGAGGGCGCACGCGACCCTCAAGAGAGGGCGCGGGGAAGACCGGGTGCGCGCTGCACCCGCGGTCTCATGTGCAATGTGCATCAAAAAGAAATGCGCACATGAGCATACAGGTTCAGCGGAAACACTCCGGCCTTCCCTGCGCAATGGCTCTACGGCCTATATCGTGCTCTCCCTGGTGAATCGGAGCTTCTTGACACCATCGCCCCCGAGAGGCGTTAGCCTCCCAAGGACTTGACGCCAGCATTCCGGGCGTCAGGACCACACGACTTAGCCGTACGCTTCAGCATCGCTCGTCCATGCGCGAAAGCACATGACGACGCTGTCGCGTCCACCGCAGCCCGCCCCAACGTCAGTGACGAAGGCCTAACGCCCCTCTATCGGGACGGGATGGGGCGATAACGCCGGTGATTTGCCGCGGAAAAAAACACAAATATTTTTTGACGAGGGACTGGACAGGCCAAATCAGATTGAAGTCATTACGAAAATCACGTTTTTCGCGCGGCGCTTTTTTGCGCTTCCCGGCGTCGATTAGCCCCACGCCTTGTACGCCATGAACAACGCCATCGCGGTGATGATCACGATCAGCATGATCCGCAGTTTGTCGGGCGCAACGCGGGTGGCAAAACGGGCGCCGATATCGGTGCCGATCCACAGGCCGACAATGAGGCTGACGATGGTGAGCCATGGCAGTTCGGTGCCCTGCTGCACGTAGAGCACCGCGGCCGGTATCGTCACGGGCAGGGCGGTGACGGCAAGACTCATCGCCTGCGCGCGATGCTGGGACAGTTTCATGAGACCGGACATCAGCGCGGTGATCGCAAGTCCGCCGCCAATGCCGAGAAACCCTGACGACCAGCCGGCGACGGCGCCGACCGCGCAGAGTGACGCCCAGTGCAGCGGGACATCTGCGGGCACGTCGTCGCTGGCTTCCACCTTCGGCCGTGGTGGGCGCAACAGGATCAGGCTCACCAGCAGCAGCAGATAGGCGACAAAGCACCATTGCAGCGCATGATCGGTGACATGGGTGGCCAGGATCGCGCCGATGCCGCCGCCGATGCAAAAACCGACCGCCAGCCAAACCAGCCAGCGCATCGAAATACGATGACCGCTCTTGCTGTAGTTGCGCACGCCCGACAGGCTGGTGGGGAAGATCTGCGCGACCAGCGAGATGCCCTGCGCGACGTGCTGATCCTTGCCGAGCAGCAGCACCAGCAGCGGCACCAGCACGCCGCCCGAGGTCACGCCCAGAAAGCCGGAAAACAAGCCTCCAATGCCGCCGGTCACAAACCCGCCGAGAAGATCATGCGGATTCATCGATGGTCTCGTTCGGTCTGAACGTTCGTCGTCGAGGCGGAGTGCTCTCTCGTTTTGGCCTCGTTCCACAACGCGTCCATTTCGGCGAGCGATGCGCTTTCCAGTGAACGGCCCTGCGCCGCCAGGGTCCGTTCGATGTAGGAAAAGCGGCGTTCGAATTTCGCATTGGTGCCGCGCAGCGCGAGGTCCGGATCAACCCCGACATGGCGCGCCAGATTGACCAGCGCGAACAAGAGATCGCCGGTCTCGCCCTGAAGTTCGTCCGCGTCTTTGCCATCGAGCGCCGCCTCGATCTCGTCGGCCTCTTCGCGGATCTTGCGCAGCACCTCGCGCGGGTCGTTCCAGTCAAAGCCGACGCTGGAGGCCTTGCGCTGCAGGGCCATGGCGCGGGTCAGCGCCGGCTGTCCCGCCTTGACGCCCGACAGCAGGGATTTCGCGAGCGGCGCGTCACCTGATGGACGTCGCGCCGCGCGTTCGGCCTTCTCCTCGGCCTTGATGCGCTCCCAGTTACCCTCGACATGCGCTGTTGTGATCACGCCATCGGCGTCCGCGAACACGTGCGGATGCCGCCGGATCATCTTTCGCGTGATCGCCTCGACCACGTCGGCGAACGCGAACGCGCCTTGTTCCTCCGCCATCCGCGCGTGGAACACGACCTGCAGCAGGAGGTCGCCGAGTTCGTCGCAGAGATCGCCGAGATCGCCGCGCGCGATCGCATCAGTGACTTCATAGGCTTCCTCGATGGTGTAGGGCGCGATGCTGGCAAAGTTCTGTTCGAGGTCCCACGGGCAACCGCTGCCGGGGGTGCGCAGCTGCGCCATGATGTCGAGCAGGGCCTTGATATCGCGGGAAGGGGGCATTGATACACCGTTCAAATGGGCAAATCCTGTATGCCGCAAGAAGCCCGCCGGTCCCAGCAAAACGAGCCGGATGGCTGCAATTTCCACCGATTGGCGCAGGCCGCGATGGGTGCTATGGCCAACGCCATGAGCGATCAAATGAACGACCGGTTTCAGGGCGAAACCGCGCTGGTGCTGTTTTCCGGCGGGCAGGATTCCGCGACCTGCCTGGCCTGGGCACTGGCACGCTTTGCGCGGGTCGAGACCCTGGGTTTTGCCTATGGCCAGCGCCACGCCATCGAACTCGAATGCCGCGCCGATCTGCTGGCCGGCATGAAGTCGCTACAGCCGGGCTGGGCGGCAAAACTGGGCGAGAGCCACACACTGGAGATTCCGACGCTGGCGGAAATCTCCGACACGGCGCTGACCCGCGATGTCGCGATTGCCATGGGCGCGGACGGCTTGCCCAATACGTTCGTGCCCGGCCGCAATCTGGTGTTTTTGACCTTTGCCGCGGCGCTGGCCTACCGGCGCGGCATCAGCCACATCGTCGGCGGCATGTGCGAGACCGACTATTCCGGCTATCCGGATTGCCGCGACGAAACCATCAAGGCGTTGCAGTCGGCGCTCAGCCTCGGAATGGACCGCAAGTTCGAGCTGCACACGCCGCTGATGTGGCTCGACAAGGCCGCGACCTGGAAGCTCGCGCACGAACTCGGCGGGGCAGGGCTGGTCGACCTGATCCGCGAGCATTCCCACACCTGCTATCTCGGCGAACGCGGCGCACGCCATGATTGGGGATACGGGTGCGGCGAATGCCCGGCGTGTGTGCTGCGCGCGAAGGGGTGGAACGAGTACACGGCGGGCGGGGCGTAGGTGCGAAACGTTATGCACCTAAGCTGTCATCTTCTACCGGCATCCGGCCAAACATAATGCGCTAGCTATATCCCGCCAGTAGTGCAGCTTTTGGTGCAGAGCGGACGTCAGTCGTTGGACCATTCCTGCTCAATCGGTCGAAAATGACCCAAAGCGGAAGCGGTGATCTAACCCCAACAGCGCCCCTAATTGGACAAAGTCTGCGGTACTTCATGCGTAAGTTTTTACAAAGGTGGGCAGGTACTGCATGACGCTGCGTTGGTTTGCGGTAGCGCTTTCTGGTCGAGCAGCGACGCCCGTGATCTTGATTTTGGTGCTCCTGACCATCAATACGAGCGCGCACTCCGAACAACCCCCCGCTGCATCGCAGAGCAGAGTACAGGGGCTTTTTCTCCGTTCTGAGAAAGATTGTGCCGGCCGGCGTAAGGCGGTTTGCGAAAACCCCTGCAAGCAATGGGCAAACGGCCAACCCGATTTTCAATACTCGTACGACCGCTGCGTACAAACCTGTCCCAAACAGGCGTACTGCGGTTGAGGCCGCCTTAGTCAATGTCGGCTGTTGCCCCATCGCGACATCTCGCGCCGCAGCGATCTCGGCCGCTTTGTGAGCAAAGCGGTCATCGTCGCGAAACACCAAAAAATTTATGAGTACACGGACTGGTCGGGACGCCCGGCGTACTGGATCGTCCGCTTTCGCGGACGATGACGGTGAGGGTGAAGCGACGCTTCGCGCCCTAACCCTTAAAATCCTCCGGCCGCAATTCGATCGGCGCGCCGTGCGGGGTGCGGTCGGCGGCGTGGTCCCAGGCGTCGCGATAGCGGTGCAGGGTTTCCGAGGTCGTGACGCCCTTGGCGGCGATCAGCCGCTCCAGCGCGGCGAGCCAGTGCCGGTAATAGGTTTCCCCGGTGTCGGGATCGCCGGCGGCTTGCGCGCGCTTGATTTCGCCGGAGAGGGTATCGGCCCATTCGCTCCAGCTGAAAATCCCGCGCTCATGCAGCGCCAGCGCCATGGCAAAGGCCTGCGCTTCCCAGGGTTCGCGGAACACCGGGCCCTCGGCGTCGCAGGGAATGCTGGGGACGGCGCTGGTCGCGCGCGCCGCGGCGGCGTCCATTACGCAAGCTCCAGATACGGCTCGAACGCATCGACGGATATTTTTACGGTCGGATCGGCGTCCGGTCCCCACAGCTCCGTGCCGTCGAACACCACGGTGTAGAGCCATTGCGGATTTTCGCCGGCCTCGTTGGCCGCGGTATCGGGATAGACGCTGCAGCCGAGATTGAGCTCGACGGTGCCTGCATGGCCGCGCACGTAACGCGGCAGCCGCGTGTGCGTCGTGGGGTGAATGTTTTTCGCGCGCACCCGGTCGCCCGGCTTGAACTTTGCCTGCGACGTGGGGGTACGGCCGAATTGGCCGCGCACCATGATGCGCTCGACCTGATCGACGGTGAACTTGCCGTGCTTGAGCGATTTGGCGGGCGCGATCGCATGCGCGGCGGCGACTTCCTCCGCCGTGATGTAGCCTTTTGCGAGCAGGTTCTGCTCAAGGCCCAAAAACCATTTCCGGTAATAGGAGCTGGTCATGTAGACCTCGGGCGGCAGCGCCTCGCGGTAGTAGCGCGAGGTGTCGATGTTGAAGGCGCCGGCGGCGCCCATCGCGCGCACCATCGCCAGCACGCGGCTTTCCCATTCGGTATGAAACATCGGCTCGTTCGGTTCCGGCTCGACCTTGCCAAAGCCGTCCATGCCGCCCATGTCGTGGACGCCGTTCATGACGGTGCGCCCGGCGTCTTCGGGAAGCCGGTGCCGATCATGGAGTTGCGGGTCACGATCTCGGCGAGCTGCGCCTCGCTCCAGCCTTCGGTGCCGGCGGGCCGCATCGGCAGCACCAGGAAGCGGGTCTCGGCGGTCGAGTCCCAGACCCGGATTTCGGTTTCCTTCGGTAAGCTGACGCCGAAATCGGCCAGCACGCCGCGCGGATCTTTGACCGCGCGGGAACGGTAGGGCGCGGCCTTGTACCAGACCGGCGGCAGCCCCAGCATTTCCCAGGGGTAGCAGGAGCACAGCGTGCACACGACCATGTTGTGGCGCTGTGGCGTGTTCTCGACCGCGACCAGATGATCGCCGACCCGGCTGAAATGACCGAGCGTGCCGACCGCCTTGCTGGCGTCCGCCAGCAGCGCCTGCTTGAAGTCAGGATCGGACCAGGCCTTGGCGACCACCTGCGCGCCATTATGCGGGCCTATCTTGGTCTCGTAGGCCTGGACGATGGCGTCGAGCGCGGCCGGGTCGATATAGCCCTTTTCGCTCAGGATGGTTTCGAGCGCGCGGACGCGAAGCTCCATCTCGGAGAGCTCCGAATGCGCCTGGCTGTCGTGCGAATGGTCGTGGTCATGTTTGCTCATGCGGCAAAGATAAGCGCGCCGTTCCGTCGTGTCGAGATGGCCGCGGGCATAGGCGGTGCCCCCAATCCTGCGCTATGGTGAGAAAAAGCCGGGCAGGGGAGCGTTGCGACGTGGCGGATTTTGTCAGCATCGAAAAGGGTCTGGGTCCGGAGGGCCGCATCGCCGTGGTGCGTTTTGATCGCGGCGACGGGATCAACGCGCTGTCGCCGGAAGCGCTGCGCCAGTTGACCTCCGCGGCCCGCAGCTTTGAGGATGATGCCTCGACCTCGGTCGTGGTGCTGACCGGCGGCGCCAAGGCCTTCAGCGCCGGCTTCGACCTCAAGGATCCGGAGGGGCGGGCGCGCAAGACCATGGATCTCGGGACCTTGCGCCGGCATTTAAAACTCGGGCCGCGGCTCAGCCACGCCTGGCAGGAGATGGAGCAGATCACCATCGGCGCCATCGAGGGCTTTTGCATCGGCGGCGGCGTGGCGCTGGCGGTCGCGCTGGATTTTCGCGTGATGGCCCGCGACGCGCATTTGCGCGTGCCCGAGATCGGGCTCGGCATGAACATGAGCTGGCAGAGCATTCCGCGCATGCTGCATTTGATCGGGCCGGCGCGCACCAAGCAGGCCGTGATCCTGGCGGCCGATCGCATCAGCGCCACTGAAGCCCATCAATGGGGTCTGGTGGAGGAGGTGGTCGATCCCGGCCAAGCCTTCGAAGCCGCAATGGCGATGGCCGTTAAGGTAGCCGCCCAGCCGCCGCTATCGGTCGCGATGACAAAGCTGACCGTGAACCGGCTAACGCATGTGCTCGACGACCTCGCCAGCCACATGGACGTCGACCAGTTCGCGCTGGCCAGCCTGACCGAGGACCATAAGGAAGGCGTGGACGCGTTCCTCGGCCGGCGCAAGCCGAAATTCACCGGGCGATAGCGATCAGGCCGCCGCGGGATTCACCGCGAACAACAACAGCGAACGGCCGGTCACCTCATAGATGTCGCCGGCTTTGAAGATTTCCTCGGAGGCCGCCTCGGGCAGGTTGGTATCGATCAGCAGCGACCAGGTTTCGCTGCCTTCGGACGCGGGTAGGGTGAAGTTGACCGGGCCTTCCCAGCTATTCATGACCATCAGCACGGTCTTGTCTTCACCACGCCGCTTGATGCCGGTCTTTTGCGCCCGGCCATCCAGCAGCATGCCGAAGCATTTCATCGCCGGCGTCTTTCCAGTTCGCCTCCTGCATCTCCTCGCCGTTGGCGTTGATCCAGGTGACGTCCTTGATGCCGAGCTCCTCGTCGTACTGCCCGGTCAGGAACCGGGTGCGGCGCAGCATCGGATAGGCTTGGCGCAGCTTGATCAGGCGTTTGGTGAAGGCGAGCAGTCTGTTGGCCGTCGTCCGCCGAGATTCCAGTCGAACCAGGAGATCTCGCTGTCCTGGCAATAGGCGTTGTTGTTGCCCTGCTGGGTGCGGCCGAATTCGTCGCCGGCCAGCATCATCGGCGTGCCCTGCGAGAACAGCAGCGTCGCCAGCATGTTGCGCATCTGGCGCTCGCGCAGTGCGTTGATCGCCTGGTCGTCGGTCGGGCCTTCGGCGCCGCAATTCCAGGAGCGGTTGTCTGGAGCTGCCGTCGTTGTTGTCCTCGCCGTTGGCCTCGTTGTGCTTGTCGTTGTAGCTGGCCACAGTCGTTCAGCGTGAAGCCGTCATGGGCGGTGATGAAATTGACGCTGGCCCAGGCGCGGCGGCCGCCATGGTTGAACAGGTCGCCGGAGGCGCAGAGCCGCGGCGCAAGCTCCGCGGCCGGTCGCTTCGCCGCGCCAGAAATCGCGCACGGTGTCGCGGAATTTGTCGTTCCATTCGGCCCAGCCCGGCGGAAAGCCGCCGACCTGATAGCCGCCGGGGCCGCAATCCCAGGGCTCGGCGATCAGCTTGACCTGGGTCGAGCAGCGGGATCCTGGCCGACCGCCTTGAGGAAGCCGCTCTGCTCGTCGAAGCCGTTCGTCTCGCGCGCCAGGATGGTGCCGAGGTCGAAGCGGAAGCCGTCGACATGCATCTCGCCGACCCAGTAGCGCAGGCTGTCGGTGACCATCTGGATGACGCGCGGATGGCGACAGGTTGACCGTATTGCCGGTGCCGGTGTCGTTGATGTAGTAGCGCTGCTTGTCCGGCGAGCAGGCGGTAATAGCTGACATTGTCGATGCCCTTGAACGACAGCGTCGGGCCGAGCTCGTTGCCTTCGGCGGTGTGGTTGTAGACGACGTCGAGGATCACCTCGAGGCCGGCGTCGTGGAAGCGCGCCACCATCTCCTTGAATTCGCGCAGGCTGTTCGGAACGTCGGACGCATAGCGCGGATCGGGCGCAAAGAAGCCGATGGTGTTGTAGCCCCAGTAATTGGTCAGCTTCTTCTCCAGCAGATGGTTGTCATTGATGAAGGTATGGATCGGCAGCAGCTCGACCGAGGTCACGCCGAGCGCCTTGAGATAGTCGACCATCGGCTTGCTGCCGAAACCGGCATAGGTGCCGCGCAGATGTTTCGGGACACGCCGGGATGCAGCTTGGTGAAGCCCTTGACATGGGCCTCGTAGACGATCGGTCTGGTCCCACGGCGACGGCCTGGCGGCCGGCTTCGCCCTTCCAGTCGAAGTCGGGATCGACGATCGACGCATTTCGGCATGAACGGCGCGCTGTCGCGCTCGTCGAAGGTCAGATCGTCGCCGGTTTCCATCTTGTAGCCGAACACAGCCGGATTCCATTTCAGCTCGCCGGCATGCGCCCGCGCATAGGGGTCGAGCAGCAGCTTGTTCGGGTTGAAGCGATGGCCGGCCGTCGGGCTCATAGGGGCCGTGGACGCGATAGCCGTAGAACGGTGCCCGGGCCGACATCGGGCAGATAGCCGTGAAAGATCTGGTCGGTATATTCGGGGAGCTCGATCCGGCTCGAGCTCGCGTCTCGCCGGTTTCGTCGAACAGGCAGACCTCGACCTTGGTGGCGTTGGCGGAAAACAGCGCGAAATTGGTGCCTTTGCCGTCCCAATGCGCGCCCAGCGGATACGGCAAGCCTTCTTCGATCGATCTGACTGGCACGCGGCCCCCCGATGTTCTGCGCGTCCTTGCGCGCACGACAACGAGGATATCAGCGGTTTGTTGCAGTGCGTTGGGGCGATATTAGCGGCGATAATCCCGTCGTGGGGCAGGCGGCGCCCTATTGCACGACCGTTGTCACGTGCTTGCCGATCCAGTCGAGCAGGATGTCGGCGATATCCAGGCTGTTGTCGTCCTGCATCAGCATGTGGGTGTTGCCCTTGATGCCGATGTCGGGCAGCACCAATAGCTCGGCTCTGCCGCCGGCCGCGTTGGCGGCTTCGACGAAGGCGCGGCAGTTTTTCAGGCGCGGCGCCCAGCGCGGAAACTCGTCGACGTAATCGCCGAACAGCACCAGGATCGGCAGGCCCATGTAAGGCTTCAGGTCATCTGATGGCGCGGGGCAGGCGCCCGGCTCGATCGAGACGATGCCGGCGATGCCCTTGCGGCTGAGCGCCGCGGTCTGGAACGGATAGATGCCGGACTGCGAATGGCTCATCAGCACGGTGCCGCCGATCTTTTGCGCCAGTTCCGACAGCGCCGGCACCGTCGGGTTTGGCGTCGGCAGGCTGTTGATGCTGTCGGGCACCATCTGCTTCCAGAACTCGGCCTGCGCGGCGAGCGGATAGCGCATGCCGGGCATCACTTGCGGATATTCCTTGCCGAACCGGAAGATCGCCCAGGCGCTCTCATGGCCGGCCGAAAACACCGTCGGCAGTTTGTCGACCGGCTCCTTGCCGCTGCGTACCGCGTTGATCTCAGAGGGATCGGCCGCCGAGCGGCCGCGCCAGACCTGGTCGATCACATAGGTCGGATGGCTGTGCCGGACAAAATATTCGTCCCAGCCCATGCGTCCGTCCGGCGTCGTCTCCCAGGTTTTGCCGGTCAGGCAGCAGCCGTGGATCAGCGTGATCGGCACGCCCAACTCGCCCACGGGAACCTGGTAGCGCACATACATCTGGTCGATGGTGATGGTGCCTGACGGCGCATAGGCCGGCAGCGTCGACAGCGTGTCGGATTTTACGTCGCGGCCGCCGACGAAAAAGCTGCCCTGGCGGGCGATGGTGAGCGGGCCGGGGTCGGGACGGGCGGTCTGGGCCAATGCGGTAGCGGCAATCGAGCACAGGCTGGCGGCGAGCAGCACGGCGCGCATGGTGCGTTCCTTCCCTTGAGGTCGAGGCGTTTTGCCTTCTGCGGTCCGGCATTCGTCCGGGCCGATTACGCGGCAGCGTACATCGCGTGTCAGGTCCGGTCGATTGCGGAAAACGCCCACGGCGGCGCCCACGCTTTGCCGTCGAAATGCAAGGGCGTGCCTTGGCGTGGGCGGGCCGAAAGAGCGGCGGAAAGCCCCAGGGATGAGCCTGCCTGAACCCTAGTCGCCCATATCTCTAATTCGCATAAGGTATATTATGGAATATTTATATCAGTAGAGATTACAAACACTTGTCGTCAAATCCTGCGGTACATCGGCAGTTTCAGGCCCGCATCGGCAGATAGCCGGCCGCGGCAAAGCCGCCGTCGACATTGAGGATATGCCCGGTGACGAAGCCGGCCTTCTTGTCGTCGAGCAGGAACAGCGCGGCGCCCGAGATTTCGTCCGGCGAGGCGTAGCGCCGTTGCGGCACTTCGCTGATCCATTCGGCGCGCATCGCTGGCGTCTGCAGCGCCTGGACCAGCGGCGTCTCGACCGGGCCCGGTGCGATGGCGTTGACGCGGATATTCTGCGGCGCCAGCTCGCAGGCCATCACCTGGGTCAGCGTGATGACGCCGCCCTTGGACGCGCCGTAGGCCGAGCGGCCGAGATTGCCGCGCTGGCCCGAAATCGAGGCGATGTTGACGATGGCGCCGCCGCCATGGCTCGCGCATCAGTTTGCCGGCCTCGCGGGCCACGGTAAAAGTGCCGGTCAGGTTGATGTCCAGGACTTTGCGAAACTGCTCGACGCTGGTGTCGAAGAATGGAATGTCGCAGCCGATCCCGGCCGAATTGACCAGGCCGCGGACCGGGCCAAAACCGTCTTCGCAACCTTTGAGACCGGCGATCACGCTGGCCTCGTTGGCGACGTCCATCACGACGCATCTGGTGGCATTGGCGCGGACCGGTTCCAGCTGGGCGCGGGCGGCGTCCAGCGGGCCCTGGGCGAGGTCGGCGATCAGGATGTTCCAGCCTTCGCCGAGCAGGGCCTTGGCGATCGCGAGCCCGATCCCGGAGGCGCCGCCGGTAACGATTGCCACCCGGCGATCGGTCATGATGCCCTGCTCCCGATTGTTAACGCGCCGATCTTCGCCGGCCGGCCTGGATATGCTGCAACGACAGCCCCTGCTCAAAAGCTTTGCACGAAATCCCTCCGCATAAAAGCTGAGGCGCGAGGGCCTGCTATGAGCTTGGTATTTTCGCCGAAAGCAGGCAATAAGCCTGCCAAGAAACGACCAAGCAAGCCTGCAAAGACGGATGATGACCCGGCGGTGCCGGACCCGTATGATGCCGGTCACAAGAATACTTCAGGGAGAGAACCAAATGAGTTTTTCACGACGCACGCTGCTCAAGGCGACCGCGGCATCGGCTGTTTTCGGCGGTGTCGGCGCGCCCTATGTCGCGCGCGCGCAAGCGGCCGAATTCTCCTACAAATATGCCAACAACGCGCCGGAATCGCATCCGATGACGGTCCGTGCCCGCGAGATGGCGGCGGCGATCAAGACCGAGACCAATGGCCGCTTCGACCTGCAGGTTTTCCCCAATAACCAGCTCGGTTCCGACACCGACATGCTGAGCCAGCTGCGCTCCGGCGGCATCGAGTTCTTCACGCTGTCGGGCCTGATCCTGTCCACGCTGGTTCCGATCGCCTCGATCAACGGCATCGGTTTTGCGTTCCCCGACTACGACACGGTCTGGAAGGCGATGGACGGCGAACTCGGCGCCTATCGTGCGCGGCGAGATCGCCAAGGCCAATCTGGTCGCCATGGACAAGATCTGGGACAACGGTTTCCGGCAGACCACCTCCTCGACCAAGCCGATCAACAGCCCCGACGACTACAAGGGCTTTAAAATCCGCGTGCCGGTGTCGCCGCTGTGGACCTCGATGTTCAAGGCGTTCGATGCTTCGCCCGCCTCGATCAATTTCGCCGAGGTCTATTCGGCGCTGCAGACCAAGATCGTCGAAGGCCAGGAAAATCCGCTGGCGCTGATCTCGACCGCAAAGCTGTACGAGGTGCAGAAATACTGCTCGCTGACCAATCACATGTGGGACGGCTTCTGGTTCCTCGCCAACCGCCGCGCCTGGGAAGCGATTCCCGCAGGACATCCGCGCCATCGTCGCGAAAAATATCAACGCGGCGGCGATCAAGGAACGCGCCGACACCGCCAAGCTGAACGGCAGTCTGCGCGGCGAACTCGAGGGCAAAGGGCTGGTGTTCAACCAGCCGGATGTCGGGCCGTTCCGCGAAAAACTGCGCTCGGCCGGCTTCTACGCGGAATGGAAAGGCAAATACGGCGACCAGGCCTGGGCGCTCTTGGAAAAATCGGTCGGCAAGCTGTCGTAACGGAGTTACGCGATGGTCCAGATCGAATTCACGCCCAATACGCGTGGTGAGATGGCGCACGGCGAGGCGGCCTCCCCTCGCCGCCGCACGCTCGCGGGTTCGATCGACGCCGTCCTGGGCACCCTCGTCGAAATCCCGGCGGCGATCCTGGTCGTCGCCGAGATCGTGATCCTGTTCGCCGGCGTGGTGTCGCGCTACGTGATGCATTCGCCGCTGATCTGGTCGGACGAACTGGCCTCGATCCTGTTCCTGTGGCTGGCGATGTTCGGCGCCGTGGTGGCGTTCCGCCGCGCCGAGCACATGCGGATGACCGCCGTCGTCGCCGCCGCGAGTCCGGCGATGCGGGCCTTTCTCGACGTGGTCGCGACCTGCGCGGCGCTGGCGTTCCTGCTGCTGGTGATCTGGCCGGCCTATGATTACGCCTACGAGGAAAGTTTTATCACCACGCCGGCGTTGCAGATCCCCAATACCTGGCGCGCCGCGGCGCTGCCGGTCGGCATCGCCCTGATGGCGGTGTTCGCGCTGCTGCGGCTGGTGCGATCGGGCGATATCAGGGTCACGCTGGCGGCCATCGTGTCGGTCGCCGCCGTGATCGGGATTTTTTACCTGGCGCAGCCCTGGCTGCGGCCGCTCGGCAACCTCAATTTGATCATCTTCTTTGTCGGCGTCGCCGGCTTCTGCGTGTTCGCCGGCGTGCCCATCGCGTTCGGGTTCGGGCTCGCGGTGTTCGGCTATCTGGCGCTGACGACGCATACGCCGCTGATGGTGCTCGTCGGCCGCATGGACGAGGGCATGAGCCATCTGATCCTGCTGGCGGTGCCGCTGTTCGTGTTCCTCGGCCTGTTGATCGAGATGACCGGCATGGCGCGCGCCATGGTGGCGTTTCTTGGCGAGTCTGCTGGGCCATGTCCGCGGCGGGCTGCATTACGTGCTGCTCGGCGCGATGTACCTGGTGTCGGGCATTTCGGGCTCGAAGGCCGCCGACATGGCGGCGGTCGCGCCGGTGCTGTTTCCGGAAATGAAGGCGCGCGGCGCCAAGGCCGGCGATCTGGTGGCGCTGCTGGCCGCCACCGGCGCGCAGACCGAAACCATTCCGCCAAGCCTCGTGCTGATCACCATCGGCTCGGTCACCGGCGTTTCGATCTCGGCGCTGTTCACCGGCGGTCTGCTGCCCGGCGTGGTGCTGGCGATCACGCTGTCGGCGCTGGTGTGGTGGCGCTATCGCGGCGAGGATCTCAGCCACGTCAAGCGCGCCGGCGCGGCGCAAGTCGCTCGAAACCTTCGTCATCGCCCTGCCCGCGCTGGCGCTGCCGTTCGTGATCCGCGCCGCGGTGGTCGAGGGCATCGCGACCGCGACCGAGGTCTCCACCATCGGCATCGTCTACGGCATCGTCATCGGCCTCCTGGTCTACCGCCAGTTCGACTGGCGGCGGCTGGTGCCGATGCTGGTCGATACCGCGTGTCTGTCGGGCGCGATCCTGCTGATCATCGGCACCGCGACCGGCATGGCCTGGGGCCTGACGCAATCCGGTTTTTCGCGCGGCGCTTGCGGTCGCCATGACCGGCCTGCCCGGCGGCGCCGCCTCCTTCATCGCGGTGTCGATCGTGGCCTTCGTGGTGCTCGGCAGCGTGCTGGAGGGGATTCCGGCGATCGTGCTGTTCGGCCCGCTGCTGTTTCCGATCGCGAAACAAGTCGGCGTCCATGAAGTGCATTATGCGATGGTCGTCATTCTCGCGATGGGCATCGGCCTGTTCGCGCCGCCGTTCGGCGTCGGCTATTATGCCGCCTGCGCCATCGGCCGCGCCGATCCCGCCGAAGGCATCCGCCCGATCATGGGCTACATGCTGGCGCTGCTCGCCGGCCTGATCATCGTGGCGATATTCCCGTGGATCTCGATCGGGTTCCTGTAAGCCGTTTTCCAACTGCGAGGTGGCCGATGCGTGGCAACCAATATGTTACGGGGCTCGACAAGACATCAGCCAATTTCGTGGCCCTGACGCCGCTGAGTTTCTTGGCGCGCACGGCGGCGGTCTATCCTGGACCATATCAGCACGGTCTATGAGGGCCGCAGCTTCACCTGGTCGCAGACCTATTCGCGCTGCCGGCAGTTTGCCTCCTACCTCGCCGGCCGCGGCATCGGCCACGGCGATACCGTGGCGGCGATGCTGCCGAACATCCCCGCGATGAACGAGGCGCATTTTGCCGTCCCGATGGCCGGCGCGGTGCTCAACGCGCTCAACATCCGGCTCGATGCATCCGTCGATCGCGTTCCAGCTCGATCATGGCGGCGCCAAACTGATCCTGGTCGATCCCGAGTTTTCCGGCGTGATCGCCGAAGCCCTGACCCTGATGAAGGGCCCGAAACCGGCCGTCGTCGACGTCGATGACAAGGCCTTTGCCTTGGGAAAGCGCATCGGCGAGATCGAATATGAGGCGGCGCTGGCGCAGGGCGATCCCGGCTTCACGGCGCGGCGGCCGGACGACGAATGGGACGCGATCGCGCTGAGCTACACTTCGGGCACCACGGGCAATCCGAAGGGCGTGGTGACCCATCACCGCGGCGCCTATCTCAACGCCGTCAGCAACATTTTGGCGGGCAATCTCGGCCAGCATCCGGTCTATCTCTGGACGCTGCCGATGTTCCACTGCAACGGCTGGTGTTTTCCGTGGACCCTGGCCGCGACCGCCGGCATCAATGTCTGCCTGCGCAAGGTCGATCCGGCAAAAATCTTCGAACTGATCCCGAAGCACGGCGTCACCCATATGTGCGGCGCGCCGATCGTCTACAACACGCTGATCAATGCGCCGGAGGCGCCAAAGTCGGCCAGCGCAAGGCCCGTTGTCGGACTGATTGCCGGCGCGGCGCCGCCGGTTGCGGTGCTCGAAGGCGCCGAACGCATCGGCATCAAGCTGACCCATGTCTATGGGCTGACCGAAGTCTACGGACCCGCCTCGGTCTGCGCCGAACAACCCGGTTGGGACGAGCTATCAGCCGATCAACGCGCCCAGCTCAAACGCCGCCAGGGCGTGTCCTATCCGCTGCAGGAAGCGGTCACCGTGCTCGATCCCGAGACCATGCGCGAGGTGCCGCGCGACGGCGAGACCATCGGCGAGGTGATGTTCCGCGGCAATATCGTGATGAAGGGCTATCTTAAGAACGAGAAGGCCACCCAGGAGGCGTTTGCCGGCGGCTGGTTTCACACCGGCGATCTCGGCGTGCTCGATGAGCACGGCTATGTCATCATCAAGGACCGCTCCAAGGACATCATTATATCCGGCGGCGAGAACATCAGCTCGGTCGAGGTCGAGGACGTGCTCTACAAACACCCCGCGGTGCTGTTCGCCGCCGTGGTGGCAAAGCCCGACACGAAATGGGGCGAAGTGCCCTGCGCCTTCATCGAATTAAAGGACAACGCGCGCGCCACCGAAGCCGACATCATCGCCTTCTGCCGCGGCCAGATGCCCGGCTTCAAGATGCCAAAGGCCGTGGTGTTCGGCACCATTCCGAAAACCTCGACCGGCAAAATCCAGAAGTTCATGCTGCGCGAGCAGGTGCATTCGGCCAAGGCGATTTCGGCCTGAGTTTTCCGTCATTGCGAGGAGCGAAGCGACGAAGCAATCCAGTGCTCCACGCGTGGCTCTGGATTGCTTCGCTACGCTCGCAATGACGGTGTGGGCACGGCGCAAGAGCGCCTTTGCCCACCCTACCCCGCCCGCTCCAGCGTCAGCCGCATCCCGTCATAGGCCGGGATCACGCCGTCGGGCAGTCTTGACCGTACCACCTCGTAGTCGGCCTCGGCGCTCATGTTGGTGATGACGGCGCGGCGCGGCTTGAAGCGGGCGATCCACGATAGCGCATCGCTGATGCTGAAATGGCTGGAATGCTGGGTCCAGCGCAGGCCGTCGATGATCCACAGCTCGAGATTTTCGAGATAACGCCAGTTTTCCTCGGGGATATCGCTGACATCGGGGGTGTAGACGGCGTCGCCGATGCGATAGCCGAGCGCGGGAATCTGGCCGTGCTGCAGGTCGAACGCCGTCAAGGTCACCGCCCCGCCCTTGCCTTCCACGGTCCGGCTTTCGTCGCCTTCGATCTCAAGCGCGTCGAGGATCGGCGGATAATCGCTGCCCGGCGGCGAGACGAAGCAGTAGGAGAACCGCAGCAGGATGTGGGCTGATGTCGCCTGGTTCAGGTACACGGGAATGCGGCGGCGCTGGTGCATCACGACCGAGCGCAGATCGTCGATGCCATGGGTCTGGTCGGCGTGCTCATGGGTCAAAAACACCGCGTCGATATGATCGACATTGGCGTCGATCAACTGCTCGCGCAAATCGGGCGAGGTGTCGATCACGATCCGGGTCGTGCCCGCAGCCGATGTCCGCTCGACCAGCAGCGAGCAGCGGCGCCGGCGGTTTTTCGGATTGGCGGGATCGCAGGCGCCCCAGCCGAGCGCCGGGCGCGGAACGCCGGCGGAGGATCCCGAGCCGAGGATCGTCAATGTCAGCGTCATGCCTCGACTTTCGATGCCGGCACCTTGCTGAACAGGCGAAAGAAGTTTTCCGTGGTCTGGCGCGAAATTTCCTCCAGCGAAACGCCGCGTGCTTCCGCCAGCACTTTTGCCGTCTCCACCACGTAGGACGGCTCGTTGCGCTTGCCGCGGAATTTGCCCGGCGCCAGATATGGCGCGTCGGTTTCCACCATGATGCGGTCGGCCGGCAGTTCGGCCGCAAGATCGCGCAAGGCCTGCGATTTCTTGAAGGTCAGAATGCCGGTGAACGAGATCGAAAGCCCCATCGCGATCGCTTTCATCGCAAGGTCCCGCCCGCCGGTGTAGCAATGCAGCACGGCCTTGAACGAGCCCTTGGCCATTTCGTCCTCGAGGATCCTGCCGCAGCCCTCGTCGGCTTCGCGGGTATGGATCACCAGCGGCAGACCGGTGGCGCGGGCGGCTGCGATATGGGCGCGAAAGCCGCGCTCCTGCGCCTCGGGCGAGCCGTCCTGGTAGAAATTATCGAGCCCCGCCTCGCCCAGGGCGACGACCTTGGGATGCTTTGTCAGTTCGATCAGTTCATCGGGCAGAATGCCGTCTTCCTCGTCGGCATGATGCGGATGGGTGCCGACCGAGCAATAGACGTTGGGAAATCGCGCGGCGATGTCGAGCAGCCCCTGCAGCCGCCTGACCCGCGTCGAGATGGTGACGATGCGACCGATCCCGGCGGCCTCGGCGCGCGCCGACGATGGCGTCGAGGTCATCGGCGAAATCGGGGAAATCGAGATGGCAATGGCTGTCGATCAACATCGTCTATTCCAACGATTCACGCCGGCGTTGGTTCGACGTAACGCGGGAACACGCCGACCGGCGCCGGCAGCTGCGTCCCCGGCTTGATGCGCCCTGCTTCGCCCAGCGCCGCAAAGTTGCGCGCGTCCGTCGGGGATGCCGAGGCTGTCCAGCATTTTCGCCGTTGACGCCGGCATCGCCGGCTGCGCCAGGATCGCGATCTGCCGGACCACCTCGGCGGTGACATACAGCACCGTGCGCTGGCGTTCGGGGTCGGTCTTGGCCAATGCCCACGGCGCCTCGCCCGCGAAATAGCGATTGGCTTCAGCCACCACGGCCCAGACCGCATTGAGCCATTGGTGGATCTGCTGCGTCGCCATCGCGGTGCGCGACAGCGCCAGCATGGCGTCGGCCTGCGCCAGGATCGCCTTGTCGTTGTCGCTGAAGGCGCCGGGCTCGGGCAGCACGCCGCCGAGTTGCTTCGCGATCATCGACAGCGAGCGCTGCGCCAGATTGCCGAAATCGTTGGCAAGGTCGGCATTGATCCGCGCGACAATGGCTTCGTGGTTATAGCTGCCGTCTTGCCCGATACGGCACCTCGCGCAGGAAGAAATAGCGCATCTGGTCGACGCCATACTGGTCGGCGAGGTTGAAGGGATCGACCACGTTGCCGACCGACTTCGACATCTTCTCGCCCCTGTTGAACAGGAAGCCATGGGCATAGACCCGCTTCTGCACGGGAACGCCGGCCGACATCAGGAACGCTGGCCAGTACACCGCGTGAAAGCGGATGATGTCCTTGCCGATCACGTGCAGGTCCGCCGGCCAATAGCGCCAGTTCGGATCGGTCTCGTCGGGAAAGCCGACGCCGGTGATGTAATTGGTCAGCGCGTCGACCCAGACATACATCACGTGATCAGGGTCGTTCGGCACCTTGACGCCCCAGTCGAACGTGGTGCGCGAGATCGACAGGTCCTTCAGGCCGCCCCGGACAAAACTCATCACCTCGTTGCGGCGCGAGTCCGGGCCGATGAAATCCGGCTGCTCGTTGTAGAGCGCCAGCAGCCGGTCCTGATAGGCCGAGAGCTTGAAGAAATAGCTCTTTTCCTCGACCCATTCGACCGGCGAGCCCTGCGGGCCGCGGCGTACATTGTCTTCACTGACAATTGTCTCGTCCTCGGCGTAATAGGCCTCGTCGCGCACCGAATACCAGCCGGCATAGGTGTCGATGTAGATGTCGCCGTTCTGCTGCATCCGGTTCCAGATCGACTGCACGGAGCGATGATGCGCCGGCTCCGAGGTGCGGATGAAGCGGTCGAACGAGATCTCGAGTCGCTCGTCCATCTCCTTGAAGCGGCCGGCGTTGCGGGTGGCGAGCTCGTGCGGCGTCATCCCCTCGGCGGCGGCGGTCTGGATCATCTTCTGGCCGTGCTCGTCGGTACCGGTCAGGAAGAACACGTCCTTGCCGTCGAGCCGCTGAAACCGTGCCAGCGCGTCGGTCGTGATCGCCTCATAGGCGTGACCGATATGCGGCACGCCGTTCGGATAGGCGATCGCGGTAGTAATGAAATAGGTGTTGCGCGCGGGAGCCGCGGGCTTCGGCGCGGCCGGAGGTGCGCTCACCCTTTTCAGGGTCAGGGTTTTCGGCTTCGCAACGGATGTTTCGATCTTGGCCGGCAGCGTATCGACTTGCTTTGGGGCGGCTTGCTTCGCCGGCTTCGTTGCCTTTTTCGCGGCCTCCCCTGTAGCCTTTTTCGAACTCGTCGTTGCGACCTTGTTCGACTTCTTCGCGGCCTTCTTCACCGCCTTTTTGGCGGTTTTCTTGACCGTTTTCTTGCTGGTTTTCTTGACGGTTTTTTTGGCCTTCCTGGCGACGCGCGTGGTCTTTTTGGCGCGCTTCTTCACCGCAGTCTTGGTGGCGCGTGCCTTCCTTGCCGCGCGCTTTTTCGCCGGCTTTTTCTTCAAATTCTTTTTGACAGGCGTCGCCACCGAAAATTTCCTTCATCGTTCAAACGGATTTGCCGGGAATGACCTTTTTTAGGGATTTCCTGGCGGCGCGTTCTACTGCATGGCTTCCGCAAGTAGGCCAAACACCGAGAAAACCAGCGGTTTTCGTTCCAGATTGTAGGATTCGGTGTCGCGCGCGGCGCTGTTGATCTTTTCCCATACCTCCGCCAGCCGTGCAAGGCGGGGCAGGTTCGCATTGGCGTTGGCGCCGTCGGCCTTGAGCCGCTCGCCGACCCAGCGATCGACGCTGTCGATGAACGCCGACAGCGCGACCCGGTCGCTGCCGCCGAGCGCGTCGCCCAGCGCATGCAGTTCGCGCGGATCGACCCGCGGCAATGTCGCCAGCAGCGCCGCCGTGCGTTGATGCAGTTTTAAGGCATCGCCGCCGAGCAGCGTCAGCGCGCGCGACACGCTACCTTCGGAGGCCTCGGCCACCTCGGCCAAAGCGGGATCGTCGGCCGCGATACCGGTGGCGCTCGCGGCAGCCGCGATCACCTCGGGGACCCCGAGCGGACGCAGCATCAGCTTGCGGCAGCGCGACAGGATGGTCGGCAGCACCCGCGCCGGCGCGTGGCTGACCAGCAGGAACAGCGATTGCTGCGGCGGCTCCTCCAGCACCTTTAACAGCGCATTGGCCGCGTTGGGATTGAGCTCATCGACGGTGTCGACGATGCAAACCCGCCAGCCGTCGACCGCCGCGGTCGAGCCGAAGAACGAGATGGTCTCGCGGGTCTCGTCCACGGTGATCACGGTGCGCAGCACGCCCTTGTCGTTGAGCGAGCGTTCCAGGATCAGCAGGCCGCCATGCGAGCCGGCGGCGACCTGGCGGGCGACATGATCGGATGGATCGACAAACAGCGTCTCTGCGCGCTGCACGGCCGCACTCAAGGGGTCGCGATGCCTGAGCACGAAGCGCGCCATCCGATACGCCAGCGTCGCCTTGCCGATGCCCTGCGCGCCGCCGATCAGCCAGGCGTGCGGGATGCGCCCGCTGCGATACGCGTTCAGCAGCGCCGCCTCGGCCTCGCGATGGCCTGACAGCGTGCTGGTTTCGCGGGGATGCACGACCGATATCTGCGGCTCGACCTGACGGGCGCTCATGCCGAGGTCACCGCGTTGCCGGCAGTCGTCGTGAGCAGGCGGTCGCGCAAGGCGGTCCATACGCTAGCGCGCGACGGTCGCGGGATCCGGCGTAGCGTCGATCAGCACGCAGCGCTCGGGCTCCGCGGCCGCGATCTGCCGGTAGGCCTCGCGCAAATCCTGATGAAATTTGACGTCCTCGCCCTCGAACCGGTCGGGCACCCCCGTCCCGCGCCGGACCGCGGCGCGCTGCATGCCGATCTCGACGGGCACATCGAGGATAATGGTGAGGTCCGGCTTGAGATCGCCGATGGTGACGCGCTGCATCGCGTTGAGCACGGCGGGCGCCACCTGGCCGAGCCGGCCCTGATAGACGCGGGTCGAATCCGAAAAGCGGTCGCATAACACCCAGATGCCCTGATTGAGCGCCGGTTGGATCACGCTGCGGACATGGTCGTCGCGGGCGGCGGCGAACAACAGCGTTTCCGCGTCCGCACCCAGCAGCTTGCCCATTCCCGACAGCACCAGATGCCGGATGATCTCGGCGCCGGGCGATCCGCCGGGTTCGCGGGTGACCAGGGTGCGCAATTTGGCGGCATCAAGCCGCGCCGCGAGCGTTTTGATCTGGGTGGATTTGCCCGAACCTTCGCCGCCCTCGAACGTGATGAAACGCCCGCGTCCGCTCGATCGTTTGACCGCTGCCTCGGCCATGCTCAGAGCTTCTCGGCGCCCGCGCGAAACATTCCGATCACGAGTTCGCTGACGCCATCGATCGCGCGGCGCATGGTCGATCCCTTCTCCACGGGGTCGGCGGCATAGACCGGCTGCTCCATCGCGATATTGGCGCCGCGCCACACTTTGATCACGCCGACCTGCTGGCCGGCCGCGACAGGCGCGCGTACCGGACCGTTATAGACGATGCGCGCGATCAGCTTGTCGTTGCCGTTTTTCTGCACCATTACCTTGATCGGCTCGGGGCTTGTGAGTTTGACCGAGCCGCTTTCACCGCCGAATACCTTGGCGTAGCCGACCGGTTGCTGGGCCGCGAACAGCGTGCGGACCTCGAAATTGCGAAAACCCCATTCCAGCATCTTCTTGGCTTCGGAGGCGCGGTCATCAGGGTCTTCCATTCCGTTGACGACGACGATCAGCCTGATGCCGTTCTGCACGGCGGAGCCGACCATGCCGTAGCCGCCCTCCTCGGTGTAGCCGGTCTTCAGCCCGTCGGCGCCTTCAAGCGAATTCAGCAGCGGATTGCGGTTGGGCTGCCTGATCTTGTTCCAGGTGTATTCCTTTTCACCGAACAGTTTGTAGTAGTCGGGATAGTTCAGGATGATGTAGCGCGCCAGCGTGGCCAGCTCCCGCACGGTCATCTTGTTGCCGGGGTTCGGCAGTCCGTTGGAATTGGCGAAGGTCGACTTGGTCAGGCCGAGCTCCCGGGCGCGTTTGGTCATGAAGTCGCTGGCAAAAATATTCTCGTTGCCGGCCATGCCCTCGGCGAGCGCGATGCAGGCGTCATTGCCGCTCTGGATCAGCGCGCCGTGCAAGAGATCGTCGACCGAAACCTTGCTGTTCAGCGCCGCGAACATCGTCGAGGTGCCGGACGGCGCGCCGCCCTTGCGCCAGGCATTCTCGCTGATGCGGTATTCGTCCGTCGGTTTGATGTCGCCCTGCTTGATGGCGTGAAACACCACCTCGGCGGTCATCAGCTTCATCATGCTGGAGGGCGCGCGCAACTCGTCGGCGTTCTTTTCGAACAACACGCTGCCGCTGGTGGCCTCGATCAGGATCGCGGTCGGCGCATCGCCGTCGAAACCGCCCTCCTCCTTCTTCAAACCTTGCATGCTCTGGTTGGCGGCCATCACCACGCCGGCCCAGCCGATCGCGATCGCGGCCACGGCGGCGATCAGCCCTGACCCCCAAGCGAATTTCGTGCGGCGCGCGCGTTGTGTGTCGATGGCCATCGGCGATGCCTTGAGCCCGGCTTTCTCTGGTCTGAGCATGATGTGTTCGGGATCATGTAACAGTTGGGCCACCCCCGAACAACACGGGGTTTGCCCGCGGCCGCGACGCCGGTCCGGCAGCGATCCGTTGCGACCAAATCCGGCAAACAAGGCGGAAAAGCGATGCTCAGTAGAGCCCGCGGCCGGCCAGGATTTCGCTGGGGCCGCGTGGATCGACCGGCGCGTAGGCCGATACCGATCGCGCGTGTCGGGCGCATAGTGGGGATCGTCCTCATAGGACACGGCGCGCGGATTATCGATCCTGCGGCCGGAGCTGCGCGAGCGCGCGGAGGCCGACATTTCCGAGGTCGCGTTCATCGAAACCTGGTCGGCCGGGGTATTGCCGAGGCTATAGGGCCGGCCTTCCGGCATCGGCACCTCGCCGCGGATCGGGCGGCCGTACGAGGCCTCGGGAATGAACGGACGGGCGGAGGCCACCCGGACCAGCGACGGGGCCGGCGCCGGCGCGCCGGTGCGCAAGGTCGCCATCAGCTGGCGGTCGTCGGAACCCTCCAGCGGCGCGCGGCCGACATATTCGACCCGGACGCGGGCCACGCCATTGCCTTTGAAATCAAGCAGTTCGGCGGCCTTGTTGGAGACGTCGATGAGCCGGTTGCCGTGATAGGGGCCGCGGTCATTGACGCGCACGATCAGCGACTTGCCGTTGCTGAGATTGGTCACCCGGGCGTAGCACGGCATCGGCAAGGTCGGATGCGCCGCGGTCAACGACCCCATGTCGAACACTTCGCCATTGGCGGTCAGGCGGCCGTGGAAATCATCGCCATACCAGGACGCCAGGCCCTCCTCGCGGTAGTTGACGTCCTCCTCGGGCACGTACATCCGCCCCGCCACGGTATAGGGCTTGCCGACGCGGTAGGTGCCGCCGCCCTTGGGAACGGGATCGCCCAGTTCGACCACCCGGGGGCTGGAAGACACGCCGTATTTGGGGTCTACGCGGCCAGCGAATTTGCCTGACGAGGCGCAGTTGGCGAGCGCGAGACACATCGCTACGGCCGCAACGCCCCTGGCTGCCCGAATGATCGGATCTGACCGCCAAATCCCCATCGCCCCAATTACCATTCCGTGGACTGCACGCCTACTCGCCGCGCCCGTTCAAAGCGTCCGGCGGTTGCACGTCCCCCTGCAGCCCACTTCCGCATCAAGTGATGAACATATCGCAGGCGGAACACGGCGGAAATGGGGAGAGCATCATGGTGGTTACTCAATCGTTGCGATCGCGCGCCCGTCGATTTACGGAGCCAAGCCGAAGCAAGCCGTGATGCCTGTTGCTCAAAATCATCATTAAGCTTTGAAATTTTGGGCTTGCACGGAATCCTTTTGACTGTGCGGGCTCGCAGGGCGTTTGGTTGGATCGCTGGGTCAGGGATCGCCACCATGTTGGAAGCTGTTACTGCATTCTTCGGCGTCATGAGCGCCGGTATTTTCATCGCCCACGCCGTCGACGGTTACCGTTCGCGGTTTTAGTCATTACGCTTTCGCGCGAGGTGGCATCCGCCTCGCGCGAACCCGTACAGGCAAGCGTGAGAGCCTTCCCCAATCATTCTCGCCTAATCATTCTCGGCAAAGCTGAATTGACGCGCGGTCAGCACGCGACCGCATCGCTCCGGCTGAAATCAGCGGACTTTCTTGATCCGGTCGGCCGAGGGCTTTTCGACAAACGCGCCGAACAACACGTCATCCCGCCGCCCTTCCCTCCACAGGAAAGCGGCATAGGCGCCGGCAAAGCAAATCACGCTTAAAATCACTAACTCAAACATTGGCTTGACCTGTCTGGAGCAATCCAAATTGAGGCCGACCGCGCTGTCAATCGAGCAGCCCTTCGGGGAGCCGGATTCCCGCCGCCATGTGGCATGAAAACCACACACGGCCAACGGCTTACGTCACAAAATGGGACGGTTTGGTGAAGCGGCAGCAGGGTTGAAAAGCACCCTGTCGGACTCAATCGAATTTCAGGACGTCGTCGAACTCCGACGGCGCGAACCGGCGGCCGGCCGCGTTGGTGATGTGCACCCGCCATCCCGACTTGAACAGCATCCGCGCCTTGGCCACCGTGAGCGTCGGGCTGGTCAATTGCATTTCACTGCTCTCGCCATCCCTGGAGGAGGAGATCGTGAAGCCGACTTTGGCCGCGGGCCTGGCGACGGGCTTTTCGATCGCGGGATGGTCGAAGACGGTTTTCGGGCTCGGGATTTTGGCGATCGAAGCTTTGGCTGCTGGAATGATGGCGTCCGGAATGCCGTCCACCTTCGTCGGCGGCGCCGGTGCCGGCACGACCGCTTCGGCCGGGGCCTGTGGCCGCACCGCAGCGCGCTGCTTCGTTAGTTTGAACCACTCCACGCAACCACCTCAGACGATACCACCCTAAGCGGTGCGCCGTTCTTGATCGACGGCTTTGTTATCGCCAGACTAGATCGTCATGGCGCCGTCACGCAAGCAAAACCCCGGGCAGAAGCCGGCAAAACCCCGCGGTTCGCACGGTAAGCTTAAGCCGCGGTCATCGCCCCTTTCCCTGCGCCGGCGGCTTTGCTAAGCCGCGCGTTCCAGCGACGGAAGGGTGGCCGAGTGGTTTAAGGCACCGGTCTTGAAAACCGGCGTGCCTGCAAGGGTACCGTGGGTTCGAATCCCACCCCTTCCGCCATTTCTCACGCTTGTCCGGCACGCTGGGCTATCCGGCTGTCTGACGTGTTCGCAGCATAGCTGCGGCGCCCGATGCAGTTATACCAGCTCGATCTGTGCGTGATGGCCCGCGGCTGCGGCCAGACGTCTGTCGCGCGTCAGCAATGGTGTGTCGAGCGCCTCGGCCAGCGCGACATAGGCGGCATCATAGGCCGTCAGATTGTTTCGTAACTCCCATATGCGCGGCAGAAGGAAATCGTGCGGATAGCGTCGCAGGGACAGGTCCGCCAGATCGGTCAGCGCCATACGCCCGCGCTCGCTATCGATTTCCCCATTCGCTGCATAACGCCGGATCACCTGGGCGACTTCGACATCGAGCAAATGCGGTGCGTGGAGTGTTTGACGCGGCGCGAACAGCCTGTCCTCCACGGCTTTGGCTGCTGGCGTGCGCAAAAGAACTTCAAGCAAAGCCGAGGCATCGACGACGATCACCCGCGATCGCGCCCGGCCCGGACCGCGTCAGCCGGCGAGATGGAAGGAGCCGTTTCGGTGCGGCTGTGCAAACGTGTCCGCAACTCGTCAAGCGTCGGCCGTTCCGCCACCTGGCGAATCTCGCCGAGCAGATAGTCGGACAGCGACATGCCTGCCAATGCTGCGCGCGACTTGAGCCGGCGATGCAACGCATCCGGCACGTTGCGGATTTGGACCATCGTTCCCATGCGCGGAGCATAGAAACATGTGCTGCACATGTCAACGCGTCTCCAGACGCATCTTGCAGGGCCGTAGTTTGGACCTAGTGGTGTCTGCCTAACATAAGAGTCCCGTTAGGGATTCCATTTGATCGGCGCGCGTGCGAGTCTAACGCATGCGCACCGGGATTTCCGTCAAGATCACACGACCAGATCGCCATCGGCTGGAAGCGATCACCAGGGACCGTAACGCCTCGCAGAAGCATGTTTGGCGAGCAAACATTGTGCTTCTGAGCGCGGACGGCATCGGGACCAATGAGATCATGCGCCAGACCGGCACGTCGAAGACCTGCGTCTGGCGCTGGCAACAGCGGTTCATGGAAGAGGGCGTTGAGGGCCTCCTGCGAGACAAGACGCGCCCGTCGCGGATCCCCGGGCACGGCCCGGAGGTGGCCGAGCGTGTGGTCGCCCTCACACTGGCCGACCCGCCGACCGAGACGACCCATTGGACGGCCGATCTGATGGCGCGGGCGAGCGGCGTAAGTGCCAGCGCGGTCCGACGCATCTGGAAAGCGCACGGGCTCCAACCTCACCGGTGTCGGCAGTTCAAGCTCTCGAACGATCCGAACTTCGTCGCCAAACTGCGTGACGTTGTCGGGCTCTATGTTGATCCGCCGGCCCATGCGATCGTGCTGTCGGTTGACGAGAAGAGCCAGATTCAGGCCCTCGATCGCACCCAGCCAGGTCTGCCGCTGAAGAAGGGCCGTCTCGGAACCATGACACACGATTACAAACGGCATGGCACCACGACGCTGTTCGCCGCCCTCAATGTTCTCGACGGAACGGTCATCGGCCGCAATATGCAGCGTCATCGTCATCAGGAACTCATTCGATTTCTGAACGCCATCGAGGCAGAGGTTCCGGTCGGCAAGGTCATCCACGTCATTCTCGACAACTATGCTGCTCACAAACACCCGAACGTTCGCGCCTGGCTCGATCGCCACCCTCGTTTCGTTTTCCACTTCACACCCACCTCGTGCTCTTGGCTCAACGCCGTCGAGGGGTTCTTCGCCAAGCTCAGCCGACGTCGATTAAAACGTGGTGTCTTCCGCTCCGTCGTCGATCTTCAGGCAGCCATCAATCGCTTCGTCGCCGAGACCAATGCCGACCCGAAGCCATTCACGTGGACCGCCAACCCTGATAAAATCATCGCCGCCGTCAAGAGGGGGCACCAAGTGTTAGATTCTATCCACTAGTCTAGTACTCATCTTCATCGGTCTTTTTTAAAGCCCAGTTCTTGTCAGTTCATAGCGGCGTACCGCCTGCCACGGCCTCACCCCACCGGGACTACACCGACCCGCGCCGATCGTGATATCCCTGGCCCCCGCGGTTGAGCCTCACGACTGCGCCGGATGCGCAGTCCGCGATTTGACGATGTTTGGCTCACTAAGTCGTCCCGGCGAACCGCACTGCTTCGGCGCTTGAAGCGTGTGCGTTCAAGCCATCGCCATCATGCAACCGAAAATGTCGGGGATGTTCGACGTGAACGAGAGCCCGCGGTCGTTCACTCCCGCAGCAGGACGAGGGCTTCGCGATAGAGGTGCGAGATCCAGATCATCAACGAACTGGACAGCAGGAACAGGACGAAACTGTTGTAATCGGCAGGCGTCAGCGGGTTGAATTCGAAGGATGGCGGCATGAAACCCCACCACACGATTGGAATGGTGAGGGCCGCGGCAAAGATCCCGGCCGGCCGGCCCGCCAACAGGCTGGCGGCCAGGATGGCGGGAAAGAAGGTCGCGAAGTACAGCGTGGTTCCGAACGATGCCAGGATGGCCTGCGTGGTGGTCGCGATCAGCAGGGCCAGCAGCGCCAGCGCGAAGGCGGACAGCGACCACGGTTTTATTCTGAACAAATAATCCGGTTTGTTACGCATCGGCCGCTCGCGAAAACCCCAACGCTGAAAGCCGGAAGCTAGCGGAGCAAAAGCCCAAAAGAAAGCTGTGCCGGCTAAAAAAGCCACGGTTAACGGCGGCGGGCTGCCTGATCGGCGGGCACGAGGTCTGGCAGGCGCGGCGTCCTTCGGGCGGTCCGGAAAAGAATTAGCTCGATCGGGCCCCAGCCGCGAAACCGCGCTGCAGCATGGTTCGTTTCTTGGGAGGGCCCGATCGGAGGACGATTGCGATGCGACGATCCCTTGTGCTGTTTGTTGCCGTTCTCGCCGTGGCGATGTCCGTGCTGGGCGCCGGCCTGTCCGCCGGCCACGCCGGGCCGCACGGCTGCTACCGCAGCCATGGTTGTCACTGATGCGGCATTGACAGCCAACGTGGCCGCCGCGCCTTGCCGGATCGCGCAGTTCACAAGAGCTTGGCGCGGACGAACAGCGCCCGCAACGCTGCGGTGGCCTGCACCCGCAGCATCGCGTTGTCGGCGGCGCCGCCGAGTGCGCTGACGGCGTCGCGGTGCAGCGAACGAAACTCCATCCATTCCGCCGCGCTGAGATTGGTGATGAAGCGGTAGGCCTTGCCCACGGTGTCGATCGCGACCGTCTCGCCGTTCAGCTTGAGCTTGAAAGTCGCGGTCAAGCGGCGTCCGGGAATCCGATGCATTGCTCATTCAGGCTTTCGCCATCGTGGAATCGCTCGCGCTCAGGAAGGCTGGGAAGCTGCGACCCTGGTCGATCCCGCATCATTCAGGTTCGGCACCACCACGAGACGATTGAAGTCGCCGTCCTTGTACGCCTTCAGGAAGCTGTCGTAGTTCCTGATCGAGACGCAACCATTGGATTGCCCGGTCGGCCCGAGCATGAAACTGTGCGTCAGCAATCCGGAACGCGCCGAGCGTGGCGTTGGCGTCCTGCGGAATCATGCGCAGCGCGTAAACGCCGTGGAACAGTCTTTCGCGCGGCTTCAAATCATAGACCGCGGGCGGCGTCGCGCCGACCATCCGCTCGCCGACATGTTCCGGATCGTCCATCAAACTGCCCATTCCGGAATGAGCCTCCAGCCGGATGCCGCCCGGCAGGTAAACCGCATGCGCGGAGATGTCATAGACGGCGGTCTTGTCGTAGCCGAGCGCCGCGAGGTCCGGACCGTCATGATACATCCCGGTGTCCGGCCCCAGCGAGGCCAGCGAGAATTTCGGCGTGGGTATCAGGTCGGACAGTTTTTGCAGCACCGTGCGCTCGGGTGGCGCGGTGGAAGCGGTGACAGCCACCGCTTCGTTCTGCGCCTCCACCCTGAGTTCGGGCGGCCGCGATCGCGGCAGTGGAATGTTGCTGGCGGTCGCCGGCTTGGCGTCCTCGACGGCGGCGGTCTGCATATCAGGAGATTGCAGCTTTTGCGCCAGCTCGGTTTTGGCGTGCCGCAGCTTCAGCTCGAGCTCCGCAGTCCAGGATTGAACCAGGCTCCGCGACGACAAGTTCACCGGCGCGCGCGTCGGGATCGGCTGAAAGCGGTCGTCGAAATTCAGGGAATTGCTGGCCGGCGGAACCGAAGCCAGCACCATGGTGGACGGGTTGAATCCGGCGATCCAGGCCGCCGCACCGGAGGCCACGGCGAACGCAACGACAAAAGGGCCGATCCTGCGAAACGACAAGCCGCCCGCCCCCGAAGTGCCATGACGCTTCGGAGTGCCAGGATGTGTCGGAGTTCCAGTATGTCTTGGAACGCCAGGATGTCTTGGAGCGCCGGGATGTCTAGGAGTGCCAAGGCGTCGTGAAGCGGCAAGGCGTCGTGAAGCGCCAAAGCCCCCTGGCCGATCCCCATCGGTCGCCACGTAAACCATCCGTCCCCCGCGTTCGGCGCCCTGCAGCGAGGACTCGCCGAATACTGACCCTATCATGGGACCGCAACTTTGGCATATTCGAGACAAAAGGGAAGCGGGTAAGCGAGCCCCAACGGATATTCCGGCGATCTTCGATCAATCCCTGTGCGATCCCGGCAGCCCAATCCGGCTGGTTTTCCGCGGATTCCGAAATCTTTAATCAATTGCTCCCTAGCATCGAGGCCAACCTCAAGCAGGTGGCGTGATGCGTTCGATCGATCGGATTTCAGGCGGCTTTCTGGTGATCCTGTTCGGCGGGGTCGCGCTGTTGTGCGGCAGCCTGCTGTTCGCGACCCTCGGATAACTGACTGTATTTGCTTCATAATCTGGCTAATCCGCCAATCAGGGCGGTGTCAGGATGGCGTGGCCGCTGATCCCTGGCAATAGCTCGGGCGCCTCGCCGGTGACTTCCCCGATCGCTCTCACCGACTGGCTGGCCGGATCGACCCGGCCGCCGAGCCTGACCAGCTTGGCCGGATAGGTCTTGCCGGATTTCGTCGACCCTGAACTGGAACGGCGTGCCGGGCTTGAGCCATCCGAGCCAGCGCGCCGGCACGGTCAGCTCGACCTCCAGCGCCCGGTCATCGACCACCGCGACGATCGGCTGGCCGGGCGTGGCATATTCAAAGGCGTGCATTTTCTGGTCGACGGTGACGCCGGCGAAGGGCGCGGCAATCGAACATTTCGAGACCAGTGTCTCCGCGGCGGTGAGATCGGCCTTGGCCTTCAACACTTCCGCGGCCGGAATATCGAGTTCAAGCTGCGCCGTGGTTTTCTGCGCGACGGCGCGGCGGTTGATCTCGTAGTTTCGCGACGCCTCGGTGAGCGCGGCCTGGGCATGGGTCAGCTGCGCATTCGGCAGCGCGCAATCGAAGCTGACCAGGACGTCGCCCTTGCGAAAGCGATCGCCTATTCGCGTGGCGATGCCATCGATCCGCGCCGCGATCTCGCTCGACAGCGTGGCCGCGTGAACCGGCACCAGTTGCGCGGGGACCTCGGCTGCGCGGGCTGCCGCGCCGCTGCCAATCGCGGCAGCAAGAGCCACCACGGTTCGTAACGGCGTCGCGAGACGCAAGCGCTCGATCATTTCTCCGGGTATCGTCATGAAGCTTTATTTTGGAGCCTGGCCGGGCTGGGCCGATGGCGGCGCGGGGCCGTCCTTGTCGAAACTGCAGACCGCGGCGAACGGTACATTCGGCTGGTCCCAGCGAAACGCCTTGCCGTCGGTGCCGATGCAGGTTCGGCTCATGGGGCGGGCCGGTTGTGCCGCTTGTCGGGGCGGGACCGGCAACTCGGCGCTCGCGGCCTCACCGGAGACGACGCCATTTGCCGGCAGCACCAGTAGGGCGGCAAGCCCGCCAATCCAGTTCGATCGCCGCCAGCGGTTAGTCGTCATCTCTGGCTTTCCTCGAAATCATTCGCACCTGATCGATTGCACCTTGAGAAAAAACTCCGGCTCGAAGCCGTAACTTGCCGTACCTGAAGCCCAAAAGCGACTTCCCCGTTCGCAGTTCGGCGGCGGCCTTCCATCCCCGAACAGCGCGGCAAATCCGGTCGAAAAATCGGTCAATCCCTTGCAACCCTCGGCCCGTGCGGTGGCGCCCGCGGACCACCCACCCGCTTTACGCTCAACGTCCTCGATTGTCCCGCTGATCGTCACCCGCTCGCCGACGACGCATGATCTGCCCTGGTCGGGCAGCAAGCCTGCGGGAAGGCGCGCCGGCCCGTCAAACGCAAGTTGGGTCGCGGTCCCCTTCCCGGTCGGTTCGGAATCCGCGATCCCATGGTCGAGCGCGGCGGGCCATGCGGGGGACGCCGTCAGAAGCGCCGCGGTCAATCCGGTGATGCCTAGCCGGGTCATAGCCGTGATGCCTCCCGAACCCTCAGCGGCAGGGAACATCCAAACAAGCCGAAATGACGGCCAAAGGACTTCGGCGGCTTTCTCTGCCTGAAACATTTTGGCTCACGCCACGATGGCAGTTCGAACCGCGCCCCCGCCCGCGCGGCATTGCCAGCGTTTTCATTTCAAGCTAGCCAACGGCCTTACGTTCGAACGCGCCGCAACGTCGATTTCGGAGCAAGCCGGTGACCCGCATTCGCTATCGCATCACCACAGCCCTCAGCCTTGCCGGGCTCGCCGCCCTCGCCGCGATATTTGCTCTGCAACCGATCGGCGCTGCGATGGCGCAAAGCGCTACCGCGGCCCTGCTTGCCCAGCCGATGTCGCTGCCCGACATGGCGCTCGGCGAGGCCAAGGCGCCGGTCACGATCTTTGAATTTGCCTCGATGAGCTGTCCGCATTGCGCAGCCTTCGAGCAGAACGTGTTTCCGATGCTGCGGTCGAAATACATCGACACCGGCAAGGTGCGGTACGTGTTTCGCGAATTCCCGCTCGACATCAAGGCGGCGTCGGCCTCGGTGCTGGCGCGCTGCATCGCCAATGGCGACGCCGAAAAATTCTTCGGCGCCATCGACACGATGTTCAAGCAGCAGGACGCCTTGATGGAACAGACCAAGGAAACCATGCTGGCGATCGGCAAGGACGCCGGGCTCGACGACAAGGGCGTCGAAAGCTGCGTCGGCGATCAGTCGGCGATGGACAGGCTTTCCGCCGACGAGACCTTTGCCGCCAAGCAGCTCAAGGTCGATGCGACGCCGACCTTTTTCATCAACGGCAAGATGGTCAAGGGCGCGATCTCGTTCGAGGAATTCGAGGCCAAGCTCAAGCCGCTGCTGAAAAAATAGCGGCGGCGATCGATAACAAGGGGTCAGCCGCCCTCGCCCGGGTCTGACGATTCTTGCGGCGTTGCAACAAAGGCGACGCCGATGCGTTTTTGCCGGATCCAGGCCACTTCGCACTCCCGGACCGAAGCGCCCTTCGCCATCACCAAGCGGAAGTGTTGCGGCACAAACTCGGGGTTCTCGATATCGATCGCGGCGCCCTCGGGCGAGATATTCCGCACCACGCAACTCATCACCGAGCCGCCCGACGACACATAGGCCGGCTCATCGATATCGGTCCGCGCGTGCTTTCGCTTCTCTTCCATAGACTCGGTCCGGATGCTCGCCAGCCAGTATAGCTCGGAACCTTAACGAAATAACTTGCTGGCCATTGCCCGTCGGCGCCGATCCGGCCGCGTCGCGGCCCGGAACCGTCCGGAAATACTCTTCCGACGCCCGGCCGGCTCCGGGCCGCGCCGGCGCGAAGCCTGGCCACCGGCTTATTTATCGGTCGATAATATTCCCGTGTTTCGCGCGCCCTCTCCCTTCCGTTCCCGGCATTCACGGGATAGCCTTGAAGCACTGCCGGTGCGCAGGCGCGACGCCCGCCAAAAAAAACGAACAAAGCGCCAAAGGGAAAACGCCATGTTCGAGATTCTCGATCGACAGACGAGTTTGACCGGCAACCAGATCAAGATCCTCGCCGCCGCCATTATCGGCGATGCGCTGGAATTCTTCGACTACTTCCTGATCGGCTTTGTGCTCGCGTTTCTGATCGGACCGTGGAAACTGACCTTCGGCCAATCCGCCATCGTGCTGATGAGTTCCGGCATCGGCGCCATCATCGGCGCGTATGTCTGGGGCTGGCTGGCCGACCAGATCGGCCGCCGCAAGGTGTTCATCGGCACCGTGTTGAATTTCTCGATCGCGACCGGCCTGCTCTACTTCACGCCGGACAATGGCTGGATCTATCTCACGGTAATGCGCTTCTTTGTCGGCGTCGGCGTCGGCGGACTTTATTGCGTCGACCTGCCGCTGGTGCAGGAGTTCATGCCCTCCTCCAAGCGCGGCTGGGTCGGTGGCGTCGTGACCTGCGTCATTCCGCTCGGCGTCGGCGTTGGCGCGGTGCTGGGTGCCAATATTGGCGCCGGCGAATGGCGGCTGCTGTTCGCGCTCGGCGTATTGCCGGCGCTGCTGGTGCTTTTGGTCCGCGTGTGGGTTCCGGAATCGCCGCGTTGGCTGTGCCGGCAGGGCCGTTACGACGAAGCGCGCAAGTCGCTGGCGTGGGCGCTGCAGTTGGATCCATCCGCGCTGCCGATGCCGACCGCGGCCGATGCCGGCCCGATCGTCAAGGGCGGCTGGCTCGATCTGTTCAAGTATCCGCGCAGCCTGATCGTTTCCTGGCTCGGCAATGCCGGCGCGCAGACCGGCGTCTACGGCATCACGCTCTGGGTGCCGTCGCTGTTCGTGCTGCTGCTCAAGGTCACGCCGCAGCAAGCCTCCAAGCATGATGATCCTGCTTGACGGTCTGCGGCTTCATCGGCCGCGTCTCGTTCTCGTTCTTCTGGGCGAATGGATGGGACGGCGCAACGCGGGCGGCCTGCTCGGCTTCGGCGCCGGCATCCTGACCATCGTGGCGGGTTACAATTACGACACCACGATCATGGGCGTGTCGGCCTTCTGGCTGATCCTGGCCGTCGGTTACTTCTTCGCCGATGGCGGCTTTGCCATCGTCGGTCCCTATGCGGCCGAGGTCTGGCCGTCGCACTTGCGGACCTCGGGCATGGGCTCGGCCTACGGTTTTGGCGGCATCGGCAAGATCATCGGACCGGTCGGGCTTGCCCTGATCGTGGGCTCGGGCAATTACCTCAAGCCCGACGTGCCGTTGCCGGAAATCCCGCTCGCCTTCGTCTATCTCGGCTGCTGGTTCCTGATGGCGGGGGCGGTGTATTACTTCTTCGGCATCGAAACCAAGGGCAAGTCGATTGAACAGATCGACCGCGAGCTGGCCGTCACCGCGGGCATGCCCGCGGCGACCACAGCGGTTGGGCAGGCCTGACCTTGGCTACGCCGTTGGCAAATTCCGCCGATCTCGCGGGCGATCCGGCCGTGATTGCCCGCGCCGAGGCCGTCCAAGGCGCCGTCAGCGCGGCGTCCGACGAAATCGAGAGCACGCGCCGGCTGCCGCCGGCGCTGCTCGACCGACTGCATGAAGCCGGGCTGTTCCGCCTGCTGCTGCCGCGCACGTCGAACGGGATCGAGACCGATCCCGTCACCTTCTTCCATGTGATCGAGACCATTGCGAAAGCCGATGCATCGACCGCGTGGTGCCTGAGCCAGGCCGGCGGCTGTGCGATGTCGGCGGCCTATCTCGATCTGCCGGTCGCGCATGCGATCTTCGGCAACGATCCGCGCGCGGTGCTGGCCTGGGGTCCCGGCCCCAGGGTCTCCGCGGTCGAATGCGACGGCGGCTACCGGGTCACCGGCGTCTGGGCGTTCGCCTCGGGCGGCCGGCATGCGACCTGGCTCGGCGCCCATTGCCCGATCAGCCAGGCCGACGGCTCACCGCGGCTGGATGCCGATGGCGTGCAGCAGGAGCGCACCATGCTGGTGCGCAGCGAAGACGTCGAATGGACCGACATCTGGAACACGGTCGGCCTGCGCGGCACCGCCAGCGACCAGTTCGCGCTGAATGATTTCTTCGTCCGCTCCGACCATTCGATCACCCGCGAATTCGACCGGGAATGCCGCGAGAGCGGCCCGCTCTACCGCATGAGCAACGGCACCTGCTATCAGGTCGGGTTCGCCGGCGTCGCCTGCGGCATCGCCCGCGGCGCGCTCGACAATTTTGTCGACATCGCACGCAACAAGGTGCCGCGCGGCAAGGTAAGCCCGCTGCGCGACAACGCGGTGGTGCAGTCCAACCTGGCGCAAGCCGAAGTCAATCTGCGCGCCGCGCGCGGCTTCGTGCTGCAATCAATGGCGGAAGTCTGGAAAACGCTGGAAGCCGGCGCCATGATTACGGTGGAACAGCGCATCACCATTCGCATGGCAGCCACCAACGCCATCCACAAGGCGCGTGAGGCGGTCGATTTCGCCTATAATGCCGCGGGTGCCACCGCGATTTTCGACAACCATCCGCTCGAGCGCCGCTTTCGCGACATCCACACCGTGACCCAGCAATTGCAGGGCCGGCTCAGCCATTTTGAAACCGTCGGCGCCTGGATGCTGGGCGTCGATGCCGACCTCGCCTTCGTGTAAATCAAAGGAGAACAACCATGCCCCTTGGCGGACTGCAGCACTACACCATCGAGCCCTCGGATCTGGAAAAGACCAGGGAGTTCTATTGCGACGTATTGGGATTGGAGAACGGCGACCGGCCGCCGCTCAATTTCCCCGGCTACTGGCTCTATTCCGGCGGCCAGGCCACCGTGCACCTGATGGGCACCCGTCAGCCGCGCGAGGGCATCGTGGTGCGCGGCACCGAGAAGAAGTACGAGGACACCGGCCGGCTCGACCATATCGCCTTTGCCGGCACCGACATCGCGGCGATGCGCAAGCGGCTGCAATCCAGGAACGTCAAATTCCGCGAAGCCATCGTGCCGCGCACCGGCGACACGCAGTTCTTCCTGTACGACCCTGATGGCGTCGGCGTGGAATTGAATTTCCCCAAGGAGTGAGGCCTTCAAAGCGTTTTCGAGAAGAAAACGCGTCAGGAGAACAAACTCCAGGCCTCATCGGATCTCTGGCACCCCGGTCCGCAGCGCGCTGGCCGGGGTGTTTTGCCGACGGTCAACGCCGGTTCCCCCATAAAGTCACCGCGCGGCCATTTCTCGGTCGTGAAATCCGTCCGCGTTCGCCCACCTTCGCATGGCGAGTTGGAGAGCCGCGCCGTCGCGGCAGGGTAGCCGGACGCCGGGCCTGTACCTCAACCCCAGGGCACGCGTGTCCGGTTACTCGCCGGCGGTGGCTTGGAATGCTGGCGGCGCCTGACTTTCCGTCCTCGTGCCCTTGCCGCCTTAATCGAGCCCGCGTTCGTGGCTCAGGCGCACCATCTCGTCGATGAAGATCTGCTTCTGCTTGTCGTTGAGGCTGGCATAAAGCGGGTCGGCCGCATCCGCGACGTTGCGCTGATCGGCGGCGCGGTCGTCGAGAAACTGCGCCTCGTTGCGCATCTGCTCGATGATGTCGTCGGGTGGATCGCGCTTGGCGCGCGCGATGCGCAGGTTGAGGCGGTCGGCGCCGTTGTGGCCGAGATAATGCATCGCACTGTTGAACGCCGACCAGTTCTTCTCCTGGTCCGGGGTCAGTTCCAGTTCCGCCTTGATCCGTTCGATGTTGGCGTCGCTGTTGGCGACGATCTGCTCGGCGGTCAATGCCGGTTCGCCGTTCTGGGTCAGCATCGCGGGCTGCTTGCCCGGCTTGTCGCCCTTGGCGGCCTTGGCGGCCTTGGTCGAGCCGGACTGTTTGCTGTTCGCCGCGGGCGCCGACTGGTTGTTGCCGGTGCCGAGCACGCCGGTGAAGACGCCGACCACGCCGCCGATCGCACCGCCGAGCACGCCGCCGACCGGCCCCGCCGCCTTGTTGCCGGCTTGCGCGCCCTGCTGGACGCCCTTGACCAGTCCCTGCGCCTGCGCGCCCGCGCCGATAAGCGTCAGGACAACTGCCCCAATCGCGAAGCGCAATCCGATTTGCGTCCACGCGGATGGTGTCGGGCTGAACATCATTTGGTCTCCCATTGTCGTTCTGGTTGTCGTTCTGGATCAATCTTGGGTTGGCGCGGCAGGCTGACGGGTTCAGGCGATCGCTGGCCGCTCAGCGCCGACACTATCGTTTTCGCACTGCGCAAGTCTACCGCCGCCCCGCGCCATCAAGATGAACAAGGCTTCGATCCACAGCGAATGGCATCGGCGCAGGCTTGCCTGCGACGCAATCGCGCACCCGGTCGCGCGGCATCTGCGGGCTCGCGCGTGCAGCGCGGTATTGCATCGAACGGGCTGGCGTCACGGCATTCACAGCGAATTGGCGCGCGAGAACGGTTCGGCGATACGCAACGTAAGTTCTAGAACCCGCACCTCGCTGATTTCTCGACAGGTGACGGCAATTCTGCTCTGATTGCGACAACGAAATCTCCGCAAGCGCTCAGGCTGAGCCATCTCGGGTCCGCCCGGCAGCGGCGATAACAAGAACAACAACGAGGTTCTATCTGGTCGCATCGGTTCACCTGGGAGGGGAATGCCATGTCACTTAGGAACTTGTCACGGAAGAAGCTGTCTCGCCGACAATTCGTTGCTGCCACCGCGCTCACATCCGCCGCATTGATATCCGCGCCTTACGTCCGAGGGGCTTATGCCGCCGGCAAGCTGACGATGGGTTTCTGGGACCATTGGGTGCCCGGCGCCAACGACACCTGTAGCGCCCTGATCAAGGAATGGGCCGACAAGGAAAAGGTCGAGGCCACCGTCGACTACATCACCACCCAGGGCAACAAGAACCTCGTGACCATCGCCGCCGAATCCGCGGCGCAGTCCGGCCACGACATCCTGGCGATGCCGTCATGGTGGCCGCATGCCAATTCAGACCAGCTGGAGCCGGTCAACGACATCATGGAGCCGTTGATCAAGCAGAACGGCGAGGTCAACGGCACCGTCAAATATCTCGGACAGCTCGACGGCAAATGGCTCGGCGTTCCCGCCTGCATCGGCAGCCAGATCAAGGGCCCCTGCTCGCGCATCGACCTGATGAAGAAGTTCGCCAATATCGACGTGCAGGAAATGTATCCGGCCGGAAGCCCGCCGAAAGCGGACAACTGGACCACCGATACCTTCCTCAAGGCGGCGGAAGCCTGTCACAAGGGCGGCTATCCCTTCGGCATCGGGCTCGGCGAGACCGCCGACAACGTCGATACCGCGGGCGCGTTCTTCCTCGCCTTCGGCGCCCAACTGGTCAACGCCAAGGGCGATCTCACGGTCAAGACCGACGAGGTGCGCCAGGCGCTCGAGTTCTACAAGAAGCTGATCGCCTTCCTGCCGTCCAACGTGGCGGCCTGGGACGATGCCTCCAACAACAAATGGCTGGTGTCCGGCCAGGGCGCGATGATCATGAATCCGCCGAGCGCCTGGGCGGTGGCCAAGCGCGACGCGCCGCAGGTCGCCGAACAATGCTGGACCCACGGTTTTCCGGCCGGACCGAAGGGCAGGTTCGCGCCGTTCGTGCCGTTCTTCTGGAACATCTGGAAATTCTCCAGGAACAAGGAAGCCGCCAAGAGCCTGCTCGTCCATCTGTCGCAGCCGGAATCGATCGCCCGGCTGGTCGAGGCCAGCGGCGGCTACGATCTGCCCGCCTTTGAGAAACTGACGCTGTTGAAGACCTGGGCCGAACAGGGTCCGCCGAAGGGGACGCTGTTCCACTATCCCAACCCGTATAACCATCAGATCCTGTCGATCGCGGCCTCGCCGGCGCCGCCGAAGATCGCGCAGCAGATCTACGCCCAGGCGGTCCAGACCAAGATGTGCCTGAAATACTATCAGGGCGGCAAGATGGAAGACGTGCTGGCCTGGGCCGAAGGCGAATGCGAAGGCTACATGCGGAGCTGATTTCCGCGATCGGATCGTCACACGATGCGCATCACCGCACCAAGATCCGGAGCCGACGCCATGCCGGCTCCCGAAGCTTCCCGGAAAAATCCATTGCGCTGACCTTCATCCCCGCGAGGAAGATGCATCATGGTTGACGTCGCATTTCAGCCGAACAACGTCGCTGCCTCCAGGCCAACGCGAAGGCGCGCGAGTCTGCGGGCGACGCTGAGGCGCAAATCCACCTCCGCGTTCCTGATGACGCTGCCGCTGATCCTGCTGGTCGGCATCCTGGTGGTCTACCCCGCGTTCTATTCCCTGCATCTGGCGACGCTGAACAAGTCGATGCAGCGCTTCGTCGGCTTCGGCAATTTCCAGTTCCTGTTCAAGCGCGAGACGTTCTGGCTGGTGGTCGAGCAGTCCTGCATCTTCGCGATCTCGGCGGTGATCTTCAAGGCGCTGATCGGCTTCGTCGTCGCGCATCTCGTCCACAACATTCCCGCCAAGGGCCAGCGCAAATGGCGCGGCATGCTGCTGGTGCCATGGGTGATCCCGCCGGCGATGAGCACGCTGGCCTGGCTGTGGCTGTTCGATCCCTCCTACAGCGCCTTCAACTACACCCTGTCGTCGTTCGGCATCGGCCCGATTTCGTGGCTCGGCGACGCCAACTGGGCACGCTTCTCGGTCATCCTGGTCAATGTCTGGTTCGGCGCGCCGTTCTTCATGATCATGTACCTGGCGTCGCTGAAATCGGTGCCGGAACAGCTTTATGAAGCCGCCGCCATCGACGGCGCCAACTGGTGGCAGCGCATCTGGTACGTGACGTTGCCGATGATGCGCAACATCATCGCGATCACCACGCTGTTCTCGCTGATCGTGACCTTTGCCAATTTCGACATCACGCGGATTCTCACCGCCGGCGGCCCGCTTGACCACACCCATCTGTTCGCGACCTGGGCCTTCAAGATCGGGATCGAAGGCAGCGACATTCCGCTCGGCGCCAGCGTTTCGCTGTTCATGCTGCCGATCCTGGCGATTGCCGCGGTCTTCATCCTGCGCGACATCAACAAACGCGGGAATGAAGCCTGATGGCCAGCACCCTCACCATCGACAAGGCGGCGCCGACCCGCACGGTCAAATATGGCAGCATGAGCCGCGACCGCACCTGGGCGCTGCGCTGGTCGTATTTCTTCCTGACGCTGTTTGCGATCTTCTCGCTGGTGCCGCCGCTCTACATGCTGATCACCTCGCTGAAGAGCAGCACCGAGATTTCGGCCGCGACCAATCCGTGGTGGGTGTATAGCCCGACGCTTTCCAACTACATCGAGCTCCTGACGTCGAACCAGTATTTGACGTTCTTCCGCAATTCCGCGCTGGTCTCGATCATGGTGGTCATCATCACCATGCTGATCAGCATTCCGGCGGCCTTTGCGCTGGCGCGAATGCGGTTCTGGGGTTCGGCGACGCTGGCAACCGGCGTGTTCCTGACCTATCTGATCCCGGACACGCTGTTGTTCCTGCCGCTGTTCAAGATGTTCGCGTGGTTCGGCGAGGTCACCGGCATTCATCTGATCGGCAAATGGTACGTGCTGGTGATCGTCTACCCGACGCTGACCGTGCCGTTCTGCACCTGGATCATGATCGGCTATTTCGCCTCGATCCCGAAGGAGCTCGACGAGGCCGCGGTGATCGACGGCGCCTCCTGGTTCCAGACCCTGATCCGGATCTTCATCCCGGTGGCGCTGCCCGGCCTGATCGCCGCCACCATCTTCGCCTTCACGGTATCATGGGCGCAATTTCTCTATCCGCTGGTGTTCACCACCTCGACCGATCAACTGGTGCTGCCGGTCGGCATCATCACCAGTCTGGTCAAGGGCGACGTCTTCAACTGGGGACAGATCATGACCGGGGCGCTGCTCGGCGCGGCACCGCCGCTGATCATCTACGCGTTCCTGATGGACTACTACATTGCCGGCCTGACCGCCGGCGCGACAAAGGGTTGAACCTCATGGCCGACGTGACGTTGCGTAAGGTGATAAAACGTTATGAGGACGTCGAGGCGGTGCGCGGCATCGACCTCGACATCGCCGACCATGAATTTGTCGTGCTGGTGGGGCCCTCGGGCTGCGGAAAATCGACCACGCTGCGGATGATCGCGGGGCTCGAGGACATCACCGACGGCGACATCATGATCGGCGGCGACGTCGTCAACGACGTGCCGCCGAAGGATCGCGACATCGCCATGGTGTTCCAGAACTACGCGCTCTATCCGCACATGACGGTCGACGAGAACATGTCGTTCGGGCTGCGCCTGAAGCACTACCCCAAGGCCGAGATCAAGGCGCGGATCGACGAGGCCGCGCGCATGCTCGACATCGTCGAACTGGTCGACCGCAAGCCAAAGCAGCTTGTCCGGCGGCCAGCGCCAGCGCGTCGCGATGGGCCGCGCCATCGTCCGCAATCCGAAAGTGTTCCTGTTCGACGAGCCGCTGTCCAACCTCGACGCCAAGCTGCGGGTGCAGATGCGGATCGAGATCAAGAAGGTGCACCAGAAGGTCCGCACCACCACGGTCTACGTCACCCACGACCAGGTCGAGGCGATGACGCTCGCCGACCGCGTGGTGGTGATGAACCACGGCCGCATCGAGCAGATCGGCACCCCGAACGAGCTCTATCACCATCCGGCCACGCGGTTCGTCGCGGGTTTCATCGGCTCGCCGGCGATGAATTTTATCCCCTGCCGGTTCGAGGAGGCCGGCGGCAAACTGAACATCCGCCTGACCGACCGGATCGCCTTTCCGCTGCCGCCGGCGCGCGCCGCGCGCTATCAGGCGATCTCGCGCAATGAAAGATTGCTGCTCGGGTTGCGGCCGGAACATATCGCGGAAGCAAAAGCGCATCCCGAGCCCGGCGTCGAGCCGTTCGACGCGGTACTCGACGTTACCGAACCGATGGGCATGGAGACGCTGATTTATTTCACGCTGGAGGGCGCCCAGGTCTGCGGCCGGGTCAATCCCAATGCCGGCGCGCGCGACGGTGCCCCGCTGCGATTGGCGGTGGACCTCAACAATATGCACCTGCTAAACGAAGGAACCGGCGCCGTGCTGTGACGGCGACAAGGGAACCTCAAGGGCAGGAAATGGCCACCAACAAGAAGAAGATTTTTGTCACTCAGACGATGTCACCCGGGGCGCGCGCCCTCCTCAACCAGCGCGACGACGTCGAGCTGGTCGAATTTCCGAACATGATCTCGGCCACCGATTTCGAGGCGATGCTGAAGCAGCATGCCCCGGTTCACGGCGTGGCGCTGGGCGCGACGCGGTTCGGCGAGCCGGAGCTGGAAGCCTCGGGGGATATGAAGGTGGTGACGCGGATCGGCGTCGGCTACGACGCCGTCGACGTGCCGGCGCTCTCGAAGCGCAAGGTGCCGCTGATGGTGGCGGGCACCGCGAACTCGCCGTCGGTCGCCGAACAGGCGCTGTTCATGATGCTGACCTTGGCAAAGCGCGCGCAGGAAATGCACGCGATGGTGAAGGAAGGCACCTGGGCCAGCCGGCTCGGCGCGCTGCCGTTCGACCTCTATGGCAAGACGGTGCTGATCATCGGTTTTGGGCGGATCGGCACCCGTATCGCCAAACGCTGCCAGGCGATGGAAATGAACGTGCTGGTCTACGATCCGTATCAGCCGGCATCGGAAATCACCGCGGCCGGTTGCGAGGCGGTGTGCAATCTCGAAGCCGCGCTGCCGCGGGCGGATTTCGTCACTATTCACTGTCCGAAGACGCCGGAAACGGTCGGCTTCTTCAATGCCGCCAAACTGAAATTGATGAAGCCTTCAGCCTATCTGATCAACACCGCGCGCGGCGGCATTGTCGACGAGAAGGCGCTGTACGAGGCCCTGGTGTCGGGCAAGATCGCCGGCGCGGGCCTCGACGTGTTCGAGATCGAGCCGCCGCCGGTCGGTCAGCCCCTGCATGGCCTGCCGAACGTGATCATGGCACCGCATGTCGCCGGCGTCACCGTCGAGGCCGTCAGCCGCATGAGCGAGCAGACCGCGCGCAATATTCTGAGCGTGCTCGACGGCGAGCCGATCCGCATCAACGTCATCAATCAGGACGTGCTCTGACGCGAGCCGTCGCACCTTGCGGGCCGGCGTCAATGCCGGCCTTGCAGCGATTATCATAATCTAGAGGGCACCATGGCGTTCAGGGAATACGGCAATTACGACGGCGTCGGCCTCGCCGATCTCGTCCGCAAAAAGCAGGTCAGCGCGGCGGAATTGCTGGACGAGGCGATCGCCCGCACCGCAAAGGTCGATCCAAAGATCAATGCGGTGGTCGTCAAACATTACGACTACGCCAAACGACAGATCGACAAGGGCCTGCCCGACGGCCCGTTCACCGGCGTGCCGTTCCTGCTGAAGGACCTCGATCTGATCGAGGGCACCGCGACCACCTTCGGCGCCAGCATCTACAAGGACAATGTCGCCGATCACACCGGAACGCTCGCGCAGCGTTTTCTCGACTGCCGGCGTCACGATGTTCGGCAAGAGCGCCACGCCCGAATTCGGCTTGCTGCCGACCACCGAATAGCCGGCTGCACGGCCCGACCCGCAACCCCTGGAATCTCGCGCACTCCTCCGGCGGTTCGTCCGGCGGCGCGGCGGCCGCGGTCGCCGCGCGCATCTTGCCGGTGGCGCATGCCAGCGACGGCGGCGGCTCGATCCGGATTCCGGCTTCCGCCTCCGGCGTGTTCGGAATGAAGCCGACGCGGGCGCGCAATCCGTGCGGCCCCGATCGCGGCGAAGGCTGGGGCGGGTTTTCCTGCGGCCATGTCGTCAGCATCAGCGTGCGCGACAGCGCCGTGATGCTGGACGCCGATCAGCGGGCCCGAAGCGTCGAGCCCCTATGTGGCGCCGCCGCCGGAACGGCCGTTTGCCGAGGAAGTCGGCCGCGACCCCGGCCGGCTGCGCATCGCCTTTACCGACAAGTCGCCCTATGGCGATGCCATCGATCCCGAAATATCGGCCGCGGTGCGCGACGTCGCGGGCCTGCTGGCAGGGCTCGGCCATGAGGTCGAGGAGCGCGCGCCGGCGCTGGCCGCCGATCCCGGCCCCGTGATCGGCACCATCGTCGGCGCCAACACCGCGCTCGGCGTGCGGCAGGCCGAGCAGCGCTACGGCCGCGCGATGACGGAGCGCGATTTCGAGATCCTGACGCTGGCGCAGCCCACAACGCGCAACAGCAGAACGCGGTCGACTACGTGTCGGCGCAGCTCGGCGCCTTCCGGATCGCGCGCGGCCTCGCCGAGTTTTTCGAGACCTGCGACGTATTCCTGTCGCCCGACTTTGTGCACGCCGCCGCTGCGGATCGGCGAGATCAACTCGATGTCCAAAGACCTGTCCCACATCATGCCGATCCTGCGGCGCTATATGCCGGCGAACCGCGATGTTCAACATGTCCGGCCAGCCCGCGATGTCGATGCCGCTGGCATGGAACAAGGCGGGCCTGCCGCTCGGCATGATGTTCGCGGCCCGGTTCGGCGGCGAGGCCACGTTATTTCGCCTGGCGGCACAACTCGAGCAGACCCGGCCCTGGAAGGACCGATTGCCGCCGGTTTGTGCGTAAGGGGTTTCGAGCCAAGCATGCCCACGGATTTTGCTCCGTGGGTGGGCTCCGATCGGCCTGAACAAAACGCGTTAACCAAAAAGATCGACAAAACTCAGCCGCAATCGACAGCACAACTAAAGGGATTGGCGAAGCCAGCGGGGTGCGCTCCCCTGCTCACTTCGCAATCTGGAGGACATATTGTGAGTCAAATTGACCCGACCGACCATGCCCTGGCGGCCATCGCCAGCATGATGGAGCAGACTCCGAATCGCCGCGCGACCCGGAGGCAGCCTCTTCTCCGGAAATACAGACTGAAGTATCGGCCCAGGTGTTGGCCGAAGCACCCGCTCCGCCGCCATTGCCGGAAACGATGGTCGAGGAGACGCCTCTGGCGCCCGCGGCGGTGGAGGCCGAGGGCTATTCGAAAGTCGGCCCCGGCCCGATGGCGGCGATCCGTTTCAAATGGACGGTGCGCCGCGGCGACGAAGACCATTTTTATGTCGACGAGACCATCGGCGAAAATTCCGCGCCGATCGTTGCCGGGCCGATGTCGGCCGATGACGCGATCCGGATGGTCGATGCAGCCGAAAGCGATGCCCGTCAACGCTTCGAGCAGCTCCGAAGCGAGATGACCGGACGCGCCGCGGCCGCGGGCCTCGTGCGCAGCGGCAACGGCGAAGCGTGAGGCGCACGCACGCGTAGCCCGGATTGAGCATCGCGAAATCCGGGGCCGCCCGCCCGATGACGGGCTCCACGAAATCCGGCACGGCATATCCACGCGCAATTCCGTCCCGTATCTCACCAAGCCCATCATCCGGCGGGTTCCCAAAATTGCACTTTTGAGTTGTCCCCGACGCAATTTATTAGGGCGGCTTTAACGGCGCGCGTGCTACCAGCATTGGCTTCGCCGGGGCGCCTGCTATGAGCACAGTTCGTTTTGCTTTGGTCGTTGCCGGCCTGTTCGCACTGGCCTTCGTCGGTGTCAGCTGGGCCAGGGCGGGTTTCCCGGTCGTGACATTCGGCATCGCGGAGCTGAAGCCGAACCCACGGCTCCCGACTTTCGAGGAGGCAAGGGAAAAGGCCATTCGCCAGGAATGGGTGAATTCAAAAACCAATCAGAGCGACGGCAATTTCGCGCGCGATAAACTTCGCGCGGATCTGTTGCAGGCATCGACCGCCTATAAACTGTCGCCATGCGACGACACGATGAAGAAGAACCTGGTTGTTGCGTTGTCAAATTACGTCACGGCGTGGCTGGACATGGCGTTCTGCCAACCCGGGGCCGCCGGCTGCCCCAGCAACAGCGACGAACGGCTCGACACCGCGGCCGCCGCTTTCAAAACGCCCGCCGACCTGAACATGCACAAGGTGCTGCGCGAAGCAATTCAGCAGGGCGGGATCTCGCGTGAGGATTTCCCGGCAGCGATCCGCCGCCATGTTTTCCAGATGAGCGGCGCTCCGCCCGCCGAACCCAGGGCCGCCTGCCACGCTGCGCGCAGCGCGGACAATGGCCGATGAAGGCGATCTTGTTTGTCATTTGTGGCTTCTTTCTAGCCAATATCGTTACGGCGACCTTTATCTGGCCTCCCACGAACAAGGCCTCGGATACGCCAGCGCCGGTCGTCAACGCCGCAACCCGGCAGGGTCAAGACCCCTGGATGGTCAATGAGCGCTACAACGCGCCGAATTGCGAGCGTATCCGCAAGGCAACGCTGGACAGTCTCGACAAGCCCTGGGCCGGCTACTGCGCCAGCGAGGGCCATGAAGCCCTGATCCGCGCCATCGATTACTATTATGAGCGGCGCGGTGCCGAAGCATGGAGCTACGGGCACACCTATGGCGAAGCGGCCAGGCGATTTTCGATCGGCGCCTGGACCTCTCCCGATGACAGTCGCATCGAGCGCCTGATCGAAGAGACCTACGGCCGCGGCTATTACTCACTCGACGAGCTAAAGCCCCCGGCGCGCGAAACGCTGGCGGCGCAGCTGAGAGGCGTGCGAGTCAGCGCCAAACCCTGCGCCAGCTGACGGGTCACGCTACTCACCGACGTCATCCTGAGGTGCGCGCTCTTTCTTGCGCGCCTAGAAGGATGAGCCGCACGCACCTCGTTGCCATCCTTCGAGGCTCGCCAGACGGCTCGCACCCCAAGATGACGCCGTTTGTGCGGCGGGTTCGCTCGGACTCTCTTTGTTCTCTTTGGAACGAACAGGGGGTGACATTTTCGCGCCGGCGGAGCTTAAGATTTCCCTACGCTCTCGCTGGTTCGCGAAAAATGTTCAGACGGCGCGTGCAGAATCGATTTCGCGAATTGCAGCGCGCCTTTCCATGACAGCTTCAGCACGACTTCATGGTGCCGCAGGCCCTTGCCGCCCTTGACGAGGCCGAGATCACGGATCACGCAGTAATCGCCGCTGCTCATGCGGGCGATCCTCGATCCCTTGAACTGATTGCGCACGCGCGAAAACATCCACACAGCATGCACTACCCCGTGATTCCGTCAAATCTTGACGTGCACGAATCATTGAACGGAATTGCAACAGCGCGGAAATCTTCAAGCCTTGAACCAGGTCGACGTGTTTGACCAGATCAGCGTGCCCGGCAACTGAAGTTTGGCGGTGACGGTTTCCGCGGCAATGTTCAAATTCTGGTCGGCTGGAAAATTGACGACGATGTGAGACCGGTCGAGAATCGAGCCGCTGGCCGTCGAGCGATTCAAGGCCGACATATCGACGGAAAGATAGTTCGCGTTCACCGAAATGACCGGCCCCTCGACGTATGAACCGGCCAGGTCGAAAATCGGCGAGATCAACGCCGCCGACGTCGAGGTCAGATACATCCTGTTGATGGCCGTATAGGGTGAACCCGACGGGTTCGGAGCTACCAGATCCACTTCCACCTGCCGGTTGGTGTTCATCGCGGTCAATCCCACGGCCAGCATCTGGTTTTGGCTTCCCTCGGCGACGTAGAACCATTGGCCGGTGAAACTTCCCTGGCTGTCCGTCAGGTTGACATAGACGACCGGATCGGACGTTTCCGTGCCGTCAGCGGCTGGCCCAATCTCGTTGACGATACATGACAGGAATGGCATGGCCTCGCTCCCTCTTCGTTGCTTCGTTACAAGACTGAATACGCTCGCTAGCCTGGTCTGACCTGCTTGGCGGTCAGAAGCGAAAGCGCGTCGATGCCGCCTTGAAGCGCGTATTTCAGCGCCATTCCGTTCACGACGCCGAGGCCGGTGCAGGCATCCCAGCCCGGACCCGACACATACCCGGGTGAGCCGAGATAGGAATTGGTTTGGCCATCGGCGATGTCGCGAAAGACGTAACCCGGCAGCGCATAGAGCATCGGGTTGAGATAGCCGAGATTCTCGCCGAGACCGGCGTTGAGCAACGCCACTAGCGCGGCATAGAGCGGCGTGGCAGCACTGGTGCCTGCGAAAGCGCTAAAACTCGGGCCTCCCGACAGGTAGATGATATACCCGCTGTGACCGTCTGCGTTTCCGGCAATATCCGGAACGCCCCGGCCATTGCGACCATCGTTGACCGACGCGGGAACGCGGGCGAAGCTCTGCCAGGGCGGCAGCGGAAAATCCGGCGGGCGAAAGAAGTCGCTGATGCCGCCGCCCAAATCAGGCCAGGTGAATTCGGTAAAGCTTGTTCCTGAAACGTTGGAGATCGAGGTCCCGCCAACCGCCGTCACATACGGATCGGAAGCGGGATATTCGACATGGGCGTTTCCGTCAGCCACCATCGCTTGCGTTCCCTGGTCGCCGGACGAGGCGAGCACCGTTACGCCGAGCAGGGCAGCTTCCTGGAACGCGGCGTGAGCAGAATTGATCAAGGCCTTCGTCCAGTTCGACGTGCTGGTTTTATCAAGCTCCGCGCCTCCGTAGCTGATGGAGATCACGGAAGGCGTGTACACCGCGTCGTGGATAGCCGTGGTGACGGCATCAATCAGGCCCTGCTCGGAGTCCGGTCCGATATAAACAACAAGGCGGGCGCCCGGCGCGGCAGAGCCCGCCACCTGGATGTCCAGCGCGGTCTCCGTTGTTTCCTTGTTTGCTCTTGGCCTGTTCGGTTGGCCGTCGACACTCACCCAGTCGATCGAAGGAACAGGCAAGCCGACGCTGTCGAAGAATAGCTGCAGATCCCGCTCATAGTACCCGGCTTGAAACTCGAGGATAGCGATGGTTTGTCCAGTCGCCGGCCAGGTTGGGAAATTATAAAGTTGGGCGACCTGCGGCGCCGTCATGAACCTGGTGCCGTTCGGGCCGAAGGCATCGGCCGCGGTTTCGCTCCCTCTGATGTGGGGCTGGAGCATTTTCCGGTTGTCGAGCCCGAAGACCCCCTGCACGATGTCCAAGAGCTCGTTAGGCAGATGAAGCGGCCCTTCACGTCCCCGGTATTCCTCGTTGTCCGTCTCGTAGGAGCCGAGATCGACGGCAAACGCCTTGTTCATTTGCGCGACGCTGCCTCTGAGGACGATGGTTCTGCGAGCGACGCTGGATTCGACGACCGAGAGGCCGTTGGCGTCCGCAAACGCTTTGACTTTCGCGAAATCATCGCCGGATGCGCCGTAGCGGTCGGCGAACTCTTGCCGCGAGAGATACGGCCTGTCTCGCGGGGGGACAGTCGTCGCAAACGCCAAATCGGGAAGCGCCGGTGCATCAGGCCGGCGCCGGACGCGCACGCTCACCATGAGGACCTCGCGAGGGTCGGCTGCGGCGGTTCGTTTCGCGCCGCTGCGCGCCGTACGTTCGGATCCTTTGAGCGGGCGGTAATGCGCGGGGACTTGCGGCACGCTGACCTCCTCGTGGTCGGGATAGCACCGATCGAGACGCCCCGGCGCCCAAAATGCCGGGCATGTCGTTGGGATTGTAGAGAAAGGCAGCTATGTTCTTCGCGACAGCGAAACCGCCTCCCCTCCCGCACAGATTGCACCCATCAAATGTGGCAGGTTTTGAGCGGCGCGTGACGAAGCCCTTCCGGTTATTGAGAATCAGTTTGATTCGAATGAAGCAGACGTGGACGGAGCACTGCTTCAATCATGGATTGTTGCCTCGTCGGTCTCGCTTTGTCGGTATGCGACGTTTCGATGGTGCACGCCAACGGCGGATGATGATCTCACGGCGCCGCAAAGCCCGTGTTCAGATCCACGCCGCAGTTGATTACAATCAGAGACGCCAGAAGCCCGACGGCGCAAAAGATGACGATCCGCATCAGCGCGTCGTTTTCGTTCGCAGCACGAAGTGTGCGGGACAGCACATTGGCGATCGCAGTCATGACGACTCCCCTCGTTGGCCGGATAGGGGCCAAGCCTGCCCGAGCCGCGGGCGCCACGCCTTCAGGACTCCTTATTTTTGGCTTACGGTTTGCTTTATTTTCGTTTCGCGAAGCTGGCGCGATAGCCGGCCCCTGACACTGCCGGGGGATATTGCATTTGGTTTATGTTTTCGACAATTACGTGCTCGATCCGGACCGGCGCGAACTGCGCAAGGGCGTAGCGATCGTTGCCATGGAACCGCAGGCCTTCGACCTCCTGCTCCATCTGGTCCGTCACCGCGACCACGTCGTCAGCCGGGACGAGCTGATCGAACAGATCTGGGCCGGTCGCATCGTTTCCGAGTCGGCTTTGAGCACGCGCATCAACGCGGTGCGGACCGCGATCGGCGACAGCGGAACCGAACAGCGGCTGATCAGGACTCTGCCGCGCAAGGGTGTTCGCTTCGTCGGCGAGGTGCGGGAGGAGTGCAACCGGTCCGAGGTCCCGGACGCGAATCCGCTGGTTGCCCACGCCGCAGGACCATTGCCGGCGGTCATCGCACTGAATGGAGGCGATTCCGACACGCCCTCTCCGGCCATGGCCGCGCCGGCGGGCTCGCGACGCCTTGCTGCTCCCGGCTTGACGGTAGCGGCGCTCGCCGTGGCGGGCGGGCTGGCTTGCGCCGTCCTGACCTGGAATTACCTCGCGCGATCCGCCCAATCCGAAACCAGCAAGGCGAATATCGAGACCGCGGTCAGGCTGACCCGTATCTCCGAAACCGTGCAGATGACATCCCGCGAGGACTACGAAGCGGCCCGCGAACTGCGGCAATGGGCGGCCGACCTCGATCGCCATAATGCCATTGCGCTTGCCGATCTGAGTTTTGCCCTGGCCACCGGCGTGCTGAACCACTGGTCGAGCGATGAGGTCGCCGACCTGCATGCGGCCGATCTCGCCTTGCAGGACGCGCTTGCCATTGCACCCGAAAACAGGCGCGTGCACGGCGCACAGTGCCAGTTCCTGCGCGCGATGCGGCGGTTCGAAGCCGCTATCAAGGTGTGCAGCGAACTGGCGCAGAACTTTCCCGATTACGCCTACCCGCACAAGGAAATGGGATACGACAGGCTGATGATGGGGCAGCCCGACGAAGCGCTGGCCGAATTCCTTGAAGCGGATCGCCTGGCGCCGCATTCGCATTTGCGCTGGAGCTGGCAGCAGGGCGCGGGATTGGTCTATCTGATGCAGGCAAAGGATCAGGAGGCGATCGACTGGCTGTCGCGCGCGGCGCGCGAGGCGCCCAATGTGGGAGACCCCACGGCCTATCTGGCGTCGGCCTACGCGCTGCTCGGCCGCGAGCAGGAGGCGCATGAGGCGCTGGATCGTTATCGCAAGCTGTGGCCGAAGACGACATTGAAAACCTTCAGCACGAGGATCGGGACCGCCGCCTTCACCAGCAAGATGGAAAGAGTGCTGCAGGGATTGCGGCTGGCGGGACTGCCGGAGTAGCCGGTCCAAATAGCGGATACGAAGCTGACAAAACTTTTCATTGCGCCGGTGATTTGGCCTCATTGTCCAGTCTTGCCTGAAAAAATATTCTTGTTTTATTCGCAGGCAAATCACCGGCTTATTCCCGCCATCCTGTCCCGCAAGAGGGGACGTTGGCCACGTCACTGACGTTGGGACAGGCTGCGGTGGACGCGTGGATGTCGCCAGACGTGCGGCATGGATGCGTACGGCGAAAGCGTGTGGTCCTGACGCCCGGAATGCTGGCGTCAAGTCCTTGGGAGGCTAACGCCTCCCGGGGGCGATGGTGGCAAGAGGCTCCGATTCACCAGGGAGAGCACGTATAAGTCGTAGAGCCACTGCGCAGGGAAGGCCGGAGTGTTTCCGCTGAACCTGTATGCTCGTGTGCGCATTCTTGTGATGCACAATTGCACACGAGACCGCGGGTGCAGCGCGCACCCGGTCTTCCCCGCGCCCTCTCTGGAGGGTCGCGTGCGCCCTCTTCTTTTTGGGGGGCCAATGATTTGCAAGCCTCGGACGAAACCATGTCGCGAGAACGCGAAAGTTTGCCTGTCGTCATTCCGGGGCGCGCTTTTGCGCGAGCCCGGAATGACGAAAGTAAATGGCTGCAATAGCGCAGCGTATTGCGCCGTGCTAGGCGTGATGATCCCACATAGGAGCGGCGGATTACGCTTCGCTAATCCGCCCTACGAAAAGAACAACGGAAATGCTCAAGACCCTCACCAGCCTCGCCTTCACTCTGCTCCTCGCCGCCACGTCCGCACAGGCGCAGCAAGCCTCCCGGCTCGACGACATCCTCAAACGCGGCACGCTTCGGGTCGGCATGACCGGCGATTATCTGCCGTTCACCTCGCTCGACAAGGAGACGCAAAAATTTCGTGGATTCGACGTCGACGTCGCCGAAGCGCTCGGCAAGGCGCTCGGCGTCAAGGTCGAATTCGTTCCAACGGCGTGGCCGGCGATGGCAAGAGATTTCGAGGCCGACAAATTCGACATGGTGATGGGCGGCGTCTCGATTACGCTCGACCGGCAGAAAAAGGGATTTTTCTCCACCGCGATCATGCGCGAGGGCAAGACGCCGATCGCGCGCTGCAGCGACAAGGGCAAATACGACACCCTCGCCGAGATCGACAAGCCGGGCACCCACGTGATCGTCAATCCCGGCGGCACCAACGAACGCTTTGCCAGGGCCAACATTCATAACGCCGAGATCAGGGTCTACAATGACAACGTCACGATCTTCGACCAAATCGCCAAGGGCGATGCCGACGTGATGATGACGGATGCCTCGGAGACGCGATACCAGCAGAAACTGCACGCCGGCGTGCTCTGCGCCGTGCATCCGGAAAAGCCGTTCGACTTCGCCGAAAAGGCCTACTGGCTGCAACGCGACGTCGCGCTGAAGGATTTTGTCGATCAATGGCTGCATATCGCCCACGAGGACGGCAGCTGGCAGAAGATCTATGCCGCCTGGTTCGAATAGGATTTTGGGGGCGGATTGGCGGGGTTTTGCCTGGTCGGAACCCGGCCTTTCCGAAATTGACGCTGCGTGTCTGGTCCAACTAGACTGGCAGCGTTCATTGAACCAAAGCCGCTGGCTGACGACTTATTTGTTGAAAGTGATATAGATCACGTTGTGAAACCACCCCAAGCGTAGGGTCGAACCGAACTTCCCCTGCTCAGGAGGTCATGATGATAAGGCCGTTGGCCTCTACCGGTTTTTTGGCCGCGCTGTTGCTGGCAAGCCCCGCCGCGCAGGCGCAGTACCAGTTCGATTATGGCGGGCGAACCATTCGCATCGATCCCGACCGCGGCACGGTTTCGATCCCCGGCGTCTACGACAATAGCGGGCGGCGCAAGCGCGATCGCGATAGCGACCATCCGCACAAGGCGAAGCCTGATCAGGCCAAGGTCGATCCGCAAGCCGCGCCGCCGGCTCCGGCCGACCAGCCACCTGCCGCGCCCGTTGCCCCGGTCGATACCGCGACGGCTCCGCCCGCCGCGAATACGCCTGCGCCGGTTCAGCAGGACGCAGCGCCCGCCGTGGCTCCGGCACCGCCGCCGGTCGTCGCGACCGCGCCTGTGGCTCCCGCGCCAGCTCCGGCTACGCCGCCTCCTGCTCCGGCGCAGCAGCAGGCCGCGATCCCTCCGGCTTCAACCGCTACGCCTGCAAACTCGCCGCTCGGCCTTTGGCTGACCGAAGAGAAGGAAGGCAAGGTTCGCATCGAGCAATGCGGCGCCAATCTGTGCGGCTATTCCGTCGACAAGAAATCGAACCAGAACGGCGAGCAGGTTCTGATCAACATGAAGCCGGGCAAGGATTCGAAATGGAGCGGCCGCATCCTCGATCCGAACACCGGCAGCACCTATGATTCCACGATCGCGCTGAAAGGCTCGGACTCGCTGCGGGTGCAGGGCTGCGCCTTCGGCGGCATGTTTTGCGGCGGCCAGAACTGGACGCGGGTCAACTAAAAGCGGGCTTTTGGTTTGGTCGCGAACCAGATGACATGGTGGGCGCCGCTGCGCTTGGTGGTCGCGCGCACGCCGACCTCGCTGACTTCGAACCCGGCGGCGCGAAGCCGCTTTGTAAACGCGACATTCGGCCCCGACGACCACACCGCCAGCACGCCGCCCGGCCGCAACGCGCCGCGGATCGCCTGCAATCCCCCGCTATCGTAGAGCGCGTCATTGGCCTTGCGGATCAACGCCTCCGGCCCGTTATCGACGTCGAGCAGCACGGCATCGAACGCCTGTCGCGACGATGCGATCACATCGGCGACGTCGGCCTCGCAAATCTCGGCGCGCGGATCGGAGAGGCTGTCGCCGAACAGCTCGGCCATTGGACCACGCGCCCAGGCAATCACGGATGGCACCAGTTCGGCGACCATGATCCGCGCGTCCGCTCCGAGCACCGCAAGCGCCGCGCGCAAGGTAAAACCCATGCCGAGCCCGCCGATCAGGATGCGAGGCTGCTTGACGCCCTGGATCCGCCGGCAGGACAGCGTGGCGAGCGCCTCTTCCGATCCGCTGAGGCGGCTGTTCATCAGCTCGTTGTGGCCGAGCTTCATCGAGAACTCGGACCCTCTTCGCATCAGGCTGAGCTCAACCTCGGCGCCGGGCACCTGCGTCTTGTCGATCTGGATCCACGGAATCATGCGGCGCTTTTACCCTGTTTTGCTTCGCGTGACGTCAGTCACAGTTCCCGGTGAACCGATATGAGAGGTTGCGCGTATCGGAACACAGGGGAACGTCATGCGCTACTTCACCAAAACCAGGATGATCACGCGGATCGTGTTAATGGCCGCGGCACATATCGCAACGCCCGCCGCGGCGGCGAGTTTCGACGGCCAATGGAATGTTCAGATCGCCTCGACCAGTTCAGTCTGCCCGAGCGGCGCCAGCGTCGCGATCGGGATCAACAATGGCCGGGTGGAATCGAGCAACGCCATGGTGAGCGCATCGGGCCGCGTTGCCGAAGCCGGCAGCATCAACGTGACGCTGGTCAGCGGTGTCAAGCGCGCGGTCGGCTCAGGTCACCTCACGGCGACCTCGGGATCCGGTACCTGGCATGGCGCGCTGTGCTCGGGAACCTGGACGGCACAGCGCATCTAGCCGGTATTGACAACGGCTGCCTGGATAGCGGTCCGCTATCCGACGTTGGCGTTGTATTCCGCGTCGGTGACGTGTTCCATCCAGGTCACGTGATTTCCATCCAGCAATTCCTGGGTCGCGATATGGACCATGCCCGTGGTCGGCGAACCGCCATGCCAGTGCTTTTCGCCCGGCGGAATCCAGACGACGTCGCCGGGCTTGATCTCGTTGATCGGGCCGCCCTTGGTCTGGAAGCGGCCGACACCGGCAATCACGTACAGCGTCTGGCCGAGCGGATGGGTGTGCCATGCGGTCCGCGCGCCCGGCTCGAACGCCACCCGGCTGGCGACAATGCGCATCGGCGCCTGCGGCGTGATGATCGGGTCCTGCCACACCGTCCCGGTAAAACTCTCTTTCGGCCCGCGACGCGTCGGCCGCGAACCGGCCTTGATGATTTCCGCCATGACGAGTCTCCCTGTTTACGCATTGCCCTCATGGTGAGGAGGCGCTCTTGCGCCGTCTCGAACCATGAGATCACGATGTTGCCCATCCTTCGAGACGCGGCGAAGACGCCGCTGCTCAGGATGAGGTTATTTTTTCGACGCGGCGTAGCGCGCCTTGGTCTCGGCATTCATGGGATAGAGTCCCGGCAGCGCCGCGCCGCCGTTCACCTGATCGACGATCCAGGCCTCCATGCGCTCCTGCTCGGCGCCTTCGGCCAGGATCAGATCGAGGAACGCCTTGGGGATCACCACCGCGCCATCCTGATCGGCGACGATGACATCGTCGGGGAAGATCGCGACCCCGCCACAGCCGATCGGTTCGCCCCAGCCGACAAAGGTCAATCCGGCGACCGAAGGGGGGGCTGCAAAACCATCGCACCACACCGGCAGGCCGGTGCCGAGCACGCCCTCGAGATCGCGCACCACGCCGTCGGTGATCAGCGCCGCGACCTTGCGCTTGACCATGCGCGCACACAAAATATCGCCGAAAATGCCGGCGTCGGTGACGCCCATGGCATCGACCACGGCGATACAGCCTTCCGGCATCGCCTCGATCGCGGTCCGGGTCGAAATCGGCGACGACCAGGATTCCGGCGTCGCCAGATCCTCGCGCGCCGGCACGAAGCGCAGCGTAAAGGCCGGGCCGACCAGCCGCGGCAATCCTGGCCGCAGCGGCTTTGTGCCGCGCATCCAGACGTTTCGCAGGCCCTTTTTCAGGAGAACCGTGGTGATGGTGGCGGTCGACACCTTGGACAGGGTCGCAATCGCTTCGGGGGTCAGGGACATCGAACAGAGCGCTCCGGATGGGATTTGTCGGCGGCCGCATCTTGCGGGGCACGGCCATCGCGTCAAGGGGCGAGACCTTGCTGCTTGGGCTGTTCGAGCGGATCTACGATAATCACGACTTATGACCAGAACGCGGTTTAATTTATTGAACTTGCTCAATCATTTTGCCAAAGCGAATTCCACTCCGGCGCAAAACACGCTAAAGGCTTGATGTCGCCTACGCGTTTGTGAGGCCGCAGGGTTTCAAAGGATCATGGCTGCGTCACCCACCCCGCCCCGTCTGCTGCCGAGCGGCGACAGCGCCATCACCGTCGAGTTCAGCCGCAACATCGACGATGCCGCGAACCAGCGCGTTCTTGCGCTCGATCGCGCCGTCGCACGCGAGGCGATCGGCGGCGTCACCGAGACCGTCCCGACCTATCGCTCGCTGCTGGTGCATTACGACCCGCTGCAAATCGGCTTTGACGCGCTGAACGAAAAGCTGATCGCCTTGGCCGAGCAGCCCGTGCCGGCCGTCACCACCGCGCGCCGCTGGCGCATTCCCGTCGCCTATGGCGGCGAGCACGGCATCGATCTCGAGGATGTCGCGAAAACGCTGAACACCACAGCGGACGACATCGTGGCCCGGCATGTCGCCGGCGACTACCGCGTCGCGATGATCGGTTTTACGCCGGGATGGTCCTATCTCAGCGGGCTGGAAAAATTCCTGCATATGCCGCGGCGGCAAATCCGCGGCTATTGACGCCGGCCGGCACGGTTTCGGTCGGCGGCGTCCAGACCGGCGTGCAATGCCTCGCCGGCCCCTCGGGCTGGCACCTGCTGGGCCGCACGGCGGTGCGGACCTATCAGCTGCACCGCAAGCCGACGTTTCTGCTGGAGCCCGGCGATCGCGTGACGTTTGCGAGGGTCGACGACAAGATCTTTGCCGAACAGGATCGCGCCGCGGAAGCCGGCGAGATCATTGCCGAGTTGATCGCCTCATGAGCACGCTCGTTATCTCCAGCATCGGGCCCGCAAGCTCCGTCCAGGACGGCGGCCGGCCGGGTTCGCAACGCTACGGGCTGGTGCCGAGCGGCGCGATCGACCGGCTGGCGCTGGCGGCGGCGAATACGCTGATCGGAAACGCGCCGTTCACCGCCGCCGTCGAGATCGGGCCGTTCGGCGCTACCTTCACCGCGCGCGCCGGCGCGGTTCGCGTGGCGCTGACCGGCGCGCCGCGCAATGCCGACATCGCCAAGCGGCCGGTGAGTTTTGACAGCTCGATGACGCTGGCGGACGGCGAAACCCTGACGCTCGGTTTTGCGCGCGGCGGCGCGTTCAGCTATCTCGCGATCGAAGGCGGCGTTCAGGGCGAGCCGATGTTCGGCAGCCTGTCGGTCAATGCGCGCGCCGGCCTCGGCAGCCCCTATCCGCGGCCGCTGCAGGCCGGCGACGAATTGCAGGTCGCCGCCGCAAGCGGCGCGACCGAGCGCCGGATCGAGCTTCCGGCGACGGCCGACGCGCCGATCCGGGTGGTGCTGGGTCCGCAGGACGACGAATTCAGCGACGAGAACAAAAAACTGTTTCTGGACAGCGAATGGAAGATCTCGGCGACCAGCGACCGCATGGGCTACCGGCTGGAAGGCCCCGTGATCAAACATCTGCACGGCCACAACATCGTCTCCGACGGCACCGTCAACGGCAGCATCCAGGTGCCCGGCAACGGCGCGCCGATCGTGCTGATGCCGGATCGCGGCACCAGCGGCGGCTATCCCAAGATCGCGACGGTGATTTCGGCCGATCTCGGCCGTTTCGCCCAGATCCCGGCCGGCCGCGGTTTTCGGTTCGAGGCGATCGGCATGGCGGAGGCGCAAAAGGAATTACAAAGCTTCGTGCAGTTGATCGGCGCCCTGCCCGACCGGCTGCGCGACATCGAAAATTTTGATCTCAACCTCGAAGCGCTGCATGATGCCAATGTCGCAGGTTCCGCCGTCAGCGCCATCGACGCCGAAACCTGGCATCGTCATGAGACACCGGACTGATCTATCCACCCCCTAAGCGGACCCTCATCATGACAACCATCGATCTCAACTGCGATCTCGGCGAAAGTTTTGGGCCATGGGAGATGGGCAATGACGCCGCCATGATCGAGCTCGCCACCTCGGTCAATGTCGCCTGCGGCTTCCATGCCGGCGATGCCGACATCATGCGCCACACCGTCGAACTGGCCAAGGCACGCGGCGTCAGCGTCGGCGCGCATCCCGGTTATCGCGACCTGCACGGTTTTGGCCGACGTCCCGTTCCCGGCATGAAAGCCTCCGAAATCGAAAACCTCATCGCCTATCAAATCGGCGCGTTGCAGGCGATCGCGACCGCCGCCGGCCACAAGGTGACCCATGTCAAAGCCCATGGCGCGCTGTCCAACGTCGCCTGCGACGACGACATGACCGCGAAAGCCATTGCCGACGGGATCAAGGCGGTCGACCCCAATCTGATCTTCGTGGTGCTGGCGAATTCGCGGCTGGTGAAGGCCGGCGAAGCCGCCAACCTGCCGATGGTGCATGAGGTGTTCGCCGACCGCGCCTATGAGGACGACGGCTCGCTGGTCTCGCGCCGCAAGCCCGGCGCGGTGCTGCACGATGCCAAAGCAGATCGCCGAGCGCGTGGTGCGGATGGTGCAGGACGGCGCAGTGGTTTCAGTGACCGGCAAAGTGATAAAAATGCGCACCGAGACGGTGTGCATTCACGGCGACACCCATGGCGCCGTCGATATTGCCCGCGGCGTCCGGCAAGCGCTTAAGGCTGCCGGGATCGATGTCGCGCCGTTCAAGAAGGCGAACTAGTCGTTGTTGCTAAAACGGATGGTACGACAGCGTCCCGAACACGACGGCGGCGATCACGGCGAAGGCGCTATAGAGCGCCGCCGATTGCAATCCCTTCGCGGTCCGTTGGGAGGAAAGGGAACGCGCATACCAGTGCAGGCGGGCTTCCGCCGATATCTCGCGCATCGTCGCTCTCCAATGCAGCATCGAGAGCAAACAGAATGCCGTTCGTGGCGAGAAGCAAGGTCGGGCCGAAAATAGCAATGGAGACACCCTGCCGGGCCGCCGGCAGAGTCTAAAATTCTCTGATCTGGACTCGAACGAGAATTTTTTTCGGGCCGATTTGAAGCAAGTGGAACCGCTCAATAGACGTCTTGCTGGAACCGGCCCTTTTTCTTCAGTTCCCCGACGAAAGCCACGGCCTCGTCGGTCGACCGCGCGCCGAATTGCGCCACGATATCGACCAGCGCGCGCTCGACGTCCTTGGCCATGCGCTTGGCGTCGCCGCAGACATAGACGTTGGCGCCTTCGGCGAGCCAGGTCCACACTTCGCGGCCGAGCTCGCGCATGCGGTCCTGCACGTAGAATTTCTTGTCGCCGTCGCGCGACCATGCCAGCGACAACCGCGTCAGCAGTCCCGCCGTCTTCATCGCGTTGAGTTCGTCGGAGTAAAAGAAATCACAGCCGCTGCGCTGATGGCCGAAAAACAGCCAGTTCTTTCCTGGGGCACCGGTCGCGCGGCGGTCGTGCAGGAAGGCGCGGAATGGCGCGACGCCGGTGCCCGGCCCGATCATGATGATCGGCGTGTTCGGATCCTGTGGCAACGCGAAACCGTGCGCCTTCTGCACGTAGACTTTTACTTCATCGCCGGGTTGGATGCGCTCGGCCAGGAAAATCGAGGCGAGCCCCAGCCGCCTGCGCTTGCCGACCACATAGCGCACGCTGTCGACCGTCAGCGACAGCTTTCCGGGCGTCGCGTTGTGCGACGAGGAGATCGAATAAAGCCGCGGCTGCAGCGGCTCCAGCGCCTCGACGAAGGCTTCGGGATGCGGCCGTACGCTCGAAAATTTCTGCAGCGCCGCCATCACGTCGAGCGTCGCGGCGTCGCCATCGGGGTCCTCGCCCTGTGCCAGCGCGCGTGCCTTCTCGCGCTGCGCGCCGCCGGTGATGAACGACAGCAGTTCGAACAGCGAGTCCGGCGCCGGCGCCAGCGACACGTCCGATATCAGGACGTCGCGCAGGGTCTTGCCGTTTACCTCGGTCGTGTGGGAAGCGCCGAGCAGCGCGATGATCTGATCGACATTGCCAAGATCGTTCTTGGCGAAAATGCCGAAGGAATCGCCGACCACGTAATCGAGGCCGCAGCCGGAAAGATCGAAATCGATGTGCCAGGTCTCTTTCTCCGATCCCGCCTTGTTAAGCAGCCGGCGCGACACGAAGGTCGCCGGCACCGGGTTATCGCGGGAGCGGCCGGCCTCACCGGTGGGAATGGGCTCCGTCACCACTGGAGGTGCGGCGGTACCGGGCGAGGCCGCAGGCGCTCTCTCAAGTTCCTCGTGCAAGGCCTTGAGCATGCGAGCGGTTTCCTTGCCGCCGGGCACGCAAAGATTCAGCCGCGCCTCGCTTTTGGTGGCGATCGCGTCTGAGTAGTCGTTGCAATTATAGCCGCACTGGCCGCAATCCTGCTGCGCCATCGCCGCCATCATCCGCCGCCGCATTGGGCGGCCCTCGGCGAGCTTCATGCGGTCGGCGATCGGCATGGTCTGGTCGTGCCACGGCGCTTCGCCGTCATCGCCGTCGCCTGCGGCCCCCGGCAACAGGGCAGCCCCCTGTTCCGCGGATAATGGCGACGGGCCATCGCTCGACAGCAGGCCGGCGAAGAAGCCATTGAGCCAGGAGCGCTGGGCTTCCGAAAAAGGCGCGCTGGACGGAATGATTTCGATTTTCGGCGGCGGGGTCATCTGGTTCATGAGGAGGCCTCGGCTTCCGCGAGTTTGCGCAGCGTCTCGCCGTCGTGGCGGCGCGCGAAAGTGACAAAAGTTTCGTCGGGGGAAGCGCGATGGGCGAGATACGCCTTCAATAACTTCTCAACCGTGCGCGGTGCGTCTTCGGCCTTGAGGTCGTGATAGACTTCCTGGCCGATGTCCGCATTCGGCCCAAAGCCGCCGCCCGCGAACAGATGATAGCCTTCGACGGTGTCGTCTTCTTCACCGACCGGCACCTTGGCGGCAATCAGCCCGATGTCGCTGATGTAATGCTGCGCGCAGGAATGATGGCACCCGGTCACATGAATATTGAGCGGCGTGTCGATCTCGACCCTTGGCTCGCACCAGTCGCCGATCTCGGCAGCATGCCGCTTGGTATCGGAAGCCGCGAATTTGCAGCCGGCGTTGCCGGTGCAGGCGATCAACCCGGCGCGAAGCTGTGACGCCGTGACCGCGAGACCGAGCGCTTCGATCGCCGCGACTGCAAGCCCGACATTGTCGTCGCGCACGCCCGGGATCAGGAGGTTTTGCCAGACCGTCAGCCGGATATCGCCGTCACCGATATCCGCGGCGATTTTCGCAAGACCGCGCATTTGCGCCGACGTCACCTTGCCGAGCGGCAGCGACACGCCGATCCAGTTCAAACCCGCCTGCTTCTGCTGGTGGACACCGGTATGCGCCATGCGGTCGAACGCCGGCCGCGGCGCCAACGCCTCCGCAGGCACCCGGATCAGGGGCTGACCGAGCTTCTGCTCGACCAGGCCCAGAAACTTCTCCATGCCCATGCCATCGATGACGTATTTCAACCGCGCCTTGAGTCGGTTGGTGCGGTCGCCCAAATCGATGAAGACGCGAACGATGGCGTCGGCGACTTTTGTGGCATCCGCCGGCTTGACGACAATTCCGGTTTCCTTGGCAAAATCCTTATGCCCAGTGATGCCGCCAATGCCGAGTCGGAACCAGATGCCGGGCTCGACGCCGAAACCATCCTTGACTTCGACGGCGGCGAACGCGATGTCGTTGGTGTCTTCCAGCACCGCGATCTTGCCGGCGCCGTCGAACGCGACATTGAACTTGCGCGGCAATCCCGTCAGCGAGCGATCGTTGAGGATGTGGTAGTGCCACTCACGGGCATATTCGCGGGTATCCAGCAATTCCTGCGGATCGATCCCGGCGGTCGGCGTTCCCGTGACGTTGCGGATGTTGTCGGCGCCGGAACCGCGCGAGCACAGGCCGAGGTCCTGAATGCCCTCGATCAGCGCCGTGGCGTGTTTCGGCGGGATCTCCCGGACCTGCAGATTGGCGCGCGTGGTGACGTGACAGAACGGACCACACAGTCGCTCGGCGAGATCGGCCATCCCGGCGAACTGCCAGTGCTTCAAGATACCATTCGGGATCCGCAGCCGACACATGTAGGAATCCTGCGCCGGCGCCACGTAGAACAAACCAAAATAGCGCCAGCGAAAATTATCCGCTGCAGACGGCGGCGCGTTGGTCAGCGCCTGCTCTTTCAGGCGCGGATAGGCGTCGAACGGATGCTCGTCGCGTTTGAATTTTTCCTGGTCCGCGAGTTTCTTGCCGGCGGCAACAAATCTGTCCTGCGCCCTGAAATGCGCGGCATCGGGTCCGCTGGGCTCAATGCTGGTCTGCCCCGAGGCCGAACCGCCCAGGCCGCGTCCGACCCGGCTGATCTGCAGGCCGGTGGTAAAGCCTTCGAGGTAGCGCTTTTGCTCGTCGGTAAAGTCGACTGCGAGCGTTTCGATTTTCATGATGGGCGACGAAGCTCCTGCGGCCACCACCGGTGGCATCAACGAAAGGGAATACGACCGCGCGGAAATCGGCTCGGACTGAAATGACCGGTTCGATTTCCAAGAAGCGGTCCGACCAGCCTCGTTGCTGCGGAAATCCATCTTGGACGTGGACCGGAGGGCGTCGACGACAACCGGCCGCGCTGCAACATTCAAGTTGCGTGCCATTCCGATTCGAAAACAATTTGTTGGCAAATCAACGGGTTAAATAATTCTGATGGAACCTTGTATGAGTCGGTAACCATCGTTTTCATGCAGATCGCTCACAAATTAATCGCTCGACGATCGATGCCTACGATCGCAGCATGTTGCGGTCCGGATCATGCCTTCCAGCGTCCGATCGCGAAGGCTCGGAGATGCCCGGCAATATCGCTGGGATCGAACGCGGGGCCGGCAAAGGCGCCGACGACATTGGAGACAAATCCAGGCGTAGGCGCCGCGCCCAGCGCGGCGTCATAGAGATCAGGACGGAATACCGCCATGGCTGCTTCAAGCGCGACAGGACTGAGCGGCGCCTGTCCCCAGCGCACCATCTGCGCGTAGAGCCAGGCCGCCTGCACAGGGTCTGGCCGCGCCGCGCCTTCACGCCCCACCAGCAGATAGTTTTTGTTTTCGCGCATCGTACCGTCAGGCGAGATTTTGAGCCGGCCGTCCAACGTCCGCTGGATGACATCAGCGGCTACCCCGATGCGCTCGGGATGGGACAGGATACGCGCGACCTCCGCGCGGTTCTCGGCCTGCTCGATGAATTCGGCGGCGCGAAATGCGGCGCGAACCAGCGCGGCAACCACCTCCTGGTTCCGCTCCGACCAACCTTGCCTGACCGCCAGCACCTTCTCCGCGGCGCGCAGCAGGATGTCGGACACAAAATGCAGGATATGGCCGACGCCGAGATCAACCGCGATCGAACTCCAGGGGGCGCCGACACAGAACGCGTCGATCTGGTTGTTGGCAAGGCTCTCCACCATGTACGGCGGCGGCAGCACCACCAGACGCACGTCCTCATCGGGATCGACGCCACCTGCCGCCATCCAGAACCGCAATTGGTAGTTATGGGTGGAAAACGGGAAGGTCATGCCGAAGGTCAGCGGTTCGGCACCGCTCTTGCGGCGCGCAGCGACCACGCGGGCCAGTGCCAGTGCGCTCGCCATCGGATCGAACGGATTGCCGCCCTCGACCTCGCGCAGGATCGCCGCATGCAATGCCTGCGACACCGTGATCGCATTGCCGTTGAGGCCGAGGTTATACGGCGCAACGATCGGCACCTTGACGTGACCGAGCCCGAGGCTCGAGGCGATCGCGACCGGTGCCAGCAGATGCGCCGCATCGAACAGGCCGATATTGAGTTTGTCGCGGACATTGGACCACGACACTTCCCGCGCCAGCGTGACGTCGAGCCCTTCAGCCTTGGTAAATCCGTTGTCGACCGCGACGATCAGGGCGGCCGCGTCGATCAACGGGATAAAGCCGATGTGCAGCGGTGTACTCATTTCAACAACTCCGACGCGGTCAGGATCGACTGTGCGATCTCGCCGATCTTCTTTTTTTCCCGCATCGCCGTCGATCGCAGCAGGACATAGGCCTCCTCTTCGGTGAGGCCCTTCAGCTTCATCAGGATTCCCTTGGCCCGATCGATCACCTTGCGGTCTTCCAGCGCCGATTTGGCCCGATCGAGTTCGTCCTGCAGTTTCGCAAACGCGTTGAAGCGGGAGATGCAGAGATCGAGGATCGGCTTGATCCGCTCTTTCTTCAGCCCGTCGACGATATAGGCCGAGACCCCGGCATCGACCGAGGCCTGGATCGAGGCGGCGTCGCTCTGGTCGACGAACATCGCGACCGGCCGGCGCACCGCGCGGCTGACCTGAAACATCTGCTCCAGGACGTCACGGCTGGGATTTTCAAGGTCGATCAGGATGACGTCGGGATCGAGCGCATAGATCCGCTGCAGCAGGCTTTGCATCTCGCTGATATGGACCACACCGGTAAAACCGGCCTCGCGCAGCCCTTCCTCCAGAATCGCGGCGCGGATCGGACTTTCGTCGACAATGACGATTTTGGGAGAAGGCTCTTTTGGAGGAGACTCGGCGCCCATCGATCACTCATGTTCGGGTTGCTTATCCATAGCATGCAAAGGCCCGGCCCAAAGCCTTGTAATTATGAGCAATTGGGACTAGCTCCTGCCGATCAATCAGGCAGTTGAAACACGATGCAGCAGGCCCCGGCGCCGAAAATTAGCTTTGTCTCCCTGGGATGCCCCAAGGCACTGGTGGATTCCGAGCGCATCATCACCCGGTTGCGCGCGGAAGGCTATGAGCTGGCGCGCAAGCATGACGGCGCCGACATCGTGATCGTCAACACCTGCGGCTTCCTCGACAGCGCCAAGCAGGAATCGCTCGGCGCGATCGGCGAGGCGATGGCCGAAAACGGCAAGGTCATCGTCACCGGCTGCATGGGCGCCGAGCCCGAACAGATCGAGCGGGCCTACCCCGGCGTGCTCTCGATCACGGGGCCGCAGCAATATGAAAGCGTGCTGCAGGCGGTGCACCGGGCGTTACCGCCGGTGCACAACCCTCACCTCGATCTGGTGCCGCCGCAGGGCATCAAGCTGACGCCGCGGCACTATGCGTATTTGAAAATATCCGAGGGCTGCAACAACCGCTGCAGCTTCTGCATCATCCCAAAATTGCGCGGCGACCTGGTGTCGCGCGCGGCCAATGACGTGCTGCGCGAAGCCGAGAAACTGGTCGATGCCGGGGTCAAGGAATTGCTCGTGATCTCGCAGGACACCTCGGCCTATGGTGTCGATCTGAAATACGCCGAAAGCCCGTGGAAAGACCGCCAGGTCCGCGCGAAGTTCTTCGATCTGGCAAAAGAGCTCGGCGAGCTCGGCGCCTGGGTACGGCTGCAATATGTCTACCCCTACCCGCATGTCGACGAAGTCATCGGGCTGATGACCGAAGGCAAGGTACTGCCCTATCTCGACATCCCGTTCCAGCACGCCAGCCCCGAAGTGCTGAAAGCCATGAAGCGCCCGGCGGCGCAGGAGAAGACCCTGGCGCGGATCCAGAGATGGCGCGCGCAATGTCCCGAACTGACATTGCGCTCGACCTTCATCGTCGGCTTCCCCGGCGAGACCGATGCCGATTTTGCCTATCTGCTCGACTGGCTGGAGGACGCCGAAATCGACCGGCTCGGCTGCTTCAAATACGAGCCGGTCGCCGGAGCGCCGTCGAATGCGCTCGGTCAAGCCGTGCCCGACGAGGTCAAGCAGGAACGCTGGAACGCGCTGATGGCACGGCAGCAAAAAATCTCGGCGCGCAGGCTCAAGCGCAAGGTCGGCTCGCGGCAGCAGGTGATTATCGACGAGGTCGGACCGACCGTCTCCAAAGGCCGCTCCAAGGCCGACGCGCCGCAGATCGACGGCGCCGTGTACCTCTCGAGCCGCCGCCCGCTGCGCGTCGGCGAGATCGTCACCGCGAAGATCGAGCGCGCCGACGAGTATGACCTGCACGGCAGCGTCGCCGGCTTCTAACGGCGCGCACGAGGCCGCCGCCTATTGACATCACCGGTCATTCGGCTGTATGGCCGCGTCATGACATTCACCCGGACCCACCTCCGCGCAGCTTTCCGTCGTCGCTCGATCGACGATGATGGGTCGCGCCGTGTCCGACGACAACGCTGATTAACTAACTCAGCAACGTTCTCGAGAAGGCCGCACCCTGAAAAGTGCGGCCTTCTCGCGTTTTGGCGCCGACTTTTACCCCCTAAACCGCAGAGGAGTTCGACATGACCAAGCCACCCCATCCGTTCGACGCGCTGATGGATATCACCACGCGCCCACCGGCCGTGTTCGTCCGCGGCGAAGGTTCCTTTCTGTGGGACAACAGCGGAAAACGCTATCTCGACTTCGTGCAAGGCTGGGCGGTCAATTGCCTTGGCCACTCGCCACCCTGTGTTGCCGACGCGCTCGCCGCCCAGGCAAAACTGCTGCTGACGCCGAGCCCGGCCTTTTACAACGCGCCGAGCCTAAAGCTCGCGAACGCGCTGGTCGCCAATAGCTGCTTCGATCAAGTGTTCTTTGCCAATTCAGGCGCGGAAGCCAACGAGGGTGCGATCAAGCTCGCGCGTAAATACGGCACGCTACACAGGAATGGCGCGCATGAGATCATCAGCTTTGTCGGCGGATTTCACGGCCGCACCTTGGCCACCATGTCGGCGTCCGGCAAGAAAGCCTTCGAGCCGCTGTTCGAACCAAAAGTGCCGGGCTTCCGCAAGGCGCAACTGAATGATCTCGATTCCGTCGAGCGACTGATCAACAACAAGACCGTCGCCGTGATGCTGGAGCCGATCCAGGGTGAGGCCGGCGTGTGGCCGGCGACCGATCAATTCCTGCAACAATTGCGCGCGCTGACCAAACAGCACGGCCTGCTGCTGATCGTTGACGAAATCCAGACCGGCATGGGCCGCACCGGAAAGCTGTTCCACTACGAGCATGCCGGTATCGAGCCTGATATCATGACCCTCGGCAAAGGCATCGGCGGCGGGGTGCCGCTGGCGGCGTTACTCGCGACCGAACAGGCCTCCTGCTTCGAGCATGGCGATCAGGGCGGCACGTTTAACGGCAACCCGCTGATGTGCGCCGCGGGGCTTGCCGTGCTCGAACAGGTCGGCGACACCTGCGTTCCTGCAGGCGACCGTGGAGACCGGGCGTTATCTCGAGAGCGAGTTGCAGAGGCTGTCGGCAAGATATGGTCTCGGCGAAGTTCGCGGTCGCGGATTGTTGCTGGCGCTCGATCTAAAACTGCCGATCGGCGCGTCGATCGTGGCGCAGGCGTTCGAGCAAGGCCTGCTCTTGAACTCGCCACAAACGGACGCGCTGCGCTTCATGCCGGCGCTCAACGTCACCCGCGATGAGATCGGCGCGATGGTCGACGGGCTGGACGGGATACTGACCAAGGCGGGCGCGGCGCGATTGGTAGCGTAACGCACGGTGTCCCGGACGCGGTGCAGCGTTCTTTACGCTGCTCCGCAGAGCCGGGACCACCTCCAAGCAATGTGGACCCCGGACCAGCAGCGCATCACGCCGCAAGCGCGACGTGCTGCGCGGCATCCGGGGAATGCCGCCGCTACGGCGGAAACTACGGCCGCATGATCGCGGCACCCGTGGTAGCGCGGCCTTCGAGATCGATATGCGCCTTGGCGGCGTCTTTCAGGGCGTAGGCGTGGTTGATCGGCACGTGCAGCTTGCCGTTGATGACGGCGGCGAACAGCGTGTCGGCGCCTTCCAGCAATTCCTTGCGGGTGCCGATATAGTCATTGAGCTTCGGCCGGGTCGCAAACAACGAACCGTGATTGTTGAGTTCAGCCAGCGCAAACGGCGGTACCGGGCCGGAGGCGTTGCCGAAACTGACGAACAATCCGCGTGGCTTGATGCAGGACAGCGAGCCCGGGAATGTGGTCTTGCCGACGCCGTCATAGACCACGTCGCAGAGCTCGTTGCGGCTGATCTGCTTTACGCGCGCGACAAAATCTTCCTCGTTGTAGAGGATGACGTGATCGCAGCCATTGGCGAGCGCGAGATCGGCCTTGGCTTTCGAGCCGACGGTGCCGATCACATGCGCACCGAGCGCCCTCGCCCATTGGCAGGCCAACAGGCCGATGCCGCCGGCGGCGGCATGAATCAGTACCCGGTGGTGCGGTTCGACCCTAAAAGTCTTGTGCAGGAGATACCAGACCGTCAGCCCCTTGAGCATCAGCACGGCGCCCTGCTCGTAGGTGATGTGATCGGGCAGTTTTACGAGTTTCTCCCAGGGAATGTTGCGCTCCGACGCGTAGGCACCGAGATTGTGATAATAGGCGACGCGATCACCGGGATGGAAATGGGTCACGCCGGGACCGACCGCCAGCACCTCGCCGGCCGCTTCATTGCCGGCGATGAACGGCAGTCCTGGTGCCTTGTAGAGGCCGGTGCGGTAGTACACGTCGATGAAGTTGACGCCGACGGCGTGCTGGCGGATACGGACCTCGCCGGGGCCAGGCGCCGGCACGTCGATCGCCTCGTAAACCAGCGCTTCCGGGCCTCCCACCTTGTGCACGCGCACGGCTTTTGTCATTTGGTCTCCTCCGGCAGCATGGGCTGATATTCGACCCGTTGAATCGAAAGCCATCGCGGCGGCCTTGTCAACTCGACGCCTCGAAAGGGAACAATTTGCCGCCTATTTGGCCGCCTTCTTACGATTGGCTTTTGCGAGCACATTGAACAATTCGACCAGTGCCGAGAACGCGATGGCAAAATAGATGTAGCCGCGCGGAATATGAAACTTGAAGCCATCGGCGACCAGCGCCACCCCGATCAGCACCAGAAACGCCAGCGCCAGCATCTTGGTGGTGGGATGTTCGGCGACGAATTTGGCGACCGGGCCCGACGAAACGTACATGATGAAGCAGGCGATTACCACGGCCGCGACCATGATCTGCAGCTCCTGCGCCATGCCGATCGCGGTGATGATCGAATCCAGCGAAAATACCAGGTCGATGATGATGATCTGGACGATCACCCAGGCGAACGCGCCGGCCTTGGATGGCGTTTCGCTTTCGTCCTCGTCGCCCGCTTCGACCTCGGTGTGAATCTCGTGCGTCGCTTTCGCGATCAGGAACAAGCCGCCGCCGATCAGGATGATGTCACGCCAGGAAAAGCCGATCCCTGCGACCGCGAACACGTCCTGCGTCAGCCCGATCAGCCATACCAGGAGGCTTAGCAACAGGATGCGGAACACCAGCGCCAGCGCCAGGCCGATCTGCCGCGCGCGTTTGGCCTGCGCCTGCGGAATCCGCGACACCATGACGGAGAGGAAGATCACGTTGTCGATGCCGAGCACGATCTCGAGCGCGGTCAAGGTCAGCAACGCCGCCCAGGCTTCCGGGCTGGTCCACAATCCGATCATGCGGCGCGCGATCTCAACAGCCGGATCGCCGCGTCGCTTCCGGCGATCCAGGCGGCGATCGCACAGAGCGCGACGGTAACGATGGTGCCGGCATCGAAGTCGTTGGCGAGCGCGTAAACCACCAGCGCCGCCCAGATTGCCACCAGCGTCAGCGTCAGTCCGCGCAGCCGAACGACGCGCACCGGATGCACCACATGAAAGGGTATGAAGGTCAGCACGATCAGGAGGGCAACAATCAGGCTGGAGAACGCGGGAGAGAGATGCAGCAGGAAAAGATAGAACGCCACCGCGTTCCACAACGCCGGAAATCCGCGAAAATGATTGTCTTCGGATTTCATGCGGCGATCGGCGAAATAGAGCGCGCTCGAGACCATGATGCCGATGCCCAGCAGCGGCGCCGCCAGCGGCAACAGCAATCCGCTAGCGGTGATCGCATAGGCCGGCACGAACACGTACGTCAGAAAATCGACCACGAGATCGAGCACTTCGCCCGACCAGTTCGGCTGCACCCGGACCACATCGAGCCGCCGTGCAATCGGGCCGTCGAGCGCATCGATCACCAGTGCGATCCCGAGCCAGGCGAACATCGCCGCCCAGTGCTCGCGCACGGCCTCCAGTTGCGCGATCAGCGCGATGCCGGCGCCCAACGCCGTGAAGATATGCACGGAGAAGGCGGCGGCCCGCGTTCCCGGCGAGGCGGGCGAAGAATCCGGCTGATTGGCGTGGTCCATTTGGGCCGAAGTGCTATCAGGAATCGCCCGCCTTTGCACACCGCCGGTTGCGGCGTTCCGCCGCGCAAATCCGCGACAAACCGGGCCTGCCGCGCGGGCTTGAAAATGCCGCTGATAACGTCAATTGTGACGGGATGAGCGACGCCAAAACTCCGTTCGAATTGGCCGTGATCGGCGGCGGGCCCGCCGGAATTGCGGCGGCGATCGCGCTGGCGCAAACCGGCGCCAGGACCGCCCTGATCGCCCGTCGCGTACCCTATGCCGACAACCGCACCACCGCCCTGCTCGGTGCGACCGTCGACTTCCTGGAGCGGCTTGAGGTCTGGCCGCGCTGCCAAGATCAGGCCGCGCCGTTGCAAACCATGCGCTTGGTCGACGACACCGGGCGGCTGATCCGTGCCCCCGAGGTGAAATTTTCCTCGCAGGAGATCGGGCTCGACCAGTTCGGCTATAACATCGAGAACCGCGCGCTGATGGCCGCGCTGGAGCAGCGCGCCGCTGAATTCGCCAATTTGACGCGGTTCAACGATGACGCCGAGGCGATCGCCCCCGACGAGACCGTCGTCGCCCTCCGCACGGCCGGCGGGGCGTCGCTGTCGGCACGGCTGGTGATCGGCGCCGACGGGCGGCAATCGCCGTCGCGCAAAGCCGCCGGCTTCACGGTCAGCCACCGCGATCTCGACCAGGCCGCGCTGACCTTCAACGTCGGTCATTCAAGGCCGCACCGGAACATCTCCACCGAGTTTCACACCCCACACGGACCCTGCGTGTTTGTGCCGCTGCCCGGCCAGCGCTGCAGCGTGGTGTGGGTTTCGGCACCGAAGCAAGCCGAGCGGCTGCTGGCGATGGGCGACGACGAATTGTCCGAGGCCGCCGAAGCGCAATCGCACTCCATTCTCGGCCGCCTCCGCGTCGAGCCGGGGAGACATCTGTTTCCGCTCGCGATCGAAACCTCCGCGCCGTTTGCCCGGCATCGCATCGCGCTGATCGGCGAAGCCGCGCATGTACTGCCGCCGATCGGCGCGCAAGGCCTCAACATGGGACTGCGCGACGCCGCCGACATCGCGGCGATCGTCGCCGACGCACAGGCGGCGGGCAGCGATCCCGGTGCGCCGGTTGTGCTGGAGCGCTATCGTCAGGCGCGCCGCGCCGACGTCGCGAGCCGGACTTTTGTCATCGATGTTGCCAACCGCTCGTTGCTCTCTGATTTCCTGCCGGTGCAGTCGGCGCGCGCCGCGGGCCTGCATTTGATCGGCGGGTTCGGGCCGCTGCGCCGGCTCGCGATGCGCGAGGGGCTGGCGCCGTCATGGCGCTCGCGCGGCGGCTAGGTTTTCAGGGAAACACCAGCCGGCCGGTCTGCAGCAGCCACATCACGCTGGTCAGCGTGACCACGGAAGCAAAAGTCCCGATCAGGACGGCGACGGAGGCCGGCTCGATCCAGCTGTCGTTTTGGCGTGCGATCACGAACACATTAAGCGCCGGCGGCAGTGATGCCATCAGCACTGCGGTCGCGGCCCATGGTTGCGCGAACGGGCCTGCCAGCCGCATCAAGGCGAACACCACCAACGGGTGGATCAGGAGCTTGACCGCGATGACGCCGGGAACTTCCCAGGGCACCCGGCCAAACGGACGCACCGCGACGGTCACCCCGAGAGCAAACAGCGCCACCGGCGCCGCGGCGTTTTGCAGAAACAATAGCGTGTTATCGATTGCGACCGGCGGATGAAGGTGAAGTGCCGCCGCGAGCGCCCCGGCGCAGGCCGACATGATCAGCGGATTGAAAACGATCTGCCGCGCCACCACGCCAAGCGTGCGCAGCAGCGACGGGTGCTGGCGATCGGTCAGCGCGATCAAGAGCGGTACGATCGAAAACAGGAAGATGCTGTCGCAGCAGAAGATCAGCGCGGTCGGCGCCGCGGCTTTCGTCCCCAGCACGGCAAGCGCCAACCCGGGTCCCATGTATCCGATATTGCCGTAACCGCCCGCGAGGCCCGCCAGGGTTGCCTCGCGTGCCGACAGCCCTCCGATGAACCGGCCCGTCGCCATCGCCAGTACGAAGGCGGTCATGGTGCCGCAGGTGGTGGCGATCAGGAATGGCGGGTTATTGAGTTCCGAAAACGGCGTCTTGGACATGATGCCGTACAACAGCGCCGGCAGCGACACATAGAGCAGGAAGAAGTTCATCCAGGCGAGGCCCGCTTCCGGCAACCCCCTGGCCTTGCCGCAGGCGAAGCCGATGAAGATCAGGCTGAAATACGGCAGCGCCAAATTGAGCACGTCGATCATGGGGAAGCGTCTTTTTCATCAGGGCTGCCCCGGTCGACGGCGCGGACGGACCGGCCACAGCAAGGGTTAATTCGGCCGTTTGCCTCTAGCATCGGCCACAATCATGGTCTATTCGACGAGACATGATAAAAACGCGTACGGCCAAGTTTCAGATCGGTCAGATCGTCCGCCACCGGGTGTTTTCATTCCGGGGCGTGATTTTCGACATCGATCCGGAATTCAACAATACCGAGGAATGGTGGTTGTCGATCCCCGAGGACGTCCGCCCCCACAAGGATCAGCCGTTTTATCATCTGCTCGCCGAGAACTCGGAATCCGAATACGTCGCCTATGTTTCCGAGCAGAACCTGCTGCCCGACGATTTAGGCGAGCCGATCCGGCATTCCCAAGTGGCCGAGATTTTCGTGAAGGACAAATCGGGCGGCTATCGGCCGCGGAACCCCTCGCTGAACTAAGGCTGGCCCTGGCACTGGCGGGCCTTACGCGCTCACTGAATGAAAAAGGCGCCTGGTCGGGCGCCTTTTCGTTTTGTGTTATCGAAAACCGGTTGCTCGGTCGATTACTTGGCCGCCGGAGCCGCGCCGCCGGGCGCAGCCGACTGCTGCAGTTTCGCGCGGGCTTCCTCGGCGCGCTTTTGCAGTTCTTCCTGCAGCTTCTTCTGGTTTTCCTCGAACACCTTCGGATCGGTGGGCGGGCCATCATAGGCCTTGGCGAAACTGCTGGTCCCCTCCGCCAGCGGCAGCGGCAAGGTCAGCGGCGCGCCGTTGGCGTTGATCGCCTGCACCACCAGATTCTGCCCCTTCTTCATGTTCGCGAGCAGTTCCGGGGTCACCTCATAATCTGACATGCAGCCATTGGCGAAACAGATCACATAGGGGCTCTGCAGCGGCGGATTGCTGTCGACGATGATCCGGGTGCCGTGCATCAGCTGCATCCCCAGCGGGAGCGTGACGCGCAGGATCTTCTTCGGCTCGCCTTCGGGCTCGATGATCACGGCCGCGATCACGGGCTGTCCGGATTCGATCCGTCCGTCCTTGCCGGTGAAGCAAACCTGCTTGGCATTGGCGTCCTGGCCTTTCAGGCAGAACTTGGTCCAAGGGGCATAGATCAGCTGGGGAAGCTGGTCCTGACCCTGCGCCTGGGCGCCCGCGGGCGGGGCGCCTGCCGCCGGAGGGGCTCCAGCGGGCGGCGCGGCCTGCGCAGCCGGTGCCGGCGCGGCTGGGGCAGCCTTCGGCGCGGCCTTCGGCTTGGCCTTTGGCGCAGCGGCGGGAGCCGGCGCCTGGGCCTGTGCCTCGGCGGTGAGGAACGAGGCAGCCAGTACTGTGGTCGCCAGCACGGCGAAAACCCGCCCACGCGGCGCCAAGATACGGAAATTCATTGCGGAAAACCCTTTCTGAACGGAAGCGCCCGGAAACGCCGCAGGCACCGAAGACTTGACCGTTTGGGCGGCTGTCTCCTTGCCAATTGAGGCGGATACGTGACAGGCCCTGTCGCCTTGGTCAATTGCCCGCCTTCATACAGCGGCAGGCGAAAAGATCAATGCCGACAAGCGTCTTTGATGCATGCAGACGCTGGGTCCGGAGCGCTGTGTTACACCTTCAGGCGTGAGCGATTTCGAATCAAATCGGCGCGATATGTTGCGGCTTTTGGCCCGGCGGTGCGCGCGAGCCCTGGTCTGCGGCGCCCTCGCCCTCGCATGGTCGGCGATCGCGATCGACGCGGCATCGGCGGAGCCGGTCCACGCGCTTGCGATGCACGGCCCGCCCGCGCTGCCGGCCGATTTCACCCATATGCCCTATGCCAATCCCGACGCGCCGAAGGGCGGCCGGCTGGTGCAGGGCCTGCTCGGCACCTTCGACAGCCTCAACCCGCTGATTGTCCGCGGGATAGCCGTTCAGCAGGTCCGTGGCCAAGCGTTCGAGCGCGGCTATGTCTATGAAAGCCTGATGACGCGCGGCGATGACGAGGCTTTCACGCTCTACGGGCTGCTCGCCAATAGCGTGGAGACCGACGATGCGAGGGACTACGTCACCTTTCACCTCAACCCCAAGGCGCGCTTCTCCGACGGCCAGCCGGTCACCGCCGAAGACGTGCTGTTTTCCTGGGCCTTGCTGCGCGACCACGGCCGCCCCGGCCATCGCGAATACTATTCCAAAGTCGCAAAGGCCGAGGCGCTTGATCCGCTCACGGTTCGGTTCGATTTCGGCGGCGTCCCCGACCGCGAGCTGCCGCTGATCCTCGGCCTGATGCCGATCCTGCCCAAACACGCCACCGACGTGGCTCACTTCGAGGAAACCACGCTGACGCCGCCGATCGGAAGCGGCCCCTATCGCATCGGCGAGGTCAAACCCGGCGCCAGCGTCAGCTTCACGCGCAATCCCGATTATTGGGGCCGCGACCTGCCGGTGAACCGCGGTTTCTGGAATTTTGACGAGATCAGGATCGACTTCTATCGCGACGCCAACGCCCAGTTCGAAGCCTTCAAGCGCGGCCTGTATGATTTCCGCAACGAGAGCGAACCGCTGCGCTGGCACGATGGTTATGATTTTCCTGCCGTGCGCAACGGCGAGGTGATCCGCGACACCATCAAGCCCGGCGTGCCGCAACCGTCGGAATATCTGGTGTTCAACACCCGTCGGCCGATATTCGCCGATATAAGGGTGCGCCAGGCCTTGACGCTGTTGTTCGACTTCGAATGGATCAACCGCAACTACTTCTTTGGCCTCTATGCGCGCGCGGCCGGCTTCTTCGCGGGTTCCGAACTGTCGGCCTATGGCCGCCCGGCCGACGATCGCGAGCGCGAGCTGCTAAAACCGTTCGCCTCGCACATCCCGCCGGACATTCTCGACGGCAGCTATCGCCTGCCCGTCACCGACGGCTCCGGCCGCGACCGGGTCACGCTGCGCAGCGCGCTGACCCTGCTGTCGCAGGCCGGCTACGACCTCGACGGCACGGTGTTGCGGCAACGATCGACCAAGGCGCCCTTCAGCTTTGAAATCCTGGTCTCGACGCGCGATCAGGAACGCATCGCGCTGGCCTATCAGGGCGACCTCAAGCGTGCGGGTATCGCGGTCACGGTGCGCTCGGTCGATGCCGTGCAGTTCGACCAGCGCCGGCTCGGCTTCGATTTCGACATGATCCAGAACCGTTGGGATCAATCGCTGTCGCCGGGCAACGAGCAATGGCTGTATTGGGGCAGCAGAGCCGCCGACAGCCAGGGTTCACGGAACTATATGGGGGCCAGGGATCCCGCCATCGACGCCATGATCGAGGCGCTGCTGGCGGCGCGCCAGCGGCCCGGTTTTGTCTCGGCGGTGCGGGCGCTCGACCGGGCCCTGATCTCGGGCTTCTATGTCATTCCCGTTTTTAACGTCAGAGAGCAATGGATCGCACGCTGGAATCGGATAGAACGGCCTGCGGCCATCGCGTTGACGGGGTATCTCCCGGAGACCTGGTGGCAACGACCGGCAGCGCAATCCAAATGACGATATCCCTGTGATCCAGAACACGCCATCGCCGACGCTCGAGGGACTGTTTCGCCGGGTGCTGGGCCGCCAGCCGGACGCACTGGCGCTGATCGACCCCCTCAACAAGCCGCGCGTCACCGGCCAAGCGCCCAAGCGCCTCACTTTCGCGCAGGCCGATCGCGCCATCTCGGCTCTGTCGGCGCATTTCATCGATTCCGGCCTGCCGGCCAATTCCGTGATCGCGGTTCACCTGCCCAATACCGTTGAATTCATGCTGACGGTGCTGGCCGCCCATCGCGCCGGCCTGATCGTGGCGTTGCTGCCGCAGCTCTGGCGCCAGGCCGAGCTGACCGTGGCGCTCAATCGCACCGGCGCGCGGGCCATCGTCACCATGAGCCGGATCGACGGCGTCAACCATGCCGATCTCGCGATGAACGCCGCGGCCGAATCCTTTTCGATCCGGCATGTCTGCGGTTTTGGCGACGACCTGCCCGAAGGCATGGCCTCGCTCGACCACGTGCAGGCGCATCCCACCGACACCACGCGCGCCTTCATCCAGGACGGCCGCAAGGCTGCGATGATCTCGTTCGACGTGACCGCGGAGGGTTTTCGCGCGGTGCCGCGCACGCACCTGAACCTGATCGCCGGCGGGCTCGCGGTTTTCCTCGAAAGCAACGTGCCGCAGGGTGCCCGGATGATGTCGGCCTTCGCGCCGTCGTCATTCGCGGGGCTGACCTGCTCGCTGCTGGTCTGGCTGTTGTCGGGCGGAACCTTGGCGCTGCATCAGCCATTCGACGGCGACACGCTCGAGCAGCAGATCGGCGACGAGCGTTGCGATACGCTGGTTGCGCCGGCGCAACTGGCGCTGCGGCTGTCGGAGAACGATCTCGCGTCGCGGCTGCCGAGCCTGCGACATGTGATCGGCCTGTGGCGGGCGCCGGAGCAGATTGCAAGCTCGCAGCCCTGGACGGTTCCGCAGGCGACCCTGACCGACATCTATCTGTTCGGCGAAGCCGGGCTGTTCGGCGCGCGCCGGGGCGCCGACGGCGCACCCGCGCGGATCCTGCCCGGACCCCATGGCGCGCCGCGCGACATTGCCGGCTCGTCGGTCGCCGGCGAAACCCTGATCACGCCCAAGGGCACGCTGGGCCTGCGCGGACCGATGGTAACGGTCGCGGCCTATGCGCCGCCGGCCCCCATCGGCGACTCGCTCGTCGCACCGCCGCCGCGCGACTATGTCGACACCGAATATGCCGCAAGGCTCGACCGCGCCACCGGCACCATCTTCATCACCGCGCCGCCCTCGGGCACCATGGCCGTCGGCGGCTATCGCTTCCTGGCGCAGGACCTGCAGGAATGGGCCAAGCGGCTCGGCCAGGGCGCGCTGCTGACGGCGCTGCCCGACCGCCTCAGCGGCTACCGCCTCGCCGGCCGCGCCCCGGACAACGCCCGCGCCCGCGAGGCGCTCGCCGGCCTTGGCCTTAACCCGCTGATGGTGGAAGCGTTTCGCGACCGGACCGGCGCGATCTGATCAAAAGCGGCCGACGCCGTTGACGCGGCATTAAGGGACGCAAACTAGGATCGCGGCTTCAGTTGATTGCGTGGTCTGAATTTCCGAAATGTCCCAGCAAGGCCCTGTCATCGTCGTATCGGCCGCGGGGCGGCCGTCGTTTGCGGCGACGTTGGACGAGACCAAAATATTCCCGATCATCGATGCCAGCTGGGATGACGCCCCGCGCGCGGTCGAAACGCTCGAGCCGGCGGCGGTCCTGGTCGCCATGCCGGGCGCGGCCGAACCGCGCCTTGATGCCTTGGCCAAAGAGATCGCGGCCCGGCACCCCTATCTGCCGCTGATCGCGGTCGATCCGCAAACGCCGCTGCCGGAAAACGCCATTCCGTTTTCGTTGGCCGGCGGCGATTCCGATCGGCTGCTGGCACGCCTGCGCGCCGCGCTGCGCGTCCGGGGTCTGCATGCCACCGTGATGCGCCGGCTCGAAGACGTCAGCGATACGCCGATGGTGCCGTCGGAACTCGATCCCGCGCGCGATGCGACGGTGCTCCTGATCGGCCGCGGCGCGGCCTATCCCGCGCTGTCGGTATCGCTGGGCGAGCGGATCGGCGTGGTCGGCGCGCTCAGCATCGAGGCCGCCGCCAAACACCTCAACGTCCGCGACATCGACGGCATCGTGCTCGGCGAAGGGTTTAGCGCGCGCGTGATCGACGCCTTCCTGACGGTGCTGACGGAAGATACCCGCTTTCGCAATCTGCCGGTCGTGCTGACGTCGCATGAGCTGAAGCCGATCTACGATCTGCCGAACCTCGAGATCATTGCGGGCGAGCCGTCCTTTATTGCCGTCAATGCCCTGCCGCTGATCCGCCAGCACGCGCTGGAAGCGCATCTCAGCCGCACGCTGCGCGCGATCGATGCCGGCGGCCTGCTCGATCCCAACACCGGCCTGCTCACCCAGGCCGCTTTCAGCCGCGACTTCGCCACCGCGGTGTACCAAACGCAATCGCGCGGCAGCGGGCTGTCGGTGGCGCGCTTCGCCTTCGATCCCAGGCACCCGCGCGCGCAGCGCGATGGCGCGCGGATCATCAGCCGCCTGATGAGGCAAATGGATTTTGGCGCTGTTCATGACGACGGATCGGTCGTGGTGACGTTCGCCGAGACCGACCTGCGTACCGCCCACAGCATCGCGCGTCGCCTGTCCAGCGTGATGCGCCACACCAGCCACGGCAAGCGCGACTTGCATGCGGAACCCGTGGTGAGCGTGGCGACCATGCTGCCGCAGGATTCCGCGCGATCGCTGCTGGCGCGGCTCAACGACGAAGGCCAGCGCGCCGCGTCGTAAATGTCCGGTTCCCGATGGAACAACGCCTCTCCGCCTGCATTGTAGGTCATCGCATCTACACTGGAGGATAAATTGAAGAAAATCGCACTGATTACCGCCTCGCTTGCCGTGCTGGCTTCGCCCGGCGTTCGCGAACGACGTCAAGACCGTCGGCACCGCGCCCGCCGAAGCGAAGTACTCGACGGTGTCGAATGACGAGATGTTCTCTTCGAAGTTGAAGGGCCTGACCGTCACCAATCAAAAGGATGAAACGGTCGGCGAAATCACCGATCTGGCGATCAAGAATCATGACGTCGACGCGCTGATCCTGTCGGTCGGCGGTTTCCTCGGCATGGGTGAGCATTATGTCGCGGTGTCGCCGTCCTCGGTCAACATTCGTTACGACCAGAAGGCCAACAAATGGCTGGCGTCGATGAACACCACCAAGGACTCGATGAAGGCCGCGCCGGAGTTCAAGTATCCGACGGCTTCCAAGTAAGCCTGCACTTTGCTGACGCGAAAGGCCGCCGGTGAAAACCGGCGGCTTTTTTCGCTGCGGCCTCAACACGAACACTGACGTCATCCCCGGGATGAACGCAATTTCGTTCACCCGTAGGTGCGCGCTCTTTCTTGCGCGCGTCGAAGGATGGCCGCATGCACTTGTAGCCATCCTTCGAGGCTCGCTGCGCTCGCACCTCAGGGTGACGCTCATCTTGGGCTAAGCCGCCTTCTTGTTCTCGGCGAGGTTGGCGAGCTGTCGTAAAATTTCGGTGGTGCCCATCAGCCGCTCTTCCGGCGTCTCCCAATCCTGGAAGAACACCACCCTCATATCCGGCCGCACCTTCGCGGCCTGGCCATGCTGCCGGATGAAATAGACCAGCCGATCCGGCTGCGCGAACTTGTTTTCGCGGAACGTGATCACCGCGCCCTTCGGGCCGGCATCGACCTTCTCGACATTGGCCCGGCGGCAATAGGCCTTGATCGCGGCGACCTTGAACAGATAGCGCACCTCGTCCGGCAGCACGCCGAAGCGGTCGCGCAGTTCGGCGGCGAAATTGTCGATCTCGTCGTCGGTGTCGAGATCGGCCAGCCTGCGGTACAGCGACAGCCGCACCGCGAGATCGTTGACATAGTCCTCCGGGATCAGGACCGGCATGCCGACGGTGATGCTCGGCGACCAGCGATCGGCGGCGGGTTCGGTGACGCCGGCCTTGAGGTTGAGGATCGCCTCCTCCAGCATCGATTGATAAAGCTCAAAACCGACTTCCTTGATATGCCCGGACTGTTCCTCGCCCAACAAATTGCCAGCGCCGCGGATATCGAGGTCGTGGGAGGCGAGCTGGAAGCCGGCGCCCAGCGTCTCCAGCGATTGCAATACTTTCAGCCGCCGTTCGGCGTGGGCGGTGATCTTGGCCTGCGCCGGCAAGCGTGAACAGCGCATAGGCGCGCAGTTTTGAACGGCCGACCCGGCCGCGCAATTGATAGAGCTGGGCGAGACCGAACATGTCGGCGCGATGCACGATCAGGGTGTTGGCGGTCGGAATGTCGAGGCCGGACTCGATGATGGTTGTCGACAGCAGGATGTCGTATTTGCCGTCGTAGAACGCCGACATGATGTCCTCGATCACGGTCGGCGGCATCTGGCCATGCGCCACCGCGACCTTCATCTCCGGCACGTTCTTCTCGAGGAAATCCTTGACCCCGGCGAGGTCCTCGATCCGCGGCACCACATAGAAGGCCTGGCCGCCGCGATAGCGTTCGCGCAGCAGCGCCTCGCGGATCATCAGGGGATCGTGCGGCGCCACGAAGGTGCGGACCGCCAGCCGGTCGACCGGCGGAGAAGCGATGATCGAGAGATCGCGCACGCCGGTCAGCGCCAGTTGCAAGGTGCGCGGGATCGGCGTCGCGCTCAGGGTCAGCACATGCACCTGCGCGCGCAACTGCTTCAGGCGCTCCTTGTGACCGACGCCGAAATGCTGCTCCTCGTCGACGATCAACAGGCCGAGATCCCGGAATTTGATCGATTTGCCGAGCAGCGCGTGGGTGCCGACCACGATATCGATGCCGCCTTCGGACAAGCCCTTCTTGACCTGGGTCATTTCCTTGGGCGGGATCAGCCGCGAGGCCTGCGCGACATTGACCGGAAAGCCCTTGAAACCGCTCGGCAAAGGTCCGGCTGTGCTGCCGCGCCAACAGCGTGGTCGGCACCACGACCGCGACCTGCTTGCCGTCGAGCGCGACCGCGAATGCCGCGCGCAGCGCCACCTCGGTCTTGCCGAAGCCGACGTCGCCGCAGATCAGCCGGTCCATCGGCCGGCCGCTTTCGAGGTCCTTCAGCGAGGCATTGATCGCGCTCAACTGATCTTCCGTCTCCTCATAGGGGAAACGCGCACAAAACTCGTCATAGACATGCGGCTGCACCGGCATCTTCGGCGCCTCGTGCAGAAAGCGTTCGGCGGCGATCTTGATCAATTGGCCCGCGATCTCGCGGATGCGGTTCTTCAGTTTGGCTTTTCGCGCCTGCCAGCCGCTGCCGCCCAAACGATCCAGTTCGACATGGGCGTGATCGGAGCCGTAACGCGACAGCAGCTCGATATTCTCGACCGGCAGGAACAGTTTGGTGTCGGCGGCATAATGCAGCTCGAGGCAGTCATGCGGCGCGCCCCCGACCTCGAGCGTGCGCAGGCCGACGAAGCGGCCGATGCCGTGCTCGACATGGACCACCAGATCGCCGGTGGCCAGACTCGTCACCTCGGAGATGAAATTGTCGAGCTTTCGCGTGGCCTTGCGCGGCCGCACCAGCCGGTCGCCCAAAATGTCCTGCTCGCTGATCACGGCGACATCGTTGGTCTCGAAGCCGGATTCCATGCCGAGCACCGCCAGCATCGCCTCGTTGCGCGGCGTCGCCAGCACCGTGCGCCAGCTGTTGACGCTCGTGAGGTTGAGCAGCTTGTGGTCCTTCAGCATGCTGCCCATGCGGTCGCGCGAGCCTTCGCTCCACAGCGCGATCACCACCTTCTTGCGTTGCGCCTGCAATGCCTGCACATGCGCGACCACGGACTCGAACACGTTGACCTTGGCGTCGGCCCGTTCAGGCGTAAAATTGCGGCCCTGCCGCGCGTTGGCATCGATCACGCCGGCGCTGCCCTCGGGCACCGCGAACGGCGTCAGCCGGACCAGCGAGGTCTCCTCCAGTCGTTTGGTCCATTCGTCCTCGGTCAGATAGAGCCGGTCGGGCGGCAACGGCTTGTAGACCGCACCGCCGCCGGGATGCTCCAGCGCCTCGCGCCGGGCCTCGTAATAATCCTGGATCTGCTTGAAACGCTCGCGCGCGGCGTCCTCGCTTTGCGGCTCGATCGCGACCGGCGCGTCGCCGAGATAATCGAACAGCGTGTCCATCCGCTCCTGGAACAGCGGCAGCCAATGCTCCATGCCGGGATAGCGGCGGCCTTCGCTGACGGCTTCATATACGGGATCGTCGCGCTCGGGGGCGCCGAAGGCCGCGACATAGCCCATCCGGAAGCGGCGGATGGTCTCGGTCACCAGCTGGAATTCCGAGATCGGAACCAGGTCGAGCGAGCGCATCGGCAGCAGCGTGCGCTGGGTTTCGGCGTCAAAGCTGCGGATCGATTCCAGGCTGTCGCCGAAGAAATCGAAATCGCACCGGCTGGTCGAGCCCGGCCGGAAACAGATCGAGGATGCCGCCGCGAACCGCATATTCGCCGGGCTCGCGCACGGTCGAGGAGCGGTTGTAGCCATTATGCTCCAGCCAGGAAACGATCGAGTCCATCGGCACCACATGGCCGGGCGCGACCGACAATGCCTGCGCCGCGATGATCTCCCGCGCCGGCACCCGCTGCACGATCGCATTGACCGTGGTCAGCACGATCTGCGGCTTCTCGCTGCCGGTCAGCCGCGAAAGCCGCGCCAGCGTGGTCAGGCGCTGGGCCAGGATGCCGCCATGCGGCGAGGCCCGGTCATAGGGCTGGCAGTCCCAGGCCGGAAACTGCATGACCGGCAGATCGGGCGCGAAAAATTCCAGCGCCCGGGCCAGTTGCTGCATCCGCGCGCCGTCCCGGCACACCACCGCCATGCTGATCGCCGGCGGTTTTGGCCGCGCCGCGACCGCGCGCGCCAGGTCCGAGATCACGAGCCCTTCGGCGCCTTCAGCGACATTGGCGAAAGGTCAGCGCGCGGCCGGGCGCCAGCAATTGCGCCGGCGATTGAACGGGAGCCTTCATGAATCCTGATCCACCGCGCGAAACGACTTTATCCGTTGGAACAGCGCGCCGGCATGTTCCGCCGCCGGCGGAATAGCCCCGGTCAGGGCGGCATAGAGATCGGGATCGGGCAGTTCGATCAGCAGTTCGAGATCGCTCAGCTCCGTGTCGGTCAGGGTCGCGATCTCGGCATCCGCGAACCGGCCGAGGATCAGGTCCATCTCGCGGGTGCCGCGATGCCAGCAGCGAAACAACAGCCGCTTGCGGCGGTCATCGAGGCCGTCGCTCGATCGTGTCGATCCCGTCATCCCAGCTTTTCCGATCCAGAACTTGCAAACGCCAAAAACCCGGACGTGGTGCCGGGCCGGGTTGATATAGCGATGCAACAGGTGAATGTCAGTAGCCATTGGTCCCATAAAATCGACTGACCGGTAATCGGAGTGATCGTAGCGAGTATACCTCGTAGCCATGGTTCGAGACGGCGCGGAGCCTGTCATCGGGCCGCGCTTTGCGCGGACCCGTTGGCGCCTCCTCACCATGAGGGCTTTGCCTGAGGAAACCCTCATCCTGAGGAGCGCGCTTATGCGCGCGTCTCGAAGGATGGGCCACGCGTGACTGTTCGTTCTCGCGACATGGTTTTGTCCGAGGTTTTCAATTTCGTTTGCTCCCTCTTCAAATCGAGGGCGCACGCGACCCTCAAGAGAGGGCGCGGGGAAGACCGGGTGCGCGCTGCACCTGGGGTCTCGTGTGCATTGGTGCACTTGAAAGTGCGCACACGAGCGTACAGGTGAAGCGGAAACACTCCGGCCTTCCCTGCGCAATGGCTTTACGACCTATACGTGCTCTCCCTGGTGAATCGGAGCCTCTTGCCACCATCGCCCCCGGGAGGCGTTAGCCTCTCAGGGACTTGACGCCAGCAATCCGGGCGTCAGGACCACACGCTTTCGCCGTACGCCTCAGTGCCGTTCGTTATCGGCACGTCCGCGTCCACCGCATCCCGTCCCGCGTTCGTGGCGATCGCGAGCCGCCCCTCTTGTTGGGACGAGACGCACCAAATAGGCCGGTGATTTGGGTCAGCAGAAAACGAAAATATTTTTGCAAGAGGGGCTGGACAATCGTCCCAAATCAGTAGCCGCAACGAACACGGAAAACGTTCAAAAAGGCGTGGATGCGCGGCGCAAAGCCGGGCATGACGCGCGGGTATTGGCCCGTTTCCGGCTTTGCTAGCGATGATGTCTGTTCTTGCGCGCACTGCGGACCAAGCTTGGACACTGCGTCATGTCTGAAAAGTGCCATGAGCAGACAAGGTCTGACGACGACTGCGTCCGTCACGGGTAAGATGCGAGTAATAGAGCCAGACAGGCACATCATTTTCGGATCACGGCTAAGATACCCATGCCTGCCCGTACCAAGATCGCCATCGCAGAAATCACACCCAACAACATCAGAACTACCGCCGGGCCGTCCCACTTATGAAGGTCCTCGTATCGGTACTGAACTCGCCAAAGCAAAAGGAGAAAAATCACGGATGCGTAAGTGAAAACCACCCGTTGTTGACGACAAAAGGCGAGCATGGCAAACGACGGCATCACCAAAAGCGCCGTAGCAAGAATCTGGGCCCGAATCCACCGGCTGCTGATCAAAAAGAAGCGCGCCCGCGTAGTATTCTTGCTGTGGTCACAAAGAGCCCAGAACGACGCGATGTGCGACACGAAGCTGAAAGCGATGACGCGGCAAATAGTCCAACGCAGAGTTTTGGCTGCAGGCGCTGGCGTATTGCCCTGGTCATCCATATTAGCTCGACCAGGCGATGGTGTGCCAGTACCTGGGAAGTGCTGCGAATCTGTCGCTGCTCCGGGCGCACCCGCCATTGCAATCTGATCTATATCACGGCCGCTTCGGGTCAAACGGCGACATGGCTGCGCGATCGGACCATGTCCGCTTTACCGCGGATTGCGGAAGTCGTGGCGGCATGCTGGCCGCACGCCAGACCTGGCTTCCGGGGCAAAGTCAGCCGCGTGATGCTCAATCGGCACACACGCCGGTGTGGCCGCGCTATTTCACGCGAAGCATATCGCAGTGAAGAATGCCGTCTTCCAAATAGTCCGGCGACGACCGCTCAAAGCCGAAATCAGCGTAGAAACGCTCCAGATAGACTTGCGCGGAGATTTTGATCGGCACATCGCCGTATCGCGCCGCGACGAAATCGAGCGCTTGCCTGACCAGCCATCGTCCCAGACCCGCCTTGCGATCTCCCGGCGAGGTGACGATCCGTCCGATCCATGCGCTGGCGTCAGCCGCGTCAGGTCCGAAGACGCGCAAATATCCGGAGAGATTTCCATGGGAATCCCAGGCAAGCAGATGATCGGCCTCGGGGTCGCGACCGTCGATGTCCAGATAGGCGCAGTGCTGCTCGACGACGAATACCTCGCATCGCAGGCGCAGCAGCGAATAGAGCTCGGCCGTGCTGAGTTGCGCAAAGCTGCGCCAGGCGTGATGCGCGGGTGATCCGGACATGGCAACGATCCCTGGTGTTCCAGCTATAGAGCAAAAAAGACGTGGATGCGCGGCGTAAAGCCGGGCATGAGGGGGCGAACGGTCTTAGGTTTCATCCATGCGCCCTGCTCTGCTCAATCCCTTGTTTGCACCGGTCACCAGCCTTGCCGGCGTCGGGCCGAAGCAGGACAAATTGTTCCGCTATCTGCTCGACCGCGATGAGACGCCGCGGCTGGTCGATCTGCTGCTGCATTTGCCGGCCAGCGTCATCGACCGCCGCGCCCAGCCCAAGATCCGCGATGCCGTGCCGGGCACCATGGTGACGCTGGAGGTCACCGTCGACCGCCATCGGCCGCCGCCGCCGCGCAATGCCCGCGCGCCCTATCTGGTCTATGCCAGCGACGACACCGGCGATGTCGTGCTGACGTTTTTCCGCGCCAAGCCCGGCTATGTCGAGAAGCTGCTGCCGGTCGGCGAGAAGCGTTACGTCTCCGGCACCTTGCAGATGTATGACGGCATCCCGCAGATCGTGCATCCCGACCGCGTGGTGGACGAGGCGGCATTTTCCAAACTGTCCGGGATCGATCCGGTCTATCCGCTGACGCAGGGACTGGCGCTGGGTTCGCTGCGGCGCGCGATGGCGCAGGCGCTGCAAAAGCTGCCGGATCTCGCCGAGTGGATCAGTCCGGACGTGATCCGCCGCTGCAAATTTCCTGCGATCGCCGAAGCGCTGCACCGCGTGCACATCCCGGTCGAAATGACGGATATCCTGCCCGATGGTCCCTACTGGTCGCGGCTGGCGTTCGACGAACTATTGGCCGGGCAATTGGCGCTGGCGCTGGTGCGGGCGCAGTTGCGCCGCCCCGCTGGCGACCGCCATGCCGGCGACGGCCATCTGCGCAAGAAGATCATCGATGCGCTGCCCTATTCGCTGACATCGTCGCAGCAGCAGGCCGCCGCGGCGATCTCCGAGGATTTGCGCCAGCCGCTGCGCATGCTGCGGCTGCTGCAGGGCGACGTCGGCTCCGGCAAGACCGTGGTGGCGCTGCTGGCGGCGGCCGCCGTCGCCGAGGTCGGCAAGCAGGCCGCGCTGATGGCGCCGACGGAAATTCTGGCGCGCCAGCATATCAACACCATCGCGCCGCTTGCCGCGCGCGCCGGCATGCGGGTCGCGATCCTGACCGGGCGGGAAAAGGGCAAGGAGCGCCGCGAATTGCTGACGCGGCTCGAAGCCGGCGAGATCGATTTTCTGGTCGGCACCCATGCGCTGATCCAGGACGACGTGGTCTACAAGTCATTGGCGCTTGCCGTGGTCGACGAGCAGCATCGGTTCGGCGTCCGCGAGCGGCTGGCGCTGACCAGCAAGGGCGACGCGGTCGACGTGCTGGTGCTGAGCGCAACGCCGATCCCGCGCACGCTGGTGCTGACTTATTTTGGTGACATGGACATTTCCGAGTTGCGCGAAAAACCGGCGGGCCGGCAGCCGATCGATACCCGCACCCTGCCGGCGAGTCGCCTCAATGAGGTCGTCGACGGCGTCGGCCGCGCCTTGAAGGCCGGCAAACTGGTGTACTGGATCTGCCCGCTGGTCGAGGAATCCGAAGCCGAGGGCATCGAGCATCTGACCAACGCCACGCAGCGCTTCGAGAGCCTGCAAAAGCGCTTCGGCGACAAGGTCGGCCTGGTGCACGGCCAGATGAAGGGCGCCGAGAAGGACCGCGTGATGGCGCAGTTCGCCGCGCACGAGATCGGGCTGCTGGTCGCCACCACCGTGGTCGAGGTCGGCGTCGACGTGCCCGCCGCGACCATCATGGTGATCGAGAACGCCGAACGCTTTGGGCTGGCGCAATTGCACCAGCTGCGCGGCCGGATCGGCCGCGGCTCCGAGGCCTCGACCTGCCTGTTGCTCTACAAGGAGCCGCTCAACGAGATGTCGACGGCGCGGCTGAAAGTGATCCGCGAGACCACCGACGGTTTTCGCATTGCCGAGGAGGATTTGAAACTGCGCGGCGAAGGCGACGTGCTCGGCGTCCGGCAGAGCGGCCTGCCCGGCTACCGGATCGCGCGGCCCGAGGTTCATGGCCAGCTCATCACGCAGGCGCGCGACGAGGCGCTGCGGATCATGAAGGACAATCCAAAGCTGAAGGGCGAACGCGGCGAGGCGTTGCGCTGCCTGCTCTATCTGTTCGAGCGCGACGAAGCGGTGCCGCTGATCGGCGCCGGATAATCAAACCATCCGTGGTTTCAGTCGACCTTGGCCTGCGCCGGCTGCAGCGGCGAGGCATTGGCGACCCGCGCGGCGTTGGCCATGCCGGCGAGTGCTGCGATCTTCTTCTGCGGATCGGAGCCGGGCTGCACCACGCCCGCCGACATGATCAGGGTCGCGGCGTCCTCGGCGCTCATGTCGATCTCGATGATCTTGCTCTTCGGCACATAGAAGAAAAACCCGGTGGTCGGGTTCGGCGCGCAGGGCAGGAACACCGAGATGTGTTCATCGTCACCGGGAAGGTTGTTGGCGATCTCCACGCTCGGCGCTTGCGAGATCAGCACGATCGACCACATTCCCGGCGAGGGAAATTCGACCAGGCCGACCCGGCGAAAGCTCGATCCGGTACCGGAGAACAGCGTCTCGAACACCTGCTTGAGGCCGCGATAGATCGCCCGCACCACCGGCATCCGGCCGAGCAGCCGTTCGCCGAAATCGACCAGCGTGCGCCCGATCAGGTTGCGGGTCAGGAAGCCGAGCAGCGTCAGCGCGATCACGGCGACCACGAGGCCGGAACCGGGCAGCCCGAACGGCAGATAGGTTTCCGGCCGATAGGCGACGGGGACAAACGGCCGCACCAGCCCGTCGACCCAGGTCACGAACCACCAGGTCAGATAAAAGGTGATCGCGACCGGGCCGGCCACGATCAGGCCGGTCAGAAAATTGTTCCGCAGTTGCGCCGTAAAGCCCCGGGGGGCCGGCGGGTGTTCCGCCGGGGGCTCGATCGGGGTCAGATCGTCGCGGTTCATTGGTTTTCCAGGGTCAAAGCGGGGCAGCCGGGATGTCCCATCCAGCTAAGCCATCCTAGCAGACTTTTGAAGACCCGAGGCCATCCCCGAACCATGGCCCTGTGACGGGCAGGCTTATTCGACGGTGACCGATTTCGCCAGATTTCGCGGCTGGTCGACGTCGGTGCCCATCACGACGGCGGTATGATAGGCCAGCAACTGCACGGGAACGGCATAGACGATCGGCGTAAAGGTCGCGTCCATGTCCGGCAGCACGATCGTCACCAGCGACGAGATGGTGGCTTCCGCCGCACCCCTGGCGTCGGTCATCAGGATGATGTTGCCGCCGCGCGCGGCGACCTCCTGCATGTTGGAGACGGTCTTCTCGAACACCCGGTCGTAGGGCGCGATCACCACGACCGGCATGTTCTCGTCGATCAGCGCGATCGGGCCGTGCTTGAGTTCGCCGGCGGCATAGCCCTCGGCGTGGATGTAGGAGATTTCCTTCAGTTTCAGCGCGCCTTCCAGCGCCAGCGGATAGCTGGTGCCGCGGCCGAGATAGAGCACGTCGCGGCATTTGGCGATGTCGCGCGCCAGTTTTTCGATCTGCGGTTCGGTCGAGAGCGCCGCCGCCATCAAGCGCGGAATTTCAACCAGGCCATGGACCAGTCTGGCCTCGTCGGCGTCGGACAATTCGCCCCGCGCCTTGCCGGCCGCGATCGCAAGCGCTGCCAGCACCATCAGCTGGCACGTAAAGGCTTTGGTGGAGGCAACGCCGATTTCCGGGCCGGCAAGCGTCGGCAGCACGGTCTCGCTTTCGCGCGCGATCGTCGAGCTCGGCACGTTGACCACCGCCAGCGTGTGAACGCCCTGCGACCTGGCGTAGCGCAGCGCGGCCAGCGTATCGGCGGTCTCGCCGGATTGCGAAATGAAGATCGCGAGGTCGCCCTTGCGCAGCGGCGCCTCGCGGTAACGGAACTCGGAGGCGACATCGACTTCGACCGGCACGCGGCCGAGCCGCTCGAACCAGTACTTGGCCACGAAGCCGGCATAGCTCGCGGTGCCGCAGGCCACGATCGAGACGCGCTGGATATCCTTGAAGTCGAACGGCAGTTTTGTCGGCAGCATCACCCGCTCGGTCGCCATGTCGATGTAGCGGCCCAGCGTGTGGCCGATCACTTCGGGCTGTTCGTGGATTTCCTTGGCCATGAAGTGGCGATAATTCGCCTTGTCGACCATGGCAGCCGCAGCGCTGTGCTTGATCATTTCGCGCTGCACGATGGCGTCGTTCTTGTCGTAGATGGTGGCGGAGTTGTGCGTCAGCACCACCCAGTCGCCGTCCTCGAGATAGGCGATGGTGTCGGTGAAGGGCCCGAGCGCGATCGAGTCGGAGCCGAGATACATCTCGCCTTCGCCGTAACCGATCGCCAGCGGCGGCCCGTTGCGGGCGCCGATCATCAGATCGTGCTCGCCGGCAAAGATAAAACCCAGCGCGAACGCGCCGCGAAGCTGCGACAGCGTCGCCTTGACCGCCTCGACCGGACCGACGCCTTTGGTCAGATAGCTGTCGACCAGCTGCAGCACGATCTCGGTATCGGTCTCGGTCCTGAACACCGTGCCCTTGGCTTCGAGCGCCTCACGCAGCTCGCGAAAATTCTCGATGATGCCGTTGTGAACCACCGCGACCCGCGCGGTCGAATGCGGATGCGCGTTGTTCTCGGTCGGCTTGCCATGGGTGGCCCAGCGGGTGTGGCCGAGGCCGCTATCGCCCTTCAGCGGCGATTTCTCGAGCCGGGCTTCGAGATTTTTCAATTTGCCTTCGGCGCGGCGGCGTTCGATCCGCTCGCCTTCCAGCGTGGCGACGCCGGCGGAATCGTAACCGCGATATTCAAGGCGCTTGAGCAAATCCACCAGCCGCCCCGCGGCCGGAGCCCGTCCCAAAATCCCGACAATCCCGCACATGCGGTTCAATATCCCCAAAATGGCCGAAACGGCGCGGGTTCCTCTTAACGAGAATCCCGAACGTTCAGATACTCAATAATTGTTGCGGATTGTGATGGAGTTAAGCGGAAACCTTAACATAACCGCTGCCATCACCCTTTGGGCTTCTTGGCGCGCGTCTTGACCTCGCGGTAGCGTGCCGCGCCGCCCTCGCGGATGGTTTGTTCGCTGCGCTCCAGCGCCATCGCATCGTCGGGCACGTCCCGCGTAATCACGGAGCCCGAGCCGATATAGGCGCGGTTGCCGATTTTCACCGGCGCCACCAGCGAGGAATTCGTGCCGATGAAGGCGCCCTCGCCGATTTCGGTCTGGTGCTTGGCAAAGCCGTCATAGTTGCAGGTGATGGTGCCGGCGCCGATATTGCTGCCGGCGCCGACATGGGCATCGCCGATGTAGCTGAGATGGTTGACCTTGACGCCGGCGTCGAGCACGGCGGCTTTTGTCTCGACAAAGTTGCCGATCTTGACGCCCTCGCCGAGCGAGGTGCCAGGCCGCAGCCGCGCATAGGGGCCGATCGAGGCGTTCTTGCCGATCGTGGCCTGCACGATGTGCGAGAATGAATGGATCACCGCGCCGTCGCCGATCGCAACCCCCGGACCGATCACCACGAACGGCTCGATCACGACGTCCTTGCCGAACGTCGTGTCAGCGGCGAGGTAGACCGTATCCGGCGCGATCAGGGTGACGCCGGCCTCGAGCGCCGCCTTGCGCAGCCGCGCCTGCATGACCTGTTCGGCCTCGGCGAGCTGGGTTTTGGTGTTGATGCCGCGCACTTCATCCTCGCTGGTTTCGATCACGACGGCCTCCAATCCGATGTCCCTGACGATGCCGACCGCGTCGGTCAGATAATACTCGTGCTTGCTGTTGGCATTGCCGATCTTTTCGATGATCTCGAGCGCGCGTCGGCCATCGAACGCCATGACGCCGGCATTGCAGAGATCGACCTTGCGCTCGGCGGCGCTGGCCTCGGCCTGCTCGCGGATCGCCACCAGCCGGCCGCCCTCGACCAGCAGCCGGCCATAGCCGGTGGGGTCGGCGGCGCGAAAGCCGAGCACGGCGAGTGCTGCACCGTTTTGCAGCGGCGCCCGCAGCCGGGCGAAGGTTTCGGCCGAAATCAGCGGCGTGTCGCCGAACGCGATCAGGAGATCGTCGGCGCCGCCGGCAATCGCCTCGCGCGCCGCCAACACCGCATGCGCGGTGCCGAGCCGTTCGCGCTGGACGAAGGTCAAAACATCCGGCCGCACCCGCGCGGCCTCCCACGCGACATCGGCGCGATCGGGACCGACCACCACGGCGAGCCGTGAGCCCGAGCCTTGCGGGGCGGCGGCGAGCACATGCGCCAGCAGCGATTCGCCCGCTACCGGATGCAGCACTTTTGGTGTCGCCGAGCGCATGCGCGTGCCCTCACCGGCCGCGAGCACGACGGTCAGGCTGGATCGTGCAGGCATGTTTTCCGAATCCTCAACTCAGGCACGGCTGTAGCATCGCCGCCGTCATAAAGCGTTTTGCCGCGCAGGGGAAACCGAAAGCCACCCCGGCAAGTCCACCCCGATAAGTCCGGGGATTCAAGCCTGGGGTGCATTTCCTGTTAATGTTTGGCCGTGATTCGGCGGAAGGCCTCTGGGGGGCCGAAAAACTCGTATGGCAAAAAAAAACGACCATTTGGCTGACTTTGCGACCGAGAATACCGGCGGCATGCTGACCGGTTTTCTGGCGGATGAAGAACATCTCGACCGGCGCGCGATGCTGCGGCTGGGCACGTGGGGCGCCGCCTCGGTCGGCGCCATCATCGTCGCCCTGCTCGCCAACCAGTCCTCGCTGCGGTTGCGGCATGACGAACTCGCCGCCGCCGACCTGTCGCGGCAGGCCCAGCAGATCCAGTCGGTGGCGCGGGAAAGCCAGAACGAGACAAGGCGGCTGGCGTCCGCGATCGATACCCTCAACGGCGATCGCGACCGGATGTATTCGCGGCTGTCGACCCTGGAACAGGGCCTCGATTCCGTGACCGGTGCGATTGCCAGGCAAAGCAGCGCAACGCCGCCGGCCGCTGCCACGACATCGGCGGCACCGGCCGCCGCCGCGCCTGCACCCTCGGCACCGCAGCCCGCGGCGGAAACCGCAGCGCCCGCGCCCACACCGGAGGCCGCCGCTACGGAAACCGCGCCCCTGATCGGCCCGGTGGCGACGACGACGGCGGTCCTGACCGGAAAGCAGACGGCGGAGGCCAAGCGCCGCGAGCAGGCCAACGCCAAGATGGCCGCGGCTGCGCCGACGCCGATCCCCGCGCCTTCTCCCGCCACGCCGGCTCCATCAAATACGCCGGCGACAACAGCGGCTATGCCCCCAATGGGACCGGCAAAATCGATGATGGGGCCGCCGGATCCCGCGGCGCCCAAGCTGATCGAGCCGGAGCCTGCCAAAACGGCCGCCGCAAACGCCTCACCGGCGACGCCACAGGCCGCGCCGGCGCCGCCGCAGGCGATAGCTGCCATTGCGCCTGAAACCGCCACGGCGACACGAGACACCGATAAGGTTGCCGTCGACAAGCCTGTCACTGACAAGCCTGTGACCGAGAAGTCGGCTGCCGCCGAGACGGCCCCGGAGGCATCGCCTCAGCTCGCCGTCAACCGCACCGAATTCGGCGTCGACGTCGGCGGCGCCAATTCGGTCGGCGGCTTGCGCGCGCTGTGGCGCGGCCTGCTCAAATCACGGTCCAATGCGGCGCTGGCGGCGCTGCAACCGATCATCGTGATCAAGGAAAGCAATAGCGGGCTCGGCATGCAGCTGCGGCTGGTCGCGGGCCCGCTGACCGACGCCGCCGCGGCGGCCAAGATCTGCGCCACCATGGTCGAGAACGAGCGGCCGTGTGCGACCACGGTGTATGACGGCCAGCATCTTGCGATGAAGGTCGACGACGCGCCGGCCTCGACCGGCGCCATTTCACCAAAAACGTCAACCGAGAGATCATCGGAGCCGGAGGCCGAGAAGCCGGCTGCGCCAAAATCCGGCTCCGGCAGGCAGACCTGGCACCGGCGCAGCTATCAAAAGCGCACGGCGGTCGAGGAGCCGCCGGCGGAAAAACCCAAATCCACCACGGTCAGCACCATCTCATCGTTCTTCCATCGCTCGAACTAGCAATATGCCGTTGCAATCCAATGACTTGCGACCGTTTCATGATCTGATTTGACCGCGCCGCGTCCGCGGGTTGTGCCCTCGGCCGTTCCCGCTCATATTCGCGCGATGAAAAAAGCTCCGTTCCGGCTGACGCCCTACCAGGTCCAATGGCTGATGATCGTCGGATTCATCACCGTCGGCTATGCGCTGTATTTGCGTTACATGGCGGTCGAATTCTCGCCGGTGGCGCTGGCCTGCGACGCCGGGCTGCAGACCGTGCTGTGCAAGATGCGCGGGCTCGCGACAGTGCTGTTCAAGAACTCGGTGTTCGGCATCGTCGCGCTGGTCATTGCGACGCTGAATCTGATCCGGCCGTCGATCGTGCTGCTCACCGGCGGGTTGGTCGCCGCAGGTTTCGGCATCGTGCTCTACAATATCGGACTGTCGGGCCTTGCGATCGGGCTGTTTATTTTGGGGTTTGCACGCCCCGCGCCTGCCACAGCGTAAACGCCAGCAGCAGATACATCGCGCAGGTCCACAGCGACTGCCAATTGTCGGGGCCTTCGTTGAAGCCGATGTAGATGCACCGACGCCGCGAGCAGCCCGGCGAACGACGCTTCCGCGATCGGGCGGGTGCCCTGCTGCCGGGCGATTGAGCAGCGCCAGCAGTCGCAAACGGCAGCACCGCCATGGTCAGCGCGGCAAACGGAAAATCCTTGTAGCGGGGGTCGAACACGAAACCGAGCGCGGTTTCCGCCGCGATCAGGGTGGTCACCGCGAGCGCCACGCCGAGCAGCGTCGACAGCACCGATCCGCGTCCTGAGATCGCGCGGGCCGAGCCAGTTCGATGAAGGTCGGCAGCGCCCGCCCCGACATCAGCGCATTGGTGCACAACAGCGGCGACGACACGCCCATCGCCAGCAGCGTGCCCCAGCACAACCAGCCGCCGAAACCATAGCTCTCGTAGACCATCTTGTCGCAGGCGAGTCCGAGCAGGATGCCGGCCGAGGTCGCCGACAGCGCCACCGCGATCCAGGACGACAGCCGCGGCGTCCAGGGCCTGCGGCGCAAGGTCAGCCAGGCCGCGCCGAACACCAGCACGGCTCAGCGCCATTCCGCCGCCCATCTGCCATTTCCACAGCGGGAAATTGCTGATGGCCTCGCCCGGCGGGTATTTCAGCATCCGCTGCACGGAATCGATCAGGCCCCAATAGCCGCCGACCGTGCCCTCGAGCTGGCGTTTCCAGGGCTGGTCGTAGGCCTCGATCAGATTGACGCGGAAATTTTCCTGCTTCGCCAGTCGACAGGATTTCGGAAACCACCCGCGCCTGGTTGGTGCGCGACGGCAACGCGCCGGCGCGCATCCGCCCCTCGCTCGGCCAGCCGGTCTCGCCGATCAGGATTTCCTTGCCGGGAAACGCCACCGCCAGCTGCTTGCGGATCGCGTCGACATGGGAGGCGGCGTATCTCGCGCGGATCGGAAAGTCCTCCCAATAGGGCAGGATGTGGATCGTGACGAAATCCACGGCGTCATAGATTTCCCGGTTGCTGCAGCCAGTACTCCCAGACATCGGCATAGGTGACGGGAACGCGGACCTGCGCCTTGACCGCGCGGATGGTGGCGGCGAGATCGGCGGTGGTCATCTCGCCGCGCAGCAGCACCTCGTTGCCGACCACCACGGAACTGATGACGTCGGGATATTGCTTGGTCAGGCCGATCACGGTCGAAATCTGCGCCAGGTTCTTGAAGCCGGTCGCTGCCGAGCCAGATGCCCTGCATCACCTTCAGCCCGACCTTGGCGGCGAGCGCCGGGAACCTGGTCGAGGCCGTTTTCGATCGAATAGGTGCGCACGCAGTCGGAGATTTTGGCGAGCTGCGCCAGATCCTGGGCGATCTGTTCCGGCGTGATGCGGGTGGTCGGCACCAGCGGGGTCTGCGCGCCGCGGAACGGCGCATACGGATACGCACAACAGCTTGGCGCGGGGTCGATCGGCGCGCGCGACAGCATGATCGGCGTGGCCATCCACCACCACGCCGCAGCGATCGCACCAAGCGAGATCAGGAGAAGCGCCAGCGGCGTGCGAAGAGAAATCGGTTCCATCCTCCGGGCGAGGTCCGTCGATTAGCCGGTCACCGCCGCTCTGCCAAGAGCTTAAGCGAGCCGCCAAGGGCCTCGTGCGGCCACGATCCGCAGGAATCCCGCCGCGGCTTTACCACGACGCGATAAAGTTGTGAGTTTGCTGGACAAAATCCGAAATGTCCGTCATGGGAATCCGCCGATGTCTCCGCCGCATTGGGGACCCATTTGAACGGCATCAAACCAGCCTCAATACGGGTCAGGGCTGGCCACAGGCAGGCAACAAGTCGGGGAATTTATGCGTCGTCGGGTGCTTCAGCTTCAAAACGCGATTTTGCGCCACCTCGCCGTCGCCGGGCTTGTTACGGCAATGGCCCTGTCGGCCGGAAGCGCTTTGGCGCAAAGCGGCGACGCCCACCCCCAGGATCAGGGCAAGCCTGACGGCGCCAATCCCGCCCAACCCGACGATGCCGCCAAGGACAACCAGCGCAAGACCGACGAATTCGTCGAGGCCGCACAGGCCATCAACGGGCCGGCCGGGAACCCGGAATGCGTCTGGCTCGGCCGCCGCGTGGTGCGGCTGATGTGGCTCGACGACCTCGATACCGCGTTCCGCCACCTCGACCTCTACGACCGCTTCGGCTGCCCCGGCGGCCACGTCCAGGCCACGTTCCGCTGCCTGACCCGGTTTGGCGGCCAGATCGATCCCAAGGTAGCCGAAACCCTCAACAGCAGGGTTCACGCCTGCTGGATCAATCCGAACGCGCAGCCGCAGCAGCCGCCGCGGCGGCCGCTCCCGCGCGCCGGCCACCGCCGGCAACGCGGCCCCTGCTCCGGCGGCCCCGGTTCCCGCCGCCGCGCCTGCTCCGGCGCCTGCCAAATAACGCGAACGGCGACCACGCCAGAAACGCGCAGACGGAAATTTTACCGGTAGGCGATATCAGCCCTCAAAACGCCATTACTTGCCTAAGACTTGCCTTCTCGACAGATCATGACTGTTCAGTCATGCCCTGTTCAGGGATGGCGTCATAAGAGTTGTTAAATCGCGTGGCAGAGCTATCATTCTGCCGCTGACTTGGTCGGATCTCGGGGACAGGTCCGCTTCCCTGCCCTATTTGCCCCGTGTGGTTTAGTCGCGATGCGCGCCGTCGTCGCCGTTTTGTTGTTCGTGACCGCCGCTCACGCTGCGCTCTGGGGTGTGTTGCAGGAGAAGCAATCGGCGCCCGACGTTCGCGGTATTCTGCCCAGCGTTTCCTACGCGCCGTTCGAACCGGGCCACACCGTGGCCGACGTCGCCGCCGATTCCGAAAAGGTCCGCGCCGACCTGAAGAAGCTCTCGACCCTGACCCGCGCGGTGCGCCTGTATTCCTCGACCGAAGGCAACGAACTGGTGCCGCCGATTGCCGCCGAGTTCGGCATGAAGGTCACGGTCGGCGCCTGGATCGACAAGGATGCCAACCGCAACGACCGCGAGATCGAATCCGCCATCAGCCTCGCGCGCCACAACAGCAACGTCATCGGGGTCGTGGTCGGCAACGAAACCATCTACCGCGGCGAGCAGGTTCCGATTGAAAACCTGCGCCCCGCCGCCGACGCCAACCCGGAGGATGCCGCGGGCATCCAGCGCGAGGAAAGCGAGCGGGTAAGCGACGCCGAAGCCCAGCCTGAGGACAAGAGGGCCGAAGCGCTGAAATGGGCGCTGGCGGAAAACAACGTCCATCGGCTGATCAAGCTGATCCAGCGGATCAAGAAGTCGGTCAATGGCGTTCCCGTGACGACGGGTGAAATCTGGAACATCTGGCGCGACCATCCGGAGCTCGCCAATTCCGTCGACTTCATCGCCGCGCACGTGCTGCCGTACTGGGAAAATTTCACCGACAAACAGGCCGTCGACCAGGCCACGGCGATGTTACCAGCTGCTGCGGGACCAGTTTCCCGGCAAGCGCATCATGATCGCCGAGTTCGGCTGGCCGAGCGCCGGCTATAATCTGCGCAGCGCCAACCCCGGCCCGTTCGAGCAGGCGGTGACGCTGCGCAACTTCGTCGCGCGCGCCGAAGCCATCGGCATGGAATACAACATCGTCGAGGCGATCGACCAGCCCTGGAAGTTCTTCGAAGGCGGCGTCGGTCCCTATTGGGGCATCCTGAACGCCGACGCGCGAGCCGAAATTTTCCTGGACCGGCCCGGTCGTCAATCGTGAACTACTGGAAGCTCGCGACCATCGCCGCTTCTGGTCGGCATCCTGCTGTCGCTGCCGATCCTGCGGCTCGCCCGGCCGACCGTGCTGCAGGCGCTGGTGCTGTCGGCCGCCGCCAACGGCGTCGGCGCCTGGGCCGCCACCGTGTTCGCCTACTGGAACGGCCATTATTTCGTGTTCGGCTCGGCCTTCGCGCTGACGCTGGGTCTGATCCTGCTGGTGCCGCTGGTCGTTGATCGCGATGGCGCGGATCGAGGAGATCGCCGCGATCGCGTTCGGGCCGCGCCCCGCGCCGGCTGCATCGTCAAGGGCGCGCCGCTGGCGCCGGCGACCATGGGCGAGAACGTCGCCTTCCCCAAGGTCTCGATCCATATCCCGGCCTATTTCGAGCCGCCGGACATGCTCAAGCAGACGCTCGATGCGGTGGCGCGGCTGGACTATCCGAACTTCGAATGCGTCGTCATCATCAACAACACCCCCGATCCGGAGTTCTGGCAGCCGATCCAGGATCACTGCCGCGCTGCTCGGCGAGCGCTTCAAGTTCATCAATGCCGAGAAGGTCGAGGGCTTCAAGGCCGGCGCGCTGCGCATCGCCATGGCGCGCACCGCCGTCGATGCCGAGATCATCGGCATCATCGACGCCGACTATGTGGTGACGCCGGACTGGCTGAAGGATCTGGTGCCGGTGTTCGCCGATCCCCGGGTCGGCCTGGTGCAGGCGCCGCAGGACCATCGCGACGGCGACCGCTCGCTGATGCACTACATCATGAACGGCGAATATGCCGGGTTCTTCGACATCGGCATGGTCCAGCGCAACGAGGTCAACGCCATCATCGTCCACGGCACCATGTGCCTGATCCGGCGCGCCGCGATGGACATGGCCGGCGGCTGGGCCGGCGACACCATCTGCGAGGACACCGATCTCGGCCTCGCCATCATCGAGCACGGCTGGCTGACCCACTACACCAACACACCGCTACGGCCACGGCCTGCTGCCGGACACCTACGAGGCCTTCAAGAAGCAGCGCCATCGCTGGGCCTATGGCGGCTTCCAGATCGTCAAGAAGCACTGGCGCCGCTTCCTGCCGGGCGCCAGCCGGCTGAGCCCCGAACAGCGCCGCGAATTCGCGCTGGGCTGGCTGAACTGGCTCGGCGCCGAAAGCCTCGGCGTGGTGGTCGCGATCCTCAATCTGATCTGGGTGCCGATCGTCGCCTTCGCCGACATCGCCATCCCCGACAAGATCCTGACGCTGCCGATCATCGCCTCCTTCGTGGTCTCGCTGGTGCATTTCGTGGCGCTGTACCGGCTGCGGGTGCATGTGAAGGTCGGCCAGATGCTGGGCGCCATGATCGCGGCGATGTCGGTGCAATGGACGGTGTCGCGCGCGGTCGCCAACGGCCTGATCACCGAGCATCTGCCGTTCGCGCGCACCTCCAAGGGCGGCCTGTCGCGGATGTCGGTCGAGTTCCAGGCGTTCTGGGAGGCGGTGATCGGCGCGCTGCTGCTGATCGGCGCCGCCGTGCTGGTGGTCACCAACAGCCACAAGCAGATCACGCGAGATCTACATTTTCGCCGGGCGTGCTGGTGCTGGAAAGCCTGCCGTTCCTGTCGGCGGTGGCGATCGCCGTGCTGGAGAACTCGCGCATCAACGAATTCGCGTTCTGGCGCGACAGCGCGGTGCGCACCGCCGAACTGATCGGCCTGCGCCCGGTGGCGATGCCGACGGTGATCAGCGCCTCGCAGCCGGTGGCCTCGGAAATCCATCGTGAAGCCAACTGAACCACGCCCGCTTTCCTCAAGGTTTGCGATTTCTGTGGGCAATCCGCATGAAGAAGCAGCCGCTAACCGGCGCTGCCAGCGGCAGAATCCGCATCCGTCCGGCGCCATTTCCGGGGTGATCCGCGCTATTGACCCATCGCGCCCTGCCCCCTACACAGCGCGGCAAGTGAGCGCGTAGCTCAGGCGGTAGAGCACGTGACTTTTAATCATGGGGTCGAGGGTTCGAGTCCCTCCGCGCTCACCATGAAAAAACAGATACTTCAAGCCAGCTTTCAGACATCCGCAGACTTACCGCTCGCGATATTTCGGTAGATCGCCTGTGCGCATGGGTTGCCGGACAGTCGACGCTACGGGCGCGCGATGGGCGAACCGAAGGCGTAGAGCGCACGCGCTATCTTGCGACGACAATTGAGCGCATGCCGCCGGCCTCAATTTTCGAGGGTAAGCAGATCCGTGCGGAAAAACCGGTCGCCGCCGCGGTTCATGCCTCGCAACATTCCGACCCGCGCGTGGAGCATCAACGCCGGCTCGCCGCGGCGTCCCGGAGTTGTTGCCAGTGCCCGATCTCGTCTGGCGTCAGGCCGGCGTAGAAGCGCTCCCAGGCGCGCGCAAAGGCCGCGCTGGCCTCCGGCAGCGACGGCGCCGAGCCGTGTCCCCAGGCTGGTATCGCCACCGGCGCGTTGATGGCCCAATCCCAGGGGGCGTCGTGCCCGCGGCCCTCGGTGTTTTTGCGGATCCGCCCGATCGAGCGACCGTCCTGCATGACGCAGAAATCGTTGGGGGCACGATGGCCGCCGATGACGGTGGCGAGAAGGACGAGTTTTGAACCGGACACCGGCGCATTCAACGGGGGCCCGACGTCGCTGCAGGACACCGGGTCAGGGGCGCGCGGTGCCGGCGCGTGTGAAATAGACCACGCTATCCCCGCAAACGCTGCGACGGCCAAGCCCAGTCTGAGCAAAGTCAGCCAACGCGGTGCTGCATCGCTGGTATCGACGATCAATTCAGTCACTACGCCCTACACTAACCAGCGACAGGCTAGGCGTTACAACCCTGAGCGCGAGGGTGTCAATACTACCAACAGCGACAAATTTGCCGCGTTCAATCAGTCGTTCGCCATCGCCGGGACAACCGCCTCGATCGCACGATTGTTCTCGAAAACCATGGTGGCAGTTGCCCGGTCAGGGCGCCGGGCACTCTATGGCGCTGGCAGACTGAGTTCGACCGCGCGGCCCTGGGGAGCGTTCGGTCCCGCGCTTAACCAAGTCGACGCTCTTGCTTGCAGCCTGCCAGCGACTTCCCGCGGGCTGATGACATGCAGCGCCGGCAATGCAGCTTCGGCTTCCCTTCGTCTGAGGGCCCGGCGCGCCGTACAAATAAGGCGCGCCAGGCCGCTCGTTGGTCGGCGAAGGGCTGCTTATTTCACCCCGGCTTCACGCTTGTTCTTCATGTACAGCTCCTTGTCGGCGTCGCTGACGTGGAAGATATGCGTCTCGGCGGCATAGGTGGGACCCGCGGCCGCGGCCGCTTCCGGCTTCTTGGCATGGTGCTTCGCGGCCAGGGCGGCCGACGTGGAGAGACCAAGAATGGCAAGGCTAACGATGATGACTTTGTTCATGTGCTAAAACTCCTCAGGAAAACGGATACACAGCAGCGGCTCAACGTCATCGGCACTCTGGATGAGATAACTCGCCGTTGCCCGCCCCGGCCGCAACATAACCCGGTCGTTGGCGTTTCTCACCCAAAAAGTAGGCCGCGCGGCCACACCCGACGGCCGCTGTGGCATTCTTGTTCGGCATTTTCCGACAAGACGTCGAACGAAGCTCGGCTTTGGCGGCCCGTCAGGCCGCCGCGCACAGACGCTCCTGCTTCCAGCGCGCCGGCGATTTTCCGGTGAACCGTTTGCGCGTACGCGCTCGCTTCTGGCTCGGCGCAATCCCGACCAGCCTCCGCCGTCCGGCTTCTCCGCCTCCAGCTCCACCTCTGCCCGACCTTAAGTTTCCACAGCGAGAAACAACATGTAACGCACGACGGCGGCATCCAGCGATATGTTTGACGACTTACCATCCGAAGCGCGCCCGGCGGGCTCATCAGGAACGCTCCTTTGCCAATAGCCATGAACGGACATGTCGTGAGCGGCCTCGGCGTCGCCAAAAACGCGATCGAGCTGCAAAAGCCGTTTCTGCGGCCTTATTTTCCCGAGATCGACGCCTGCCAGATCGGGACCATCAACATCAAGCTCGAACATGCGCTGGACGTGCGCATTCCTGACATCGTGACGTCGCCGATCGCGTGGCAGCCCGGCTCACAGATGGGCGAACGGTTCGGGCTGACTAAAATCAACGTCGAGGTATCGGAACAGCGACACGAGGCCTGGATTTACGGCGCGGAATTCTCATCCCATCGGTTCAACTATATGATGGTCGAACTTCTTGCGCGCCCGATCGAGGCCATTGCGCCTGAGGTAACCTGCGTCCTGCACATCGATCGCTTCACCGGATACATCGTCGTCTGATCGACGGCCGGGTGAGGCCGTTCGGCGACCCGCTCAAGCCGCGCACAGACGCTCCTGCTTCCAGCGCGCCGGCGATTTTCCGGTGAACCGTTTGAACACGGTCGAGAAATGCGCCTGGGCGTTGAAGCCTACCGAGAACGCGACTTCGACCAACGACATCTGGCCTGCCGCCAGGATCGCCTTGGCGCGCTCGATCCGCTTGAACAGCAGATATTCGTGTGGCCGGAAACCGGTCGCCGCGCGAAACTGCGCCGCGAAATGCATCTTCGACAGGCCGGCCGCGGCCGCCATGTCATCCAGACCGACCCGCTGGTCGATATGATCGGCCAGATATTGCTCGAGCCGCTGCAGCCGCCATTTCGGCAGGCCGCCGCAGCGGCCCTTGGCGGGCCGATTTCCCATCGCGCGCATGGCGATCGCCGCGGCGACTACCCTGGCATAGTCAGGCTGAAACCTGTGGACGTCCTCGTTCAGCAGCGAACGGCCGAGCTCCACCGCCAGGGCATCGCGAAACGGCTCGACGTCGCGGACCGCAACCAGATCCTTTTCGAAAAAACGGTTATCGACATAGATATGGAGAAAGTCGAACGGCGGCGTCACGCGCGCCTGCAATGGTTGGCCGGGCGCGCCAACCAGAATGGTCCCGGAAGGCATGGCGCCTTCGAATAGCCGTTTCGACGGCGTCGCCAGCGACATCCAGGTATCCCGCAGCGCCAGCGCCACGACATGGCAATGGTCCGGCATGGTGGCGAATTCCGTTCGCGGTTTGCCGCGGGCGCCGATCCAGCGCGATACCGCGATGTGGGGTCCCACGCCCGCCGTCCCCGGCATCTCCCTTGGTTCGAGCCATTTCGTCTCGGTATAGAGCGCCGCGCCGGTTTCCGGGGGTTCAACCGGCGCAAGGCCGGCAACCCCGATGAATCGACCGGGCATTTCGAGCGTGGCGTCGACGAGCATGGCTTGCACTCCTGCCGAAGCGCCGACCGGAATGTTGCTTTCCAGCCTTGAAGGGAGTTGCTTCGCGGCCCGAATGTCGCCCGCCGCCATGCCGCTGGCGAGTTAAGTTGCGTGAATACGGCGATTTCACGCCGGTTCACGCGCCGAACAAGCCACTGCCTCATGGCCGGTTTTCGGCTTGGTCCCGCCGCGTCGGCCGAAGCCCGTGGTCGTTCTATGCGCGCCCGGCGGTTACCCCCGAGATCCCGACTGCACGGCGGTGACCAGCAATTGCTGGGCCTTGGCCAACCGATCCACCAGTTCGGCGGGGATCACGTGACGCGCCAGCATCTCCCGCACCGGATGAAACGCGATCACGGTCTCGCCGCCCTTGACCTCGCGAACCAGCACACGCAGCGGCAGGTCCAGCGCCGTCGCGGGCGCGGCCTGCATCACCGGTGTCCCGCCACGCGCATGCCCATAGATCAACACGACCGTCGGCGGCAGATCCATGCCCACTTCAATGGCGCCGGCGGCATGGTCGATTTTTGCGAATATATTCATGCCGACCTGTTCGATCGTTTCGATCAGACGATCGACCGTTTTTGAAAACGGCAGGCCGCTTTTGTGCTCGACATAGCTGCTATCGGCCATTCTTTCAGCTTTCCTCGCCACCTTCCCTGCAACATTTCCGTCAGCCTGTTGGCGCTGCTTTCCGGCCCTCCTTGCACGGTTGGAATCGACATGCGCGGCCAAACGGCCGTCATTTAGCTGTGCCGGCACGGCAGCGTCTTGCCAGAATTCGTTGATATTCAAAATCGCACGATCGGCGTGCGCGCTAGCGCGCCGAAAGCTGCGCCAGCATCGCTTTCGCGTTGCGCAGGTCCAGCATGGCGAAAGCCTTCGGTGAATTTTCCGCAGGCGGAAGCCAAGGCGCGATGCGCCTCGTCGCGGCGATCCTGGCCGACCCGCAATCGCGCAAGACTGAGCGCCGCCCGCAATTCCCAGAACTGCGCGCCCTGGCGCTGCGCCAGCGCGATGGCCTCGCCAAAATAACGCTCCGCCTCGGTAGCCGAATCAACCTTGCCCTCGCGCAGCAGCAGTTCGCCCTTGATGCGCAGCAGTTCGGCCTCGTACCAGCGCTCCTCCCTTGCCTGGCAGCGGGCCAGGGTCTCGTCGACGGCGGCAAGCCCCTGGGCGACTTCACCGGCCTCGCCGAGATACAGCGCCAGTTCGCCGAGCGGCAGCAGGAAGCGCGGCAGGAACCGCGCTTCGCCCGCCAGTTCGAGTGCCTTGCTCAGCAACGGCAACCCTTCGGCAACGCCGTCGCGTCGCGCCACCACCATGCCCCGGAAGGCGCGCGCCCACAAATTCCACAGCCGGATCGGGTGCCGTTCGGTGTGCGCGATCAGCAAGTCGCAGTAACGCTCGGCGGCCTCGAGGTCGCCGGCCAGGAAACTGATCGGACAGGCCGCCTGCCCCAACACGCTGCAGAACGTCAGGGCATGTCCGCTGGCACGGCCCTCCTCGAAATTGCGCTCGACCACGCGCATCGACTGATCGCCCAATCCCATCAGCCAGAGGATGCGCGCCTGAAAATAATGCGCGGAGACCCGCAGATCGAACCGAAAGCGGATGACCTGAGGTTTTGGCGTCAAATCCGCCAATTGCGCCAACGTACGCGCGATATGGTGATGCGCCAGATTTTGATCGCCAAGGTAATGCAGCGTCGTGGCGAGCAGCCGGTCGGCCATCATCAGGTCGATCGCGTTGCTGGAGCCGGCCACGGCGTCGGCGAAACGGTGCGCAAATTCAAGCGCCTTGTGAAACTCGCCGTTGTTGAATTGATCGATGCACAGCCCCCACAACGCCCGCAGCAGGTAATCATTGTCGCCGAGCAGCTCCGCCAATTGCAGGGTCGCGGTCCAGGCGGGGCCCGCCTCCCGCGCCCTGCCGACGCCGTACATCAGCGACCAGCCGCGCGCCGCCGATAATTGCATCCGCAACCGCGGCGCGTCGGCCGCGGAATCGTCGAGCTTGGCCAGCGCAAGTTCCGAACGTTCGCGGCATTCGGCGAGCAGCGACAATTGCACCCATAACGGCACCGCCGACGCGGTCAATGCCGCGCCGATCTGCGCGTCGCCCTGCGGCGAGAAGGCCCAATCGAGGCTGGCGCGCACATTGTCGATGTGCCGGCCGTAGACGTCCAGCCATTCCGATTGCGGCTTCAACTCGCTCTCGGCTTCCGCGTTGGCCAGGAAGCCGCCGTAATACACCGCGTGACGCCGTGCCAGGTCGGAAAATTCCCCGCTGCCGTGCAGCTTCTCCAGCGCATAGGCGCGCGTCGTATCCAGCAGGCGATAATGCGGCCGGTCGCCGCGAATATCGGCGACGATCAGCGATTTGGCGACCAGATTGGCGACGTGATCGGTGACGTCACCCTGGATCCGATCGCTGGCGACGGCAATCGCGCCATCCAGCAGGAAATCCCCGACGAAAATACTGAGATGCCGTAAAACCTGTGCCTCCGGTTCCGGAAGCAGGTCGTAGCTCCAGTCCAGGGTCGCGCGCAGCGTCTGTTGCCGCGGCAGCGCCGTCCGCCGGCCCGTGGTCAGGAATTTGAACCTGTCGTCAAGCAGGGCGGCGACCTTCGGGGGCCCCAGCATCACCGCGCGGGCCGCGGCAAACTCGATCGCGAGCGGAATGCCGTCCAGCCGCCGGCAGATCGCGGCGACCGCGCCGAGGTTTTCACCGTCCGGCTCGAAATTCGCACCCAGCGCTCTCGCCCGGGTCATGAACAGCTCGACCGCGGAGTGTTCGAGCACGGCCTCGCGCGTCACCCCGGTCGCCGGCGGCACACCAAGCGCCGGGACGCGATAGACGTGCTCGCCTTCGATACGCAACGCTTCGCGGCTGGTCGCCAGAATGGTCACGCCGGGGCAGCGGCCGACGATCGTCTCGGTCAGGCGGGCCGCGGCATCGACCAGATGTTCGCAATTGTCCAGGATCAGCAGCAATCGCCTGCTTCCGATCGCCCGCGCGACGGAATCCGCCGAGACGTCCTCGCCTTCCAGCTTGATGCCCAACGCGCCGGCAACGGCCGACGGAACCAGTTCGGCCTTTGCAAGCGGCGCAAGCTCGACCAGCAAGCGGTCGACCTCGGGGCTGTGACCGGCCGATCTCGAGGCCTGCAGCGCCAGCGCCGTCTTGCCGATCCCGCCGGGTCCGACCAGGCTGACAATTCGATAGGCCGACAGCAGATCCCGCAGATGGATGATCGCGCTGGAGCGCCCGATCAGATCGAACGTCGCGGCCGGTATGTTGGTCGAGGCCGAGGGGGTGGGCGCCACCGCTTCGGCCGGCGGATCGACGTGCCGGATGCGCCAGGTCCCTAGCAGGCGATAGCCGCGACCGACCGTCGTCCCCAACATGTCGCGATCGGGACCGAACGCCTTGCGGATCGCCGCGATGTGGACGCGAAGCGCGCTTTCGTCGACAAAGATGCCGCGCCACACCTTCTCGGTCAGATCGTTCTTGGAGACCAGTTCGCCGTCGGCCTGGACCAATTCGGCAATAATTTCAAAGGCCCGTCCGCCCAACGGGACCAGCACGCCCATGGAGCGCAGTTCCCGCTTCGCGAGATCGATTTCCCAACCGGCGCACGCATAGACAGGTCGCTGGCCTGACCCGGCAGTCATCGAAGTCGCCCCAAGGCACTTTCACGGCTTTTGCGCAATTTAACACCGGCGTCCGCAAAAGATACCGGCCGGCCAAGGCCGCAGCCAATCATAAATCTTCCGTCCGAGGGAATGTCGCGCCCAATGCGCGCCAGCCAGGTGTTTCGCAATCATTCACGGCGTTTAACAACACAAAACGAGCAGTTTCCCGGCATTCGCGCAAGTATGCAGACAGCAACAAGGGTAGCGAATCCGCCATGCACCGATTTGCTGCACGCATGACGCGCAGCGCGAAAATCGCCGCGGCTGGCAAGACAAGGGGACTTCCATGCTCGCATTGGTATCCAGCGAATTAGCCGATCTTGATCGCCGAAGCTTGATCCCGTTGGACAGAGGCCCGCATCGGCCGCAGCCAGGCCGGGCCGCGAAATGCCTTCAGCCGATAACATTGCGGAGCAAAGATGCGCCCGCCGAGGACAAATTTGAAGGCTTGCGTCAGCGTCAGTTGCTCTACGAGCGGTCACGCAAAGCGCAAGCTGAACCGGCATCTGCGGCCAGTCGTCCAGAGATGAGCGCGATGTCCATCGCGCATGAAGTAAACCAGCCGCTTGGCGCCATCGTCACCAACGCCGAGACCTGCCTGCGCCGGCTGGATCAAGCCGCGCCTGACCTTGAACTGATTCGTCAACTTGCCAGGCGTGTGATCGCCGACGCGCGGCGCGCCTCCGAAATCGTGGTCCGCGCCAGTGATCTGGCGAACGGCAAAGCGCCGCGATACGTGCCGCTGCCGTTCAACGCGATCATCGAAGAATCGATCGCCTGCCTGCGTCACGACTTTCAATCGCGAGACATCACCGTTGTGCTGGATTTGACCGCCAAGCTTCCGCCAGTCGAGGGCGACCGTACTCAACTTCAGCAAGTCGTCGTCAACCTCCTCATCAACGCGGCACAGGCCATGGCGACCTCGACGGCGGGCCGCAGCATCTTGATCCGAACCGTGTTGGCTTGCGGTGACACCGTGCATTGCAGCATAGAAGACGACGGCCCGGGAATAGAGCCTGCGCATCTGCCTCATATCTTCGGCCATTGCTTTACGACCAAGCAGGGCGGCATGGGCATTGGCCTGCAAATCTCCAAATCCATCGTTGAAGCGCACGGCGGAAGCATCGCGGCGGACAACAATTCCGCCCTGGGTGGCGCGCGCTTCAGCTTCACCCTGCCAGCAATCGCCGGCGAATAGGCCGTCCCGCCGCCCGGCAAACTCCGGCTTCCGGATTATCGCAAATCAGAATTATGCTGTGGTGGAACCTTCGCGGGCGGCGAAGGCGAACCGGCGCAGCAATGACCGACCTGGAAGTTCTGGACCGCAGTATCACCGAGCTAAAGGAATGGCTGAGCGGCGCGTGGCGTCATCTTGCCAATCCCTCGCTGACCAAGTTCGAACGCCGCGAACTGCGCAACGACATGAAGCAATGCAACATCGAGTTACGGCGCTGCCTCGAGCTTGTGCGCGCCGAACGCGCCAATCGCCAACAACAAGCCTCGGCCAATCGGCCTTCCCAGGTCATCCACGTCGACTTCAGGCTGATCGGACAAAATCCGTTGGCGTAATCTTTGTCGGCGGCGCCGCCGCCACGACCTGTCAGTGCTGCCGCTAACGCCCCGAGGCCAGCTCGGCGATGGCGGCGGCAATCCACACATCCAGCGCGGCGTGGACCCGGTCCTGCCGCTCCTTGGCCGATTGCAATGCGTCGAACTCGAATCCGCGGACGGACCCATCGAGCGACGCTTCATGCCGAAACATGGGCTGGTCCGCCATGCGCGGGTGGTCGTCGGCCGGTTTCATACGCATCCCCGAAAACGCTGTTACTAGATTCCAGGAACCGGCATCGTAGGCCGCCGATAGCGGCAGCAATTTGCACAAAATGCGACGAATTGCGTTTTCGAAAAAAACAGCACGATCGCGCGTGCAACCGCTGCGAGCAACCGTCCCGCGCTGCGAGACTGCTATATTTTTGCTTGAGCGCGGCCATCGCTTGGTCACCGCTACGCCCGAATCGCTTTGGCTTTATCGGGGTGCGGCGCCATGCCGCGCACGGGGCAGTGCACACCAATGATCCACAAGGGAATCCAGTTCAGCTTTGAGCAAACCGCCACGCCGGACATCTGGAGTTGGGAATATCGCATCGGACGTCATATCAAGACCGGACGGCTGAAAGCACCCACACGAAAGGTGGCGCTGCGCGGCGTTCATCGAAAGATCGACCACGATCTCAGGGACATTTATTTGCGGACCAGCGGCGAATATCAGCGATCGGGCTGAACGCCGTCGGGTAAGCCATAAATTTCCGCCGATGAATTGCCGCCGGTGAGATGAATTGCCGCCGATGAATTGTCTTGGCCAGCGGTTTGCGACCGTTGCAAGCGTCAACGCGCGAACCGCTGGGGCAGCGTCACCGCGCCGATAAATCCGGCGCTGGACATCGCCGGGGGCGCGAGGCGTTCAGAAACGCTTCGCGCCGGCACGGACTCTCGGTGCCGCGATGAAGCAATTTTGGCTCGCGACGAAACCAGATCACCCGCTCGACGAAACCGTCCTGAAACCGAACCGGCCTATCAGTCAGGTTGGTCAACAACGGGTTCGGCCAACGGGGTTCGGATATGTGGGCACTCATCATCAACCTGATCTATCAGCAGGCCTGCCGCAATTCTCTCGCCAGCATGGCGCGACATCAGCACCGTTGGATCTAAGGGAGGGCTGAAGACATGCTCGCCGAGAAATTCATGCTTTTCCTGGAAGCACTCATCAGCGCCAACAAGCGCGATTATCCGGACGGCGCGCCACGCGTCGTCAGCACCTCGCCGCATATACCCGTAAAGCTTCCGAGCCCGAAATAGCAGGCCCGGCGCCAGAGCAAAAAAAAGCCCCGCGTGACGCGGGGCTTTCTTGTTTAACGGCCTGTCGGATTTAACGGCCTGTCGGAGAGGACGGAAGCGCCGGATTCCCGGACGCGTTGCTGGGAAGCGCCGGATTGCCGGATGGGTTCATTGGGCTGGGATTGTTCGCGGTACTGCCGACCGAACTTCCGGTCGTGGTCCCCGGCGACGTTCCCGTGCTGGAACCCACTGACGGTGAAGTCGCAGTGCCAGAAGACGTGGTGCTCGAAGATGCGCCGCCTGAAGCGCCCGTTCCGCCGGCGCCCGCGGCGCCGCCGGTCTGGGCAAGCGCGATTGTGCTCGAGAGCGCGAGTGCGCCGGCTAATGCAAGGGTCATGATTTTCATGGTCGTTTTTCCTGTGGTTGAGACCTCACCAATCAGGAAGCACCGTCTTTGGTTCCGGCATCCCCGAATTCTTGGCTAGCTTCCGATACAGATTATCGTGAGCCTGACCGGACTTCGGATCACCCGCCGCCGAATTTGGACGGATCGTCGTAGCGCGGCGTTTGGTCTTCGAGCACCGGCGGAAAGCGCGGATCGACTGTCGCGGTGGGAGCAGCGAAACCGGGAATCACATTCCTCCCACGATGAATGGTGACGTGCCGCGATTTTGCGTGATGCGTCGCCGCGGCCTGCACGGAAGCGCACAAGGCGACGGACAGGCCCAACGCCAACGCAGAGGTCAAAACAGAGCGCATCCGGTTTCCTTTCGTCGGCAGCCGTCAGGCGCCCCGCCAAAGCGCGCTGGCGTTATCCATCCATCGCCTGGTGTCTTCGTCGCTCCAGCCGGGAACCGCGAGGCGTGGGGCGCCGGGCGCAGCGTTCACACCCTGGCCGCGATTAACGGTGCCATGTGGACGCGGACGCAGCCGATGCGCGCTGGCTGCATCGGCGGGCGCACAACAGCCGGTCGTCAAACCCAACACCAAAACAGTCGTCAACACCGTGCGCATTCTGTTCGTTTCCAGCGGCGGCGATTAACCGCCCACGCCCACCAGCGCACTCGCGTTATCCAGCCAGCGTTCCGTACTTCCGTTACTCCAGCCGGGCACCGCGAAGCGTGCGGTGCCGGCCGGAGCGCCAGGGGCGGTCACCTGCCCGGGACTAGCGGTGACGTGCGGGCGCGCGCGTTGACGATGCGCGGTCGCCGCGTTGGCCGACGCGCACAAGGCGACCAACGCACCGAGCACCAGGACTGAGGCCAAGATCCACGCTGAGATCGAGGCTGAGGCGGGACGCATCCAATTCACTCCCTGTCGACTGTGGCCTGAAATATGCAACGAGTGAAAAGTGAAATATGCAAACAGGGCTGGGGACCAAGACTTCGGCGGTCCGGCGATCGGTCACATCGGCGTAATCGCCGGCAAGCTTCAACGACGCCGATCAAAGGCTGTTTAAGCAGAGCACCGCGCTTTTTATTGAATAATTGTGACCTGCTTCACCATCGAACCAACGACGTCAGTCTATGGATCAGCATTCAACGCGAGATATTCCATGACAACGAAATTAGTCAGTCGTTTTATTTTGACCGTGCTTGTTACGATCATTCCATTGTCCACGAGCCACGCTCAAAAACTGGTCGACCCCGACAAGGTCGCCCCCGAGTACCGCGAAGCGGCGGTAAAGCGGCGCGCCGAACAACTCAAGATCCAGGAATGCACGCATCGCGTCGATGCCGGCAAGGTGCTGCCGCGGGATCGGACCGCCCAGATCCAGCAATGTCTGGACGAGCAGTAAGCCGCATCTTCGCCACGCTGCGCTCTGCACCGGCGGCTCAGCTGAGGTGACCGGTACCTGGCCCCTGCCCGCCCGCCGCGCTTGGCGGCGGCCTATGGCGGTATCCGCCACGATGACCGCGCGCCTGCGAAAAGGTGTGGATCAAGGCCGGTGGGCCGGATAAGGGCATCCGCATGCCCGGCCATCTATGGCATTCAAGGGCCGAAAGTGCCCGGGCCGAAAGTGCCCGGCGAGTACCCGTTTCAGAGGATTCATGGCGGAACAGCAGTTGCGGATCACCCTCGTCGGCTCCCGCCATTTCGGCGTGACGACACTGGAAATGCTGCGCCAGCGCGGCGTCGACATCGTCAGGGTGGTGGTGGCGGACGCCGACGACCGGCTGGCGACGGCAGCCCGCGCCGCCGGCATCGAGGTGGTCGTGCAGGCCAATGCCAAGCGCGTGGTGGCTTCCGAGATCGCGCCAGCTACCGACCTGATCGTGACTGCGCACAGCCATGCCCGCATCGCTAAGGAGGCGTTGGCTGCCGCCAAACTCGGCGGCATCGGCTATCACCCCTCGCTGCTGCCGCGCCACCGCGGCATCGCGGCGGTGGAATGGACGATTCGCGAGGGCGATCCGATCGCCGGCGGCAGCGTCTATCATTTGGCCGAACGCATGGATGCCGGCGCCATCGCCGCCCAGGAGTGGGTTTTTGTCCGCAAGGGCGAGACCGCGCGGCAACTCTGGGAACGCGCGCTGGCGCCGCTGGGCCAAAAGCTGCTGGGCGACGTGATCGACCACGCCAAGACCCACAAATCCCTGCCGGCCAAGCCGCAGGACGAAGAGTTCGCGACCCAGGCGCCGAATCTCTCGGAATAGCCGTCTGGTAATTGGGTACCGTTCCGCGATTTAACCCTCCCCGGTAACGAATTCTGGTTCCCTGCCGGGAACCAAACTCACCGCTATGTATTTGAACCCGTGGGAACAATCATGGTTACTGCGGCGCAGCAAATTTTGAACACATTCTGCCGAAATAAGCCGCGGTATCACACAAAACGGGGATTTGATTTCATGCGCAATGATCGCATTCGAGCGGCATTTTTTGGCTCCTTTCTCGTCGCCGCTACCGGCTTCGCCGCAGCTCCGGCTTCCGCCCAGACGCCCTATGACGGTCTCTGGAATGTCACGGTTGTGACCAAGACCGGCAGTTGCGAACCGCAGACCAGCTCCACACTTACGGTGCAGGACGGAAAAGTGACGGCGCCCGGCGCCGACGTTTCCGGCAGTGTGGGACGCGAAGGTCTTGTGCGCGTCTCAATCCATGGTGCATATGCGAATGGCCAGCTCAGTGGCAACGCAGGATCGGGGAAGTGGAATGGGGCATCAGCAGGGATTCCTTGCAGCGGTCATTGGCAAGCGTCGCGGCAGTAAGGTTCGTCGGATGCAGCGCAGTTTTGGCGGCCTCAAGGGGCTGATTATGGCAGCCGTCGCGCTGATGGCGGTTTCGCTGTTCAGCGCGCCGAGCCAGGCGCAGTCGGGACCGTTCAACGGGCTAGCCGGCGTCTGGGCCGGCGCCGGCACCGTTACACTCGACGACGGCTCGAGCGAACGCATTCGCTGCCGGGCGACCTATGCGGTCGGCGAAGGCGGTCGTGGTCTCAATCAGACCCTGACCTGCGCCAGCGACAGCTACAAATTCGATCTCCGCTCCAATGTCACTGCCGAGGGCAACGAGATTACCGGAAGCTGGAGCGAGATCAGCCGCAACATCAGCGGCACCATCCAGGGCCGCGGCGGCAACGGTGTTATCCAGGTGGTCGCGAGTGCCGCCGGGTTCAACGCCAATATCTCGCTGACGACGCGCGGCAACCGCCAATCGGTCCTGATCAAATCCGAAGGCTCGTTCAAGGCCGCAAACATCACGCTGTCGCGTTCCTGAGCTGACCGCGTCGCGGTCGATCCCGCGCCCGAGAGGACTAGCCCCGATCGTCTATCGCGACGGGGCTAGTCGATCGGCGGTCTCCTTCAGCGTCTTTGCAATCAACAGCGCCTGTTCCTTGTTGAACGCAAAATCCTGCACGCCTTTGTGCGTGGTCAGCGACAGGATCATGATTTGCGGCTGGTTCTCCGGCCAGCCGGTGGCGAAGGCCGTGACATAGTCCGCGGCTGTCGATCGTGGTGTTGGTGTCGTCATGAAAGACGTTCCTTGTTCAACATTGAAGTCGCTGTTGCATGCCGGCGCGCCGTCGCCCCCCGCCAAAGCGCTTTACCTGTGAAGCGGATTGATGACCGGTTGGCTAGGCCGCCGGCACAAACGCGGTGACCTCGATCTCGACCTTGGCTCTGAGATCGACCAGGCCGCCGATATAGAGCAGCGTCGAGGGCGGAAAATTGCGCCCGAGCGTTTCCTTCCAGGCCGCGCCAATGCCGGCGCCCGCAGCCTCATATTCGCTGCGGCTGGTCAAATACCAGGTCAGGCGCACGATATGCTCAGGGCCGGCGCCGGCCTCCGCCAACAGCTTGATGATGCGTTTCAACGCGGCGGCGACCTGGGCGGCCATATCAGGCTGATATTCGCCCTTCTCGTCGCCGCCGGTTTGGCCCGCAAGCACGACCCAGCGGCCGGGCGCATCGAGCACGACGCCGTGCGAAAAACCGCGGGGCTTCGACCATTCGGCCGGTTGCAAGACACGCATACGCCAATCCTCCCGATATCGTTTTCGGCTGATAATAACGGCCGATCCTTAGCACCGATCGGGGGCCCGATCCCACATCGAAATCGAGCCGGATGCAGCGCTGCATCGGCATAATTGAGCGTTGCAAATCGGTGCGGGGTCGCCGATACCGGCCGGCGCTTCCGCTCGCCCCGCCCGCTAACCGCCCGCTCAAACTCGGCTGCCTTTCGCTGATGACCCGAACACCTTCCAAACCCAAAGCCGCGTTGTGGATGGCCGGCTGGCTCTCTTTGATGCTGGTCATCGTGGTCGCCGGGCGCGAGGCGATGCGCGAGATGAACGTGTTCCAGTTGATGGAGATGCGCACGCTGATCGGCTTCTGCTTTCTGTATCCGCTGATCCACCGCTCCGGCGGCTTTGCCACGCTGAAGACCGCGCGGCTGCCGCAGCATATCGGGCGCAACCTGATCCATTACGGCGCGCAGCTCGGCTGGTTCTTCGCGCTGACGCTGATCCCGATCGGCCAGGTGGTGGCGATCGAATTCACCATGCCGATCTGGACCGCGATCCTGGCCGCGACCTTTCTCGGCGAGCGCATGACCAGCTGGAAGGTCTTGGCGATCGTGCTCGGCGTGGTCGGCGTGATCGTGATCGTGCGGCCGGCGACCGGCGAGCTCAATCCGGGGCAATTGATCGCGCTTGGCGCAGCCGTCGGCTTCGGTATTTCGATCGCGATGGTCAAATCGCTGACCCGCACCGAAACGACGCTTGCGATCATCTTCTGGATGCTGGTGGTGCAATCGGCCGCCGGGATCATGCCGGCGCTCTATGTCTGGCAATGGCCGTCGGCCTATAGCTGGGGCTGGATCGTGGTGATCGGGTTTTGCGGCACCTTTTCCCATTACTGCATGGCCAGCGCGATGCGCTATGCGGACGCGACCATCGTGGTGCCGATGGATTTCCTGCGGGTTCCCCTCACCGCCACCGCGGGCTGGCTGATCTATTCGGAGCGGCTCGACCTGTTCACCGTGCTGGGCGCGACGTTGATCCTGGCCGGCAATCTGTTGAACCTGAAAGCGCCGTCGCCGGTTCCCGCGCGCGCCGGAACCTGATCGGCGGTAATGGGCTGTTGGCCGAGGCCTGTCGGTCACCACCCCATGTGATTTAAATCACGCAAGGCCGCCCGAACTTCGCGCTAGTTTGAACCTGTCGCACAGGACACTGGCAAAACCGGGCAAAGCGTAAATATTCTGGCGCGAAGTGCGGTTTTTTCGTGTAACCTGTGGCGAAGCGTTGAAGCCGATCATTGTTCAACTCAGCCGACCTACCATTGGGGATTTCAGATGCGCTACTGCACCATTTTCCTCTCCCTGATTTGCATGCTGTTCGCCGCCGATGCGGCAAAGGCCGACAAGCGTGTCGCCTTTGTCGTCGGCAACGGCGCCTACAAGAATGTCGCGCAGCTTCCGAACCCGCCGATCGACGCCAAGGCGATGGCGGCGGTGCTGCGCAATGTCGGTTTCGAAGTGGTCGAGGGCTCCAACCTGACCCGCGACGCGATGACCGAAAAACTGCTCGACTTCGGCAAGAAGGCGCAGGGCGCCGACGTCGCGGTGTTCTTTTATGCCGGCCACGGCATCGCCATCAGCGGCACCAATTATCTGCTGCCTGTCGATGCCGACATCAAATCCGAAATGGACGTCAAGCTCGGCGCGGCGATCAACATCGACCTGACGCTCGACCAGACCATGAGCGACGCCAAGGTCAAGCTGGTGTTCCTCGATGCCTGCCGCGACAATCCGTTCGCCGCCAAGATCAAGTCGAACGCCTCGACCCGCAGCGTCTCGGTCCAGACGGGCCTCGCCGAAATGAAATCCGGCGAAGGCACCCTGATCGCGTTTGCGACCGGTCCCGGACAGACCGCGCTGGACGGCCATGAGGGCGCCAACAGCCCCTTTACCCGCGCGCTGATCGACAACATCACCCAGCCCGGCGTCGAGATCCAGCAGGCCATGACCAAGGTCCGCGCCGAGGTCAATGAGCAGACCAACAAGGGCCAATTGCCCTGGGGCCACACCAACCTGATCGGATCGGTCTACCTGAACCCGGCGGCGCCCCCTGCCGTCGCCGCGGCGCCCGCCGGCGCCGGCCCGGCGCTCGCTTCGACCAGCAGCGGCAACGACGTCGAGCTGGAGTTCTGGCGCTCGATCAAGGATTCCAAGAAGCCCGAGGAGCTCAACGCCTATCTGAGCAGCTATCCCAACGGCCAGTTCCGCTCGCTCGCGCTGTCGCGGATCGCCTCGCTGGAAAACCCGGGCAATACCAGCGTCGCCAGCAATAACGCCAGCGACAATCCGCAGACCCGTAACCTGACCAGCGTCGACCCCGCGACCTTCAGCGACGAAGCCAATCAGGTCACCGAAGACCAGATCGGCCTCGAGAAGGGCCAGCGCCGCGACGTGCAGCGCCGGCTCAACGGCCTCGGCTTCGACACCAAGGTCAACGGCAAATTCGACGAGGAGACCCGCAGTGTGATCCGGCGCTGGCAGGCCGCCCGCGGCTACCCGACCAGCGGCTACCTCAACAAGCTGCAGCACAAGGCCCTGCTCGCCGAAATCGTCGCCACCACGCAAACCAGTTCCAGCGACGATTCTTCCGACGACCATCCGTCCCGCCGTCATCATGGCGGTGGAGGCGGCGGTGGCGGCGGACGTTACCGCGGCCCGGCCGGTCCCGGCGGTTTTATCGGCGGCGTGATGGGCGGACTGTTCCGCTAATCGCAAAACATGAGCTGAGACGAGAAAAGCCCGGCTCGCGCCGGGCTTTTTTATGCGCTTGGTTCCCGCCTAGTTCTGGCCCTCACGCAACGCCTGACGGATGGCGATTTCCACCGGGGAATAGTTTTCATCCGCACGGTTGAGCCGGAATGGCTTGGCAGGGTGCAACGGCGGTTGCGCCATAAAACGCGGCACCGAACCGCGATGCATTTGCGCGGCATGTATCAGGAACGGATGGCAGAGATAGACCGTGCCGGCTTCACCGGTCGCCAACGCCTGTGGCCGGTCCACCAGGGCGGCGAACGCGTCGATGGTCGCGTGCGGCAGCCCTGCCTCGCCCGCAGGCTGAAGAAACCGCGCGATGTCCCGATGCGATCCAACCTTGATGCGGGTCGGTGCATCGCGTTCGCCGACATCCGAGAACAGGAACAACATCAATAGCGCGCGGTCGCGTGAGGTGACATTGGCCCGCCACGATGAAAAATCCTGCCGCTCGTCCGGATCACCGGACGGCCCGGGAAAGCTGACATCGATGTGCCAGCCGGCATCGCCGGGATCGTCCGGATGCGGGAACCGCACCGGGAACGTGCCGAGATTGCTTCGCGGACGCCAGCGTCCCCGGCCGACGATCTGATCGAACGCGGCGTGCAGCCGTGGCGTATTGACAGCCTTGCGAAACGGCTCATCGCCGTAGCCCGGCAGCCGCACGACCGGTCTGGTCCAGCTTGCGGGCTCGTCTGGATCGCCCGGCAGGTCGCGCCACATGATCGCGCGGGCCTGTCCGGCCAACTCGCTGGGAAAGGCGTGATCGATCCTGACAAATCCGTCGTCGATAAATTGCCGTATCTGCGCGTCACTGAGGGCGGGCGCGGCTTCATATTCACGGGCAGGCATGAAAATCCCCATATCGTTGCCAACGATCGTCTCCCGCGCGAAGCGGGTCGTTGGCGGTTTCAGTCTGTGATGCTTCCGCCTGCGCGACGCAGGCTCCGCCTTAGCGGCGGAGGAAGAAGACTGAAGCGATATGGGTGCGGGTCATCATCATGGTCCGCGCAAGTTAACATGTCCCGGCCCGGGCGATCAACGACCGCACAGGCGATCCCTACTTCCCCGCCGCCTTGCGCAGCGCCTCGTTGATGCGGTCCTGCCAGCCCGGGCCGCCTTCCTGGAAGTGCTCGAGCACGTCCTGGTCGATCCGCAGCGACACCAGTTCCTTGACGCTCGGAAGCGCGGCCGTTTTCGGCGGCGATTCCGGCACCTTGGTGGTGGTCTTCTTGAACGCGGCCTCGGCTTCGGTGCGCGCGTCGTTCAGGGTTCGCGGGCGGCGCGGCTGATCCGGCATGGCGCAATTCCTTGGTTCAAATTCCCTCGAACAGCGCGGTCGACAGATAGCGCTCGGAGAACGACGGCACGATCGCCAGGATGGTCTTGCCGGCAGCTCTCCGGCCGCTTGCCGATCTCGAGCGCCGCGGCGATCGCGGCGCCCGAGGAAATGCCGCCGGGAATGCCCTCGTTGCGCGCCAGCGCGCGCGAGGTTTCGATCGCGGTCGGCGCTGTTGATCTTGACGATCTCGTCGATCACCGAACGGTCGAGGATGTCGGGCACGAAGCCGGCGCCGATGCCCTGGATCTTGTGCGGGGAATGCTGGCCGCCGGACAGCACCGGGCTTTCCTCGGGCTCGACCGCGACGATCCGCAGCGACGGCTTGCGCGGCTTCAGCACCTGCCCGACGCCGGTGATGGTGCCGCCGGTGCCGACGCCGGCCACGAAGAAATCGATATTGCCGCCGGTGTCGTTCCAGATTTCCTCCGCCGTGGTGCGGCGGTGGATTTCGGGATTGGCGAGGTTCTTGAATTGCTGCGGCATCACCGCATTGGGCGTGGTCCGCACCAGTTCTTCGGCGGCCGCGATCGAGCCCTTCATGCCCTGCGCCGCCGGCGTCAGCACGATTTCGGCGCCGAGAAACGCCAGCATCTTGCGCCGCTCGATCGACATCGATTCCGGCATCACCAGCTTCAGCCGGTAGCCGCGCGAGGCGGCGACAAAGGCCAGCGCGATCCCGGTATTGCCCGAGGTCGGCTCGATCAGCACGGTGTCGGCATTGATCACGCCGGCCTTTTCCATCGCGATGATCATCGCCGCGCCGATGCGGTCCTTCACGCTGCGCGGCGGGATTGAAATATTCCAGCTTGGCGAGAATGGTCGCATGCGACGCCGTGCTGCTGCGGCAGATTTGCGCAACCGCACGATCGGCGTATCGCCGATCGCCTCGACGATGCTGTCGAAGACCCGGCCGCGGCCGGGACGGTGCACTGCACTCGTGGCTGACGGCGCGTCCATGACAAACTCCTGTGGCGGCAATGTGCGTGAGGTTGAGAGGCTGTTCTCTCATTAGGGCGCAGCCGCGCGCCCGCGTGCAAGCCGGAATCCGCCGTCACGAATTCGCTGCATTGCAATTCGCTGCATTGCAAAAGCTTAAGCGGCGAATTCGAATGCGCGGCAAATAACGCAAAACCAACGCATTTGTGTTGCGACATCGTCAAGCAAATCAGTGTATGCTGCGCTCAGGTTCAGATCGCAAGGAGGTCACGATGCCAGCAGCTTGCTGAAGTCCTGTCGACCGTCGCGCCTCATCCCGACCCGCGTGGATGCGATCTGCCGACCTGCCCGGTTTGCGCGGATTCGATGGTGGCCGCGGAAGCGTCCGCCTATCTTTCCGACAACGTCATCAGCTATCTGTGGACCTGCGACACCTGCGGTTATGGTTTCGTCACCAAGCATGCGCTCAAGCGGATGTCTGCAACTGAGCTTTGCGACGAACTCGCGGTTGAATGTTTCCGCCGTATCGAATGACCTGCGAACCGCTGCTTCAGCGCGGCGCGATGTCGCCCTGCGCCCAGCCGGCGCGGGTGCGCTCGCGAAAATCCGCGAATGTTCCGTGCGCGATCGCATCCCTGATGCCGTGCATCAGGCGCTGGTAATAGGCGATGTTGATTTCCGACAGCAGCATCGCGCCCAGCGTCTCGCCCGATTTCACCAGATGATGCAGATAGGCGCGCGAGAATGCCGCAGGTCGACGGCCATGCGCTTGCCTCGTCGAGCGGCCGCGGATCGTCGGCGTGGCGGGCGTTGCGCAGATTGATCTGGCCGAACCGCGTGAACGCCATGCCATGGCGGCCGTTGCGGGTCGGCATCACGCAATCGAACATGTCGATGCCGCGCGCCACCGCCTCCAGCATGTCCTCGGGCGTGCCGACGCCCATCAGATAGCGCGGCCGATCGCCGCGGCAGGATCGGCGCCACCTCCTCGATCATCGCCAGCATCACCGCTTGCGGTTCGCCGACCGCGAGACCGCCGATCGCGTAGCCGTGAAAACCGATCTCGACCAGGCCGCGCGCGCTGGCCTGGCGCAGCTCGGGCACGTCGCCGCCCTGCGCGATGCCGAACAGCATGGTATCCCGTCGGGCGCGGTCTCGAACGCGCGCTTGCTGCGCTCGGCCCAGCGCAGCGACAGCTGCATCGCCCGCTCGATATCGCCGCGCTCGGCCGGCAGCCGCACGCATTCGTCCATCTGCATGGCGATGTCGGAGCCGAGCAGAAGCTGCACCTCGATCGAGCGCTCCGGCGACAACTCGACCTTGGCGCCGTCGATATGCGAGCGGAACGTCACCGCCTGCTCGGTCGACCTTGCGCAGCTCCGCCAGCGACATCACCTGGAAGCCGCCGGAATCGGTCAGCATCGGCCCGTTCCAGCCGGTGAACGTCTGCAGGCCGCCGAGCGCCGCGATCCGCTCGGCGCCCGGCCGCAGCATCAGATGATAGGTATTGCCGAGCACGATGTCGGCGCCGGCATCGCGCACCTCGCGCCAATGCATGCCCTTCATCGCGCCCGCCGTGCCGACCGGCATGAAGGCCGGCGTCCGCACCACGCCATGCGGCGTGGTCAGCTTGCCGGTGCGCGGCGGCCCCGTCGGTGCGCGGCAAGTTCGAAATGATTGGCAGGATGACCGGGAGGGCTCATGGCTGAGCTTATCGCGTAACCCGACCGCCCAATTCAACCCCTTATCTACGCTGCCCGCCGCGCCCAAAGCCGTTGACGAGGTGCAAAACCTGCCGCATAAGTCCACGCCATGATCTCGACCACCAAACGCACCAGCAAAACCAAGTACCCGTCCGGGGACTTTGGAGGCGTGCGCGCGTAGTCGAACGATCGCATCACCTGAACCGAAGCCCCGCCTGAAAAGGTCCGGGGCTTTTTTATTGCCTGAAGGAGACCTGCGTGACCAACCATCCCGTTGTTGCCATTGCCGGCGTGACCGGCGCTGTCGGTGCCGAATTCATCGCCACCATGAACAGACGCGGCTTTCCGGTCGGCAGGCTGAAAGCGCTGGCCAGCGCCCGCTCGGCCGGCAAGATTGTGCACTTCCGCGGCGAGGCCATCGCCATCGAAGAACTCGACGAGCACGCATTCGAGGGCGTCGACATCGCGCTGTTCTCGGCCGGCAGCGCGGTTTCGCGAAAGATTTCGCCGATCGCGGTCAAGGCCGGCGCCGTCGTGATCGACAATTCGTCCGCGTTCCGGATGGACCCGGACGTGCCGCTGGTGATTCCGGAGATCAACGCCGGCCGGATCCGTGACCACAGGGGCATCATCGCCGTTCCCAATTGCTCGGCCATCACCGCGCTGGTGCCGCTATGGCCGATCCATCGGCAAAACCGCATCAAGCGCCTGATCATCTCGACCTATCAGGCCGCCAGCGGCGCCGGCGCCGCCGCGATGGACGAACTGGTGCAGGCGACCCGCGCCAATCTCGCCGGCGAGGCCTTTGCGCAGAAGGTGATGCCGCACCCCTACGCCTTCAACATCTTCAACCACGATACCCCGATCGATCCGGCGACCGGCTACAATGGCGAGGAGACCAAGGTCATCAAGGAGACCCGGAAGATTTTTGAAGACGACCGCATCGCCATCGGTGTGACCTGCGTCCGCGTACCGGTGCTGCGCGCGCATTCCCAGGCCATCACCTTCGAATGCGAAGGGCCGATCACCGAACACGACGTGCGGGCGATCCTGGCGACGGCGCCGGGCGTCACCATCGTCGACGACCGGGTGAAAAACTATTTTCCGATGCCGATCGACGCCTCGGGACAGGACAACGTACTGGCCGGCCGCATCAGGACCGATCTGAGCGACCCCACGGGCCATTCGATCTCGATGTTCGTGGCCGCCGACCAGCTGCTCAAGGGCGCCGCGCTCAACGCCATCCAGATCGCGGAACTGCTGCCGCAACGCGCGATGGCGTGAACGGCCCGCCTCGCAGGGAAGGCGCGGCTCAACCGCGCCTTCATCCACCCCGACGAGTTCATGCCGGAGCGCGAAACAGCAGGCAGGCATCGCCATAGGAATAGAACCGGTAGCCGCCGGCGATGGCGTGGGCATAGGCGTGTTTCATGGTCTCGAGGCCGCTGAACGCCGACACCAGCATGAACAGCGTCGAGCGCGGCAGATGAAAATTGGTCAGCAGAATATCGACCGCGCGAAAGCGATAGCCCGGCGTGATGAAGATCGAGGTCTCCCCGTCGAACGGCTGCGATGGTGCCGTCCTCGGCCGCGGCGCTTTCCAACAGCCGCAGCGAGGTGGTGCCGACCGCCACGATGCGGCCGCCGTTGGCGCGCGCGGCGTTCAGCGCGCGCGGCGGTATCGGCGGCGATGCAGCCCCACTCCGCATGCATCCTGTGGCCCTCGGTATCCTCGACTTTGACCGGGAGGAAGGTCCCCGCCCCGACATGCAGCGTCAGCCGGTGCAGCTCGACACCACGCGCGCTTTAACGCGGCCTCCAGTTCGGGCGTAAAATGCAGTCCGGCGGTCGGGGCGGCGACCGCGCCCTCGTTGGCCGCGAACATGGTCTGATAGTCGGCGGCATCGCGCTCGTCCGGCGCGCGTTTTGAGGCGATATAGGGCGGCAGCGGCGGGCTGCCGAGCTCGGCGATCGCCTGGTCGAGCGCAGGCCCGTGAAACGAGAACGACAGCGTGATCTCGCCGTCATCGCCCTTGTGCTCGACCTCGGCGTCGAGATGGCCGAGCAGGCACACCCTGCCCTCGTTGCCGAACCGCACCACGTCGCCCGGCGCCAGCTTCTTCGCCGGTTTCACCAGCGCCTGCCAGCGCGAGCCGTCGAGGCGCTTGATCAGCGTCGCCTCGATCTTCGGCTCGGTGTCGCGGCCGATGCGGCGGCCTTTCAGCTGCGCCGAGATCACCCTGGTGTCGTTGACCACGAGCTGGTCGCCCGGCTCCAGCCATTGCGGCAGGTCGGCCACCACGCGGTCGCGCAGCACCCCGTCGGGCTGCACCACCAGCATCCGCGCGGAATCGCGCGGGCTGGCCGGCCGCAGCGCGATGTTGGCGGCGGGAAGTTCGAAGTCGAACAGATCGGTGCGCATGGTCGCGATGCGCTCGCACGCCTCATTCCCAGAGAGCGGCGTCTTCGCCGCGTCTCGAAGGATCGAGGTCACGCGCTGTGTCTCATGGTTCGAGACGCGTGCTTCGCACGCTCCTCACCATGAGGGCGTCCTTACTCCGCGTCGGCGGCCATGCGGGCCTTGACGATCTTGTCGGGGTTCTTCACCGGCTCGCCGCGCTTGATCTTGTCGACGTTGTCCATGCCCTCGGTCACCTTGCCCCAGACCGTGTACTGGTTGTTGAGGAACGAGGCGTCGTCGAAGCAGATGAAGAACTGGCTGTCGCCGGAATCCGGGCTTGCCGCGCGCGCCATCGAGGTGGTGCCGCGGACATGCGGCTCCTTGTTGAATTCGGCCTTCAGCTTCTTGCCGGAGCCGCCGGTGCCGGTGCCTTCCGGACAGCCGGTCTGCGCCATGAAGCCGTCGATCACGCGATGGAACACGATGCCGTCGTAAAAGCCTTCGCGCACCAGTTCCTTGATCCGCGCGACATGGCCGGGCGCCAGATCGGGCCGCATCTCGATGGTCACGGGACCCTGGGTGGTTTCAAGGATCAAAGTATTTTCGTTGTCAGCCATGCTCTCTTCTCTACGGGTTTGGGTGCGGGTTTTACGTTATGGAACTGGATGGCGATGGGCGGCCGGCGACGGCGCCACCCATGCCTTCGGTAAATGGCATCGGCGTGCAGCGTTGCAACGCCTCCATCACGGCGACGCGGTACAATAAACCGGTCGTTGTCGTTGGCCTGGTCCGATTCATAGGTGATTTTCGGCTGCCCAAAAATGTTCCCGGTGCGGTCGAAGCTCACGATCACGGTGATATCGTCTCCGGATTGGCCTTGGAGGGCGGCGGCGGCCGCCAGCAAGTGAACAGCCGCGCGAACATCTCCTTGATGTTGTCGACCCGGTTCGGCGCGATCGGCGGTTCCCTTCGATCCTGACCTGGAACCTCATTGGGAATCGGTATCGGAGCCGGCGCCTGGGCCAGTGCCGCGATCGGCAACAACAGCAGCGCCGCCGCAAACCAGACCCGGAACTGGGGGCGCCGCCGGGCCATGGTTTACTTGATGTCGGAGGCGACTTGCACCTTCACCATCTTGTCGGGATCGGTGACCGAGCCGCCGGCCGATCCCGGCGGCGCCTTCTTCAGCTTGTCGACCACATCCATGCCGGACACCACCTCGCCGACCACGGTGTACTGGCCGTCGAGGCTCGAGCCATCGGCGAACATGATGAAGAACTGCGAGTTGGCGCTGTCGACGCTGTCGCCGCGCCGCGCCATGCCGACGATGCCGCGCTTGAAGTGGCTCGTTGGAGAATTCCTGCTTCAGGTTCGGATATTTCGATCCGCCGGTGCCGTTAAAGTTCTGGCCGTCGCCGGTCTGCGCCATGAAACCGTCCATCACGCGGTGGAACGGCACGTTGTTGTAAAAGCCCTCGCGCGCCAGTTGCTTGATGCGCTCGGCATGCTTCGGCGCGATATCGGTGCGCAGTTTTATGACGATGCGGCCCTTGGTGGTGTCGATGACGATGGCGTTCTGCTTGTCGAGATTGGCAGGAAGCGGCTGGGCGAGCGCGGGCGCGACGCAGACCAGCGCGGCGAGGACGGCAAGAATTCGGATCATGAGAACCCCGGATCGGTTGAAGGACGGTAGTTTGATGTGGCGCCTTGGATATTCGCGAACGCGCGATCAGGCGAATTTGCTTTTGAGGCTGGCGGCGACCGCCGGCGGCACGAACGCCGAGACGTCGCCGCCCATGGCCGCGATTTGGCGTACCAGTGTGGCGGTGATCGGGCGGACGGCAACCGAGGCGGGAACGAACACCGTGTGGACCTCCGGCGCCATGGTCTCGTTCATGCCGGCGATCTGCATTTCGTAATCGAGGTCGGTGCCGTCGCGCAGGCCGCGAATCATGACGGTAGCGCCGATTTTTTGCGCTGCCGTGACGGTGAGGTCGTCATAGGTGGTGCAATCGAAGGCGCAGGCAGCCTTGGCGGCAATCGGCCCGAACACCGCCTGCGCCATGGCCAGGCGCTCGTCGACCGAAAACAGCGGCTTTTTGCCGGGATGCACCCCGATGGCGACCACCAGCCGGTCGCACAGACCGACGGCATGCCGGACCACGTCCAGATGGCCGTTGGTGACGGGGTCGAAGGAGCCGGGATACAGCGCGATGCGGGGCATAAACCCCTCTACCCCGCCCCGGGCGAGGTCGCAAGGCAGGCTTGTTCCTTAAAACCCCCGCCAAACCGGGTTTTTTATTTTTGGCCGGCAACTGAACCACTTGCGGGGTCAGCGCGTCTGTCTGGCGAGCCGTTTGTTTCATCACCGCAAGGCCGACGAAACAAAGCCCCGGCGGACGAAACCATTTTCCGCCGGGGCGAAGACATCCGGAAACGCGCGGTTTGTACAAGGCGTCAACGAATTGACGGGCCAAAAAGGCCCAATGACAGGGGACCGTCATGATCAAGACTCTTTCCGCCGTGGCTATCGCCGCCTTTTTCGCCGCCGCCCTCACCGTTCTTCCCGGCTTCGCCCCGCAGGTCGAAGCCAGCGTGCCGCAGGCGCTCGCCAAGGCCGACCGGCTCGACATTCACCCGGTTGGCCGCGACTGCTCGCAGCAGGCCTGGCCGAATTTCGAAGCCTCCTGCCTGCGCGTTGCCGGCACCAAGGCCGTGATCCGACAAGCCCGGCTGGTAACGGCCGACCGCAGCCAGTAAGGCCAGCGGCAAACTTGCCGCCGTCACAAAAGTAATCCCGTGGTAATTTGCGACGTGGCGTCGCACACTGTGCTCTGACCGCGCACCCGTCGGTAAGCTGACCGGCGGGCGCAATCGTGTTTTGGGGAGCTGCCAGTGACCGCCACGCCTGTCGCCGATCATGTCAAATCCAGCGGCACGATCCCCCTCACGGCCACCATCGGCGCACTCGGCGTCGTCTACGGCGACATCGGCACCAGCCCCCTCTACGCACTGAAGGAAGCGGCCAAGGCCGCCGCCAATGGCGGAGCGCTGAGCCACGACGCCATCCTCGGCGTCGCCTCGCTGATCCTGTGGGCGCTGATCCTGATCATCTCGATCAAATACGCCATGCTGATCATGCGCGCCGACAACCGCGGCGAAGGCGGCATCGTCGCCCTTCTGGCGCTGTTGTCGGCCCGCAACGCCCAGCCCGGGACCTGGCGCGCGCAATTGCTGATCGTCGGGCTGATCGGCGCGGCGCTGCTCTACGGCGACGGCGCCATCACGCCGGCGATTTCGGTGCTGAGCGCGATCGAGGGCCTCAAGGTCGATGCGCCCTCGCTGACCCCGGTCGTGGTGCCGCTGACGATTGCGATCCTGATCGGCCTGTTCGTGATGCAGAAACAGGGCACCGGCTTCATCGGAAAAATCTTCGGACCGGTGATGCTCGCCTGGTTTATCGTGCTGGCGTTGCTCGGCATCCACGGCATCGTCAAGGCGCCGGCGGTGCTGGCCGCGCTCAGCCCGCTCTACGCCTTCGAATTCCTGATCCACCAGGATTTCCGCATCAGCTTTGCGATTCTCGGCGCGGCGTTCCTCGCGGTCACCGGCGGCGAGGCGATGTATGCCGACATGGGGCATTTCGGCCGCAACCCGATCCGGCTGGCATGGTTCGCGGTGGCGTTGCCGGCGCTGGTGCTGAATTATTTCGGCCAGGCCGGCCTGTTGATCACCGATGCGAGCGCGATCGACAACCCGTTCTTCCAGCTCGCGCCGGACTGGGCGCATTATCCGATGGTCGGCTTCTCCGCGCTTGCCACCGTGATCGCCTCGCAGGCGATCATCTCCGGTGTGTTCTCGCTGACCCAGCAATCGATCCAGCTCGGCTTCCTGCCGCGGATGCGCATCACCCACACCACCAGCGACGCCATCGGCCAGATCTATGTGCCGCTGGTGAACTGGCTGCTGGCGGCCGCAACGCTCGGCGCGGTGATCGGTTTCGGCACCTCGGACGCGCTGGCCGGCGCCTACGGCATCGCGGTGTCGCTATTGATGGCGATCACCACGCTGCTGGCCGCTTTGGTCGCGATCCAGTGGGGCTATTCGCCGCTGATCGTGATCGCGGTGAACGGCTTCTTCCTGGTGATCGACTGCATTTTCTTCGCGGCAAACTCGACAAAACTGGTCGAAGGCGGCTGGTTTCCGCTGCTGCTGGCCGGCTTGGTGGCGTTTTTGATGCTGACCTGGCGCAGCGGCGTCAAGCTGGTCGAACGCGCCCGCGGCAAACTGCGCCAGCCGGAAGAGGACCTGATCGAGACCGCGGTGAGCCGCTGCCACGCGCGGCTGGCGGGCACCGCGGTGTTTCTGGCCTCGGCGCCGAACGGCGTGCCGCTGGCGCTGACGCAGTTCGTCAAGCATAACCACTGCCTGCACCAGAAGGTGGTGCTGGTCACGGTATTGATCGCGGAACTGCCGCGCATTCCCGACGAGGAGCGCGCCGAGGTGATCGAGGTGATCCCGGGCATCACCCGCGTCATCCTGCATTACGGCTTCATGCAATACCCGACGATCTATCAGGGGCTGGCGCTGGCCTGCCAGCAGGGCAAGCTGCCCGGCCTCGACCTAAACGACATCACCTATTACATCGGCCGCGAGACCATCATCCCGAGCGAGGATATTCCGGGCATGTGGCTGTGGCGGGAAACCGTGTTCGCCTTCCTGCAGCGCAACGCCGAACGCTCCGCCGCGTTCTTCGGCGTGCCGACCCGGCAGGTGGTGGAGTTCGGCACCGAGATCGAGATCTAGTTATTCTGCTCATCGACAGGATATTCTTGTCACAAAGGGGTTGGAGCGGGCGGGGAATGCCTCAACTAGCTCTTCTGCGGCAGCACTTCATCGACTTTGTGAAAATCCCCTTGGATACCAAACGCCTCGCCAAATGGGCGCTTCCATGTTCGGTATCACATGCTTTTGGTCCAACGTAGAGACGTCCACGTCTTCGATCACGAGTTCGATCTCGGGGTGATGTTTCCCGCTGAAAATCGTCTCGCCCAAGATCGCTAACGCGTCATCATAATCGCGGGCTGTGACGCCGCACCCTAGTCGAGGGACACCTGAGTCATCGCTAGCCTTGAACGAATCCAAAATCGATGAAGGTCCATGCTACACTTGGCACAAATTGGGGCGTGGCTCTTGGTTCAACTGGCGCGGCAGGCTGAGCGCGCCGGTGACCATAGCATCAGGTTCTGCTTTTTTTCTTCTTGACGGCGCTTTTCTTTTTGACCGCGCTTTTCTTCACGGCCTTCTTCTTCACGACTGCCTTCTTTTTTACAGCCTTCTTGACGGCTGATTTCTTCACCGCTTTCTTTTTCGCGGTCTTCCTGGCCACCTTCTTCTTTGCAGCCGCCTTTTTCGGCGCGGCTTCCTTGACGGTTTTTTTGGCGGTCTTCTTTGCAGTTTTCCTGGCCGGCGATTTCTTGCCGGTTGCCTTGCCTGACGCCGGCTTCTTCGCCGCGCCCTTCTTGGGCGGTGGCGCCGCGTCGATCGCCGACCAGTCGACGTTCTTGGTGGCGGCCAGGCCCGCCGGCAGCGGCAGCGCGGCGAACAGATAGCGATCCCGCATCTGGATTTTCGTGGGATCGTAATACGCCTTCCACCAGGCCGTCGGCGCGTTCGGTTTGCCGGGGAACCACAGCGTCAGCGGCGGCTCTTGCCGCCGTGACGGTCTGCATCACCTTGCGGAAGTGGTAATGATCGAACAGCGCCACCGCCTCGATCGCGAACATGTTGGCGATGGCGGCATCCTCGATCATCGCCAGGCTGTCGCCGTTCTGATTCTCGCCGCCGGCCGCCAGGTTGGACGAGCCGGTGAACACGGTCGGATTGGCCGCATTGAAATCGACCACCACGAACTTGTCGTGGATGTGCATGCCGGCGCCGCCATTGAATTCCTTCTTGAACGGCTCGGGCACATTCTTGGTCAGCGCGGCAAAACCGGTCATCACGCCCATCTCGCCGTCGGGGCTCTGCACCGCCAGCCCCTTGTCGGTCTCGACCGTGCCGTAGGAAAACACCGTGGGCTGCGCCGCGATGGTGCGCAGCGAGGTCAGAACCGGCCCCTGCCCGGTCGGCTCCATCACGGCAAAGAACACCGAGCTCGTCGCCTTGCGGATACGGTCCGACATCGGGCCGAGCGACATCTGGGGGTCGGTGTGGGGCGACAGCGCCAGCGAGAATTTGGGCAGGTCGGCGGTCGCCGTGGGCGAACAGACCATGTAGCCCTGCGCGACCGGGTCCTTGCGGAACGGCGGCGCGCTGACATTGTTCTTGAACGCATTATCGAACGACGCGGCGAACATCCCGGCCACCTTGGGATCGTCGACGAACACCACATTGTTGGCCTGCACATAGATGCCGCGCACCGAAAAATTCATCGAGCCGAAGATCACCTTCTGGGCGTTGCCGCTCGCGTCGCGCTTGATGAACACCTTGTTGTGCTGGTAGCGCGCGAATTTGCCCTGCCTGACGTTGGCCGCACCGGCGGCGGCGATGATCATCTTGGCCGCGGTCACCTCGATCGGCAGCGCGCCGGTCTTCTTGTCGGGCTTGGAATGCAAATCCGCGTTGTCGAGCACCGCGCGCAGCCGGCCCTGCTTGCCCATCCGGCAGATCGCCGCGATGATGTCGGGCTCGTCGAGGTCGTAGGCGTAGACGTCGACCCTGGCGGTGGTGTCTCTTTCGCAATCGGCGATGAAGTCGAACAATTGCATTCGCGCGTCCGCGCCTAGCCAGGCATATTGCGGCTCGAACGGCTTGGTGTCGAAGTCCGCCGTCTTGGGCGGCGGAGGGCGGATATCCTTGTTGCCGAATTTATCGGTATAGGCCTGGGAAGCGATGTAGCCGCGGGTAAACGCCGGCACGAATTTGGCAAAGCTCCGTCGCACCGGTTTGACGGCAACGGTCACCTCGGCGCCGGGCTTGGTCGTTGACGCCCTGCCCCGTAAAATACAGCGCCTGGACCCGATAGGTGATGCCGGTGTCGAAACCGTCGGGCGGCACGTCGATCCAGCGGAATTTCTGGAACGGCGCCTTGTCTGAATCGGTCCATTCGCGGGTTTCGGCGGTGGTCTGGTTGTTGACGCCGACCGTAAAACCGATCCGGTTCTGCAGGATCTCTTCCGGCTTGCCATCGTATTTGCGCCAGATCGCGAACCCCGCGAGATTCTTGTCGGTATCGTTGACGGCATCGTTTTCCAGCGACATCGCGATCAAGATCTTGTTGTCGCCGGGATAGATGACGACGCTCAAATCACCACTTTTTTCGGAAAATTTGGTTGCTTCCATCAATGCCTCCCCCTGCCGGGTGAGAAATTCTCGATCAACCACAGGGTGAAAGCAAGTGAACTACTTCACAGATGCCGCGGGCAATTGACGCGGACGGGGCTGGCCGGCAGCGAAAATGACGCTGTGGCTCAACAGGCGCCGAGCCGAGGGCGACGGGCGTTGATCCGAAACCAGAGGCGGCGCGCCTGCGCCGGCAAGACCACGAACCGCGCACCTTGCCCGTTCGGCCGCAATTGATGGAGATCAATTCAAACCCACGAAAACTATTTTAGACGTTGCTCGTCCCCCGTTACGGCTGATGGGTATGCGCATGAAAACGCTCGTCAACGTAAACCTCGCGCTGCTGCCGTTTGTGATCTTCTCGATCCTTGTCGCTCGGGGGTTGCCGGAAGCGGCCATCGGCGCCGGTTCGATCGCTTCGCTTGCGCTATGCGCATGGCGTCACTTTTCCAGCGAGATCAGAATTCTTGAAACCGCAACGCTATCCATCTTCGGCCTGCTGGCGGCCGGGCTCTTGTTGTTCCCGGCTGTTGTCGCCGCGCAGGCGTCGGCGTTAGCGTTCACGGGGTTGGGGGTATTTGCGATCGCAACGGTGGTGCTGCAGCAACCGTGGACAATGGAGTTTTCCCGCGCGGATTTCCCGGCCGAGGCCGCCAATCCAATATTCCTCGCCATCAATATGATCGTGTCCGGCATCTGGGGCGCGTTGTTCCTGCTGCTGGCGCTTGCGAGCGCCTTGAAGGCCGGAGCTGTGGTCGCGATCGCAATTGTCGTTGTTGGCACGGTCGCCTCGATCTTCGGTCCGAAATGGCTGATCCGGCAGGCACTGACAAGGCGCATTGCGGCGCTTGAGACCTACCATTGGCCGGCGCCAGCGTTGGGTGGTGCGCACGGCGGCGAGTTTGACGTCGCGGTGGTCGGCGCGGGTATCGGCGGGCTCACCGCCGCCGCGCTGCTGGCCGATGCCGGGTTGAGGGTCGTCGTCGCTGAGCAACACTTCCAACCGGGCGGCTTTTGCCAGTCGTTTTCGCGGAAGCTGCATCATCATGGCGAACCTGTGGTCTATCGCTTCGACGCCGGCCCGCACGATTTCTCCGGGATCTGGAAAGGCGGCTCGGTGACCGCCGTTCTCGAACGCCTTGGCGTAGCGGACCGGATCGACTGGCGGCGCATCGATCATAGCTACCGCTTTCCCGGTTTGGTCATCGATGTGCCCCGAGACTGGCACGATTATGTGCTCCAACTCGCGCGCCTGTTCCCGAAGGCGGGGAGCGGATTCAACGGGCTCTTCGCCACCATCAGCGCGATTTACGACGGCATGAATTCGCCGCTGATCAGCTGCGGCGGCGTACCCGGGCTCGGCATGTCAGTTGAGTCGATGCAGGCCTTCGCGCGACAACATCCGCTCGCGGTCGAGTGGCTCGGCCGGCCTTTCGATCATCTCGTTGAGCAGCACATCGCCGATCCGCAGGCTCGGCAGGTGATCACCGCCCTCACCGGCTATATCAGCGACGGTGCGGAGGCCCTCACCTGCGCACAGATGGTCCCTTTGTTCGGATATTATTTTCAAGGCGGACATTATCCGCTCGGCGGCTCCGGGCATTTTGCCGCTGTGCTCGCGTCTGCTGTGACCGAGCGCGGTGGCGCGCTTTGGCTCAATTGTCCGGTCAAGAAAATCGTAATCGAGTCCGGGCGAGCCGCGGGTTTGGTTCTTGCCGATGGCAGGCGAATAGTGGCGCAGGCGGTGGTCACTAATGCCGACCTGCGACGGACCTTCCTTGAACTGATCGATCCCGCCGAGCTTCCCGGCAACTTCCGCGCACAGATCGCGGCGGCAGAGCCCGCATTGTCGGCGTTTACGGTCCATCTTGGGGTCGATTTCGTTCCCGACATCAGGCCCGTGGTTTATGCAACTGGCGGACCGGACGTTGGCATCACCGCGATGTCGCTGCTCGACCGCCAGGCCGCGCCGGCGGGACATTCTACCCTGACATTGATCTCGCTGCTGCCGCGCGCGAAGGCCCAGGGCTGGTTTGCCGGTAGCCCCAAGGAGGAGAATTATAACGCCCGTAAAAAACAGGCGGGGGACGCGTTGATCGCCGAGGCAGAGAAAATCATACCGGGCCTTTCCAGCCATATTGTCTATCGGGACGAAGCCAGCCCGCAGACGTTTTGCCGCTATGACTGGTCGAGCGAAGGTTCGATTTACGGCGTCCGCCAGAAGGACCGGCTCAAAGGGGCCAAGAGTCCGATTTCCGGCTTGGTGATGGCGGGTAGCTCCACGCACGGTCCTGGCGTGGAGGCCGCAATGATCTCGGGCGCTGCCGCCGCCAACGCCCTGCTTCCCGGACTTCTTGCCAAACCGCGCTCGAAGCACAGTGAAGCTCTCGGCGGGGCGGTCAGAACGGAGGTGGCTTTGGCCGCGGCGGTTTCGGACCGAACGCCCGCGCCGTATCCCGCTGCGGGCGACTAACCCTGGAGAGAGCGAGCTGCCGGGAATATTCCCTGTCTCCGAGTTCCTTGTATTGCGGGCTGGTCAGCGATGCGAGAAATGCCACGAGATCATCAATCTCGGGCTCGGTCAGCGCCAGCGGCTGAATATCCTCATCGAGCCACGGGTCAGCCAACCCGTCACCCTTGTTGTAGTGATCCACGATATCCCACAGCGTTTCCATCGATCCATCGTGGAAGTAAGGCCCGGTCACCAGGATATTTCGTATGTCCGGTGTCCTGAAGGAAGCAAGATCGCTCTGCCTTTTCGTAATGAGGAAACGCCCGAGCGTCGATATCTCGCTTTCGATGGCGGCGCCGTCAATGGCCAGCAGATTTCCGTGCGCCAGCTCGCGTTCTGCCTGCTGTGCCAGGGGAACGACGTGATGGCGGATGATTCCGATGCCGATGTTATGAAAGTCGTTATCAGTGAAGACCGTGACGTCCGGCCGATTGTCCGTCAAAGCATGGCACAGATTGCAGCGGGCCCTGGTGTTGAATAGTTGCCAGCCGCGTTTGGCTGCGTCGCTGATGGCATTGCTGTCTCCCGCGATGAAATGATCGAAAGGTGAGTCGAACGAAACCAGCGTCCGCTCATAGCAGGCAATCGCGCGCAACATGTCCTGCTCGTTCACGCCACGACCGAACGCCAGCATGAATTGCTCCTGGTAATCCTTATCGCCCGAAATTCTGGCGGCGGCATCGGCGATACTGGCCGATCCCATCTCGAAGGGGTTCGTAATCGGCAGCGCCGCCTGTTGCTCCAGAGTATTGGCGCGGCCGTCCCAAAACTGCGTCGCGTTGTAGAGCGCGTTCAACAGGGTTGGTGCGTTGCGCTGACTGATACGGCCGTGGATGCCGACCGAGGTGGGCCTGCCGTCGGTGAATGCGCGTTCCGGATCGTGGCAGGTTGAGCAGGCGACCGTGCCATCACCGGAAAGCCGGCTGTCGAAGAACAGCTTCTCGCCCAGCGCGATCGTGGCGGGCGTGAGCGGACTGGCCGGGGGGATTACCGATACGGTCAGCGCCGAGGGAAAGCCGACCTGATCTTGTGACCGCGGCTTCGCCAGAGGACCCACTTTCGGCAGCGACGGCGCTTGTCCCGGCAACAGCGCGGACGGTGGACCGACGCTGGCCTCTTCACTTATCGCTGGCGCGGCGACCACGACGTAAAGGCATACGGAAAGAGCCGTGGTAACGGCCATCGAAGCTGCCGCAATCGATTGAATTGGCGTCATCCCCAGGGTCCTTTCCTGTCGAGTCTGTGCCACCCGCTGAAGCGTTCTCTATTTGAGGGGCACTCTCGATACATGGCTAGCCTATCCAACACCTTGGGCACGGGCGGCTTGGAGAATTCTGTCTTTTTCCGCAGCGGCTTTTTTGCAGGTCATCCTCGCCGCCTTCAACCTGTTTGATGCGTATCAAATCGCTCTGAGGCTGTCGGGCTATTCAGTTCAAAGCGCTTTAAGTCAGGGAGCTTTGATATGATATACAATGGGTCGCTTTCTTCGGTTGGCCGTTGTGTCGCGTCGTTGATGATCGCAACGCTGGTTTTCACGACATTCGCGTCGCCGCTGGCGGCGGCTTCGGCGGCCCGGGCCCCACAAGGTATCTCGGCAACGACAGGGACAAGCGACGCTACCGATTTCAGCGCGGCCCGCCGCCGGCACTATCGTCGGGGAGGCGACGCCGCGGCGCTGGCTTTTATGGGGCTGGCGATCGGAACGATTGCTGGCGCAATTGCGGCTCAACGACGCTACGACGACTACGACAATGGCTACTATTATGGGGGTCCCTATTACGGTGGGCCCTATTACGGCACGCCATATTACGGCCGCCGGTTTTATTATCGTCCTTATTAGGGGCTGTCGCCGACAACGGCTCAAGGCGATCCAAGGCCACGAGAGAGGCAACGGCCGGAGGGACTGGTCGGCACCTCGCATTACAACGGAAGTGAGAACCCAGCCATTGCCGTTCGGTCACCATCTCATTTTTGCGGAGCGGCGT